>NZ_RBZW01000063.1 GCF_006543045.1 Salinadaptatus halalkaliphilus | reverse complement strand
CTCCTCCTCACTCAGATGACGAACGAGATCGCCTCGCCGGTCTCCTCCCATTACTCGCCCATCTCAGCCCATGCCCATAACTTCCGTCACTCATTATCGTCGGCTACGCGATTGCGGCGATCGTGGTTGCAGTCGTTGGCTGGCCAGTCTGGTTTGGGCTCGTCGATCTTTACTTGCTGCTTGGCTGGCTCGTACTGACGATACCGAGCCCCGGTGATGTCCGGCCGATCGCCTCTAACTGAGGTCGTAGTCTTCACTGGCGACAACTTGCTCGTTCCCGTCTTTGACTCCGAGTACTGTTATTCGACCGGATTCGGCACCGGACTCGAGGTCGTCGTGATTGATTCGGACGGTATCGCCTACATCGAGTTCCTCGAGGTCGCTCTCGCTGATCGACGCACCGCCGTCAAGCCCGTCTGCTGGCTCGCCGACGATATCGACGTGGTCGGTGTTCCCGAGCGTGACGACCTCAACGACGATCGTGTTCGTTGCCGACTGGACGTCTATCGTGACGCCGGCCTGGATGTCCTCGTTGCCGACATCCATCCCCATCGCGAATCCAGCGATTGTGGCGGCGAGGATGACGGTTACGGCCACGAGCAGGATGATGCCGATAACTGGCGATACCGCTCGATGGCCGTGTGATCGTCTGAACATCTATAAAAGAAATCAGTGGATGGTTAGTTAGTTATCCCAGGTGGCGACAACCTGAAGATCACCGTCGATTTCGCCGTAGACGGTAATTCCGTTAATTCCGTCCTCGAGTTCACCAGAGTTGTACTCTCCTTCGTCATCAATATCGTCCGAGTCAAGAGTTAGCGAATCTCCAACAGTCCATGGATTGTCCCCGTCACCGTCGTCATCTCCGTCGTAGTCAACATATCTGGTATCCTCGCCACTAGAGGCGGATTCAGCGTCAACCTCGACTAAAATTGCATCGGTATTACCTTCATCAATCACTTGTACAGTCACAAGATCGCCCTCCTCATCGAAGTCGATCCCGGCGTTCGCGGACCCACTCATATCACCGAGGTCCATCACAAACGCAGCAATTACAGCAGCCAGAATTACCGTAATGGCCACCATCAATATGACACCGATAACGGGTGAGACCGCACGTTCATCCTTCGATCCGACCAGTTTGTTCGCAATTTGTTTTCCGTCGAACATGAGTATCCTTTGCACAGCACCGTGAACGGTCGGAACGATTATCCCACGCGGTGTGATACCGTGTAGGTGCGGATGGATTGGGGGTTGAAACCATCCTCCGCGCATCACCTTTCCGACCACCGATTTTGGTGCTGGATTACCGTTGGCAAGCACCCTATATATAAGTTGTCGATAGTGTATACATCGGGGAAAACGACTGTCGCGAAAGGCTTTCAGTTATGATAATCAGCATCGTGTTGGATCGGTACAGCACCCCCTTGAAGCGTCACTGTCCGGCGGTTTTATCCAGTCCTATTGGGCGGAAACACGTATACGATGTCCACATAGTGGAATGACTGTGAACGACCCGGCTACGCTGGTTTCACCGATCGACCTCGCCCGTACCTACCAGGGGGAGGCCTACGACGATCCGTGGACTGCGGTTGAGGATTACCAACGGGTCCTTGAGTACACCGGTCGGAACCCGAACGCGAGTGCCGGCAAGGTCGCCGCGAGTCTCGATCTCCCGCGTGGTCGTGTTCGGCCGTGGATCGACGACGATGCAATCCCCCACCCAGTTCGTGGCATTCAAACGGCCGAAGGCCACGGCTGGATTCCACTCACCGAAGCAAGCGACGCATTTGGCCCGCTCAACCGACTCGTCGCCTGGACGCTCACCCGCGGGACGATCAAGGCCGACACCTACGGCCCGTACTACCGCGTCGATGGTGACGACGATCGCGACCGCCTCGAGCACTTGCTCGACAGTCTCGGCGTCGAATCGATGGAACACCGAACCGACGACGCCCACCGAAGTACCGAGCGCGCGATTCGCGACGACGGCGCTGTCTTGGGCCGTCTCCTTACCTGTCTCGAGGCTCCAACCGACGACGAACAGCCGACAAGCGTCCCGACCTATCTCGGGACCGTCTCTGTGGAGCGCCGTCGCGCCTTCGCTCGCACGTATCTCGAATTGCGTAGCGAGTACTGGGGGTTCACGGATCGCTGGGTGATCGAACATCAGAATCGGACTGACGCGTATCGAAAGAGCCTCGCACACTTCTTTTCGTGGCTCGGCGCCGACACTGAGATCCACGAGGATTCGATTAGCATCGATAAGGAATTTGTCGCCGGCCTGGGTATCGAGGTCTAAATGCCGACCGACGACCAGTATCTCGAGGATCTGCGTGAATTTGCCGCCGAGCTGGGCAAGACGCCGACGCGTCCCGAAATGAACGAGGATGGCCCGCATTCCTCAACGCCGTACTACAATCGGTGGGACTCGTAGAACGGGGCACTCGAGGCCGCTGGGCTCGAGCCGAATCACGAGTACGTCTCGGAGGACGACCTACTCAAGGATCTCCGGCGGATCGCTGACGAACACGGCCACCCAGTCCGTATCGAGGACGTTGAGGAACATGGGAACTACGATCCGTCGACCTACTACGGCCGATTTGACTCGTGGTTCGACGCCCGCGACCAAGCCGGGCTCGAGGCCGACGACGTTCGTCCCGGCCGGCGCGTCGACGCAGACGCGTTGATCGATGCTGTGCAGGATTTAGCTCTCGAGTTGGGTCGTCCGCCGTCGAAAGCCGAAATGAACGATCGCGGCGAGTACTCAGCATCGCCGTATCTCACTCGGTGGGGCACGTGGGAGGAAGCACTCGAGGTCGCAGGCGTCGCAACCGATTCATAGAAGATAGATTTAACAGGCATAGGCTTGAGGGAGCGTTCATGTCGATCCACGAAACGTACGCGAATACGACGACGGTTCAGGGACGGGAGGCCGACGATACCGTGTCGACGACCATCCCGAAGCCGATCGCCGAAGAACTCGGACTCGAGGCGGGCGATCCTGTGCTATGGCAGTGTGACGAGGGGGACGGAACTGCACGGATCAAAAACCCGTGTTGATGACTGGTCGAAAATCTCCTCTTTGATGAAAGAGAGAGCTCTCAGACAGGTATAAACTGACTCGAGAACACTGAATGAGGGGCAGTGTTCTCCGCTTGCTGTATGAGAGGCAAAGCGGACAGTGATCGTGCAGCGGAGGTCACGAGAGCGGCCAAAGGCTATTGACGAACTCCCCCATCCCCCGCCGATTGTCTGTTAGTAGCTCTCACACATAAATGGTTGGAAAGCTACAACTCTGCGTGGGTGTGAACACGTATGCCGGCTGTGACATGGACCCTGGGTGAGACCATACCCCCTGTCAGCCGGCTACGATCGGATGCGGTGATGCGTTCGTAGCGGGGAAAGGTGATGTCCCGTGTGGCGAAGCCGTATGGCAACGACAGACCGCCGCTCCCCGCTACCTGAATTGTGTCGATAATTCAATTAAATCTGCTGGCCATCGTATCGGTGTTTGAGCTCCAGCCCCCATCCGACCCTTATTACCACTACACCAGTTCGATTTATAATTAGTTGAAATAGAGGGCGCTAAGCCCCCGTCCGTAAGGAGCGAACAGAGCATAGCGAAGTGAGCGAGTAGGGCGGGGATACAGCGCCCTCTATTTCAGCTACACACGGGTTGCTGACACCACTTGGAAACGGCGTTTACACGATCACTGATAGCGGCGAAGCGTATCTTGACGAAGAATACGATGCTGAAAGCGAGATCTATTTGATGGAAACAAATGGCTCTGTTGAATCACGGGACGGCGTCGGGATAGGTCGCTAAATCAAAGGAGTTGAAGCGGGAGAGTCGAGTTGTCCATGACCCAAATCTCCCGCT
>NZ_RBZW01000062.1 GCF_006543045.1 Salinadaptatus halalkaliphilus | reverse complement strand
AAGTCACACTATCCACCGGATTCTCACATTCCTAGTTACTGATGATTCTAGTCCGATGTCCTTGGATGCCTCGGTGCGTTAAACTAGAACAGATGGGAGCGAACGAGTCGCGAAAACGGACGGCTGTTAGAACGAGACGGCGTCGGGTTTGTACGGGCTACCGACCGGCGTCGGATCGCGATCGCTGTAGCCGACGCGGCCGACCGCCTTGTTGCTCACGGCCGAGTAAACCGCAAGACGGGCGTCTTCCGGGGAGTCGAAGGTTTCAGCCTCGAGCCGACCGAGTACGTCCGCGACCGTCTCGGAGCCGTTCGGTAGCTCGAGGGTGCGGTCGCCGTGGGCCTCGATCAGTTCCTCGGTAGTTGCGGGGTACTCGTGGTCGTCGATGGCGGTGCCGGTTGGCAGCATTACGTCTATTCCGTGGTGAACAATGATTATAAACATTGTCCATAATGGTTTTCTAGGCACACGGTATACCTTATACACCTTGTATTCTCTATCCGTATACCGGATATCCTCCCACGGACCAGCGTCGATACTGCCGTTGGCGATGGGTGATTTCGGCGGGAAACGTCTTTATACGGCCAACTACTCGCTGTGACTGCCCGATCTTTCACATGCCCTACGCCGATCTCCACGTGCATACGACCCGCTCGGACGGCTCGCTCGAACTCGCGGCGGTGCCCGCCGCCGCCGACCGCGCCGACGTCGCCGTCGTCGCGGTGACCGACCACGACCGGCTACAGCCCTTCGACGGCCCCGTGAGCCAGCGCGACGGCGTGACGATCGTCAACGGGATCGAACTCCGGGTCAAGACCGACGCGGGCCAACGACTCGACCTGCTCGGCTACGGCCTCGAGTCGACGACGGCCCTCGAGGCGCTCGTCGATCGCATTCAGACGAATCGCAAAGAGCGCGGGCAAGCGATCGTCGACAACGTCGAGGACCGACTCGGGATCGACCTCGACGTGACCGTCACCGACGGCTTCGGGCGGCCACACGTCGCCCGTGCGATCGACGCCCACCCCGACGCCGAGTACGATTACGAGGAGGCCTTCGAGCACCTCATCGGCGGTGACGGCCCGTGTTTCGTGGCCCGGGACGTCCCGTCGTTCGATCGCGGACGGCACGTGCTCTCGACCGCGGGCGAACTCGTCTCGCTGGCCCACCCGCTACGCTATCCCGATCCCGAACACGCACTCGAGTTGGCCGCCGAACTGGACGCGATCGAACTCGAGTACCCCTACGGCCACGATGTCGATCTCGAGCCGGTTCGGAACGCGATCGAGCGCCACGATCTGCTCACGACCGGCGGCAGTGACGCTCACGAGCGAACGCTCGGTCTCGCGGGGCTCTCGAGGGAATCGTTCGATCTCCTCGAATTCCAGTTTGCGTGAACGACGACTTATCCTTCCGGCTGGCGTACGATCGACGATGGCGTTCGACCGCACGGAGAGACGGACGTTCCTCTCGACGATAGCCGGTTCGCTGGCGGCGACCACCGTCGCCGGCACCTCCGGCTGTCTCGGGACTGGCGAGCCCGACGCCGAGACCGAGCCCGAACCTGTCGTCGACGAAGCCGACGCACTCGAGGGCGACACCGATCCCGACGCGTGGCAAGATGTCCACGATATCCAGTTCGACGGCTGGGTGGGCGGTTGGGTCGGCGTCGAACCGGCGGCAATCGATCGCGTCGAAAACCCGATGCTCGTCCTTTTCGAGGGCCAAGCGTACGAACTCACCTGGCAAAACCGTGACGGCGTTCACCACAACGTCGCGTTCTGGGATGACGACAGGGAGGTCGTCGACGGCTACGCGACCGACGGCAACGAACGCGAGGGCGCGACCGAGACGCTGCGCTTCGAAGCGACGCCGGCGATCGACACCTACCGCTGTGAGTACCAGCCCGCGGGACAGGTCGGCGATGTCGAGATCGTCACCGAGTGACTGTTCCCGACAGCGTCGCTTCTCGTGCCATCGTTCTCGAGCGATCAGACGGGCGTCGGTCGGCTCCCCTCGAGATCGCCGTCGATATCGACGATGAGCGTCGGCTCGGCCCGCGTCACGTCGCAGTCGTCGCCGCGTTCGACCGCGAACGTCGTTTCTCCGGTCTGGTTGCCATCGAGGACGAAGTGGGCCTCGAGGTCGTAGCTGTGGGCCGCGCTGCCGCCGATGACGTCGGAGCGTTCGTATCCGGGAGGATCGTAGTTGACGGGGACGTGCGCGTCGTAGACCGCGCCGGAACCGACGACGCAGGCCTCGACCGACGGCGGCGCCACCGGTCGGGTGAAGACGAACTCGTTCGTCGCGGTGACCGTCCCGAGGTGGGCCTCGGCCCGCACCCGTTCGCGATCGTCGGGCACGTCTTCGGGAACGCTTGCGGCGACGCTGTCCTCGAGTTCGATGTCGTAGCTGACACCGCCGCCGAGGATGTCCGCGCCGACGAGGACGAGGCTGACGCCAAGCAGTGCAACGACCACGAGGCCGGCCGTGCGGGGCGTGACCGCGACCTGTCGATCCCGAACGCCGTACCCGAGCGCGACGAACAACGCGGCCGAGAGCGCGAGCACCAGGAAAATGTGGGTCTCTCCGAGTTCGTACCTGCTGACGATGTAGCCCAGAAAGACCGCGTAGGCGATCGCTGCGAGCACGAACGCCACCACGTCGAGGACGTCGCGCTCGAGGGTGAGTCCGCCGACGAAGAAGGCGACGAAGAGGACGAACAGCAGGGCAGCGGTCACCGTAATCGAGAGGCCAAACACCACGTCCCGAACGAAGTACAGGAACGCACCGAGAGCGAAGAGGATTCCCAGTGCGTACAGTACCTTTCCGCCGTCGAGATCGATATTCATGGAGGGCCGGGTAGACGTTCATATCAAACACAATTAATATTTTCCACTGGGTTTTACCTTCGATTCACCGATCGCTGCTATCTCGCCAGTCGGGTGCCGTCGAGTAGGGGCGGTCCGCGAGTTCGTCGAAGGCCGCGTAGATGACTTCCGAGAGCGCCGGATGGACGTGCACCGGTTCCGCGATATCCTCGACGGTCCCCGATCCGCGTTCCATCGCGACGACGACCTCCTGTATCAGCGTCGAGGCCTGGGGCCCCGCGACGTGACAACCCAGGATCTCGCCGTCGGGATCGGCCAGCACCTTTACGACGCCGTCCGTCTCGAGTATCATCCCCAGCGGCGCGATGTCGAACGGCACCGTCGCGGACTCGTACACCTCACCCGCGTCCTCGAGTTCGCGCTCCGTCTGCCCGACGCTTGCGACCTGCGGAGAGGTGAAGATGGCGTGGGGCATCGCCCCCTCGTCGACCTCTCGGTCGGCGTCGTCGAGGACGTTCGCCGCAACGACCTGCGCCTCGTAGTCCGCGGCGTGTTTGAACGGCTGCTCGCCGACGATATCGCCGAGCGCCCAGACATCCTCGCAGGTCGTCTCGAGGCGGGCGTCGACCGCCACGTGGCCCGAGTCGTCGGTCTCGACGCCGGTTTGCTCGAGCGCGAGCGTGTCGGTGTTGGGTACTCTCCCGGTTGCGAGCAGGAGGTCGTCGGCCTCAAGGTCTATCGTCTCACCACTGCCGTCGTCGCCGCCACTGCTCTCGCTGTCGTCGTTGCTGGGCGCTGCGGTGACGACGACCCGATCGCTGTCCTGCTCGACTTCGGCGGCCTCGTAGCCGGTGTAGACGTCACAGTAGCGCTCGAGCGAGTCAGTCACGAGGTTGCTGATCGCCATGTCCTCCCGCGGGACGAGGACGTCCCGGCGACCGACGAGCGAGACATCGGTGTCGAGCGCGCCGAAGAAGTAGCCCAGTTCGGCCCCGATGTAGCCCCCGCCGACGATCACGAGGGAGTCGGGTTGCTCTTCGAGATAGAGCGCGTCCTCGCTCGTCAGGAACTCCTCCTGCTCAAGGCCGTCGATCGGCGGGATCGTCGGACGACTGCCGACGGCGAGGACGGCCGTCTCGCCTCGCACCTCGCGCTCGTCGCCGTCGTGCAGGTCGACCGCGAGCGTTCGCTCGTCGACGAACCGGCCCTCCCCGCGGTAGAGCGTAATGTCGTCGGCGTCCTCGAGGCTCTGTGCCTGCCGATTTGCTTTCTCGTACACCGTGTCGTGAATCGTCGACGTGATCTCGCCGTAGTCGACACCCTCGAGCGTCGCGTCGAGCCCGCGCTCGCCGGCGCGCCGGATCTCGTCGACCACGTCCGCCCGGTGAAGCAGCGCCTTCGAGGGCACGCAGCCTCTGGTGATACAGGCGCCGCCGAGCGGGCCACGTTCGATTACCGCCGCTTCCAGCCCGTCCTCGGCGGCGGCGGTCGCAACGTGGCTGCCCGAGCCGCCGCCGAGGACGACGATGTCGTACTCGTCCATACGACGGGTCGACCACGAGCAGGCGCCTAAAACGGACGTGTGCGCTCGCCGGGGCGGTTAGAGCCAGTCGTCGCCGGTCTCGTCTTCGGTGCCCTCGGTGTAGGCGTCGACGGCTTCCGCGAGGTTTTCGAGCGCTGCCTCCGGCGTCTGTCCCTGACTCGAGACGCCGGTCACCTCGTCGTCGGCGATGTGGAGGCCGTGCTCGTTCGTTCGCATCGTGACGGCTGCGTCCTCGAGGGCGGGGTACTCGTCAGGATCCGCGTCCGGGTCCGAACTCATACTGGTGGCTTGTTCGGGTCGAGTAAAATACCCGTCGTCGCCAGCCAGCACTCTCAGATATCTGTGAGATCTATAGATATATTGTGGACCAGTGCGTTTCTTCGATCGTGACCGACTTTGATCCCGTGCCCTCGCAGGACGCCATCGACGACGTTCGCTCTCGATGGCGCGAGTCGACGGATACGTTTCGTCGCGTCTACGAGACAGTACTCGGGACAACGGAGCCGATGTCGTACGCCGATATCGCTTCGACGGCCGAGTGCTCACCCAACGCGGCGAAAAAACACCTCGATCGACTCGCAGAGATGGGAGTCGCTCGTGCCCACCACGACGCCCAGCCCGCTCGCTACGAGCGCAACGACGGCTACCTCGAGTGGCAGGAAGCGAATCGACTCGCAGCGGAGTCGACGGTCGACGAACTCGTCGATCGCGTCGCAACGCTCGAGCGGCGTCGCGACGACTTCGTCGACGAGTTCGGAACGACTACCCCGTCCGATGTCTCGGTATACGACCGAGACAGCCACGAAGCGATCCATACCCGGATGGAACGAGTCGGCGACTGGCACGCGCTGGAACGGGATATTCGCCTCTACGAACTGGCCCGACAGATCGCCCAGAACGACGGACATCTCATTCCAGCCTGATGGCGCCGCCGGCCGGTAACGGGCCGCCGTCGACGGGCCCACCCGATCGCCGAACCTTGCAGGTGCTCGAGCGCCAGCTTGAGGCCGAACCACTCGTCGCCGAGACGACGTTCGAACCGACGAGCGACGAACCGCGCGTGCTGCAGGCGCAGGTCGACGATGAGCAGTTTCCACCCTCGGTCGCGTCCGTCCGACTCGATTGTCGCTGGTTCGTGACGAACGATTTTTCGGTCCACTACGTCGAGACGACGGTAAACGAGGATCACTGGGAGTGTCGATGGGACCGACATCCGAACGCACACGACCCCCGCTGTCACTTCCACCTGCCGCCGGCGGGAACCGAGACAACCGATCTCGAATTACCCTCGCTCCATCCCCTCGATGTCCTCTCGACCGTCGTCGCAGCAGTCGAACAGCGAGTCGAACAGCGGTGGGCGGACGCCGACTCGTGATACGGATTGTTGTAGCGTTTTCCCGGTGATCACCCGGACGGGGTCGGTGATCACCGGGAAAGAACTACAACGGTCCGTATGAGTGCCGGCCGTCAGTGATCGACCCGTCCCCGTAGAAAAAACCTTTAACGCCGTCGTCCCGTAGAGCGAGCAAATGGTACTCGACGATCTCGGGAGTTCTCTGCGGGGCACCCTCGACAAACTCCGCGGGAAGTCGCGACTCAGCGAGGAAGACGTCGAAGAGATCGTCAAGGAGATTCAACGCTCCTTGCTCGCGGCCGACGTCGACGTCTCGCTCGTGATGGACCTGTCGGACAACATCAAGCAACGCGCCCTCGAGGAGGAACCTCCCGCCGGCACGCCGGCACGCGATTTCGTCCTGCGCATCGTCTACGAAGAGCTGGTCGACCTCATTGGGGACTCGACCGAACTGCCCCTCGAGGAACAAACCATCCTCCTTGCGGGGTTACAGGGATCCGGGAAGACGACCTCCGCGGCGAAGATGGCCTGGTGGTTCTCGACGAAGGGGCTCCGGCCGGCGGTCATCCAGACCGACACCTTCCGACCCGGCGCCTACGATCAGGCCCAGGAGATGGCCGGCCGCGCCGAGGTCGACTTCTACGGGAACCCCGACGCCGAGGATCCGGTCGAAATCGCTCGCAAGGGTCTCGAGGAGACCAGCGAGGCCGACGTCCACATCGTGGACACGGCGGGTCGCCACGCCCTGGAGGACGACCTGATCGACGAGATCGAGCAGATCGAGGGCGTCGTCGAGCCCGACACCTCCCTGCTCGTCTTGGACGCGGCGATCGGTCAGGGCGCGAAAGACCAGGCCCAGCAGTTCGACGAGTCGATCGGCATCGACGGCGTCGTCATCACGAAACTCGACGGGACCGCAAAGGGTGGTGGCGCACTGACGGCCGTCGACCAGACCGACTCCTCGATCGCCTTCCTCGGGACCGGCGAGGAGGTTCAAGACGTCGAACGCTTCGAACCCGACGGCTTCATCTCCCGGCTGCTGGGCATGGGCGACCTGGGCCAGCTCGCAGAGCGCGTCGAGCGCGCGATGGAGCAGACCGAAATCGAGGAGGAAGACTGGGACCCCGAGGACATGCTCTCGGGCCAGTTCACGTTAAACGACATGCAAAAGCAGATGGAGGCGATGAACAACATGGGGCCGCTCGATCAGGTCATGGACATGATCCCTGGCTTCGGCGGCGGGATCAAAGACCAACTCCCTGACGACGCGATGGACGTCACCCAGGACCGGATGCGGACCTTCAGTGTCATCATGGACTCGATGACCGAGGCCGAAAAGGAGTACCCCAAGGCCATCGGCGCGAGCCAGATCGAACGTATCGCTCGAGGCTCGGGTACCAGCGAGGACGAAGTCCGCCAGCTCTTAGAGCAGTACAAGATGATGGAAAAGACCATCAAACAGTTCCAGAACATGGGCTCGGAACAGGAGATGCAACGCATGATGCAACAGATGCAACAGGGCGGCGGTGGCGGCGGTATGGGCGGCATGGGTGGCGGCGGCCCGTTCTAGATCGCGCTTGCGAATTCGACCCCGATTCGGTTTGCAGCAATTCCGATTCGCCAGCGGCGTCAGTCCTTCCTCGACGCCCCCTCGAGGGGAGCCGCATCCGGCAGCTCGTCGATCAGAACGACGGCGTCACCCTCGAGGACGACCGTTTCCGATCCGTCGGTAACTGTCGTGTCGATGCGGTATTTCGAGCCGCCGAGTGCCTCGGTCACCGCACACTCCGCAGTGGCGCGGTCGCCGACCGACAGCGGGGCGAGGAAACTACTCTTCTGAGAGAGGTAGATCGTCAGCCCCGGCAGCCGGGCGAGTGCGGCGCTGACGATACCGTTGGCGAGGACGCCGTGGACAATCCGCTCGCCGAAGCGGGTCTCGGCGGCGTAGGCCTCCTCGAGGTGGACTCGGTTTGTATCACCCGTCACCTCCGCGAACGCGTCGATGTCGCCGTCGGAGATCGTCTTCGAGAAGCGAGCAACGTCGCCCACGTCGACGGACGACTCGTCCGACCCGTGGTACGTAAACGTCCAGTCGTCGCGTTCGTAGGTGGTGTCGGTTCGCACCTGGCGGTTCGGCGGCCGATCGGCGTCGCTGCTCCGGCGTTGGTGAATCAGATGCGGTACGTAGTAGGTCAGTTCCGTCGTCGTGACGATCCCGCTGAGATCGCCCGATCCGTCGACGACAGGTAGGTGTTCGATCTCGTCGTCACGCAATTGCTCGACCGCGTCGACGATCGAGGCGTCGGGGGAAACCGTCTCGAGCGGCGCCGACATGACGTCCGCAAGCGGCGTCTCGCCCAAGTCGGATCGGTGACAAAGCTCCGTCGCGAAGGTGCCCTCGGTGATGATCCCGACTGGCGAACCGTCGTCGGTGACGACCACCGAACTGACGCGTTCCTCGTGTAACTGCACCGCAGCATCCGTCGCAATGGCCTCGAGGGGCGCCGTGACGACATCGGCGACCATAATCTCGGCGACGGCAATCGTGTCGTGCATGGTGGCGGGCGTATGTGATCGGGATACAAGATTGTACACCCTTGACTCGCCGCGAACGGGCCGGACGGCGCCTCGTTAGGGACGGCGTCGACCGCAAGAAGTATCGAAACGCAGTTGCAGGTGATCGGTTAGTCGATGTAGCCCAGCGCGTCCTCGATTCGGCCCAGTTCCGGACCGGTGGTATCCTCGCCGACGACGTAGCCCGCGTCGTTGGCGAGCAGTCCCGAGCCGACCAGCGGCGCGCCGTAGTTGACGGTACCGACATCGGCTCGGACGTCGAGTGTGTCCTCCAGGCGGTCGAGTTCATCGTCGGTCACCTTCGGGTGACAGAGCACGCCCTCGTTGGTCGCGACGGCGGCGGTCCCGACCGTGCGGACGCCGGCGAGGTCGCCGCGTTCGACGGGCACCTCGAGAGCGTCTTGAATCAGCTGGATCGTCTCCCGCGGGAGGTCGGGGTGGACGTAGGCGCCGGCGTCGTTGGCCAGCACGACGTTGCCGGCGGCGTTGATCGTCCCCGGGAGTTCGGTGACGGGGACCGACAGCTCCGACTCGAGGCGGTCGCGTTCGTACTCGAGGATGCGTGAGCTGACGAGGAGCCCGTTTTCGTTACCCGTCGCTAACGCGCCGACGGTCGAGGAGCCCCCGACGGTCGTCGGGATGGCTGGCACCTCGAGTTCGTCGGCCAGTGCATCGACGACATCGTCGTCGACGTCGTGGCGAACGAGGACGTACGAGTCGGTCGCACGGGCGAAGACGCCGACGTACGACGACCCGGCGAAGGCGAGACGTTGCAAGTTTAGTCGGCGACCTCGGCCTCGACGACGGCCTCTCCCTCTTCGTCGAAGCGGGCGGCGCGGACGCGGAGCTTGCGTGGCGGGTTCGAGCGACCCTGGGACCAGACCGTCTCGTTGATCGAGGGGTCGAGTCGGATAGCGTCCTCGTCGACGGCGAAGTGCTTCGCGAGGTGTTCGCGGATGATGGTCATCGCGCGGTCTGCAGCTTCGTGATTCGCGCCCTTCTTGACGTCGCGAAGGGGGACGGTGACGACGCGTTCCTCGAAATCGCTTGCACTCATTGTTATTCGTCCGTGTTACTGCGCCGCCAGTTGCGTCGCTGCGGGTTGCGCGTGACTTCCATGTCGGTCTTGACCATAACCCACGTCGGGACGCGGCTGTTCTGCTTGTCGAGCTTGGCGAGACGCTTTTTCTTGCCCTTCGATTTCTTACCCATAGTAGCCGGACGTAGCCCACGCTGGCTTAAAATCTTGTCCATCTCGGGGTCCAGTGCGCTCGAGCGTGCTCGAGACACTCACCCGTGGGGCCGCTCGGATTGACGGCGTCCCGTTGTGGGTCACGGATCGACGTTCTCGAGTGAAAACCGCTCGAGCGTCGAGTACACCGGTCCCTCGTCGGTGAGCGTGCTCTCGGTGAGTCGAATCTCCGCGACGCGGGTCTCGCCGACGGTCGGGTCACGCTCCCGAACGAGGTTCTGGACCAGCTCCTTGCCGCCGGCGTGTTCCATCCGCGCGAGCGTAACGTGGGGTGTAAAGTCGTGGTCCTCGGGGTCGAACCCCATCGCCGTCGTCCGTTTTTCGAGTGCCTCGTGAAGCCGGGTGAGTTCTTGGCTGCCGTTTTTCAGGCCGAGCCAGAGGACGCTGATGTACTCGAGGGAGGGAAAGACGCCCAGCCCGCCGTAGCGGGCGGTAAAGGGACCGACGTCGGCCTCGGCGACGGCGGCTGCAAGTTCGTCTGTGAGCGCCGGGTGTCGCTGCTCGCTCACGTCGCCGAGGAACTTCAGCGTGACGTGGGTCTGCTCGGGATCGACGAAATTCAGCCCGCTGGCGCCCCCAAACTCGGCCTGGAGATCGGCGACCGGTTCGGCGAGATCGTCGGGGAGGTCGACGCTGACGAACAGTCGCATAGGCGACGGTGGAACGGGGACGGTATTCATACTGTCGGACAGAACTACTGTGAGAATTCGGCACTCTGCTGGGAGAATATTGTTTGAAAAGCAACGTATTGGCGACAATGTTTATCACCGTTTCGTCGCTCGAGCCACTATGGGGGACCAAGGCGAACTGGCCGAAGCGATCGATCACGCCGACCAGATCAGCGACCACGTCGGGGAGACACTCGAGTTGACGACGGTCCACAGCGAGGATATCACGGCCGTCTATCGCGAGATCGAAGAACTGAGTGCGTCACTCGAGGAGGTCGCGGCGACCTCCGAGGAGGTCTCGAACGCCGCAACGACTGCTCGAGAGGCTGCGACAGACGGCCAAGAGACGAGCGAGACGGTCTGGGAGACGATGGGGGAGGTCGTCGAGTCGGCCCAACAACTCGCCGAGACGGCGGACGAACTCGCCGTCCAGATGGACGAAATCGACGAGATCATCGAGATCATCAGCGACGTGGCCGACGAGACGAATTTACTGGCGCTCAACGCGTCGATCGAGGCCGCACGGACGGGTCAAGGCGGTGAGGGGTTTGCGGTCATCGCGGACGAGGTCAAATCGCTCGCGACCGAGACCAGCGACCACGCCGACGAGATTTCCGACCAGTTGGCGGCGATCCAGGACCAGACCGACCGGACGCGCCAGGATGCGACTCGGACCAACGAATTGCTCCGGGAAACGAGCGGCCAGCTCGAGGACGTGATCGACCGGTTCGACCAGATCACGACGACGGTCGACGAGGCTGCGACGGGGATTTCGGAGGTTGCGGCCGTCAACGACGAGCAGGCGAGCACGGTCGAGCGTATCACCGACGGGATCGAGGACGTCGACGACCGCTCCGACCGGATCACGACGGAGATGCGCAAAGCCGAGACGCTGGCCGACCGCCAGGTCGAGATCGTCACCCATCTCACCTCCTACATCGACAACCTCCCGGGGATGGCCTACCGGGTCGAAAATGACGAGGGGTGGCCGGTGATGTTCGCGTCGGCGGGGACCGAACGGCTGACGGGATACACCAGCGAGCAACTCGTGTCGGGTTCGGTATCGCTGGGCGAGGACATCATCCACGACGACGACGCCGATGCCGTCTGGGACGCGGTTCAGACATCGCTCGACGAACGACGGGAGTTCGATATCGAGTATCGGATCACCACCGCTCGTGGCGATGTCATTCCGGTTCGCGAACGGGGCCAAGGCGTATTCGAGAGCGGTGATGTCGTCGCAATCGAGGGATTTATGGCCGAACGAGAGAGCGAGCAGACACAGCGACTATACTGACGATCGTTCGTTTACTCGACAATACCAGCCACGTGGGAACAGGGGAAATCGCTTCAACCTCGAGGCCCTGCATTCGACTATGGAACAACGACGAGCGCACCTCGAGATCACGGGGATGTCGTGTTCGACGTGTTCGGGGACCGTCGAGGACGCCGTGGCCGACCTCGAGGGCGTCGAGTCGGCGAGTGCGAACTACGCGACCGACGAGGGGACGGTCGCGTACGATCCCGACATCGTCTCGCTGGCCGACATCTACGCGGCGATCGACGATGCCGGCTACGAGGCTGCGCGAACGACCGAGACGGTCACCGTGTTGGGGATGTCCTGCTCGACGTGCTCGGAGACGGTGGGCGACGCGGTCGAGGGTCTGCCGGGCGTCATCCGCGCGGACGTAAACTTCGCGTCTGACGAGGCTCGCATTACGTTCAATCCCGACGACGCTGCGATCGGCGAGATTCACGCGGCCATCGAGGAGGCGGGCTACGACCCCGTTCGCGAGGACGCCGAGACCGACGGCACACAGGCGAGCCAGCGCGAGCGCGCCGTCGAGAAAGAACTGCGCCGTCAGCGCCGACTCGTGATCGGCGGCGGCCTGTTGACGCTCCCGTTCGTCCCGATCATGCTCGAGATGCTCGGTTTGGTGGCGTTGCCCGATTTCGGCACGATCGACCTCGGCGTAATCGCTGTCGGCACGCTGGGGCTCGCCGAGTTCGTCCTCGCGACGTTGTTGATGGCCACGCTTGGCAAGGAGTTCCTCGCGGGTGCCTATCGCGCGTTCTCGAACGATCGGCGGGCGAACATGGACACGCTCGTCGCACTCGGCACCTCCGCGGGCTACGTTTACAGTACGGTGGTGCTGGTCGGACTCGTCGCCGGCGCCGGACTCTACTTCGAGGCCGTCGCGTTCATCCTCTGGTTCATCACGCTCGGCAACTGGCTCGAGGTCCGCTCGAAGGCCCGCGCGGGCAGCGCCCTTCGCGAGCTCCTCGAGATGGAGGCCGAAGAAGCCACGCTCGTGGTCGACGGCGAGGAACGGCAGGTGCCCCTCGAGGCCGTCGCCGTCGGCGACGTGTTGAAGGTTCGGCCGGGCGAGAAGATTCCGACCGACGGCGTGGTCGTCGACGGGCAGAGCGCCGTCGACGAGTCGATGCTGACCGGCGAGTCGGTCCCCGTCGAGAAAGGCGAGGGCGATGAGGTCGTCGGCTCGACGATCAACGAGAACGGCGTCTTGCTGGTCGAGGCGACGAAGGTCGGTTCCGAGACGGCGATCCAGCAGATCGTCGACCGGGTCAAGGAAGCCCAGTCGCGCCAGCCCGAGATCCAGCGGCTGGTCGACACGGTCAGCGGCTACTTCGTCCCCGCGGTGATCGTCAATGCCCTCTTCTGGGCCACGGTCTGGCTGCTCGCACCCGACCTGCTCTACGGCGCGTCGGCGTGGCTCGGCTCCTGGCTCCCGGTGCTCGAGCCGGTCGGCGGCGGGCCGATCGACGGCGTTCCGGTGCTGGAGTTCGCCGTGATCGTGCTCGCCTCCGCACTGCTGATCGCCTGTCCCTGCGCGCTCGGGCTGGCGACGCCGGCCGCGACGATGGTCGGCTCGACCTTGAGCGCGACGAACGGCGTCCTTTTCAAGGGCGGCGACGTGCTCGAGCAGGTCCGTGGCATCGACACCATCGTCTTCGACAAGACGGGGACGTTGACCCACGGCGAGATGGTCCTGACCGACGTGGAACTCGTCGACGAGCGACCGGCGACCGATGGCGGGACGGAACCCGATGGCAAGACGGAGCCTGGCCTCGACGGCGACGATACCGCACCCGACGGTGGGATGGTCGCCGAGCGCGGCGAATCGCTCGAGTCGGTCGTCCTCGGCGCGGCGGCGACGGCCGAGTCGGGCTCCGAACACCCCATCGCGACCGCTATCGTCGAGGGTGCCACAGACCGCGATGTCCCCGTCGGCGAGGTCAGCGAGTTCGAGAACGTCCCGGGCCACGGCATCCGCGCGAAAACCGACCGCGGCAGCGTGCTGATCGGCCGACGGAAACTGCTCGAGGACGCCGGTATCGATACCGAACCCGCCGAGGAGACGCTGGTTCGACTCGAGCGCGAGGGGAAGACGGCGATGCCGGTCGCGGTGGACGGACAGTTACTCGGCGTGCTCGCCGTGGCCGACGAGGTTCGCGAGAGCGCGACCGAAACCGTCGCGGCGCTTCACGAGCGTGGCACCGAGGTCGTGATGCTGACCGGCGACAACGAACGGACCGCGCGGGCGGTCGCCGACCAAGTCGGGATCGACGCCGACAACGTCCGTGCGGGCGTCTTGCCGGCTGACAAGGCCGATCACGTCGAAGCGCTGCAGGCTGGCGACGACGGAACTGGCAAGGGCGACGGCTCGCGCGTGATGATGGTCGGCGACGGCGTCAACGACGCGCCGGCACTGACCACGGCCCAGGTCGGCGTCGCCATCGGTTCGGGGACCGACGTCGCCATCGAAAGCGCCGACGTGACGCTGATGCGGGACGATCCCGCGGACGTCCTCAAGGCGGTCCGCATCTCCGAGGCGACGATCTCGAAGGTCCGCCAGAACCTCTTCTGGGCCTTCATCTACAACACGACGCTGATCCCGATCGCCTCGCTGGGCCTGCTGAATCCGGCGCTCGCGGGGCTGGCGATGGCCACCTCGAGCGTGAGCGTGATGGCAAACAGCTTGGCGTTTGCGACGTACGATCCCCACGAGGATTACCACCTCGCCGTGACGAAACCGCTCGCCTGGCTCCGACGATAGGAGACGGTCGCTGGCGAAGGAATGCTAGTATTTCGGCTCGGCGCCGGTCGTCTCGTAGACCTGATCCATCAGTTCGTCCCGGCGTCGCTGCCAGTGCTCTAACGCGCCGGGATGATCGGGATACGCCTCGTAGTGGGCGAGCAGATCGTCGGCACAGCGTTTGGTCTGGTAGAGGTTCCAGATGGTTCCCCAGTGGCCGCGGCTCTTGAGCAGGGCCTCGAGTTTGAGTTTCGTGCCGAAGTCGGTGCTGCCGGCGTAGAGGGCTTCGGCGAGTTTGTCGCCGGGCATCGACGCGAGCAGTCCCATGAGGTCGTCGACGTCGACGGCCGTCGAGAGGATGTTGTAGACGTCTAAGGCGGCATAGCGAGCCCCGAAGTGGTCCATCACGCGCTCGTTGTACGACCAGAACGTGTCCTCGCTAAGGTCGCCGGTCTCGAGGCCCTCGATGGCGGCTTCGGCGGCGTACTTGCCGGCGTAGGCGGCGCCGGCGATGCCGCCGCCGGTGGTGGGGTTGACGTGGCCCGCGGCGTCGCCGACGGCCATGTAGCCCGGATGGACGGCCGAGTCGTAGGGTCGTCGCGTCGGTAGCGCAGCGCCGAGTTTGTCGTCGACCTCGGCGCCGGCGAACTCGGCGCGATTCTCGAGGTCGCGTTTCAGGTCGTCGACGAGTTGCATGGGCTCTTCGGTCATCTGGAAGCCCAGTCCGGCGTTGATCTCGGTCTCGGTCCGCGGGAAGTACCAGAGATAGCCCGCCGCGCGCTCGGTCGGCTTGAACACGAGCGCGTCCGACCACTCGACCGGCTCGTCGACGGTGACGATCTCGCGATAGGCCGAGCAGAAGTGCGTATAGTCGACGTTGGTGTCGAATGTCGACTCGCCGAAGTCGACCTGATCTTGCAGCACCGACAGCGAGCCGGCGGCGTCGATCACGACGTCGGCCTCGTAGGTGTGTGGCTCGCCGGCGCGCATCGCCTCGACGCCGGTCACCTGGCCGTCGGCGGCCTGAATCACGTTCTGGACGACCGTGTTGTACTCGAGTGTCGCACCCGCGTTCTCGGCGCCCTCGATGACTCGCTTGCCGTACTCGAAGCGGTCGACGACGGCGAGTTCACCCGGGACGGGGATCTCGAGGACGGTGTCTTCCTGGGGGATCTCGAAGCGGCCGTGATCGACCTCGGTGTTGGTGATCGCGGGTTCGAGTTGGGACTTCGGGATCGAGTCGGGAAAGTCGCTGGCCCCCTTCAGGGCGTCACCACAGGCGATGTGGCCCGCTTCGTCCTCGGTCTTGCGCTCGAGGACGACGGCGTCGTACCCTTCGCGTGCGACGGTCGCCGCGGCGTAACAGCCCGCGGTTCCAGCGCCGACGACGACCACGTCCGGAGAGTGGACCTCGCCCGTGGTAGCACCAGCCGACTGCTCCTGTGTACTCATATCACTACTGTGGATACCCAGGCAAGAAAACGTTTTATGGACGATTGGGGTCCGTCCCGGGCCGATCGATGCCGCTGCCGGCTGCCTCTCGGCGGAATAAAGACCTTTAGTGGCCCCTTTCGTATCGGCGCCCATGACCGAGTACACCGTCGAATTCGTCGGGACGGACGAGACGATCACCTGTTCGGACACAGAGACCATCCTCAGCCGGTGTCTCGAGGAGGGGATCGCCCAGGAGTACTCCTGTCGCGTCGGGATGTGTCTGGCCTGCTCGGCCGAGATTCTCGCAGGCGAGGTCACCCAGCCGGCGGCCCGCGGACTCACCGAGCAGGAGGCCGAAAACTACGCGCTGACCTGTATGGCCCGCCCGCAATCGGATCTCAAACTCGAGCGCGGCGTGTATCCACCGAGCATCGAGGCCGACATCGAGGCGGACGGTCCCGACGGCACGGCGACGGCAGACGATTGATTTGTACCAGTTGCCTACCACGATACGCGCGTTGGAACGACATCCGCGAACGAGACGTCCTCGAGGGCGGACCAGATCCGGATCGGGTCGCTCGGATCCGTGGTTGCCGCCTGGATGCGGTGCATACACTCGAGCAACCCGTCGGCGGCGGCCGTGCGCGTCGAGACGTGTCCGATGGTCTCGGTGACCGACCGATCGCCGAGCGAGTAGCGACAGCGAAGCTCCCAGCAACAGCCGACGCCAAGCGCCGGGTGACACTGATCGGCGGTGACCCGATCCGCGATGAGTTCGATCGGCAGTCGGCCTCGTCGGTAGCCGAGACGGCCGTCTCGAACGTCGGCGGGCCCCCATTCCGGCGGCAGCGCTTCCTGCGGAATGGGGTGGGTATCCTCGACCATGTGCCGGATCATCGGCGGATGCGTGTATGGGTGTTCCGCTTGCACTCGCACCCTCCGGTGACGGGATCCCCCCGCTCGCTTCCGCTCGGGCGGCGACGACAGCCACAGTGGCCGGCCGATCGTCCGACTTTTGTCGTCGCTTCCCTATCTCTCGCACATGGCCGACTTCGATCCCGAGCAATTCGAGGACAAGTACGCCAACTACTTTCCCGAACTCCAGCAGGCGTACAAGAACGCGTTCAACCGGATGAACGACAACTACGACTCGGAACTCGTCCACGCGATCGACCAGCAGGTATTAAACGAGAGCGAGCCCTTCTACGAAGGTGACGGCGAGTTTCGCGTCGAACTCCCCGACGATCCCTACGATCGACTCTCCGGTGTTCTGGTCGAGGAAGACCGGTTCGAGGAGATTCTCGAGATCCACGTCGGCGAGATCGAGACCGAGCTCCAGCGCGTGTTCGGCTTCGCCTAACGGTGTCGCTGGCAGGCTCCCACCGCGGATTTGTCGACCAACACGGCCTCGACCGTGGCACCTGCGAACATGGTGGACGGAAGGTTTAGGGGGACTGATACCCAACGGACTTCCATGAGCACCGAAGCCCAAGATGGGAGCGACCTCGAGGAGCGCGTCACGAACTTCCTGCGACGCAACTTCCCGCAGATCCAGATGCACGGCGGCAGCGCGGCGATTCAGGACCTCGATCGCGAGAGCGGCGAGGTCACGATCGCTCTCGGTGGCGCCTGCAGCGGCTGTGGGATCTCCCCGATGACGATCCAGGCGATCAAGAGCCGGATGGTCAAGGAAATTCCCGAAATCGAGCAAGTCAACGCTCACACCGGCATGGACGGTGGCGGAGACATGGGCGGGGGCATGGAGCCATCCTTCCCCGGCGAAACCGTCGACGACGACGACGCGGCCGACGAAGGTCCCGAAGCCCCCTTCTAACGGGTCGTTCACAGCCGCCGCTCGAGTCATTCGAGGGAACGCGTTTTCGATATCGATCGACACGCCGTGTAGCGACCGCTGTCGAATCTACGATCAAAACGCGGCAAGCGCTTACCCGTCGCGAGTATTGATGGTGCCGACCGGACAAGGACTCACCAGTTTCACGTGAGCCACGGACATATTCGCTCGAGCGTTCGCAGCGTCGTCGCCGGCGTCCAGGGTGACGGGCGCGGTAAAGCGCTGCTGGCGATCGCGAGCAGCTCGTTTCTGTTGATCGGCGTCCAGATGGTCTACCCGGTCGTCTTGCCGGAGCTACGGGCGGCCTACGGACTGAACCTCGGAACGGCAGGGATGTTGCTGACGGTGCTGTGGATCGCGAACGCGGCCGGACAGGTTCCCGGCGGGATACTCGCCGATCGCCTCGGCGAGGGCCGGATCATGGTCGCGAGCACGGTGATTTCGGCGATCACCGTCGTCTTCATCGTGCTTGCTGGCTCGATCGTGCTCCTCTTTCTGGCGACGGTGCTGTTGGGCCTTGGAATCGCCCTCTTCGGGGTCGCACGCTACACGGCGCTGGACGATCTCTTTCCCGAGCGCGTCGGCACGTCAGTCGGCATCGCCCTCGCCGCCGCAGACGCGGGGCAGGCGCTGTTACCGCCAATTGCCGGTGTGCTCGCCGCGGCAGTTGCCTGGCAACTCGGCTTTGCCTATACGTTGCCGCTGTTCGTCGTCGTGGCGCTTGCTCTCTGGATCTACGTCCCTGGGAGTACGTCGGGGCCCGACAGCGGGTTCGACAGCGTCTCGAGGGAGACGATCCGGTACGTCGGCTCGTCACTTCGCAAGCGGCCGGTGCTGTACGGCTCGGCGGCGTTTATCGTCTACATGACGGTCTGGATCACGTTCACGGGCTTCTATCCGACCTACCTCATCGAGGAGAAGGGCATGTCCGCGACGGTCGCCGGCGTGTTGTTCGGGAGCTTCTTCGCGGTCGGCGTCGGTATCAAGCCCCTCTCGGGGATGGCCTACGACCGCTTCGGTATTCGTCTCTCGCTGTTGACCGTCATGGGGATCTCCGGGGCGGCACTCGTCGCCCTCCCCTTTCTCGAGGGCCTCGTCCCGATTGCGCTCGTGACGCTGCTGATCGCGCCGATGCTCGGCAGCGGGACGATCGCTCAGTCACACATCATCGAAGGCGTCCCCGACGACATCAAGGGAACGGGCCTGGGCGTCATCCGAACCGGCGGGATGGCGGTGGCTGCCGTCAGTCCGACGATATTCGGCACGTTCGCCGACTGGGGCTACTTCAACGAAGCCTTCCTGGGATTAGCGGGGCTGGCGGGGGTCATCATCCTGCTCGTCCTCCAGATTCCACCCGAGTAACCAGACGCCGCCGATAGTAGTCACGACGCCGTCGACCGCGCTCGACCGGATCACCCCGTGACCATCGGACAGGACTCGTCGCGTCCCCACTCCGCAAGCGAGCCATCGTAGACGGCGACGTCGTCGACGCCGAGGCGGGTCAGCGCGAAGGCCACGTTGCTCGCCGCGATACCGCCGCCGCAGTACGTGAGTACCCGATCGGCCTCGAGCGCACCCACCTGCGCGAACCGCTGGCGAAGCGTCTCGAGCGACTGATACCGCGCCGTCTCCTGGTCGACGATCGCGCGCTCGCCAACGGCCGGGACGTTCTCGCTCGAGGGGATCCGGCCGAGGCGTCCGTACTTCCGGAGGCCGTCTCCGCTGTGGTCCTCGGGACGGAGGCCGTTGATCAGCGCACAGTCGGGGTCGTTGATCGCGGCCAGCACGTCGTCTTTGTCGACGATCAGATCGGGGCGGTACTCTGGCGTAAACGTCGCTCGAGTCGGCTCGGGCTGGGCCTCGGAGACTGGTCGATCCCCGTCGATCCAGGTGGCCCAGCCGCCGTCGAGAACGCCAGCCCGATCGAAGCCGAACGTTCGAAGGAGCCACCAGACGCGCGCGGCCCAGCTGTTGCCAGCCGAATCGTAGAGCACGACTCGCGAGTCGTCGCCGACGCCCAGCCGCTCCATCGCCGCGGCGAACTCGTCGCTCGAGGGCACCTGATAGGGGTAGTCCGGGTCGTCGGTCTCGGAGAGCTCGGTCGGAATGTCGACGAAGGCGCTGCCGGGAACGTGGCCTTGCTCCCAGTCGGCGCGGCCGGATTCGGTGTGTCTCGTGCCGGTTTCGGGATCGAAACTCAGATGGACGGTACAGTCGATGACCTGCACGTCCGGTTCGTCGAGGCGCGCCTCGAGCCAGTCGGGTTCGACGAGATCTGGCATGGTATCGTCGGTCATGATCGCTCACAGTCGATGCAGTGACTTTATCGTTGTCGTCGTTCCATCGGTGGTACACATTTCTCGGCCGCTTGTGAACTACCCCACCTACTCGCTCGCCACAGTAGTGGCTCGCTCCTTGAGGGTGGGGCTTCCTGTTTCAACGACGCACTTTGCATCCACGACAGTGGAAGACCCACCAGTCGCGGACGTAGGGAGTGCAGTCTCCGCAGGCGTCACTTCGGCGTGTCCCAAACCTAACTCCTGAAGACCACGTTGCAGCACGTTGTACGCGGCGTTCTCATCACGGTCAGTCTCGAACCCGCACGTCGGGCAGGAATGCTCACGAACCCACAACGCCTTCTCAACCTCGACACCACACTCGGCACACTCCTGTGTCGTGCCCTCAGGTTCGACTTTCACGAAGTGCGTTCCCTCACGGTCGCACTTGTATTCAAGGAAGTCGATGAACGTTCGCCACGACGCCGACGCTCGGTTCCGACTGTTCGACGGCAGTTGCATCATCCCGTGAACATCGAGGTCTTCCACGGCCACAAAGTCGTACTCACGAGCGTAGTACGCCGACAACTTGTGCAGGAAGTCTCGACGCTTCTGCACGATGCGGGCGTGGATGCGAGCCACGCGGCGGCGTTGCGCGTGCCAGTTCTGCGACCCCTGTTCTTTGCGGCTCAACGCCCGGTGCTCGCGTTCGAGTCGCTCGTACTCGGCATCGAGGTCGAGGCTGCCTACTATCGTGCTGTCGGTGTCGTGGGCGTATTTGATGATTCCCACGTCAATGCCGACCATATTCTCACGGTCAACCTCAACCAGTACGGGTTTTTCGAGCGTGTCATCTTCGGTTTCGATGCCGAAGGTGGCGTACCACTCCCCCGTTTTCTCCTGTTTGACTGTGACTTGTTTGACGCTGGCGTCGTCGGGGATGTCGCGGTGGAGGTGTATCGGAATCTCACCTATCTTGGAAAGTTCAAGGGTGGTCTGGTCACTCGTGTTCTTGAGTTCGAAACCAGACTGGTTGTAGGTGAGACTTCGATATTCTCGCGGTGGCTTCCACTTGAGCGTCCCGACCTTTCGCCCGTTGTCTTTCTGGTCTTTGAGGCGGTCGAGATTGTCGCTGACGCGGCGGGCAACTATCTGCAACACTTTCGAGTACACATCGTTGAGGTCGTCCCACCAGTCTTTCAGGTCGGGCAGCATGTTCTGCATCGCGGTGTACGAGAGGTACTCGTCGATGTTGCGGAGTTCGTATAGGAAGTGGTTGTACAGTTGCCTACAGGTATCGATATGCCGTTCTAACTCGACTTGGACGGCCTCGCTCGGCTCGATGCGATACCTGTAGTTGTAGTTCATGGTGTTACGCTTCGTCGGTAGTTTCGTCGGGATCGCTGACGCGGATGACTTTCACGTCCGCACCACGCCAGTCTTTAGGAACGGTAACGTGGGCACTCCCACCGAACTCTTTCGCTTCACGGTCGATGATTTCCTCACCTTCCAGTTCGAACGTGCCCATACACGAATATATA
The DNA here is from genome assembly GCF_006543045.1 of Salinadaptatus halalkaliphilus. Classification (GTDB taxonomy): domain Archaea; phylum Halobacteriota; class Halobacteria; order Halobacteriales; family Natrialbaceae; genus Salinadaptatus; species Salinadaptatus halalkaliphilus. The sequence goes on along the minus strand of NZ_RBZW01000062.1, from coordinate 3,215 downwards.
TTGAATATATATTAGTCTTTTCGGTGGTGAGTGGCGATAGCTTACGGCTGTATCCCCGCCCTACTGCGCTACTCGACCTTCGGTCTGCGTTGCTCCTTGAGGACGGGGACTTAGCCTGTAAGAGTTAAAACCATCTGACGCGGAGTGGCTCGCGGAAATTTCGATGGAAGAACACGAACTCCATTCCGTACAGCAGTTCCTTCAGCAACTCAACGAAAACCGTCCCGGTCGATCAGTTACTTGTCCTGACGACGAGTTATAATAAATACGATAATAAGTGCGACGAGGGCAGTGATAGCAGTTCCAGCACCAAGTCCAGGTGTGGCATCTTCGTCTGTGTCACTGCTGTCGCCGGTATCGTCGTCGCTGGGATCCGTTTCGACGGACTCGAGCGCGATCGACACCGACTCGTCGCCGTCGACAGTGAGTGCTGTTTGCTCTTCGTGGTAGCCATCAGCAGCCGTCTCGAGGGTGTACGCACCCTCCGCGAGATCGAACACGGCTGTGCCGCTGTCGTCACTGGTAGCCGTTTCGTCGCCGATGTCGATCGTCGCGTGCGGGATCGGTGTTCCATCCGCGTCGGTGACCGTCACCGTAAGCTCGGACAGTGTCTCTTCAATCGTAAGCGTCCCCCGAGCTTCGTCGTCGTCGAGTCTAATGGCGTACTCGTACTCGCCGGGATCGAACTCCTCGAGCGCGATATCGGTGAGTTCGACGGTCTCGTTTTCGCCATCCTCGAGGTCGACGTTCTGGGACGCGAGCACCGCATCGTCAACGATGAACTCGAGCTCGGTTTCGCCCGATGCGTCACCAGTGTTTTCGACCTCGGCCGTGATTCGCTCGAGCGAATCGTCGACCTCGAGGGTAGTGTCGCTGAGTTCTGTTTCGACGAGTTCGAACGTCGCGGTTCCCGCAGAGGCTTGCCCACCGCCAGTTCCACCGCCACTACCGCCACCATCGTCGTCATCGTCGTCATCGGATGCTTCGCCGAACACGCCAAACGTCGAGAAGTCGGTAATATTTGCAGTTACGACGTTCTCGTCGGTGTCAACGGTCGCGTTCTCGACATCCGTCCACGCGTCGCCGTCGTGTTTCCAGAGGTCGACGGTGTCTTCGTCGACGCCGTCGAGGTCGGCCTCGGCGTAGCTGACCTCGAGGTCGGCCAATTCGGCATCGACTCCGTCGGCGTCGTCGGTCGGTTCGGCCTCGAAACTCCGGTTTAGCTGTTCGTGATCGTCCGGGGCCGCGGGGGGCGAGGCGTTAGCGGCGATCGAGACCGCCGTCGCCTCGAAAGAGAGGGTTGTACCGTCGGCGTCCGTCTCTTCGTCGACGGTCATGACCCCGGCTGTCTCGGCGGCGGGATCGGCCGCGAGGGTAAGCTCGTCGACGGTGACCGTTGCGTTCGCGCCGACATCGACGGCCGAGGTGTTGTCGGTCGTCGAGATGGAGAGGTTCGAGATGGTGGCGCTGGCCTCGTCGGTGACGCTGATGGCGGGGGTGTCGGCTGCCGAGACGGTGTTGCCGCCGCCGTCGACGCGGACATCGCTGCCCTCGATCGACAGTCCCGGATTTTCGGCCCCGTCGAATTCGAGATCGTCTTCAAGGTTGTAATCGCCAGGCGCATCCAGCTCGCGGTCGTCCTCGTCGTCGATCGTACGCTCGACTTCGACCGCGAGGTCGCCGGTGAGGGTGTCGTTCGCGGTGTCCACGGTGACCGCGTAGCTGCCGGGTACGAGGCCGTCGATGGCGTCCTCGAATGTGATCGACTCGGTTGCACCGGGATCGAGGCTGACCATTCGGCTGTCGGTCGTCGATTCGCCGTTGGCGATAGTGAGATCGACGGTGATGTCGTCGGTGACGGGGCCGACGTTCTCGACGTCGACGGCGATGTCGGCGGTGTCACCCTCGTCGATGGCGGCCGAGTTGCCTTGCCCGGCTATCGTCAGTTCGGTGAGCGTGCTCGTCTCGACGGGGTCCACGGTGAAGATGTGAGTTTCGGTGACGGGATCGACATCGTCGGCGTCAACCGTCGCAGTTGCCTCGTAGGTGTCGGCGGATTCGATGACGCCGATGTCGACTTCGGCGGTCGTCGATTCGTTCCGGAGGTCCTCGAGGGCAGTCGCGTTCGCGACGATCGGCTCGTCGGCCTCCTCGCCCTCGACGGTGAGTTCGACCGAGAGATTTGCGGCGGTGATGTCGTTGCTTTCGGTCACGGTGAGCGTAGCGGTGCCGTAGTCGTCGCCCTGCTGGCCGTCGGGGAAGGCCTCAGCGAGGCCGTCGACTGCGAGAGTCGGGCCGGCGACGGCGACGGTTTCGGTAGCGGTATCGTCGTCGGTGGCGACCGTGAGGTCGATCTCGGGGACGTCACCGTCGTCGGTGTCGTAGGTGACCGTCTCGCTGGTGTCGTCGCCACCGTCAAGGCTGATGTCGTCGGTGGCTTCGGTCTCGCCGTCGACTTCGACGACGATGTCCTGGCTGTCGGGTGCTTCGCCGGTGTTCTCGACGGTGTAGTCGACGGTGACGGTCTCGCCGGCATCGACGCTGTCGTCGACGTCGTCGATGGTGACGGTGAAGTCGGCGGGATCGAGGTCGTCCTCGACGGCGACGGTTTCGGTAGCGGTGTCGTCGTCGGTGGCGACCGTGAGGTCGATCTCGGGGACGTCACCGTCGTCGGTGTCGTAGGTAACCGTCTCGCTGGTGTCGGCACCGCCGTCAAGGCTGACGTCGTCGGTGGCTTCGGTCTCGCCGTCGACTTCGACGACGATATCCTGGGTGGCGCTTTCGTCGCCGGTGTTCTCGACGGTGTAGTCGATGGTGATGGTCTCGCCGGCATCGACGACGGCGTCGATGTCGTCGATGGTGACATCGAAGAAGGGATCGTCGGGGGCTTGCTCGACGGTAACGTCCTCGCTGTGGGTGTTGTTCTCGCTGGCGACGGTCACCTCCTCCGTGCCAGCGTCGCTGATCTCGGTCGCCCACTCGAGGGTTTCCTCGGTGGTGTCGCCGCTCTCGAGTGCGACGTTCTCGGTGTCCTGCTGGTCGTCGTCGAAGTCCAGTAGTTCGACTGTCTGCTCGCCGTCTGCCGCCCAGTTGGTGGCCTCGGTGGTCACCTCGAGGGTGTAATGATCAAGATAACTTTTGCAAATATGGACTGAGGAACTGGTCGATCCAGGACTTGGCAAATCCAAGTCGATCAGTAAGGGTGTTGAAGAGAC
>NZ_RBZW01000061.1 GCF_006543045.1 Salinadaptatus halalkaliphilus | reverse complement strand
TGTTCGTGGCATGGTTTACGTCAGGAATTTTCTGAGCACACTATAGAGGCGCTCTACGTAGATAAACCTAGCAGTTCAGGGCTGAAGGCACACTAGACAGTCGATGCAAGACTATCTGGTGTTCACTCAGAGAACTGGTTATCCTGCTGGATGGCGTACTTGAGGTGTCTGAGTGGAACTAAGTCTGTGGATTGGAGGTTCGGAATCAGCGGTGTAACTACGAGGTCCCATTGTTCGTGGACTTCGTGTGTTAGTCGCATGATTTCGCTGTAGTAGAGGAATCCCGCAAGTGGCGGGAGCACCAGACAGATGTCTGGTGATTTGCCGTGGCGGCGGTACTTTTCGATAGTTTCTTTCAGTGCGAGTAGTGGTGTCCCGGTGCCGTACAGGGTTTCGATTTCGTAGACGGTGCCGTGGTGTTGGATGTCCGGGATGAGTTGCTGGCTTGTTTGCTGTGCGAGTAGCGTGTCGGTCTCGGTTGTGACTGAGGCAAAGCCGTGGCCTTCTGATTCGATGAGCCACCGAACAACGAACGTTTTGAGGGCGTAATGCAGCATACTCTCATTGTTTTGTCCGCCGTCTCCGGGCTGATTCGGGCGGACTGCCATGACAGGTGATTTGGATTCTGTGTCCGATTCGATCGGTTCTGACGTGCCGCGGTGCAGTTGGGTCCAAGCGCGACGTTCGGCAAGGGTAAAGAGATCGTCAAACGTTGGTTCGTCTTCGGCTGGGAAGGTGAAGTCACCGGACAAGTCCGGGAAGCCCCACAATGCTTCGGCAGTCGGGACCGCCCGGTCGAGGTACCCATCTAGGTCTGCGTACTCACCGCGGTGGAGTGGCGGGTTCAGTTCGATGACTTGCGGACGGTGAGGACGAACTCGTTGAACGAGTTCTCGTTTGAACGTGTCGACGAAGTCAGTTGGGAGTTGGAAGATGAGGAAGCCGAGGCCTTGCGTATCCAGCTCTTGAATGCGACGACGAATCGTCTTCCACTGGACTTGGTCGTTTGTGACTGAGGTCGTCGGTGTCCGGGCGTGTTCAAAGAACTCGGTATCTGTCTCGTCGATGAATTCGATGCGGTTGCTCGCTTTCAGGTGGCGTTCGACATCCCTAGCATCGCCGCGGATCTGACCGCGTGGAAGCCCGCCTTCCAAGTGATGATACAGTTCACGGCAGAGGAATTGGACCATCGTTCCGTACCGGTCATTCGCTGGTTTGTGTAACAGGATAATCAGCGGTCGGTCGCGGAGTACATCCGCTGGGAACGCGCCTTCCCGCTGCGTAAGGAGTTCACCGACGAGATCAACCTCATCAGCCGGTGACTCAGATGGCACGTCAGCAGTGCTCACTGCTGGTGCTTCCTCAGTAGTGTCTGTCTCAGAGGTGTCGCTTGTAGTGGTCGCTTCAGTTTCGTCTACAACGGATTGCTTCGGGTTGGGATTCGTCGATGTGTCTTCAGCGTCCAAGTCTACGTGCTGGTTTATGAGTGTATAGTCGTCTTCGAATGCTTCGACGATCGGGTTAGCGATATCGTCATGCGGGAGACTCCGATACACTTCGAATTCGTTTTCGGTGATGCCGAGGACGAGATACTCGCCGTACTTGCTTCGCTGACGGGTGACGACCTTGTTCGAATACGGGCTAGTGATGATGACGATTGCAGTGTGGTCAATCCATTCAGCTTGATCCTCGGTGAGCCACGGTGTAACGACAATTTGGATTTCCTCGTCATCCAGTGTCAGCAATTGACCGTGGTACACGCGTCGTTCATTGTCGAAGGAGAGTTGGAGGTCGATGACGTCGGCTTGGCTTAATCGGCGCTCGATGCCATCGATATCGATCACACAGCGCCGCTTTTGCTCAGTCAGCCACCGAGTAGCGTTATTGATGAGCAGTGGATCGAGATAGACGGTGTCGTCTTGTTCAGTGATGGCACCGTCGAGCATGTCGAAGGTCATCCACGCGTCTTGATCGATGCTGAGCAGTGCATCCCGGAGATTAGTCCGTGACGCTTCACCGTCGTTGTCAAGGAGGTATTCTAATCCAGCGAGTTGCGGGATACTCGACTCATAGCCGTCGAATACATCAATGCTCACGGTGTCCGGGCTGACCGATGTCACATCTATGAATGCCTCTGGGTTCTCTCGAACACCGTGGTACACTGCGTATCGATGTCCTTTGGAGTCACCGGAAGAGTCAATGTATGTCCCGAATGAACAAATTCCGGTGCGGACTAGAACGTCCAAGAGCGTGTCGACCTCTGCAGATTCGTCGAACCAAAGCTCGTGATACGCATTGAACTGCGGCTTAAGACGCCAGTCAGGCCTGACACTTCTTTCATCGCCCCACCCGGTGAGGAATGTGTGCAGGAGGCGGCGTTCGTCGAGTGATAGGTTTTGAATCCGGGTTTTGATTACTTGGTCAAGTTGGTCTCCGAATCGTTCGTACACCTGCTCTTCGTCTCTATACTCTCCGATGTTGATACCGGCACGATCTGTTAGTATATAGCCTGTTGCATCTTCAATATCAGTTCGCAGGACGTGGCTGGGTAGCCTCGATCCAAGCGACTGAGGACAAGATGTGCCAGATTGACGTTCAT
>NZ_RBZW01000060.1 GCF_006543045.1 Salinadaptatus halalkaliphilus | reverse complement strand
TCCAGCAAACCCAGTCTCTTAGCCAATAGCTTCCCAATTAGGTACAGTCTCCGCTGAGATGCTACTTCACTCCGCCACTAAACTAGAACAGATGGTCGAACTACACGTCGGAGACGGAGAGGAGACCATCCATGCGACGTCGTGGACGAAACCACGCCCATCAGCACTTCCTATCGACGCACCACTGACACGAGATTTCACCACGGCAGCGGGCGACACACGCCGCATTCAACTCCCAGATATTTCCGACGTGACGGTCCTCGAGGAGGCCACAGCCTCGGATTCTGACGACGCATCGTCCGGCCCTGATATCGATCTGCCGAACAAAAGCGCGTTGCGGGGACGCGCAGAACAAGCCGAGTACCTGACCACAGCACAGCGTGTCGAGTTCACCATCGACGTTCTCAAAACAGCCATGCAACTCTCAGCGTACCCTGCCTTACTGCTGCGGAAGTTCGCAAGGAACATCGACGCATCAGACATTTCCGAGGACACCTCGTCCCCAGTCACGCACGCCTCGACGTACGCAGCGCAACACCCAGAACACCTGGGACGTCACGTCGAGGACCTTGCTCGACTCACGGGCGTCTCTAACACGGACGTGCGAAACCGTGCTACTTGGTGTCTGATGACCCTCGCCGAAGAAGACCCGGCAGCCGCGATCGATGCCGTCCCGTCACTCATCTCAGCACTCGACACCGACGAGACCACCCGCGAATACGCAACGTACACGCTCGCCCGAATCTCGGACGCATACCCTGAGGAGCTCCTCCCAGGACTCTCTACGCTACTCGACCAACTCGACACCGAGAACGCAACTATCGGTACTTCCCGACCGGTGTGAGAGCCGAAGCTAAAGCGTTGCTCTGATTGGGAGAATGTCCGGTTGAGAGAATGTGTTCACCATACCTCAACCAGACGGTGTTCTTTCGGATTCGGACGTCAAAGACTTAGCGAAAGACGTCATCTGTCAGCTCCCGCTGCCGGGAATCGAGGGCTCGCCCCTCGATCCCGGCGAGATCTGGGCTGTCGTCATTCTTGCAGCGGTCAACCAGACGTCCATCTGGGAGACGTGCAAGGACAACGACAACGCCCCCTGTGATGACACTGTCATGGACTGGCTCCATACGCTCAACCGGGAGTGGCTTGAGCGGGTTGCTAACCGCCTTCTCATGCAGTTAGCGATGACGATCCTCGACCCTGATCGGTCGAGGATCGTCTCCATTGACTTCGTGAATAACCCCTATCACGGAACGTACGCCGATGAAGAAGGTGAACTCTGTCGCATGCACGCGAAAGACGGAACAACGACGTGTCACCGGTACTGTACCGCGTATCTCGTCTCGAACGGGAAGCCGGTGACGTTGGCCATGACGTACGTCCGGAGCGATGAGAAAGAAGCCGACGCGGTCGAGCGCGTTCTCGACCGCGTCGAAGCCTATCCCTTCGAGATAGACCTTCTCTTAGCTGATCGTGGCTTCTACAACGAACGTATCCTGCGTCGTTCGCGGGAGATTGCTGCGACTGTCGTACCCGTCCAAAAGAAGGGCAAGCGCATGAGGAAGAAGCTGGATACGCACTGCTCGTACATGACGACCTATCGGATGTACAAAGGCCGCGAGCGGGAACTGGAATTCCCGCTCGCGGTCGCTGTCTCCTATCACGCCGGAGATCGCGGGAAAAGCGGCGAAGTCGTTCGAGGTTATGTGGCGTGCGATCTGGCCGATCGCACGCCGAAACAAGTCGAACGACTCTATCGGAAACGGTCAGCGATCGAAACGAGTTACCGTGTATTTCGCCAAGCACGGGCGGTAACGACAACACAGGACCCAATCATCCGCTTCGCGTTCGTCCTGGTTGGGTTCCTGTTGGAGAACCTCTGGCTTGTGCTTCGATGGGCGGTCGTCGCCCGCCCCCGGCGGGGCGGGCGCGACCTACCCGAGGAATTCACGTTCAAGACCTTCTCTGACTGGATCAGACACGCGTTAGAGGAAGAGCTAGAGCGGACGTGGGAGATTGAGATGAACGGCGTGGGTGTGCCAGAAACGTACGCATCGGCCGCGGGCTGACGCCAGCCCGCGGCCTGGGGCAAGGTCTGACGAGCAACAGCATTCGCCTAGAACGGCGTATCCCAGCCTTCTTACCGCGGATTCCTTCACCTGTGAACTCTATTTCGTCCTTCACTCAGCTACCACACCAGCGTTTGCTCCAGTTTCCCGAGACTCAGCACAACTCACGAAGCAACCTTCGGGAAGTACCGACTATCCAGACGAACACGCTTGCAGCCGTCGGCCACGTCGTCGCCAACTACCCCGACACTGCAGCCGACCATGTCGACTCCATCGCAGCCCACCTCGATGCCGACGCAAAACGCGCCCGAAACAACGCCGCCGGCTTCCTCGCAGACATCGCACAAGAACACCCAGCCGACGTGATCACGTACGTAACCGAACTCGCTAACCGACTCGACGATCCAAACATCCAGGCCCGCATCAACGCCTCAATCGCACTCCTGCAAGCCGGTGAAGCAAATCCAGATGCGGTTCGGGACCAACACCAGCACCTCGAGGATGCGCTTACCGATTCCAGTCCCGATGTCCGAGCCAACGCCTGTACGCTCATTGCGAACGCTCACGCACCGGTCCCAAAAGAGAAACTTCGTGATCTCCGAGCGAACGATCCGAACGAAGCTGTTAGAGATCGCGCAGCGAGGGCCCTCCAGCGATTGACCGACGAATGACATCCTCCGCACCCGTACGATCCATGTGATATTGTCACGTACGACCGAGCACAAGCTCTCGCTGCCCCATTGATGTCAAAATATAAATACAAGAGCTACAACCGATCGACGAAGCCATCCCGATTTTCTTTGACGAGGGACGTCACCACGGTATTAGCATCTCAGAACTCGTCATCCAGATCAGCGAAGAGCTCGAAGCCCCATTTGGGGAAGATTCCCCCCGTCGTCGGAACTGATCTCGGTTTCGCTGCACGTGCAAGCTACGAACATGCCCTCCCCCACCTTCGACAAGCAGCCCAATTCGAACCTGACACATTTGTCTGACAGCAAAGCGCCATGGGCAGATCGCGTTGCTGACTGAGACACTACTCGTATTGTGGCGTCTTTTCGGGTGCCGTCAGTCTGCATCGCTAAACGATCATGTCTTGACAGCTACCAGGGCCCAGAACGTTACTCGGCAGGAGAATTGGCGTATGCGTCACCGAGCTCTGAGAAGTGCTCGACGAGTATCTCTGTATTGTTTTCGATGTTTTCGGTCGAGTTGACGTGCCTGTAGAAGGCAGCGTTTGAGTCGAACGGATTGGATGTCGCCTCAATCGGCCAGTCGTCAGCCTGAGTCTGCTGCACTACCCGGCTATCGGCACCTTCTGGCGCATATTTGATTTTGTATCCGAACGGTCAGAGTGCCCCCTCGACGTCAGTACGACCGTAGTCTGTCGGCGCTACACAGTACAGATGGACGTTCAATTTTAAATCAGCATGAGCGACCGGTAACTTGTTTGTAATATTCTGTACAGATATCAATGTAAGTATTATGGCAGTGATCGATGTGGTTCAAGCTGACATGTACCGAAGACACTACCTTTCGGGGGTTGGCATGAGTATCGGCTCGCTCACGGTCGGGTCTACAGCTGTCAGTGCATCTGACCATCTGTCAGTCGAAATCATCGAGACGAACGCACCGGTTGAAGGGGGCAGTGACCTCGAGGTGACCGCAGAACTGGAGAACAGAAGCGAGGAGGAAGTAACCGAAGACATCGAATTGGTTGTTGGGGAAGATCCAGAGGTTGTTGACAGCCGGACGTATTCGATTGAGCCAAACGATTCGATGACGATTGATCATTTTCGGTTCGCTACGTATCCGGTACTCCAAAATGACGAATTCCCAGTAGCTATTCAAGCAGGTGGCCGCTCTGCGGAAACGATGGTCGAAGTTCTAGGGGTTGATGAACTCGATCCACAATATGCGGAGCCGGTTCGTGAAGTATCTGTCCGGCCGGAATCGGAGATTATGTTTGAGGTAGACACGAGCATGCTAGAGGAAACTGATCAGATCCGTTGGTTCGTCGATGGGGAACACACCTTGGGTCCACAGAGTGACCGGCCCAGTGCGTACAGAAATCAGACTGGTTGGGAATTCAGGATACTCACTTTCGACTCAATAGGCACCCATGAGGTAGTCGCCGTAGCCGATGCCACTGAGAATCTTAGGACGAGTTGGGAAGTCACAGTTGCTCCTGATGGCAATGTATCCCCTTCCTTGGACGCGGCTCGACCTGCTACAACAGAGGTTCCTGTAGAAGGCGATTACGAACTCGAGGTCGACGTCTCTACTTCGGGTGCCGAACTCGATCGTGTAATCTGGTGGCACCATGTTGCAGTCAGTGCTACGACAACTGATGTCTCCGGGACTACTGACACGGCATCGATTGAAGGAGGTGGGCTTCGGGACGATTCGGTCGATGTTTGGATACTCGACGAAGACAACGTTCTGACGACCGAGATGGCTGTATGGGCGTTTGATGAGGGCGCAACACTTGACAATGGTGACGAATCTGAAACCGATGCTGACGGTGACAGCGTGACGATCATCGAGTCGAACGATCCTGTGACGGGCGGTGAAACGCTCGAGGTGACTGCTACACTCGAGAACACTAGTGACGAAACCACTACATTGGATGTAGAACTCGTAGTCGGCGAGGACCCGGAAGTCGTGGAAACTCGATCAGTAACAGTCGCTTCTGGTTCGACCGAACAGGTCACGCTTGAGTTTGAAACGTATCCGGTTGAACAGGACGATTCGTTCCCCGTTCGGGTCGAAACTGCCGAGAGCGCCGACGAGCGCGAGGTTACCGTCTACGGGACGGGCGAATGAGTGATCAGGATCGCTGATCAACGGCCTGAGGGACAACCGACCTGTCTCGGCAGGATCGGAGCCAGCAGTCGATCCCAGTGGCTTGAGGGCGACCATCGCGTCGAGTTTGGGCGAGTACTCAATATCAGTACTTCACAAAGCCGTTAGTTGAGAAGTCCGCTTGGCTGAGTTGTGACCAAACAAACCGAGCCAGCGGACAGTGAAATCCACGAGGACCAAC
>NZ_RBZW01000008.1 GCF_006543045.1 Salinadaptatus halalkaliphilus | reverse complement strand
GAGCAGATCGGCCAGAGCGACTCGACGACGTTCGTCATGCCCCAGGAACTGACCTCGATGGTCGGTCGGTACGGCAAACACCTCTCAGGTAGCGACATCAAAGACGACGGCGACGCCCTCGAGAGCCTGGACTTCGACGAGGAGACCCGCGAACTGATTGGCCTCGACGACATCGCGGAGATGATCGGCGAACTCGAGGAAGCCGAAATGGATGTCGAGGCGATGGAACAGGAGGCCAAGGCGATTCAGGAAGGCGAGGATATGCCCGCCGACGGGCCGACCGGAACCGGGGACGAGTAACGTCCGATCTCGACGCGTTCGGTCCTCATCACCGCTTTTGCAGCCGGTCGACACCGACGGTCGCTTTTCGCCGCGTCTCGAGCACGGTGTTTTTCACGATACCCCGCGAGCGTTCGCACATGCAAGTTCACGTCGTCGGCGACGATCCGGTCCGTGGGGCCGTCGCCGCTGCGCTGGGAGACGTCGACGTGTCGGTAACCGACGCGGAACCACCTGCCCTGACCGACGCCCGATTCGCCGTCGTCGCCGATGTCGCCGGATCACGGATCTTCGAGCGCGCGAACGAGGCCGCACTGTCGGGGGCGACCCCCTGGATCGCCGTCGAGATCGGCGGTATCGGCGGTGTCTCACTGTCGGCGGTCGACGCGGCGGTATCGGGATTTGCTCCCCAGACCGGCTGTTTCGACTGTCTCCGTGCTCGAGTCACGTCACACGTGACGCCCGAAGAGACGACTGAGAGCCCGTCGGCCGATCGTGCGACGGCTCGCCTTGCCGGTGCGGTAGCTGGCCGCGAGTGCATTCGCATCCTCTCGGGCGACGAGCAGTCGGTGCTCGGCCACGTCGTCGAACTACCACACCGCCGCCGACGCGTGTTGCCCGTGCCTGGCTGTGACTGTGCGACGGCCGAGCGAGATCGAACGCTCGAGCGCGACGAGGATGCCTTCGACCTCGAGACGGCGGTCGAACACGTCGAGCAGGCGATCGACGACCGAGTCGGAATCGTCGCCTCGATCGGCGAGATCGAGTCGTTCCCGGCGCCGTACTATCTCGCGACGAACGGGGAGACCAGCGGCTTCAGCGACGCGAGCGCCCCAACACAGGCGGCGGGCGTCGCCGACGATTGGAACGCGGCCCTAATGAAAGCCGTCGGCGAGGGCCTCGAGCGCTACTGCGCCGGCGTCTATCGTGACGAGGAGTTCGTCCACGCGAGCGAGGCCGAACTCGAACGCGCCGTGTCGCCGACCGATCTCGTTCGCCCCGACGACGCCCCCGCGTACGATCCGGATACACAACACCGCTGGGTCGAAGGCGAGAACCTCGCGAGTGGGGAGTCCGTCCACTTGCCGGCCGCCGCGGTCCAGTTTCCCCAACCTGGACGCCCGCTCGTGCCCGCGATCACGACCGGACTCGGGCTGGGCTCCTCGAGCGTCGACGCTCTCCGCTCGGGGCTGACCGAAGTCGTCGAACGCGACGCGACGATGCTCGCCTGGTACTCGACGTTCGAGCCGCTCGGCCTCGAGGTTACGGATGATGGCTTTCGGACGCTCGAGCGCCGGGCACGAAGCGAGGGGCTGTCAGTGACGCCGTTGCTGGTCACACAGGACATCGACGTGCCAGTCGTCGCCGTTGCCGTCCATCGCGACCGTGCAACCGCCGACCGTGAGATCGACCCAGCGGGAGACGATTGGCCGGCGTTCGCCGTCGGATCGGCCGCCGAACTCGACGCCACCGCGGCGGCGCGAGGGGCCCTCGAGGAGGCCCTCCAGAACTGGATGGAACTGCGAAACCTCGGCCCCGACGATGCCGACGAGGCTTCGGGTGCGATCGGCGAGTACGCGACGTTTCCCGAGGTGGGACGCTCGTTCGTCGACATCGAGCAACGCGTTCCAGCCGCAGGCGTCGGTCCCGATCCTACACCGACCGGTCGCGACGGCCTCGAGACGATCGTCGACGAACTCGAGGCCGTCGGGCTCACGCCCTACGCGGCGCGGCTCACGACCCGTGACGTCGACTCTATCGGCTTCGAAGCGGTCCGGGTCGTCGTCCCGGGTGCACAGCCGCTGTTTACCGGCGATTCGTTCTTCGGTGACCGTGCGGAGACAGTCCCCGCTGAGCTCGGCTTCGAGCCGCGCCTCGAGCGGGAGTTTCATCCGTATCCCTAACGGCGCGTTCCGCCGGGGATGGCAGCCGACGTTACAGCCCGTCTTCGTCGTCGCCGTCGGATTCGTTGCGGTCGGCGAGTTCGTCCGGATCGTCGATCGTTTCGCCCTGCTCACCGCGGTCGACGTCGATGACGAGGTCGTCTTCCTGGATGTAGATCAAGACAAGTTGCGTTTCGGATGTGATCGACACCTCCTGAGAGTCGACCGTGGCTCCGGACTGGGGCTCGAGCGTGGTGACGCGAAAGCTCTGATCGGTCGCACTGAGATGCGGTGGGCCGACCGTTTCACCAGGGGTAACGGAGTAGCCCTCGTCGTAGGACTGACGGTTCGTTTCGCGCTCGTAGGCCTCGAGTTGGATGTTGTACTGGCTGTCGGCTTCGCTGTGTATCTCGAGCGGGACGATTCCCTGAACGTTCCCCTCGAAGTGTTCCTGCACGCCACTGAGACAGCCCGCAAGCGACAGGAGCCCGACTGCGCTCGCGGACTGGAGGACCGTACGGCGATTCACGGCTGGTCGTCGGGCCCGAACGAACGTAGGCGTTGCGTTCCCGCATCACGTCGATCTGCGTGAGGCTCTTTCCCACGGTATTTTTGGTTCAGGGGACAACTATTACCCCGTATGGACAAAACAGCGATAGACGACATCGAGGTCGAGCGCAATCCGATGGAGGTCCACTCGATCAGGCGGCCCATATCCGATGCGCTCGGCTTCTCGGACTTCGCGATGAACTACTTCGAACTCGAGCCCGACGAGTCGTTTTCCGGCGGCTATCACACCCACCACGATCAGGAAGAGGTATTCTACGTCCAGTCGGGGACGGCCGCGTTCGATACCGAAGAGGGTACCGTGCCGGTCGAGGCAGGCGAAGTGATCCGGTTTGCTCCCGGCGAGTTCCAGCAGGGGTACAACGACGGCGACGAACCCGTCGTCGGCTTTGCGTTCGGCGCCCCTGGTGCGAAACACGACTGGGACCAGATCGAGTCGATGATTTACTGCCAGGAGTGCGACGAGGAGGTCGGCCACGGCCTCGAGCTCACCGACGAGGGCGGGTTCCGGATGACGTGTACGGCGTGCGAGCGCACATTTACGATCAGCTAACGGTCTGAGACGGTCTCACACCGACGACTCGAGAGGGGAGATTTTTCACCCCGACTCTCGATGTGTCGACATGGCCGAGACACCGTCGCCAACCGAACCGATAGAGACGACCCTGTTCATTACCGTTTCCGGTCCGCCGGGCTGTGGAGCGACGACGTTGTGTGAACGACTCGCCGACGCGATGAACTGCCCGTACGTCTCCGGCGGCGACATCTTTCGCGAACTCGCCGACGACCGGGACTTGTCGCTCAACCAGCTCACCGCGAAAGCGGACGCCTCCGAGGAGATCGACCGTGCGCTCGACCAGCGGCTGCAGTCGATCGCCGAGGAGTGGGGGATGGTGAACAAACCCTTCATCCTCGAGTCCCGGCTGGCCGGCTGGCTCGCCGGCAACCGCGCCGATCTCCGGATCTGGCTCGACGCGCCCGAAGACGTTCGCCTCGAGCGTATCGGCGACCGCATGGAGACCGAAGCCGAGATGCGGGTCCGGGAGGTCAGCGAGGCCGGTCGGTACGAGTCCTACTACGAGATCGATATCGACGACCGGGAGTTCTACGATCTGCACATCAACACGGCGCGCTGGAGCAAGTCGGGCGTGTTCGAACTGGTTCGAACGGCGATCGAGGAGTACGACGCCGAAATCGACGAGGGTGCGTTCACGACATCGTCAGTCGATGTCGAACAGTGAATTGCCTCGGGGTCAAGCCCCGGGCATTCTCCTATACCGCTTGTAAAGCGGGGCCCGCCGGCTGACGACGATCAGTCGCTATCGGGCGAGTAGTTGGGCGCCTCGTCGGTAATGACGACGTCGTGGGCGTGACTTTCGGCCTGGCCGGCCGAGGAGACGCGAACGAACTCCGACCGTTCCTTGAACGCGGAGATCGTTCCGGCACCGACGTAGCCCATACCGGATTGCATCCCACCGGCAAGTTGGTGGAGTTCCGACTGCAGCGAGCCCTTGTACGGCGTCGCGGCTTCGACGCCTTCCGGGACGTACTCGTCGTCCTCGGGCTCTTCTTTGAGGTATCGGTCGCTGTCGCCGGATTTCATCGCACCCACCGAGCCCATACCCCGATACTGCTTGTACTTCTTGCCGTTCATCGTGACGACGCGGCCGGGCGCTTCGTCCGTGCCGGCGAAGTACGAGCCCAGCATCACGGCGTCAGCACCCGCGGCGATCGCCTTGATCGCGTCACCGGAGTACCGAATACCACCGTCGGCGATCACCGGCACGTCGTGTTCGTTCGCGACGTCTGCGACCTGTGCGACGGCCGTAATCTGGGGCATGCCGGCACCGGAAACGACTCGGGTCGTACAGATCGAACCGGGGCCAATGCCGACTTTGATGCCGTCGGCAAAGTCGACGAGTTCCGCGGCGGCTTCCCGAGTCCCGACGTTACCGACAACGACATCGGCCTGTACTGTGGATGCGATCTCTCGAGCGCCCTCGATGACGTTCTTGTTGTGGGCGTGGGCGGTGTCGATAAAGAGGATGTCCGCGCCGGCTTCGTCGGCGGCTTCCGCACGGTCGGCCTCGAACGGGCTGACCGCGACGCCACAGCGCAGGCGACCGTCCTCGTCGCGGACGGCTTCTTCGTACTCGCGGCGCTGGAGAATTCCCTGCATCGTCACCAGACCGACGAGCAGGTTCTCGTCGTCGACGACGGGCACGCGTTCGATCTTGTGTTCGTACATCAGATCGAACGCAGCACGCGGATCAATGTCCTCCGAGGCGGTGATGACCTCGTCGGTCATCGCCTCCGTAACCGGATCGTCCTCGTTGACCTCGAGGTGCGGTCGAATGTCCGTACTCGAGATGATGCCGAGCACTTCGCCGTTGGTGTTGACGACGGGCGCGCCGCCGACACCCTCGCGGGCCATCTGATCGTCGACTTCGCGGACGGACATCTCCGGGTCGGCGGTGACGACCGAGTCGAAGGGGATGATGAGTTCGTCGGCGCTTTTGACGCGGCCGATCTCCTCGACCATCTCGTCGATGGTCATGTTTCGGTGAAGCACGCCGAGACCGCCGTGGCGGGCCATCGCGACCGCCATGTCGCTCTCGGTAACGGTATCCATCGCCGCCGAGAGGATGGGGACCGAGACCTCGACGTTCGTCGAGACCTGGGTGGTCAGATCGGCGTCGTCGGGTTCGACACGACTCTCCTTGGGTCGCAGGAGGACGTCGTCGAAGGTTAGCGCTTCCGGTACCTCGAGTTTCGAAGAATAAGGCTCGTGCTCGGGAACGTCGTTCGCCATGTAAACCGTCCGAACCCACACGTCAAAAGCGTTGCGAGATAGCGACTGGGGTGTCAACGGCTGGCGAACCGCAGTAACGCGAAACCGAGTGCGTCGAGTTCGTTACGCTCCGTCCACGAGGGGCGCTTCGAGTTCGTCCTCGGGATATCGGCTGTCACAGTTCAGACACTGGTAGCCCCCCTCGACGTGTTCGTACAGGCGTTCCCCACAATTCTGACACCTGCCGTAGGGGTGGTTCATATGAGTAGTAGCTGGGATCGTGTCGGAATAAAGATTGGCCTTCACAGCTGTATGCTCACCGTACCGCAGCAGTCGTACGGCTACTGATAAATAGTTATTGGCCAATTGAAACGTACTGCAGCAGGCTGATCGTAGATACGGATAGCAATAATATCATACTGGTAAAATACTACTATATAAAGCATGTATTTTAAGTGAGACTGGTTGAAACTGCTGTCGGCGCCGGCGGTGGCGAAGAGACACAGAGATGGGAGACGACCACGACGGTCGTCGCGAGAGGGGTTACTGGAGTTCGCTATCGGGCCGGACGACGACCTTCCCGAAGCCTTCGCGGTTCTCGATGATTTCGTGAGCGCGAGCAGACTCGCTCATCGGCAATTCTTCACGGATCGCGGGTTCGAACGTCCCGTCCCAGACGAGTTCCATGACGTCGTCGACTTGCTCCGGCGTGGCCATCGTCGAGCCGATGATCTCGAGTTGATTCCAGAAGATGCGGGGGATGTCCGTCTCGGGGTTGCCACCGGCCGTGCCGCCACAGGTGACGAGCCGGCCGCCCTTGGTCAAACTCGCGAGCGAGTCCTGCCAGGTTGGCGCGCCGACGTGCTCGACGACGACATCGACGCCGCGCCCGCCGGTCTCCTCGCGAACCCAGTCGGCGAAGTTCTCCGTCTCGTAGTTACAGACGTGATCGGCGCCGTGATCTTTCGCGTACTCGAGTTTCGCTTCCGTGCTGCCCGTCGCATACACCTCCGCGCCAGCGTGGTCTGCGATCTGGAGTGCCGCGTGGCCGACGCCGCCGCTTGCACCCAGCACGAGGACGGACTCGCTGGCCTCCAATTCGGCCCGCTCGATCAGCATCCGCCAGGCAGTCTGGAAGACGAGACAGCTCGAGGCTGCGACGGTCCAGTCGACATCGTCGGGCACTGGAATCAGGTTGTCCGCCGAAATCGCGGCGTACTCGGCGTGGATCCCGGGAACGTGCTCACCGATGATGTGATAGCGGGGATCGAGCGTCGGATCGTCCATCCGCAGGTCGCCGACGCCGGCCGAGAGGGCGACGCGGTCGCCCACCTCGAACCGAGTGACGCCGTCGCCGACATCCTCAACGATACCAGCGCCATCGCTGCCGGGAATGTGGGGCATCTCGAGGTCCAGCCCCGGCATCCCGCGTCGCGTCCAGATATCGAGGTGGTTGAGCGCCGCTGCTTTGACGTCGACGAGCACCTCGTCGCGGCCAACGTCGGGGTCGGGGTACTCGTCGTATTCGATGACGTCGGTATCGCCGTGCTCGGTGATTTGGACTGCCTGCATACAGGGCTGTAGACGGAAACGGCGGCCATAACAGTTGGGCTAGCCTGGGTATTAGACCGGTAGCCCAGATGGTGCTCTCGTACGTTTTACCTGGGTGGCCGACGAGAGACGGCTATGGACGAATCGGATGCGCTCTGTATCGGTGTCGTGACGATCGCGACGGATCGATCGCTCGAGTCCGACGCTGCTGGCGAGGCGATCAGAGAAACGATGGAAGGGGACGGCCACGAGGTGGCGACACGCGAGCACGTCGTCGCCGAACACGACCGCGTCCAGTCGATCGTCTTACGGATGATCGAACGCGACGACGTCGAGGTCGTCCTCACGGCCGGGGCGACGAGCATCGAACCCGACGACGTCACGATCGAAGCCGTCGAGCCGTTGCTGGACAAGACGCTGCCGACGTTCAGCGAGCTATTTACCACCCTCGCCGCCCGGGAGATCGGGACCGAGATCGTCGCCATGCGCACGTTCGCCGGGGTCGCCGAGGGGACGGTCATCTGCTGTTTGCCGGGCAACGCCGAGACGACACGACTCGCGGCCGAATCGATCCTCCGCCCGGAAGCGAACCGACTCGTCGATCTAGCCCAACCCGCGGAATCGGACGACGGATCGGAGGACGACGATGAGTGAAAAGACGCCCGCGGCGAACCCCGACAAACCGACGATTCGCGAACGGGTCTGGGACGACCTCGAGGGCAGCGGCGTCGCCCGGTTTCCGTTCCCGCCACACGGCCGGATCCCCAATTTTGCGGACGCCAAGGTGGCCGCGGAGCGGCTGGCAGAGCAGCCGGAGTGGGAACAGGCAGCGACGATCAAGGCCAATCCCGACGCGCCACAGCTCCCCGTCCGACGGCGGGCGCTGCGCGCGGGAAAGACCGTCTACATGGCCGTCCCCCGGTTGCGAGACGAGCGATGTTTCCTGAAACTCGACCCCGACGACCTCGAGGATTACGACGCCGCGACGACGGTGTCGGGATCGGCCGAGTACGGCACGCAGGTCGGCCCCGAGGATGTCGACTCGATCGATCTGATCGTCTCTGGCAGCGTCGCCGTCTCGGCCGACGGCGGCCGGATCGGCAAGGGTGAAGGCTACAGCGATCTCGAGTACGCCATCCTCCGGGAACTCGAGTTGGTCGACGAGACGACACCCGTCGCGACGACGGTCCACGAGCGCCAAGTCGTCGACGAGGAACTACCGGTCGGTGCTCACGACGTCCCGATGGACCTGATCGCCACACCCGACCGCATCGTTCGTCCCGAACCCGACGGTCACGAGCGACCGTCGGGGATCGAGTGGTCGCTGCTCGAGGACGATCGTCTCGAGGAGATTCCGGTCTTACAGCGGCTTCGTGAGCGGTGACGTCGTCACTCGAGACAGCAGTAACCGATGACGCAGTCGCTCGAGAGTGAAAATCGCCCCGAGGCGCGAAATCGCGCCCCGGGATGCCAAAACCGCAGGGTTCGACGCAGGCGGGTGCAGCCTCGCCCGCGTCGGAGACGGTGTGGCAATGGTGGGGGGAAGGGTGCTGTGGTGGGATTGCTGGAAGTCACGGGAACAGGCGTTCGTGCCTCGGTGGGGTCTACCCGTCGACCTCCATCCGTTGATAGTGGGGAGAACTACTTGAACGGGGATGACGGTATACCGTTCTTACGACGAGTTGTCGTGGGTTTAAACCGAGTTTAATGTGTCGATATCACGAGGAAGAAAGTTCATACCTCCACATCTTCGATCAAGGTGACCGATCCGGAGCTATCGCTGCAGGCGGTGCAAATATCACCGCTAACTGCAACGACCGAATCCGTACCGGCGACCTCGTGGCTATCGCCGCATACGAACTGTGTCGGCTGATTCAACCATGGCCGCCTTTCGGGTGCACCGGGACATCGATACGGCACCTCCCTCAAACCGGTAGTCCGAGGAAGTTCCAGTAATACAGCAGCCAGCAGAAGGCGATGGTGCTGGCTACGACGATGGTATAATGCAGTCGCGACCACCGGCCCCAGTACCCGTCACGCCAGGCGACGATCGCATAGCCAAGGGCGGTGACTGCGCCAACAGTACCGAGCAACGGGAGAATCGTGAGGACGGTGTACGACAGCGGTGGATCGCTCAACAGCGTGTAGGGAAACATCAACAACAGACCGATCGTGCCGGCGACGAAGCCGAACAAACACGCACTCGCGCCGCCGGCGACCCACCGCGGGCGGGCGTGCGGTGCGGGGATTCGGAACCGATCCCTGAAGCCGGCCGTGGACGATTCACCACCGCCGTCCGAATGCGCTCGTTCGTTTGAATCCGCCGATCCGGCGTCTTGGGCATCCACGTTGCCACGTTCCGACGCCGCTGCACTCGAGTCGGTATCCATCGTGGTATCGTCGTCCCCGGCGAGTACCCGCCGCCCGGCCCACGCGAGGGGCCAGCCGGCGACGCCCGAAAGCATCCCAAGCGAGGCGAGGCCGGCGACGGTGCCCTGTACCGACATTGAATCCTGCCAACCGATCCGCTCGTAGGCGTGAAAGCCGGTAAAGAGGTGCGTGATATCCTCGCCGGTCTCGCCGAAGGCGAGGGTGTCGTCGCCCTCGAGGGCGTCGAAGACGAGCGGTTCCCGTTCGACCCACCGCTCGATGGTGGCGCCGGCGTCGGTGACGAGATAGCCCGATTCGTCGACGGTAACCTCGATCGTCCCGGCCTGTAGCGACGAGGAAAGTTTCGCGTGGGTCGATTCCGCAACCCGGACGCCACGATACGTCCCCTCGAGCGCCTCGCCCTGGTCGGGTCGGCCGTCGGGTTCCGACGGTCGTGAGTCGGCGCCCGCAGGGAGGAATTCCTCGAAAAATGCGTCGAGGAACTCGGCGTTTGCGACCGCGCCGGTGTTCGTGTTGTATCCGAGCCAGAGTCCGAGATCGTACTCGGGGACAAAGAGAAGGTAGCTGTAGAACGAGCCCGGGAGTGCGCCGTCGTGTTCGAGCACGCGCGTGCCCTGTCGCTCACCCTCGAGCAGCCCGAACGCGGTGCCCGGCAGCGCGCCGTGGTGTGTGAACCACTGGTCGTGCATCGTCGCGACCGTCTCGGGCTCGAGGATCCGCCCGTCAGCGACGCTCCCGTCGCCGAGGTGAGCACGTACGAATCGGGCCATGTCCGTCGCCGTTGCCGTTGCGCTGCCGGCGGGCCAGATCTCGAGGAAGATCTCCGGAACCGATTGGATCGTCCCCGCGGCAGCCGTATAGCCGTTGGCGACCGTCGTGTCGTCGTCGGGCCGCGGATAGTTGAACGTCGCGTCGGTCATCTCGAGCGGATCGAATACCGATTGCTCGACGTACTCGTCGAAGCTCGAGCCGGTGACGTCGGCGACGACCTGGGCGGCGAGTGCGGTGCCGTAGTTCGAGTAGGAAGCGACCACCCCCGGCGGTCGAACCCGCTCGGGCTGCTCCGCCTCGAGCACGTCGGCTAGGGGTCGGCGCTCGTCCGGATCGTCGATCCACGTCCCCTGAAACCGCTCTTCGAACCCGGCCGTATGCGTCGCGAGGTGGGCGACGGTGATCGGTTCGTCACCCGTTTCGGGGATCGAGACCGACTCGAGATACTCCCGAACGTCTGCGTCGGGATCGATCCGACCGTCCTCGATCAGTTGCATGAGGGCTGTCCAGACCAGCGGTTTCGAGACCGAGCCGATCCGGAACGCCGTCTCCTCGTCGACCGCGGTCCCGTCCTCGAGGCCAGTATCGCCGTACCCCGTCACGAGCTCGACGGTGTCGTCCTGGACGACGGCGACCGACGCGCCGACGATGTCGTGGGCCGCAAGCAGTGCAGCCATCCGCTCGTCGACGAACGACTCGAGGTTCTCGAGGTCGAGATCGGGTGGCGGGCTGTTCGATTGGGACCGATTTGTGGGACCAACGGCAGATGGCGACCCGGTGGCGGCCGTCGATTCGAGGGGCGGCGTTTCGGAGAGACAACCGGCAAGCGACGCCGTCCCGAGGAGGGCCGTTCCGGCAAGGAGCCGTCTGCGGGGTAGATCGTTCGACATCGGTAACGGCTATCGATTCCCGCCGACACAATATATGTATTTGGAGCAATAGATTGTATTCGACAGTTAATCCACCGATATCCAACCGAAACCAGCCGCGCGATCTGGGCGCTCTCCGCGATCAGATCTCGTCGACCAGATCCGAGAAGTCGTCGGTGTCGACGAGTTCCATCGTCTGCCCTCGGAGCCCGTGTCGGCGCAGCGTCAACGCGGATTTGAACCCCGCCTCGTGATCGTCCGCTTCGAAGATGATGAGAAAGTCGTGTTCGCCGAGGATGGCGTAAGACTCCTCGAGGGTCGCGTTGTGTTGTTCGAACTCGGTTCGAATCTCACCCCAGACGGCGGCCATCTCCTGGGCGTTCTGAACGTCTCGATCGCCGAGACGAATGAGCGACATATGACATCCTCGGCGTAAACGCCGAGACTTTCCTCTCGTGTGGGGTTGGCCGGTCCGACACCACCGGAGGCAAGATTTCCCTTGCAGGTACTCCGGTTTGCACGCAAGCCGTCAGTCCCGTGCGGGAGTGGTGTGCTTGGGTATCCGCTTGGCCCGTGCGGGCGGTGCCATCCGCCTGACTGGGACTTGCGTCCGAGTCTGACTCGGGCAGGCTCGCGTTTTTGATGACGGGTGAACGCCAAACCACACCCACGTTTCCCGAGTTGTTACTGATACTGTTGGACAGAACTATTCAACGATCGGTCGCAGTACTGCGGCCGTCACCGTAAGGACGGCCGCGAATTCGCGACCGACGCTTTACTGACTTCTGTCCGACAGTATGATGGGCACGACCCCAGCGGGCAGAAAATCATGGGTAGGGCGGGACTCTCTCGCTGTTGAAAGGTAGGTCGGTATAGTCGATGACTCAACGAAGATCCGGAAAACGATTGATACGAATTGCTGTAACGATTTACCGGCGCAACCGCCGTCCGGGTCGCGGGTGCGCCGGAAATGGCTGACAGTAAACCGGATGAGTGGCACAAGACGGGAAGCGCAGTTTCACGGCGTCCGTCGCCACGACCGGAGTCGTCGACCGATCGGCCGATGGATGTGGCCGAACATCACTCGACACCGAGTAAATCAACTATCTTTTTGCCCGTCCTCGCGGTAGCCCGAGATATGCGAAACGCGAAGATCGTCTGTACGTTGGGGCCCGCCTCGAGCGATCGAGAGACGGTTCGAGAGCTGGCCGAGGCCGGGATGTCCGTGGCGCGGTTGAACGCGAGTCACGGCAGTCGCCAAGACCGGGCCGAACTGATCGATCGCGTGCGTGCGGTCGACGAGGAACGCGAGGAACCCGTCGCCGTCATGCTCGACATGCAAGGCCCCGAGGTTCGGACCGCACCGTTGCCAGCGGGGAAGACGGTGTCTCTCGAGACCGGCTCCGAAATCGTCTTTCGGGAGGGCGAGACGGTCTCGCCCGAGGTCGTCTCGCTGTCGCTGTCGATCGGCGCCGTCGAACCCGGCGACCGCATCCTGCTCGACGACGGGCTGATCGAGACGACCGTCCTCGAGTGCGACGGCTCGGATATCTACGCGCGCGTCGACACCGGCGGCGAACTCGGCGGCCGGAAGGGCGTCAACGTCCCCGGCGTCGACCTCGATCTCGAGATCGTCACCGAATCGGATCGCGAGGATCTCGAACTCGCCGCCGAGAAGTCGGTCGACTTCGTCGCCGCGAGTTTCGTTCGCGACGCCGAGGACATCTACGAGGTCAACGAGGTCCTCGAGGAACTGGGCGCCGACATTCCGATCGTCGCGAAGATCGAACGGGCCGGTGCCGTCGAGAACATCGACGAAATCGTCGACGCAGCCCAGGGGATCATGGTCGCACGCGGCGATCTCGGTGTCGAGTGTCCGATGGAGGAGGTGCCGATGATTCAAAAGCGTATCATCCGGGAGTGTCGCGACGCCGGCCTCCCGGTGATCACGGCCACGGAGATGCTCGACTCGATGGTCGAGGCGCGTCGTCCGACCCGCGCGGAGGCCTCTGACGTGGCAAACGCCGTCCTCGACGGCACCGACGCCGTGATGCTCTCCGGCGAGACGGCTATCGGCGACCACCCGATCGCCGTCGTCGACGCGATGGACAGCATCGTCCGGGAAGTCGAACGTTCCGATGAGTACGACGAGCTGCTCGAACAACGCGTCCCGGCCGCGGGCGAGGCCCGAACCGACGCACTGGCCCGGTCCGCGCGATTTCTCGCACGTGACATCGGTGCCGACGCGGTCGTCGCCGCGACCGAGTCCGGCTACACGGCCCTGAAGACCGCGAAGTACCGGCCGGGCGTCCCGGTCGTCGCCTCGACGCCGAGCCATCGTGTTCGTCGTCGACTCGCCCTCTCCTGGGGCGTCACCCCGCTGTACGCCGACGTTTCGGATCAGGGTGCCGACGCCGTCATCGAACGCGCCGTCCAGTCCGCCCTCGATGCCGGCGTCGCCGAGAGCGGCGACACCGTCGTCGTCCTCTGTGGGATGATGACCGACCTCGAGGGGGCAAACACGACGAACATGCTCAAAGTCCACGTCGCCGCCGAGGCGCTGACGACCGGCCGAGTCGTCGTCGAAGGGCGGGCGACCGGACCGCTCGTGCGGGTAACCGATGGCGACCTCTCGTCGGTTCCCGAGGGAGCGATCCTCGCGTTGGGCACCGAGTTCGACGACGAGTTTTCGGGCGACGTCTCGAAGATCGCCGGCATCGTCAACGCTCAGCGTGGCATGACGGGGTATCCGGCGCTAGTCGCCAGAGAACTTTCGCTCCCGATGATCAGCGACGCCGACGTTGCCGAGGCCGAGGAGGGAGCGGTCGTAACGATCGACGCCGAGCGCGGCGTTGTCTACGGCGGTGCGATCGACGACGACGGAACGGACGCCCCATAACCGACGGCTGTCTCGATTCTGGGAGGCCAGCTCACGACGGCGGATTTTTGCGTCCACGGGTTGTACGGTGAGCTATGACAGACGATTCGTCCGCACCCGACCGGGGGGACGATGCGACGCCGTCGACGCCGGACGTTCCGGAACGCGACGCCGGCCCCGAGACCGACTGGCATCCCGACACGCGACCGATCACGGCCGAGGAGCCTGCCGATCCCGAGAGCGAGTCGATGACGGACGACGGGTCGGACAGAATCACGCTCGATTTGCGCCCCGAGGCGGACGACGAATCGGACGCCGCCGAAGACGATCCCCACGCCCCCGAACCGAGTTCGACGCCGATCGAAGCCGGCAATC
Source organism: Salinadaptatus halalkaliphilus (assembly GCF_006543045.1). Lineage (GTDB taxonomy): Archaea > Halobacteriota > Halobacteria > Halobacteriales > Natrialbaceae > Salinadaptatus > Salinadaptatus halalkaliphilus. Next base: position 54,291 of record NZ_RBZW01000008.1, on the reverse strand, counting down.
CGGATCTCGAGCACGTGCTGTTCGTCGTCCTCGGCGCGATCGCGATGGTACTCGTGCTGGTACAGCTCGTCACGATCCCGCTCTAACTGTCCAGCAGAACTCGCAATTCGATCGACCGTACTCGGCGGTCGCCGGCGTTATTTGATCTTCTCGCCGAGCGCGGCGTCGCCGTGGGTCGTCAACAGATCGGCCTCCTCGCCCGCGGCGAGGATCATCCCGTTCGATTCGACGCCGAACAGCTCGGCCGGCTCCATGTTGGCGAGTAGCACGCACTTCGTTCCCGGAAGTTGCTCGAGATCGTGTAGTTGCTTGATGCCGGCGACGACCTGTCGCGTCTCGAGGCCGATATCGACCTCGAGGCGAGCGAGGTCGTCTGCCCCTTCGATACCTTCGGCCGTCTCGATGCGGCCGACACGGATGTCCAGTTCCTGAAAGTCCTCGAATCCGATGCGGTCCTCGGCCAGCGCCTCGAGGTCGGTCGTGGCGGCCTCGCTCGTGTCCGTCGCGTCGGCGGATTCGTCCCCGTCGGTGTCGTCGTGTTCGGTGTCGGACTCCTCCGCGTCGGCCCCGGCGGCTGCGACGCGCTCCTCGAGTTTCGCGTTGAGTTCGTCGACGCGGTCGTCCTCGATCTTTGCGAAGAGTTCGCCGGGTTCGTCGAAGTTTCGGGGTGGGGCTTCGAGGGCATCCTCGATGTGGGCGTCGGCAACCGTGCCCTCCTCACCGATCTGTGCCCACAGCTGCTGGGACTTCTCGGGCGTGATCGGCTCGAGGAGGACGCCGACGGCTTTCGCGATCTGGACACAGTCGCGGATGACCTGGGCTGCCTGCTCGGGGCCTCGCGGCTCGTCGCCGCTCGGCTCTTCCGAGGCGCTTCGCGCCTCGCTGTCGTCGTCGGTGAGCTTCCATGGTTCGTTGCGCTGGATGTACTCGTTGCCGAACTGGGCGAGCTCGACGGCCGCCTGGCCGACGCCACGCAGCGAGTAGTCGTTGACGTTCTCGCGCACGTCGCCGATGGCGCCCTCGATGCGGTCTGCGACGTCCGGCGAGACGTCGACTTCCGGGGTCCCTTCGTAGTTGCGGTACGCAAAGAGCAGCGAGCGGTACCAGAAGTTGCCGACCGTCCCCACGAGTTCGCCGTTGACCGTCTCCTGGAAGGCGTCCCACGAGAAGTCGACATCCTGCTGGAGGCCGCCGGTCGTCGTCAAATAGTACCGCAGCAGGTCCGGGTGGAACCCCTCCTCGAGGTACTCCTTCGCCCAGATGGCCCGATTCCGGCTGGTCGAGAGCCCCTTGCCGTTGATCGTGATGAAGCCGGTCGCGGCGACCGCACGCGGGGCGTTGTAGCCGGCGCCCTCGAGCATCGCCGGCCAGAAGATGGTGTGGTGCTGGATGATGTCCCGGCCGATGACGTGGACGATGTCGCCGTCTTCTTTCCAGACGCGTTCCCAGTCGTACTCGTCCGTGCCGACGCGTTCGCTGTATTGCTTCGTCGAGGCGACGTACTCGATGGGAGCGTCGACCCAGACGTAGAGGACGAGATCGTCCTCGTCGTCGCCGTCGGCCGTCCCGTTGGGGTAGTCGATCCCCCAGTCCATGTCCCGCGTGATACACCAGTCCTGCAGGCCGTCTTCGATCCACTGGCGCGGCTGGTTGCGCGCGTTCGAGGTGCCCTCGAGGTTGTCGAGAAAGTCGGTCAGGTAGTCGGCAAACGCCGAGACCTCGAAAAACTTGTGAGAGCGTTCGCGGTACTCGGCCGGGTTACCGGTGATCGTACTCGTGGGATCCTCGACCTCCCCGGGCTCTAAGTGGCGCTGACAGCCCTCGTCGCACTCGTCCCCGCGAGCCTTCTTGCCGCAGTAGGGACAGGTCCCCTCGACGTAGCGGTCGGGAAGGTACTGGTCGGCGTCGGGGTCGTAGGCGACCTGAATCTCCTTCTCGTAGACGTAGCCTTCCTCGTCTAACGTGCGGACGATCTCCTGGGTCAGCTGCGTATTGGTCTCGTCGTGAGTGTGGCCGTAGTTGTCGAACTCGACGTTGAACTTCGGGAACGTCTCCTCGTACTGGTCGTGCCACTCGAGGGCGAAATCCGCCGGATCGACGCCGTCTTGTTCGGCGTTGACGGCGACCGGCGTCCCGTGCATGTCCGAGCCCGACACGTAGGCCGTCTCCTGGCCCAGCGTCTCGAGCGTGCGGTTGAACGCGTCTGCGCCGATATAGCCACGGAGGTGACCGATGTGGAGGTCGCCGTTGGCGTAGGGCAACCCGCAGGTCACGACCGCCGGGCGATCCGTCGGAAACTCGTCGGTGCTCATACTCGATACCTTTCGCTGGCAAGCGTAAAACCCGCCGGTTTTCGCTCGCGGGAGTCTGACTCGAGGCCAGCGGCGACGGTCCTCGAGCGGAGTCGACGTGGTGTCCGTAGCTACCCTTTGGCGACCATAGCGTCGGCCTACCGGGGACAAATGCGGATTACTCGACGGGACGGTCACTGGCTGTTTTGTCGGCGTGGCGTGCGTTCACCGATATGGGCATCGCTGATGCACCACGCGAGCAGTGGGCGACGCGTGTGGGGTTCATCTTCGCCGCCGTCGGGAGCGCGGTGGGGCTCGGCAACATCTGGCGGTTTCCGTTCCAGGTCGGCCAGGAGGGTGGTGCCGCGTTCCTGCTGATCTATCTGCTGTTCATCGCGATCATCGGCTTTCCGGCGATGCTCGTTGAGTTTGTCGTCGGCCGGTACACCGAGCGCAACCCCGTCGGCGCACTCGAAGAGATCGCCAGCGGCGTCTGGTCGTACGTCGGCTGGATCTTCATCGCGACCGGCTTCATCATCCTCTCCTACTACAGCGTCGTCGCCGGCTGGACGATCCGGTACACGCTGCTGGGCTTGCAAGACGGCTACCTCGCCGACGCCGGGGAAGCCGAAAGCCAGTTCGTCTCGCTCGCGAGCGGGCTCGACGCGATCCTCCTGCATGCCCTGTTCATGGCCGTCGTCATCGGCATCGTCGCCTACGGTATCCAACGAGGGATCGAACTCGCCGTGAAGGTGATGGTCCCCGCGATCATCGTCATCACCGTCGGGATGGCCGCCTACGCCTTCACCCTCGAGGGAGCCAGCGAGGCCTACGCCTACTACCTCTCGCCGGATTGGGGCGTGATCGCCGCTGAGTGGCAAAGCATCCTGCCCGCCGCGGCCGGCCAAGCCTTCTTTACGCTCTCGCTCGGGATGGGTGTGATGATCACCTACGCCTCCTATCTCGCCCAGGACCGAAACCTCGCCGAAGACGGCGCGATCATCATCGGCTTCGACACTGCGATCGCGTTCGTGACCGGGCTCATCGTCTTCCCGATCCTCTTTACGGCCGGCATCGACCCCGCCGATCCCGGCGCCGGGGCGATTTTCGTCTCGCTGGCCGCTGCCTTCGGCGATCTCACGCTCGGCTGGCTCCTCGGCACCATCTTCTTCGGCACCGTCGCCATCGCCGCTCTCTCGAGTGCGATCAGTCTGATGGAGGTCGTCGTCTCCTACGTCATCGACGAACGCGGCGTCGACCGCAAGGTTGCGGCCGTCGCCATCGGCGGCGCGATCTTCCTACTCGGGATTCCGTCGGCGACCGACCTCGTCTTGCTCGACCTGTTCGACCTGTTCGCCGATCAGATCCTGCTCGTCCTCGGCGGTCTCCTGCTTTCGATTCTCGTCGGGTGGTCGCTCTCGGACCTCGCGATTGCCGAACTGGGTCGTGGGACCGGCGATCTCGGTGCGTACGGCACCGCCTGGATCTGGGCCGTCAGAATTCCCGTCATCCTCGTGTTGATCGTCGCGCTGATCCTCGGTATCCTCGAGTACTGGGAGTTCCTGACTGGTCCGTTCGCCGAGTGGCTCGGCGACCTGTAGCACGCTCCTCGAGTGGGGTGCTTGGCTCTCTCTGGCGCCACACTCCTCGGTTCCGTACCGACCGAGGGACTTATTCGAGGCGAGACCCTAGTGAAAGTGGGAGAGAGAGCCCGGCTGCCGCGATGGCCGGACCGGCAACGGCCGGCCACCGTACGTGATCCATCCCGTCAGGGTGCATCACGCCCGCGAGGAAAGTCCCCCCACCCGTTTGGGCAGGTGACCGGACGCAAGTCCGGAGCGCGAGACCGCTGGCTCTGGAACAGAAACGACACGTCTCGGCCCGACCGATGACGCGTGCGACCCCGACCGCAAGGAAGGGTAGCTAACCCGCAGAGGGACGCGGTCTCCTGACCGCGAACCGCGAGCGGCCTCAACCGCGCGCATTCCCGCAGTCGAACACCGCGGTTCGAAACCGCAGACCGTGTTCGGTTCTCGATGTGAGAACACAGACCGCGTGGCGGGACACCCGCCGAACGCGTGGCACGGTCGGCTGCGGAGAGACGGCCGAGGATCGATGGAACGGCGAATCCTCACCGGTGCAAGTCCGTCCCGTGGTAGCCCGAACGACCCGCGGTTCGCCGCGGACGGGGCGGACGCTCAGCCGAATGCCGGGTCGAACAGAAGGGGGCTTACTCCTCTCACCCGATTTCTCCCTCGAGAGTGACGACGATGGCGAACGAGGCGATTTATACGTCTCGTCGTCGACCTGGCAACTGTGACCGACATCCACCCGAACCAGCGCGTCGCGGTGCAGGTCGACGCGCAGAACCTTTATCACACGGCACAGAGTCTTCACAGCCGTAATATCGACTATTCGTCCCTGCTCGAGAAAGCGGTGCAGGACCGGCAACTTACGCGAGCGATCGCCTACGTCATCCGCGCGGACGCACCCGAAGAAGAGAGCTTTTTCGATGCCCTGGTCGATATCGGTTTCGAGACCAAGATCAAAGACATCAAGACGTTCTCCGACGGAACGAAAAAGGCCGACTGGGACGTCGGTATGAGCCTCGACGCGGTGACGCTCGCAAACCACGTCGATACGATCGTCCTCTGTACGGGCGACGGCGACTTCTCGCGGCTCTGTTCACACCTGCGCCACGAGGGCGTCCGCGTGGAAGTAATGGCCTTCCAATCGTCGACCGCCGACGAACTCATCGGAGCGGCCGATACGTTTCTCGACCTCGGCGATCGCCACGAGACGTTCCTCCTCTAGACTGGCGTCGGAACGCTTCGAAACGGACGCCCTCATACGGTTTACTGTAAGTCATTTCCGGCGCACCCGCGACCCGGGCGGCGGGTGCGCCGGTAAATCGTTACAGTAATCCGTATCAAGCACTACTCGCGACCGATACCTACGAACCACGAGCGTCGCGTGCGAGCGTCGAAAACAGCAGTCCGATTCCGGCGACGAGCCCGATACCGGTCAGCAACGAGAGGACGGCGGTATCGAGCGACGACGGCGAAACGAACGAGAGGGAACCGATCGCGAGGAGACCGAGTCCGAACGCGATCTGGGTAAAATCCATACTCGTCCTCGAGTTCCCACCGACCGTATATAACCACCGCGGTCTGGTCCGCGATCGATACTGCTGAGCGACACGAATTCGAGAAACTACCGGACAGTAGCATCCCCCTCTCCACGGTATCTCCTCGAGCGGGAGAGATTCGATACGTAGCACTCAAGAGCCGTACATCCCAAATTTGGATAGTGAGTCAGGAAGTCGTCGTCGCACTCCGAGAGCTGTTCGTCGTCTTGCTGGGCGATCCCTTTGCCGTCATGAATACGATCGGGTTGGTCGCGTTCGCACTCGTCGGCTCGTCGAAAGCGATCCGCGAGGAATTCGATCTGTTCGGCATCGCGATCGTCGGGCTCGCGATGGCGTTTGCAGGCGGTGTGACACGCGACCTCTTCGTGACTCGCGTCCCGTTAGTACTGCAGACCCCAACCGAAATCGTACTAGCACTCGGTGGCGTTCTCCTGGCGATCGTGTTGCGGATCGGGTTACGATCGCCCGACGAGCATCCGTTCACGCTCGTGGCGGACGCGATCGGGCTCGCGGCCTTCGCGACGACTGGTGCGATCGTCGCGACCGAAGCGAACGTCTCGGCATTCGGGATCGTAGCCATCGCGACGATCAATGCCGTCGGCGGCGGTGCACTCGCCGACATCCTCCTCGATCGGTCGCCGTTTATTCTGTTCGACGATTTCTACGCGAGCTGTGCCGTCCTCGGTGGACTCTCCTTTCTGGTCGCGGACGCCCTCGGCGCGGGCGCAAGTACCGCTGCCGCGACCTGTGCCGTCGTCACTGTCGGGACACGCCTGGTCGCAGTGACGCAAAACTGGGAGATTCCGACAGTACAGGGATTGGGACTGACTGAGCGATGACTGCGATCGGCGGGCCGAACACTGCGTCTGCGGAGTCGATCTCGAGGGCGTCAGGTTACGACGAGGCTACCACGCGGATACCGAGCGACGCGACCGTCGGTCGAAGGGCTTTCGACCCACCCCGCCCAACACCGACCGATGAGTAACGCTGACGGCGATGCGGATCTGTCGACGCTGCGGACGATCGCTGACTACCAGTTCGGTGCCGGGGCGGGCGCCGCGCTGTTCCCCCTCGAGGAGTCGCCGACGATCAAGCGCACGTCCTCGGGTCGTCCCCAGCAGGTCCACGCCGACGATGGCCGTCTCGTCTCCTTCGGGACCGACGGCCGATTCACGCTGGGGATCGAGGGCGGTCGCCGGCTCGCAGCCGGCCTCGAGTCCCCTGCTTACCGCGTCGTTGTCGACGACGAGAGCGAGCCTTTCGTCCGCGACGAAAAGAACGTGTTCGCGAAGTTCGTCCGCGAGGCGGGCGACGAGATTCGACCGGGCGACGAGGTCCTGGTCGTCCACGAGCGTGGCGAGTTGCTGGCCGTCGGGACTGCCCAGCTCGATGCGGCGGCGATCACGGCGTTCGACACCGGAATGGCGGTGGCCGTCCGCGAGGGTGTGCCCGCGGCGTAACCGGTCGTCGAACGCGCCGAACCGAGCCAGCAGCAGTTCGTTCGTTTCTCGCAACCGATTGGTGAAGACCGCAGAGTAAAAGGTCGCCCGCGTCGTCGGTCCAGCTATGTTTGGAGGAGGCGGCGGCGGATTGAATCCGCGCAAGATGGAACAGATGATGAAACAGATGGGGATCGACGTCGAGGATATCGAGGCCGAGGAGGTCATCATCCGGACCGACGAGTACGACCTCGTCTTCGACGATGCGGAAGTTACCAAGATGGACGCCCGCGGCCAGGAGACCTACCAGGTCATCGGCTCGCCCGAACAGGTCGACGCCGGTTCGGCCGGCGGAACTGCCAGCGAGTCCGACGACGGCGACGCCGGTATCCCCGACGAGGACGTCGAACTCGTCGCCCAGCGAGCCGACGTCAGCGAGGACGACGCCCGCGACGCCCTCGAGGCGAACGACGGCGATCTGGCCGCCGCGATCGGCGAACTCGAGTGAGGGCCGCGTGAGTGGACCCGATGCCGACGCCGACGGCCGTGACTCGAGTGCCGACAGCGACGCCGGCGGGAGCAACTCGAACGATGCCGCCGACGACCGAGCCCAATCCCACGCTGGGGACGACCGAGTGCCGGTCTTGCTCGTCCGCGGCGACCGCGAGTTTCTCGTCCAGCCAGGCGAGGAGATGGGTACCGATCTCGGCGTCCTCGAGGTGCCAGCAGACGTCGAACCGGGCGAGACTATCGAGACGCATCTCGAGGAGGCGTTCGACGTTCGCCGGCTGCGCGGCCCGGATCTCTTTCATCACTTCGAGCGAACCGGCGCGCCGATGGTGCCCCGCGACATCGGGCTGGTCATCGGCGAAACGGGGATCTCACGAGGCGACCGCGTCCTCGACGCCGGCACCGGAACCGGCGTTCTCTCGGCACTGATGGCCCGCGCCGGCGCGTCGGTGGTGACCTACGAACGCAACGACGAGTTCGCCGACGTCGCTCGGGAGAACATGAAACTCGGTGGCGTCGCCGACGCCGTCGACGTTCGGACGGGCGATCTCACCGCGGAGATCGAGCGCCTCGAGGCCTCGAGTTTCGACGTGCTCACTCTCGATACCGGCGATGCGGCGGCCGTGGTCGAGCACGCACCCGACGTGCTGGTCGACGGGGGCTTTCTGGCGGTCTACAGCCCCTTCATCGAGTCGACCCGCGAGGTCGTCGAGGCGGCTCGCGAGGCCGCCCTCTCGAACGTTCGCACTCGGGAGACGATCCAGCGCGAGATGCAGTTCGACGACCGCGGTTCGCGACCCTCGACGGCGCCCGTCGGCCACACGGGGTATCTGACGATCGCGCGAAACGTCTGATACGGATTCCTGTCCCGATCGTTCGATTCCGATCACGAGTACCCGCCGCGGGAGCAACTGCTATTGGCGCGGCCGGACGCGAACGCACACGTCGTCGCCGACCGCCAGCGCGTGGTCCGGACAGATGAGCTTCGCACCGAAGTCCCCGTCTCGAGCGCAAAACGTCGAGAGGCCGGTGATCGGCTCGTCGTTTGCCGTCACGACGACGTCGTCCCAGCCGATCGTTCGGCCGTCCGGACCGACGACCCCGAGTCGGTCGTCGTTCAGTACGACGACGCTTTCGGCTACCCGTTCGGACCGCCCGCCAGTGTGAATGCCGCCACCGTCGTAGTGTGATAGCCCGCCGTCGAGGACGCCGACGCCGCCAGTACCGGTCCGATCACCGACGCGACCGTCGGCGTCGCCGCGGTCGCTCGAGCGCCACTCCGCCCGAAGGCCGACGAACTGCTCGCCCGGCCTCGGGTGGGGCGGGGAATCGAGGACGGCGTAGGTTTCGCCGGTCGCGACGACCGTTCCGGTCCCGTCCCAGGCCAGTGGCTGGACGTCGACACCCAACTCGAGGGCCAGCGAGCCCGACGCCCGATGGAGGTGCTGGTCCGGACGCCGGAAGCCGACGTGGAGGTGGTTGTCGACCCACGGTGCGAAAAACCCTGCTCGAACGAGTCGCCCCAACGAGTCGCCGCGTTCGACCCGGTCGCCGGCTTCGACGGCCGGCTCGACGTGGAGCACGCGGGCGACCAGTCCTGCGAGTGGCGCCGGAGCGACACACTCGAGTAAAATCAGGTGGTCGTGGTCCGTGGCGTACGGTTTCGGCGGCGCGCGGACGGTCTCGGTCTCGAGGACGGTCCCCGTAACCGGGCTCGGTGCGACGTGTGTGCGCCCGTTCTCGAGGGTCCCGGGATAGAGGTCGACGGCACAGCCGCCGTCGTGGGCCGGGTACGGTGAGTTGTACAGCGAGAAGCGCGCGTACTGCTCGAGCAGGGTCGCCGGCAGCGCCGCGTCGATGCGGTCGTCCTCGCGGTCGGTCGTCGAGCCCTGGTCGTCGGTCATTATTGTCGTCGCGTTCGACTCCGTGCCGGGAGCCTTTAGCCCCACCGACCCGAACGCCGAGCTATGCGCGTCGTTCGTGGCCGCGAGCCGTCGATCGCCGCCGACCGCGCCGTCAGTGACCAACTCCTCGGGATCGCTGCCGACGGCGAGTCGGCGGTTCGAGTCTGGACGCCCCACCGACAGGTCGCGTTCGGCCGTCGCGACGCTCGCCTCGAGGGTTACGACCGAGCCCGGGAAATCGCTCGGGACGGCGGATTCACGCCGGTCGAACGCGACGTCGGCGGCCGGGCCGTCGCCTACGACGGGGAGACGACGCTGGCGTTCGCTCGCGCCGACCCCGTCGCCGACATTCGACGTGGCACCGACGAGCGCTACGAGCGCCTGACTGCGGCCGTCGAACGCGCACTCCTCGATTGCGGACTCGAGATCGAGCGCGGCGAGCCCGCAGACTCGTTCTGTCCCGGAACGCACTCGCTGTCGGTGGCCGAGTCCGCAGCCGGCACGGCTCCGGGGAGTCGACAGAAGGTCGTCGGTATCGCCCAGCGCGTTCGTCAGGACGCCGCACTCACCGCGGGTATCGTTCTCGTCGACGGACGCGACGCACTTGCGGACATCCTCGAGGGCATCTACGGCAGTCTCGGGGTGGCGTTCGACCCCGCCTCGGTCGGTACCGTCGGCGCTGCCGGCGGCCCGGCGGATCCGGCCGTCGTTCGGCGGGTGCTCGAAGCGGCGATCGTTGCCGACGCCGAACCGACCGTCGAAAGGATCGGCGATAGTGAGGCTGCGCAGCGGAGAGCGTCGGATACCTCGAGCGAGCCACCGTCCGACTGAGCGATTGGGAGTCCGACCCGAAGACTACACGATCATCGCGATCATGTAGAGGTTGATGCCGACGGCGATCGTCCAGGGAATCGCGAGCCCGGCGGGGATGATCGGTCGGTATGCCTCCGGGAGCAGTGGCCGGCAAGCCAACGCGACGGCGACGGCCCCGCCTTTCAACGCGAGCATCCCGACCACCCCGTGGCCGTCGATCACGCTCCGTGCGACGGGGTTCGACTCCGCGAGTCCCATGTTGAGACCGACGAACGTCGTTACGATATCGCCGACGAGCGACAGGGCGACGAGTACCCAGAGGCCCCGCTCGAGGGCGGCGGGTGTGAGATCGATCGGGAGGCGATGAGACACCGACGCGCCGTCGTAGCTCATAGGCTCCCCACCGGAGTCGAACCGGCGACCTGTCGTGCCAACGGGAGTCCGGGAAGTGCACGCTCGGCTACAGGCAACGTGGGTATTGTTATGACAGTCATAGATTCCAGTATCGGTCGGTTAGACGGTCGAAACGGCGTGGTATACACTGCTTTCTCCTGGCGGTCCTCGAGGGAATGGGTCGATACCGGGGATAGAAAACGCGGCGCTATCTTGATTCAGCAAGAGAGTCCCGCCCTTCCCGCGAGTGACTGGTGTTCAGAGGATCGTGCCGTGTTTCTTCTCGGGGACGGACTTCTCGAGGTCGGCGTAGAAATCGAATCGCGCGGCCAGTTCGTCGCGGAGGGCACTGGGTGGGACGAGTTCGTCGATGACGACCTCGCTCGCCATCCGGTGGACGTCGATATCCTCGCGATACTCCTCGCGGAGTTGTTGCTCCGTTCGTTCCCGCTCGTCGGGATCGTCGATCTCGGCGAGCTTGCGGGCGTAGACGGCGTTGATCGCGGCTTCTGGACCCATGATGGCGATCTCGCCGGAGGGAAGTCCGAGCACGCTCTCGGGATCGTAGGCCGGGCCGCCCATCGCGTAGATGCCCGCGCCGTAGGCCTTGCGCACGACGACGGTCTGTTGGGGCACCGTCGCCGCCGAGGTCGCGTAGATCATCCGCTTGCCCTGCTCTAAGATTCCCTCCTTTTCGACCTGCGAGCCGGCCATGAAGCCCGGCGTGTCACAGAGATAGAGCAGTGGAATATTGAACGCGTCCGCCTTCCAGATGAACTCCGCGGCCTTCTGGGCGGCATCGGGGAAGATCGCTCCCGCACGGTGTGCGGGCTGGTTCGCCACGATGCCGACCGGTCGGCCGTCGATACGAGCGAACGCCGTGACGATCTCCGGGCCGTAGTCGGGTCGCAACTCGAGGACCGAGCCGTCGTCGGCGACGCGGTCGATGACGGCGAACATATCGTAGCCCTTGTTCGGTTCCTGTGGGACGACTGAATCGATGCCGGCTGGCGGTTTCGCCGGATTCGTACCCGCTCGCTGGGGTGGCTTCTCCTCGGCGTTGTCCGGCAGGTAGCTCATCAGCGTGGCGACCAGTTCGCGGGCGTGTTCTTCGTCTTCCGCGACGAGGTCCGCGGAACCCGACTCGCTGGCGTGGACTTGTGGCCCCCCGAGATCCTCGAGGCTGATCTCCTCGCCGGTGACCATCTGGACCATCCGCGGGCTCGCGATCGCCATCGCGGACATGCCCTCGACCATGACGGTGAAATCGGCGAAGATCGGCGTATAGGCCGCGCCGGCGATACAGGGACCGTAGAGGACACAGATCTGGGGGACACGGCCCGAGAGCATCGAGTGATTGTAGTAGTACTTCCCGATCCCCTCCCGGTTGGCGAAGAAGCCGGTCTGCTGGTCGATTCGACCGCCAGAGGAGTCCATCAGGTACAACACCGGCTGGCCGGTCTTCAGCGCTCGTTGTTGCATCCGGAGGAACTTCTCGACGCCCTTGGCGGCCATACTGCCGCGCTTGACGGTGTAGTCGTTGGCCATGAAGTGGACGTCCCGGCCCTCGAACGTCGCCCCGCCCGTGATGAGGCCGTCAGCCGGCAGTCGATCGTCGGTTTCCTCGCCGACACCCTCGGGATGCCAGTCGTCGAAGGCCGCGAACGTCCCGTCTTCGAAGAGAAACGCATCGTCCTCGCCGTCGAACCACAGCTCGAGGCGGTCCCGAACGAACAGTTTCCCCTCCTCGCCGAGTTGCTGTTTGTACTTCTGGGGCCCGCCCTCGAGAATGTCGTCGATTTCTTCGCGCAGACGTCGTTCGCGGTCGGTCGGGCCGTCGGCTGTGGCCTCGTCATTGGCGGTCGTTGTGGCTGGGCGTTCGTCCGCAGCGTCGGTTGGTCGCTGTTCGTCACCGCCGGCTGCGGTTGCCGTGGGATCGTCTCCCTCGCCGACGTACACCTCGATTGCCGTCCCAAGATGTTCGGCCAGCGCGTTCGCGATCGCCGAGGCTTCCGCCTCGGTCGCTTGTTGTGCGATACGAACCTTCATACCGGATGGTGTATCGGCGGCGACAAAAAGCCATATCCCGTTTTCGACGGGCCGAACGACACCCGTTTCGGACGACTGCCCGTTACCGTGACCACAGCGAGAGAGTGAACGGGTCGTGTCCGTGCGACTACGTGTCACTGCGATACCGAGCGCCGACCACCGTCACTCGAGGCTGACCACGAACGAGAGGGGGAGTCATACGGATTGCTGTAACGATTTACCGGCGAAACCGCAGACGGGTCGCGGTTTCGCCGGTAACGACTTACAGTAAACCGTATCAGACGGATTGCTGACCGACTGCCTATTCGACCGCAATACCGCGACCGAACGGCATCGCCAGCCAGCGATCCGCATTCGGGGTCGGTGGCACGACCCATTCGAGAGGGGAGTCGTTGCCTCCGTGGTCACCAACACGGAGACAGTGACGACTCACTGCCGGTTGAAAACAAACGCTCGCGTTCAGTTGTGTGTCTATTAAACGGTTGCCGTCCTCGTATCGATCGCATAGTCGATACTGTGAGACGGTTTCCTGTCGTCAGTGCCGGCGCAACCGCGACCGGACGGCCATTTGGCCGGTAATCGTTACAGCAATCCGATAAGTAATCGGCCCGTTCCTGGCGGCTGTAGCATCCTCATTCTGCTGTCGTCCCGCCATTGGTGTCGGCACTCGCAGGCAGTATCTCTTTTTGGAGTTTTGTACTACCTACCGGTAACTCTCGACCGCCCGGTGTAGGTGAATATTAGCTTTGACCGAACGGGGTGGACCGACAGACGGCATTCAGCCGACGGCATGTCAGGAGACTATTCGGCACGACTCGTCCAACGACTCACCAACCTTCGAGACGGACTCGAGCCGGGGATGGACCGCCGCGAATTCCTTCGGACCGTGGTCAGCGGCGGCTACGTCCTGGGGGTAGCGAGCTATTTAGGTGTCGAGGACTTCCTCTCGGCCGACGAGGGCGAGGTTCCGATCGTCACCGCCTTGGTTCGGTCCGACCCGGACGATCCGTTCTCGCTCGAGGAACGAACTCGGGATGTCCCCGCCGAGTGGTACGCGGCCGTCACGAAAGCCCTCGAGATAAACGAATACCTGGCGACCGTCGGCATGACCGGCTATCTCGGCAGTGCCGTGGTGCCCGGCTCCTACAGCAGCCAGACGGCGTCCGTCTCGGTCGGTATCTCGAGCGAAGGTCGATCGACCCGCGAGATGATCGAGGAGATCGCCGACGGTATCTCGATCAATGCCGAAACGATCGTCGAAGTCGAAGAGATGGAAGACGGCCCACCGTCCACACAGCCGCGAGTGGCCACCAACGTCGACTCCGGCGTCGCCCCCAGCGGGGTCGTCTGTGAGACGCCCTCGAGTATGGCAACGCTCGCGCCAGCGCTGTACGATCCGAACACCGAGCAATCGTACTTTGTGACGGCCGAACACGCATTCGAAGGGGTTTCCGATCCGGTTGGCGAACCGCTCGTACTCCCGATCGACAGTGCGGAACCGGCCCAACTCGGGGCCGTCGAATACGCCTACCCCGTCGAAGACGTGGCGGTCGTGACGCCGAACGGCGACCTCGAACCGTCGAGCACGATCGATACGCCGTCGTCAGCACGGGTACGCGGACAGTACACGAGACTCGGTCTCGCCGATCTCGTCGCACGCGACGAATATCTCGAGAAAGTCGGTGCGTTAACCGGGCACACGACCGGGCGTATCCAGGGGATCGATGCCGTGACCTGTTTTACCGACACGTTCTGCCGCCGCGGCCAGATTCGTTGGGGCGGCGAGATGGACCTCACCGATGGCGATAGCGGCTCCGTAAGCTTCCACGAGGATCCGCAAGGAGCCGCGGATGATGTCCTCGTTGCGGGATTCAACAACGCCAGAACGTGGTGGCCCGGCCAGAGCTACGTCTGGGGCATCGGCGCGTACAAATTGACTGAAACCCATGGTTATCACTTCTGAATGTCCACACTGGCGAACTGGTATCGCCCCGAGCGTCGAATCGACCCACACCGCCGGATTCACCTCCGTCGTCGACGCTTGCGAGGGTACCCACACCGATACCGATGACTGAGTCATCGACAGACGACCGCGGGGCTGCTCGTGGCGGGCCGCTCCGAACGCTCTGGGACGCTGTCGTCCGTTTCGTCGGCGACGCCCTCGTGCTCACGCTCTGGGTTGTCTTCCTCACGCTGGTCTTTCTCGAGACGGCCTGGCCGCGATGGGCCTTTTACGGACTGTTACTCGGCGGCGTGGCGGTCTACGTCTCGATAACTGTACCGTGGATTCGCGGGCGGTCCACGAGCGGCCGGTAGCCACTGCACGCCGAAGCCGTCCGCAGAATACGTCGACCCCGACGCGATGCCTCGAGTGACGGTGGTCGGCGCTCGGTATTGCGCAGTCGACGACGTTAGGTCGGTCGATCTTCGAGGCGGTCGATCAATTCGGCGTTGCCGACGTGGACCGGCGTTCGCTCGTGGAGGTCGTCGGGATCGATCGTGAGTAACGATCGGTGGCCGTTCGAGGACCGACCACCGGCCCGCTCGACGACGTAGCCGATCGGGTTCCCCTCGAACTGGAGCCGCAGTTTGCCCGCTGGACGGGACTCGAGACCGGGGTAGCCGAAGATGCCGCCGTAGGTGAGCACCTGGTTGACGTCGGCGATCATCGCACCGCCGTAGCGGAGCTTGAGTTCGGTTTCGATCTCGCGGGCGAACGCTTCAAACTCGTCGGGCCAGTTGGATACGCCGCCGCCGAAACCGTAGACGACTGGCTCCTCGGGCAGCGTTACGTCGGACTGGACGAGGCGACGTTCACCGCCGCTCATCTCGTAGACCGAGACGCTCTCCTCGGTCGCGAGCACCATCGTCGTGATCGGGCCATAGAGGACGTAGCCCGCGGCAACGAGGGTGTCTCCGCGCGCTGGCAAGGCGGCGTCGTAGACGCCGAAGATCGTCCCCATCGCGTTGTTGGATTTGAGATTCGAAGAGCCGTCCAACGGATCGCACGCGATCGCGTAGGCGTCGCCGTCCGGATCGGCGCCACAGTCGACTACCGTCGCTCGCTCCTCGCTTGCGTACTCGCCGATCCCGTCGATCTCGGTCAGTCGACCCTCGAGCAACTCGTCGGCCCAGATGTCGGCTTCGGCCTGGGTTTCCCCGCTTGGGTTCTCCTCGTCGACGGTGCCGCGTCGTCCGACCAGCCCCTGTCTGATCTCGGTTGCCGTCCGGCTGATCGTCGAGACGACATCTTCGACGACTGGATCGGAGACCGTCATTCTTACTGGGTCGCCTCGAGTGCGGCGTCCGCAGTTGCCTCGTCGTAGATGACCTTCTCGAGCGCATCGAGGATCTGGGTCGGGTTCTCGCGCTGCCAGACGTTGCGACCGACGGCCAGCCCCTTCGCGCCGGCCCTGACGGCTGCCTCGACGGTCGAGAGGAACTCGTAGTCGGAGGTCTTCGAGCCGCCGCTCATGACGACCTTCATGTCGCCGGCGGCCTTGCAAGCGTGTGCCATCGCTTCGGAACTGCCTGGGTACTTGACCTTCGCGATGTCGGCGCCCAGCTCGAGGCCGAGGCGGGTCGCGTAGGAGATGGTGCTCGGCTTGGTGTCGTTTTTGAGCCCCTGACCGCGCGGATAGGACCACATGACGACCGGTAGATCGTGTTCGCGGGCGGCTTCCTGGACGTCGCGGAACTCTTCTGCCATCTCGACCTCGTGGTTCGAGCCGCCATAGAGGGTAAAGCCGATCGCGTCGGCACCGATCTCGGCCGCGTAGTCGACCGAGCAGTTGACCGCGGAGTCGTACTCGCCCATCCAGAGGTTCGAGGTCCCGTTGACCTTCAACAGGAGGTTTACGTCGTCTTCGTAGCTCGGATAGTATCCCTCCGCGATCCCTTTCTGGACCGCCATCGCGCTGACGGCGTCGTGGGTCGCCGTCTCGAACACCGTCGCGGGATCGAGCTTCTCGGGGACCGCCTCGAAGTCGACCGGTCCGTGCTCTAAGCCGTGGTCCATCGCGAGAATCAGTGACTTGTCGTCGCGAACGATCGGAGAGTCGTCGATCGGGATCATCTGTTAGAGGGTCCAACAGGCCGCTATAAATCTCTGATGGTCCGGATTGATTGAGTTTCGTACAGCTGTAGTAAATCGTCTACGGGGCAGGCAACGTCGCCGCACAGCTCATCGAATGCCGACAGTACCAGCCCCGTCTCGATAGCAACAGCCGTGTCTCGAGCAGTCACAGCCAGATTTCGGGCGACTGGGGGCCGTCACTCGAGCAGAGTGCGAGCACTGTGTCGCCACATCCGAACGTGGCGGACATCGAGTTCGAGAACGTCGGCGACTTCGCTCGCATTGATCGTCGCCAAGCGTTCGGCCGAGGTGATCCCACCCTCGGCCAAGGTTTCGGCGTCGTCGGGGCCGACGCCAGCGACCGCCGTTACTGGGGTCGGTCGCGGCCAGGGCCGTTCGGCTGGCTTCTCCCTCCCGATCGTGATCTGAATCGAGGGACCGTCGAACGCCTGCCACTCTTCGTCTTCGCTCGCGGCGATCCAGGCTCGCTCGGCTTCGTCCAGTCCGCGGACTTCGTCCGATCGGCGACCCAAATCCCCGTCGGTCTCGAACGACCACGGCAACGAAAACCGCCGTCGGAGTCGTTCGGCGACCGACTCGTCGACGCCCGCATCGAGCAGCGCTCGGTACGAACACTCCTTGTCCAGAACGGTGTTGGGATCGATCCCGGCGTCCTCGAGGTGGGTCCGCGTCTCGGTCTCGAGCGCTCGAGCTGTCTCCGCGTCCGCAACGATCTTCTCTTCGCTCACGCGGGTCACCAGTCATCGATATCCTCTCACCCGCCAGCCTTGAAGCTTGTCCCCGAGGCGTTTTCGGTCTCGGCTCGAGAGCGCGAGGTGTCTCCGACCCAACACGTCTCTTTTGGGTCCGTCCGGCAGTATTACCTCACCCGCCCTATAACTCGAGCCATGGTTCGCGATCAGATCGACCGCATCGGCGTCGTCGGCGCCGGAACAATGGGCGGCGGCATTGCACAGGTTGGGGCTACCTACGGCTACGATATCGTCATGCGAGATGTCGAGCAGTCTTTCGTCGAGGGTGGTTTCGAACGCATCGCGGATAGCCTCGAGCGCCTCGCCGGACGCGACGCACTTCCAGCAGCCCCCGACACGATTCGCGAGCGAATCACGGGAACGACCGACACCGCGGCTCTCAGTGATTGTGACGTCGTCGTCGAAGCGGCCCCGGAGGAACTCAAGATCAAGCGAGACGTTTTCGCTGACCTCGAGGACGCCTGCGACGATGACATCTTGCTCGCGACGAACACCAGCACGATCTCGATCACGTCGATCGCTGCCGGCCTCGAGCATCCCGAACGCGTCGTCGGCCTCCACTTTATGAACCCCGTCCCGATCATGGAGGGCGTCGAGGTAATCGTCGGGGAGAAGACGACCGACGAGGCCGTCTCGCTGGCCCACGAGGTCGCACAGTCACTCGAGAAAACGACCTGGGAAGCCGACGACAAGCCCGGGTTCGTGACGAATCGCATTCTGATGCCCTGGATCAACGAGGGGATTCGCGCCTACGACGAGGGCGTCGCCTCGAAGGAAGACATCGACACGGGAATGGAACTGGGAACGAACGTCCCGATGGGTCCCCTGACGTTGGCCGACCATATCGGACTCGACATCTGTTTGCACGCCTCGGAAACGCTCGCCGAGGAACTCGGCGACCGATACACCCCTGCCTACCTGTTACGACGCAAAGTCGAAGCGGGCGATCTCGGTAAAAAGACCGGCGAGGGATTCTACGAGTACGACTAGTCGATCGCGGGCATCCGTATTAGTCGTCACCCGAGGAGTCGTCCGCCGATGCCGCCTGGGGGTCGTCGGCGTCGTCTTCCACGTCGCCGCCGAGCTCGATCGTACCGTCGTCACCGCTCTCGCTCTCGGTCGTCGCCTCGTCTGGGCCGTCGGCTGTATCGTCTTCGTCCTCGCCATCGGCTTCCGCGTCGGCGAGTTCCCCGTTCGAGACCGTCACCTGTGCGGTCTGGATGACCTTCTCGCCCATCTCGTAGCCGGGCGTGTAGACGTCGGCGATCGTCCCTTCTGGTTGGTCGCTGTCGATTCGCATCATTACTTCGTGGCGCTGGGGATCGGTTTCGGTTCCGGGCTCGGGATCGATCTCGGCGACGTTCTCGTCCTCGAGGACGCGATCGAACTCCCGCAAGGTCATCTCGACGCCGTCGCGTAGTCCCTCGGCGTCGCCGCTGTCCTCCTCGAGGGCACGTTTCAGGTTGTCTCGAACGTCGAGCAGTCGTTCGACGAGGTCCTCGGTCGCACGATCTTTGATCTGCTGTTGGCGCTTTTTGGCCCGTTTCTTGTAGTTCTGGAAATCGGCCTGTTTGCGCTTGAGCCGACTCTCGAGGTCTTCGGCCTCGGCGTTGGCCGCCTCGAGCTCGTCCTGTAGCTCGCCGATCGTCTCGGCCTGGGCCTGGGCGCGTTCGCTCATGTCCTCGAGTTCCGCACGCTGGTGATCGACGGTGTCGGCGAGGTCTCGAGCCTGCTCGACGATGGAGTCGACGGTCGCGGCCAGCTCGTCGTCGTACTCGGCGGCCTGCTCGACGACATCCTCGAGGCTGACGGCCGCCTCGGGAACGTCGATCTCGGCCGCGTCGTCCACATCGATAGGTGCCGCGACCGTCGGGTCATCGTCGGTGTCCAGTTCGGCCGCTGACTCGGCGTCCCCGTCGTCACCACCGGTGGGAGGCTGCGCCCCATCGGAGACGCTCGAGGAGTCCTCGGTAGGGGCAGTCGATGGATCCGCAACGTCGGCAGCCGAGGGACCGGCATCGTCACTCGAACTCGATTCCGCCTCGTTCGTCCCGTCAGCATCGGCCGCGTCGCCGTCCGCGGGATCGATGTCGGACGGGACACCCTGGGCCTGTCCGTTCGTGCCCTCGTCTTCGCTCATGTTCGGGTCAAGGTCCAGCGGTAATAAAAGGGTTGAGGTCGGCGCTCGATGGGCGATCGAACGTGCGTACGTATATGTCGATCGAGGACCGACATCCGGGCGTGACGCGGCCGTCGATCTCCGATCCGCCAGCCGTGACCCTCGAGTACGAGAGCGGCACGATCCGCCTCGAGCACGTCGCCGAGTCGACCGTCCAGACACTGCAGACGGCGATACCCTCTCTCGAGTTCGACCCGCGAACCGACCACTACCGGGTTCCAGCCCACGAATACGCGTCGCTGCGGCGCGAGCTGTCCGACACCGATTCGTACACCGGTCTCGACGACCGCGTCTGTCGCTTCGAGTCGCTCCCAACTCTCGAGTCAGCGTACGAACTCCGCGAGTACCAGCAGGCAGCGCTATCTCACTGGCTCGAGACCGATCGGTGGGCTGAGATCGGGACGGCGGATGATCGTGGCGAAGCGGGACGAGCCCCCGCGGGCGTCTTCGAGTTACCGACCGGCAGCGGGAAGACCGTGATCGCGCTGAAGGCGATCGAACGCCTCGGGGTCCCGACACTCGTCGTCGTCCCGACGATCGACTTACTCGAGCAGTGGGAACGCGAACTCGAGAGCGAGTTCGACGTTCCGATCGGGCGCTTCGGCGGCGGCCAACAGCGTCTCGAGCCGATCACCGTCTCGACGTACGATTCGGCGTATCTGAAAGCCGATTCCGTCGGCGATCGGTTCGGCCTCGTCGTCTTCGACGAGGTTCACCACCTCGGCGGCGAGGGCTATCGCGAGATCGCTCGCGTCCTCGCCGCGCCGGCTCGGCTGGGGCTGACGGCGACGTTCGAACGACCGGACGACGCCCACGAGATCGTCTCCGACCTCGTCGGTCCCGTCGTTCACCGACTCGATCCCGACGACCTCGCGGGCGAACACCTCGCTCCCTACGACCTCAAGCGCCTCGCAGTCTCGCTCACCCCCGAGGAACGCGAGGCGTACGAGGAAAACCAGGACACCTTCACGTCGTATCTCGCCCAGTCGAACATCCGCATGCAAAGCGGCTCGGACTACCAGGAACTCGTCAAGCGTTCGGGATCGGATCCCAAAGCGCGCGAAGCGCTTCTCGCACGCCAGTGCGCACGCGAAATAATCTACGGTAGCGACGCCAAACTCGAAGCCCTCGCGGACATCCTCGAGGATCACCGCGGCGAGCGCACGATCGTCTTTACGGCCCACAACGACCTGGCCTACGACGTGAGCGAACGGTTTCTGATCCCGACGATCACCCACCAGACCGGGGCCGCGGAACGTCGGGAGATCCTCGAGCGGTTTCGTGATGGAACGTACACGCGGATCGCGACGTCGAACGTGTTGGACGAGGGCGTCGACGTTCCGGACGCCTCGGTCGCAGTCGTCCTCTCGGGCAGTGCCAGCGAACGCGAGTTCGTCCAGCGACTCGGACGGATCCTCCGCCCGACCGCAGACGCCACCCGGGCGATCCTCTACGAAGTCATCGCCGAAAACACGAGCGAGGAACGCGTCGCCAAGCGTCGGCGAAACGGAAACAGATAGTTGCGAGCGACATCGACGTGGTCGATTGCCGGACGACCCCTCACGTGGCCGTAATTCGAACGGTAGAAACGTCTCGACTGATTCGGCGGCTGTATGGAGGTCCTCGGACGGTTGCTGGCGTTGCTCGTGATCCTTCTCGTCGGAACGGGGCTCCGACTGTCGGGCGTCTTCGGTCCGCAGCGAACCGATCGACTGAACGCCGTCGCGTACTACGTCGCGCTGCCGGCGCTGATCTTCGTCTCGACGTACGACCAGGCGATCGACGAGTTACTGACCGTCACGCTGGTCGCGGGATTGCTCCTCGTGTTGTTTACGACGGCGGGACTGGCCTGGGGCGTGCACCGATTGCAAGGCTCGAGCAACGAGCGCCAGAGCGTGGCGATCGTCCAGTCCTATCACTCGAATCTGGGCTATCTCGGGCTGCCGCTCGTGGCCGCGACGTTCGACGATCAGATTACGGCGATCGCGAGCGTCGTCCTCGGCGTCTGCTCGCTGGTACAGGTCCCCCTGACGATCATCGTGCTCTCGACGTTCAACAGCACGGACGCGCCGCTGGCCGAAGAGCTGCGTGGCCTGGTACGAAACCCCGTCCTGCTCGCGCTGGTCGTCGGGCTCGCGGTCGGCTCGAGCGAGATTGGGGTGCCAGAGACCGTCGCAACGAGCCTCGATATCGTCGGCTCGCTAGCGCTCCCGCTAGCACTGCTGTGTGTGGGCGCATCGTTGCAGGTCGATCTGCCGTCGGTCGATTTCGGCGCGACCGGCTCCGTCGTCGCGCTGAAGATCGTCGCCATGCCGGTGCTCGCGTGGGCTATCTTCTCCGCGCTGGCCGTCGATACCGCGACGTTCGTCGCCTCGGTCGTCATGCTGGGAACCCCGACCGCCGTCTCGACGTACGTCTTCGCCGCCGAACTCGACGGTGACGAGGAGTTCGCCTCCTTGAACGTCTTCGCGACGACGCTCGTTTCGGTCCTGACGCTGTTCGTCCTGATCTCGGTGGTGACGTAGCTGACAACGAGCTGCCAATACGGCGTCCCTCGAGTTTTATTCGGCTGATCACTATAGCTAGTAACGTTTAAAACAAAGTGCGCACAAGGGTCCGCTAATGACGAGTAACAAGATTCTCGGTATCGACCTCGGCACCACGAACAGTGCGTTCGCGGTGATGGAAGGTGGCGATCCGGAGATTATCGTCAACGCCGAAGGCGATCGGACGACGCCGTCGGTCGTGGCCTTTACCGACGACGAGGAGCGCCTGGTCGGCAAACCGGCGAAGAACCAGGCGATCCAGAACCCCGAGAAGACGATCGCGTCGATCAAGCGCCACATTGGCGACGACGACTACACGGTCGACGTCGAGGACGAGGAGTACACGCCCCAGGAAATCTCGGCGATGATCCTCCAGAAAATCAAACGCGATGCCGAAGAGTATCTCGGCGACGAGATCGAACGCGCGGTCATCACGGTCCCGGCGTACTTCTCGGACCGCCAGCGTCAGGCGACCAAAGACGCCGGCGAGATCGCCGGCTTCGAGGTCGAACGCATCATCAACGAGCCGACGGCCGCCTCGATGGCCTACGGTCTCGACGAGGATCAGGACCAGACCGTCCTCGTCTACGACCTCGGTGGCGGAACCTTCGACGTCTCCCTGCTCGACCTCGGCGGCGGCGTCTACGAGGTCGTCGCGACCAACGGTGACAACGACCTCGGTGGGGACGACTGGGACCACGCCATCATCGATTACCTCGCCGACGAGTTCGAGGCCGAACACGGGACCGACCTCCGGGAGGACCGCCAGGCGCTCCAGCGGCTCAAAGACGCCGCCGAGGAGGCCAAGATCGAACTCTCCTCGCGCAAGGAGACCGAGATCAACCTCCCCTTCATCACGGCAACCGACGACGGTCCGATCCACTTGGAGGAGTCACTTACCCGCGCGAAATTCGAGTCACTCACCAGCGATCTCATCGAGCGCACCGTCGAGCCGACCGAACAGGCGCTCGAGGACGCCGGTTACACGAAAGACGACATCGACGAGGTGCTGCTGGTCGGCGGCTCGACCCGGATGCCACAGGTCGCCGAGAAGGTCGAGGGGTTGACCGGCCAGGACCCACAGAAGAACGTCAACCCCGACGAAGCCGTCGCGCTGGGCGCGGCGATCCAGGGCGGCGTCCTCTCGGGCGATGTCGACGACATCGTCCTGCTGGACGTGACGCCACTCAGCCTCGGTATCGAGGTCAAGGGCGGCCTTTTCGAGCGACTCATCGAGAAGAACACGACCATTCCGACCGAGGAGTCGAAGGTCTTCACCACCGCCGCGGACAACCAAACCTCGGTCCAGGTGCGGGTCTTCCAGGGTGAACGCGAGATCGCCGAGGAGAACGAACTGCTGGGCGAGTTCCACCTCACGGGCATCCCACCGGCACCCGCCGGAACGCCACAGATCGAAGTCACGTTCTCCATCGACGAGAACGGCATCGTCAACGTCTCCGCCGAGGACAAAGGCACGGGAGAGAGCGAAGAGATCACGATCGAAGGCGGCGCCGGCCTCTCCGACGAGGAGATCGACCGACTGCAGGAGGAAGCCGAGCAACACGCCGAAGAAGACGAGAAGAAGCGCCAGCGTATCGAAGCGCGTAACACGGCCGAGGCGACGATCCAGCGCGCGGAAACACTCCTCGAGGAAAACGACGAGGAGGTCGACGACGACCTGCGCGAGACGATCGACGCGGCAATCGAAGACCTCGAGGAGACGATCGACGACGAGGATGCCGACGCCGACGCCATCGAGGACGCGACCGAGAAACTGAGCACGGAACTGCAGGAGATCGGCAAGCAGATGTACCAGCAAGCCGGTGCCGAGGGTGAAGCGGGCGCTGGTGGCGGTGCCGGTCCGGGTGGCGCTGCCGGCGCGGGCGCCGGACCCGGCGGCATGGGCGGGATGGGCGGTGGCCCCAACCCCGGTCCAGGCGGCGCTGCCGGTGGCGAGGACGAAGAGTTCGTCGACGCCGACTTCGAAGATATCGACGACGAGGACGAGGAGAACTGACACGGACTGCTGTAACCGGTTATCGGCGCAACCGCGACCCGACCGGCCACACCGACAACGAGTTTCAGCAGTTCGTCTGACGCAATCGAGGCGCTTTTGATCGACCCGCTCGAATTGGCGGCTGTGCTGTCGGTCGAACTCCACGTTCACTCCGCGTTGTCCTACGACGGTCGCGACCCCGTCGAGCTCATTCTGGAGCAAGCCGAAGCCGTCGGACTCGACGCCATCGCGGTGACCGATCACGACGAACTCGAGGCGAGTCTCGAGGCGGCCAGACGAGCCCCGGAGTACGGCCTCGTCGGCATTCCCGGCATGGAAATCTCGAGCAAAGCCGGCCATATCCTGGGATTCGGGCTCGAGGAGCCGGTCCCGCCGGGACTGTCCTACGAGTCGACGATCGAGGCGATTCATGCCCAAAACGGGCTGGCGGTGATCCCCCATCCGTTCCAGGAGTCGCGACACGGGGTCTTGGCACGGGTGTCCCAGGAGGATCTGCGAAAGGGCGACGCGATCGAAGTCTACAACTCTCGTCTCCTCACGGGCCGTGCGAACCGCCAGGCGCGGCGATTCGCCGAGGAGCGTGGAATGGCGATGACTGCCGGAAGTGATGCCCACATCAGCGAAATGGTCGGGCAGGCCGTCACGCGCGTTGACGCCGACGACCGCTCGGCCGAGGCGATCCTCGAGGCCGTCCGCGACGGACGAACGTCGGTCGAAGGCAAACGAACGCCCTGGCACATCAGCTTTCGGCAGGCAGCCGGCGGCGTCACGCGCCGGGTGCGAAACGGACTCGTGGGGATCTTCGGATGACGATTCGAGGCGCCGATCCCGCGATCGTTCGTGAGGCGCTCGAGACCGGCGACCCGTTACCGGGCACGACCGGCTTCGCGGGCGAACTCGAGGGGACCCTGGTGCGTGACGTACTCGGTCGAGTGCCACTATCCGTCGAGAGAGCCACTGCATCGCCGGACGCGGAGCAACCAGCGTGGGCGTTTTCCCCTGCCGACCTCGAGGACCCGGTTCCCGTTCCGGCGGGTACCGTTACCGACCTCGAGGCGATTCGACCGACCGATGAGCGTTCCTTCGAGCGGCGATTCTCGCTTCCCGATCCCGAGCCGACTACCGACCGCGACGCCGCGCTTGCGACCCTCGAGCGTGCGATCGAGTCCGCTAGCGAGGGTGTTCAGGCGGTCGACCGAAATATTGCGGTCGCGTTTTCGGGCGGCGTCGACTCCGCGCTCGTCGCTGCGCTGCTCGATGCGCCCCTGTACGTCGTCGGCTTTCCGGACAGCCACGACGTCGAGGCCGCGCGATCGGCCGCCGAGGCGATGGATCGCGAGCTCACGGTCGTCGACCTCGAGCCGGCGGACCTCGAGCGCGTGGTCCCGGAGATCGTCCGCGCTACCGGACGGACGAACGCGAT
Organism: Salinadaptatus halalkaliphilus; assembly: GCF_006543045.1. Classification (GTDB taxonomy): domain Archaea; phylum Halobacteriota; class Halobacteria; order Halobacteriales; family Natrialbaceae; genus Salinadaptatus; species Salinadaptatus halalkaliphilus. The sequence continues at coordinate 28,731 of NZ_RBZW01000008.1, read as the reverse complement.
GGATGTCCAGATCGCACTGCCACTGTACCTGGTCGGAGAGCGCGTCGCGGCCGACGGCTACGACGCGCTGGCGGTCGGGCAAGGCGCCGACGAACTGTTCGGCGGCTACGAGAAGGTCGTCCGACTCGATCACCGTGTCGAGGCCGAGACGACCCGTGGCGCCGTCCGCGAGCAGATTCGAAGCCTTCCCGAGCAGTTGCCCCGCGACGTGCTCACGATCGAGGCGACCGGTCTCGAGCCGGTCGCACCACTCCTTCACGACGAGGTGGTCGAGGCGGCGCTCCGGCTCCCCGACGCGTTGCTCGCCGACGGAGAAACCAGAAAACGCGGCTTTCGGACGGTTGCCAGCAACTACCTGCCCGACGAAATCGCCCAGCGGGACAAAAAGGCGGTCCAGTACGGCAGTCTCGTCGCCCGCGAACTCGACCGACTGGCCAGACAGGCCGGCTACAAGCGGCGGATGGACGACCACGTCGGTCAGTACGTCCGGTCGTTGCTCGAGGACGAGGCGTAACAGTAGAGTCGGAGAGTCGCGGAGAAGGTGTGTGAACCGTTCTGTGATACGGATTGCTGTACCGATGTACCGGCGTAACCACCGTCCGGATCGCGGTTGCGCCGGCAATGACTTACAGTAAACCGTATGACGGGTAACGGTTGTAGCCAAAGTGGCTTCCTGCTTCAGAAACGTTTGGTGACCGACTGATCCATTATATTGGCGCTGACAGATCGGCTAGAATGCTGCGACAGTTCGGCTGAATGGCGGCGACAGTTCGGTTGGATTGTACCGACAGCGTCAGTCGGCCGCCGTCGCAGCCGAATCGCTCTCGAGGAGTGCCGAACGCCAGTACCCCTGCAGGTAGGCGCCGACGAACATCCCGGCGATACCGTAGAGGATGATCACGTTGCCGATGCCGAGGCTGGCGTAGGCCGCACCGGGACAGATGCCGGAGAGTCCCCAGCCGACCCCGAAGATACCGCCGCCCACGACGACGTTTCTGTCGAGAGTTTTCAGCCGCCGGCTGTACGGCGTCCCCGTCAGTGGCGCGTCGCTGCGGACCAGTTTCACGCCGAAAAACGTGATGCCGGTGACCACTGCGGCACCGAACATGACGAACAGCAGACCGAAATCCGCGAACTGCAGGAAGGTGAGTACGATCTCTGGCTGAGCCATGTGACTGAATGCGAGCCCGAAGCCAAAGATTAGCCCGCCGACGAACACCAGCGGCATGAACAGCGGATGCTGTTCGTGGTCGGCGCTCATCGCTGACACCTCCCGAGTAGTCGTGTGGTGTTCCCGAGTGATCGTGTGCTGTCCGTAGGTGCTTGCCTCCCGACCGATCGATCGGCGGTCATGGGCTCACCCCCACCGCCTGGACCAGTTGTGCGACGCCGATGGCGACCAGCAGGAAGGTCGCGACGCCGACGAAGGAGGCACTCGAGGCCGAGCCGACGCCACAGACGCCGTGGCCCGAGGTACAGCCCTTCCCAAGGCGAGTGCCGATCCCGATCAGGATACCGCCGAGGAACAGCCGCCAGGGCTGGACGTCCGTCAGCCAGACCGTGAATCCGCCGATGTCTACCAGCTGGCCGGTCGTCGCGGGTTGGTGAAGCGAACTCGAGACGAGACCGGACTGGAAGGTCAGCGCGTAGACGGCCGCGCCGGCAACGATACCGAGCGTGAAGACGACGCGCCAGTCACGCGAGGGGTGATACTGCTGGAATCGCGAGAGGCTCGAGCCGTACGATAGCGTCGACTCGAGAAACGTACTCGCACCGGCCGGGATGCCGGTCCCGAGGTAGATAACGGCGGTCCCGAGACCGACGAGCAGCCCGCCGATCGCGTAGTGGCCGATCCCGTTGGGAAACAGCTCCGCGAGGATCGCCACGGCGAGTGGAAGTGTCGTACTCATCGTTCGAGCGAAGGGAATCCGCGCGTATCAATGCTGGCACTCGCGGCAATGCGTGGGTTCTCCGACGAGAGCAATGATAGCAACCCGTATCAGTCGGCCGCCGGTGGTGCCGACAGCACCTCGAGTTTCCTCGCGGCGTAGCCGAAGACGTTCCGGTAGCCATTCGAGGACATGAGGACGGGATAGAACGGTTGGTCCGCGACCTGTTCGTCGCCGTCGGCAGCGGCGAAGGTTTCGCCGGCATCGACTTCGGTGAAGTTATCGACGAACACTTCGTAGGTGTCCGCTCGCTCTTTGTTGATGACGTCCGTCAGTTCGAAGACGGGGAGCTCCCGTCGCATCGCATCACCGGGGAGTGCGTCGACGGCGGTGAGGAAAGCCCGCGTCAGCCGATCAGCGTTTTGCGCTGCGGTTTCTGACCCCTGGAGCCCACACTCGACTTCGATCGTCTTGATCTTCGAGAACAGGCGACCCTGGGCGAAGTTACTCGTCTCGACCATCGCCGCCACGGGGAGTTGTGGGACGATGTTGCGTGCCGTCTCACTGACGCCGTTGACGATGGCGAAGGGATCGGCATGCGACTGCGTCGAGTGCATCGAGAAGGTAAGACAGTCCTCGAGTTCCGCGACGAGTTCGGCTGCGAGTTGCCCTTCGTGTGTTTGTGCGTTCGGATCGCCCGGGAACGCACGATTCAGATCTTCGTCGACGAACCGCACCCGTCGTTCGAGCGCCGCCTCGTTGGCGACGACGAGCTTGACGGGTCGTTCGACCGTCGGGCGCTCGTCGAGCAGTCGTTCGACGGCGCGAACCCCACAGGGTTCGTCCCCATGAACGCCGGCGACGACTGCGATTTCTGGCGTTCCCGACCCGAGCTGTGCAACTCTCATTGTGTCCTAGTTGGGCTGTACGTTCAAAGGCGATTCGGTTCTCTCATACGTCTGGACAATCGCCGCGTTTCGACGGGCCCGTGTGCCGTCGCCCCGTCTCGGTGGCCAAATCCCGGCGACACCGACACACCTGTCGAACGGTGGATAGAAACTGTCAGGCCGTCGTCCGGCGCGTCTGGAACCGTGAGGGCTTTGATGGCGCGCTTGCAACACCCACCCGTGACCTCGAGCGACGACGGCGGTTACGTACACGATCCGTCCGCGTTCGACGAGGACGGTGACCGCCAGGAGACGGCCGGCGACTCGGGCGACGACGAGTGGGTCGACGACCCGACCCACCCGACAGCAGCCCAACGGGAGTTCGACTGGCGAGGATGGGTGCTGGTCGGTGTCATCGTCTTCGCTTTTGTTCTCTCACCACTCGCAATCTTGTTGTGGCCGCCAGGTCTCAACTACTTCGTCGCACTGTTGATCTTACCGCTTCTGCCGGCGCTAATACTGGCCGTCACTGCAGTCTGGGCGACGACGCGGCCGTAAAAAGCGAGCGGTCTGACGTTGAACCGTCCGTCGTCAGGCCCGAGCGTCCAGCGTCTCCTCGAGTCGTTCCTGTACGTTCGTTCCGTGGACGATGTCCCGATACGGCGCCTCCTCGGTCTCGAGGTACGTATCGAGCAGTTCGACGAGTCGGCGCGTCTGTCGGCGGGTGAAGGTCTCCGTCTCGTCGGCGTCCTCGATCGCGTCGAATACCTCGAGCGTCCACTCGGGTGGTGTTTCGCCGTCGTCGAGGGCGTCGTCGATGTGGGTACCAAGCGCGTAGTGGACGACCCACTGTTCTTCGGTCGAGAGCGAGACTTCGTGCGTCTCGGTTTCCGGTGATGGGGAGCTCATATCGTCACACGGACCGGTTCTGTCGGCCCACGAGGGACAGTACGAAGCAGGGGGTAATAAACATTGGTGCATGATATCACGTGACAAGAGCGGCGACTGCGACACCCACCATCGCCGGTCGTTCCCGTAGACGCCACGGTCCGCCTACCGGGTATCCCGCCGCATCGCGATCTCGAACCACGGACAGAGACGCAGTTGGCGGTACCACTCGGGGTTTTCTTGCAGTCGCTCGTAGGGAACCCACATGAGGCCGGCGACTTCCGCTTCGTTCGGCTCGAGGCGCCGATCCGAGAGCGTCAGCTTCAGGACGGCACAGACCTCGTGTTCGACGCCCGCGTTCTCGAAGTAGCGCTTGTACTCGAAGCGGTCGGTCAAGCGAAGGTCGTCGTACTGATCGGGGCTGATGCCGAGTTCCTCTTCGAGGCGCGCTTTCGTGGCGTCTTCCTGGCTCTGCCCATCGACCGGATGCGAAGCGACAGTGCCGTCCCAGTAGGTGCCCCAGAGGCGCTTATCCGGCGCTCGTTGTGCGAGAAGGATATTGTCGTCCTCGTCGAAGACCAACGAGGTGAACGCTCGATGACGGATGCCGTCGCCCATATGCGCCTCGAGTCGGTTGACCGTCTCGAGTGCGGTATCGTGTTCGTCGACGGCAACGACATCTTGGCTCGCGTTCTCGTGGCGGTCGTCGTTCTGTGGCGTGGTCATACAGCCACAATCGAAACGGCCCGTAAAACCAGTATCGCCTCTCGACGGGCGCCGAATGTGCGATCGATGCGTTGGCCGCCTCCGTCCCTCGCCCGCGTTGTTGATCCCGTCGGGATCGGGCCGATATCCGTCCCCGACGACAGAGAGCGTACCAGGCATCGACGACGAAGCCGTAGTTTGAATATGTAACACTCCCACGGAGTGATATGGCAATCGTTGCGGCGATCGACGACTCCGAGCGAGCGGTCGCAGTCCTCGAACAGGCAAACGAACTGGCCGACAGGTACGATGTCTCCCTTCACATCGTCCACGTCGCGGATCCGGCCGTCGACTTTCGGGAGGAGTTTACCGACGTCTCGGAAAACGCGCTGCGAGCGAGTCGAGTCGCAGACGAGATCATGGAACGAGCCCAGGACACGGCAGCCGATATCGCGTCCGAATCCGCCGAGTACGTCGACGGCCTCGAGGAGTACGAAGCGGTCGGTCTCGTCGGTGACGCGGCAGAGGTGATTCGAAACTACGCGTCGGAGCAAGACGCCGAGTACATCGTCGTCAGCGGTCGCAAGCGACGGCCGCTCGGCCAGGCGTTGTTCGGCAGCGTCACGCAGGCGCTGTTGTTGAACGCGGACTGTCCCGTCGTCGCCGTACCACAGGACGACCTCTGATACGGTTTACTGTACGTCAGTTCCGGTGCACCCGCGACCCGGGCGGCGGGTGCGCCGGTACATCGGTACAGTAATCCGTATGATTGCCACGTCGCTGTACACTCGAAATCGGCTCAGCCGAGTTCCTCGTCGAGGATCAGTCTGGTTTTCGTGCTCACGACTTCGTCCTGATCGCGCGCCTGCGTGATGAGATCGTTGACCCGGCGAGTATCGGCCGCGTCGACGACGAGGACGATATCCTGTTCGCCCGAGACGATCCAGACGAAGTCGACTTCCTCCCACTCGGCCATCCGCTCGGCGACGGCGTTCGTGTCGACATCGACGGCGACGCCGACCTCGATCATGGCCTTGACGTTGCCCGTCCGCGTCGAAATCGTAAACCGTTCGATGACGTCGTCGTCCATCATACGCTCGACGCGGTTGCGGACGGTCCCCTCGCTCGTTCCGATCTCGTCGGCGATCTCCGTGTAGGGCGTCCGGGAATCCCGTCGGAGGATATCGAGGATCTGTCGGTCCAACTCGTCCATGGAGATCCGTCAGTTCGATTGGCGGCTACTTACCGATTACGAATTTCGTAACTCAGCTTCGAAGACAACACTTATGATCGTGTATCCAATACGTAGATCGTAATGACAGCGGCCTACGTTGCACTGGAAGGCGGCCACGTACTCGAGGGACGTGGTCGTGCTCCGGGAACAGCTCGTGGCGAACTGGTTTTCACGACGGCCTACACCGGGTACGAGGAGAGCTTGACCGATCCCTCTTACGAGGAACAGGTTCTGACGTTCTCGTATCCACTGATCGGTAACTACGGCGTCCGAGAAGAACGCTTCGAGGACGACCGCGTCCACCCACGAGCGGTACTCGCGAAGGAACTGACCGACGACGTCGCCGAGTGGCTCGCAAGCGAAGGCGTGCCGGCAGTCGATCACCTCGATACCCGAGATGTCGTCACCGATATCCGCGACGGCGGCGCGATGAAGTGTGGGATCGCCGTCGGCAAGGACGTTACCGAGGACGACGCGCTGGAACAACTCGAGGCCTGCAAAACGATGAGCGAGCATACCGATATCGGTTCCCAGGTCAGCGTCGAGGAAGCGGTCGTCCACGGCGCCGACAACGATGGTCCCGACGTTGCGCTGGTCGACTGCGGTGCGAAGGGCTCGATCGTCGACTCGCTGCTCGCTCGCGACGCGACGGTCCACGTCCTACCCTACGACGCGACGGCCGCCGACGTCGAAGATGTCGACCCAGACGTGTTGTTCGTCTCGAACGGTCCTGGCGACCCCGCCAACTACGAGCAGGCAATCGACCTCGTCCAGGCGTTCGTCGAGGACACGCCCGTCGCCGGCATCTGTCTTGGCCAACAAATCGTCGCCGAGGCGCTTGGCGGCACCACCGAGAAGATGACGTTCGGTCACCGCGGCGTCAACCAGCCCGTCCTCGATCTCGAGTCGGACCAGGTCGTCATGACTACCCAGAACCACGGCTATACGGTTGCAGAGCCGGGCAACCACCTCGAGGTAACGCAGATCAACGTCAACGACGAGACGCCGGAAGGACTCGACGGCGACGAGTACGACATCATCACTCGTCAGTATCACCCCGAAGCGAATCCCGGGCCCGAGGACACGCTCGACTTCTTCGACGACGTGCTCGGGATGGTCGACGGTCAGCACCAGCCAGCGGTGCCCGCCGACGATTGAGCACAGTTCCTGTTGGGCCTCCCGACGAGTAACAGCCCGGACGGTCGAACATATTCGCCGCAGATAGTGTTTCTCGAGTGATCGTTGGCCACATCACATATGGTCGTTGCTACCCGTCTCGGTTATGGATGGAACGTACAATTCTCTGTGTCGATTCGCCGGAGCGGATCGCCACAGTCTCCTCGGCTATCGAGGACCACGAGGATTTGACCGCGATCGAAGCGACGTCAGTCGACGAGGCAACGCAGTTGCTCGAGGACGAACCGGTCGTTTGTGTCGTGACGGCCTACGACTTTCCCGACGGAACCGGACTCGAGATCGTCGAGACGATCAGATCCGAGACGCCACAGACGCCGTGTGTCTTGTTTACCGATGTCTCGCCAGGAGACATCGAGACGAGTTCGTTCGAAGAACTCATCGTCGAGTATCTCAATCGGGACCTCCCCGACGCGACCGATCGCCTCGAGTTCGTCGTCAACGACGTGATCGATCACAGCGCGCAAGTCGGCTTCCTGGCACCCGAAGACGAGGACGAGCGGCTCGAGACGCTGGCCGAATACGATATCGACGAGCTACCGATCGACGAGAGCTTCGACCGTCTCACCGACCTCATCGCCGATCACTTCGACGTCGCCGTCTCGTTCGTCGGCCTGATCGAGAAAGACGAGGAGAACTTCCTCGCGTGTTCCGGCGCAGACTGGGATTCGTTGACCCGCGAAGATACGATGTGTACGCACAGCATGCTTCAGGAAGATGTCATGGTCGTCGAAGACATCGCCGACGACAAGCGATTCAACAAGAACGAACAGCTCGAGAACCTCGGTATCGTCTCCTACGCCGGCGCTAATATGACCGCACCGAACGGACAGGTCATCGGGCAGGTTTGCGTGCTCGATCACGAGTCACGAAGCTACTCGCCCGCCGAACGCGAGACCCTCCAGCAGTACGCCGAAACCGCGATGGAGATTCTCGAGTTGCGACAGTCGGTACTCGAGGCGCGACCGCCGGAGGTGGCCCAATGAGCGTCTCCGGATCGACGGCTTTCGATGTCGAAACACTACCGATCGACCGCGTCGACGACGGCACTTCGATCCTGTTGACCGGCGACGACACCGAGGCGTTGAAGACCGTCTTTTCGCGAATCGTCGCCGCGGACGAAGACGAGCGAAGCATCGTTCTCGCGACGAACGCCGGGGGCCGGGCCGTCCGGCGAACGCTGAGAAACGCGAAATCGGGCGCCGGAGACAGGGCGTCGGTTCTGACCTGCGAAGGGCCCGATCACGACGACGCGGTCACGACCGTCGACGACATCGGCGATCTCACTCGTCTCGGTATGGAGTTCTCGAGTCTCGTCGCTGCGTCACAGCAATCGACGGCACGCTTTCGGGCCGGAATCTTCCTTTGTTCGACGATCTGTAGCGAAGTCGAGGACACCCGATCGGTATTCCGGTTTCTCAACACCAATTTCCTGACGGAACTACGACGCGGCGAAGGGATCGGCGTCTGTGCAATCGATACCAGCGCCGACCTCGAGACCGACATCAACAGTATGATCAGCGGGATGGAAACGTCGTTTTCCGCCCGTATCGACATCAAGGTGACCGGTCGGACCGATGCGACGTTGACCGTTTCCGGGCTCTCGGGGGTCGACGAGACCGTCGACGTCACCCTGTAGCGGACGGATTCGTGTGAGACGCCTCGAGTCGGCCGGTGACCGCGACGCTACGTGCCCCTGTCTTCGAAACCGTAGACGACATCGACGGCGGCGCTTACGCTAACGGGACCGGAATCGATGTCGGTCGCAGGAGCGGCGGCGTCGTCGGCGACATCGGCCTCGGCTGCCACGTCGTATGCCTCCGCTCGAGCGGGGACGACGTCGACGCTTCTCGTCGAGACCGATTTCGTACCCGTGATCGAGACGCCGCGATTGTCGGCGATGTGTCTCGCTTCCTCGTCGGCGTTCTCGAAAGCGTGGTCGAGTGCCTCCTCCCGAAGCTCGACCCGCCGAGCGTCGCTCAGGCCGAAATTGATTCGTCCGATATCGTCGGCACCGGCTCGCGCGAGGGCATCGATGACGTCTCCAACCCGGTCGACATCCTCGATAACGAGTCGAAAACTGTGTGACCCCCGATAGCCGTTTCCGTCGCGCTCGGGGCGGATATTGTACCGACCAGACTCGACGTTCTCGTCTCGAATGCCGAGTTCGTCGAACGTCGCCCGGAGTTCCTCGGCGCGCTCGGCGAGTTCACGTTCGACATCTTCGGCGCTGTCGCCGGTCGCCTCGAGGCCGACGCGTGCGCTCGCTTCGTCCGGTTCGGCTTCGACTTCGCCGTTGGCGCTCACTTCGATGGTCCGATCGGTTCGTCCGTCCGGTACTGCCCCGTCGATACCGCGTGCTGGGTCCCGATCCTGACTTGCGGTGCTCGTACAGCCGGCGATCGCGGTTGCGGCGAGGGCCGATGTTGCGAGGAACTGTCGTCGCTCCATGTCGGATCGTTCGAACGAGAGCATAATGGTCGTTCGCCAAGCTGAAACACGGCTTTCACCGTCGGTGATCTCGAGCCGTCGCTATCGACGATCGTACACTCTGACGGCTCGGTCGTGTCTCACCGAGACGCCGTTGGGATTTCGCTGGGCCGACCGATCGGTGTAACGCGCCAGCACACCGTCTCTGAATCCGCCGGCTGCGTTTGCGACGACCGCGAGCCCGTTGGCGACCCACTCCGTCGGCGCGACATCACCGGATCCGATCCGTCTGGCACCGGTAAGTCCGTCCCGGATCGCACTGCCGAGGATTCGAGCGACGACGGTCGGCCGAGGACCGTAGTTCTTCGAAAGCCGGTACGACAACGAGCGATAGACGGTCCCCCAGTCGTCGCTCCGTCCACCGTCGGCACCGACATCGCTTCGGACGGCCATCTCGCCCGTCCACTCGACCTCGAACCCCAGTCCGGCGACCCGATGGGCGCAATCCCGAGCCCCGTCGACCTCGAGATACTCGTCGAACCCCTCGAGTGCATCGAGGACGGTCCGGTCGAACGCAACGTTGGCGCCGTCGAACAGCCGTACTCGTCGGCCGGCGATCGTCCGTGGCGTCCGAGGGTCGACGTCGAGGCGTTGGTCACCCGTGACGGGGCCGGTTGCGACCGATGCGTCGCCCGCAATGGTCTCGGTGAGGGCGTCGTACCAGCCGGGTTCGACCTCGTAGGTACCGTCGAGGAAAGCTACGATATCGCCGGTTGCGGTCTCGAGACCGGCGTTTCTCGAGACGTTCGGGTTTCTCTCGGAGATTTCGACCAGAACGTCGACGTCGGTTCGGTCGCGGACGACGCCGGTCGTCCCGTCCGAGGAGGGGCCGTTGACGACGATTACTTCCGTCGAGTCGGGCGTTCGGGCTGCCAGCCCGTCGAGACAGGAGAGTAACTGCTCTCGGTCGTTCAGCGTCGAGACGACTACCGAGAGCTTCATAGGGTACTGTAGAGCGGTCCGAGCGTAAAAAAGGGGTGGAATGACCGTCCGTCGGCGGTCGGTTCGGAGAACGAGCGTCTACGGCCGCGTGGGTCACCGAAGTCTCGTGTTCCAGTAAGAAACCGAGGCGAAGTGATCGGTGACCGGGCTACCACCAACCGTCGTATCTAACGCCCGAATCGGCGAGGCGAGCGCGTTCGGAATCGACCGGTAGAGTCCGTAGGGAGCGAGGAAGTCGTCCTCGACCTCGACGAGCGTTAGATCCGTCTTCGCGAGCAACTCGCTGACTTCACTCTTCGAGTAGAGTCGCGAACCCATCGGCAGCGCCCAGTTGTACATACTTCGAGCGCTGAAGCGATTGAACGTATCGAAGACGATCTGATCACGGGAGACGCGTCGCATCTCCCGGAGGAACGCTTCGGGATCGTCCGCTAGATGGAAAAATCGCATCGCGATGACGGTATCGAAGTGATCGTCCGGAAACGGCAGCCGGCCAGCGTCGCCACGCAGGAACTCGAGTGTCCCCGCGAGCTCACGACCCTGGGCCTTTCGCCGACCCTGCTGTAACATCGCTGTCGAAATGTCCAGCCCGACGACGTCGGCACCCTGTGCGGCGAGCATCACCGTAAATCGCCCCGTTCCGCAGGCGATCTCGAGGATCGATCGATCCTCGACGGGCATGATGGCCTCGAGAACCGCTGCTTTTTCCCGGCGATCGATGAGCTGGCCGCCCTTCGAGAACCGTTTGTCGTCGTACTCCTCGGCGACCTCGTCGGCCTGGTACCACTCCTGTCCTTTCACACTGGGCGAACCTACTGTCCCCGTGGGATAAAACGATACTGGAGTCTGCTCACACTGGCGCTGGTTTCTGTGTTAATACGTTATGCATATACCTTATACAAACTGGATTATTCGTATCCACATATAGGGAAGCTTTACCATCACCGATTCCACTGGAACTGGTATGAGCACGAGTACCGCAGAGGACCGCACCACCACCACCGAGGAAACGCTCTCGGAGGACGAATACCGCGACCGCCTTCGCGACCTCCCACCAAGCGCCAAACTCGTCGCGAAAGTTCTCGAGTCCGATTCCCCGCTCTCGCAGGGTCAACTCGCCGAGGAGTCGCTGCTTCCGGACCGAACCGTTCGCTACGCGTTGAATCGTCTCGAGGACGTTGGTCTCGTCGGCTCACGATACAGTTTCCGCGACGCACGCAAACAGGTCTACTTCCTCAAGCACTAGCTCGCCGATAGGCACTTTTCGATACGGCCACACGTCGTCGTATGGATGTCAGTCGCTTCACGCTCCCGGCGGGCTCGTACGCCCCCGGTGGCACTACGAACGCGTATCTTCTCGGAACCGACGCAGCGGTTCTCGTCGACCCGGCCGCACGCACCGACGAACTCGACCGGGCGGTCGCTGACCGGTCCGTCGAGCACATACTCGTGACCCACACCCACCCTGACCACGTCGGCGCCGTTAGGGCCTACGCGACCCAGACGGATGCGACAGTCTGGGCTCGATACGGACACACGAGCCGATTTCGGGAGGCGACGGGCCACGACCCCGATCGGACACTCTCGCCGGGAACGACCATCGAGACGGCAGACGGCTCCGTGCGGATTCTCGGGACGGCCGGACACGCACCCGACCACATTGCGCTCGAAGTCGGTCCCCACGGCCCGATCTGCTGTGGTGACGTGGCCGTCCGCGAGGGTAGTGTCGTCGTCGGCGCCCCGGAGGGAGATATGCGCGCGTATCTCACTTCACTTCGTCGCCTCTATGCGATCGACCCACCCGTGCTCTACCCTGGCCACGGCCCGGCGATCGAGACCCCTCGAGAGACGCTCGAACGACTCATCGACCACCGATACCGGCGAGAGCGACGAGTTCTCGAGGCGGTCGATACCGGCGCCCGAACCCGGACGGAGATCCTCGATGACGCCTACGACAAAGACCTCACCGGCGTCCGCGAACTGGCCGCGGCGACGGTGGTTGCTCACCTCGAGAAACTCGCCGTCGAGGGACGACTCGAGTGGGACGGCAAGCGGGCAAACCCGGTCTAACCGCGATCGACGACAGCGTACCCGCGGCCGAGACGCGTCTACAGGGCCGAATATTTTCGATACGGAACTGTAATCCGATTTCGGTCCGGAAGACGAAGAACCATACCTATTTGTCCCACGATAACGAAGTCGCGCGTATGGGAGACGGGACCGGTGCTAGTTATCGCCTCGACGAAATCGACCGACGCATCGTCTACGCGCTGATGAGCGACGCTAGAAACACCTCAGCCCCGGCAATCGCAGCGGAGGTCAGCGTCTCGGGAGCGACGATTCGCAATCGAATCGCACAACTCGAGGATCACGGCATCATCGAGGGCTATCACGCGACCGTTGACTTCGAACACGCCGACGGATCGTTGATGAACCTCTTTTGCTGTCATGCACCCTTCGGCGATGTCGAGGGGGCTGCGCGTCAGATCGGTGCGATCCCCGGCGTGATCAACGTCCGGGAGCTGATGGGCGGGCGGATGAACCTCCACGTTCTCGCGGTCGGCACCGACACGAGCGACCTCCGACGGATCGGGCGCGAACTGGAAAACGCGGACGTCGAGATCGAAGACGAGTTTCTCCTCCAGAACGAGCACGACTTTCCGTACGCGCCGTACGGCCCGGCCGACCGCCGCCGTCTCGAGCCCTTGGCAGACTACATCAGCCTGACCGGCGGTGCCGAAGTCGTCGAGGTCACCGTCCACGAGGACGCCCCGATCGCGGACTGCACGCTCGAGGAGGCGGCGACGGAGGGGATCCTCGAGGACAGCACGCTCGTGGTCGCGATCGAACGCGACGACGCCGTGCTCACGCCACACGGCGACACCGAGATCCGCCCGAACGACGTCGTGACGGTGTTTTCGCCCGACGGTGCCGGCGGCCCCGCGCTCAAAGGGTTTCAGGGACCAGACGGAGCCATGACGGAGACCGTTCGGGAGTAACATGCCGGTCGACCGACTCCTCCCCGAGTTCCTCCAGCGTGAGCCCGAGTCCGACACCGACGACGCGGTGTTACACGAGTGTCGCCACTGTGGTTCCAAGTTCGAGGAGCCGGTCGATCAGTGCCCGGTCTGTGACGCCACCGAAATTGCGACCTACAAATTTCCCGCAGCCGACGAAGCCGAGACCGACGACGAGTCGACCACCGACAGTACCACTGACACCGCCACAGACCCCGACACCGACTGACTTTTCCCCCGCCACCACCCACCATCGACCGTGACATCACTCGAGCACGACCTCGAGCGAGCCCGCAGACTCGAGGTCGAGACGCTCGCGGACGCCATCGAATCCATCGGTTTCGAGTGTACTCGCTGTGGCGCCTGCTGTACCGGCCACGGGAGCGAGGATCACACGGCGACGGTCTTTCCCGATGAGGTCAGAACGCTGACCGACGCCGACACGGCTGACGGAGACGTCACTGACGACCGGACGGACGAGGGAGCCGGCACCGACGACGACACGGCCGACGTCCCGCCCGAGGCAGAACACGAGTGGCGCGACGTCGCCCGCCCGATGCCCTACGGCCTCGCGGAGCGAGACGGCGAGCTCGAGGGCGAAACCTTCGAGTGGGCACTCCAGACCGACGGCTGTGGTGACTGCGTGTTCTACGAGGACGCAGACGGCGTTGGCGCCTGTACCGCCCACGACGATCGCCCGCTGATCTGTCAGACCTATCCCTTCAGCGTCGCCCTGGACGGCACCACCCAGCCCATGGGCGAGGCCGTCGACGAAGCCGGTGTCGTCCGCGCCCACGAATGTGAGGGCCTCGGCCGGGACATTTCTCGCGAGGACGCCCTCGAACTCGCTGCGACCCTGAAAACGCGCGCCGTTCGCGAACTCGAGGAAGCCATCGGCGTTCGGGACAGCTACGAACCCGCCCCCGACGCCGATGCAGCCGTCGTCGTCCACGACTCGGAAGGCGCGAAACGGATCGACGGGACGCCACTCGAGGACGAGCCAGCAGGTGAGGAGTAACGCTATTGGGTGGGTCTCGAGCGTCCTAACGGGATCTAAACGCCGTCAGAGAGTCCTGCTCGCTTCGCTCGCGAATTTGTGTCGACAGCAACGTCCTGACGGAGTCTTACGCGAACGTAGTGAGCGTAAGGCACGTCAGGACCGAACGACGCAGCGAGTGCTGAACAACGTGAAGCACTCGCAAGGAGTGAGCGTCCTGACGGAGTCTCACACGAACAGCGTGAGTGTGAGGCACGTAACGTCGAAGACGTTACGGAGATTTGAACACGCCCAGAGGTTCCTGCTCGCCTCGCTTCGCTCGGCTGTGCGGGCTGCCACTGGTCTGCTCAAATCTCCGCGTTGGAGTTTTCCCGAACACGGACGACTCGCTACGCTCGTCGTTGTTGTGTTCGGGAAAACGTCCTGACGGAGATTTGAACTCCGGTCCCTGGCTCCGCAAGCCAAGAGGATAGTCCACTACCCTATCAGGACTCAACTCAACGTAGCCGAGTAGTAGTTAAAGCCCTTTCGAAACCGCCGGCCCACGTGGCTGTCTCGCATTGTCGTAACTCGAGGCCGAGTAGTCGACCGATTCCCCATAGCCGCGAGTTTATATGCGATGGGGCGGCCAACGGTGGTATGACCGGCGGCGAACTGGCGACTCGATCGCACGCTCTTGCGCCCTCCGACGAAGGATCGAACGTCGAGGTCCACGGCGCTCGAGCACACCGAATGGACAACGCTTATGCGCGGGCTATACATGCACGAGTATAGCATGAGCGACATCGAGGCTGTCTACGAAGACCTCGAGGCTGACGTCTCTCTCGAGGAGTTTCGCGAGGCGGTAGAAGCGAAAGTCGAGCAGATGGGGGGACTCGCGGACGAGGAGACGGCGGCGATGCTCGTCGCTCACGAGATCGGTGAGAGCGAGGTCGGCGGGATCGCCGACATCGAACCGGGGATGGAGGAAGCGAAGTTCGTCGCCAAGGTTCTCTCTATCGGCGAGATGCGAACGTTCGACCGCGACGGCGATGACGACGACGGCCGCGTCGTCAACGTTGAAGTCGCCGACGAGACCGGCTCCGTCCGGGCGGCCTTCTGGGACGAACACGCCGAAGCCGCCATCGAGGAACTCGAGGACGGACAGGTCCTGCGGATCAAGGGTCGTCCGAAGGAGGGCTTTTCCGGCGTCGAAGTCAGCGTCGACGAGGTCGAACCGGATCCCGACACCGAGATCGAGGTGACGGTGTCGGACACCCACACCGTCGAGGACCTCTCGCTTGGCCTCTCGAACGTCAACCTCGTCGGGCTCGTTCTGGATACCGATACCGTGCGAACGTTCGATCGCGACGACGGCTCCGAGGGCCGTGTCTCGAACGTGACGCTTGGCGACTCGACCGGTCGCATCCGCGTCACGCTGTGGGACGAGCAAGCCGATCTGGCCGACGACCTCGCAGCCGGGACGACCGTCGAAGTCGTCGACGGCTACGTCAAGGACCGCGACGGCAACCTCGAGCTCCACGTCGGCAACCGCGGCACCATCGAGGAGGTCGACGAAGCGGTCGAATACGTCCCGGAGAGTACACCGATCGAGGAGACCGAAATCGGTCAGACCGTCGACCTCGCCGGTGTCGTTCGCTCGGCCGATCCTAAACGTACGTTCGACCGCGACGACGGCTCCGAGGGACAGGTTCGAAACGTTCGCGTCCAGGACGCGACCGACGACATCCGCGTCGCGCTCTGGGGTGAAAAGGCGGACCTCGAGATCGGCCCCGGCGACGAGGTCGCGCTGGGCGATGTCGAGATTCAGGACGGCTGGCAGGACGACCGCGAGGCCTCCGCGGGCTGGCAGTCGACGATCACCGTCCTCGATTCAGACGCCGGCAGTAGCCAAACCAGTGATGGGGACGCCACCGCCGAGGCGTCGACCGGTCTCTCGGCATTTGCCGACGATAGCGAGGACGAGGCGGATGGTGAGACCACGACTGACGATTCGTCGACCACGCCAGCGGCCGACAGCGAGCGTGAGGCTGATACCGACGAGCCGACCGACGGCGAGCAAGTCGAGTTTACGGGTGTCGTCGTCCAAGCCGGTGACCCGGTCGTCTTAGACGATGGCGAGACGACGATGAGCGTCGCCACCGACGTCGACGTGGGGCTGGGCGAGGAGGTAACCGCCCGAGGGATCGTCCGCGATGGCCGTCTCGAGGCAAACGACGTGTTCTGAGCGGACGAGACCCCCTCGAGCGCTTAGGAAAAGCGTTAAGGGTGTTAGCTTCGCCTAGCATGGTATGAACGTCGAACTCCCGTTCGCGCCGGTGGATACGATCATCCGGCGGAACGCGGGTGATCTTCGGGTGAGTGCTGATGCGTCGAAGGAACTCGCGACGCGAATCCAGGAACACGGGAGCGAAATCGCAATCGGCGCTGCCGAGCGGGCCACCGAAGACGGGCGAAAGACGTTGATGGCCCAGGATTTCGAGGTCGAGACCGTCGTCGCCAAGAACGATCTCGAGCTCCCGGTCGCGCCGGTCGACCGCATCGCCAGGTTAGAGATCGACAACTCGTATCGCGTCTCGATGGACGCTCGCATCGCCCTCGCCGATATCCTCGAGGATTATGCGGATAACGTCGCGAGGGCGGCGGCGATACTCGCCCGGCACGCCGACCGCCGGACGATCACCGACGACGACATCGAGACGTACTTCTCGCTGTTCGAGTGAGATGCAATTTGGTTACAGCGAGATCTGTCTCGCACACGATCCCGGTCCGCGCCACCCGGAGTCGCCGGACCGGCTGCGAGCGATTCGGGAGCGACTCGCGACCAAACACGGCGTCGAGTACGTCGATGCCGATCCGGTTGGCGTAGCCGAAATCGCGACCGTCCACGACAGGGCCTACGTCGACTCCGTCGAGGAGTTCTGTGTCGACGGTGGCGGTAATTGGGACCCGGATACGATCGCGGTCGAGGAAACGTGGGATGCAGTCTGCCAGAGCGCCGGGCTCGCCTGTTGGGCCGTCGAAGCAGCTCTCGAGGGGGCAACGGGACGGAAGACGCCGTTTTCGATCGGCCGACCACCCGGTCATCACGCCGTTCCCGAGGACGCGATGGGGTTTTGTTTCGCAAACAACGTCGCCGTCGCAGCCCAGCAGGCACTCGACGACGACGCCTACGATGTCGATCGCGTGGCGATCGTCGACTGGGATGTCCACCACGGCAACGGAACGCAGGATATCTTCTACGATCGCGACGACGTTTTTTTCGTCTCGATTCACGAACAGGGACTGTATCCCGGCACCGGCAGCGTCGACGAGACCGGCGAAGGTGAGGGTGGCGGAACGACGCTGAATATTCCGATGCCTGCCGGTTCGGACGACGCGGCCTATCTCGCTGCGATCGAGGGACCGATATCGACCGCGCTCGAGGCGTACGATTTTGATCTGTTGATAATCAGCGCCGGCTTCGATGCCCACCG
The DNA here is from genome assembly GCF_006543045.1 of Salinadaptatus halalkaliphilus. GTDB lineage: Archaea > Halobacteriota > Halobacteria > Halobacteriales > Natrialbaceae > Salinadaptatus > Salinadaptatus halalkaliphilus. Next base: position 11,012 of record NZ_RBZW01000008.1, on the reverse strand, counting down.
ACACGATCCAATTTCTCGGATTCGATTGTCGACGGAGGCCTACGCGTTGATGACCGACCGGCTTCGGACGCTCGCCGACGACGTCGACGCTGCGCTGGCGTTCGTCCTCGAGGGCGGGTACGGACTCGACGTGTTGGCCGACAGCGTCGCGCTGGTGCACGAAACGTTCGACGGTCGCGAGCCGATCGAGCCCGACGGTGATCTCGAGAGTCGAGCCGAGTCCGCACTCGAAGACGTGTGCGAGGAACACGAACTGGACATCGACTTCGCGTAGTCCGGGCCACCGGTCCGATCACGGTCGTGGCTCGAAGTAGCGCCTGAGTTCGGTTCCGAACTCCTCGAGCAATCCGATACTCTCCTCACCGACGAGCACGTCGTAGTCGTCCTCGAGGGCAGTTTCGACGTGGGCACCGAGCCCGACTTCGAACAGCCGATCGCTTTCGAGAAATGCCCGGGCCGTCGTAAACGTCCGTTCGCGTTCGGCGACGTACCGATTCCCCTCGAGGAAGGGACCGTAGGTGTCCTCGTCGTCGGCGTAGGCATCGTAGAAGCCCTTTGCATGACCCTGCACGTGGACCGGCGGACCCTGATGTCGTTCGACCGCGGGACGCTCGGCGACGGCCAGTTCGACGAAGATCACGGCCGTCTCGTCGGTGAACGTCGTCCCACGGAAAACGTCGAAGCCACGGTCGTCGAGCCCCTGTGAAATGCCCGACAGCGACTTGTAGAGTTGAGGATAGAGTTGGTCCGCGACGAGATCCGGCGCGTCGAATCGGAGTGCCACGGGCGTCGTGGCCCGGCGCTCGAGGTGGGCACGCAGTTGCGACTTCGAGAGCCGGTCGGGATAACACGGCTCGAAGTACTCGACCGTCGGTTCGGCGAGGAACTCGCGAGCGTAGTGCTGGAGGCGAGCGACGTTTTCGGCCGAACAGACGGCCGCGACGTTTCGGTCGGGGTCAGTCGGGTCGATAACGACGAGCGGATCGTCGAATGGGAGGCCGGCGTCGCCTGCCTTCTCGCTTCGGGACGGCGACGCCGTCTCCCGTGGCTTGCCGTGGCTCTCGGGATCGAGTTCGATCGGCGGCTGCCAGTCGACGGCTGCCTCGAGCAGTGCTCGAAAACCGCCGTATTCACAGACGAGCAGTTCGGTGAGATAGCCGCTGAACCCGCGGGTCCGCAGATCGCTGCCGTAGACGCCGATCCCTTTCATGAAGCCTTTCGTGAGCCGAACGTCGGCGGCGAGCTCGTCGTCGAGTCGGGCCTGGAGATACTGATCGTGAAAGGGGGTGCGATCGACCGCAGACTGGATGTCAATCGCCGAGTCGAGACGGTAGCAGGGGACGATGTCGACGTCGAATCCCTCGACCTCGCCCTTGACGTAGGGGTGTTCGGCGTACTCTTCGTGGCCATCGGGGACCGCCGCGTGACCGACCTCGAGGCCGTATCGCTCGAGGGTTTCTCGCTCGAGGTCAGGCGGAAAACGAACGAAGATGTCGATATCGCGGTCGCCGCTGATCCAGGTACCGCGAGCAGACGAGCCGACCTGCATCGCGTCGGCGTCCGCACAGCGGTCGGTCGCGGCAGCCGCCGCTCGCTCCAGCAGTTGGTTCGCGACGCGCTCGAGTCGGGCCCGTTCATCGTCGTCGGGGTCGACGCGGTCTCGTACTCGAGAGACGACGGTCGCGAAGGCGTCGGTGTCGTTCCCGTCCTCGGTCGACCCGTTCGATCCGTCGTCGCACTCGTCGTGGTCGGTGTCCGCGTCGCTCATCGGTGTCCCTTTCACGTGCGGTGCGTGAAAGGGTATCGAACACGGAGCGGGCAAAACGAAAGCCCTATCAAATACACCCGATTACCAGAAAGTGAGCCGAAGTAGCTCAGATGGTAGAGCACCTCGCTGTTAACGAGGTTGTCCCAGGTTCGAGTCCTGGCTTCGGCGCTTCGTTTTCGAACAATTACTCGCGACGAGCGATAGCGCCGAGTGAACACCGTTCACGTACTGGATGCAAGACGTATTTCAGCCTTTGCCCCCTCGAGTACCGTCTCGATCCAGGTCGTGACATCACGGTCTGGGCTGACGTCGAGGTCGGAAGCGAGGGGCGTCGTCTCGACGTCGAACCGATCGATGGGTGGTAGTTCGTCCGCTGGGGGGTCACGGAGCTCGAGCGCTGGTGCCCAGCCACTCGTGTCGTGACACTGGGCGAGGATGAACCCCGCCAGCTCGAGCACGCTGTAGGCCTCGCCGCGTCCGAGGACGTACGAGCGGGCCGTCCTCTCTAGCTCGCCGAGTCGGTCGATGGCCGTCGCGACGCCATCGGCGACGTCGCTGACGTGGATGAGATCGAGTTGCTGGGTTCCCGGTCGGTGAACCGGGAGGATGTCGGCTGTGATGGCCTGCTCGAGGAAGAAGTCGACGACGGAACTGCTGCCGGCGTTGCGAGCGTCTCGAGCGCTGGACGACTCGTGTGCGCCGTAGACGTTGGTCGGGCAGAACGTGATCGATGGCACCTCGCCGTCGGTGATCGTCTGGACCGCACGCTCGCCGAGGAGCTTGGTCTCGCCGTAGATCGTGTCCGGCTCGCGAGGGGTGTCGGCCGTAATCGGCTGGCGCTTGGGGGTACCGATCGTCGCGACGCTCGAGAGGTGGACCAGCGCCACGTTCTGGCGGCGACAAGCCCACGCGACGGTCGCCGCGCCGGTGGCGTTGATCTCGAAGGCCAACCCTGACCGGTCGGCACACGCATCGATACCGACGACGCCAGTTGCGTTGACGACGTAGTCGACATCCTCGAGGAACGTAGAGACGGCCATCCGGTTCCTGACATCGACGGTCGGATACGTCTCGTGTGTCGACCCGGCTGCCGGAGACACGTCGTACCCGTTCGCACGCAGGACTGTCGTGATCGCACTGCCGACGTAGCCGGTTGCACCGAGGACGCCGACGCGATCACTCATCGGCGTCCCGTCCACGCCCGTCTGCACGCGTATCCGTACTGGGTGGGTTGTCGGTCGATCCGTCCCCGTTCGACGCCGGCGCTGGATCCTCGAGCACAGATTCGACGAGGTCGATTATGTCGGGTTGTGACAAGTAGCGGGCGTGTTTCGATGTGTACTCGGCCTCGAGATCGTTTGTGATCTCGAGATCGTCGTACTGGGGATAGAGGACGAAGCGATCGTCCCGTTCGTCAGCATACCGACGTTCGTCCTCGGCAACCAGTTTTTCGTGGTAGCGTTCGCCGGGTTTCGCACCGAGCAGTTCGATGTCGATCTCGGCGGGATCGAATCCGAATGTGGGGGCATAGTGTGCAGACATCGCCTCGGCGAGGTCGCCGATGCGGAGTGCGGGCATCTTCTTGACGAACACCTCGCCGCCGTCCATCTCGAGGCAGGAGTCGACCGCGAAGCGGGCGGCGTCGTCGGGGCCCATAACGAATCGCGTCATCTCGGGGTCGGTAACGGTAAGCGGACCGCCGCGTTTGAGCTGTTCGTAGAACAGCGGGACGACCGAGCCGTCGGTGCCGACGACGTTGCCAAAGCGGACGGAGCCAAGCGTGAGCGCGTCGGGGGGCCGATTGGCGTCGAACGAAGAGATGATTCGCTCGCCGATCAGCTTCGTTGCACCCATCGTCGAGGTAGGATTGGCCGCCTTATCGGTGCTGACGCCGAGCAGCCGATCGACGCCGGCCTCCGCAGCCGCCTCGACGACGTTTCGCGTGCCGGCGACGTTGGTCTGGACGGCGCCGTAGGGGTTGTCCTCGACCATCGGCACGTGTTTCATCGCCGCGACGTGAAAGACGACGTCGACGTCGCTCATCGCGACGGCGAGTTGATCCTTGTCCCGAACGTTTGCCAGGACGGAATCGATCTCCGGCCGACGGTCGCTGTAGGTGCCGACGAACGCCGCCAGCCGTTGCTCGCTGTTGTCGACGATCCGGACCATGGCGGGGTCACGATCGAGGATGTCGGCGACGAGTGTCGAACCGATCGAGCCACACCCGCCCGTCACGAGTACGTTCGCTCCCTCGAGTGAGGTCATGTCGCCGTGGCTACCCGCTGTCCGGCCTTTGTAATTCGAACGCTACACGAAGGCAGTCGTCGTTTGGCGACCGTACCCCATTGGCGACCCGGATCGTGTTTGCAAGCGTTGGCCTGTGTGTCGGCATTAACAATATAGCCGACGACCGATCGCTCACGCAATCGATGGACATCCTCGTGCTCACGACGTACGACGAGTCGCCGTTTCTGCTCCAGCAACTCGAGTCCCTCGCCGATCGCGGCGTCTCTCCTACTCTGCGAACGGTTCCCGGCCACGTCGAGGCGGGCGAGTCCCGGAGCGTTCGCGACTACCTCGAGTTCTTTCCGGCGGTGATGCGGGAGGCCCGGAAGGACTACGACCTGATCCACGCCCACTACGGATTGACCGTGCCGATGGCACTCCCACAGCGTCGTCTTCCCGTCGTGTGCTCGCTGTGGGGGACCGACCTCGAGGGACCGGGTCGTCCGATTTCGCGAGCCTGTGCGCCGTTTTGCGACGAGGTAATCGTGATGACGCCGGGGATGAAGCGACGCCTCGGCACCGACTGTACCGTGTTGCCGTTCGGGATCGACCTCGAGCGCTTCCAACCAGCGCCGCAGTCGCAGGCCCAGGCACGGGTCGACTGGGATTCTGACGAGCACCACGTTCTCTTTCCGTACCCGCCCGAACGCACCGTCAAGGACTATCCGCGAGCCAGACGCCTCGTTAGGACCGTCGACAACTTGCTCGAGCGTCCCGTAAACCTCCAGGTGGTTCACGGCGTCGATCACGATCGGGTGTCGACGTACATGAACGCCGCCGACGCGCTCTTTCTGACCTCCTGGCGGGAAGGGTCGCCAACGTCGGTCAAGGAGGCGATGGCGTGTAATCTGCCGGTCGTCGCAACCGACGTCGGCGATGTCCGGACCAGACTCGAGGCAGTCGATCCCTCGAGCGTCGCGAAGTCGGACGACGAACTCGTTAGGGGCCTCGTCGAGGTCCTCGAGCGAGGCGAGCGCTCGAACGGTCGCGAGGCCGTCAGAGCGGTGAGTCAGGACGCCGTCGTCGACAGGTTACTCGAGATTTACCGCCGAGCGATCGGCAACCCCATCGACACCGAACGCGTCTCGGCGACGTCGCGGTAGCGACTCCGGTAACGGTGTCCACGCGACGGACGTTCGTCGAGCCGTTCGAGTCTGGTGCCCACCGACCGCCGTTGGAACGGGTACGTATACGTCGTCGGCGACGAAACGTCCTGGTAATGGCACGACTCGAGCGACTCACAGCCTATCCCGTCAAGGGGCTCGACGGCATCGAGCTGACAGCCGCATCGATCCTCGAGGGTGGTACGCTCGCACACGACCGGGAGTTTGCGCTGTTCGACACCGACGGCGAGGTTATAAACGGCAAACGAACGGCCCTCGTCCACGACATCGAGACCGATTTCGATCCCGAGACGACCGAGCTTGTCGTGACGACCCCCGACGGCGACGGGGTCGAATTCGACCTCGAGACCGACCGCGAGCGGGCCGAAGCCTGGTTCGGCGACTACTTCGACGAATCGGTCACCCTCGAGCGCGACCGAACGCGTGGCTACGTCGATCGTCGCGAGATGGGGCCGTCGGTGATCGCCACAGCGACACTCGAAACCGTCGCCTCGTGGTTCGACGACGTGACCGTCGATGGGGTGCGCCGACGCATGCGGGCGAACCTCGAGGTGTCGGGCGTGCCGGCGTTCTGGGAGGATCGATTCGTCGGCGAGGAGGCGCCTTCGTTCGCGATCGGCGGCGTGACCCTCGAGGGCGTCACACCCTGTGGCCGGTGTGTCGTCCCCGAACGCGATCCCGAGACGGGCGAACCGACGCCCGACTTTCGCGAGCGATTCGTCCGCAAGCGCGAGGAAACCTTCCCCGCGTGGGCCGACGCGGATGCCTTCGATCACTACTACACGCTCATGCTGATCGCCCGAATTCCGGACGCCGACCGCGAACAGACGCTTCAGATTGGCGATACCGTCGAGATCGTCGACGACTGATACGGATTGGGAGCAGTCGTTGCCGATGCAACCGCGACGACTGGCTCACGAGAACGAGTCACTCGAGGGTCTCGTCTCGAACGCGAGCCTGTACCTCGCACTTACCGAGGAGTATTCGATGTTTACGCCGGGCTCGAGCCCGGCGACCGATTCCCGCGCAGGAGTGTGACGAGCCCCTGTGCGGCCAGCCCGATGACCGTCCACTTCCAGGCGACGACGGCGAGACCGAGAAACAGGAGTGCACGCGTCCGGTTGCCGTGGCTGAACGCTCGTTTGGCTTCTCGCAGTACTGAGACGACGGTAAGCGACCGCGTCGCTTTCGAACCGAGCAATTTTGTGAGTGCCATATCCGTCCGACGCGAGCCGACGGGATAACGGCGGCGCCGGACCTCGCAAGGAGAGACAGCCGTCCGACGGCGGTTGACGCTCGAGGATCGAGTGGGTCGTCCGTTCGTGGTACTCGAGTGGCTCAGACATCCATGTTCACTGTTATCACGCGACAGCTGACAAAGCCGGGCGGGAACTTTTTCTCACTTCGGTTTGATACTCTCTCGAGAAGCAATGGAGATCGAGGAGATTCCGGGCGTCGGTGCGAAGACGGCAGAGGCGCTGTCGGCGCTCGAAGCGCCCGAGCGCGCGCTGCGTTCGGGCGACGTGGCGACGATCGCGAGCGCCCCCGGAATCAGCCAGGGTCGTGCCGCCCGGATCGCCCGCGGAGCGATCAGACTGAAACACGACGATCCCGGCGGGTTTCTCGCGACCGACCGGGCACGCGAGATCTACCGCGAGGTGCTCGCGCTGCTCACCGAACGCACCGTGACTGACTACGCTGCACAGCGCCTCGAGACGCTGTACCCGAGCCCGCGCCGGTCGCGCATCGAAGAAGTTCGGGCGTTCGCCCGCGAGGCTATCGAGCGCGATCCAGACCCTGCGGTTCTCGAGGCCCTCGACGGCGTCGAACCGCTCGAGACGCCCGGTGACATCCGGGTTCGCGAGCGATGTCTCGCGACGACCGACGCCGAACGCTACAACGAGGCTCGCGAGGCGATTCCGGAACTCTCCGTCGAAGTCGTCGAGGACGCCAAGGGACTGGCAGAACTCGCCAGAGGCTACGCGACGGTGATCGCCCTCGACGAGTCCTTCGCCGGCGTCACGGTCGAGGGCGACGTTCAGGTCAGGCCCGACGCGCTCGAGCAACCCGCCGAAATCGTTCCCGAACGGCCGCTCGCTTTCTTCGCGCGCAATCGCGACCGGATCCGCGCCGCGATCGAGGTGCACCGCGTCAGCAGCCTCGAGCCCGACGGTGACTGCGATCTCGCGGCCCTGGAGGACGGGCTCGCGCGCCTCGAGGCCGACGGAACCGTCGCGGGCGACGACGAACTCGACCGGCTGACGACGGCAGTCGACGACCTCGACGCGGCGGTCAGTACGGCCGAAAGCGTCGCCAACGACAAACTTCGAGCGGCGATTCGTGAGGAGGACGTCACCATCGAGGGATCGGATCTGCTCTCGCTGGTCGAACGCGGCGCCGGTGTCGACTCGCTGCTCTCGCGGGAGCTAGCCGACGAGTACGCCGGCGCCGTCGAGACTGCCCGAAACCACCTGATCGAAGCGCTGGCACTGGACGCCGGCGAGGCCGAAATCGGCCGCCGAATCTTCGGCGAGGAGCCGACGTTCCCGGTCGACCGTGACGACGACGCTGTTTCGCGGCTACGCGAAGAGTTGACGGCGGCGAAAGACCGACGGGCTGGCCGGCTCAAGCGAGAACTTGCCGCCGACCTCGCGGATCAACGCGAGGCGGCGAAAACGTTGGTTCGAGACGCCCTCGAGCTCGATGTCGAACTCGCGATCGCCCGGTTCAGCACGGCGTATGCGTGTACGATGCCGACGTTCGTCTGGACCGAGGAGGATGCTGCGCCGACCGAGACTGGCTTCTCGATCGAGGGCGGGCGTTCACCCGTCCTCGAGGAGCCACTCGAGCAAATCGATCCCGTCGATTACGACGTCGAGGGCGTTGCCCTCCTTTCGGGGGTCAACAGCGGGGGAAAGACCTCGACGCTAGATCTGGTCGCGAGCGTCGTCGTATTGGCACACATGGGACTACCCGTTCCCGCCGAAGACGTCTATTTGCGGCGGTTCGACGACCTACACTATCACGCCAAGAGTCAGGGAACCCTCGACGCGGGGGCCTTCGAATCGACGGTCCGGGAGTTCGCCGATCTCGCCCAGGGTGGTTCGGGCTCGCTCGTCCTGGTCGACGAACTCGAGAGCATAACCGAACCTGGTGCCAGCGCGAAGATCATCGCTGGCATCCTCGAGGCGCTTGCCGAGAACGGCGCGACGGCGGTCTTCGTCTCGCACCTGGCCGACGAGATACGCGAGATGGCCGACTACGAGGTCACCGTCGACGGCATCGAGGCGGTGGGGCTGATCGAGGGTGAACTCGAGGTGAATCGGTCGCCAGTCAAAAATCATCTCGCACGGTCGACCCCGGAGTTGATCGTCGAGAAACTGGCGACCGACGCTGGGGCAGTCGAATCGACGGCGACGAACGGTGGTCGGGAAACAACCACAGAATCACCACCTCACTTCTACGAGCGACTCCTCGAGAAATTCGACTGATCGTGACCAGTGGCTGTGAGCGGGCGCCGAGAACAGACCGTCGAAATTGGGTGATAGTGGTGTCGGAACCGGACGTTGCAAGTACAACACCTACCGCCGTCCCCGCCCCATGTGATGGTATGCCCTATCAGTTCTCGTGTTCGCGAGGGAATTGTCAGTTTCTGGTCCGCTCGAGCAGCGACGAGGAGGTCGAACGACTCGTTCGTGCCCACGTCCGAATGACTCATAATACCCGGATCGATCCCGTCGACGTGGACCGCGGGATCGAACGCGTCGAACTGGCCTAAGGGGCAACGAATGTCTCACCCGCCGTGCCAGTCGAGAATCTGTTGGTGTCCCCACGGCCGACCGTCGTCATCATCTAGCGCCGCCACCGACTCGGCGTCGTGCTGTTCGAGTTCCGTAGCAACCCCCTCGACGTACCGTTCGATCGCCTCGAGCGTCGAGTCCGACTGTAAGGCGAGGGATTCGACGGTTGTATCCGGAATGTCTTCGGCAGCACCGCGGTTATCCGTCCGGACGTACTCACCGATTGCCCGCAGCGTCTCCGGAGAGTAGTCAGTGAACCGTTCGACCAAAAACTCGGGTATCTCGGCTGGTGACTCCGGCGGCATCGTAGTTAAATATCATCATTATCAACAATGAAGGTAGCGGAAACGACGGTTTCGGCGAATTCTGGGCGACCGAAGCATTAAGACGCTGCGGAAGCAGGGTGAAAGTGATGGGAGACGACCCCGAAGAGGGGATGCTGTCGTGGGACGAATCCGTGTTCAGGGACGAACACGTCTTCGAGATCGATTATCTTCCCGAGACGTTCAAACACCGCAAGGGGCAGATGGAGAGTCTCACGTACGCACTGCGTCCCGCGGTTCGGGGCTCACGGCCGTTGAACGTCATGGTTCGAGGACCACCCGGAACCGGCAAGACGACGGCCATTCAGAAACTCTTCGACGAAGTCGGTGCCCAGACGGCCGACGTGCGGACGCTGCGGGTCAACTGCCAGGTCAACGCGACTCGCTACTCGGTCTTCTCCCGGCTGTTCGAAGGGACCTTCGACTACGAACCGCCCTCTTCGGGTATCTCGTTTAAGAAGTTGTTCGGCCAGATTGCCGACAAACTCGTCGAAGACGACCGCGTCCTCGTCGTCGCCCTAGACGATGTCAACTACCTCTTCTACGAGAACGAGGCCTCGGATACGCTGTACTCACTCTTGCGTGCTCACGAGGAGTACCCCGGCGCGAAAATCGGCGTCATCGTCGTTTCGTCGGACCCCGCACTCGATGTCATCGAAGAACTCGATTCCCGGGTCCAAAGCGTCTTCCGCCCGGAAGACGTTTACTTCCCCGTCTACGACAGCCCCGAAATCGTCGACATTCTCGAGGAACGGGTCAAACGTGGCTTCCACGAGGGTGTCATCGGTCGAGAAATCCTCGACTACGTCGCGACCCTGACCGCCGAAACCGGCGACTTGCGCGTCGGCATCGACCTGTTACACCGGGCCGGACTCAACGCCGAGATGCGGGCGAGTCGAACCGTCGAGCGCCAGGATGTCACCGAGGCCTACGACAAATCGAAATACATCAGCCTCTCGCAAAGCCTCTCGGGTCTGAACGACACCGAACGGCGCCTGCTCGAGGTGATCGCCCACCACGACGGTGAGCAAGCCGGTGACGTCTACGATGCCTTCCACGACGAAACGAATCTGGGATACACTCGGTACTCCGAAATCGTCAACAAGCTCGACCAGCTCGGTCTGATCAACGCTGACTACACGAGCGTCGACGGCCGCGGTCGCTCGCGGTCGCTCTCGTTATCCTACGAGAAAGACGCAGTTCTGAATCGTCTCGATTGATACGGACCGTTGTAGTTCTTTACCGGTGATCACCGGTAAAACGCTACAACAATCCGTATGAGGCCCGAAACCGCGATCGCGACCGCGACCGAACCCGAGTGGGCCGGGCGCGGACGTCAGTGTTCGGACTGTGGCTCTTCGGCGTCGGTCGGCTCCGGTCCGCCGTCAGTCTGGAAGTCTTGATCCATCTCCTCGATAACTTCGTCGGGATCGGAGATGGTTCCGGCGTCTTTGCCCTCCTTGATCGCCTGGGCCTCCTGTTCCATCTTTTCGAGATCCATTTCGGCTTCTTCGTCGATCTCGCCGATGATCTCCGCGATGTCGTCGAGGCCAATCAGTTCGCGGGTCTCCTCGTCGAAGTCCAGGCTCTCGAGGGCGTCGCCGTCGTCTTTGACGTCGCTACCTGAGAGGTGTTTGCCGTACCGACCGACCATCGAGGTCAGTTCCTGGGGCATGACGAACGTCGTCGAGTCGCTCTGGCCGATCTGCTC
>NZ_RBZW01000059.1 GCF_006543045.1 Salinadaptatus halalkaliphilus | reverse complement strand
CCATATCGCCAGACGGCGTCCATTTCCCAGTTAATCTGACGGAAGATAACCGTGAGAGCGTCTGAGACTGTCGTCATTCGGCGGCAAAACAAGGCAGCTCGTTCTCGTCGGCGTCTGGCTCCGCGAAGTGTTCGCTTGGGAGACGGTCCCAGTACTCACGCTTGCGTTCCAGTTCAATTACTGGGGTTCATTACTGCTTGCGACCGGCTACCTGGCCGGGATCATGCTACTCTGTCGGTGGATTCGCGGCGGAATCGTCGTCCGTGCGTTGGCCGCAGTTGGCCGAACCGCGTTCTCGAACTATCTGCTCCAGACCATCATCGCGACGACAATCTTCTACGGCTATGGGCTCGGATTGTTCGGACAGTTGAACCGCGTGACGTTACTGGGGATAGTCGTCCTGATCTGGGCAGTCCAGATTTTCCTTTCGGTGTGGTGGCTGAGTCGTTTCCGCTTCGGACCGGCTGAATGGGCGTGGCGGACGCTTACGTATCGCCAGTGTCAGCCGATGCGTCTCGAAAAGTGACAGGAAAATACCAATGTGGGAATTTGTGTATAGACGGTGAACCCCCTCGTATGACCTGTTTCATCACTGCTGAGTGTCGCACGATCATTGTACTCACTCTCGTTCCAGTACTAGTGCTATCGCTCAGAGTGGGCACAGTCGCCGGTCAGTCGGTCGAGGGGGCCTTCGGTATGATTGTCGTCGAAGAGGACGAGACCTACGACCGTATCGAAGGCGTTGGCGGATCAATCGTCGTCTACGGTACCGTCACGGGTGACGTTTCTGGGGCCGCCGGTAACATTCACGTTGCCGAGGGCGGAACTGTCGAGGGATCAATAGCGGGTGCCGCTGGAAACATCAACATCAACGGGGACATCCGCGGCGACGTCTCCGGCGGCGGCGGCGGCTACGTCGAGGTGGGCGAGACCGCCCAGATAGGCGGCGATGTCGCGGTGGGTTCGGGCTATCTGTCGGTCGACGGCGCGATCGATGGCAACGTCAATGCAGGCGCCGAGACGATCGTCCTGGGTCCGAACGCGAACATCGGCGGGGAGTTCCGCTACGACGCCGAATCGTTCACTGAAGACCCGAACGCGACCGTTGCCGGCGGCGTCGTACACGAACCCGACATCGGAGGCACCGTTGGTGACGTCGTCGACGTGTTCACCGTTCCGCCCTGGATAACCACCATATACGGGCTCATCGCCAACCTCTTGCTCGGGATCGTCCTGCTGGCTGCCTTTCCGTCGTTTTCGAGCGGCGTCGCGACACGCGTGGCCGACGATCCGCTCGTCTCGGGTGGCGTCGGAATCCTGTCAATGATCGCCATACCGATCCTTCTCGTCCTCGTCGCCATCACCATCGTCGGGATACCGCTCGCTATCGCCGGCGGATTCGGGTTCGCTATCGCGATCTGGATCGGGGTCGTCTACGGCCAGTACGCCATTGGCACGTGGGTGTTGGGACTAGCCGGCGTCGGCAACCGATGGCTCGCGCTCATGGTCGGTCTCGTCGGCTTTGCGATCCTCAGCGCGATACCGTTCCTGGGCCGCCTCCTCGAACTGATAGCGTTCCTGCTCGGCGTAGGCGCGCTCGCGCTCGGCTTGCACAAAGGCTACCGCACACGCCACAGCGGGCGTGTCGGTGGTCGCCAGACCACCCTCGAAGAGGTCGCCAGTGACGCGTCCACCGAACAGGAAGAGCAATCGTAGCGTTCGTCGTGGCGTGCATCCTCGTCTACGGCGCGACGTTCTGGCTGCTCCTGAGTATCTTCGATGTGCTTCCGGGCGAGGTGCTGACACCCGGTCATTATAGTAACCACTGCAACTATTTACACACTAATCGCCGACACATCTGGCGATCAGGTGTGCACTGACTTGCAGTGGTTACTATAGACCAGCGAGCTGACAGAAAGTTGTCGTTCTCCTCCGCCCGAATGACGACACGCCCAAGCCCCCTCAATCTGCTCGCTGTCGCGCAGTTTTCCGCCGTGAGATCCGCCGTTTCCGGAAAGCCCCGAAACGGATATTGTCGCTCGAGGGCAGTAATCCGTATCGATATCGGAGCCAGAAACCGCAACCGCTACGTCTGATCGGGGTCCCACTCGCCCACCTCGACGACCAGTCCCGCCCGACGAAGCCCGTCGGCGAGCGGATCGCCGATCGCTGCAGCCGGGGTGAGGATGCCGCCCTCCAGTGGCGAGTCGATTTCCTCGAGCACGAGACACATCGCGGCTTCGCCGAGCATCCTCGCGGTCGCGCCGTAACCCGGATCCCAATCGGCGCTGATTCGACTCTCGACGACGAACGGCCCGTCGGTGGCGGTTCCGCGACCGAGCACGTGAATCGTAAAGTATCCGTTCTCGATCTCTGCTCTCGTCGGTCCCTCACCTGGATTAGGGAACGCGACCCGACGGAGCGCTTCCCGCGTCGGGCCGAAGGCCAACACTCCAGTCGCCACCCCGAGGCCGGCTGTGAGGGCGCTTGCACCCAGCATACCGACGGGACCCGATCCAACGGGAACGACCTCCGTACACTCGAACTCGCGACCCCACGGATACTCGAGCAGGGCGTTACTCCGCCGGATCACTCGCTCGTTCACGCCGCCATCGGCGACGGGGCCGTCCACTCGCCTCGTAGCGGATCTTTTCTCGGAAACGACTGTGCGCCGGGGTCGACGCCGTCGCGCTCGCCCGGCGGCGCCAGCGAATACGGGTTCCGAAGCGTCTGCCGGGCGACCGGGTCGGTGGATGCGGCTCGGAACACTTCGAGGACGCTCGAGGTCGTTCCGCCGCTGACCCCGCCGCGACCGTTCTCGAGGTAGATCCGAACTAGATCACAGGGGGTCCCGAGCTCGTCGGTGGCGAACGACTGCACGAGCAACGTGGCGAGATCGGCCGGGATCGAATCGAACCCGCAACTGTGGACGATACGAGCGCCGGCATCGACCGCGTCGGCGTGATACCGGTCGATCATCTCCCGGACCCAATTTACTTCGCCGGTGAGATCGCAGTAGTCCGTTCCGGCCGAGATACACGCCTCGACGAGGGGCGTGCCGTACTTGATGTACGGGCCGACGGTCGTACAGACGACGCGGGTATCCTCGGCGATAGCGCGCAGGCTCTCCGGATCCGTTGCATCGCCGATGACGATCGGTGCGAGCCTGACCGTCGTCGGCTCGCGTGGCCAGAGTCGGCTTCACCGACTCCTGCTCGGCAGTCTCTCGGCGGATCTCGTCGCTCGAGCGAACGCGTTGACGTTCTACGACGCCTCGTACCTTGCCGTTGCACAGCGAGCAGACCTCACGCTGGTTACCGAAGACGACGCGCTCCGAGATGCAGCCACCGACCGAGCGATACCAGCAACTCGAGTCCAGTCCCGCGAGTAGCCCCTGAATTGAGACGGTTTTTGTCGTCTCACTCCGTCTCTTTCCACTCGCCGGCCTCGACCTCCCGGAACTCCCCTTTGGCCTCTCGTTCCCGCGGCCAGAGCACGATCACGAGCAGCGTCGCGTACAGCGCCCCGACGGCCACGAGAACGATAGCACCGGGAACCGTGCCGACCGATGCGGCGTCGGGAAGTGACGCGTCCGGAACGAACGCCGTCACGCGAAAGAGCCACGCGAGGCCGAGGACGATCAATAGCGCGAAGTAGATGCGTCGAAGCCGGTTCGAAACGGCCTCGAACACCGTGATCTTGTACGTGGGACGTCTGTAGTCTTCCCCCAGTTCGGTGCGCCACTCGTTGTGTTCGGCGCCAAGCGACGGATCGAACGCGTTCGCGAACAGATTCTCCTGAAACAGCCGAACCCGTGCTCGGTAGACATCGTAATCGCGATATCGCCGGGCCTCGATCCAACAGAACACCCCAACGGCCAGTACGCCGACGAGGATGATGTAGTGTGGATTGTCCGGACTCGAGAACGCCCACGTGAGGATCGCGGCCATGATCGTGACGCCCCACGTCGTCGTCTGGTCGAGTCGCGAGCGCCAGGTAGTTTCCCGATCCAACTCTCCGCGGTAGACATCGCCGAAGACCGTACTCAACTCCGAGGTGTCACGCCCCAGTTCCCGACCGGGATCGGCCGCTGTCTCCTCGGTATCGGTGTCCTCGCTCATCGATCGCACTTCGACGAGCGAGGCAAAATAACCGCGGTGCGGAGCTACCGCTCACAACTCGAACAGTCAGTTCGAAATCGGACGACGAATCCGAGAAGCGCGAGCGTCAGGACCATCACGATAATCTGTCCGAAACCGGCACCCAGTCCGGCTGCGGGGGTCTTCGGGCGATCGCGAGCGCGCTCGACCGCAAACCCGGCGTCCGCGAGGTGGCTCACGACCGCATCGACCCCGAACCGTTCGTTCATCGAAGGGCCATCCTCGCCCGTCCCGTCGGCCGACCAGTCGACGGTGACGAGGCGGCCGTTCGGCCGAAGCACGCGAGCCAGCGCCGTGTGTCTGTTCGACCATGTGAATCATACTGTCGGACAGAAGTCAGTGAAACGTCGGTCGCGAATTCGCGGCCGTCCTTACGGTGACGGCCGCAGTACTGCGACCGATCGTTGAATAGTTCTGTCCAACAGTATCAGTCGAGAGGTTTCGGGTTCCTGGGCTTCCCGTGTTACCCGCACCTCGAGACTGCTGGTCTCGTTGATCGTCCCGCTGAACACCTCGTCACCGGGTTCCGTAGATACAGGAACAGACTCTCCAGTGAGCGATGATCGATCGACAGTACTCTCGCCAGTTTCGACTATACCATCGAGTGGTAGTCGTTCTCCGGGGCGAACGATGAATACGTCGCCGGCCTCGGCATCATCGAGTGGGATCGACAGTTCCGCCCCATTAGGGCGGACCTGTGCCGATTCCGGTCGCATCTCGACTAATGACTTGATTGTCGTTCGTGACCGTCCGATTGCATACTCTTCCAGAACGTCCGACAGAGAAAACAGGAACAGAAGCATCGCTCCCTCAAAAGACACACCGATGTAGAGGGCACCGAGGGCGGCGATGAGCAGCAGGAGATCAATTTCGACTTCGGGCTCCTGTAGCGCCGAAACACTCTCTTTGATACGGATTGTTGTGGCGTTTTACCGGTGATCACCGACCCCGTCCGGGTGATCACCGGTAAAGAACTACAACGGTCCGTATGAGCACGTGCCAGCCACCGAATATGTAGGCGACGGCGTAACACCCCCAGACAAACGACGCCGGCACGCCGAACCAGCTGCCGAGTAGCCCACCAACCATTCCGAGAAACCGAAGGACGATGAATACCGCCTGACATCGAATCTCCGGCCGTCCCGTCTGCCGTTGACGGACCAGCAGCGACGGAACCGGATCTCGAGGGCGCCTCCATACGAGTACTTGTTGTGTGTATTCGAGAAACTCTCGTGTGACTGGAGGGGGCTGGGAAACGACCAGGAAATATATTGCATTTTTTGCGCACAAAGGAATTACCCGCAAATCACTGGATGTGGATCAGACGAGCCATTTTCCAACCAAACCCACCATTTGTTCCATACGCCGATATAGTATTGCCCCATTAGTGCAATTTATCACCTTCGAGTTCGTACTGGTACGCAATGACCGAGCCCCCATCCGACGAACGAAAGCGGATCCGTGAACAAAAACGACAGAAACTCCAGCAACGGCTCGAGAACGGCGGCGAACTGAGTGCGGACGATAGAACGGCGACTCCGTCCGAACCGATCTCGATCGAGGGACGGGACCACTTCGACGACGTCGTCGACGAGCACGATGTCGTCCTCGTCGACTGCTACGCCGACTGGTGTGGTCCCTGTCAAATGCTCGAGCCGACGGTCGAGGCGCTGGCCGAGGAGACCGACGCCGCGGTCGCGAAAATCGACGTCGACCGCCACCAGCGACTCGCCCAGCAACTCGGTGCCCAGGGCGTGCCGACGCTCGTGCTGTACGCCGACGGCCAGCCAGTCGAACGGATGGTCGGCGCCCAGGGCAAAGGGCAACTCGTGCGGTTAATCGACCAGTACACCTGATCCGTACGTTCCAGTAGTAATATCTCGAATCTCACTGATACGGTCTGTTGTAACGACGTGCCGGTGTAACCGCAGGACATCTCGCGGTTGCACCGCCGATGACGTACAGCAGTCCATCGAAACCTCCGTTGACGGGGAGATCTCCGAGCGTCCGTCGAGTACCAAACCTGCTATCGTCCCCCACCACTGATACCACCGGCCGTCGTGCGACGGGTAGGACGATGCACGCGCCATCCCTCCCGGATCGAACGATCGAGGTGTACACCGACGTAACGGATTCGGATCGTCTCGAGCGACTGCGATCGTTCGCCGACACATTTTCCGACTGCCGTCTCCTCGACGTCAACTCGACGGCGACTGGCGGCGGCGTTGCCGAACTCTTCCGGTCGATCAGGTCGGTGCCGTCGTCGAGGGGGCACTGCTCGCCGGCTGTCACAACCGCACGCCAGACCACGTCGAGGAAGGCGACGAGCAGGCCCATCGGCTCGTGACGTAACGGCCGTCAACGCGGCGATGAAAGCAGCATAGGATTGGAGTCATATGCGTATCCGATCGAGCGATCGACCCACCGTTGTGGACGCTACGGACTCGATATCTACCCTGCCGACTCGAGTGTGATACGCTATCGTATCGGCCATGCCGCCACATAAATACGGATGGGTGCTACTTTCCTCGTGCGGAAGCCGGTGGATAGCCGAGCGTTGGTGGCCCACAGCCCGAAGTATCGAGCGGCCGGCACCCGCCCGGATAGCATTTTACCTCTGCGAAGGGTACGGCTAGTCGATGACAACGGACCTACTCGTCCCCGTAGACGGGTCGCCGCTATCGATCCGAGCGCTCGAGTTCGCGTGTGAATCGGCCGACGATAGCTCGATCGTCGCACTGCACGTCCTCGATCCATCCGACCCGGGATACAGTTCAGCGACCGACATCGATACGCGAACCGAACCGAGACACGGCTCCGACGCGTGGTACGAACGGGCGAACGACGAGGAAGAGCGGATTTTCGATGCGAGCCGCGAGGTGGTCGCCGAGTACGACGTCGATTTCTCGACGGACAGCACTACCGGTGAGCCAGCACGCGAAATCGTCGCGTACGCCGAGGAGCACGACATCGATCACATCGTCATGGGGAGTCACGGCCGAACGGGACCGACGAGGTCGCTCCTCGGGAGCGTCGCCGAGATGGTCGTTCGACGGTCCCCGACCGCCGTCACCGTCGTTCGTGAATTAGACGATTGATACAGTCTGCTGTAACGATGTACCGACACGATCGCAGGACGGTTCGCGGTCGTGTCGGCTTACAGTAGTCCGCATGAAAAGAGCCTGCAGTGGTCACGAGGGAATGCGACCGAAGTCGGAGGGATCACTCACCGCACGACGGTCACCGGGACGTCTGCCCGTTTGACGACGATCTCGGCCGTACTTCCCATTCGTTGCCCCGGCGCACCACCGCGCCCACGGTTCCCCATCACGATCTGGTCCGTATCCGTCTCGTCGACGGCAACCACGATCGTCTGGGCCGGTGAGCCAACCCCCGTTTCAGTCTCGATCTTGTCCTCGAGGTCGATCGATTCTCCGCCGACCTCGAGATCGTCGCAAGCATCCTCGAAGAGTCGAGTCGTTCGCGACCGCTGGTCCTCGAGCCACTCGTCGGTCAACGGCGGTACGTCGTCCTCCGCCGTTGGCACCTCGAACGGATCGATCGCGTGAAAGAGGACGATCCGGGGTCACGCTCTCGCTTGCACTCGGTGCTCGGCGGATGGCAGAGCAGAACGCACTGGTCCGTCGGCTGCCGATCGTCGAAGCGCTCGGCTCGGTCGACGTCATCTGTACGGACAAGACGGGAACGCTTACCGAAGAGGAGATGACGGTCCAGCGGATCGCCACCAACCGCGAGGTCTACGAACTGACTGGCACCGGCTACGATACGGACGGCGAGGTCCGGTACGATGGCGAGCCCGCTGACGAACAGCGAGTCGCCGAGGTGTTGCGCTGTGGACTGCTCTGTAACAACGTCGATATAGGGACTCGAGAACGCGACGAGAACCACGACGGTGCCGACGAGACCGTCGGGTCGAGCGATGCGGAGCAAACCTACCTCGGCGATCCGACCGAGATCGCTCTGTTCGTTGCCGCCCAGAAAGCTGGCTTCGACCACGAGAACCTCGCCGCAGAGTACCCCCGTCTCGGCGAGGTCGAGTTCACGTCGGCACGTAAACGAATGACGACCGTCCACGAGACGCCGGACGGCGACCCCGTCGCCTACATGAAGGGCGCACCCGAGACCGTCCTCGAGCGCTGCGATCGAGAACTCGTCGACGAAGAGATCGTCGATCTCACGGACGAACGCCGCGAAGAGATCGAGGCTCGGAACGAAGCCTTCGCCGAGGATGCCCTGCGAGTGATGGGGTTTGCCTACCGACCTGACATGCCCGCTGATCAGACGGCGCATCCAGACGAGACGCTCGAGCGGGATATGGTGTTTTTGGGCCTGCAAGGGATGCTCGATCCGCCGCGACCGGAGGTGACCGACGCGCTCGCAGGCTGCCTCGATGCCGGGATCGATGTCGTGATGATCACTGGCGACAACGCCGTCACCGCGCAAGCGGTCGGCGAGGAGATTGGCCTTCGCTCGACCACGGTGATCACGGGCCCCGAACTCGAGGAGATGAGTGACGACCGACTCGCTGCGGTCGTCGAGGACGTCGACATATTCGCACGTACGTCGCCGGAGCACAAGACCCGAATTCTGCAGACGCTGCAGGCGAAGGGACACACGGTCGCGATGACCGGAGACGGCGTCAACGACGCTCCCGCCGTCAAAAACGCCGATGTCGGCGTCGCGATGGGGATCCGCGGGACCGACGTCACCGAACAGGCCTCCGATATCGTGTTGCTGGACGACAACTTCGCGACGATCCGTGACGCCGTCAAGGGCGGTCGGCGGATCTTCGACAACGTCCGGAAGTTCGTCAACTACCTGCTGTCGGGCAACGGCGGCGAGGTCACGATGGTCTTCACCGGGTCGATGTTGGGATTCGGTCTCGTCATCACGCCGATCCAGATCCTGTTTATCAACGTCGTCACCGACGGCATTCCGGCCCTCTCGATGGGCGTCGATCCACCCGCGGAAGACATCATGAATCGGGATCCACGGCCGCCCGACGAGGGCGTCATCACGGACCGGATCGTCACCTCGATCCTCGGCATCGCCGCCTTCATGACGATCTGTCTGCTCCCACTGTTCACGCTGAACTTTTACGGCGAACTCGTGCCGGGATACGACGTACTTGGCACAGTCGCCGGCTGGAGTCCCGGCTACGAACCCGGCCGCGAACTCGCCCAGACGATGGTGTTTACCGGCTTCGTCGTCTTCGAGATCGTCCGTATCCAGGCGATCCGCTACCGGTACGGGCTCGGTATCTTCACGAATCGCTGGCTCGTGATCGCAGTGATCGTCGCCGTGGCGCTCCAGTTGCTCGTCCTCTACACGTCGACCGGCCAGTTACTGTTCGATGTCGAACCGCTCGGACTCGTCCACTGGCTCCAGATTGCGGTCACTGCGGCGGTCTTCGCACTGCTGATGGCCGTCTTTGTGAAGGTGCAGGATCGGTACTTCGAGCGGTATTGAACGGTTCTGACGGCCGCCGTCGCTCGAGTTCGGACCGGCCCGCCGGTCGCCGAAGACGACGAGAACGGGGCAGGTGTCGGTCCCGCGAGCCCCCCCCCGAGTTGCTCACAGATCCGGTGGGTACTCGCCGGTCTTTCGATAGTCGGAGACGACAACCGCGAACGCGACCACGTGAAGAACAACCACCACGACGATCATCGCGAGGTAAATCAGGTGAAGCGGATCGTCCGAGGGAAACCCTAGCTCCTCGTACGGCCGGCTCGCGACATGGTTCGAGGCGAGGGCTGCCCACCGTTCGGGGGCGACGACGATCTTCGGGACCCGCTCGACCCGAACCGCCCAGCAGATCGCAAGGCTCGCGTACACGACGCTGCGCGAACACGGCCGATCGGCGGTCGACGCCGTCGAGCACGACGCCGTCACCGAGAGCGTCGAAGCCGTCGTCGAAGCTAATACGCTATTGAGCGGCCTCGGCTTCGAGAGCGGCGGCCTCGCCGCAGCCCACGCGATTCACAACGGACTGACCCAGCTCGAGGCCACCCACGACGCGACCCACGGCGAGAAGGTGACGATCGGGACGACCGCACAGCTCGTCCTCGAGGGACACGACGACGCGTTCGTCGAGGATGTCGCCGGGTTCGCGACGACGGTCGGGTTACCGACCACGCTCGCCGAAATCGGTCTCGACGAGCCTTCGACCGATGACCTCGAGGTCGTTGCGGAGGCGGCCTGCGCCGAGACGGAGACGATCCACAACGAGCCGTTCCCGGTGGGACCCGAGGGCGTGCGCGACGCGCTCGTCGGTGCGGATGCGATTGGGCGACGATTGTCGGCGGCTGCTCACCTCGGCCGGTAGCGAACCCGATCTCGAAGGGGTCGATATCGGAACGTATCGGTACCTCGAACAGTCATCAACATCTGTGCGTACCACGAGACGACGCAGGTCGGCGATATCGAGATCCAAACCGAATGACTCGGCGACGGCTCGATCGGACCGCACCTAGAACTATTCCGTCCCCCGTGGTCAGACCGTCCGATGCGGTATCTCGAGATCACCGTGCCGACGGACCGGCGCGAAACCGTCCTCGATGTACTCGACGACGAGGGGATCGAGTACGTCGTCACCGACGAGGCGACCGGTAGCGAAACGACCGACGCGGCCGTCGTTCGCCTGCCGCTGCCGACCCGTGCCGTCGAGCCCGTGCTGGACCGGCTAGCCGACGCCGGGCTCGAGGACGCCAGGGTCGTCGTCATCGACGCCCAGACGGTCGTCTCGAAACAGTTCGACGAGTTGCTCGACGAGTACAGCCACGGCGGGACCCGCGGCGAGCGGACCTCGAGACAGGTGTTGCGGACGAAAGCCGACGAGTTCACGCCCTCGATGACGATCTACCTCGTGATGTTGCTCATCAGCGCGGTCGTCGCGACCGCAGGACTGCTCTCGGATTCGCCAGCGGTCGTCGTTGGCTCGATGGTGATCGCACCGCTTCTGGGACCGGCACTCGCTGCCAGCGTCGGGATCGTCACGGGTGACGACGAGTTGCGGACGACGGGGTTTCGGTACCAGACCATCGGTATCGTCGTCGTGATCGTCGCTTCGATCGGTCTCGCGACCCTCGCCCGCCTGGGCGGATTCGAACCCGGCGGCGTCGACATCGTCGTCGTCGCCGAACTCGAGGAGCGCGTCTCACCGAATCTGCTGTCGATCGCCGTCGCGCTTGGGGCTGGGGTCGCGGGGATTCTCAGCCTCACCCGCGGTTTTTCGGAGGCGATCGTCGGTGTGATGATCGCCGCGGCGTTGATCCCGCCCGCGGCGGCCGTCGGTATCACGACTGCCTGGGGAATGTACGGCGCGGCGCTCGGCGCGTTCGTACTCGTCGTTGTCAACGTGCTCTCGATCAACTTCGCCGCGCTGGTCACGTTGTGGGTCGCTGGCTACCGTCCGCAGGGGCTGTTCGACGTGCCCCCGACCCGGAAGCCGACGTACACGTACGGAGTGATCTTCGGCGTCGCATTGCTATTGCTGGCGGCTCCCCTTGCCGGCGTCACTCTCGTCGAGTTCCAGGCGACGCAACTCACCTCGACGGCGAACGATGCGGTCGACGAGGCCCTCACCGAACCGGCCTACGCGGACCTCGAGCGCGAGTCGGTCGAGGTAACCCTCGACGACGACTATCCGCTGCGCTCGATCGACCGGGTCGTCGTCACCGTCTCCGGCACGAGCCCGGGTGAGAGTCCGGGACTCGCCGATCGGATTCGGGCCGCCCTCGAAACGACGACCAACGACCCAGTCACCGTCGAAGTCCAGTACGTCGTCGCCGAGGAGAGCGGTCCAGCCGCCGACGAGGCAACGACCTCGATATCGGACGCTCAGTACCAGAAAGCAACGTTGCTCGAGACCGAACGGACCGTTCCATGAACTCGAGAATACGGGCCGATTGCGTCCATCACGTCGGTCGACACCCTCGAGCCTCACGGAGAGGCCAAGGGACCGACGGATGCAGTAGCGAAGATATCCGTATTGGCGCCTCGTTGCTACCCGCAACGCGAAACGGTTCGCCACACAGGATCGTTTCGATGACGGATATTTGTGACTCGCTGACGTGGAAAGGCGGGGATACCCACGGCGTTCAGTGGCGGCTATCAAGCGGGTGGGCTTTCAAATCGCTATCTCCGTGATGGTATGGGACGGGTTGCGAACGGTTCTGCCAGCCCCAGTGATACGGGCTGCTGTAAATCGAAACTGACGCAACCACAGGATGGTTCGTGGTTGCGCGGGTAAAACGTTGCAGTAGTCCGTATGAAACGGTTATTTCGTCGTATCGTCTGGGCGACTTGTAATCGAACATATATTACTCACTACCAACTGATCTCGCGTGGTGACTGTTACCGGCTGTTTTCCCGTTAGTATACTGTTACCGGGTATATGTTCTTGCGACAATATTAGTTTACATATGTACTATTGTAATAATCTCCGCATATAGTGCACATTATCGCATCGTAAACAATGGATTTCCAGGGCGCTCTGGCCGCTGTACCAGTCGCGAAACGTTCTCTTGTCTTCGTCCGAACTCTGTTATCGGTGGCCTCCGACGGATACCCGCGCTTTTCAAGGACGAACCGATCGAACGACACTTTAGGACACGGACCCAGGAACGCGCTCGCATGGCGAACCCGAGCGACGCTCGCCAACCGGTTTCATAGGTACAATGATAATACGTTGCGATCCTCCTGCATAGTATCGTACTTGATGAACCGAACGTCGACCCGCACGTCGTCTCCCGTCTCGTCGGTAATTCGTTCGTCCAGTTCCTCGCTATCGGAACCTGTGGCGACGGCCGTGGTCGGTCTGGTGGCGGCCGCGGTCGAGGTGACGCCGTCCGTTCCGGATCGTCCGCTATGGCTCGTTACCATCGCCGGTCTCCTGACGGTCGTGATACCGATGGCGATGTCGGGATTCCTTTCGTCGGCCGAGATCGCGATATGTGCGCTCCCGAAACACAGAGTCGACATCCTCGTCGACCGGAGTGAGATAATATAACCTTTAGTATTAGTTTGGGAACCAGACAGTTCGGCAAAAGCGGTGTTTTCGTGGCGTGGGAAGAGCCGTAGACATACTTGACCTGGTCTATCGATGTTCGAACTGCCAACCATGACCAAGCGTTCGACCGACGACGAGAAACCCGTTCAGAGTCCGGCCAACCCGAACGAGGTCCTTCGTCTCCTCGCGAACGACCGTCGTCGACAGATCGTCACCGTGCTGGACGCCTGGAACGAGAGCGTGATTCATTTCGAGGAGCTCCAGCAACAGCTGTCCAGCGAGTTCGAGAGTTCGGATTCGGACAACTGGCTGCTCCAGCTTCGACACGTTCATCTGCCGATACTCGAGCAAGCAGGACTCGTCGAGTACGACGGCCGCAATCGGACGATATGGTACGATGACTGCGAACTAGTCACGGAGGTTCTCACCGTGATCGAATCGAGAGCGAACGCGTAGTACGACACTCGCTACCGGACGTGATAGCCGCCTTCGTACGATAGTAACAACTGCAACTACGTATCCAGTGATCGCACAGCTGCCGTGCGGTCAGGTGTGCAGTGACGTGTCGCGTCGACTATACCAATCGGCGCTGCGGTCGCCGTGGTTCGTCCCGTCAAACGTATCCGACAGCTTCTCGAGACCCAGTTTCTGGCTATAATACATCGGTTCGATCCCGGTGTTCACGCCGGGGTAGATGCTACGGCAAGGGCGTCGTGGCGAGCACGCCGGCGACTCGGTCTCGACCGTCCGCGCTGTCAGTACAGGGACGGGGGCATCCGGAACGACGCGCTGGGAAACGCTGCCGACGACGAGTCGCTCCAGGTTCGATTTGCTCTCGGGCCCCATTACGAGCAGATCGACATCTTCCTCGGCCGCGTATTCAGTAGTGACATCGTGTGTGGGGTGGTGTGCCACGGACGAGCGTCGTCGTCGCGTCGAGGCCGCGTTCTGTGGCCCGATCTGCGACACCCGTCGTGACCGAGCGACCGTGTTCTTCGAATCTTTCCCGGAGCTCCGGAACGTCGGGGTCGACGTCGATCGCGTACAGTGTGTGAACGGTCGCGTCGCATTCCGCTGCGATTGATAATGCTTGTTCGGTCGCGGCCGCTGCTCCGGACATCCCGTTGGTCGCGAGCAGGACATTGTCGATAGGGGGCCGTCCAGACAGTATCTGAACCGACCGTCAACACGGAGATCCTCGCATCGCGGATCACCGTAAGCGCGACGCTGCCGACCAGCGACTGTCGCAAGCCGGTTCGACCGTGCGTCCCGACGACGATCGGGTCGATATCGTGTTCGTCGGCGTACGACAGGACTTCGTCGGCTGGTCGCCCCGTCCGAACGCTCACGCGGACATCACAGCCGGCGTCAGCGGCCTGCGCTTCAACCGTCTCGGCGTCGGGTTCACGCCTGTCACGCTTTCGCACATCCAGTCCGGGAACCGGACTGCGATACGGTCAGACGGTTAACACGGGCCGATCGGCAGTCCGGACGATTCGCTCGGCCACGCTTCCGATTCGATCCGTCTTCGTGTGGCTTTGTCCCTGATAGCCGATGACGATCAAATCGGCGTCTATCTCCGCTGCTTTCTCCGCTGCCTGTTCCCAGGGCCGGCCGCGACACACGTTTGACGAACATTCGATCCCCTCGTCGACTGCGCGGTCCCTGACCGCCGCGAGTAGTTCACCACCGCGATCCTCGAGGTCGTCGAGGAGGAGCTCGGTGCTGCTCAACGCGGGATCACCGTATCTGTGTGTTTCGACACAGTACATCGCGTGGACGGCCCCATCGTATCTGTCCGCTACCGTCAGCGCGTGATCGACTGCACGATCTGCCGATGCGCTGCCGTCGGTCGGAACCAGTATGGTCTCGTACATCGGTCCAGCGCTACGCACGTCGGAGATATTCAAATAGCCCACACCCTCTCTACTGATAGGTCACTGTGTTGCTATTCAGATTGTCAGTACTGGACGGTCCACGAAACGGACGATACGTTCAGCGGTGCTCCCGATCACCTCTCCAGATTCGCGTCCCCTGTTCCCGAGAACGAGGAGATCTGCGTCGATTGCGGTAGCGTAGTCACTGATTTCGGCATGTGGCTTCCCGTGGCGAAGCTCGGTCATCACGCCGCCATCGGCTCGCTTCTCCACTGCGTCTAGCAACTCGTTCGCCTGCGTTTCCAGATCACTCACGATATCTTCGGTCCCGGACAACGCCGAGTCCCCGTATCGACGGGTGTCCACGACAGAAACAGCGTAGAGCGTGGCGTCGAACACTGATGCGAGGTCGAGTGCAGCATCGACCGCACGATCTGCCGAATCACTGCCGTCCGTCGCGACGAGTACACTCTCGTACATCCCATCGACATCGACCACGAACTACCACTAATAGATGCCCCACCGGAAACAGATTCGATTATCGAATCGCGACGACTGGAACCGGGGGCTCTCATACGGACCGTTGTAGTTCTTTACCGGTGATCACCGACCCCGTCCGGGTGATCACCGGTAAAACGCTACAACAATCCGTATCAGACGACCTGCTCCGCGACACTGCCCGGCAATACGCGCGAGATGCGGTCCGTCAGTTGCTACCGGTGACGATCGCATCGTTCGCTCTATCCCTCGTCAGTTCGACGATGCGCTGTTCCGGCTCCCCCACGCCGATCTCCGTGCTAACTCACGGTCGCCCGTTCGGTGGCGTTCTCGAGGATATCCGTCGCATGCGCCCGTCCTTTCTCTGATACGGATTGCTGTAACGATTTACCGGCGCAACCGCGACCCGTCTGCGGTTGCGCCGGTAAATCGTTACAGCAATCCGTATCAAACAATCGTGGTTGCTGGCAGAGATGTGGGTTCCGTAAGGATTCCCGTTATGACCTGCGAAAACCCCAAATGTCGCAGGTACTGTCCCCACAATACCTTTTTATTGGAGGCGTTACTGTATATATGACTTCGAATTCCCCAAACGAGCACGAAGGCGCGCAATCCCGCGAAAAAGCTTGTCCCCAGATACTGTCTTTTCTTTGTTCTCACACCAGCAACGGCGTGCTGTACTTGATCCCCTTCTTACTCATACGGTTTACTGTAAGTCATTGCCGGCGCAACCGCGACCCGGGCGGCGGTTGCGCCGGTAAACCGTTACAGCAATCCGTATCAGGATCGGGCGTTGACGCTTCGAGATCTCCGAAACGAAATCGTCGAGAAGGAACACCGAGCAGAAATAACGGAAATAGATGGTAAACAGGCCAACCAAATTCTGGTGTCCCTGCACCACGTTCATATTCCGAAGTTGGCCGAGGCTGATTTCGTCGTCTACGATCAAGAGCGAAAGATAGTGGAACCAACGGAAAAGTTGAGTCGGTTAGGGCGTCCATCTCGTCCTCGAGGAACTCGAAGCAGGGGACGTTGATCGACTCGACGGTTTTTCCGTCGATACGCCACTCCTCGACATCCGACTCCAGACGGGCATCGAGGAGCGTCAGGTCATCGCCAGCGTCGATGCGAGCCTTCAGCTCGTCCGGTTTCACGATTCGACCTCGACGTCCGGTGTTGGAAAGTCCATGTCATCCATATCCGATACGTCCCAGTATAGACCACTGGCACATAATATCTTGCATGAAGAATCCAGAATTGCACAATATAGATCAGGGCTCTAAATTCGAAATAGTCTCTAAGAACTGTCTATTGCAAGTATTAGACTTCGCTGGTGGTTTATAGAGAACTGAGATGTTTGCTCTAAGTACAATAACCGATATCCTTTTATAGCGAGCCCCGATATTGTGTGATAGCTCCAATATAGAGCACAAAAAACATGAGTTCGGAATACGACACCACGGAGACCCTCGACGTGAAAGGACAGTCCTGCCCAATGCCAGTCGTCAAGACCAAGCAGTCTATCGACGACCTGGAAGCCGGTGAGATTCTCGAGGTCGTCGCGACGGACTCGGGTAGCATGAGCGACATTCAGGGCTGGGCGACGGGAACCGACGGCGTCGAACTCCTCGATCAGGTCGAAGGGGACGGCATCTACACCCACTACGTGAAGAGTACGGAGTAAAATGAGTACTGACAACCCTTCGGCGTCGGTCGACGGTGAGATCGACGCCGACGAGTTGCTGGCTCTTCGCGAACGCGTCGACGAACTCGAAGCGTCGGTCGCCGAGATGGACGACGACAGTGGGAAGAAGATGACCATCATCGCCACACAGGGGACGTTCGACATGGCGTACCCACCGTTGATCCTCGCGAGTACGGCAGCTGCCTTCGACTGGGACGTGGTGGTCTTCCATACCTTCTGGGGGCTCGACATTCTCCACGAGGAGAACTCGAAGAACCTGAAGCTGAGCGCCGTCGGCAACCCGAACATGCCGATGCCCAACGCGGTTGCCGCCTTACCTGGCATGGACGCGATGGCGACGAAAATGATGCGAAAGCGTATCGACGACAACGATACGGCTACCGTCGAAGAACTCATCGACCTCTCCATCCAGCAAGGTGTCGACCTGCAGGCCTGCCAGATGACGATCGAACTGATGGGCTACGACGAAGACGAGTTCTACGATGGGGTCACCACCGGCGTTGGCGCTGCCACCGCAATCCAGCATATGGCCGAGTCTGACGTACAGCTCCTCGTTTGATGATGGAATTTAAATCACACAGTACGCCGCTCGACAGAAAGAAGAGGCCGAGCTTGCGCGTCGTCGAACGGGTCGCCGAAGCGGAGGCCGTCGGCCCGGTCGAGCTGCGGCCACCGCTTCACGACATCGTAGATTCTGGTGCGCTCGATCATCTATTCGAATCGGCTCGAGACCGAACGTTACCCGGCGTGGCAACGTTTCGCTATCGTGGGTACGAAGTGACGGTACACGCAGACGGTCGTGTCGCCCTCGAGTAACGGTTATCGGGTCTTCTGGCCACCTCCGTTAGAGGCTCCGTTGAAATCCTCTTCTTTAGAGGGAGATACGTGCGAACCGGCACCGGACGAGCGCCCGCTGTGTGGTGACCACGATTGCACGATCTCCAACACCAGATGATTACGACAGGAACCAACCACTCCACCTCAAGCCGCCAAAGCTACCCGTTCCCGACGCACTACTACTTCCTGATAAAATAGTTAATAATAGGCTGTCATACTGCATTCTATGAGCACGTCACTCGGAGAGATCGAGCATATCGCGATCGTGGGCGCCGGGATCGCCGGCTGCCACGCTGCCCAAAATTTGGCCAGCGATTACGACGTTACGATCTTCGATCGGTCCGGCATCGCGGCCGAGGCAACCGGTTATATGCGGAGCAGGCGCAATACCACGTCGTTCACGGCGTGGATACGCGCCGTCACTTAGTGCGGCGTTCTACCGACACCGACAGGCCTGGATATTCCACTGCCATCAAACACTAACCTTTACAAGAAGTGTATATATAAGTGATTATACAGGCGTTCAGAATGCTGGAGGTTCACCGCACATATCGAGCGAACGCTCTTGTGTAGCACTTTGTTGATTTCACAGTGTAGCTTTGATAGCGTGTTTGAGCGCTTTTCTCCCCGGTTTTCGAAATAGTTTCCGCCGA
>NZ_RBZW01000058.1 GCF_006543045.1 Salinadaptatus halalkaliphilus | reverse complement strand
GTTTCACCGCTGATTCGACGGTATTGACGACCTGTTGTTTTTTCGATGAGCGCATGCCGTAGCGTTTGCCGCTGAAGCTGGCGACGAGCTTGATGAGATCGTCAACGAGTTCTTCCTGTGCAGATTTGTCCGTCTCGTCTTCGATGACGGTGACTGTGACGCCGTAACAGTCGAAGTACCGTTTGAGATACGAGAAGCCAAAGCGAGTGAGTCTATCTTCGTAGGTGACGAGGACGCGCCCGTAGTCGGCTTCCTGTATGTTATCGAGGAGGGAGTTGAGGCCACGGCGGTCTTCGTTGCGGCCGCTGCCAACGTCGGTATAGGTGTTTTCGACGCTCCAGCCGTGGTCGTGAGCGTAGTCTGTGAGCCGGTCGAGTTGGCGGTCGAGGTCGCCGTTGTCTTTCTGGCCGTGGCTTGAGACGCGGGCGTAGAGGGCAACACGGTCTGTTGGACGAGTGTCGCCTGCGAGTCGGCGGAGTTCTCGGTGTGGAATCCGACGTTCACCGCCCGGTGTTCGGGTGTAATCGAGGTCGTCATTGCGACACCAGCGTTTGACGGTTTGGACGTGAACACCGAGTTCGTCCGCGAACTCACCAATCGAGAACGACCGTGGCATCCTGATGTTACTGTTTACTACTAGTAGAAACTTATAGATACTGGATTCTGTAACAGTTACACTACCCCAACGGGTTCAACGTTGTGCTGACTGTCCCAGCGGCAATGGCGCCGCTCTGTCTCGAGCGATTCGCTGGAATCAGCATGAGATTAATATAGGTTGGCTCTGTTCCTTGCAGTATGTACTCCGTTCTCGTGCCGGTCGACGAGCAGGCAGAACGTGCACAGGCACAGATCGATGCAGTACTCGATCTTCCGAGCGTCACCGACGACGTGACAGTCGAACTCTTACACGTTCGGAAAGAACTCGAGTTCGCCGACAGCGACGACGTCCAGATCGGCCAGATTCGGACCGACCGCGACGAGTTCGATGATCTTCCCGAGACCGTCTCGACCGCGCTCGAACGGTTGACAGACGCCGGTATCGAGACGAGAGTCAACAGCGCAACCGGGAACCCGCCAGCAGCGATCATCGACATTGCCGACCAACTCGATGTCGACGAACTCGTCGTCGGTACCCGCGGCCAATCGCCGGTCGGCAAGGTACTGTTTGGCAGCGTCACCCAGGCGATCATCCTCGACAGCGACCGTCCGGTGAAAGTCGTGTCGTCGTGAACTACTCCGCCCTACCGCGCTCGGGCTACCCTTCAGATGAAAGAAAGTCGTGCGGGCGGTGTATCCCCTCTCTGCTCGCTTCGCTCGCTGAGGGAGGGGGTTACCGCCTTCAATTACAGCTAACGGCTCGTTCGCCGCGTCGATACGTGCCACCGCTGCCCGACTGCCGACGGGACCTGCCTACGAGTCAGCGACGAGACAGTACGCGTGGCCGGGCTCCTCGAGCACCGTCGGCTCGTCATCGTCGTAATAGTTCGAGAAGACGCCGCGCTCGGCGTAGTAGATGCGGCCGTCTCGCGGGATCGCACCCCCCGTAACGTGTCCTCGATTCTCGATGCGCCACCGTCGGTCGCCGCTTTCTTTCTCGAGGGCGTAGAGGTGTC
Source organism: Salinadaptatus halalkaliphilus (assembly GCF_006543045.1). Lineage (GTDB taxonomy): Archaea > Halobacteriota > Halobacteria > Halobacteriales > Natrialbaceae > Salinadaptatus > Salinadaptatus halalkaliphilus. The sequence continues at coordinate 310,134 of NZ_RBZW01000058.1, read as the reverse complement.
CGTCGTAGGAGCCGACCAAAATCGCCTCGCTTGTCGTTGTAACCGAGCCGATGACGCTACCGTGGACGTTGTGTGACCACAGATTCTCGCCGCTGTCCGCATCGAGTGCGTGTATCCGACGGTCGTCGCCGCCGACGTAGACGACGCCTTCGTCCGGGTCTATCGCCGGGTTCGACATAACGACTTGGCCGGTTTCGAACGACCAGTCCTCGCTGCCGTCGGCGAGGTCGAGCCGATAGAATCGGCCGTCCCAGGAGCCGACGAACGCCGCACCGTCGTAGACCGGCGTCGTCCCCTTGATCTCGGCGCCCAGCCGGAACGCTCCGTCGGCCTGGACGTCGCCGTCCGGGCCGTCCTCGCCACCCGTCTGAAACGACCACGCGAACTCGAGTGAGGGATACTCCCAGCAGTAGACGACGCCGTCGTTCGACCCGCCGACAAGTCGACCGGTCTCGCAGTCGATCGCGGGCGAGGGATGGGGCATCCCCCAGAGGCGGTCGTCGCTCCAGACCGGCGTGCCAGTTCCGGCGTCGACGGCCCACAGCGCACCACTCGGCGGATTGCTGTACTCCGCGAACAGGTACAGTTGCCCGTCGAGATAGGCCGGACTCGAGCCGATCGCGATCGCCCCGCCGAACGCTCGCGGGGGCGTTCGCCAGTGTATCTCCCCGCGCTCGATGTCGATGGCATAGAGCGCACCGTCGTAGCCGCCGATATAGGCGGTGTCACCGACGATCGCCGGGGTTCCGTGAAAGCCGAGGCTGGTTCCGGCAGCCGTCTCGAGTTCCCACCGGCGCTCACCGGTCGGGGTGACGGCGTGAACACGGCCGTCGTCGCCGGCGACCAGAATTGTCTCGCCGTCAGGCATCGGTCGCGGCGTCGACTTGGCTGCAGTGTGGCCGATGCGGTTGACCGGCATCGACCAGTCGACGGTGACGGTCTCCGGAACGGTCACGTCGGGATAGTAGCCGTACCGCCGGAGCCCACGCCGAAACATCGAGATCTCGTCGTCGGCCGGCAACGGGACGTAGCCGTCCGCTCGAGTCGCCCCCTCTCGGACGGCCGTACAGTCCGGTTCTCGCCGGTAGCGCCGTCCGGAGACACCGACGAGCCCGACGGTACCGGCCGTTCCAGCGAGCGACAGGAACTGGCGCCTGGCGAGTCCGTCACCGTTGATCCCATCGACCACAGTTACGAAAGGGTGGGGCGTCGCTCGCTATTACTCTTGTTGTGCGTCGACAGACCGACCTTTTTCCGCTCGGGTTCGCTTCGCTCGCCACTCGCGCAAAAATCTCCACCAAAAATCCGCTCGCTCACACTGTTCGCTCGCGGGTGCTGTGCTACTCTTGCTGGGCGTCGACGACCGCAACTCCCGCCAGGTTCACAGATGGACCTTTTTCCGCTCGGGTTCGCTTCGCTCGCCACTCGCGCAAAAATCTCCACCAAAAATCCGCTCGCTCACACTGTTCGCTCGCGGGTGCTGTGCTACTCTTGCTGGGCGTCGACGACCGCAACTCCCGCCAGGTTCACGATATCTTTGACCTCGTCGCCTCGCTGGAGGACGTGGACGGGTTCGTCCATGCCGACGAGCATCGGCCCGATGGCGTCTGCGCCACCGAGTCGCTGGAGCAGCTTATAACCGATGTTGCCAGCCTCGAGGTTCGGGAAGACGAGCACGTTCGCCGGCTCCTCGAGTTCGGAGAAGCCGTAGGTCCCCTGCAGGATGTCCTCGACGACGGCGGTGTCTGCTTGCATCTCGCCGTCGACGGGGAAGTCGGCTTCGGGATCGTCCTGCAGCAGTTGCGCGGCCGCTCGAGGTCGGCGGGTGTCCTCGTTGGTGACGCTGCCGAAGTTCGAATACGAGAGCAAGGCGGCGCGTGGCTCGACGTTGAAGCGGCGGGCGAGTTTCGCCGTCTGTTTGGTCACTTCCGCGAGGACGTCCTCGTCGGGCGACTGGTTGACGGTCGCGTCGGCCACGAAGATGACACGGTTCTTGAACGCGAGCAGGTAGACGCCGGCGGCGTGGTCGACGTCGTCGGCGGTGCCGATCACCTGCAACGGCGGTCGCAGTGCCGAGGGGTAGTGATGGGAGAGTCCCGTCAACAGGGCGTCTGCGTCACCTTGCTCGACCATCACGCTCCCGAAGTAGTTCGAGTCGCGTTCGACCATATCGGCTGCCTCCGTGCGGGTGATCCCCTTCCGCTGGCGGATCTCGTGGAGCCGGTCGCCGTAGTTGTCGTAGTCGCCGGCGGTCGGATCCGCGATCTGGGGCTCGAAGTCGAGCCCGAGGTCAGTCGCGGTCTGGCTGATCTCGCTCTCGTCGCCGATGAGCACCGGCAGCGCGATTCCCTGTTCCTGAATCTGGTACGCTGCGCGGATCATCTTCTCGTTTTCTCCCTCCGCGAGCGCGACCGTCTTCGGTTCGCTCTTTGCCTTGTTGAGGACGACCCGCATCATCTCGCGGGACTTGCCGAGGCGGGCCTCGAGTTCCTCCTCGTACTCCTCCAGATCGATTTCGGCGCGGGCGGCACCGGACTCCATGGCGGCTTCGGCGATCGAGGGAGCGACGCGGAACAGCACCCGTGGATCGACCGGTTTCGGGATGATGTAATCGGGGCCAAACTGGAGCGGTTCGTCGCCGTAGGCTTTGACGACGGCGTCGGGAACGTCCTCGCGGGCGAGTCTCGCGAGTGCGCGAGCGCAGGCGACTTTCATCTCCTCGTTGATCTCGGTCGCGCGGACGTCGAGTGCACCGCGGAAGATGAAGGGGAATCCCAGCACGTTGTTGACCTGATTCGGGTAGTCCGAGCGGCCGGTGGCCATGATGACCTCGTCGTCGCGGGCCGCTTTCGCTTCCTCGTAGCCGATCTCTGGATCGGGGTTTGCCATCGCGAAGACGATCGGATTCGCTCCCATCGACTGGATCATCTCCTGGGAGACGATACCACCGATCGAGAGACCGACGAAGACGTCCGCACCCTCCATCGCGTCTGCGAGGTCGCCGTCGGGGACGTCGCTGGCGAACTGCTGTTTGTACTCGTTGACGTCGCCAGCCTCGGCGCGGGATTCGGTAATAATCCCAGTCGAGTCACACATCGTGATGTTCTCGGCTCGACAGCCAAGCGAGACGTAGAAGCGAGCGGTCGCGATCGCGCTCGCACCGGCACCCGAGAAGACGATCTCGAGATCCTCGAGATCCTTCCCGGCGATGTCGACGGCGTTGAGCAGTGCTGCACCCGAAATGATCGCCGTACCGTGTTGATCGTCGTGAAAGACCGGAATGTCGATTTCTTCGCGCAGCCGTTCCTCGACCGTGAAACACTCCGGTGCTTTGATATCCTCCAAATTGACGCCGCCGAAGGTCGGTTCCATCATCTTGACGGCCTCGACGAGCTTGTGCGGATCGGCTTCGTCGAGCTCGATGTCGAAGACGTCGATATCGGCAAAACGTTTGAATAGGACGCCCTTTCCTTCCATCACTGGCTTCGATGCCTGTGCGCCGATGTCGCCGAGACCGAGGACGGCAGAGCCGTTCGAGACGACGCCGACGAGATTCCCCTTCGCCGTATACGTGTAGGCGTCGGTTTCGTCCGCGTCGATTTCCATGCACGGTGCGGCGACGCCGGGTGAGTACGCGAGCGAGAGATCTCGCTGTGTATTCGTCGATTTCGTCGTCGAAATCTCGATCTTTCCGGGTGGATCAGTTCGGTGATACTCCAACGCGTCCTCGTCTAGTCCCATACCAGCAACACTGTGTGAGAGCTTAAAAAACAATGCGAAGGGAAGGTTCGTCGATTGTCGAATTACTGGATGCGACTCGAGAACGAATCCCCGGATTCGACCGTTTTATACGGGCCGCGAAACTCAGGGGTCGTATGGACGTCGCGCTTGGTGGGACGTTCGACCCCGTTCACGACGGTCATCGGCAACTGTTCGAGCGGGCGTTCGAACTCGGGGACGTGACTGTTGGACTAACGAGTGACGACCTCGCACCGAAAACGCGATCGGTCGAACGCAGCGTTCGATCGTTCGAGCACCGCAAGCGGGCACTCGAGTCCGAACTCGAGTCGATCGCCGCCGACTACGACCGGGCGTTCGAAGTCCGGGAACTCGAGTCGCCGACCGGTATCGCAACCGAACCGCAGTTCGACTATCTCGTCGTCTCTCCCGAGACGAAAGGCGGGGGGGAACGGATCAACGAGATCCGTCAGGAGCGGGGCCACGATCCACTCGAGATTGTCGTCGTCCCTCACAAGCTGGCCGAGGATGGCAATATTATTTCGAGTACGCGGATCGTCCACGGCGAAATCGACGAACACGGGAACGTCGTCGAGGACACTGACGGTACCGACACCTGAGACGGTTTACTGGAAGTCATTTCCGGCGAACCCACAGACGGTCGTCGTTTCGGCGGTATGTCGGTCGGAGCGGGAAATAGCGTTCTAAGACAGCACCGATGGGGCCCATCGGCGTATGCTAGCTGTCACTCATCAGTCGACGCTTGGAACAGCAGTCGAACCCGGTCTGGGCCACCGTCGCGCGACGGTCAGTTGTCGACGATAATTTCCACTGTCAACCGCCACAATTTTGTTTTCGTATCGTACACTTACGGCGTCTGTTCCTGACGCTTGCGGGAATCAGGAACTGGATGAGCCACGAAACGGTTGGTCGGACTGTCCTTATACTGTCGGTCGGAAATCAATAACGGCATTCGCCGGAGAGAAGCGGCAAACGTTCACAATAGTTCTGTCCGGCAGTATTACCATCCCGGCGGCTCGAGGCCGGCTGCCTCGAGTCGGTCTTTCCAGCGACTCTGAATAGATAACCGCGAGACGTCGGCGGCGTCGGCGACTGCTTGTTGGGTTCGACCCTCGCCGGCGACCAGCGAGCCGGCATACAGACTAGCCGCGAGCACCGCTCGTTTCGACCGATCGGCGTCGGGGACGTCCATGAGAAAGAGCTCCGTCGCACACGACTGTGCATCGGGTGATAACTCCAGACGGTCTGCGATCACCTCGAGTTCCTCGAGCCACGACTCGTACTCGACCCGATCACGGGCGCTATACATACGGGTTAGTACTGGTGCAACTGAGATAAATGTCCGGCCAAATCATGGTAATAGTTCACGTGGAGGTGGCAATATCGTGCTACTCGAACCAACGAACGGCTACGATCGAGTAACGAAGACGGCGGTTTGGGGCCGCTATCACTAGGAGACGACTACTAAAGCAGACAGGTGTTCTAGCAGCATCCGACGCCTGTGGTCCGATTAGACCGGGCGCGTCCGTCATGAAGGAGCCAACCTGCAAGCTCGTCTGTACCGGGTGCGGCCTCGAGATGCCGTACCGGGATCGATCGCTGGCCGAACAGGCCGCGGAGCTACATCAACTTCGAGATTCCGAGCACGTCACCTTTATTGTTCCCCCGGACTGGTCGCCCGAAGAGCCGGTAAAACATGGGTAGGACGGATCGACAGGTTCTTACTCGATTCGCCAAAAACCGGAGATGGGCGCGGGTAGCCAAGCTAGGCCAACGGCGCAGCGCTTAGGACGCTGTCCCGTAGGGGTCCGCCGGTTCGAATCCGGTCCCGCGCATTCTCCGCGAACTACGGTCGTGAGCGGAGAATGCGATCAGCGAATTCGAACCAGACGAGTCGCAGCGTCCAAACGAAGTGAGGACGACCGTCTCGACGAGGTTCGAATCCAGTCCCGCGAACTGAACACGTTTCCGAACGATATTTCATCGAGCAGTCGAGGCGGATACCCCGACCCTTGTGGTCAGGGTTGTTGACTTTTGATACGGTTTACTGTACGTCAGTTCCGGCCCAGCCGCGACCCGGGCGGCGGCTGGGCCGGGACATCGGTACAGTAATCCGTATGAGTGGGTGTTAATCTGCCTCTGCAGGCGGACGCGGCTGTTGGGACGATCGCTGATCGATTTCTGCTCCACAGTTGGGACACATGAGGGAGCAACTACTACCGGTACAGACTTCGAGCCAGTCTCGGGAGAAATGACCTCTGTACTCACAGTCGAAGCAGAAGAGCGTCCCCTTCTGTCGGTTGATTCGATCGGGTTCGGTATTGTTTGATGTCATCAGATGTACTTACGTCCCGACCGGTATAGGACTTGTTCGAAATTTATAATGATTACATATACCCATCTGGATTGTGGGGTGGAATGCTATACTGATAAAGCTCCCAACACCGACTCGAGTCTCAGCGTGACGACCTCGTCACTGCAGACCTGATCGCACGACAGCTGTGCGATCAGTGTGTAACTAGTTGCAGTTGTTACTATAACGAGTGCCGTGTTCGTCGTCGAATTACGGACCATCGAGTCCGTGGGTCAAAACCGTAGCGATCCCGAAGACGACAGCCAGGCGTCAGACATCCCCACAACGCTTATTCGCGCAGGCGAGACTTGTATGAGCAATGGCCGGAGTAGACGACGTGTTCGGGGACATCTTCTCGAGTGTCGATGCGATCATGCTCTTTGGGCCGAGCGGGTCCTACTACGAGCGGTTCACGACGGGAGAGGATTCCGATGTCGTCGTCGTCGGCACGGAAAACGACGTGGGTGCGGAGACGTTCGTCGAGTTACCCCTCGAGTTCGACGAGGTGTCCGAACGGGTTCGGTTCGGCATCGAGGGCGCACTCGAACAGGACGTGATCGACGACGGGGACGACCTCGCGTGTGCGACGAGCGTGTTCAGCGACGACATCGATACGGTCTCTCGAGTACGGGCCGATGCAGACGCCCATACGGGAATCTACGATCTGTTCGCGAAATCGCGCGCCGAGCCGGCCGTCATCAAGTCGGTACTCGAGTTAGCGATCGAACTGGGCAAGAAAGGGCAAAAGGGCAAGCCTGTCGGGGCGTTGTTCATCGTCGGCGACGCGGGGAAGGTGATGAACAAGTCCCGGCCGCTGTCGTACAATCCCTTCGAGAAGTCTCACGTCCACGTCGGCGATCCGATCGTGAACGTCATGTTGAAGGAGTTTTCGCGACTCGACGGCGCGTTCGTCATCTCCGATGCGGGCAAACTCGTCTCGGCGTATCGCTACCTCGAGCCGTCCGCGGAGGGTGTCGATATTCCGAAAGGGTTAGGTGCCCGTCACATGGCTGGTGGGGCGATAACGCGGGATACGAACGCCATCGCGATCGTCCTCTCGGAGAGTGACGGACTCGTTCGGGCGTTCAAAGCCGGTGAACTCATTCTGGAGGTCGACCCGGAGGCGTACTGATATGGAGTGGCAGACGCTGATCGACGAGCCGGCGGTCATTGCAGCGGCGGTGTTGGCGCTTGGACTCGTCGTCGGCTATCTGGTCGGGCGACTCAACAAGGAGTTACTCTCTGCCTCGGGTGTGCCAGACGCCGTCGAAGGAACGCCGTTCGAACGGACCGCTCAGTCGCTCGGAACGTCGACGGTCGAGATCGTCGCCCGGCTGAGTTCGTGGTTCATCTACGGGATCGCCGTCTTGACTGCGATTCATATCGCACAGTTGCTCGACACCGACGCGTTCTGGTTCGAGGTGACGCAGTATCTCCCGCAGGTTTTCATCGCCGTGCTCGTGCTCATTCTGGGCTTTATTATCGCCGACAAGGCCGAATTGATCGTCAGCGAATATCTGCGCAGCGTCAAGTTGCCGGAGGTTTCGGTGATCCCTCGATTGGTCAAATACGCGGTTTTGTACGTGGCATTTCTCATCGCGCTTGGCCAGATCGGCGTCTACGTCCTGCCGTTGCTCATCCTGCTTGCCGTGATTGCCACCGGTGCAGTCGTCGTCGGCACGTTCGCTTTTAAGGACTTTCTCGTCTCGAGTGCAGCCGGGATCTACCTGTTGTTAAACCAACCCTACGGAATCGGTGACCGGATCCGGATCGGCGACCAAGCGGGGATCGTTCAGGAAGTCGATCTGTTCGTGACGAAGATCGAAGACGACTCCGAGGAGTACATCGTACCGAACCGGAAGGTCTTCGAGGAAGAAATCGTCCGCGTCCGGGAGTGACCATCACGCGGAATCCGCTCGAGCGTCGATAAACGAGAAGAACGTTTCTGGTTGTTAATCGTAACCTTATTCCACAGGAGCTTTCGTTACTTGAACTGGTACGCAGGCAATGCCAGAGCATCGCATAATCGATTCCAACGTCGGCATCCTCGGCGGGACAGCGCTCATTATCGGGAACGTCATCGGCGTCAGCGCGTTCGTCCTCCCGGGGCCACTCGCTGGTGACGTCGGGCCAGGGATCATCGTCGCATTGCTACTCGCGATGATCCCGCTGGTTTTCGGGATTTTGCTCTCGTTGCAACTCGGGAGCGCGATTCCCGTCGCCGGCGGCAGTTACGTGTACGCATCGCGTCTCGTCGGGCCGTTCTGGGGATTTCTGTTACCCTGGATCACGATCCCCGGCGTCTGGGCGGGGATGCTGTTTATCGGCTTCGGGTTCGCCGAGTACGTCGGGTTCGTCTCGAGTGCGGTCTCGGTCGTTCCGGACGTGCCGGAGCTTGCACTCGTGTATGCGTTGCTCGTCCCGTTTATCGTGCTGAACGTCCTTGGGATCAAGATGGTCGCCATCGTTCAGTTTGTGATGGTGTCGCTTATCGCGGTCGGCATGCTCGCGTTCATCGTCCCCGGGACGTTTCAGGTCGATGCCGGGAACTACGAACCGCTGTTTCCGGCAGGTGTCGGTCCCGTCATCGTCGCCGTCGTCTCGCTTTACTTCCCGCTACGGGGCTTTCGACTCGTGGTCGAAATCGGCGAGGAGATGGAAAACCCGGCGAAAAACATTCCTCGAGTGCTCGGCCTCTCGGCCGCGGTTTCGCTGTTCTTGCTCGTCGGCCTCATCACCGTCCTCGTGGGCGTGGCTAACTGGCAAGATCTCGCCGGTATGGATGCCGCCGTCGCCCAGGTTTCCCTCGAGCACTTCCCGGCACCGCTGACTGCGCTGGTGTTGGTCGCCGCGGCGATGGGAGCGCTCACGTCGATCAACATGACCTACACGGCCTACTCGCGACAGCTGATGCGAGCCGCTCGAGACGACGTGATTCCGTCCCCGATCGCACGCGTCCACGACCGATTCGACTCGCCCCACGTGGCCGTCCTCTTGCTTGGTATCCCGCCGCTGTTGATCGCACCCGTCTCGCCCGGGACCGTCACCCTCTCGATCGCGCTTTCGTTGACGATTCTGTTCGGGCTCATCATCGCGGGCGTCTCGCTGTGGAACCTCCCAAAGAGCTACCCGCAGCGCTACGAGTACTCGCTGTACAAGTTGCCACCAGTGGTGCTCAAAGTCGTCGCCGTCGGGGCCGTCGTCTCCGCCGGCTTCCTCTGGGTGCTGGTCTCGACGCAACTCCCGGTGATGGTCGCCGCCCTCGCGGGCTGGATGGTGCTTGGCTACGTCTTCTACCGGACTCGAGTCCGGTGGTTCGCGAACCGTGGCGTCGATCTCAAAGGCCGAATGGGCGAACTCCACGAGAGCGAAAAAGAGCGGGCAGATTGAAACGGGCCGGTGGCGTTCTGGGCCGCTGATCGGCGGACTCGCTCGAGCGATCACCGGGAAAACGCGACCCCGACTCGTCTCACTCCTCGAGCGAGAGCCCGGCGTGCCAGCGATCGGCGCCGACCGCGCGCTTTTTCGCGTCCATCCGGGCGAGCAACTGTGTCGCGAGCGTTGCGGTCTCGGACGCTTTCGACTCGCCTTCGGTGGCGAACTCGCCGGTTTCGCGGTTGGCGTAGACGGTACAGACCGCGCCGGCACGCAAGCCATAGAGGTTCGCGAGCGTGAAGATCGCACTCGCCTCCATCTCGATGTTCGCGACGTTGGCCTCCGTGAGTTGGTCGACCAGGTCGTCGGAGCCGGCGGCTTCGAACCCCTCGAAACCCGGCCGTCCCTGGCCCGCGTAGAAGGAGTCGGCGCTCATCGTGATCCCGGTGTGGTAGTCGTACCCGAGTCGTTCGGCGGCCGCGATCAACGCCGAGACGACCTCGTAATCGGCCGTAGCGGGGTAGTCCTCGCGGACGTACTCGTCGCTAGTTCCTTCCTGCCGAACTGCGCCGGTACTGATCACGAGGTCGCCGACGGCCATCTCGGCCTGCAACGCGCCACAGGAGCCGACGCGAACGAACGTCTCGACGCCGACGCGGGCGAGTTCCTCGACGGCGATCGCCGCCGACGGGCTGCCGATCCCCGTCGAGGTAACCGAGATCGGCGTTCCGCCCGTCGTCCCCGTCGCCGTTCGATACTCTCGGTGGTGTGCCCGAATGTCGTGGTCGTCCCACTCCTCGACGATCGTCTCGAGGCGTTCGGGGTTGCCCGGAAGGAGCACGGTCTCGGTGACATCGTCGGGGCCGACCTCGAGGTGGTACTGGACGTCCGCGTTAGGGTCCTCGCTGTCGCGTGGCATGGAATAGTGGCGATTCGTCGCGACGCCGAATATAACTGCTGGACGACCGTACACCTGATATGGAATCCGGTCCGGACACGCGGGGAACGCTGTCGGACACCTACGTCGCGGCGCTCCAGCACGATCTCGTCGACGTATCGCCGGAGACGACTCTCGTCGGCGTTGTTCGCAAGCCGGCACCCTGGTTTCACGCCGCCGTCGACGAGAACCGACCCGAACTCGGGCCGCCAGCGACGCTACTCGAGTCGGTTCGCGAGATCGAAGACGACCTGAAGATGCAGGGACTGTGCGACGAGGGTTCCCACAACGCCACCTGGGAGCAAATTGGTTCGGCGAAGCCTATCGCGAGCTGTGACGAGAACACCGAGAAAAAGCGCTGCCGTCGGACGATTCTTCGCGAGCCCCTCGAGTGCGCCGAGGACCCCAACAATTAATCGATATGGTACGAAACAGCGTGGCATGGATACAGCCGAGTTTCGGGTCGAACGCGACGCCTGGCCCGACGACGTGTTGCCCCGCGAGCCGACGTTCCCGCTCGAGGGCGCGCCGGTCCACGAGCACCTTCGCGAGCAGGGGCGCGACCAGGGTACCGAGCCGGCCCTGACGTTCTACGGACACACCCTCTCCTGGAGCGAACTCGACGACCACGTTGATCGGTTCGCGACCGTTCTCTACGAGCGCGGTCATCGACCGGGCGACATCTGTGCGCTCTACCTCCAGAACTGCCCGCAGTTCTGGATCGCCTACCACGGGGCCCAGCGGGCCGGCCTCACGGTCGCACCGTTGAACCCCCAGCTTCGGGATGTCGTCCTCGAGTACCTCCTCGAGGATAACGAGGCCTCGGCTATCGTCGCCCACACGAACCTCCTCGAGAACGTCGAATCGGTAGCAGCCGAAACTGCACTCGAGGACGGCTTTGCCGTCCAGTACCGAACGTACGCGGACGTAGCGAACGCGCGCCTGCCGGTCCACGAGGTCGTCGCGGGGGAGAAACCGATTCCCGACTGGGAGGGCTCGAATCCGGGTAACCTGACGCTGCGACCGTTCGCCGACGCGGTCACGGCCGTCGACCCGCGACGTGACCTCCCCGAACCCTCGCCGGAGGATCGTGCGCTTCTTCAGTACACTGGCGGCACCTCGGGGATGCCGAAAGCCTGCGTCCACTCCCACTGGAACGTCACCTACAAGGCGGTGATCCGCAACCAAGGACCCGACCGCGACGAGGTACAGCTGGCGGTGATGCCGGTCTTTCACGTCGCGGGCAAGCTCGGCACCGTCGACGGCCAGGCCGTCTCGGGCAACCACGTCGTCATCTTGCCTCGGTACACGCCCGAGGCGATGCTGGCCGCCATCGATGCCTACGACGTGACGTCCACCTGGATCGCGGTGCCGATGATCGAAGAGATACTTGAGTCCGACCGACTCGAGGAGTACGACCTCACGTCGTTATCGGCGACATCGGATGCGATGACCTGTACCAGCTTCGGGACGAACATCACCGCGGCACTCAGCGATCGGTGGGAGGTGATCACGGGCGCTCGACTGAAAGAGGGCGGCTACGGCCTCTCCGAGACCCACACCGGCGATGTCAACACCGCGGGCATAGAGCGCGTCGAACCGGGATTCGTCGGCCAGCCGACCTACGGCGTCGAAGTCGAGATTCGCGACTTCGAGACCAACGAGGTCCTGCCGGTCGGCGAGGAGGGCGAAATCGTCCTCTACACGCCGTCGATGATGGCAGGCTATCACGACAGGCCGGCGGCGACCAACGAGGTGCTCGAAGCGGATGGCGCCCTCCACACTGGCGACGTCGGCCGGCTGACCGAGGAGGGATTCCTCTATTTCCTCGGCCGTCGCAAGGACACGCTAAAGGTCTCGGGACACACCCTCTCCCCGCGCGAAGTCGAGTACGCCATCGAGGAGAGTGGGCTCGTCCAGGACGCCCTCGTGGTCGGGCGGCCACACGAGAGTCGCGGCCACGTCCCCGAGGCCCACGTGATCCCGGCGGACGGCGTCACCGAGGACGCCGTCCTGTCGTGGGCCGACGAGCATCTCGCGGAGTTCAAACGGCCCCGATCGGTCGTCCTCGTCGACGAACTGCCCCGAACGAGCGTCGGAAAGGTCGATCGGAAAACCTACCGGGAACGGCTTCCCAACGACTACGCCTGACTCCGGACGCCGGACTCGAGACGCGCGTCGACGGCGAGTTCGACCTCACTCGAGCATCGCTTCGGTGATCGTATCCGGCAGTAGTTCCCCGAGCGTGTACGCCGTCGGTGCCTCGTCGCCGCCAGCGTCGCAAATCACCCGCAGGTCGTCGCCGCAAAACTCCGCGAGCGTCTGACGGCACATCCCACAGGGGGTGACGCCGTCCCGACGCTCGGAACTGACCGCCAACCGGCTGAACTCGCGGTGGCCGTTCTTGACCGCCTCCGCGATGGCCACCTCCTCGGCGTGGAGACTGTTGCTAAAGTTCGCGTTCTCGAGATTACAGCCGACGAAGACCTCGCCGTCGGTCGTCTCGAGGGCGGCGCCGACCGGGTACTCGGAGTAGGGAACGTGGGCGGCCGACTGGGCGTCGCGTGCGGCGTCGAGAAGGTCCTGATTGTCGTTGTCCGTCATGGGTGTTGCTTCTGTAGGTGACGGCAAGAAGCCACCGACCGATCTGCGCGGCGGGAAACGACTTGGCCGTGGGGAACAGTCGTGTTCAGCCGTCTGTAGCTGGCTCAGGAGATGTCGGCGACGGTCGTCTCGACGACCGCTCGAGCCTCGGCCACGAGCGCGTCGACGTCGTCGCTTTCGGCGTAGAGCCGGACGTAGGGCTCGGTCCCGCTCGGGCGGACGAGGATCCAAGAGGCATCGTCGAACTCGAGGCGCACGCCGTAGTCAGTGTCGACGGTCGTCTCGGGGAAGGCCTCGGGAAGTGCGGCCTCGAGCTCGGCCATGACGGTCGATTTGTCTTCGTCGGGACAGTCGACGCTCACCTTTCGGTAGGGGCGTTCGGTGACCGGCTCCCGGAGCGTCTCGGTGTCGCCCGCGTCGGCGACGAGGGCGGCGACGGCGGCCGCGCTCGAGACGCCGTCGATCCAGCCGCCGAAGCCGGTGTGGATGTGCTTCCACGGTTCGGCGGCGAAGACGATCTCGGTGTCGTCGTCACCGCGCCGTCGCTCGCGCGCGATACCCTCGTGGAGCGCACCGAGTCGAACGCGTTCGACCCGCCCGCCGGCGTCTCGTACCTGCTCGTCGATGCGTGCGGAGGCGTTGGGCGTCGTGACGACGACGGGGTCGGCAACCTGGCTCGCGGCCGTGTAGTGGGCTGCGACGACCGCGAGGATCGTATCCTCGTGGATCACCTCGCCGTCCGGTCCCAGTACGACGAGGCGGTCGGCGTCGCCGTCGTGAGCGAGGCCCACGTCGAACGAACCTGCTTCGAGAAAGTCGGCGAAATCGGTCAGCGTCTCCGGCGTCGGTTTGCTCTTTCGAGCGGGGAAGTGGCCGTCGACGGTCGCGTTCAGCGCGACGACCTCGGCACCCAGTCGGTCGAGAACCTGCGGTGTCGCCAGTGCACCGACGCCGTTGCCACAGTCGACGGCGACGGAGAGGCCGTCCAGGGGTCCCTCGTCGGCGGCGACCGCGTCGACAGCGAACCGGTCGCGGACGTACTGATCGACCGCCTCCCGGTAGTGGTCGAGGATCTCGAGCTGATCGGACTCGCCCCATTGGTTCCAGGAAACTGGCGTGGTCGTCTCGCCGGTGACCGCTTGGGCGATCGTTCGTTCGCCGTCGCGGTCGAACTCGACGCCGTCGCCGAAGAGTTTGATGCCGTTGTCTTCGGGTGGGTTGTGACTCGCGGTGATCATCACGCCCGTGCGTCCCTGGGAGGCAAACGCCAACGTCGGGGTCGGCACCTGCCCCAATCGTGAGACGTCCGCGCCGGCGCTCTCGAGGCCGGCTTCGATCGCTGCGGCGAGTGCCGGTCCAGTTTCCCGACCGTCCCGTCCGACGACGAACGATTCTCCAGGCTCGCCAGCGGCTTGCCCCACCGAGAGCGCGAGTGCGGGCGTGATCTCTTCGACCGGCCCGCGAATTCCAGCCGTACCGAACAGGGTCATGGCAGGTCGTTCCGCGAGGAACTATTTATATTGTTGGAGAAAGCGACTGTCGCGAGACTCTCGAAACCAGACACGTCGCTGGCGTTGTCCACCGAACGCCGATGGACGACACGGGAACGAAGAGCTGGAACGCTGACGACGACCCGACCAGTCTGCATTATACGGTTTCCTGTACGTCATTACCGGCGCAACCGCGACTCCGACGGCGGTTGCACCGGTTGATTCGCTTCGCTCTGCAACCGAGGCTCGTCTCACACAGTTCGACTCACCGCCGGGACATCGGTACAGCAATCCGTATTACTCGGGGAGTTCGTCGATCAGGACGACGGCCTCGCCGTCGATGACCGTCGCGTCTTCGGTCTCGTTTCTGATCGTCGTCTCGAGTCGATACTGGGCATTACCGAGGGCTTCCACGACTTCGACGCGCGCGGAGACGCGGTCACCGATTCCGACGGGCCCGCTGAACTCGAGATCCTGGGACAGATAGACGGTCAGTCCAGGGAGTCGTGCGAGTGCGGCGCTGATGAGTCCGGAGACGAGGGTGCCGTGGACGATTCGTTCGCCGAATCTCGTGTCGGCGGCGAACTCCTCGTCTAAGTGTAGTCGGTTCGTGTCGCCGCTTACTTCGGCGAAGGCACGGACGTCGTCCTCGCTCAGCGTCTTCTCGAAGGTGACGACGTCGCCGACTTCGATCTCGTCGGCATCGTCGACGGATCGCTCGAAAGCCCAGTCGAGATCGGAGTGTTCGACGGACGGAATGCTAGCAGGGATCGAATCGCCGTTGGATTCGTTGGCCCCGGTCGTAGACAACAATGCAGAGACCGCAGCACGGTTCGCGGCCGTCGCACTTTGGAAGAAACTCTGTGTCATCGACGTCCACGCGTTCGTCATGGCAGCGATGTTCTCTTGTCCCGCGTTCTGGTTCGACATCTACAACGAAGCTACGGCTGGAGCAGTAATGACTTCTTTGGCTTACCAACTCACGCTTTACTAACCCAGACACCCATGTCAGGTAACCAAATTTCACCCACCGATTCGTCTACTACTGACGCTGTCCGATAGCCGCTCGAAAATCCGTCGGCAACCATCTGCAACCACTAGACGATATACGAACCATTCTATGCCCTCTGATGGTATTAGATGGTATTTAGTGGAAAGACTTATTACCGACCGCCTCGTTCGTTCGGATGATGACGGACGACTCCGACCGATCGCTCTGGTTCCCGCCCTCGATGTTCACCGAACAGATGCAAGAGGCGGGCGAGCAGGTCGCCGAATCCCAGCAGGAGATGATGAAGCAGTTGTTCCAAACGTCGTCGATGGGCGCGAATCCACTCGAGGAGATGTCTGCCTTCGGCCCGATGAACATGGGCACGGCGACGTTCAAAGCTCGCGTCCAGAGCGGCGGTCGGATCAGCATTCCCGGCCCGGAACGGGACGCCCTCGACATCGAAGAGGGCGATATCGTCCAGACGATCGTCGTCCCGGTCAAACGCGACCGAGACGACCAATCATAACCCAACCACAACAATGACACAGAACGCATTCACCGCCGTCTTCGACGCCCAGCGCACCGCCATCGAACAATCACAGAACGCCACCCACGACGCCCTCGAGGTGCAGTCGGCCGCCATCGGCGCCGTCGCAACCGCCCTCGAGAACTCGAGTTCGTTCGTCGAATCGAACGCCGATCTGACGAAGGGGTCGGTACACGCGACCCTCGACGCGCTCGAGCAGTCGCTGCCCGAAGATGCCGCCGATTTCGAGCAGCTCCGTGAACTCGTCGACGAGAGCGTCGACTCCGCGACCGACGCCCAGACCCAGTCCCTCGAGGCACTGACCGAGGCCGTCGCGGAATCCGAAGCCGCCTACGACGAGTTCGCCGGCCAGTACGCCGAGGCCGTCGACAGCTCGTTCGACTCGTTTCTCGAGGCTCACGAACAGGTCGAGCAGAACGTGACGACAGTCGCCGAAAACGTCGAAGACGCCACCGACGAGTTCGACGTTTCGGCTTAAACCGACTCGGGTCTTTTTACGTCCACCACTCAACTAGATTCCTATGTCAGACTCACAGCCGCCCCAGGCGGGCAACTGGAACGCGTTCGTCGAACAGTGGAACGAACAATTTCTCGAAACCTTCGAGGACAACGTCGAGGCACAGGCCCAGTTCGTCGAGAGCTGGTCCCAAACCGTCGGCGAGATGAGCGAGGACAACGACGTTTCGGAAGGCGTCGAGGGCTATGCGAAAGCCTACGAAACGTGGATGAACGCCTCCCAGCAGATGGTCGAGCGGATGAACGACTCGCTTGAAGGCGAAGACGTCGACATCGAGGAATTCCGCGACGTCTGGCTCAACACGGCCAACGAGGCGTTCAAAGACGTCATGTCGACGACGGCCTTCGCACGGATGACCGGCGAGACCGTCGGTGATGTCCTCGAACTCCAACAGCAAGCCGACGAAGCCTCCCAGGAAACCCTGCGAACGCTCGGCTTTGCGACCGAAGATGATGTCCTCGAGGTCGGCGACCGACTCGTCGAACTCGAGCGCCGACAACACGACGTCGAGCAAAAGCTCGACCGCGTTCTCGAACACCTCGAAGACGACCAATGAGAAACCCATACGCAACCGTACTGGACTTTCAACGGCAGGCCTGGGAGAGCGCGGCCGACCTGGCCGACAAGACCCAGGTTGCGCCCGACCGTACCGAAACCATCCAGAACATCGAGGTCGGTCAGACGCCGAGTGACATCGTCTACGAGGAGAACAAGCTCGAGTTGCTCCACTACGAATCCCAGACCGACGAGCAACACGACATCCCGATTCTCATCGTCTACGCGCTGATCAACAAGCCCTATATCCTCGATCTTCAGCCCGGACGCTCGGTCGTCCGAACGCTGCTCGAGGCCGGCTTCGACGTCTACCTGGTCGACTGGGGCGAACCCTCGAAACTCGACCGCCAACTGTCGCTCGACGACTACGTCAACCGCTACATCGACAACTGCGTCGATGTCGTCCGCGATCGATCGGGGCAGGACGCGATCAACATTCTTGGCTACTGTATGGGCGGGACGAAGTCGGCGATGTACGCGTCGCTCTATCCCGACAAAGTCGAAAACCTCGCACTGATGGCCTCGGGACTCTGTTTCGCCGGCGACGGCGGTGTCCTCGAACTCTGGGGCGCCGAGGATTACTACGATCCCGAGCGAGTCACCGAGACCTTCGACAACGTTCCGGCGGAGTTCTTAGATGTCGGCTTCGCGTTGATGGATCCCGTCGCGAACAACGTGACGAAGTACGTCCGGTTCTACGACAACATGGAGGACGAGGACTTCGTCGAGAACTTCGCCCGGATGGAGCGCTGGCTCGACGAGGGAATCGATGTCGCCGGGACGGCCTACGAGGAGTTCATCCGGGACATCTACCAGGACAACAAGCTTCACGAGAACGAACTCTACCTGGGCGGCGAGCACGTCGATATCGAAAACATCGATATGCCCGTCCTCCAGATCACCGCCGAGTACGACCACCTCATTCCGCCGGCGGCCTCGAAGCCGTTCAACGACGTTATTCCGTCCGCGGACACCGAGATCCTCGAGTTCCCGACCGGCCACATCGGAATGTCGGTCTCCTCGCGGAGCCACGACGAACTCTGGCCGCAGGTCTGTGACTGGTTCGAAGCCCGTTCGACGGGCGATGTCGAGGCCGAGCCTGCAACGCCGGATCCTGTCGAGGACGACGCCGCCCTCGCCGAAGATGTCGCCGGTGACGAATCCGGTCCGGCGGATCTCACCGACGGAAGCGGCAATCTCGCTGTCGAAGAGAGCGATGAGGGTCTTGCTGAAGACGACCTCACGGACCTCTCCGGCGTTGGGCAGGCCTACGCCGAAGACCTCGCTGCGGCCGGCGTCGACTCGTTTGACGACCTCGCTGGCGCTCCCGTTGCAGAGCTCGCCAGCGAAACCGGAATCGCGCCGAGTCGACTCGAGGACTGGATCGAACAGGCTCGACAGCGATAGCGTCGATCGCCAGTTCGTCGACGGGTTCGAACTCGCCACATCGCTGGAGTGCAGTCGATGGTCGACAGTCCATTATTTATTGCGTGGGATACAATGGAATAGTATGTCCATGGAGGGACGCACCTGCGTCATCACAGGATCGGCGCGTGGTATCGGGCGAGGGATCGCCGAACATCTCGGACGAGAAGGGGCAAACGTCGTCATCAACTACCGGTCGTCGGAGGGCGAGGCCCACGACGTCGTCGAGACGATCGAGTCGGCCGGCGGAAACGCCGTCGTCGCACAGGCCGACGTGAGCGACCGCGACGAAGTCACCCACATGAGAGAGATCTGCCACGAAGCGTTCGGTCCGGCCGATGTCCTCGTTAACAACGCCGGGATCACGGCTGACGAACAGTTTACGGAGATGACCCGCGAGGAGTGGGACCGCGTGATGGACGTCAATCTCGGCGGGATGTTCAACTCCACACAGGAGTTCTTCGACGACATCTGGAACGCCGAGGACGGCCGCCTCATCAACATCTCGAGCGTCGTCGGCAAGCAGGGCAACTTCGGGCAGGCCAACTACGCCGCCGCCAAAAGTGGGATGTTCGGCTTTACGCGAACCATCGCCCTCGAGCTGGCACAGGGCGGCTCGACCGCAAACTGCGTCGCACCAGGGTTCACCAGGACCGACATGGTCGAGGGCGTCCCTGACAAGGTCCTCGATCGGATCGTCGCGGGCATCCCGCTCGAGCGGTTAGCCGAAGTCGAGGATATCGCCGCGGTCGTTCGCTTCCTCGCGAGCGAGGAGTCGGCCTACGTTACGGGCGAAGTGATCGACGTCAACGGTGGGATGGACCTGTAACAAAGCGTCCGACACACCGAACACGGATTTGCCGCCTCGTTATGTGGCGGCGATCGCTCGCCACCCCGGTTCGTAGCAGAGGACGAACGCGAGTGGAACGGAAACGATCAGCAGTGGCGGCACGTACAACAGGAGCGTAAACGGATCCGGCGGCGAGACGACCGACGAAATGCCGACTGCAGTGACCGTCCCGATCCCAATCGTACCGAGCCAGCGTTCGCGTCGGCCGATCTGGTCTCGATCCGGCAGTTGCGTTCTGTAGAGCAGATATATCGGAGCGGCTATCGGCAGGGCGACGAACGCGAACAGTCCCCAGCCGAATCCGCTCGCGCCACGAGCGGCCGCGTCGGCACTGATCGCATAACAGAGACAGAGCCCGCCGAGCGCGATGGCCAGCGGCAACGCGAGGGCGAGCACGGAGAGCGGATCGGCCTCCATCGTTCATCACTCGTTTCAGTCGGGCAACTAATAGACCACGGTTTCGGGACCGCTTCGATTCGGCGTTAGCGCAGCCGAGACGCTGCAGCGAGTGCGTCGTCCGTTTCCGCGATCAGTTGCTCGAGCACCGCCTCGGCAGGTCGGCTCTCCTCGGTCAGGCTGACGCTCTGGCCGGCATACAGCGCCATCGAGTCGACGTCGCCCTCGAGATCCGGCGTCGCGAGCGCCTCGTCGTAGCGTTCGATCGACTCGCCAGCGTCGGTAGTCGTGACGATGTCGTCCTCGCCGGGTGGATCACCGGGAGCTGGTTCGCCGGCAGCGTCCCAGCGCTCGAGGGTCTCGTTCTCGAGTACTCGATGTGGCGTACCTGGCCAGCCTTTGTCGAACAACCTGGTGTAGCGGGTGTCCGTCTCGTCGCTCTCGCGGAGTCGCGCTCTGTAGCGATCGTGAATTCGGGCTTCATCCGTCGCGAGGAATCGCGTCCCGAGCCACGCGCCGTCGGCACCGAGCGCGAGCGCCGCCGCGATACCGCGTCCATCGCCGTCGCGCCCGCCTCGTGAACTCGATCGACGTAGGGCGCTGCGCTGCCGAACGAAAACGAGACGACGTCTACCCCCGCTTCGAGGACTGCCTCGAGGTGTTCGTCCGTCGGAACGGTGGTCGTCGCGTCGTCGAGCACGAGGTTGACCGCGAACGGTGCCTCGGTTCGCTCTCGCGTTGCGACGATCACCTCGTGGGTCGCCTCGAGGTCGCGCCAGGTCACCGCGAGGTGGCCGAGACCGCCCGCATTGGAAACTGCCGCGGCGAGTTCGGGTGTCGTCGCGCTTCCGATCGGCGCCTGCACGATCGGGTACTCGATACCGATCGCCTCACAGAGGCGGTTGTTGTGTGTCACGCCGAAGCACCTCGTCAAGTCTCGTGTTTCGCCTTCTCGAGTACTCGCACGTTCTCGATGCCCGTCTCGGGGTACTGGCCGCTTTCGTTCTTTTCGACGGCCTTGACCATATCCCAGACGACGTTTAACCCGGTCGTGACTCCCTCGAGGGCCTCCATCTCGCAGCCGGTCTTCCCGGTCGTCTCGACGGCGACGCGGAGTTCGATCCGATCGTCGTCGAGGTCGAACGCGGTGTCGACGTTGGTGATGGGTATCTGGTGACACATCGGGATCGTCTCCCAGGTGTGTTTGACGGCCTGGATCGCGCCGATACGGGCCGTCGCGAGCACGTCGCCTTTCCCCACTTCGTCACCGCGGATCGCCTCGATTGTCCCCGGTTGGAGCCGGATCTCGCCGACCGCGACCGCCCGACGCTCGCTGTCCGGCTTGTCGCCGACGTCGACCATCTGGACATCACCATCCTCGGTCGTATGCGTCAGGTCTTCTGCGGCGTCGGTTCTCGGCTCCGGGTTCGACCCCTCGGCGGCGGACGGATCCTCAGACATCGCTCTTACCCCACAGGACCGCGGGAATCTCCTCGAGGAGTTCCGACGCGAGAAATCCGTGTCCCTCCGTCGCCGCGAGTCGTTCGCCGGCGAGGCCGTTGACGTGGGCGGCCGCGGCCGCGGCCTCGAGCGGGTCCGCGTGCTCGAGCAGCGCCGCGACGATGCCGGCGAGCGTGTCGCCCGTACCGCCGACTTTCATGCCGACAGTGCCGGAGCGACTGAGTCGCGTTCGCTCACCGTCGGTGATCACGTCAGTCCCACCCTTCGCGAGCACGACGTGGCCCAGCTCGGCCGCGAAGGCTTCGATCTCGGCGGCCACGGCAGCCAGATCGTCGGTATCCGGCCCGCCCATCCGCGCCAGTTCGCCCCGATTCGGCGTACAGATCAGCGTCGCCTCGGTCTCGAGATCGGGCACGACCTCGAGGGCATCCGCATCGACGACGACGCGACCGGTGAAGGACTCGAGGAACTGCTTGGCGGCCGCGAGTGTGTCCTCGTCGGTGCCCAATCCCGGTCCGAGGACGACGGCGTTGTCGTACTGCTGGGCGGTCTCGAGCAGATCCTCGGCCACGTCGGGCGTGAGAACCTCGCTCTCGTACGGTTGCACGATGAGGTCTTCGCTGTAGCCCTGGATCTCGCGGCTAACCGTTTCGGGCGCGGCGACGAAGGCAAGTTCGGCGCTGGCCCGCAGCGCGGCCTGTGCGGCGAGTGCCGGCGCGCCGGTGTAGGGCCCGCCGCCGATCACGTAGGGCCGTCCCTCGCGACCGTCGGGACGAGCGAGGGTTACGTCGCCGGGACCGACGAACCGCTCGGCGGCTGCCGGGATACCGATGTCGGCGACGGTGATCTCGGCTTTCAGGTTCTCGAGCCCAGGCTTCGTGTCGTGGAACGTGACGACGTGGTCGGCAACCACACCGGTATCGGCGTGTTCGCCAGCCTCGGCGTCGAACCCCGAGGGCACGTCGACCGAGACGACGGTCGCGTCCGCGTCGTTTATCGCGTCGGCGGCGGTCGCCGCTGGCTCGCGCAACTCGCCGCTGATTCCGGTTCCCAACATCGCGTCGACGACGATGTCGCTCGCGGGCAGCGAGAACTCGCTCGAGTCCGCCACCTCGCGCGTGTCGTAGTCGGCCTGCTGGAGCGCGTCCCAGTTTTCGCGGGCGATCGCCGTGCCGATGCGATCGCCGCGACCGAGCAGGAGGGTGGTGACGTCGTAGGCCTCGAGAAAGCGAACCGCGACGAAGGCGTCGCCGCCGTTGTTTCCGCGGCCGGCGACGATCGTCACCGATGCCCCCGGTTCCGCGACATCCCGAACCGCTCGAGCAACGGCGTGTCCGCTCGACTCCATCAACTGTTTTCTGGGCACCCCGAGCGCCGCGGCGTTCTCGTCGACGGCGGCCATCCGTTCGCCTGTAATCATAGCGCCAAATTCGACGGGCCCACCGTTGAAGATTGCGGACTGACGGGTCTCGATCAAGACGGTGGCGATATGCTCAAGCGATCGGGCCCACGAATGCAAGTGTGAACGTCTTTTGGCTCGACGAGGATCCGCGGCTCGCGGCCCGCTATCACTGCGATCAGCACATCAACAAACTGTTGCTCGAGGCCGCACAGGTGCTCTGTACCGCTGCGCGCGAGAACGGCCTCGAGGCCGAGTTCCTCTACCAGCCGACCCACGTCGACCACCCCGTGACCCAGTGGGCGACGGAATCGCGGGCGAACTGGCTGTGCCTTCGCGAACACGCCGACGCGCTCAACGCGGAGTTCGTCGAGCGCTATGAGAAGGACGCGGATCACGCCAGTTGGGAGGTCATCGAGCAGATCGATCCCGCTGCGATCGACTTCCCGAGCGACGAGCCGACGCCGCGGCCCCAGGCGATGCCCGACGAGTACAAACGACCCGGCGATCCTATCGGCGCCTATCGGGCCTACTACGCCGGCGAGAAGGCCGACTGGGCCGAGTGGCGCTACACCGACGAGCCGCCGTGGCTCGAGCAGTATCGTTCCGAGACATCTTCGCCGAAGGCGCTCGAGCCAACGGATGAGAAAACCCATTAGGCCACCTGTCGTCACGGTATCACGACGATGTTTCCGCCATTCGCCGCCCCCGAATCGATCACCACCGACGACGTGAACCCGCATACCTCCGCGTATCGCGACGTCGTCATCTACGACGCCGCTGACGCCGAGGAACCGCTCTACGAGGACCCGATCGTCGCCCACGCAAACGGCTGGATCGAACTCGAGGGAAATCGCTTGCTCTCCCCGCAGGCGATCCACCACATCGACATCTACGACGAGCGCCTCGAGGACGACGGCGCCGCTCGCAGTCGGTCGGATCGCAACCGTTCGGACGACGGCAACCGGACAAACCGATTCAGCCTCCGGTGACCGGGAACAGCCAGGCGTTCGTGACCGGGAACAGGCGGTTACTCGTATCTAATCTCGAATCCGTCTTCGGCCTGAGGCGTTTCGTACTCGATGTCGATGTCGTTGACATCGGCCGCAGGACTGCCGGTGTGACACCACTCGATCATCGACTCGACGGCCGGTTCGGGTCCTTCGAAAATCGCCTCGACGCGACCGTCCGCGAGATTTTTGACCCAGCCGTCGACGCCCTTCTCACGAGCCGTGTCTCGGGTGTTCGCGCGATAGTAAACGCCCTGTACCGTACCGGAGACGAAGATGTGTGCGCGGGTTCGATCGGTCATACCCGACGGATCGGCGTCGACGGTAAAAAATCCCGCTCGTCTGCCGCCTGGCTGCCACGCGGCAGACGATCGGCATGCAATAGTTACACACGCGAGGGACCCCCCTCCCCCTCGAGGGTTCGTGGCGGGACACCCGCCTGATCAGCCGCTGTCTTCGTACCGACGGGCGCCGACGACCATCCGGGCGGCCAGTGCGAGGACGCCGACGACGAACCCGATCCGAACGGCGTCAGCAGCGGTCTGGGAGAACGGTTCCGCGTACTCGACGACTGCCACGGCGAGGACGAGACCGGCGACGTAGAGGGTGTTCGCCCCGACGAAAGCCGTCAATCCCGCTTCGTCGGTGACGGTCTCGGGGTCGTACCCCGCGATCAGCGACGCCATCTTCTGACAGCGAGGGAATCCCGGCGTTCACGCCGGGCGGGAATCGCGTAAGCTCCGTGCGACAATCCACCGACTACACAATTGACGATTCCCCTGTGGTCGATACGATATATCAATAACTTTTTATACTCACACAGACACATATGGCAATTGTGGAGCTTCGCCGTACCGCCGTCGTGAAACTTGACGTAAACGACGATGCCCACCAACTCCTTCAACAGACGATAGACCGCTTCAAACAGGCCGCTCAGATGGCCGCAGACGACGGCTGGAACGGCACCGAAGACGGCTACATCGTCACGTCGAAAACCGAGCTACACGACCGGACATACGACGACGTGCGCGAAGCTACCAACGAGTTGAACGCAGACCTTGTATGTGCCGCACGGAATCGGGCCGCCGACGCACTCGATTCCTGCGCCGAAAAACGCAAAGACGGGGAGACCCCCTCGAAACCACGGTTCTCGTCGGATTCGGTCGTCTACAACCTCAACGCGATTACCTACTACGACGAGTACGCCACGCTTGCGACTGTGGACGGACGTATCGAAGCCAAGTACGTCCTACCTGACGAAGACGTGCCACCGACCACCTACTTCTCCAAGGAGTGGGAGAAACGCGAAGCCACGTTACATCACCGTGACGGCGACTACTACCTCCACATTGCTGTCGTGAAAGAGACAGAGAAAAAGCCGGAAGATGCCGAGAACGGAACGGTTCTCGGCGTAGACTTGAACGTGGACGGACACCTTGCCGTCACTTCAACTGGCGCGTTCATCGGCAACGCCGACTACCTCAACCACAAGCGGCGCGAATACGAAAAACGGCGTGGACAAATGCAACAGGCAGGCACACGGTCGGCCCACCTGACGATGAAATCACTCGGTGGCGGATTCGCCCGCTGGAGCGAAGACTACCTGCACCGTGTCTCGAAAGCACTGGTACAAGAAGCTCTTGCACACGACTGTACGTACATCGCATTCGAGAAGCTGAAACACATCCGCAAACGTATCTCGAACGCGAGCAAGTTCCAGCAGTGGGCGTTCCGCCGCATCCAAGAGTACACCGAGTACAAAGCCGCAGAGTACGGGATTGCCGTCGAGCAAATCGCCCCGCAGTACACCAGTCAGCGATGCAGTCACGTTGACTGTAGTTTCACCCACGAAGACAACCGCGACGGTGAGGAGTTTTGTTGTCTGAAGTGCGACCGCGAGTACCACGCCGACTACAACGCCGCGAAGAATATCGCCCGGAAACTACTCCAGAACTGGCACACGTCTGGTGCTGGAGGGGCAACCAGTCACCTTGCCCTCAAGTCGGGGACGTTGAACGTGAACGGCATTTTCACGCCTACCACCGTCTAGTGGTTAGAACGGGAGTCCACCGACAAGCCCCGCCGTTCACGGCGGGCGTAGGTGACCCCGGCGTACCTGATCAACACGCCGAGCAGACCGACGAACGCCGCGACGACGAGCAGTGTGGCTACAGTTCCGACACCCATACACCGTACTGGCAGTGAGAATACAAATTCGTTCGGTTCGTCGACGGGACGACCGATCGGCTACCGGTCGGTTTACTCACCGGTTCGTAAGTGATGAAACACGTACGTCTGGACGTAGCCTGCGTACTCCCCGCCGAAGCGTTCGCGAATCGCTCGAGAGGTGTCGGCGTAGGAGCCTCGATCACAGTCGGGGTAGTAGTCTTCGATCGCGGATTTGATCCAGGTGTCGAGGGGAACCGCCTGCGTGAACCCGAGCGAAAACAGCAAGACGCAGTCGGCGACCTTCTCGCCGACGCCGACGAACTGGGTGAGATACTCGCGTGCCGCTTCGTACTCGAGGTCCCGCGCAGTAGCAGGATGAGCCTCGCCTCGAGCGACCATCTCGGCCGTGCGGACGACGTAGGGCGCACGATAGCCCAGTCCCAGATCCCGGAGGTCGGCTTCGGTGGCCCCTGCGAGTCGTTCGGGGGTCGGAAAGGCGTGATAGATCGTGCCGTCGACAGCTATCTCCTCGCCGTATTCGCGGGCGAGTGTCGACACCATCGAGTGGATGCGACTCACCCGCATCTGGGCCGAACAGATAAACGAGATCAGACAGCCAAAGGGCGGATCGTCGACCAGCCGCATGCCGCGATGGGCGTCATAGGCGTCGCCTACCAGCTGACTGTCGGGTGCGGCCGCGACGATCGACTCGAGATCGTCCTCGAGACACAGCAGGCGGCGAACAATCGGGTCGGCGTCGGTCGTCGACTCCCACTCGAGCACCGATCCGGCGTCGGTCTCGCGCGGTCGAACGCGGATCACGTCGCCGTCCACGACGGTCACGTACCACGTCTCGGGCGCCGGCTCGCGCTGGTACATCCCCCCGTCGGTCCGGCGCCAGAGATAGGTCTGGCCGCTCTCGAGCGTTCGATAACAGTCGAAGCCCCCGGAGAGATCGTCGAGTCGAATCTGGCCGGTTTCCATTCGTCCGGTGGTTCGCGAGCGGCGGCTTGGGCCTTTCGAAGCGTGCCGTCGTTTGCCGTCCTCTCGAAGCGATTGCGGGCGGTCGCTCGCACAGTGTGCCCTCCGAGGCGAACCTTGATACTGGAGGCCATACAATGTTAGCATATGAACTGCAGGGTTGTCGTCGAGGCTGCCGTGCCGGTATTCGACGTCGAAACGCCAGACGAGGCGATCCGTATCGCTATCTCGAAGACCGGTGAGATGTTGAACCCTGATCTGAACTACGTCGAGATCAACATGGGCGAGCGCACATCGCCGTCGGGCGAGGAGTTGCCCCCCGCATTTATTGCCGCCGACGAGGCACTCGTTGCACTCGAGTTGGAGATGACCGTCTTCAACGTCGAACGCGAGGAACACGCCTCCCGAATCGCCCGCAAGGAAATCGGCCAGCGTCTCGAGAACATCCCGCTCGAGGTCACGGAAATCGAGGTTATCGAAGAGGAGGACGAAGACGGCGAAGATGGCGAAACGACGGAAAACGACGGCGAAGACGAAGCAGCATCCGAAACCGAATCGCCGTCCGACGATCCGGACGCGGACGACGAAATCCTTCCCGAATTCGAAGATCTCGTCGAGTAGTCGTTCGTTACTGCTGATCGAACTTAATCGAACAAACGACCAAATCGACACTGATTGGTCTCGCCAGTCAGGTGTCGAGTCGACCGAAGGATGCTCCGTTCTACTCAGTCAGCAGTTGCGGCGACGGCTTCCTGCTCATCCTCGCGCATATTCGTTGTAATGCCGCCAGCCAGGTCAAAAACAGCAGCTTTGTGATCAGTTTTCGATTTATGGATCGATGTTGGCCGAATTCCGCGCGTTTCGTACGCTTCAAGATCGATCTGACAGTTGTCCCACTCCGAACACTGGTTCGATACCTCGGCGAGAAGCCCGTGAAGGTGGATGAGTTCCTGCTTCTTCATAAGCATGCCGTTATACCCACTGCAGGGTTATATTATTATCTTGAGTCGCGTTACCACACGACCTATGTCGTCACCGGTGACAGTCCGTTTTCCCTGCTAATTGAAGCCAAAAGCTACGGTGCGACAAAGCGCTGTAACTGTTCCCTACTGGTTGAGGACGATACCCACTCTATCCACAACCGCCGGTTACTCGCACGAACAACGAACCACCGTCGGTCAGTCGAGAGACGCCCGCCCTCTCAACCGAGTTGTTTCAACGTTTTGAGATCGCGATCGGTTCGCATGAACTCGGCCGTTCGTCTGGATGCATGACAGTTTGGACAATGAAACAGGTCGGTAGATTCGGGAAGTTCGCCGGGTGAAACCTGCCAATTCTTCGCACACTCGGGACACAACAGTTGGACAGTCGTTTCGTCCATGGTAGTGTGTTGCACAGTAGGGCTCAAAAACTTTGTCGCACCCCGACAACGTAAACGCAGAGCTGCCAATCCGAACTTATGCGGGCGCGGCCGAATCCGAGGCCTCGAGAAGCTCCTTGTAGCGGTTGCGGATCGTCACTTCCGAGATATTCGCCACGTCGCTGACCTCGTTCTGGGTGACTTTCTCGTTGGTCAACAGCGCAGCGGCGTAGACGCCAGCGGCGGCGAGCCCGACCGGTGACTTGCCGCTGTGGACGCCTTCCTGGCGTGCGGACTCGAGAAGGTCACGGGCCATGCGCTCGGTTTCGTCCGAGAGATCGAGGTCGCTGACGAACCGCGGCACGTAGTGTTCGGGATCGGCCGGTTTGACCTCGAGACCTAGCTCTCGGATAATGTAGCGATAGGTTCGGGTCAACTCCATCTTGTCGACGCGGGAGACGGCCGAAATCTCGTCGAGGCTGCGTGGCGTCCCGGCCTGGCGGGCCGCGGCGTACAGCGCCGAGGTCGCGACCCCTTCGATCGACCGTCCCGGCAACAGGTCCTCCTCGAGGGCGCGCCGATAGATGACGCTCGCGGTCTCGCGGACGTTCTCCGGGAGGCCGAGCGCGCTCGCCATGCGGTCGATCTCGCCGAGTGCCTGCTTGAGGTTGCGCTCCTTGGAGTCACGCGTGCGAAACCGCTCGTTCCAGGTACGCAGCCGTTGCATCTTCTGGCGCTGGCGACTCGAGAGGGACTTGCCGTAGGCGTCTTTGTCCTGCCAGCCGATGTTGGTCGAGAGCCCCTGGTCGTGCATCATGTTGGTTGTCGGGGCACCGACGCGGGACTTTTCGTCTTTCTCGCTGGCGTCGAATGCGCGCCACTCGGGGCCGCGATCGATCTCGTCTTCCTCGACGACCAGCCCACAGTCTTGACAGACGGTCTCTGCGTGTTCGGCGTCGGAAACGAGCCGACCACCACATTCGGGACAGTGTTCTTGCTCTTCGGAGCGAACGTCCTCGTCCGTCTCCTCGGCTTCCCGTTCGTTCGTATAGGTTCGGATGTTTGTGTTAGTCATGGTGTATCGGGATGGTTACTCGGGGCTCCCGGGTGGGGTAACCAGAAGAAACCCGGACGCCTCGCCTAACATAGAGTAAGGCCGAAACACATAAAAGGGTTTCGGCTGGCTTATAACTGGATCGGTATTATTTTATATATGTTTCGGTTACATGGTGATTAATCATCCAGGTCGGGCACCAGTCGAGAGACGAATCTTTTTCCGCCGCGCCGAGCGAAGGAATTGCTATGACTGTACAATTCGGTGCCGTGACGATCGACTGGTTCGGGCTCGCGACGATTCGACTTGCGGGACGAACCGGTGTCGTCATCTACGTCGACCCCGGGCCCGAGCAGTACGATGTCCTCGAGGGGGCGCCGGCCGACGGCGACCTCGTGGTCGTCTCGCACGGCCACCACTACGATCCCGAGTCGATCCGCCGGGTCGCTCACGAGGACGCGATCGTCGTCGTCCACGAAGCGGTCGACGCCCGCGACCTCGAGCATACCGACGAACAGCCCGAAGCACTCCCCTACGAGATCGAGCGCGTCCGTGCCGACGAGTCGTTCATCCTTGGGCCGCTCGATCTCTACACGACGCCGGCGTACAACGACCCTGCCGGCCCGCACGTCGACGAGGATGGTCAGCCACACCATCCAGAAGGAGAGGGGTGTGGATTCGGGGTAACGATCGACGGCGTCTCGGCGTTTTGGCCCGGCGATACCGACGCGTTCGCGTTCCACGAAGCGCTCGGGGTCGACGCTTTCTTTCCGCCGATCGGCGGGACGTTCACGATGGACCGCCACGAGGCGGCGGAACTGGCCGAACGTCTGGCGCCGGATCTGGTTCTGCCGGTCCACTATGGGACGTTCGATGCGATCGCCGCCGACGCGGACGCCTTCGTCGTCGACATCGCGAACCGGGGCGTGCCGGTGGTCCTCGATTCGTGATTCCGGAGTCAGTTTATCGCCCCAGCTAAACGAGAAACGTGCGTTCACACCCTACAGAACCGATAGAAAGACAGTACACGAATCCGACCGCTCCAAAGAGTTAGTGTCGCCGTCGACGACTGCCACCGTATGGACGGCGACCGTGGTCCGAACGGCTCTGTCGATCCGCGATACTGTTCGTCCTGTGGCACGGCGCTCGAGCCGGCGGCAAACTACTGTCCGGACTGTGGCGCGGCGACCGGCCGGTGGAACGTCGACTCGAGCCGGCCACTCGACGACCGTCCTCGGTCGAAGACGGCACCGACATCGAACAGCCCGTCGGCCGATCGAGTGCGATCACGGAGGGCGACCGATCGACCCCCGCTGGAGTACCGGATCGCCGCGGCGACGAAAGACGGCTGGCGCCTCGAGCACGACTTCGGCGATCACGTCGTCATGGTCCGACGAACGGTCGGTAGTGTCGCCGACCACCTGCTCGTCGCGCTGATCACCGCCTGGTGGACAATGGGCCTCGGCAACGTCATCTACGGCGTCTATCGCTACGGCAACGACGCCGAACGAATGGTTCTCAGTGCCGACGAAAGGATGGCGGCGAACCCTCTGAGGAGGTCGTTGCTGTTTCGCTGGGCTATCGCTGCCGTCTGCTGGCTCTCGGCTGCGATACTCCTCGCAACCGCGGTCCAGCTTTCGACGGGAGCGATGCTCCTCGTCGGTGCCATCGCAGTCTTCGTCGGCCTCGTGGGGACGACACTGCTTCCCTCGGTTCGGCGCCGCCTCGAGAACCGCCACTCGATTAGGGCAACCGGACGCGTTCGCACCGTCGACGAGCGAAGCGTTCGCTCCCCCGACGAGCCCTGTACCGCCTGTGCATCGTCGATCGAGGACGGCATCGAGCGAACCTATCGGACGGACTACTGCGTGTTCGGCATTCCCGTGAACTCGAGCGCCGATCACAACCACTACTGTCGCGTCTGCGCGAACGCCGAACGCGATCCCGTCGATCCGATAGGTTCGCTCGAGACCGGCCGACCTTCGGGGCGGCGAGGACGGGACGCCGTTCGCGAGCCACAGCCGTCCGATTCCGATGGGGAGCCCGACCTCGACCGCCGCTGATCGGGTACCGTCCCGAGGCGTCCGCCGATCGACTCGTTGGGGCGGTTCCTCCCGTCTGCCCGGCCAGGGGCTACGAATCGTCGATCGTGATCTGCTCGCCAAGCCACGCGACCGCGTCCTCGACGGCCGCCGGGTCGGTGCCGGTCACTTTCAGCCGATTCTGGCGTTCGGTGTCCGGATAGCTGCCGACCGTCACGTCGAAGCGCGCTCGAGCCTCCGCGACCGTCTCGACTACCGCTGCCTCCGGAAGCGGGGTATAGAGCGTCTCCGAGACCGTATCGCCGTCGAACTCCGCAGCGACGAGGTCGAACAGGGCCTGGACCTCGGTCGGGACGCCCGGAAACGCGTAGACGTTCTCGAGGACGCAGCCGGGACAGAGCCCCTCCGGGTTGATGAGTGCGCGACTACCCGTCGGCAGAGCCGCCCACGCGTCGACGTCGAACCCGAGGTCCGCTTCGGTGACGGTGTCCGGATCGAGATCGCGATACTCCGCGACGGTCTCGAGAACGTCATCGCGAACCGTGTCGTCGACGACCAGCGAGCGATCGAACGCGTCGGCGATCGCATCCGCGGTCACGTCGTCGTGGGTGCCGCCGAGCCCGCCGGTGACGATGACCGCGCCGAAGTCGTCGGCCCACTCGGCGACGGTGTCGGCGATGAGCTGACGCTCGTCCGGGACGGTCAGAATGCGTTCGACCGTCGACCCGCGATCGGTGAGTTGGCTCGCGAGCCACGTCGCGTTCGAGTTCGTAATGTCGCCCGCCAGCACCTCGTCACCGACGGTGAGAATAGCGACCTGCATCGACGGTGTAAACGACCGCGTTCGATAAAAGGAGTGCGGTAGGCGAGGGGTTGTTTCGGGGACGATAGACGAGGGCGTGTTTCATACGGTCTGCTGTAAGTCATTGCCGGTGCAATCGCGACCGCCCTGTGATTGCACCGGTAATTCGTTACAGCAAACCGTATCAGCGATGATCGACGAGGACGCGTTTACGGATGCGTATAGTACGTGACCGTCTCGTCGTCCTCCTGGCGATCGATTCTGGCGAACCCGATGCGTTCGAACTGGACCAGCTCGTCGGCCTCGAGGGCGGCAACGCCGGGTTCGGCGCGGCCGGATACGTCGCCGTCGGGCGTTCGCATGCAGACGGGGACGCTCTCGCTCGCGGGCACCCAGTGGATCACGTCGACGTCTCCCTCGCGGACCACGTCGATATCCTCGCCGGTGTACTGGAGGACATCACGCGTATACTGGAAACAACCCAGGCCCTTGAGCCAGATGCGATCCTCGCGACCCGGGAGGTCGTCGGGCTCGACCAGTACCGAGTCGCCGACGGGAATCTCGCGGACGCCGCGATCCTCGTGGTTGGGGTGCAGCGGCGGGTTGGCTTCCTCGGGTGGACTGCCACCCAGTGGGAGCTGGTTGCCCTCCCGAACGAGGAACCGTCGGTCGGTCTCCTCGTCGACCAGGTCGCGGTTGGCGGCGTAGACCGAACTCATCGCGAGGTCGACATCGCTGGTCGAGGTGCCGAGTTCGACCATCGCGTCGACGATGGCCTCGCCGCGGATGCCGCGTCGACGGAGACTCTTGAGCGTCGGCGCGCGCGGATCGTCCCAGCCGTCGAGTTCGTCCTGCTCGATCAGTTCCGAAATCGTGGACGTACTCATCTTCACGTCGTAGGCGTCGATCTGGACGTGGCCCCAGTGGACGACCTCCGGGTACTCCCAGTCGAAGTAGTCGTAGACGAACCGCTGGCGCTTGGCCGAGTCCTGGAGGTCGATGCCGCGGATGATGTGGGTGATGCCGAGCAGGTGATCGTCGACGCCGGACTGGAAATCGAGCATCGGCCAGCAGCGGTACTCGCTAGCCTCCCCGCGGGGATGGGGCGTGTCGATCATTCGGAAGGCGACCCAGTCCCGCAGCGCGGGGTTCTTGTGCTCGATGTCGGTCTTCACTCGGAGGACCATCTCGCCGCTGTCGTACTCGCCGTCGATCATGTCCTCGAACTCCGCAAGGACGGTCTCGACGTCCTTGTCGCGGTGGGGACACGGCTCACCGTTGTTCTTCAGCTCCGAGAACTCTTCGCCCGAACAGGAGCAGGTGTAGGCACCGCCGAGTTCGATCAGTTCGCGCGCGTGCTCGTAGTAAGTCTCGAGGCGGTCACTCGCTTTGTACGTCTCGTCCGGTTCGAACCCGAGGTAGTCGAGATCCTCGAGGATCGCGTCGTAGGCCTCGAGATCGGGTCGTTTGGTCTCGGGATCGGTATCGTCGAAGCGCACGCAGAACCAGCCGTCGTAGCGGTCGCGGTAGGTGCCGATGACGGCGGGCATCCGGGCGTGGCCGACGTGCCAGGGGCCGTTGGGATTGGGCGCACAACGCATGCGGACCTCGTCGTACGCCTCGGCGGCCGGCAAGTCGGGAAGGGGGTGGTCCTCACCCTCGTCCTCGGCTTCGATCTCGGCAAGTTCCTCGGGGGCCAGCTCCTCGAGTCGGTTTCGCTTTTCCGCGTAGGAGAGGTCGTTGACGCGACCGATGACGCCGCCGGCGATCC
Organism: Salinadaptatus halalkaliphilus; assembly: GCF_006543045.1. GTDB lineage: Archaea > Halobacteriota > Halobacteria > Halobacteriales > Natrialbaceae > Salinadaptatus > Salinadaptatus halalkaliphilus. The sequence goes on along the minus strand of NZ_RBZW01000058.1, from coordinate 276,286 downwards.
CCGGTATCTCGTCGCCGTGCTCGCGAAAGTCGGGATTGTCGCCCATCAGCGGCCCCATTATCGCGCCGACGTCGGCGTCGTTCTCGTGTTTGACGGCATTCAGCAGCGCGTGCTTCTCGGCCTCGCGCTCGACCCGTTCGCGTAACTCGTCGTTCATTGGGCAGGGGTATTCGTGCCCGGACCAAAACCCCCGCGATGTCGGCCGGTGGCGGGATCGACCGGTGTACCGGTCCGGTGTTGGTCCGATGGGTGTGGTTGTCTCGATCGAGGAACCGAAGTTATGTGAGTGGGGGACCATGTGGGCCACGATGACACAGTTCTCACCAGATGGCTCGACGACGCTCATCGATCTGAGCGTCGGGCTGGAACCGGACGTCGACAGCGAACCGTTTCCGCCAGAGATCGAGTACCGCGATCACGACGACGGCGCGGCGCGACTCGCCGCCCACCTTCGCGAACTCGGACACGACATCGAGGCTGCGGACTTTCCGGACGGACACGGCCTGGCGTCGGAGGATCTCACGCTCATCCCCCACGCCGGCACCCACATGGACGCCCCCTGGCACTACGGGCCGACGGTCGACGGTGAACCGGCCAAGACGATCGACGAGATTCCCCTCGAGTGGTGTACTGGCGAGGCAGTGATTCTCGATTTCACGTGGAAGGAGCCCCGAAGCGAGATCTCCGCCGACGAGGTCAGATCGCAACTCGAGGACCTCGATCACGAACTGTCGCCGGGCGAACTGGTATTTATCGAGACCGGTGCCGACGAGCTCTGGGGAACGCCGGAATACCTCACGGCGTTTCCGGGCATGGGCGCCGAAGCGACGAAATACCTCGTCGAGCAGGGGATCAAGGTGATCGGCACCGACGCCTACGGCTTCGACAAGCCGTTCGACGAGATGGGCAGGCGGTTCGCCGAGGCGGACGACGACTCGGAGCTCTGGCCAGCCCACTTCGCCGGTCGCGACATCGAATACTGCCAGATCGAGAAGATGGCCAACCTCGACGCGTTGCCCCGCCGAACCGGCGTGCCGGTGACCGCCTTCCCCGTGACAATCGAAGACGCCAGCGGCGGCTGGGTGCGGCCGGTCGCGTTCGTGGAGGAAGACGCGTGAAACTCGCAACGATCGCCGTCGAGACGCCGCTCGGATCGACCCGACGACTCTGCGTCGTCGACGACGACTACGTCGACGTGACCGCCGGCTACGCGAGGCTGCTCGACGACGACGGCGAGGCGCGTCCCGAGACCGTCGCCAAGACCGTCGCCCCGCCGAACATGCTCGAGTTCCTCCGCGGCGGACAGCGGTGTCTGGACGCGGCTCGGGCGGTCGCGAAAGCAGACTTCGAGGCGGACGCACACAGTCCCGACGGCGCTCGTATCAGGTACGATCCGACCGACGCACACCTGTGTAGCCCACTCCCGCGGCCGAACTCGATCCGAGACTTCTCGGTGTTCGAAGACCACGGCGCCGACGACAAAGCCGATGTCTGGTACGAGTTCCCCTCGCCCTACAAAGGCAATCCGGACACCGTCGTCGATCCCGACGAAACGGTCGCGTGGCCGGCCTACGACGACAGGCCCGACTTCGAACTCGAGATCGCCGCCGTCGTCGGCAGGGCTGGCGAAGACATTGCGGCCGACGAGGCCGACGACTACATCGCCGGCTACACGATCTTCAACGATTTTTCTGCTCGAGAGATCCAATCCCGGGAGATGCAGGCCCGGCTCGGGCCGGCGAAAGGGAAGGACTTCGCCAACGGTCTCGGCCCGTATCTCGTCGCCGGAGACGAGTTCGATCCGACGGACGCGACGGCGACCGTCCGCGTGAACGGCGACCAGTGGGTCCAGAGTGAGGTCGGCGACATGTACCACTCCTTCGGCGATATGCTCGAGCACGCCTCGGCGAGCGAGGGCGTTCGGCCCGGCGACGTCCTCGGGAGCGGCACCGTCGCCGGCTGCTGCGGTTACGACCTCGATCGCTGGATCGACTACGGCGACGAGATCGAACTCCACGTCGAGGGGCTCGGGACGCTAACGCACCAAATCGTCGCTCCGGACGAGTAACGAACTGGCTCACTGACGAACCCAGACCCCGTCGCCGTTCAGTGCAGGAACGCCCGAAGCTCCTCGAGTTCCCACGTATTGATCACGTCGGCGGGTTCCGCCCAACCACGACGCGCCGTGTGGACGCCCCAGCGCACGAACTCGAGCGTCGAGGGCTGGTGGGCGTCGGTGTTGACGGCGATCGGTGCACCCTCCGCGACGGCGGCCTGGACGGCGCTGCCCCAGAGGTCGAGCCGCCGTGGATTGGCGTTTATTTCGAGGGCAGTCTCGTGTTCGGCGGCCGACCGACCGAGTGCGGTCGCGTCGAACTCGAGGCCGGAACGCTCGTTCAACATCCGGCCGCTGGGATGGCCGAGCACGTCGACTGCTGGGTTTTCGATCGCGTGGACGAGCCGTTCGGTGGCGGCCTCGGCGTCCTGATCGAGCGCGCTGTGGGGCGAGGCGACGACGATGTCGAGGGCGTCGATCACGTCCGCCGAGAGCCCGATCTCGCCGTTCGCGTCGACGTTCGCTTCGATTCCGGCGAAGACCGCGATGTCGTACGCGGCGTCGACCTCGCGGATCGCCTCGACCTGCTCGAGGATCTCGGTGTCGGTGAGGCCCATGTTACCGACGATGCCGGGCCCCTCGGCGTGGTCGGCGACGCCGTAGTAGTCGTACCCACGCTCCGTGGCGGCCTCGACCATCGCCTCGATCGACGTGTTGCCGTCGGACCACTCGGTGTGGGTGTGGAGATCGCCGCGGATATCGTCGCGGGTGAGCAGGTCGGGCAACTCGCCGGTCTCCGCGGCCTCGATCTCGCCGCGATCCTCCCGGAGCTCCGGCGGAATCCACGGGAGCCCGAGCGCCTCGTACATCCCGTCTTCGGTCTCGCCCGCCACGCGGTCGCCGACGCGCTGGCCCTCCTCGGCGTCCGCAAGCTCGCTGATGTCGAAGGCGCCGTACTCGTTTAGCTTCATCCCGCGGTCGATCGCGTAGTTGCGTAGGGTGACGTTGTGGTCCTTGCTCCCCGTAAAGTACTGTAGCGCGGCCCCGAACTCCTCGGGGACCACGACGCGGAGATCGACCCGAATCTCGCCGACGCGGACGCTCGCCTTCTCCGGCCCGGACTCGATCTCGTCGTCGACGGAGTCCCAGTTTACGAACGAGTCGATCACCGCCTCGTTCGCCTCGGTGCCGACGAGGACGTCCACGTCGCCGATCGTCTCCCGCCAGCGCCGGATCGAGCCCGCGACCTCACAGCGCTGGACGGCCTCGAGATCCTCGAGAAAGGCCAGTACGTCGTCCGCGAGTGGTCGACCCTCGCCAAGCAGGTAGCGCTGGCCGACTTCGCGAGCGAACTCGATGTTCTCGCGGATGTTCTGTTCCGTCTTCGGGCCGAACCCCTTCACTTTCTGAATCTCGTTCGCTTCTGCTGCCGCCTCGAGATCGTCCAGCGTCTCGATCCCGAGTTCGCGATACAGTTTGCCGGCGGTCTTGGGGCCGACGCCCTCGATGCGGGTGATGTCGGCGATGTCGATTGGGAGTTCCGCACGCAGTTCCTCCAGTTCCTCGATCTCACCGGTCTCGACGTATTCGACGATCTTCGAGGAGATAGCGTCGCCGACGCCATCGATCTCCTCGAGAACACCCTCGTCACCGTCGGCGACGCGGTCGCCGATCGGCACCGGATGGGCTTGGATGTTCTCCGCGGCGCGGCGATACGCGCGGGGCTTGTACTCGATGTCGTCGGCCTCGAGCAGATCCGCGAACTCCTCGAATCGACCGGCGATCTCGGCGTTGGTTACCATCAACGACCCCTCCGCGCACGCTGGTCGTCGTTCTGACCGAGTGCTTTCTTCAGGAACGACATCCACCGTTTCGTGTCGGCGGCTTGCTTGGCCTGCTGTTCGCGCTCTAAGTCGGTCGGGCCGAGGCTCTCGAGGGCGTTCAACGCGCGGTCGATCCCGATGACGCTCTGGGCGAGTTCCTCGCCTTCCTCACGGGAGATATCGCCCGCCTCGATTTGTTCGAGGCGTTCGGTACGCTCGCGCCGGAGGTTGCGTTTGGCCTGCTCGACGCGGTCGCGCTCGCCCGACGGCACCGTCTCACGGCGCTTGATCTCGAAGACGAACGTTTGGAGCTCGATCGTCTCGCCCTGGACCGTGATCGTCTCCGGGATGTCCGCGCCGACGGTCGCGCCCTCGCGTTCGACGCGCTCGAGCAACTGTTTGCGCTCGTACTCTTGCACGGGTGGATATCCGTCGATAGCGCAAAAAAGTCTTCGTGCAGTGGTACCGCCGCCCGTCTCGACTGGTGTGCAATCTCGAGCGTAACTCTTAGCCAAAATATGATGTGTGAGTTAGATTATGATAGGCGGACACCCGAAGCCGGTCAGATAGCGACGCGAACCCCAAATCCCTTAGCGGTGCCACACATACCCCCGGTCGATGGCCACCTGCGACGTGTGTGGGAAAGACGAAAACATGCCGTACAACTGTCGGCACTGCGGGGGGACCTACTGTGCCGACCATCGGCTCCCGGAGAACCACGACTGCGTCGGGCTCCAGGACTGGAACGATCCCAGCGGCGTCTTCGACAGCGGCTTCGACGACAGCGTCCAGCGCGGCTCGAGCGCGTCGGCGTCCTCGAGTTTCACCGATAAATTGCCGATCGACACCGGTCCCGGCGGCCCGTTAGCGTACTTCCGCGGGAACATGACCTACACGTTCCTCGCGTTGATGTGGTTGACGTACCTGCTGCAGCTGATCGTCATCCTCGTCGGCGGGCCACAACTGCACAACGCTCTGTTTACGCTCCACCCGGACAATCCGGAGTACGTCTGGACGTGGGTCTCCTCGGTCTTTGCCCACCAGCCGTTCCCCGGTATCATGCACATCGTGTTCAACAGCATCGTGATCTTCTTCTTCGGCCCCCTCGTCGAGCGCTACGTCGGCTCGAAGAAGTTCGCGATCCTGTTCGTCGCAAGCGGTGCGCTGGCCGGGCTGAGCCAGATCGCTATTCAGGCTATCCAGCCCGGACCGACAGCGGGCGTTCTCGGGGCCAGCGGCGCGGCCCTCGCGATCATGGGCGTCATCACGGTCCTGAACCCCGGCCTCAAGGTCTACCTCTACTTCATCCTCCCCGTACCGATCTGGCTGTTGACCGCCGGGACGGCGCTCATCAGTGTCTTCTTCATCGGGACCGGCGGTGGCGGCAACGTCGCGCACATGGCCCACCTCGTCGGCCTGCTCATCGGCCTGGGATACGGCGAGTACGTTAAACGGACCCAGAACGTCACCGGTCCGAGCCAGTTCCAACTCGGCGGCGGCCCCGGCGGCCCGGGTGGGCCGGGCGGTCCCGGTGGCCCCGGCGGCCGTCGTCGGTTCTAGATCCTCCATCGGTTTCGGACCGCTCGAGTCGTTCCTGATCCCGACTCCCACCGGCCTCGGGCCAGCACACAACCGCACGACTGATCGGTGGTCGTCTTCACGTTTCACATATCGATGCCCACACCGCGTCCCGACCTCGAGCCTGACGGCTCGCTTTCGCGCGAGGAGATGGAATCCCTCCAGCACGAGATTGCCGATGCTGCCGTCTTCGAGGACCAGTTTGCGTTCGATCCCGCGCACCTGTCGAACCCGCTCGAGGCGACGACCGCCGGCTCGAGCGCGACCGAACCACCGATCGTCGTCGGCGTCGATCAATCTTTCCTCACGAACGACGCCGGCGAGCAGGATCGTGCCCTGAGCGCCGTCGTCGCCATGCGCGGCGGCGTGGTTATAGAGCGCGCCCACGCGGTGACCTCGCTCGAGATCCCCTACATTCCCGGGTTGCTCGCCTTCCGCGAAGGCGGGCCGATTCTGGCAGCGCTCGCGGAACTGTCCGTCGACCCCGATCTCCTGGTGTTCGACGGCAGCGGCCGGATCCACTTTCGACAGGCCGGCATCGCGACTCACGTCGGCGTCGTCCTCGACGTCCCCAGTATCGGCGTCGCGAAGAGTCTGCTCTGCGGGGAACCCCAGGGCGGCCTCGAGAACCGCGCGGTCGGAACTCGCGTTCCGATCGAAGCGAACGCCCGCGTTGACGCGCCCGACGGGACGCTGCTCGGTTACGCCGTCCAGACGCGCCAGTACGACTCGCCCAACCGATCGATCAACCCGCTGTACGTCAGCCCAGGCCATCGCGTCGGACCCGGGACGGCCGCCGATATCGTCCTCGAGTTGGCGACCTCGTACAAGCTTCCTGAACCGGTCCGCCTCGCCGATCAGTACGCCACGGACGCGAAGGAACCGCTCGAATGATCGCTCGTATCGAGCGAGCGCTCGACAGACACCCCAACGGAGCCGTCACGGTCTCCGAGGGCTCGAGGCGGTCCCGGTCGACCGACGGCCGCAACCGTAGACAGCCGACCGAACCTTTCCGGAAACCACATTTCTAAGATCGCTGGCCTGTTTGCTCTATTCGATTCGGACATGGCCGACGATCCGGACGAGACCGGCGTTCTCTCACAGATCCCCTGGCAATCTGGGCCGCTGTATATCATCCTCTCGAGTTCGCTGATCGGCGTCATGGGTGTCTCGCTCATCAGCCCGCTGCTCCCGGAGCTTCGACCGGTCTTCGACGTCTCAGATGCACAGGTTGGCCTCCTGATTACGGTGTACTCGGCACCCGGTATTATCATCACGCCGTTTATCGGCTACGCGGCCGACCGACTCGGTCGCAAGCGGGTCCTCGTCCCCTTGCTCGTCACGTACGGCGTTGCGGGTGCGGGCATCGCATTTACGACGCACTTCGGCGTCGCGCTGGGGCTGCGATTTCTGCAGGGTATCGGGGCGACCGCCCTCGTCATGCTCTCGGTCACGCTGATCGGCGACCTCTACGAGGGACCGAGACAGGATGCGTTGATCGGCATCAACGCGAGTATGATCGGGATCGGCGCCGCGTTTTTCCCACTGATAGGCGGTGTACTGGCGATCGTCCGCTGGAGCGTCCCATTTCTGTTTTTCAGCGTCTCTATTCTCGTCGGCGTCGCCGGAACGGTCCTGCTAGAGTCGACGACGCCGACAGAGACCCAGTTTCGAAACTACGTGGGTCGGATCACCGCCGTCGTCCGATTGCCACAGGCGCTCGCGCTCTTCGCAGCGATGTTTTTCGTGTTTTTCATCCACTTCGGCGCGGTGATCACCGCGTTGCCGCTCCTGCTGAGCGACGAGTTCGGGTTGACGGTCGCCCAGATCGGGCTGATCCTGCCGATGGTGTCGCTGGCCAACGCGACGACCTCGTCGCTGTATGGCCGCTTCTCGACGTGGCTGGCGGCGCCGAAACTTATCTCGCTTGGCTTTGTCGCCTTCGGCCTCGGGTTACTCGTGGTCTGGCTCGCCCCGCATCCAGTCGTGATCGGTGCCGGCCTGCTCGTCTTCGGGGTCGGATTCGGGCTCACACTTCCGGCGATCGACCGGACGATCATCGCGCTCGTCTCGGCGGAGCTTCGCGCCGGTGTGATGGGCGTCCGGACCAGTATGCTCCGCTTCGGCCAGACGATCGGCCCGATCGGATTTACGTTCACCGCCGAACGCTTCTTCGAAAGCACGGTCGTCGGCTACCAACTGCTGATCCTGTTCGTCGGCATCGCGACGATCGGCGGCGGCAGCTGTTTCGCCGTCTACTTCTACGTCAGTTCGACGGCCGGCTGAGGCTCCCCACACTACTGTACGCTGCAAATCGTTCGTCTATCGGTGACGGTCCGATCAGCGAGACAAACCGTCGATACTTAGGTATCGTCACACGTACGGGACGCACATGGCCACCGCCGAGGACGTCGATGACCCCGACGACGGGCCCGACGATACCCCCGTCGAGGATGATACAGCGCCCGGTAGCGACCGCCAGACGACCACGAGCGGGGACGATCGGCAATCAACGCCGGACGACACCGATCGCCACCCACCGGATGAAGCGACACGATCCCCGACAGACGAGCAGGACCGGACGACCACACGCGACAGCCGACAGCACGAAACGACAACGAGCGAAGACGATCGCTACACGCGCAAACAAACAGTGCTCATCACCGGCTGTTCGTCCGGGATCGGCCGAGCGACCGCCGAGTTGTTCCTCGAGAACGACTGGCTCGTCGTCGCTACGGCGCGCAATCCCGACGACATCGCCGATCTCGCCGAAGCAGGCTGCGAGACGCTCGCGCTCGACGTCACCGATCCCGACCAGGTCGCACGAGCCGTCGAGGAGACCGTCGAGATCGGCGGTGCGATCGACTGTCTGGTCAACAACGCCGGTTACGCCCAAATGGGGCCGATAGAGGACATCTCGACGGCGGACCTTCACCGACAGTTCGATGTCAACGTCTACGGTCCGCATCGGCTCATTCACGCGGCACTGCCGCACATGCGCGCCCAGGGCGACGGCTGCATCGTCAACGTCTCGACGGTCGCCGGCCGCATCGCACTGCCCGCCATGGGCGCCTACTCGGGTTCGAAACACGCTCTCGAGGCGATGAGTGACTCACTGCGGGCCGAAGTCGACGAGTTCGGTATCGACGTGGTCGTGATCGAACCCGGACCGGTAGAGAGCAACTTTACCGACCGCGTCCAGGAAGAGCTACCCGAGTCGGATCGAACGCCGGCCTACGAGACGCTGTACGAAGTCGTCGACGACATGCAACTGCTCGGCGGCGGACAAGGCGGTCCGTTCGCCTCGACCCCCGAAGACGTTGCGACGGCTATCCTCGAGTCCGCCACTACACCCGAACCGCCGGCCCGGTATCCGGTCGGCCCGCTCGCCCAGTTCGGCGTCTACGCTCGCTTTCTCCCCGACCGCCTGCGCGATATCGCCTACGGATTCGTTCGGCGACTCGTCTGAGACGGACCGCTCTACAGCAGTCAATCACGGCCCCTCTCACGCTCGAGAGGTTCTCGGATGCCGTGCGACGTGGCTGTTCGGTATCGTCGCGAAGAATGTTGCGAGGGAAGATCACTGCCGCAGGATCTTCCGCATCACGTTCGACACGTATCGTGCCGAACTGCAATGCGAGGGGAGGGGATCGAACCCACGAACTCCTACGAGAGCGGATCTTGAGTCCGCCGCCGTTGACCGCTTGGCTACCCTCGCACGCACGTCGTCTTTATCTACGGGCGAGTGACCCGTACGCTATCTTGCTGGCGAATATATATACCACCTACGGTATCGGTTAGCCCCATTCCAACCCGTCCCCACAACGGCCCGGTAGAAGTCTACGCATCAATGCGCAGATTTGCACACTCGTGTCGAGATGCCGACTGGTCGTGAAACGAGTTCTCACACAACGTTTATTGATTCCCCTCTCGTCCTCTGGTGTATGTACGCTGTGAGTTCCAGCGCATCCCGAATCGGTGGCCAGACGAGCGACGACGCCGCCTCCAATTTTACATTCGGGAAATTTAATACAAAACTCACAGCACGAGGCCGCACTCGGGCGAGCTGGATGGCAACTGACGCCGCTTGCCACGCCAGACGGCATCATCCGCCCCAGTACCCATCGGCCCCGGGTCATGGCCATCGCCCCTGAGCGATGAGTACGTCCCAACATCCGGTCGCACTCCGCCTCGAGAACCTCGTGGGGGGTGACGCACGATTACTCGCGCTAGTGATGATGCTGCCGTTGATCGACGGGGTCTTCCCGGCGTTGATCCTTGCGGGCGCACTCGACGATCCGCTCGGTGCCGTCCAGATCGGTTTGCTGATCTTCGGCGGCAGCGCGACCGTCGCCGTCATCCTCGCGGAGATGACCGGCACGCCACGCGAACAGGCCGCGATCGTCCTGCTCGTCGGGATCCCGCTAATCTTGTTGGCTGCCGTCCAGGCCGCCCTCGCGCCTGCGATCGGCAGCGTCCTCGACGACACCATCATCACCCGCTTTGCGGCGCTGGTCATCCTCGCCATCGCGGCCAAGACCGCGAGCGCGACCATCGGCGAGTATCTTCCGAGTCCGGCGCTCATTATCGCACTCGGACTCGTCGCGAGTATCGACCTCAACGGCGCGTCGTTCACGCTCATGGACGATCCCGCGCTCGTTGCCAACGCCGTACTCGCCGCGTCGATCGGTGTCGGGTTCGCTCTCGGAATCGCGCTTGGTGGCCCCTACCTCCGCCAATACATGGACATCGACCGCTTCCGGTTCGGTAGCGCCGTCGCGCTCGGCTTGCTCCCTCTTTCCCTGTTGGGGATGGCCTTCGGACAGGCCCCGCTCGCAGCACTCGTCGTCGCCGCAATCTTTGCGGTCGACATCCCCCTCGGGCGGGACTCGAGCGAAGACGACGCAGCCGAGGTAAGCCCAGACGACGCGTCCTTCAGCATCCGTGAACTCGGCTCGCTCACCGACCGTGGCGACGCAGAACAGAGCATCTTCGGCGGCTGGGTTGCCTCCCGTCCCGAAGAGGAGCCCGACCTCGAGGACGGGCCATCCGCCCGCAGCGAGGAGACGCCCGACGCCGACGAACGCGCCCCGTGGCTGTAACCCGAATCGAAACCACTTTAGGCAGGATGCCCCAACTGCTTCTCGCGGGGTCGTGGCCAAGTCAGGGATGGCGACTGACTCCAGAGGCTACGCGCCCGGGACGACACTCCAGCTGATATACTGATCGGACACCTGATCAGTGTCCGTGTGATGACCCTCTGGAGTTCCGAGGCGCACCGGAGATATCAGTCGATCGGGGGTTCAAATCCCTCCGACCCCATTCGGAATAAAAAACGGGGAGCGGTTGCTCTCGGATTTTCGACGCACTTCTCGTAGGGTGTGGTCAACAAGCAAATCTGTGGTACCCACGTCAGCGAACGGCTCGGTCGTATCTTCGGTGACGACCGCAGCGGGCCCTCTCGGCGAGGTGACTGGGAGAGGTATCGATAATACACCACTGCGTTGTTGTTACATTGTGTTCTGTTACCCCATAGCAAATTTTTTCTCTCCCGTTCGAATCCACAGCAGTATGGCGGATGATGCGACAGATTACCGTGACATCGGCTGGGTCGACGAGCCACTCGAGGTCACCGACGAGACGTATTACATCTCACAGTTCAGTGCCGTTACTGTGTTCGAGACTGCCGAGGGCCTCGTATTGATCGACGCTGGATTGGACGAACTCGGACCGAAGCTAAACGACGCGCTTCGCGAATTCACCGACGAACCGGTTCACACGGCCGTCTTCACGCACGGCCACGCCGACCACGTCCACGGGTTACGACACTTTCTTACGGACGAGCAGGAGTCGCCGCGAATAATCGCACACGAAGCGATGCCCAAGCGCTGGGCACGATACGAACGAACGGCCGAACACAACGACGCGCTCAATGCACGACAGTTCGGCGGAGCAGTGTCGGCGGCGGACGACTGGTACGAGGAGGAGTCGAACTTTCGGACGCCCGACCTGACGCCAACCGTACTTTATGACGACGAACTCACCATCGAGGTGGGCGACACGGCGTTCGAGATCCACCACGGACGCGGCGAGACGGACGATCATAGCTGGGTTTACTGTCCCGACCGCGACGTCGTCTGTACTGGCGACTTCTTCATCTCGATGGCACCGAATGCCGGCAATCCGCAGAAAGTCCAGCGCTATCCCGAGGCGTGGGCGACAGCACTTCGGGAGATCGCCGCCCTCGAGCCGCGACACCTCTGTCCGGGTCACGGCAGTGCGGTCGTCGACGACCCGGCGGGGATCCGGACTCGACTCGAGGAGACGGCCGCATACCTCGAGTCGATCGTCGAACAGACGCTCGAGGCGCTCAACAACGGCTCGCCGCCCCACGTCGACATCGCACACGCCGTCGACCCGCCTGACACGGAGTCGCCGTGGCTCGACGAAATCTATGACGAGAGCGAATTCATTGTCCGGAATCTGCTCAGATTATACGGTGGATGGTGGACGGGGCGCCCGTCCGAGTTGAAACCGGCGCCACGGCAGGACGTGGCCAAAGAGATGGCGGCGTTGGCCGGCGGGCCGACGGAACTGATCGACCGTGCGGAATCGTTGTGGGCCGACGATCAGCACCGGGTGGCCACACACTTGGTAGATTACGCCGTCGAGGTAGCCCCGGAGGACGAACGCATCCAGGAGCGCGCAGCCGACCTGTACGACGCGCGTGCAGAGCGCGAGGACAGCCTCATGGCGGCGAATCTGTACCGATCTGCAGCGGCGTATGCCGACGCGGGGCGTCCCTTCCGGTAGTCCAACGCCGTGTGCGATCCGACACCCACGCACACCGACGCGATCCGATCAGGAAAACGCCGGGATCACGTCGCGGCTGTAGCGCTCGAGTTGCTCGACGCGGTCCTCGAACGGACCGACCGGCGACAGGACGAATTTGGTGCAGCCGGCGTCGACATATCGCTGGATCGTCTCGACGCAGTCTGCCGGGGTGCCGAATGCCGAACACGTCTCGAACGACTCGAGCGACAGCTCGAACGCGTGACGGTCGAAGTAGCGGTCACGGATCGTTCGAGCGCGCTTTGGATCCTCGTCGACGTGCGAGAGCAAGATCACGCCGGCCTCGTCGCGTTCGACCGTTCGGCCGACATCGTCGCAGTAGCTCATCAATCGCTCGAGTTTCGCGTCGAACGCTTCGGGAGACAGCAGCGCCGGGAACCAGCCATCGCCGTATCTCGCGACCCGCCGGAGGGCCGCGTTGCTGTTCCCGCCGAGCCAGATATCGAGCGGTCCCTGGGCGGGCTTTGGGGTGACGGTTACGCCCTCGAGTTGGTGGTGGTCGCCGTCGTAGTCGACGTCGTCCTCGGTCCAGAGTCGCCGCATGATTTCGATCGCCTCCCGGAGTCGGTCGGCTCGCTGGTCGGCTGAAACACCCATTACCTCACAGAGACGGGGATCGGCTCCCAGCCCGACGCCCACGATAACTCGGCCGCGGCCGCCCGTGAGGTGGTCCAGATTCGCGTAGGTGTTGGCAACCGTGACCGGATTTCGCGCTGGTAGCGTCATGACGCTCGGCCCCATCTTGATGTCCTGGGTTCGGGCGGCGATGACGGACATGAGCACGGTCGGATCTAGTGCCGGACGCTGTGAAATCGCGTGATCGGGCATCCAGATCGAATCGATGCCCAGTTCGTCGGCTCGCTCGACGTATCGGAACAGGGCCGCCGGTTCGGGCTCTCCGTCCCGAAAGTTCCCCAGTCCGACACCGATAGCGACATCGCCCATAGTACGTCCAGTACAGTTCGCGAATCGTGATAAACGTTAGCTTGGCGTCGACGCCGCTACGGCTCGATATCTCGGACGGAGATTCGATACACCGGCGGGCCGATACACGGCAGGTCGATCCGCGAAACGGACGGTCCTGGGATCAAACCGGTGATGACGGACACCGATCCGTCTCATACGGTTTGCTGTCCGTCAGTTCCGGCCCAGCCGCGACCCGGGCGGCGGCTGGGCGGGACATCGGTACAGGAATCCGTATCAGTCGTCGGCAGGAGCGACCGACTCGAGTGCGGCGTCCGGAACGGTTCCGTCGGCGTTCCACGCGCGGGCGTCGTAGTACTCGTCGATAGCGTCCTCGAGATCGGGAATCTCGTAGGGGAGCGTGTCGTCCTCGCGGTCGAAGCCGCGCTGGTTGTTGAAGTGACGTTCGCGCTCGACCGTCCGGCCGCCGATCGCCAGCAGCTCGTCGATGTCGGCGTCGAACAGCGTCTCGAGGCGCTCGTCGGTGGCGTAGTCGCTGCCGAAGACACAGACGATCCCGGTGTCGAGGAAGGTGTTGTGGTTTTCCTGCTCGACGAGGGTGTCGGCTTTGCCGAGGGTGCCCTGGGGATCGAGTTCGCCGCTGTACTCGAGGCTCAGCATGCTCGCGTAGAGGTGGTCGGCGCCGCGGTTCGCGACGGCGTAGGACAGTCCCTGGCCGTGGAGCGTTCGGCCGTCGTGGGCGGCGAACTCCATGCCCTTGACCGTGTAGTTCGGGACGCCGAGTTCGTCGTGACAACGGTCGACGCCTTCCGCGAGCGTGTCGCCGACGCCGTCTCGGTAGGCGATTTTCTCGGTGATCTCCTGGGCTAACTCGGCGTTGCCGAACTCGTCGACGCTGTCGAGGTAGGCCGCGACGGTGACGCCGGCCGAGATGGTGTCCATCCCCAGCGTGTCACAGCGTTCGTTGCCGTGCATTACGTCGACGATGTCGTCGACACCCTGCATTGCGCCGAAGGAGTAAATCGTCTCGAACTCCGGTCCTTCGGTCTCGAGGCCGGTTTCCTCGTCCCGGGTGGGGAGTTTGCAGGCGTAGGCACACGCCGAACAGGCGCCTTTTTTGTACTTCTTCTCTTCGACGGCGTTACCGCCGATGTCGGCGACGCTTTCGAACTCGTAGTCTCGGAAGTACCGCGTCGGCAGGGAGAACGCCTCGTTGATGAACTCCGTGCCGCCGGCGGTGCCCTGGCTCCGCATCCGGTCGTCCGACGTCGCTGCCTCCCGGTGGATCTCCGACTCCGGCGGGTCCGGTATCTCGACCTCGACAGCCGGTGTGGCATCGCCCTCGAAGGTGACGCACTTGACGTTTTTCGAGCCGAGGACGGCGCCCAATCCGCCGCGGCCGAACGCTCGTGAGTCGAAGGTCATCACCGAGGCGAACCGAACCAGGTTCTCGCCGGCCGGTCCGATCGCGATGCAGTGTTCGGGGCCGAGATCGTGGTGCTCGGTCATATACGCCGAGGTTTCCGGTACCGTCGCCTCCTCGAGTTCGGGGACCGTTTCGAAGGAAACGCCCTCGTCGCTGACGTGGACCGCGAGCAGTTCGTCGCTCTCGCCGACGACCTCGAGGACGCTGATGCCGGCCCCGGCGAAGTTTCGCGAAAGATAGCCCCCGGCGTTGGCAGAGACCAGTCCGTCGGTTAGCGGCGAGAGTCCAGTCATGTTCATCCGTCCGGTAAAGGACATCTGGGACTGCTGGAGCGGTCCCGTCGAGAGATAGGCTCTGTTCTCGGGCCCGAACGGGTCGGCGTCGAACGGAATGCGGTCGTGAGCCAGTGCGGTTGCGACGGCTCGTCCGCCGACCTCGCGCTCGAGCAGGTCGTCGATTGCGGTTTCGGTTGCCGTGCGCTCACCGACGTCGACGGTGAGCATCGGTCCGACAGCGTGGAGCATAGTCGTCTACGCCGTTACACGTGACACCCCTTAGCTTTGTGTATGTGTCGCGTACCACATGCCGTTCTCGGAACGAGGACGATCTCCGGACGGCAATCGGTGTCGCCCGCAAATCCTTTTGGCCACAGCGACCCTACGTCGAATCATGTACGTGCGGGACGCGAAAAACAGAGAGGAGGTTTGGCTGCTCGATCACATCGAGGCGATGGGTTTGGACGAGACGGCGTTTCGCTCGCGCGATTACGTCGTCGCCGTCGACGAGCACTCCGGTGAGAAAGGCGGGTTCGGCCGCATCCGCGTCCACAGAGGCGAGGAGGACGACGATGTCTGCGAGCTGACGAGCATCGGCGTTCTTGAGGAGTGGCGCGAGCAGGGTATCGGTGCTCACGTCGTCGAACGGCTCGTCGAGTACGCCGGTGACGAGGGGTTCGACACTGTCTATGCCCTGACCGGCAACGGGGCCTACCTCGCCCAGTTTGGCTTCGATCGCATCGACAAGTCGCGCCTGCCGCCCCAACTTCAGGGTCGGCTGACGGACAAGCGCGAGGGTGTCGATCCCGAGGCGGTGCCGTACGCGATCGACGTCGCTTCCTTCGAGATGCCCGACCGTCGGCGAGAGGCGTTCAAGCGCGCACCCGATGGCCGAGACGAGGTATCGACGGCGGAATCCGCTGAGGATTTCGGAATCGACTCCGATTCGGCCACCTACAAGTACGATACGGGTCGGTAAAACTCGCGATATCCTCGAGCAGCGCCGGCCCGCGCGATCGGGACACGATCGTCCGAAAACGACCTCATCGTTCCTAGTTGTTTATTTCTCCTACACTTTTGTGTGTTGGATCAAAATTCGTGACCGATGCGAGCAGCTGTCGTCGAGGAACATGGGGAACCGCTAGCCGTCAAAGACGTCGAGTATCCGGAGCCACAGCCCGATCAGGTCATCGTCGAGACCGAGGCCTGTGGTATCTGTCGCAGCGACTGGCACGCCTGGCAGGGCGACTGGAGCTGGATCGGGGCATCAGTTCCGGAGGGCCAAATCCTCGGCCACGAACCTGCAGGCATCGTTTCTGCGGTCGGCGAGGATGTCGAAACGCTCGAGGAAGGCGACCGCGTCGCGGTGCCGTTTCACCTCGGCGACGGCACCTGTTCACACTGTCAGGAGGGGCGGGCGAACAACTGCGAGACGGTCGTTCCGCTCGGGCTCTCGAGTGTCGCCCCCGGTGCGTTCGCCGAGGCCTTCCCGGTTCGGGAAGCCGACTTCAACTGCGTCAAACTGCCGGACGATGTCGGCTTCGCCGAGATGGCCGGCCTGGGCTGTCGGTTCATGACGGCCTATCACGCGCTAGCAGACCGTGCGAACCTCCGGCCGGGCGACTGGGTCGCCGTCCACGGCTGTGGCGGCGTGGGACTCTCGGCGATCCACATCGCGAACGCCCTGGGTGCCCATCCGGTCGCCGTCGATGTCCTCGAGGACAAACTCGAGCGAGCGGTCGAACTCGGCGCTCGCGAGACGGTCAACGTCTCCGAGGCGGACAACGTCGGACAGGAGGTCAAAGCGCTCACCGGCGGCGGCGCCGACGTTTCCATCGATGCGCTTGGCATTGCCGAAACATGTCAAAATTCCATTAACAGTCTCGGGACCCGTGGCAGCCACGTCCAGGTCGGACTGACGACCGGCGAGGAGCAGGGCCAGATCGACCTGCCGGTCGACGTGATGACGATGCAGGAAATCGACTTCCACGGCTCCTTCGGCATGCCCCTAGTGCGCTATCAGGAACTGTTCGACCTGATTGCCCAGGGCACCCTCGAGCCCGACAAGATCATCGGCGAGACGCTGTCGCTCGAGGCGGCACCGAACACGCTGGCCTCGATGGACGACTACGAGACGGTCGGCATTCCCGTCATTACCGAGTTCTAACGCCGGCCGGGAGTCGACCCCGTCGTATGCCGGTTAGAACTAGTCCCCTGTCCGGCGAACGCTCTTCAGCGACCGCTGTCCGACAGTATCAGTATCGGGGTCTCAGCGGTATCGGCGATAGCAGTCGGGTGGGTACGAATCCAGGACGGGGGCGGGAGCCCGTCCCAGCGTGAGAGACATGAGCTAACTCGAGTGGGGGCGAGTCCACGTCGAGCGATCCGGGTACGACCGCACGAAATCGACCGGTTGGCACGATATTGCCTGGGGCCGAACACGCACCCGACACGGGGTCACACCCCGCAGACGGATCGATTTCACCCTCGCCCTTTGTTATGCAGGCAAATGATCGGCCGTAACCACTCCACAGCGTACGCAGAGCTGGACTACGCTGTCAACTGCGTCCGTTCGGGGCACTCACTCGAGATCGTAGGTCCGGGCTACCGAATCCGTCGTGTCGGCACGCGGGCGTCGGCGGACTCGAGGCTCGGTCAGAAATCGGTGCCCAACGATAGCTGCGTGTCGGTAGCTAGTGATTACTCTAGACAGCCACCCGCTGTACGCTCGTCACAACGTCACATATGCCACTGTCGCACGATGGCCGATTGCTCTCACCGGGATAGTTGCCGAAACGTCAGTAATACCGCCGTAGAGGCCGCCCACTTTCGGTTACAAGCCAGATAACTACAACCCATGGCCCCTCACCCATCGGATATGATCACCTGCACTAACTGCGAAACCCCTCAGTTCCTGCAGATCACCCAGAGCCGCATCTACTTCGAGGACGGTGAGATGATCAACGAGATTACGGAAAGCTACGAGTGTACGCTCTGTGGCGCAACCGGACAGTACAGCTACGACGACGACCACGACGAGGAGACGGTCTCCGGGGGGGTGTCCCTCACCAAAGAACGCCCGAAGTTCGCCTGACCAGCCGCCCCCACAGGGGGCGACGGACGACCGGGTATACGCGCTGAGCGTTCTCAACCGCCGTACACAGACGGAACCAGTCGAACGACGGTCGCTGCGTCTATCTCCGTCTCGAGCCCGTCGATGTGAGTAACGTTTCGTTCGTCCGCGGTGACGACCGTATCGCCGACTAGCCCCGTCTCGTCTTCGTCGAGCAGTTCCCCCTCGAGGGCCGGATAGGCGTCCTCGAGTTCGCGGAGTAGTTCGCCGACGGTTTCGGCGTCGGTCTCGTGGTGAATCGTCTTTCGACCGACGGCATCCCGGAACGGCCCGAAGAACGCACACTCGACGTTCATGCCACCCTGTTCGACGGAATCGCTCTTGTAGCCGACGGTTTACTCGGCCGGCGACGATCGCGACCAGGTCGATCACGTCGCGGTCGTCCTCAAAGACCCGCGCTCGAGGGACCGACGAATACTCGTGTGGGGACTGGGAAGGGTACCTATGAGCGGACTCGACGTCGAGCCGGCCGACGAGGGTGAGAAGACGGCAAGCGACAACACGATCGAGGTGACACCGACCGACTCCGTCGACGACGAGCGCGAGACGATCGCCGTGTCGCCGTCAGAGGAGCCACTCGAGGGGCCCGAATACGTCCTCTACGGCGGCAAGGGTGGGGTCGGCAAGACCACGATGGCAGCGGCGACGGCGCTGGATAGCGCTCGCGGCGGGACCCGAACGCTCGTCGTCTCGACGGATCCGGCCCACTCGCTGTCGGATACGTTCGAGACCGACATCCCCGCCGAGCCCGCCCAGATCCGAGACGAGATACCGCTGTACGCAGTCGAGATCGATCCCGAGGTGGCTATCGAGAGTGGGCAGGCAGCCCTCGTTGGCGGCGACGGTGGCGCACCCGGGGGACTCGGTGGCCTGGGTGAGATGCTCGGCGAAGAGAATCCGATGGACGCCATCTTCGGCGGTTCGATGCCCGGCGCTGACGAGGCCGCAGCGATGCAACTCCTACTCGAGTATCTCGACGATCCGCGGTTCGATCGCGTCGTCGTCGATACCGCCCCGACGGGCCACACGCTTCGGTTGCTCCAGTTGCCCGAAATCATGGACACGATGACGGGACGGATCCTCCAGTTCCGCCAGCGTATCGGCGGCATGTTCGAAAACATGAAAGGGATGTTCGGCGGCGAGGAACCCCCCGAGCCCGAGGCCGGCGATCTCGAGGATCTCGAGGAACTTCGCGACCGGATCGAGCGATTGCGCAGGGCCCTCCGTGATCCCGCGCGAACCGACTTCCGGATCGTCCTGATCCCCGAGGAGATGAGCGTCTTCGAGTCCAAACGACTCCGCCAGCAGCTCCGGGAGTTCGAGATTCCGGTCGGCACCGTCGTCGTCAACCGCGTTATGGAACCGCTCTCGGATGTCACCGACGACGTCGAGGGTACGTTCCTCGAGCCGAACCTCGACGACTGCGAGTTCTGCCAGCGCCGCTGGGATGTCCAGCAGTCGGCCCTACGGGAAGCCCAGGAGCTATTCCGTCACAACGAGGTCCGACGCGTGCCGCTGTTCGCCGACGAAGTTCGCGGCGAGGGCATGCTCGAGGTCGTCGCGGCCTGTCTTCGGTGACCGATCATCAGTAAGTGACACGTTATCGACGCTCGGTCGACCCCATTCTCAGTAGCTGGGAACGAAAAACGCCGTTGATACGTCGTTCGAGTGAACGCCTGCTCGAGGCAATGTCAGACGGTGTGTCCGGTGACCAGAGCGGTACTGATGCGATGCTCGAGATGCTTCAGGAGGTCGGCCCGATCACGATTCCCGAACTAGCCGGCATCGTCGACCGGCATCCGGCGACGGTCGAACGTCGCTGTCACGTTCTCCAGCGCCAGGGGCGCATTCGCCAGTGTACCGGTGGCGTCGTGACGGTTATCGACGAAACTCGCCAGCGGCCGACTGTCGACGATTGACTGTCTCGGGGCGGACAGTCCCTCCAGTGGTGGCGAAAACCGCACCAGTCGGTCGCCGGACGCCGCCATTATCACGACCGCGGTCCAAGCATCCGTATGGACATAGGGCTCACGGTCGGCGACTCGCTCGAGCGCACGGCAGAGACCGTCGACGGTTTCGACCTGGCGGAGTTTTCGATCGGCGAGACGACCGATCCGGGTGATATCGACACCGAGCGGCTCGAGGCGATTCTCGCGGACGCCGACGCCGACTGCTGTGTCCATCTCCCATTCAAGCAAGACGTCGTCACGTCGGTTCCGGAGATCAACGACGCGATCTGTACCTATCTCGCCCGCCTCCTCGAGTGGGCGGGTGACATCGACGCTCGGAAGGCGGTTCTCCACGGAACGGCCCGGAACCCACACGATACGGCGTTGCGGCCGCTATTCGTCGAGCAGCTCGAGGCACTCGACGAAGCCGCCGCCGATAACGGGATCGAACTGGTCGTCGAGAACGTCGGCCACCAGAAACGGGGGTTTCCGCTCTCGGTACTGGGCGAGCTCGCGAGCGACGCGGGGACGGCGATCTGTTTCGACGTCGGACACGCCTACATGGAACGGGGCAACGACGGTATCGACAGCTTTTGCTCGCAGTACGGAGAGCTGATCTCGCACCTGCACGTCCACGACGCGCGGAGCCGCGGTGACACGCACATTCCGATCGGCGCCGGCGAAATCGACTACGGCGTTCTCGAGAGTCACCTCGCCGGATTCGACGGCACCGTCGCGATCGAGGTGTTCACCGACGATATCGCCTTGTTGCGTGACACTGCAGAGCGCATCCGAACCGTCCTCGACGGCGATTCCTGATGCCAAGGGCTTTCCCGCAGGCCGCGCCTAACCGTCGGTTCGAGTCGACTCGAGTGGCTGGCGATCGAGATTCTCGAGGCGGTGTCGCACCATACTATCGGTAAATTGATTACTTTCGTGGTCGCCGTGGTTACTATGGATTCTCGGACGGTGAGCGGGTACGTCCTGCTGGCTGTGACGTTGCTCGCGCTCGCGGTGGTCTATCTCGGTCTCGTGCCACGAACCATCGAGGCGGGTACGCCCTCGCGTGCCGTCCGCTATCTCGTCGCCGGCTGGGTACCCTACACCCTCTGTTTCTATCTGCTCGGCCGGCTCTTCTCGTCGCCGGCAGCCATTCCGAGCATGCGGTCTGCGGATGTCGGCCTGGGGCTCTTTCTCGTCTCGCTGTTGCTCAGCCTCGGGCTCGAGGCGTGGGGTTTCTCACCGGAGGTCGTGCCGGAGGCACACCTGCTGCAGGCGCTTGGGATTTTCGTCGGCCTCGCGTTGCTTGGTTGGGGGCTCGGGCGGCGATCGCACGCACTCGCCGATCCCCCGACCTAATCCGAGGACTCGCTCGAGCCGGCGGTCTCGTCGCGTCCAACCACGAGCACGTCCAGGTCGCTGTGGCGCGACACGCCGTCGGTGACGCTGCCTAACATCATCCGACTGATCCCGCCGCGGCCTCGCGTCCCCATGACGATGACGTCGGCGTCGATCTCGTCCGCATAGCCGAGGATCTCCCGGACGGGGACGCCGTCTCGCAGGTCGGTCGTCACCGCGACATCGTGCTCGCGACCGCGATCCGCGATTCGATCGACGTACTCGGTCGCACGCTCGGTAAATACCTCCTCGGCGCTGGCGGTATCGCCGGGGAGGCCGATCGATCCCAGCGGACCGGATTCGATGACACAGAGGGCGTAAACGTCGGCTTCGAGGTCGCTCGCGAGCTCGAGTGCCCTGTCGGCTGCCGCGTCCGCGTGGGTGCTGCCGTCCGTCGGGACGAGGATTCGGTCGTACATACCGGCGCCACGTCACGAACCCGCATAAAGACGGGGCATCCCCGCCGGACACACACTCGCGTTATCGGTTGGTATCCGCGTCTTCGGTTCGGACGCCGACCATCCATCGCCACCGTTGGGAGAGCAGCCCTTCGATGTCGGCGAGGAGCGCAGTCGCGTTCTCGATACGGGTTTGTGCGTCCAGCCGCGGATAGAGCCGGGCCGCCATCGCGGGAACCGCGTGAAACAGCCGTAGATTTCGGGGTGTTGTATCGAACGTCCAGATTCCGGTCCTGAGATCGAACGCATCGCCAAGCGCCGCTTCGACCTCGTCGGTGGCAGATGGGGACCTGGATCTTCGCTCGAGACCGTCGAAGACGTCGGTTCCGTCGGGCCTGCTCCATCCCAGCGGGGCGACCGCGCCGACCGTTCCGCCGGTCCGAATCACGCGAGCGGCCTCGGCGACGGCTCGCTCCGGCGTCGGCGTCAGAAACAGTGACGCGGTAAACGCCACGGCATCGAACGAGGCCGGGGCAAACGGTAGATGGTCGAAGTCGGCCTGGACGCGACCCGACGCCGGATTCTCGGTAAGCATCGCTCGACTGATGTCGAGCGCGACAACGCGCGCTCCTCGCTGCTCGAGCGGTCCCACGCTCGCACCGGTTCCCGATCCGGCGTCGAGCACCGTCTCGAGGGGCCGGTCGTGGCGCTTGTCCATCGCGGCCGCCAGTTTGTCGGCCAAGTCCTCGAACCGTCCGGTGCGGGCTTCGTATTCGTCGTAGGCTGTCGCGCTCGCCTCGAAATTCGCTCGGACGTGCTCTTTCATAGTGGTGAGTGGGATATTAGAGGATCGACGCGTTAGCGGGGCCGTTCGACGACGCCGAGTCGGTGCCCGAGCAGTTCCGACTCGAACAGCGCGATCCGACCGTCCGGCCACGCCGTGGGCGCTTCGAGTGGATACTGTTCGCGTGCGCGCTCGAGGTCCTCGGTCGCGAGCAGACACGAACACGGGCCGTCGGGGAACTGCTCGAGGCGGTCGGCCAGCCAGCCGTCGTCGGTGGGCGTGGCGAACGCGAGGGGCTGGCCAGGGATCGATGCGACGGTCCCGAAGCCGGGGACGGTCTCGCGAACGGGCGTCGGGATGTCGTAACAGCGACGGAAGGTATCGACGGCCGCCTCGAGGTCGTCGACGGCGACGACGACCTGTCCGACGCCCGTCAGCGGCTCGTCACTCACGCTCGGGCTCGGATCGACGCGGTAGGACAGCGGCGTCCGATCGGTGATCGCGAAGGGAAAGAGCAGTCGCTGGTCTTCGGTGCCGAACTCGGCGCGGTCCCACTCGACGAGCGTTCCGTCCTCGCGCTTGCGGGAGCCGGGAACCGGGCCGCGGATCACAACGCCGCGCTCGAGCAGTCGTTTGCACTCCGCGCGGACGTCCGGAACGCGAACGCACCACGCGGCCGGGCCGGCGTTCTCGCGGATGTGGTCGGGCCAGTAACCGTGATCGCCGTCCGTACGCCTCGCGATGAGTTCGACGTACGACTGATCCTCGAACCCCAGGACGGACATATGGGTGACGCCGTTACCGTGGACGCCGCCGTACTCCGGCGTGAGTCCGAGACGCTCGAACTCGTCGCTAATCGTCTCGAGGTCGTCGAATGCGAACGGCACGTGATCGATACGGAACGACATACCAAGGTGTGCGGACCGGCGGCTCATATAGTATCGGTCGTCGTCGAGCCCGTCGACCGAATCGGCCGACTCGTGGAGCTGCCACCGATCGAAAATTACTGCAAAGCATTAGAGAGGATGGAAAATATTAAGCGTCGGTATAGCCTAGCCGGCCCTACGATGACTGAGTACGTTTCGACCACGCCGGGGCTGTTCCCGCTTCCGGACTGGGCGAAAGACGACCTCTCGGACCTGAAGGGCCATCAGAAACACGACCTCATCAGCGGCGACGAGGACGACGCGATCACCGCTGCCTACGACGAGGCACGCGACGAAGTGGTCGGGGTGCAACAGGACGCTGGTCTCGACCGCGTCGTCGAGGGACAACTGCGCTGGGACGACATGCTCGCCCACCCACTCGCGGTCAACGATGCCGTCGCCACCGAGGGCATCGTCCGCTACTACGACAACAACAACTTCTATCGCGACCCCGTCGTCACCGACGAACTGCGCTTCTCGGGCGACGTCGCCGAGGAACTCGAGGCTGCAAGCGACCAGACCGACGGCGAGCTGCAGGCCGTCCTTCCCGGTCCGTACTCGCTGGCCGACCTCGCGACCGACGAGCACTACGGCGACGACGCCGCGTTCCTCGGCGCTATCGCGGACTACCTCGAGGGTGAACTCGAGGCGTTCCCGGCCCACGAGACCCTATTCTTGCTCGAGCCGTCGCTCGTCGAGAACGCGCCCGACGACGGCGAGGACGAGCGCGCGAGCGAGGCGATCGACGCCGTCGCGGGCGCCACCGACGCCGACGTCGTCGTCCAACCCTACTGGGGCGCACTCGAGGAGAAGGTCTACGCGCACTTGCTCGACGCCGATATCGACGCGGTTGGCTTCGATTTCGTCGCGAACCAGGAGGACAACGTCTACAACCTCCAGGAGTACGGCGCGACCGACGATGTCTCACTCGGGCTGGCCGACGGCCAGAGCACGCTCGTCGAGGATCCCGAGGCGATCCGGGACCGCGTCGAGTGGGTCTTCGAGCAGGCTCCCGTCTCGGACTTCGAGACGGTCTACCTGACGACCAACACCGAGACGTTCTACCTGCCCTACGCCAAGTTCGAGGAGAAACTCGCCGTCCTGGCCGAAGCCGCGGATCTCGCGGAGGTGAAAGCCGCATGAGCAACGAAAACAAAGATCAGTTCCGGCCCGAGAATCACGCAAACGACAACTTTCTGCTGACGACCGTCGTCGGCAGCTATCCCAAGCCGAAGTGGCTCAATCGTGCGAAGGAACTCTACGAGGACCCCGACCACGGCTTCGACGAGGACGATTATCAGGAAGCGAAAGACGACGCCGCTCGCCTGATCACCCAGGAACACGAACGCGCCGGACTCGACGTCGTCGTCGACGGCGAGATGCGACGCAACGAGATGGTCGAGTTCTTCGCCCACCGCATCGAGGGCTACGAGTTCAACGGCCCCGTCAAGGTCTGGGGCCACAACTACTTCGACAAGCCGTCGGTCGTCACGGAAGTCGAGTACGACGAAAGCTGGCTCGTCGACGAGTACGAATTCACCGCGGACGCGACCGACCGTCCCGTCAAGGTCCCGATCACGGGCCCCTACACGCTCGCGAGCTGGGCGTTCAACGAAGCCTACGAGGACGACGCCGAACTCGCCTACGCGCTGGCCGACCTCGTCAACGAGGAGATCGAGAAACTCGTCGAGGCCGGCGCGCGATACATCCAGATCGACGAACCCGCCCTCGCGACGACGCCCGACGACCACGCCATCGTCGGCGAAGCGCTCGAGCATATCGTCGACGACATCCCCGAAGAGGTCCGTATCGGGCTGCACGTCTGTTACGGCGACTACTCCCGCATTTATCCGGAGATCCTCGAGTTCCCCGTCGACGAGTTCGACCTCGAGCTGGCAAACGGCGACTACGATCAGCTCGATGTCTTCAAAGATCCCGAGTTCACCGCTGACCTCGCACTGGGGGTCACCGACGTCCACGTCGCCGAGGCCGAATCGGTCGCGCAGATCGAGGAGAATATTAAAAAGGGTCTCGAGGTTGTCCCGCCGGAACAGCTCGTCCTCTCGCCGGATTGTGGCGTGAAGCTGCTGCCTCGCGAGGTCGCCTACGGGAAGATGGCCAACATGGTCGAGGCCGCCCGGAACGTCGAGGCCGACCTCGACGAGGGCAACATCGATATCGAACGCGGTGCGCCGACGCCCGCCGACGACTGATACGGGGGACTCTCATACGGTTTACTGTACGTCGTTTCCGGTGCAATCGCGTCCCGTCCTGCGGTTGCACCGGTACACCGTTACAGGAAACCGTATCAGTCGCTTCCGGTGTGACCGTGACGAGTCGTCGGTCGACCGGAAGGCATACACCAGTTTACGACGTTTTGCCGTCGATTTCGCTGGCCTGGAGCGTCTCCCTTCTCGAGAACGTACTGCCGACAGCCACGACACGTCGCCGTGTCACACGTGGACACTCGCCGACGACACGGACGTTACCTGGTGAATAGCATGTCCGGGAACGTACATATGGGTCGGGTTCGAACCATCGGTCGATGCAAGAAACCGCGAACCCGCGTACTGAACTGGACGACGAAGTCGCCCAACACCGCGACCCCGACCACGATGTCGACCCACTGTTCGTCAACCGCTGGTCGCCGCGGGCGATGACTGGAGCGAGCCTCGAGGCGGAGGCGTATCTCCCGCTGTTCGAAGCGGCCCGCTGGGCGCCGTCGGCGTTCAACAACCAGCACTGGCGCTTTCTGTACGCGACCCCCGAGGACGAGGAGTGGGAGACCTTCGTCGACCTCCTGAGCGAAGGGAACGCGTGGGCGGCCGACGCGGGCCTGCTCGCCGTGATCGTCTCGAAGACGACGTTCGATCACAACGGCGAACCGGCACCGGTCCACTCCTTCGACACCGGTGCGGCCTGGCAAAACCTCGCGCTCGAGGGTGCACGTCGTGGCCTCGCCGTCCACGGGATGGCTGGCTTCGACTACGACGGTGCCGCCGAGGAACTCGACGTGCCGGAGGAGTACGCCGTCGAGGCCATGTTCGCCGTCGGCGAACGCGCACCGCCAGAGACGCTCTCCGACGAGCTTCGCGAGCGCGAACAGCCGAGCGGTCGCAAACCCGTCGACGAAATCGTCCACCGAGGCGGCTTCGAGTAAGTTACCTCGTCACGTCGGCCTTTCTCCCGGTTTTCGGCACAAGCGCGGGCCGACCGCGGGTGCGCCGAGACTGATCCGGTTGCTGCCAGCCAGTTCCGGCGAAACCGCGTTCCTTGTGGCGGTTGCGCCAGGAAATCGGTACAGCAATCCGTCTGCACCAGAACGTATTACGGGTGCAGTAGCAACGAGTGTCCACAAAATAACCATTCGGAATCGAATTTGATTTTTACCGTCATGAACGCCGAACCACCAGCCGACGGGGAGGCTCGAGGGATATCACGACGGACGTTCGTCGCGCCGGTCGCCGCGATGACGGCGGCGCTCGAGGGCGAGCGTGCCGTATTCGTCCATTCGTTCTCGAGCGACCGAAATTGTCGGTTTGGGCGTACATATTAGTATCCATCGCGTCCAAATCCACCGTACGAATAGAGTGGCTTGTCACCACTGTGCATACACATGAGTTCAGAGACCGAAACCGAGATCCAGCCGTTCGACGTGACCGTTTCTCGAGACGCAATCGAAGACCTCCAACGGCGGTTAGACGAGGCCCGGTGGCCCGATCAGCTTCCCGAGGCGGGGTGGCAGTATGGAACCGATCGGAACCATCTCCGAGAGCTGTGTGACTACTGGCGGACGGAGTACGACTGGGGGACCCTCGAGGACCGTCTCGGTCGGTTCGACCAGTACGTGACGACGATCGACGGCCAGCAGCTCCACTTCTATCACGTGCAATCGCCGGAACCCGATGCAAAACCGCTGTTGTTGAGCCACGGCTGGCCCGGCTCGGTGGCCGAATTTCTCGACGTCCTCGGGCCGCTCACCGATCCGGCGGCCTACGGGGGCGACCCGGCCGACGCCTTCCACGTGGTCGCGCCGTCGCTGCCCGGCTTCGGCTTCTCCGGGCCGACTCGGGAGTCCGGTTGGGGGGTTCGACGGATCGCCGAGACGTTCGCGACATTGATGGACCGACTCGGCTACGAGTCCTATTTCGCACAGGGCGGCGACTGGGGGTCGTTGATAACGGCGATCCTGGGAGCGCGGTATCCGGAGCGACTCGAGGCGATCCACATGAACATGCTGTTCGTCAAGCCGTCGTCGCTCGCCGATCCCATGGAGGGTCTCTCCGAACAGGGCAAAGCCGACTACCAGGAGACGAAGACGTTTCGCGAACGAGAGACGGCCTATCAGGAGATTCAGGGCACCAAACCGCAGACGCTCGCGTACGGACTGAACGACTCGCCGATCGGACTGGCGGGCTGGATCGTCGAGAAGTTCCACGGCTGGAGCGACTGTGGGGACGACCTCGAGTCGAGTTTCGACCGTGATCGCCTGCTCGACAATCTGAGCGTCTACTGGCTCACCGAGACGATCAACGCCTCGATGCGGCTCTACTACGAGACCGATACCGGCGCGGCGATTCCGGAATCGGTCGACGTCCCGACGGGTCACGCCCGCTATCCGGCGGAAATCACGAAGACGCCGCGTGCCTGGGCCGAGGCGGTCTACGACATCACCTACTGGGAGGACCAGCCCGAGGGCGGGCACTTCGCCGCGATGGAGGTGCCAAACCTGTTCGTCGACGACGTCCGATCGTTCTTCCGGACGGTTCGGTAGTCGAGGTCGGTGTCGGACACGGCCGGCAGGAATCGCGTCCTACCAGGTCAGCCCTTCGTAGACCTCGAGTGCGTCCTCGTCGACATCGATCCGGCGGCCGTCGACGAGCACGCGGCGAGCCATTCCCTCGAAGGAGAGGTCGTCGAACTCGGGCCAGTCGGTCGCGACGACCGCGCCGTCGGCTCCCTCGAGTGCGTCGGCGGCCGACTCGGCGTAGGCAATCTCGAGATCAGGATACGTCTCCCGGACGTTTTCGACGGCGACGGGGTCGTAGGCGACGGGCGCTGCGCCGGCCTCGAGGAGGTGATCGATCACGTCGAGCGCGCGTGACTTCCTGATGTCGTCGGTGCCCGGCTTGAACGAGAGTCCGAGGACCGCGATGGTGGCGCCCTCGAGGTCGACGTGGTCGGCGAGCAGGTCGACCAGTCGCCGTGGCTGGGTGTCGTTGACCGAGACGGCGGCATCCAGCAGGTCGGGCTGGTAGCCTTGCTCTCGGGCGCCGGCCCGGATCGCGTCGACGTCTTTCGGGAAACAGGAGCCGCCCCAGCCAAGTCCCGAGCGCATGAAGCGTTCGGAGATCCGATCGTCGAGCCCGACGGCCTCGAGCACCTCGTAGGCGTCGGCGCCGTACTCCTTGGCGACGTTTCCGAGGTCGTTGACCAGCGAGACTTTCGCCGCCAGGAAGGCGTTGTTGGCGTACTTGATGAGTTCGGCCTCGCGGAGGTCGGTCTCGACGAGGTCCGGCGTCGCGGTCGGCTCCGAGGTGGCTATCTCGACGCTCGAGTCGTCGGCACGCTCGCTCGAGCCGTCCGCAGCCGCGACGCTCGAGACGGCCTGGACCTCGCCCTCGAGGATCGGTGCGTAGAGCTCGCGGAGGGTGGCGGCTGCGCCCTCGTTGGTCGCGCCGATCACGATCTTGTCGGGTTCGAGAAAGTCCTCGACGGCGGTGCCCATCCGGAGGAACTCCGGGTTCATCGCCAACTCGAGGCCGTCGCCGACCGCGGTACCCGACGCCTCGGCGACGATGGGGCCGACGACGTCCTCGGTCGTCCCCGGGAGGACCGTGCTCTTGACGACGACGAGGTGATCGTCCGCCTTGTCGGCGAGGGTCTGACCCAGCGAGCGAGCTCCCGACCGCATCGGCCCCAGCTCGAGGCTGCCGTCGTCGGCACTCGGCGTGGGGAGACAGAGGAAGGTGAGATCGGTCTCGAGGAGTGCATCGTAGTCGGTCGTCGCCCGCAGGCGGTCGCCGGCGTGGGCCTCGATTCGCTCCTGGAGTCCCGGTTCGTGGATCGGTGCCTCGCCGGCGTTGATCGCGTCGACGGTATCGGGGTCGATCTCGACGTTGACGATGTCGTGGCCGAGGTCCGCGAGACAGGCCGCGACGGTGGTCCCGACGTAGCCGCTGCCGACGATAGAGACGTGCATGGACGAGGAGACGACGGGCTCTGGTTAGTCGTTTTTGGATCGACTACTCCGGCGGCGGCTGTGATCGGTTCGTCCAGATCAATACGCCGCCAGCGAGGACGACCATCGCGACGCCCCAGCACAGCCACGCGACCGCCGTGTCGACGTAGATCGTTCCCGCGAGTGTCACGCCGAAGACGAGAGCCACCACGAGTGTCGCCCGTTCGGTCCAGTCGAGCATCCTACTCGAGCGTGACGAGGTGCTCGAGCATTCCATCCAGATCGGTCGTCGTCACGGCCAGGGAGTAGCCGTCGATGCGAGCGAGATCGGCGGCGTGGTCCCAGAGCTCGTCCTCGTCGATTCCGTGGAGAATAACGGCGTTGGGCGTCGGATTGACGACCCGCAGGGCGACCAGCGGTGATTCGCCGCGCGTGACGCCCGTAAACACGAGCACGCGGTTCGTGCTCTGGCCGTAGAGCCGGAAGAACTCCTCGCTCGAGAGGCGAGTGATCGCCTCGATACTGTCGATGACGGTGTGGCCGCTGATCTGGTCGGTCCCCCCCGAGGCGATTTCGGTCGCCTCGAGGTCGTCGTACAGCTCCGAGAGGCGGATCGACGTCGGATACTCCCGGAGGTCCAGTACGACGTCGCTGTCGAAGCCGGCCGAGAGCACCCGGCCGTACTGTCGGATGCGATCACCGCCACGTCGCTCGTCGATCTCGAGTAACCCTTCGACGAGTCGACCGACGACGCCGATGCCGGGACTCTCACGACGACCGCTCTCGTAGTCCGAGACGACCGACGAGGATACCCCGAGTTCGGTCGCGAGATCCGTCTGCGAGATATCGAAGTCGGTTCGCCACTTGCGCAGCGTCGCGCCGGGATCGTCACTCAGCGTTATCTCTCCAGCAATCTTCTCTGCCAACTCCCGTTTCGGTCCGCGTCCGCCCATGGGTGGTGGTCGCACGGTCTGCTCAAGTAGCTACCGAAGTACGAACCGCGTCACTCGTCGGCGGTGACAGCCGCTCTCGAGGCGATCAGGAACGAAACGAGGCCGCCGAGCGACCCGAACGCGATCGGAGAGGCGAGCCCGAGCACCACGCCCGTCAGCAGGTCCGGCCTGAGGGTCGACCCCTCGAGGGAGACGCCGAACGCGAGGAGCCCGATACCCATACAGCCGAGGTAGCCGACGCTCACGGTGGCGCCGAGTATAGCCGCGTCAGTCTTCGTTTCGACCGGCTCTCGATAGTGCCACGCGAGAACCGCGCCGGAAGCCACCAGCGTGAGAAACGGCACGGCATACAACGGCGTGACACCGCTTTCGGCCACGAGGGTAACTGTCGACTCGCCGACCGTAATTGGCGTCTCGGCGCTTCGGATAGCCACGCCGTGAGCGTTGAAAAACAGCCAGCCAGCCAGTTGCCAGTCCGTCGCCGCCGCCACGACCACCTCGAGTTCGGTGCCAGTCAGCGCTTCGCGAACGGCATCGGTCGCGAGGACGAACGTGGCGAGGTAGCCAGTGAGCCAGGCGGCGATGCCGGTGACCGTTCCTGCAGCGAACGGGTGCGCGACTCGATCCGCTGCCATACGATCGATCGTTTGGCCGACGGGAAAACGGTTCTGCCCTCGAGATCGCTCGCCGTTCTTTCGATCGCGAGAGGATAGATATTAAGCGCCCTCGTGCGAACACCCGGCTATGACGGTCTCGAGCGCTCCCGGGAAGGTGTATCTGTTCGGGGAGCACGCAGTCGTATACGGCGAGCCGGCGGTACCGTGTGCGATCGAGTTACGAGCGCGAGTCGAGGTAACCGAGCGATCGGACGGCAAGTTGCGGGTCCACGCCGAGGATCTCAGCTTAGACGGATTCACTGTCGAGTACGGCGGATCCACGGCTGGACGGCCGGATGTCAATGTCTCGGAGTCGCTTGTGAGCGCGGCGATGGGCTACGTCGACGAGGCGATCGGACAGGTCCGGGACGTCACCGATACGGACGACGCCGGCTTCGACGTGACCATCGAGAGCGACATACCGCTCGGGGCCGGCCTTGGATCGTCCGCGGCGGTCGTCGTCGCCGCGATCGACGCCGCGACGCGCGAACTCGGGGTCACGCTCGAGACCGACGAGCTCGCCGAGCGAGCCTACCGCACCGAACACAACGTTCAGGACGGGCAAGCCTCCCGTGCGGACACGTTCTGTTCGGCTACCGGCGGCGCGGTTCGGGTTGAAGGCGACGACCGACGATCCCTCGAGGCGCCCGACCTCCCGTTCGTCATCGGCTTCGACGGCGGGGCCGGCGATACCGGCGAACTCGTCTCGGGTGTGCGCCAACTGCGCGAAGAGTACGACTTCGCGAGCGATACGGTCGCGGCGATCGGCGATATCGTGAGACAGGGCGAACGGGTCCTCGAGGACGGCGACCTCGAGGAACTGGGTCGACTGATGAATTTCAATCACGGCCTGCTCTCGGCGCTTGGCGTTTCCTCGCGGTCGCTCGAGACCATGGTCTGGTCGGCTCGCGACGCCGGCGCCTACGGGGCGAAGCTTACCGGTGCGGGCGGTGGCGGCTGTATCGTGGCTCTGGATGCGACGCCGGAAACGGAGACGGCCCTGTCGTTTACGCCGGGTTGTGAGGAGGCCTTTCGGGCAGAACTCGCCGAAGCAGGGGTGAAGCGGCTCGAATGATCGTCCTGAAACTCGGCGGCAGCGTCATTACGGAAAAGGACCGGCCGGAGACGCTCGACGGCGCGGCGCTCGAGCGAGTCGCCGACGTTATCGCGGCCACACGCGAGCGGGCAGCCGACGGCGCGGCCGGTAATCTCGGCGACGAAGGGCTCGTCATCGTTCACGGTGCCGGAAGCTTCGGACACCACCACGCGAACGCCCACGGCGTGACGACGACCGACGGGACCCACGATCCGACCGCCATCCACGATATCCACGGCTCGATGAAGACGCTGAACACCTTCGTCATGAGTCGGCTCTTAGAGCGTGCCGTCCCGGTGGTCCCCGTTCATCCTCTGTCGATGGCCCACTGCAACGCCGACGGCGACCTCGAGTTACCCACCGGCCAGCTCGAGACGTTGCTCGCGGACGGGTTCGTCCCCGTCTTACACGGCGATCTCGTCGCTCACGCGGGCGAGGGGACGACGGTCGTCGGCGGCGATCGACTCGTCGCCAGAATCGCAACGGACCTCGAGGCCGATCGGATCGGGCTTTGTTCGACGGTCCCCGGCGTCCTCGACGAGTCTGACGCGGTGATCGACGAGATCGATGCGTACGACGACGTCGCGGACGTCCTCGGCGACAGCGACGCGACCGACGTGACCGGCGGAATGGCCGGGAAGGTCCGGACCTTGCTCGAACTCGAGGGCGAGGCGTCGATCTTCGGCGCCGACGATCTCGAGGCGTTTCTGACGGGTGCACAGCCGGGGACGACGATTCGCTGAGGCCGCTCGTCGACGGTCGTCGGAAAGCGAGAACTGTTTTGCCGCCCCGTGAGAAGAGGGGTCAGATGTACTCGAGACGAACGTTGCTCCGACTCGGTGGTGTTGGGACGGCGGTCGCGCTCGCTGGCTGTGCGGTGCCACGAGCCGATCCCGGATCCCGTCGCAGTCAGGCCGGCGTCGACGCTGGCGAACCGACGTACAGGACGTGGCTGCCAGCGGCCGACGCGCCAGACGAATCGTCCGGACTCGGATCGGCGACGGTCAGATACGTCGATGTCGATCGAGCGTTCGAACGGGGCGAGGCCTTGCCGAGGACCGTGGCGATCTCCGCGTTCGAGAGCTGGGTCGTCGGCGACTGGTTCGGCCACGAGGTCACCGATCTCGAGGGACTGCTCGCCTTCGATACCGATCCGACCACGATCGTCTATGCGGGCGATATTTCGGTCGACGCCGCCGCCGCGGCGCTCGAGGAAACCGGGTACGACTCGCGCGACACCGGCGAGGGATGGGAGCTCTACGTCGGCGAGACGCGCCCTCGAGTCGTCGGCGTTACCGAGTACGGCGTGGTCCAGACGAGGGTACGGGCACCGTCTGCGGACGCAGTCGAGGAGGGCGCCGATCGCATTCGGACGATCGTCGACACACGAGACGGCGCTATCCAGCGGCGTCACGAGGACGACCCGCAGTTCGAACGACTGACGGACCTTCTCGGACGGGGTATTCGGACGACAGTCGGCCTCGAGCGTCCGTCCTGGCTCCCCGACGGTGGCCAGTGGGGGACGGCCGTCGATGCCGGCGACGACTACGTCCAGCGAGCGTCGGTCACCTCGCCCGATCCGGACGCCGAGATCGCCGACGCGTTCGCCGACCATTTCCAGGAACTTTGGGGAACGGAGCCGAGCATCTACACGGACGACGGTGTCGCCGACGGGTTCGCGACGGCCGTGCCCGAGACGCCGATCGAGGACGTCTCGACGGCCGTCCCGCCGCGAGCGTCGATCGCGTTCGAGTACGACGACGACGAGCAGCGAGGAACGGTGCGCCATCTCGCAGGCGAATCGCTCGAACTCCCGCGACTCGTCATCACCGTCGACGGCCTCACCGGCGAGGAGTTGCGCTTCGACGAGGGCACGTTCGAACCCGGGACGCGATTTTCGATCGGAGGACTGCCAAACGACGTGGTCGTCGGGCTGGAGTACGAACTCGAGAGCGGACTCACTGTTCCCCTCGAGGGCTTTGCCGCAGCGGATACGACAGTTGCCGACGCGCCGGCGCCCGATCCGGTCGACGATCTCGAGGAGTAACCGACTGGCTGTCCGTTTCTCGGCGTCAGGGCTGGTGAATACGAACGCCCGAAATCAGTCGAACAGCACGCGATCGAGGATCGGTCGCAGGAACGATCCACGACGGGTTTGTTTGGAGTGGACCAGCAACACCGGCTGTTCGATCGCCGCAGCCAGTCGATCCGAACGCTGTTCGATGATCAGGTCCGGGAGTCGGTGGTGAGTCACCGTACTCAGCATGACGATATCGGCCGATTCGAGTGCCGCGGAGAGCCCCTCGACGTCGTCGTCGGTCCGCACGATCGTCGATTCCACGGGCACCGTACAGAGTTCGTCGAGTTCGGCGTGGTAGTCCTCGATCGTCTCGAGGAGTTCGTCGGGAGCGTCCTCGGAGACGGCAAAGAGGAATCGTACTCGTGCGTCGAGAACGTCGGCCATCGCGTCGGCGAGTTCGACCTTGAGCGGATCGTTGAACGGGCTCCGATCCGTGACGATAGCGATCTCGTCGACGGCCGTGGGCTGTTCGTGCTGGACGAAGACGACGTCACACGGTGCGTGTTCGAGGATCCAGTCGGTATCCCGGCCGAACAGCGTCCCGAGTCTGCTGGTGGCCTCCTGGCGGGCGAGCACGAGGTCCGCGCCGGTCCGCTCGGCGAAGTTGACGACCGCGTGGCGCGTGTCGTGGCTGACGATCTCGCCGACCTCGACGGGCACCTCGAGATAGCGCACGAGATCGTCGGTGCGCTCCTCGAACTCGATGTCGGCCTCGGAAAGTTCCTGGGCGGCGGTATCGAGTGGCACCTGGTCGGGCACCTCGTCGAAGCGCACGACCCGGATGTGGCCGCCGCGGCGTTTGACGATCGGGGCGGCCATCTGGATCATCGCGTCTTCCTGTTCGCGGGAGACATCCTGGCGAATCGGGATCAGGATCTCGAACTCGTCGGCGCGCTCGAGGACGGCTTCGGTATCCTGAACGAACTGCTTGCCGGCTTCACGGCGGGCGAGGCCCTTGGCGACGCCCTCGCGATCGATCTTACCCTCGGCGTAGAGTTTGAACCAGACGAAGCCGAAGATCACGATGGCGATCGAGCCGAGGATCTCCTGAGTCTCCATCTGCGTGATGATGAAGATCCCCGAGACGATGCCGAACAACTGGACCCAGGGATAGCCCGGCGTGAAGAAGTCGGGATCGTACCACTCGAGGTCCCGCTCGCGGAAGGCGATTAGGGCGGCACAGACCAGGATGTAGACGAGGATCTGGAAGGCGCCGGCCATCTTCGCGATCTCGTCGACCTCGAGCGTGGCGACGATCGCGACGATGATCGCGCCGGTCACCAGGATGGCGACCGACGGCGTGTTGAATCGCGGGTGGATGTACTCGAACTTCTTCAGGAAGAGGTCGTCGCGACTGAGTGCGAGCGGATATCGCGAGGCGGTCAGAATGCCGGCATTTGCGGTACTGACGAGTGCGAGGACGGCCGCGAGAATGATGCCGGCGACGGCGAGCGTGCCGACGGGAACGCCGGCCAGTACCGCCTCCCCGAACAGAATCTCCGTCGCGAGGGCCATCGGTTCCTCGGAGTCCGCGAGTTGATCGCCGTCGACGACTCCGACGAGGACGAACACGAGCAAGGCGTAGAGGAACGCGGTGACGGCCAGCGAGCCGAGCAGTCCGAGCGGGAGGTTCCGACCCGGATTCTCGATCTCCTCGGCGACCGCGGCGACTTTCGTCACTCCGGCATACGAGACCAGAACCAGGGCGGTAGCGGTGAAGACGCCGTCGATCCCCTCCGCGAAGAACGGATCGTAGTTCGCGCCGTCGACCTGGATGATGGTGACCGCGACGAACCCGCCGAGGATCACGAGCATGACGATGACCATCACCAGCTGGATGCCGCCGGTCTGTTTGACCCCGACGAGGTTGATCGCGATGAACACGAGCGCGAAGGTGATCCCCAGCGCGCGGACGCCGGGGATCGGAAGCGTCGCGCCGAGGCCCGGAATCGCCAGATCCCACGTCGGGAGCGCATAGATGAAATTGATGTAGAACATACCCCCATAGAGCGCGAGCGATCCTTTGAGCATCAACATGAGCCAGGTGCCGAGGCCGGCTATCGTCCCGAAGGAAGGGCCGAGTCCCCGCTCGATGAAGACGTAGTCTCCGCCGGCTTCCGGCATCGCGGTCCCGAGCTCGGCGATCGATAACGCCGCCGGGATCACGAGAATCGCCGCGATGACGAACGCCAGAATCACCGCCGGTCCGGCTTCGGCCATCGCGACGCCGGGGAGAATGAAGATACCACTGCCGATCATCGCCCCCATACTGATCGCGATCACCGCGAACAGACCCAGGTCGCGCTCGAGATCTTTCGCCATTGGTCTCTCCTTTCGAACGGAAGTTACAAAACCTTCGCATTTCGGAAGCGAGTGTGAGCTTCCCACACGGCGAATCGAAATCAAGCCAAAAATATCTTCGAATGGAAAACGATTGATTGATTCTGGCTCCCCTATCGTGGTACCAACCACCACGATACTCGAGCACCGCCGTCGCCGGCTGCCGCCGCAGTAGCCGGTGTGTTCGGCCCAGAGTGACTGCCATCGACGATTCGTGTAGCTCGACCGTTCGTCTGGACGACCAACCCACTGCGTTTTTAACACCCCGGCGTGTAGATGGACCTAGCGAAACCCGCGGGCAAGTGCGTTCGACGATGTGACGGCGGTATACGTCGTAGATATCGTGCGGTTCTCGAGCGCATAGCGGGATTGCGGTGGCCGACGCGCTGTAAGATGCCGGGGCCGCACAACCGGGAGTCCGCGGACCGTTTCGATGAGAGTCCACGACGCGGCTTTCAGTGCTACGAACCATGGAAATAGAAATTGCAACAATTGGCGGCTACGAGGAAGTCGGACGGCAGATGACTGCCGTCCGCGCCGGTAACGACGTCGTCATCTTCGATATGGGTCTGAACCTCTCGCAGGTCCTGATCCACGACAACGTCGAAACCGAACGGATGCACAGTCTCGACCTGATCGACATGGGCGCGATTCCGGACGACCGGATCATGTCCGACCTCGAGGGCGATGTCCAAGCGATCGTCCCGACTCACGGCCACCTGGATCACATCGGCGCCATCTCGAAACTGGCCCACCGATACGACGCCCCGATCGTCGCGACGCCGTTTACGATCGAACTGGTCAAACAGCAGATCGAGGGCGAACAGAAGTTCGGTGTCGAGAACGACCTGGTCAAGATGGACGCCGGCGAAACGATGACGATCGGCGACCACGGGGTCGAACTCGAGTTCGTCAACGTCACCCACTCGATCATCGACGCGATCAACCCCGTCCTCCACACGCCCGAAGGCGCCATCGTCTACGGGCTCGACAAGCGGATGGACCACACGCCCGTCATCGGCGATCCGATCGACATGAAGCGGTTCCGTGAGATCGGTCGCGAGGACGAAGGGGTGCTGTGTTACATTGAGGACTGTACGAACGCGAACAAGAAGGGCCGAACCCCCTCCGAAAACGTCGCACGCGAACACCTCAAGGACGTCCTCTACAGCATGGAGGACTACGACGGCGGTATCGTCGCGACGACCTTCTCGAGTCACATCGCCCGCGTGACCAGTCTCGTCGAGTTCGCGAAAGACATCGGCCGACAGCCGGTCTTGCTCGGACGCTCGATGGAGAAGTACTCCGGTACGGCCGAGCGACTCGACTTCGTCGACTTCCCCGAAGATCTGGGGATGTTCGGCCACCGCAAGTCCGTCGACCGTACGTTCAAGCGGATCATGAACGAGGGCAAAGAGGACTTCCTGCCGGTCGTCACCGGTCACCAGGGCGAGCCACGCGCGATGCTCACCCGGATGGCCCGCGGCGAGACCCCCTACGAACTGGACGACGGCGACAAGGTCGTCTTCTCGGCACGCGTCATCCCCGAACCGACCAACGAGGGCCAGCGCTACCAGGCCGAGAAACTGCTCGGTATGCAAGGCGCTCGCGTCTACGACGATATCCACGTCTCGGGCCACATGAACCAGGAGGGCCACTACGAAATGCTCGACGCTCTCCAGCCACAGAACATCATTCCGGCCCACCAGGACCTCAAGGGACTCTCGGGCTACGTCAACCTCTGTGAGAGCGAAGGCTACCAGACGGGTCGAGACCTCCACATCTCGCGCAACGGGAACATCATCCAGCTCGTCGACTGATATGACCAGTCCCGAGGCACGAGAAGAGACGGTGCTCGAGGCCGTTCGACAGCGCCGCGAGCAGGTCAACGACGCGATTCCCGAAGAGTTGCCGATCCGCGAACCCGAGCGACTCTACGAAGCCTCCCGGTATCTGCTGGATGCAGGTGGCAAGCGCCTTCGACCCTCCG
The DNA here is from genome assembly GCF_006543045.1 of Salinadaptatus halalkaliphilus. GTDB lineage: Archaea > Halobacteriota > Halobacteria > Halobacteriales > Natrialbaceae > Salinadaptatus > Salinadaptatus halalkaliphilus. Next base: position 237,468 of record NZ_RBZW01000058.1, on the reverse strand, counting down.
TACTGTTGACGACCGCAGAAGCGCTCGCTGACGTCGAGCCGCTATCGACCGAGTATCGATCGTTCCCGACGCTCGATGAAGCCACGCAACCACGTTCGGACGACGACGCGAGCGCCAAGCGACGAGCGCCGGAGACGATCGACGTGATGGACGCCGCCGTCAGCGTCGAGGTTATTCAGTCGTTTACCCTGATCCACGACGACATCATGGACGACGACGACCTCCGTCGGGGCGTTCCCGCCGTCCACAAGGAGTACGACCTCGAGACGGCGATTCTGGCCGGAGACACGCTCTACTCGAAAGCGTTCGAGATCATGCTCGAGACCGGTGCCGATCCCGATCGGATGGTCGACGCACTCGACGTGCTAGCGACAACCTGTACGAAGATCTGCGAGGGGCAGGCGCTCGATGTCACCTTCGAGGAAGACGACAACGTGACGCCCGAAGCCTATCTCGAGATGGTCGAACAGAAGACCGCCGTGCTATACGCCGCCTCGGCCTGTCTGCCCGCCATCTTGATGGGCGCAGACGACGAGACCGTCGATGCACTCTATGGCTACGGACTCGATATCGGTCGCGCCTTCCAGATTCAGGACGATGTCCTCGATCTGACCGTTCCAAGCGCCAAACTCGGTAAGCAACGCGGGAGCGACCTCGTCGAGAACAAACAGACCCTCATTACCGTCCACGCACGCGAACAGGGCGTCGACATCGAAGGCCTCGTCGATACGACCGATGTCGATGCGGTTACCGAAGCCGAGATCGACGATGCCGTCTCCGAACTCGAGGCGGCCGGCTCGATCAGCTACGCGAACGAACGGGCACGATCGCTCGTCGACCAGGGGAAGGACCGACTCGAGGTGCTGCCGGACAACGAGGCTCGGCGGTTGCTGTGTGAACTCGCAGATTACTTGATCGAACGCGGCTACTGAAGCGGATCGGTGGTTCCTGGTTCCGTGCGACCGCGAGCCGGCTCGCGGTCGCGATGGAACACCGTGTACCAGCCCGTCTCATACGGTTTCCTGTCCGTCAGTTCCGGCGCACCCGCCGCCCGGGTCGCGGTTGCGCCGGTTGATTCGCTTCGCTCCGCAACCGAGGCTCGTCTCACGCAGTTCGACTCACTGCCGGGACATCGGCACAGGAATCCGTCTCATAGGGATTATCGTAGGAGTTCATAGATTTCCCGACCCAGGATCGAAACACGGTATCAATCCCTGTGAGGCGAAACATCCGGCTGGCTACGATAATCCCTATCAGTAGACGGCGACATCGTCGAACCGCCCATCGTAGGCGATATGACGAGGGTGGGTCGGCTCGAGCCCCGAGAGAAAGAACCGATCGGTTTTCTTCCAGCAGTTTTCGTAGGCGAGGTGTGCAAGCTCCGTTGCCGTCGTTCGAGCGTGCTCGAAACCGGTTTCGTGGACGATGCGCCGCGGGATACCGTCTTCGAGGGCGTCACGGAGGTCGGCTGCGGTGTCGACCGAGGTGTCGAACCTCGTGTGACAGATCCCGACGGTCCCCGTGAGGTGGGCATACGAGGAGGTAAACGGCGGGATCTCGAGTTCGGTTGCAAGCGTGCGTGCGCGTTCGTTGTTCCAGGGAAGGTGTTTCGGATTGAACACTTCGACGGCATCGATCGTCTCGCGATACTGTCGAAGGTGGGCTTCGGTCAGCCCGACCGTCGCGAACTCGGGGTGGGGAACGAGAACTGTCGCCGCCTGGCGCTCGAATTCGGCAATTGTGGCCTCGAGCGGGATGAAATCCGGTACGGGGTCGGTCAGTCCGATCGCGAGGATGTGTTTGCGATCGTGCCAGGGGCCGGTAAACACCTCGCGCCCGGGAACCACCAGCAGCTCCTCGCTCGAGTAGCGGGCCGCTTGCTCGCGAATGTCGGGGAGGCGCGTGAAGTGTGGTGCGTAAACGATCGCGTCGAGCCCGGCCCGTTTCGCCCGCTCGATGACCTGCTCGTTCAAGATCTTCACGTGACAGTCGACTCGCGACGGTGCTCCCTCGCTCACGAGGTGTGCTTTCGGGACGTGTGAGTTAGTGATTCTGATTTTCCCCAACGAGGGCGGCAGTTTCGTTCCGAGATGGCGACGAAACAATCATTACACCGGCCCATCGATGCACTAACAAATGGCCTGGGAATGTGGAATTACGAATTGTGGCGCCGTCTTCGAGGACGTCGAGTCGGCCGTCGTCCATCAGGCGACCGAACACGAGCGCCGCGAGTGTAAGGTGTGTGGGACGGTGGTCCCCGACGGCTATCTTGCGATTCGTCACGCCTTTACCGATCACAGCCGCGCCGAGTACGTCCGCGCCTACGGTGCCGACTCCGAGGACGTTCGCAAACGCGAGAAACTCTTAGAGGAAATCGAATCGAACGCGGACATGGATCTCATTGCAGCGGAACTCAAACGCTGACAAACACACTCGGCGCCGACACTGTCGTCCCATCGATACCACCCGACACGGACGACAATACTCGCCGTCACACCTTCCGCGAGCGATCCGCCTCGCTATCGCTCGTCGCTATCGAGCACGCGAATCTGATCGCCACGAACCGTCACGGGAATCGGGACCGTCGCCTCGTACAGTTCGACCGTCACCTGATCTTTGCCTTCGTCGATGCGCTGGACTTGGGCCTTCTCGCCTTTGAACGGGCCGGCGATGAGTTCGACGATGTCGCCCTCGGCGATCCCTTCAACGTCCGGCTTCGGCGAGAGGAAGTGCTCGACTTCGGAGATGTCTGACTCGCCGGGGACGATGCTGCGAGCGTGGGGGATGTCCTCGAGGACGCGCTCTAAGACGGCGTTGCCTTCCGATTCGACCATCACGTAGGAGGTCAGCGAATCGGGTGCCAGTGCGGCGTGAATCTCGGGTTCTTCGCGGTTGATGATCATGTCGGCGACAGTGCGCTCCTGACTCGCCGTGGTCTTGACCGCGTAGATTCCCATCAGAAGCCACCACCGGTACCGGTCAGGAACATCATGATGGTTCCGATGATGAAACCGATGAACCCGACGAGTAGGATGCCTGCACCGGCAATTTTCGACACCTGAACGAATTCCTCGGTCGTGGGTGTCGTCGCCATTTTCAACACCCGAACGTACGAGGTAAGATCGTACGGAACGTCCATATCTGTCTGTTTACAACGCAGCGTCTTTTATCTGTCTTTCGTGTCCGTCGCCAACGAGTAGTATCGTGTTCACGTATCACAGTGATCTCGGTGAACGGGGACGGCGCCGGCGTTGCAGACGACGGCCTGAGACTCAACTCGCGGGCGAGATAACCCAGGCACGTGGCCGAAGACGACACCGATAGAGCCGACGAGCGCGAGGCCGAACGAGCGGCAGAAATCGGAGACGAACTCGAGCGGATCGGCCGCGATCCCGACGAGGTCGACGACGGTAGCGCCGATCTCGGCACGCAGAACGCGCCTCGAGAGGAGGCCGAAGAGCTCGAAGACCTCGAGGAGGCCGACGAAGGCTGATACGGGTCGCTGGCACCGCTGGGGAAGCAGTGACCGGGCGGTTGCGTGCCAACGGGAACACGGACGGCCCCCCTCGACCCTGCCCGTACTCTCCTGGTCGGTATCCACGCAACGGCCCCGTTGCTCTCATACGGATTGCTGTAACGATTTACCGGCGAAACCGCAGACGGGTCGCGGCTTCGGCGGTAACGACTTACAGTAAACCGTATCAGGGTAGGTCGACATCCGGACGCTCTCCGAGGGTCAGTTCGACGAGGTCGCGCTCGCCGTCGCGAACGACCTCGATATCGATCGTCTCGCCGGGCGATGTCTCGAGCGCGAGATACGACGAGAGCCGTTCCTGGTTTGGGATCTCTTCGTCGTCGATAGCGACGATGACATCGCCGCCGACGAGGGCGGGAGCCCCATCGACTGTCGTTACGCCGTCCGCCGGCTCGAGAACGCCGTCTGCGGGCGAGTTCGGCGTCACGTCACCGATCATGACGCCGCGCGGTTCCTCGAGGTCGTTTGCCGCAGCGATCACCGGCCCGACCGGCTCGACGCCGACGCCAACGTAGGGATGGTCGTACGCGCCGTCCTCGACGAGCGCTGGTACGACGCGGTCGGCCAGGCGGGCGGAGATCGCAAACCCGATCGTCTGGCCGGCACCTGCAAAGACCACGCCGAGGACGTTGCCCTCGAGGTCGACGAGTGGGCCGCCGCTGTTGCCCGGGTTGACGGGGGCGTCGGTCTGTATGGCGGCAGGGATGGAGAACCCAGTCGGACTCGGCAGCGAGCGATCGACGCCGCTGACGATCCCTTGTGAGAGCGATGCGTCCAGTCCGAGGGGGTTCCCGAGGGCGAGTACCTCCTGCCCGATCGTCGGTTCGGCTTCGGCGAGCGCAAACCCGTCGACGAGATCGGGGAAATCCTCGACCTCGAGGACGGCGAGATCGCTATGGGGATCCGAACCGGCCACGGTGGCTGTTCGCCACCGTTCGTCCCGGAACTGGAGTTCGGCTTCCGGTGCGTCTCGAACCACGTGGTGGTTCGTCACGACGTAGTCGTCGACGACGAATCCCGTCCCGAGTCCGCCCGGCGTCTCGTCGTCGACGGCGCCAACGGTGACGAGGACGACGTCGTCGATCGTCTCGTCGTACACCGCGGTATACTCGCCGGTCTCTTGGGCCTGTCTCGAGAACACGTTCAAAGATGCGTCGCGATTCGTCGCCGACGCGGTCGTCGCGAGGCCGGCCGACGCGATTGCGGACCCGGTGAGACGTACCAGTCGTCTGCGGCTAAGCTGGGGGTGGTTGGCCGTCACGGTGAGTGCCACCTCGAGCAGCGTGATAAAATCTACATCGTAACGGATGGTTACTCGAGTTCGGTCTCGAGGGAGAAGTCGTCGACTGCCGAGTCGAGGACGACGGTTTCACCCGCGGTCATCGAGTCGCCGGCCTCGGCACGGACGTCCTCGAGGCCGACCGACGGCGGAAAGCGCACGTCGACGCGGCTGCCGAAGGCGATGTGGCCGATGCGATCGCCGCGATCGAGGTCGTCGCCGGGTTCGACGTAGGGGTGGATTCGTCGTGCGAACGCGCCGGCGATGAGGGTGACCTCGAGTTCCTGACGTGCCGTCCCATCGCTCGAGGCGTCGGCTGGCTCGGGGAGCTGTGTGGAGTCGGTCTCGAGGCACACGTGGACGCGTTCGTTACGATCGGACTCCTTCGAGAAGGCGGGTCGATTGGCACCGGAGACGTGTTCGACATCGGTGACGCGAGCGTCGACCGGCGTGCGGACGACGTGGACGTGCCAGACGTTCATGAACGTGCCGAGCCGAACTCGGTTGCCCTCCGCTCGTCGGACCGAGACGGTACCGTCGGCGGGTGCGACCACGCCGGTCGGCGGCGGGGTTCGGTCGGGATCACGAAAGAACGCGAGCGTCGCCAAACCGACGCCGAGGGCGACGACGCTGACCGTGACGCTCCAGATGAATGCAAACGGCGCGGCGACCAGCGGGACGATGGCGTACTTCCAGGCCCCCGGCGCAAACTTCATATGTCTCACGTGGCGGGCGATCCGTTTGGCCGTTTCGGATAGTCACCGAGGCGTTTCCAACACTCCTCGAATGTTTGAAACCAACACAGAATATATTTATCCGGGACAGTCCTGATTGACACCAATGCGAATTACAACGGGCGTACCAGGCTTCGACGAGTTAGTCGATGGTGGGATCCTGAAGGATCGCCTGTACGTCGTCAGCGGCCCACCCGGAAGTGGCAAGACGACGTTCTGTTCCCAGTTTGTGACGAAAGGTGCCATCGAGGGCGAGACGACGTTATTTCTCACGTTACACGAGTCCGAGGAGGAACTCGTCTCCGACATCGGCAACTACGAGTTCGGGTTTGATCAGGCCGTCAACTCGGGCCACGTGAAGGTGTTAAACGCCTTCGAAAGCGAAGCCCAGCGATTGCTCTCGTCGTCCTCACGGAGCAGCGGCGAATTTCCATCGAACGTCGATAACCTGGCGAATCAACTCGTCGCCTTCGTCGAATCCCGTGGCGTCGATCGGCTGGTCATCGACTCGACGATGTTGCTCGAGTACTACTTTTCGGACGATCTCAATGCGCTCATCAAGTTCCTGACGAAGCTCAAGCGAGCCGACGCCACCGTCATGTTGATCTCGGAGATGACCGATCCGACCTCCTACACCGACGGCCACTATCTGGCCCACGGCGTCGTGTTCATGCACAACTACCTCGAGTCCGGTGGGATGACCAGAGGGATTCAGATTATCAAGATGCGCGGGACCCAGATCGACTGCGATATTCACGAGATCGAGTTCACAGACCGCGGGCTCAGAGTCGATCCGGACGAGAAGATCCAGGCCTGAGATGTACGAGGATAGCTTCGGGACCGACTGGGAGACGATCGAGAGCCGAGACGAGGCGATCACGCGAGCCTACGCGTTAGGCGTCGCGACGCGACTCGGTGCGTCCCATCCTGGCGAACTCGAGCGACTCAACGCACAGACGGCGACGACGTACGATCGCAGTTTCGTCGAACTCGCCTACCAGAAAGGCAGAGACGAAGCCGCCGAGGCGACGGCCGAGGGCATCAGCGGCGTCTGGGAGACACTCGTCGAGGAGAAAACGGAGATCGACCCGTTAGACCGAGCGGACGACGACGAGTGGGACGACGAGGTGTCAGCGGGATCGCTCCCCGACGCGCTCGGACTCATCGATATCGATACGCTGCCGGACGACAGCACGGAACGAGTTCGACGGCCGTCGATGCTCGACCGAGACGCCGATGGCCGCCCGACCGCGCCACAGGGCGAACGGACCGTCTTCGGTCGGGCGGTGAGTGATGTCCGACGCGAGTCGGGTGAGCCCGCCGGTGGCGACGGTGATACCGACGGCGATAGCGGGGCCACCGACGAAAGCCCCAGTGACGACACCGCGAACGATTCGGCGTCGGCACCGGTACGCGAGCCATCCGACGACGGATCACCGGCGGACGACCGGGCTCCAGACGGCGACACGAACGCCGACCAGTCCGACGACACCGCGAGTGAGGGCGACCGGAGCGAGTAGCCGGTCGAGGAAGCGATAGTATCGCTCCCGAATCCGACTCGTTACAACAGCCGTTTTGACCGGTCTGCGCTATTGACAGTCAACGTTCCGGTTTCCCCGTCGAACTCGAGTGAGCGACCGAAATCACCGCCGACATCCGTCTCGAGGATAGCGATGCTGCGAGCCGCGAGCTCGCGTCTGGCGGCCTCGAGGTTGCGGTCGCCGATCGATCGATCCGCGGCGTCGAACTCAACCATCGACGCGCCGCCGGCGATCTTGGCCCACGACCGGTCGGGGACGCCGCCGGCGGCTGTAAACGCCTCGAGTAGTGACGGGATGCCCGTATCGGCGAACTTCGCGTCCGCGTAGTTCCCACTCGTTTCGCTCGAGTCGGGGAGCATAAAGTGTAACAGGCCGCTGACGCCGGCGGTTTCGTCGTAGATGGCGACGCCGATACAGGAGCCGAGTCCGCTCGTTTTCAACAGTCGTGGCCGATCCGTAACGGCGTAGTCGGCGATGCCGACGACGATTGCGTCGGATCGATTGTCGAACCTCATGGGAATCTCCAACCGTGGCAACTCGTCGGTCGAAGTGCAGTCACAGCGTATCGACGTCCAAGATCATGACGACTTCCCCTTCACCAAGGACCGAGGCACCGCTGATTCCAGGGGCGCCGCTGAGGACGCCTTCGAACGGTTTGATGACGACCTCTTCCTGGCCGACGACATCCGAACAGCGCAGACAGACCTGCCGGACGCCGTCTTTGATACGGACGACCATGTCGTCCGCGTCTGTGTCGGCGTTTGGCACGTCGAGTCTGTCGGCAAGCGAGAGCAGTGGATAGACCTTGTCGTCGTGGGTTACCGTCTCACGTCCTTCGACGGATTCGATGGTCACGTCCTCTCGCTCGGAGATTTCGTCGATATTCTTGATCGGGACGCCGTACTTCTCGTCGCCGACGGTGACGAACAGCACCCGGACGATCGCAACGCTCACCGGCAGCATGAGCGTGACGCTCGTCCCCGCGTCGGGCTCGCTTTCGACGTTGATCGAACCGTCGACGCCGCGAACGACCTGGTTGACGACGTCCATCCCGACGCCGCGCCCGCTGACTTCGGTGACCTCGTCCGTCGTCGAGAAGCCGGGGTGGAAGATGAGGTCGTACACTTCCGAGTCGTTGAGCATCCGCCCCTCTTCCTCAGTGATAACGCCCTGGTCGATCGCTTTCGATTTGATCTCCTCGACATCTAACCCGCCACCGTCGTCCTGGACCGTCACCGAGACGCGATCGCGCTCGCGTTCGCCGATGAGCCTGATCGTGCCCTCTCGAGGCTTGCCTTTCTCTTCGCGGACCTCGGGCGGTTCGATCCCGTGATCGACGGCGTTTCGAATGAGGTGCATCAACGGATCGCCCAGTTCATTCAGGATCGAGCGATCCATCTCGATGTCGACCCCTTTCATCTCGAAGTCGATCTCTTTGTCCTGCTTGCGCGAGATGTCCCGGACGACCCGCGGGAAGTTGCCGACGATCTTCTTCAGCGGCACGAGTCGAATCTCGAGGACGGTATCCTGCAGACTCGAGGTGATCTTGCCGTGTTCCTCGAGTTCGTCTTCGGCCTCGACCAGGTCGTTCTCCTCGATGATCTTCCGGAGCTTGATCCGGCTCGTGACCATCTCCTCGACCTGGTTGTAGAGCTGGTCGACCTGTTCGACGTCGACGCGGATCGACTCGACCTCCTGGCTGTCGTGGGTGGTGCCGGGGTCGCTATCGTCGGCATCGGCGTCGTCTGTGTCGTCGGTCGCGGCCGCGGCGATGTCGTCGGTAACATCGGTGACGCGTGCACCCTCGAGATAGCGGTTGTCCTCGAGGAACGTCGCCACGTCGTCGGTGTCGACGCTCGAGTCGGTCAGGAGGTACGTTTCGAAACTACCCTCGAACTCGCCGTCTTCGATCGCCTCGCCGTCCGGGACCGTCTGCAGGAGCTCGTACTCGTCTTCGATGGCGTCGAGGACGAACATCGCGTCGACGTGTTCCGAACCCGTCTGTTCGAACTCGAGGACGGCCTGCAAACACTCGGCGTCCTCGAGGTCGCCGTCGACATCGGCGACGAGTTCCTCGAGCGGAAGGTCGTCGGGTGACACGGTATCGGCGGCGCTACCCTCGTTGCTCGCTTGTGCGTCTCTTTCATCCTCGCCGGCGTCGATCGAGGCACGGATCTCGGCGATCGTCTCGTCGGGATCGGTCTCGGTCTCACCGTCGTCGGAGATCTCCCGGACCATCTGGTCCAGTTGGTCGACGCCGCTGAAGATGAGGTCCATGCGCTCGCCGGTCACCGAGAGTTCGCCGTCTCGGATGCAATCGAGCAGATCCTCGACGGCGTGGGCCATATTGCTCGCGTCCGTATAGCCCATAACTCCGAAGTTTCCTTTCAGGTTGTGTGCGACCCGGAACACCGTCTCGATCGCCTCGGAGTTCTCCGGGTCGGCGGCGTCCTCGAGCTCGAGCAGTGCATTGTTGAGCTTCTGGATGTCCTCTTGGCTCTCCTGGACGAAGGTACTGGTTGGATCGCTCACGCCGACCACCCCTTGAAGGCGTTGGTGATCCCTTCGGCGATGCGGTCTTTCGGCAGGACCATGTCGATGTCGACCTGTTCGGCGGCGACTTTCGGCATGCCGTAGACGCGCGAGGTATCCTCGTCCTGGACGATCGCCTTGCCGCCGGCGTCTTTGATGGCCGCCAGCCCCTCGGCGCCGTCGGCCCCCATGCCGGTGAGGATGACGCCAGCGAGGTTGCCGGTGACGGTTGCTGCGGCCGTTTCCATCGTCACATCTATCGCCGGCTTGACGTTGTGACGTTCGGGGCCATCGTCGTGTGCGACGACGAGGTCACCGTTTCTACTGCCGGAGACTGCCAGATGGATGCCCCCTTTCGCGAGGACGCCCTCGCCGGGGCCGATTCGCTCCCGGCCGGCAGCTTCTCGAATGTCGTACTCCGTTCGTCCGTCGAGACGCGTTGCAAAACGTTCCGTATAGTGGTCAGCCATGTGTTGTACTACCAGAATTCGAAATCCAGCTCGTTCGGGCAGTTCGGACAGCACCCGCTCGACGACGCGCGGGCCGCCGGTCGATGCACCGATGACGAGCGTCGGATCGTTCGGAAACGCGCCGTCGGCGTCGATCGTTGGCTCGCGGTCGGGCTCGGACCGATCCGACGACATTCCCGTCACGTCGGCCTCCGCAACGGCCTCGACGCGCTCGACGATCTCGTCCTGCCGACTCCAGATATCGACCGAGTTATCGCCCGATGGCTTCGCGAAGAAATCGACCGCCCCGGCCTCGAGCGCCTCGAAGGTCGCGTCGGCGTTCTTCGTCGTGTGGGAGCTGATAACGAGCATCGGCGTCGGGTTTGTAGCCATCACCTCTGCGATCACCTCGTGGCCGGTCTTGCGTGGCATCTGGATGTCGACCGTCGCGATGTCGGGGTCGAGTTCGTCGATCAACTCGATGGCTTCGACGCCGTCTTTTGCACGCCCGACGACGTCGATCCCGCCCTCCTCGAGGATTTTACCGAGCGTTTCGCGCATCACCGCCGAATCGTCCGCGATAACAGCTCGAACCATTAGATACCGGTATCGGTGGGCCGACGATCGATCGAATCGGCCATGGAAAACATCGGCTCGACCGTCGTCGGGGTTGGTCGTCGGATTCGATCGATACCGGTCCTCGGGCCCGTCTGCCCTCCGTTCGGCGGGTCCTCGGCGACGCAGCGGCCGTTAGAGATCGTCGCGTCGGCGGTATCGACGATCGGTCCACTCACTGCCATGCGGGTGGATTGTGATGATCGCCGCATAAAGAATTCGGCCGAACGGGGACGCCACGGCTGCGACACTCGCGCCTCGAGCCTGCTTGGCCGTGTGAGTTATGTATGCAGAATCGAAACGACCCAAGCGAATGGCGGGATCCGCTCGGCTCTGCGTGACAAATCAAAAAGGAGGCGTCGGGAAGACGACCGTAGCTATTAATTTGGCCGGTGCCTTGAACGAACGCGGTCGGGACGTACTGTTCGTCGATCTCGACCCACAGGGGAACGCGACGGAGGGGCTTGGGCTGCTCGAGGCCTACGATGCTGACCCTCCGACGTTGCTAGACGCGCTCGTCGATCCGACCGACGTCGATCTAGACGACCTCGTCTACGACCATCCCGAGATGGATATCGTCGCGAGCAACGTCGATATGAACGCCGCCGACTCGACGCTCGCTCGGCAACCCGATCCCGAAACGAAACTCGACGCCGTGTTGACCGAACTCGAGACGGACTACGATGTCGTCGTGGTCGACTGTCCGCCGTATCTCGGACTCGTCACTGACAACGCGTTGTACGCGACGGAGAATCTGGTGATTCCGGCGCTGGCAGAACCGACGAGCAAGCGATCGCTCGAACTCTTGTTCGATTACGTCGGCTCCCTCGAAATGGACCACGATATCGAAATCGAGCCACGCGCACTCGTCGCCAACCGCATCGAAAACACCAAAGCCGCGGACAACATGCTCGAGTGGTTCGACGACGCCTTGCCGGACGTGCCGCTGTATCGCGTGCGCAAACGCGTTGCGCTCCAACGGGCCTTCGCCGACGGAAAGTCAGTGTTTGCCGTCGAGGAGAACGTCGATATGGAATCGGTGTTCGCGTCGATGGCCGAGCAACTCGAGGACGAACGCGCAACCGAGGAGGTACCAGCATGACAGACGACAGAGCACGGCGCATTCGTGATCTACGGAACCGACGCTCGAGCGATGGAGACGACGAACAGTCCGGCGACGCCCCGGACGAGGGTGACGCCGGAACTACCGACGAGGAGGCCGTACCCGACGGAAACGGGTCGGCAACGGAGGACGACGCTGCTGGAGACGCCGAGACGGCCGCCGAAGACTCCGATGCCGTCGCGGAGAACACGGAAGCCGAAGACGATTCCGACGACGATCCCTCACACCCAGGAGAGACGGAGTCAGCAGCCGGCTCGTCGACCGACGAGCAGCCGGCTCCACCGAGTGTCGCGTCAGAACCAGTCTCGAGCGACGGATCGGCGTCGACCGATGCCGGCGACGAACTTACGTTCGACGAATCGTCTATTCCGGCGGCCGACGCGGCCGAACCGACGGTGAGCGACCACGAAGCGAGCCCGATGGTCGACAGCCAACAATCGGCCGAGTCGGCATTCGGCGGCGCGATCGCCGACGCGAGTATCATGTCCGAGTTCGTCGACGACATCGGCGACGAGGCGACCGCTGACGCTGCAGCGGTCGCCGACACGGAGGGCTATGGCGCGGGAGCGGCCGGGCGTGGCGCCGCGGTCTTCGAGCAAGGTGACAGTCTCGTCGCCTCGACTCACGACGACGACGATACCATCCAAATGCTCGAGTTTTACCTCAACGACAGCCGATACGCGGTCGAAATCGAGCAAATCAGTGCGATCGTCGAGATGAAAGAGATCACGCGATTCCCGCGCGGTCCGGACGCGATCGATGGCGTCACCGACCTTCGCGGCGAAATTACGGCCGTCCTCGATCCCACAGTCATGCTCGACATCGAGCGAAACGAGCGCAGCGACGACCAGTACATCGTCGTCTTGGAACGCGACGACGACAAACAGAAACTCGGCGTTCGCGTCACGGATGTCTCCCAGGCCGTGACCTACCGAACGTCGCAGATCGACGAAACGGCCAGCGTCATGGACGCCGCCGAAGAGCACGAGTTCATCAACGGTATCATCAAGAAATCGACCGACGATCGAACCGAGCTCGTGACGTGGCTCGACACCGCCACGCTCATCGAACACACCGGGTAACTCCTCCAGACAACAATCTATGGCTTCAACGAAATCGACCCAACCGACGAGTACGGATGTCCTCGAGTTTACGCTCGGGGAGACTCGCTACTGCGTCGACATCGGCTACGTCGCAGAGATCGTCAACACGGACAAACTGACGGGGATTCCAAACACCCCACCACACGTCGAAGGCGTGATGGACCTTCGCGGGGAGACGACCAAAATCGTCAACCTCCGCGAAGTGTTCGACGACAGTACCGACGATACCGAGGATCTCGGTGAGCGGATCATCGTTTTCAAACGCAAACGCGGCTCGAGCGAGCGAATCGGCTGGCTCGCGGACGAAGTCCAACAGGTCAGCAAGCTCGAGACGAATACGGTCGACACCTCGGTCAAGGGCGATGGCATCGCCGGCATTGTTCGACGGGAGGACGACTTCGTACTCTGGATCGATCCGACGACGGTTCGCGTCTAGACGGCCACGAGACGCCAGTAGTCGGCCAACGTGGATCGTAACAATCCGATAGGAGACTCGGTTTTGTACCGAACCTGGATATGGTGTCACCGTGTACTGTCGGACAACAGGCTGTCCCTATCCGATCACGACTCACCGGTGTCGACGCCGGCGACGGCCGTTCGCATGCAGGGGGACCGTGAACCGGTTTCTCCGAGAGTACAATGTGTGGCCCATCGATTGGCGAGTCGAAGCGCGTTTGTCCCTCCCCAACCCAGCACCGACATGGTCGAGGAGCAGATTTCCGACGGCAAACGGATCGCCCAGTTGCTCGCGTCCGAACTCGAGGGCCGGAACGACGGCGGTCTCGAGGCTGTCGTCGTCACGAACGCTGACCGAGATGTCGAGCCGACGGCCGATGGCGCACGTGCCTACGACATCGCGTTCGCTGACACCGACGCCGACCCGGACGACGACGCTGAAACGGGGCGCCGGTTCGCCAGCGTGTTCGTCCAGGACGATCGAGCGCGCCTCGAGGTCGAGACATCCCAAGAAACTGCTGCAGAGACGGCCCGGAAATCCGAGTTGCGGGTCCGTCCGAAAGCAACCGAGCCGCCACGAACCCTCGTGTTCGTCGAAAACGGTGCAGCGGTTAAACGGGCGGCCGATGTCGTCCAGGCGGTCGTCAGAGACGCTCGAGACTCGTGATCAGGTCCGGAACGGTCGACGCTACCGACCCCTGTTCGACGTGGGCGATGGCTCGCGAATCGGGGCCGGGGCCGTCCTCGAGAAGCACCTGGATCGCGTCCATGCCGGCCTCGGTCGCCCCGACGATATCGGCCTCGAGCTCGTCGCCGACGTAGACCGTCGCCGTGGGGTCGACCCCGAGTGCGTCCGCGATCGCCTCGAACGCGCGCGGATCGGGCTTGCCGGCCTCGAGTTCGCCGGTCACGAGCGCGGCGTCGAAGCTCTCAGTCCAGCCCAGCGTCTCGAGTTTGTCCCGCTGGGCGCGGACGGGCCCGTTCGTCAGGAGCCCGACGCGGTAGTCGCGTTTGAGGTCTGCGAGCATCGCCTCGACGCCCGGCAGCGGCTCGATCACTGACGCGATCGTCTCGCGGTAGGCCGTCGCCAGTTCGGCGGGGTCCGTGTCGGTGTCCTGATCGGCGAGCAGATCGGCGAAGATCGGTTCGCGCGTCTCGCGCGTGAGATTTCGCCGGTGGGCTGCGAGATACTCCTCGCGTGTCAACGCGGGTGCGTCGGCGGCGTCGACGGCCTCCTGGAGCACTGTCTCCCGATCGCGCGTCGGGACCGCGAGCGTGTAGTCGAGGTCGAAGACGACCGCCTCTGGCATAGCTGTAGGAGCGTACTCGAGGGAGTTGAAGGTATGCCTTCCGGCTCGATCTCTCGAGTAGCGATCGGTTACGCGGGGGTGTAGTGTTCGCGGTGGACGATCTCGTCGTCGCCATCGACGACTGCAGTGACGACGATCTGGTCGCCCTCATCGTGGAGGGAGACGAGGAGCCAGGCGTCGGCCCACGCGCCTTCGACCGAGCCTTCGTACCCCTCGATCGTCGTCTCGACCTCGATTCGGTCGGCCTCGAGACCTGGGTCGTCGGTGAGGTGAACCTCGGCGAAGACCAGCGAGTCGTCCGCGTGGCCGTCCTCGAACCCATCACCGGCGTCGACATCGTACTCGATCCGCTTGAGGACATCCCCATCCTCGTCTTCGATCGGATCGTCGAAGACCGCCTCGGGATTGTCCGGCGTCTCGTCTTCCTCACCGATCCAGAAGACCACCCACTCTCCGTCTTCGGTCGTGAGTACCCAAACCGCTTCGTTCGCGTCGGACTCGGTGTTCCACTCGAGGGCGACCAGCCTGGTCTCGTTGCCGAGCGCGCGCTCGAGGTCGTCTTCGCCGAAGAAAAACGAGGCGTCCTCGAGTGCGAGGACATCCGCGGCCGTCGCGTCCTCGGTGACCGTCTCGGTCTCGTAGTCGCCCGTGGCCGGGATGCCGTCGAAATCGACCGTCAGGTCCTCGTCCGCGTAGCCGGACGGGTCGAGGGGACTCTCACTGTGGACGGCGGCTTCGATCCCCTCGAGATCTTCGTCTCGAGCGGCCTCGATGTAGGACTCAACGATGTCTTCCGGTGCGGTGTCGTTCCGTTCGTCGTCGTCCGTGGAATCGTCGTTCGAATCCTCGTCCGGTGGACGTTCGCCCGCGTCGTCTGTGCTGTCGGACCCGCCGTCGTCGGATGTCCCCGACTCATACGGTTTACTGTAAGTCATTTCCGGCGCAACCGCGACCCGGACGGCGGTTGCGCCGATAAATCGTTACAGCAATCCGTATCAGTCGACGGTTCACCGAGACAGCCGGCGACGATCGGGATCGATGCGATATTCGCGCTCAGGTACGTTCGGCGCTTCATGTATCCCGACTCGAGCGCCAGCAACGGCATAAACCGCCAGCCAATTTTCGCGGTCGCCCACTCCAAACCCTCTTACGGATTGGCGGGTCGCGCGGCGGTGATACCCGCATTGACACTGTCATCGGCGCCCGGCAAAACGGGGTTGTGAGGCGTGAAACGGAGTTTGGCGTCCGCCAAATCGATACCAGGGTTTACATCGTCGCTGCCCGTTCGGTCGACCACCGATGACCGCGCTCCCCGCCTGGATCGACGACCGGCTCGATCCGGAACTCAACAAAAAGCTCACTCAACGTCACGTTATCGAGACGATGATCGAGGCCGACCGCCCGTTCTTCTCCGCCCAGCAGATTCGAGCACGCGTCAGGCCCGACGTCAGCAAGGAGACCGTCCGCAACCGTCTCGCCGAACTCCGCGAGATCGATATCGTCGCCGCCGAAACCTACCCCGAGTCGATCACGCTGTACTACGTCAACCACCCCGAATCGAACTGGCCGCTCTCCCCCGAGGGACAGCAGGCGCTGGCCTACGACACGCCCCTCGAGACGCTGTCGCTGGGCGACTTTCTGCGACTCCGGAATCCGGCCGGGTTGCGAACGCTCGTGCTCGCGGGCTTTCAGTTGAGTCTGGTCCTGTTCTGTGCGGGGACCGTTTTCGCGGTGCTCGCCGTCGATCCGTCGATCCAGAGCGAGAACGGGTTCTGGGAGGCGGCCGCGAACCTCTTCGTGGTCGCCGTGGGCCTCCTGCTCGCCGAACGAGTCGTCCGTACCGTCCGCAACAGTGACTCCTGGGGCGTTCGTTCGATCCCGATGCGGTCTCACTCCGAGTGAACGATCTTCGTACAGCCATGTCTACCGAACACGATTCCACGTCCGCCGCCGAATCGACGACCGAACCCGGCCCGTCCCTGCTCACAGAGCGACCGCTGCTTGGCATCTTCGTCCACCTGCTGGGTCTGCTCACGAGTATTGTCGGTCCCGGCGTGCTCTATCTCGTCTCGAGTCGGGAGTTTACGCGCCAAAACGCCCGGAACGCCTTCAACTGGCAGCTGTTACTGGCGCTTTCCTGGACCGGCGTACTGGTCGCGATGGTTGGGTGGATCCTTCTCGCCGAGTTGCCCCTCGTGCCGGATCTGCTCGCCATCGCGATGTTTCTGGTGATCTTTCTCGCCATGTTCGGGCTGATCGTGCTCTCGTTTTGCAACCTGCTGTTCCCGCTCGTCGCGACTGGAAAAGCCATCTTCGGTAGCGCCTGGTCGTATCCGCTCGTGCCGGATTTCCTCGCGTATCTCGAGTGACCGACGACTGATACGGATTGTTGTAGCGTTGTGCCGGTGATCACCGACCCCGTTCCGTGTGGTAACTAGTAACGAATTATAACAGACCGTGCGGATCGGACTCCCTGTAGCGATTTCTTTCGGCAGAATTAATCCTTTTCGCACGTATCGGCTATACGAATGGTCGCCGACGTAGTGCTTACGGTCGACTTCGCGATTATCCTTCTGAGTGCGACGATCGTCGGCTTCATCGCCAAGCAGACGGGCCAACCGACGATCATCGCCTATATCCTCGCGGGGATCATCATCGGCCCGGCGGTCCTCGGCATCGTCGAGACCAGCGAACTCACCGAGTTGCTCTCGGAACTCGGCCTCGCCTTCTTGCTGTTCTTGCTCGGCATCAAGATGCGACTCGAGGACATCCAGCACGTCCTCACGCCGATCGTCAAGATATCGCTTCCCCAGATGGCTGCGGTCTTTCTGGCCGGCATGGGCGTGGCGCTGGCGCTGCCGCCGTTTGGCCTCCTCGAGTCGTTCCTGATCGGACTGGCGGTGATGTATAGCTCCACCGCAGTCGTCATCAAGATGCTCAACGACAAGGACGAGGCGACCTCGCTGCACGGCAAGATCGACGTCGGGGTCTTGCTCGTCCAAGACATCGTCGTCGTCATCATCCTGGCAGTGCTCGCCGCCGGCCAGCCGGACGATCTGGCCGAGGTCGCGACCACGCTCGCGGTCGTACTCGTGCTCGTGGCACTCATCACCGTCGCCGCGATCGGTGCCTCGAAGTCGGTGCTGCCGGTCGTCTTCCGGCGCATCGCGGACAACACGGAGGTCTTCTTCCTCGTCGCCATCTCGTGGGCGTTCCTGTTCGTGTTCGTCTCCGATAACATCAACCTCTTTCTCGCGCCGTTTGGCATCGAAGCCTATCTCTCGATCGAGATGGGCGCGTTCCTCGCCGGCCTGGCGATCGCCCAACTGCCCTACAGCAAGGAGCTCCAGGATCGGGTCAACCCGCTGACCGACCTGTTCGTCATGGTGTTTTTCGTCTCGGTCGCACTCGACCTCGAGGCCGCCCAGTTGCTCGGCCTCTGGCAAGAGGCAATCGTCGCCGCACTCGTGTTGATGCCAGTGAAGTTCCTGATCTTCTTCTATCTGCTCGACTGGCAGGGATTCGACACAGAGACGACGTTTCTCGGCTCGATCAACATGATCCAGGTCAGCGAGTTTGGCATCATCGTCGCCGCCGTTGCCTTCGAGGGCGGGTTCATCCAGGCTGAAGTGCTCGGCTTCATGACCCTGCTCGCAATCTTTACGATGAGCGTCTCGGTGTACTTCATCGAGTTCAACCACGCGCTGTTCAACCGGTTCGAGCCGACGCTCGAGCGGTGGACCGGCGACGGCGAGTTCGAGGGCGGCAAGCAGGAATATAGCGGTCACGCCGTCGTCATCGGCTACGACGATGTGACGAAAAACGCGCTTCCGTTGCTCGCCGATCACTACGAGGACGTCGTCGTCGTCGATCGGACAGTCAGCCACATCGAAACCCTCAAGCAAGAAGGGTACGACGCGATTTACGGCGACTTCCGGAACTCGACGATACGGAAGGACGCGGCCGTCAAACAGGCCGACTTTGTCCTCTCGTCGTCGGTCCAGACGGAAGTGAACAAAGCGCTGCTCCGAGAAGTGAGTGACGACGCGACGGTGTTCGTCGAAGCCGAACGAGTCGATCACGCGCGCGATCTCTACGCGAACGGCGCACACTGTGTTATCATGACGCCACATCTCGCAGCGGACAGACTCGCGGACTATCTCCGGGCATACCTTGAGGGCGAGGACGACACGCTGATGGAAGCGATCGACAGCGATGTCGAACTGCTCGAGAAGCCGGACCCGTTCCCGGCCGATCACGACCGTCTCGGAGGTGAACTCGATGACTGACCTGCTCACAGCGGTCACGATCATCTTCATCGTTGCGGGGCCATTCCTCCTCGTGGCGAACCGGCTCGATCTTCCAACGGTGCCGTTTTTCGTCCTCGCGGGGATCGTCGCCGGAGAGTTCATCGATCCGGACCTCTTGCTCGAACTCGCGTACTACGGGATCGCGCTGCTGGTGTTCGCATTTGGCGCTCGGATCGACCTGTCGGGCGTCAGGACGGTGCTCGCCGACGGTGAATTTGCGGCGATCGGTCAGATCCTGGTCGTCGGATCGCTCGGTGTCGGGTTCGGCCTTGTACTCGGCGTTCCGCCGATAGAGGCAATTTACCTCGGAATCGCTGCCGCACTCTCGTCGACGATCGTCGGCACCGCGCTGTTACAGCGCACCATCAACTCAGATCCCGTTCGCGGACGGCTCGTGCGCTCGATCCAGTTCGTCCAGGACCTGCTTGCTATCCTTTTCATCCTCCTGTTGGGTGCGGGGACACTCGAAATCGGCTACGTGGGGCCGGCGCTCGCCGTTGGGGTAGCGTTGCTGTTGGCGGCTGTCCTCGTTAACCGGTACCTGTTCGATGTCGTCGGCCGGTTAGCGGGAGACTCGGACGAACTTATGATCCTGGGGGTCATCACGTTGCTCGCGGTGTTCGTCGGGGCAGCCGAATTCGCCGGTATCCCGATCGTCGTCGGCGCGTTCGCAGCCGGACTCGCCGTGCGGTACGATCCGGTCGACTACCTCGGGTTGTTCAACGGCCTCCAGTCGCTCAGGGACTTCTTCGTCGCCATCTTTTTCGTCACGATCGGCGCGCTCGTTGTCTTCCCGTTCGTCGGCGGTATCGGGTGGGCCGAGTCCGTGGAGAAGCTGGTGCTCGTCGCCGGCCTCGTCGCCCTGACCGCGGTCGTGAAGCCGGCCGTCACCACGGCGATACTCATCTCCCGCGGCTACGAGGCGCGTTCGGCGACGCTCGCCAGTCTCAACACGGATCAGATCAGCGAGTTCGCGCTCATCATCGCGATCCAGGCCTTCATGATCGAGGCGTTGAGCCCGGCAGTCTTCGACGCCATCATCCTCGCCGCAGCAGTGACGATGGTGACCTCGAGCCTGACCCACCGATACGACGAACAGATCTACCGGACGCTCGCCGACCGCGGGGTAATCGTCGGTCGCCACGACCGAGTCGACGAGTGGAGCGATGTCCCGGACGACATCGCCGACCACGTCGTCATCGTCGGCTACGGTCGGCAGGGGAGAACCCTGGTCCAAACCTGTGAAGAGATGGATCACCCCTACGTCGTCATCGAAAACGATCCTGCCCGCAGAGCGGACGTTGTCAGTGAGTGTGTGGCCGTCGTCATCGGTGACGCGATGGAACGCTACACGTGGGAAAAGGCAAACACCGCCGACGCAAAACTCGTCATTTCGACGGTCAACTCCCAGCCCGTCTCGCGTCACATTCTTTCGCTGGATACCGAGGCCGAAGTGACGCTGCGGGCCCCGGACCGAGCGACTGCCCTAGAACTGCTCGATGCAGGCGCGCTGTACGTCGGCCAGCCCGATCTACTCGCTGGCCAGCAGCTGGCCCAGCAGGTTCGCGGACTGCTCGACGGCGACCTGACCCGCGAGGAGCTCCGGGAACAGCAGCAGGCCGAACTCGAACGTCGGGCCGACTACCTGCCGCTTCATCTCCGGTGAACTCGTCCTACCGGACCGTCCGAGTCAATCTCCCAAATCGCACTGACTGTCACTGTCCGGATCGGCCTTACATTGTCCCGACCGTCGAATCGAACCAGCAGGCCTTTGACCGCGGTTTCGATAGAGAACACCGTGTTCGAGGCCAACCAGGTGCTACGAATCGGGCGTAACCTGCTCGTTTACGCCGCGGGAGTCGGATTGCTCGTGGTCGGCGCGCTCGGGATGGCAGACGCCATCGATCTGTCGACGGTTGTCGGTACGTCGCTGTTCGTCGTCGGATTAGTCCTCGTGTTGGTCGTCCACGAGTACTTCGGCGGCCCGGTGTGAGCAGTTGACGGTGTCGATACCCACCGTATCGATCGGTGAACTATTTTGCCGCCAGACCAGCAAGTCCTCGTATGGATGATTCGACCCCCGACTCGATCGATCTCCTCGAGAACGTTCTCCTGCCAGTCGCACACGAGGAGGACGCCGAAAAAACCGCCCGCGCGCTCGAGCCGTACGACCCGGCTGCCGTGACTGTGCTCCACGTCGTCGAGAAAGGTGGCGGCGTGCCGGACAAGACTCCGATCGAGCAATCCGAAGAGGTGGCCGCCGACGCGTTCGCCGCCGTACGGCGGGTATTTCCGGCGGCCGACGATCACACTGCCTACGCCAGGAACGTCGTCGACGCGATCTTCGACGCGGCCGACGAGGTCGATGCCAGCGCAATCGCGTACCGATCCCGCGGCGGAAACCGGCTGTTGCAGTTCCTTTCGGGCGATCGATCGCTCAAGCTCGTTACCCGGGCTCGTCGGCCCGTTATCGCCCTTCCGATCGAGGACAGACGGGAACCAACGTAACGGCTTCGCGAGCAGGACCCATCCGGATCGGGGAGCCTGCCCGGGTCGCACTACGATCCGTCGTATTCGGGCGGCTCAGATCCGTTCGTCGCGGCTCGCGAACCCGTACCGCTCGAGCGTCTGGAAGTACTCGAGTTGAGCTTGTTCGAGCGCGGCGGCGTCGGTGTCGCCCGAGGCGAGGTCCTCGACCGTCGAGACGAGTTGCTCGCCGGCGAGGACGTTCGGTACGGCGACGTGGGTCGCGCCCGCCTCGAGCAACTCACTCGCGGTGTCGGCCGATTCCGAGCGCAACAGTACGTCGGCGTCCGGTTCGCGTTCGAGGATTGTCTCGGAAACCGGCCGATGGTCGACCGTCGAGACGACGAGCGCCGCGTCGTCGATCTGGGCCTTCTGCCACGGATATTCAGCCAGCGCGTCGCCAAGCACGTAGTTGCGACACTCGGCGTTGAGCTCGTCCCACAGCACCGGATCGTTCTCGAGGACGACGTAGGACTGGTCGAACTCCTCGAGCGTCTGGACGAGTCGGCGGCCGATACGCCCGTAGCCGACCACGACGGCGTGGCCCGTGAGGTTGTCGACGTGGCTCCGCTCGTCGAC
The DNA here is from genome assembly GCF_006543045.1 of Salinadaptatus halalkaliphilus. Lineage (GTDB taxonomy): Archaea > Halobacteriota > Halobacteria > Halobacteriales > Natrialbaceae > Salinadaptatus > Salinadaptatus halalkaliphilus. The sequence continues at coordinate 215,376 of NZ_RBZW01000058.1, read as the reverse complement.
CTTGCGCGTCCGCTGGCCGCGAAACAACCGGGCGACGACGATCTCGTAGACAGTGTCTTCGGACCGCCGGGCGAGGAATGTGATCAGCATCGTCGCCGCGGCCGCGAGGATGATCGCCTCGAACACCGCCTCGGCGATCGTTCCCATCAGCAGCGCCTGAATGGCGATGATGAGCGCGAACTCGCTGACCTGGTTGAGACTCGAGCCCGCCAGAAACGCCGTTCGGGCGTCGTAGCCCTCGTAGATGAACGAGAGGACGTGGACGAGCGGGTTGAGGACGAGCACCAGTCCCGTGAGCGCGCCCGCGATGAGGAGGACCTCGAGCGACGGGAACGTCACCAGCGCCCCGACAGTGACGAAGAATATCGCGACGAAGAAGTCCGTAATCGAGTCGATACCGTTCTGGACCTCGAGGGCCTGCGTGCCGTCGCTGCGGATGGCAACGCCGGCGGCGAACGCGCCGACGACGATCGAGAGCCCGACGTACTCGGCGGCGCCGATGAACGCGATCAGGATCGAGATGCTCCCGACGAGAACGAGTTCGCCGTCGCCGGCGGCCAGCCGAACCACGAGTGGGAAGCCGTGGCGGTAGATCACCAGTCCGGCGACGACGAACAAGACGCCGTAGCCGATCTGGGCGGCGATGGCGTCGGCGGTGACGACCTCCGTACTGAGGATCAACAGCAAGGCGATCGCAATCAGATCGTCGAAAAAGTGGATCGACGACGCCAGCCGACCGTGGACCAGGTTCTGGCGGATCTCCGAGCCGAGCACCACGCCGCCAACCAGCGACGAACTCAACACGACGGCCGCGCTGAAGTAGACGGCGTTGCGGACGGGATCGGTGAAGCCGAACAACTCGGCGAACCCGAAGCCGACGCCGAAGGCGATCGGTGCGACGACGGCCAGCTGGGTGAGCGCGGCGATCTCGGCGTCTCGAAGCACCGACTCGAGGTCGCCGAAGTCGATCCGGATCGCGAAGACGAACACGAGGAAGGCGATTCCCCACTGGGCCAAGACAATGATCTCCGCCTGGGTGACCGACTCGAAACCGCCCGCTATCAGGCCCGCGATGATGTAGAACGGGATCGGCGAGAGCCCGAAGTGGTTCGCGATCAGCGAGAGGGTGCCGGCGGTGACGAAGACGACGGCGAGCGTGATCACCAGCTCTTCAGCCATCGATATCACCCCCTGGCGTTCGATCGGCGTCGTCGACTGGTTCGTCGTCGACGCGGCCCCCCGTGGCCATCCCGTCCGCGCCGGCTCGACGGTGTCCGCCCTGTCGTGCCCGGATCCCCTCGACGTCTCGAGCGATCGTCTCGTCGAACGTCTGCTTGTCGGAGACGTACAACTCGAGGTACTCGCTCAATTTCTCGGCGGCCATGTGCGTACTCATGACGACGTAGGTCGCACCGCGGTTGTAGAGGGCGCGAGCGTCGTCGATGCGCTCGGCCTCGACGAAGACGGTCGCCTCGTCGTCGACTTCCTCGAGCAGTGCTTCGTTGACTTCACGCTCGACGCTCGAACTCAGGACGAACTTAGCCCCCTTCAGGTTCGCCTCCTTGCGAACTTCTGTATGGCGGAAGTCGCCAAAGACGTACTCGTATCGACCTGCCTCCTCGAGCGCCTCGATGTGGTCGGTCTGCCTGTCGATGACGACGACCTCTTCGTACGTGTCTTCGAGAAGCGGTAGGGCGCGCTCGGTGATCTCGTCGTAGCCGATGGCGATCGCGTGGTTCTGGTAGGTGCTGATCTCGGCGTCTTTCTCCTCGTCGGTCTCGAACCGCTGGAACCACGGCTCGAGGCGGGCGTAGATCGCGTGGTTGTAGGCGATGATGTACGTCGAGACGCCCATCGTCAGCAGCGCCATCAGACTGAGATAGCCCAGCACGTCGGGGCCGATGTAGCCCTGATCGATCGCGAGCGCGCCGACGATCAGCGAGAACTCGCTGACCTGGACCATGTTGATCGAGCCGAGAAAGGAGGTCTCGACGTCGAATCCCTCTCGGTCGATCAGGTAGAACATGATCCAGAAGTTGCCGACCATCAGGACGATCGAGGCGACGATCGCCTGCCACCAGTAGGCCAGCAGACTCGAGAGCCCGTCGATCTGGAGGCCGATGGTGGCGAAGAACACGAGGATGAAGAAGTCCGTGATCGGCGTGATTCGATCCTCGAGTTCCTTGCTGTAGGGGAGTTGGGCGAGGCTGATCCCGGCGAGGAACGCGCCGACTTTCGGATCGAGGTCGGCCCCTTCGGCGATGGCGACGAACAGGAACGCCCAGGCGATGGCGACGATGAGAAAGACGTCCTTGTTGTCCGCGATGCGCCGGAAGAGGCCGGGGAGGATGTACCGCGAAGAAAACAGCGAGAAGATGCCGATAAACGACATCATCACGAGGATGATGCCGAGCGTCGAGGCGATGTCGGCCGCATTCCCGAGCTCGTCGGCGGTAAATAGCGCGAGGACGACAACGAGATAGATATCTTGAACGATGAGGACGCCGACGTCGATCTTACCCGGTAGACTGGTGATCTCGTCCTTGTCGGTGAGGATCTTGACGATGATCGGCGTCGCGCCGAAGACGGTCGCCAGCGAGATGACGAGGATTTCGGTGGTCCCAAACCCGAGCGCCCACGCGACAAGAAACGCAAGCGCCGTCTGCATGACGGTCTGGCCGATGGCGACGTTCGTGACTGCGGGGAGAATCTCGCGAATGTCCTCGAATCGCATCTTCAGCCCGAGTAAAAACAGCAAGAAGGCGAAGCCGAGGTCGGCCATCAGTTCCACCAGCCCCTCCTCGGTCACCACGTCAAAGACGACCGGTCCGAGGATGATTCCCGTGAGAATGTAGGCGATGATCGTCGGTTGCCCCGTCTGTCGGGCGATCAATCCGATACCCGTCGCGACGACGACGATGATCGCAAAGTCGGCCGCAAGGGCAATTTCGCTCATCCGAAAAGTATTCGACTCCCTCTATGTGCAACCGGCTTTTATGCGTTGTCTTCCCGACAGTCCCACGTCCAACGTTTCGTATCGGTGAGCACCGCAGTAACGGATCGATTTCCCGACCCGTCGACTGTGGTAGTATGGGTGCCGTCGTGGTCGGACCGCCCGTTCCCGAACGCTCGAGGACGGAGACACTATGGTCGAGATCAGACACAAACTCGTCAGCGAACTGCACGGCCCGAACGACCTCGTCGAGTACGCCCAACTGACCGAGCAGTCGAACCTCGCGTTCGCCAACGTCTCGGATCACTTCCATCCGTGGCTTCCCGAACAGGGCGAGAGTCGATGGTCTGGAACGTCCTCGGGGCGATCGCTCAGGCGACCGACGATTAGCCACCACGGGGAGTACTACACCGTCGAGAACGCGAAGTTGTACACGCTTCCCGACGAGCTGCCCGAGATCGGAATCGCAGCGGACGGACCGAAGACGGCCCGCAAAGCAGGCGAGATCGGTGACGGCCTCATCACGGTCGTGCCGGACGAGGGGCTGGTCGACGCTTTCGAGTCGAGTGCGGACGCCGAAGACGCACCGATTTACGGCGAGGCGACCGTCTGCTACGCCGAAGACGACGCCGAGGCGATCGAGACGGTCGCCGACCTGTGGCCACAGGAGGTCCTCCCGAGTTCGTTGCTCTGGGACCTCCCCACGCCGGCACACTTCGCAGAGGCGACCCAGGCCGTCGCGCGGGCGGACATCGCCGAGACGGCCCCCTGCGGGCCGGATCCAGAGGCTCACATCGAGGCGATCCAGGCGTACGTCGACGCCGGCTTCGACATGGTGGCGATCCACCAGGTCGGCTCCCGACAGGCGGAGTTTCTCGAGTTCTACGAGGAAGCGGTACTGCCCTCGTTCGACTGATCGACGCGTCGGTCAAGCCGTCCACACTCGCCACCGCTTCGGGCGGTCGTCACTCGCCAGTTGTCTCTTCCCCGTCGCGACTCCGCTGAGTGAACGCCTCGAGCGAAATGTCGTCGGCCAGCAGCGCCTCGAGGTCGTCGCCGATGCGGTCGGCTGCGATGGCGTCGGGATAGATGACGCCGTCCGCGCCGCGCTCGAGGAACGTCACGGCCGCGTCGGTCGTTTCGACGCGGACGAGGCGGGGGACATCCGTCTCGAGGTCGACGACCGCTTCGGTACTGTCACGTTCGGGCGAGAGTGCGACGACGGCAGCGGCGTCCTCGAGACGGGCGGCCGCCCAGACACGGTCGTCGAGCACGTCGCCGTAGACGTACTCGTCACAGTGGTCCTCAATCTCCACCATCAGAGTCGGGTTGTCTTCGACGACGAGGATCGGGCGGTCGAACCGATCACGTTGCTCTACGAGCTGTCGACCGCCGTGTTGGTAATCGACGACGATCACGTGATCGGAGAGATCCTCGGAGACATCCGTCCGCGCGCCGGAGGTGCCGCCGATGGCCCGAAGGAAGCCACGCTCGTCCAGGGAGCGAACGATCGAACCGCCGTGGCGACTGGTGTAACTCGCGACGAGCATGGAGATCGCCGTCGCCAGCACGATCGCGTCGAACAGCGGGCGGGCGATCTGCTCGGCAGCGAGTGCCTCGACTGCAACGAGCAGCGTGAAGACGCTGATCTGATCGAGCGTCAGTCCGGCGAGAATCGCCGTCCGACCGTCGAATCCGCACCGGCCGAGAACGGCGGCGAGCACCAGCGGGTTCACGACGAGGATCGCCACGAGCAACGCGATCGTATAGCCGCCCGTCTCGAACCCCGGAACCGTCAACAACGCGCCGACGGTGACGAAGAAGATCGGCGTGAAAAAGTCCTCGAGATCGTCGACCGTATCGACCAACTCGAGGGAGTGTGGGTAGTCGTCCGCGATGGCGATGCCGGCGGCGAAGGCGCCGACGACGATCGAGAGGCCGGCGAGTTCGGCCAGCGCGATGAACCCGATCACGAACGAGATGCCGACGAGCATCATCACCTCGGAGTCGCCCTGTAGCCTCGCCGTCAGCCGGTGGAAGAGGAGGTATCGAACGCCGAGACCGAGCGCGATCAGCCCGGCCGCGACCGCAAACTGCTCGAGTGCCGGTGTGGCGGCGTAGACGAACGCACCCAACGCGAGAACGACGACCACGCCCAGGACGTCCTCCGTGAAGTGGATCGACTCCGCCAAGCGTTCGTAGGTCGGTCTGGCGCCGCTTGGCGCATCGAGATAGCTCGTCGCGACGAGCGAAGAGCTCAGGGCGGCGGCCACGCCGAAGTACACAGCGTTCACCCCGTCGAGACCGAACCCGAGACCGACGCCGAACCCGAGCGCACCGGTCACTGTCGCTTGCAGAATGCCGACACCGACGCCGATCCGACCGCGCGAGCGCAGCGCGTCGAGGTCGACGTGGACGCCAAAGAGGAACACGAGAAAGGCGATCCCCCACTGGGCGAGATCCAGCAGCGCCGTCTCGTCGACGAACGCGCCGGCGACGATGCCGGCGAGCAGGTAGAACGGGATCACTGGGAGCCCGCGCTGTGCTGCCACAATCAGCAGAACGGCCGCGAGGACGAATATCAGCGTCAGTGCGAACAGCATCTCATACATCGGTCTCACCTCCAGTACCGGCGTCGCTCGTCGACCGAGACGACGGACCGATCGCGCGCTCGTTGAGCGCCTCGATCTGCCGGTCGAACGTCTCCGAGTCCTCGAGGTCCGCGAGCAGCCTCGCCACCGCGTCGCCGACGAGGCCGCGTCCGTCGACGACGTAGTCGGCGCCGGCTTCGGACAGCGTTTCGGCGTCCGTATCGGTGGTCGCCGCGACGATCGATACCGCGTCGTCGGTCTCCTCGAGTAGCCGTCGGTTGACATCGATCCGTTCGCTTGCACTGACGAGGACGTCGGCTCCGGCGAGGTTCGCAGCCTGTCGAATGTCGCCGTGTCTGGCGTTGCCGAAGATGAAGCCGTACTCGGCGTCGGCCAGTTCCTCGACGTACTCGGCACCGTCCTCGACGAAGACGATGTCGTCGACGGCGTCCTCGAGCACCGTCGCGAGTTCGTCGGTCAGTCGGCTGTAGCCGACGATTACCGCGTGATCGTCGTACTCGACGGGCTGGGCGTCGATGGTGTCCTCGCGCTCGAGGCGTTCGAGGACGGGCCTGACGTAGCTGTAGATCTGACGGTTGTAGATCACGTAGTACGTCGAGATCGGCATCGTGATGAGTGCCATCAGGCTGAGGAAGCCGAGGATCCCCTCCTCGACGAACCCCTGGTCGACGGCGAGTGCCCCCAGTACCAGCGAGAACTCGCTGACCTGAAGCATCGAAATCGTCCCGAGAAAGGAGGTCTCGATATCGAAGCGCTGGCTGTAGAACAGGCCGAAGACGATGACGAAGTTGATCCCGATCAACAGCACGGAGGCGATAAGCGCCTCCTGCCAGTACGCAAGCAGCTGCTCGAGTTCCATCTGGAGGGCGATCGACGCAAAGAAAACGGCGATGAAGAAGTTCGTCGCCGGTCGCATCCGTTCTTTGAGTTCCGTGCTGTAGGGCAGTTGAGCCAGCGCGAGCCCAGCGAGGAAGGCACCGATTTCGACGGAGAGCTCGAGGCTCTCGGCGGCGAAGATGAACAGAAACGCCCAGGCGGCGCCGACGGTAAAGAGGGTACTCTTATTCCGTGCGCTGGCTCGCAACAGCGCGGGGAGAAAGTACTTGCTGGCGAGATACGCGACGACCCCGATGGCGCTCATCAGGGCGAGAACGCGACCGATACTGAACGCGATCTCGCCGACGTCGTCGACGGTGCCGACCGTCAGTATCGCCAGGGCCATCACGAGGTAGATGTCCTGAAAGATGAGGATACCGACGTCGACCTTGCCGTACAGCGCCTTCAGATCCTCCTTGTCGCCGAGTACCTTGACGATGATCGGCGTCGCGCCGAAGGTCGTCGCCAGCGCGATCATCAGCGATTGAAAAAGCGTAAAGCCGAGCAAGAGTGCAACCGCCGTCGAAGCGACCGCCTGCAGAATCGCCTGTCCGAGTGCGATCGCGCCGACGGGTCTGGCGATCCCTCTGATGTCGTCGAAACGCATCTCGATGCCGAGCAAAAAGAGCAGGAAACCGAGGCCGAGTTCCGAGACGACCTCGATCAACTGATCCTCCGCGACGATCCCGAGCCCAATCGGGCCGACGACGACGCCAGTCAGCACGTAGGCGACGATCGTCGGCTGTTTCGTCAATCGAGCCGCGTAGCTCAGGACGGTCGCCGCGACGATGAGCAACGCGAAGTCCGTCGCCAGCGCGATTCCACCGACCGTCATCGTTTCCCGTCGAGAGCGGCGAGGTCGATCGTCGGATGCCACCTACTCTCAGCGGCCGGAAACGCAGTCACTCCGTTCAACGGATACTGAAACACGACGACCGGGATTTTGAATTGTGCCTGCCCTTTCAGCGTCCCCCGTCGATCGGCACCCGACGTGTCGACCGTGGCCGCTCACGCTCGAGGTCCCCTCGGAGACGGAACGCTTTCCCAGCCGGCCCGACGAGTATCACCCGTGACAGATCCTACCGCACATCACGTCGGAATCACCGTCAGCGACCTCGAGGCCGTACTCCCCTTCTATCGGGATGTCCTCGGCCTCGAGGTCGTCGATCGATTCGCCGTCGGTGGCGAGGCCTTCGCCGAAGCGGTCGACATCGAGCGTGCACGCGGCGAATTTGCCCACCTCGAAGCCGACGACTGTCGGATCGAGCTCGTCGAGTACGATCCCGAGGCCCGCGCTTCCCCTGCAACTGGCCTCAATCAGGCGGGTGCGATCCACATCGGACTCACCGTCGACGATCTCGAGAATTTCGTCGCCGGGTTACCCGACGATGTCGACACGTTGAGCGAGCCCAGAACGACCGACAGCGGCACCACGATCTGCTTTCTCCGGGACCCGGAACAGAATCTCGTCGAACTGCTCGAGGCCTGATCGTCTCGTCGAACTGCGCTGAGGACGACGCCCCTCGAGCGGACTCGACTCGGGATTACTCGGGGAGGCTAAACTCGATCGCCGCACCCTGTCCGAAGCCGACACACTCGGTGGCGATCCCGCGTTCGACGCCCCGGCGACGCATCTCGTGGACGAGCGTCACTGGCAGACGCGCCCCCGAGGCACCGAGCGGGTGGCCGATGGCGATTGCGCCGCCGTTGACGTTGAGTCGATCGTCCGGAATGCCGAGTTCGTGCTGAGAGTAGATCGTCTGGCTCGCGAAGGCTTCGTTGATCTCGACCAGTCCGTAGTCGTCGATGTCACGACCCGCACGCTCGAGCAGGCCTTCGGTTGCGGGCACCGGGCCGATCCCCATGACGGTCGGGTCGACGCCGGCGACGTAGCTGGTGCCGACTTCCGCGAGGACCTCGAGGTCCTGTTCGTCGGCGAACTCGCGGCTAGTCAACAAAACGCCGGCCGCGCCGTCGGCGATCTGGGAGGCGGTGCCGGGGGTGACGGTGCCGTCTTCCTTGAAGACGGTCGGCAACTCGGCGAGTTTCTCGGCGGTCGTTCCCGGCCGAAGTCCCTCGTCCTCGTCGTGGATGCCGTCGTCGGTCTCGATCGGGACGATTTCCTCGTCGAAGCGGCCCTCTTCGGTCGCTTCGACGGCTCGTTGCTGGCTCCGTGCGCCGTAGGCGTCCTGTTCTTCGCGGCTGACATCGTACTTCTCGGCGACTTTTTCGGCGGTGACGCCCATCGCGAGGTTCTCCATGCCGTACTTCTCGTCGAGTTTCGGATGCATGTCGCCGCTGCTTGCTGCCCCCATCTTGACACGACTCATACTCTCGACGCCGCCGGCGAAGACGGCCTGATGGCGACCTGCCGCGATCGAGTCCGCCGCGCTAATGATCGCCTGTGCGGAGGACGCACACTGGCGGTCGACCGTCGTCGCCGGCACGTTCTCGCCGAGCTCCGAAAAGAGCGCGATCTGGCGGGCGATGTTGGTCCGTTGTTCGCCGCGTTGCTGGGCACAGCCCCACATCAGGTCGTCGATCTGATCGCCATCGAGGCCCGTTTCCTCGAGCATCGCGTCGACGAGCGGAATCGAGAGGTCCTCGCTTCGCATGTCTGCGAGCGCGCCGTCTTCTTTTCCCTGGGCCGTCCGGACTGCGCTTACCAAAACCGGTGTCGTATCGGTCATGATTCATCACAATCTTTGACTATACTAATAGATACGTGATTCGGAAATCCATCGACGGCGGTCGGTTAGCTGACGGCGGCGGTTCCAGTGGCGTCCCACACCTGCACTGGTGAGCGAAATCATTCGGTGGGTATCGATGTCGCTCACCAGTCGGCGGTCGGAACGGGACGAAGACCGGCTACCCACACGGCTGGGGACCCGCTCGCTGTCGGAATACGTGTGTTTTATAACCGTCACTGGCTAACGGCGTTGTACGACTATGCCCCACTCTAATGGCCCTCGGCAAGGAACCCGGAACAAGCTTGCAAACGATCCTCGAGACCGCGGCGGATCGCCGCCACAGCGTGCGATTCAGCAGTACGAGGAAGGCGAGAAGGTCCACCTCAAGATCGACCCGAGCATCCACAAGGGACGCTTCCACCCACGGTTCGACGGGCTCACCGGCGAGGTCGTCGGCACCCAGGGCAACGCGTTCAAAGTCCGCATCAACGACGGCGGGAAAGACAAGACGCTGATCGTCACGGCAGCCCACATGCGCGCCCAGGACCGAGCCGAAGATCGCGTCTGAACCCAGTATGACGATCTTCAAGGAGATCGTCGACGAGGAGTTCCTCACGGTCTCGGAAACGAAGGAGCTGCTCGCCGACATCGAAGCCGAACGCGCACTCGACGAGGATCGGGAGCTGCGCTACGAACTCGCTCGAGCGATCGAACACGTCAACCGATTCACCACCCTGGAGCCAGCGGAGGCCCAGGACTTGGTCGACGAACTCGAGGACGTAGAGAAAGTTGACGAACCGACAGCCTACAAGATCGCGAATCTGTTGCCGCGGAATCGAGACGAGCTTCGATCGGTGTACGCACAGCAACGATACTCGTTGTCCGGGGACGAACTCGACGAGATTTTAGATGTCGTCGCGAAGTACGCCTGAAAGCGAGCCGACTCTTTAAGTACGCCGTTCACGTACCGTCAGTCAATGAGCGAAGCGGACAGCGACGGGACAGATGCCCGGCGCGCGGTCGTGTTGGATTATCTCGCGCACGGTCTCTCCGACGACGCGCGACCTCAATACGAGAAGTCTCCCGCCGGTTACGCCCTCGGAATCGACGACTTCACGCTGTACGAGGTCGCCTTCGACGAGGAGGAACGACTGACTATCGGGAGCGAGGTGACGGTCGCACCGGTGGATGCGCGCGAGGTCGTCCTCGAGTGTCGCGAGGTCGAGTACGGCGATCTCTCTTCGGGTGCCAAATCCGAACTGGAGTACGTCGTCGCCGACTTAGTCGAGGAAAACGAAGATCGATTCGTCGACTTCTACAACGATGCACAGCCGATCACACTTCGGCTTCACCAGCTGAATCTGTTGCCGGGAATCGGGAAGAAACTCCGTAACGGCATCCTCGACGAGCGAAAACGAAAGTCCTTCGAGAGCTTCGAGGAGCTTTCGGAGCGCGTTTCCGGGCTGCACGACCCCGACGAGATTCTCGTCGAACGCATCATCGAGGAACTGCGTGACGACGATCTGAAGTATCAGACGTTCGTCGGCCGGAACGAGCAGGAACAGAACCAGTAGCTGGCGGGTGGTATCCTTTTTACGGGAGGTCGAAGAACTCGCGTTTCGTTCACCTACCTCCAGATTCCGACATCTCTCGTTGCTCGATACCCAATCCGTCGCGCAGTAAGGAAAGCACGTGGGTAACGAGGGGGCAGCATCGACAAAAAACGGAAACCAACGGATCTACAGCGTTAGTAGAACTCGCGGACGAGATCCATCGCGTCCTCGGGAGCGCCATCGGGAATCTCGGACATATCTTCGGTGACGCCGTGTTGTTCGTGGTACGGGACCGATTGCTCGTCCTGATACATCACGCCCTGATACTCCTTGTCCGCGTCCAGGATGACCTCTTTAGCGGACTCGTAGTCGTTCGGGTCGTGACCCGCTTCCTCTAAGTCGACCAGCGTGTCGCGGAAGTAGTCGTAGGTGTCGACGTCGTTGAACGTGACACACGGACTGAAGACGTTGACGAAGCCGAAGCCGTCGTGTTCGATGGCCGCCTCGACGATCTCCTGGTGGCGCAGAGCGTCGGAGGCAAACGACTGGGCGATGAAGGTCGCACCCGATGCCAACGCGAGGGCAAGCGGGTTGACCGGTGGCTGCTGTGGACCTTCGGGGGTCGTCGAGGTTTCGAAGTCAGACCGCGAGGTCGGCGAGGCCTGGCCCTTCGTCAGGCCGTAGATGCGGTTGTCCATGACGACGTAGGACATGTCGACGTTTCGACGGACGGCGTGGACGAAGTGACCGGCACCGATCGAGTAGCCGTCGCCGTCGCCGCCGGCGACCATGACCTCGATATCGGGACGGGCCATCTTGACGCCGGTGCCGACCGGGAGCGCGCGGCCGTGGACGCCGTGCAGCGCGTAGCTGTGCATGTAGGTCCCGATCTTGCCGGAACAGCCGATGCCGGCCACGACGAACGTGTTGTCGGGATCGTTGCCCGTTCCCGCGAGGGCTTTCATCATACCGTTCATCGTCCCGAAGTCACCGCAGCCGGGACACCAGGTCGGTTGCTTGTCGGATTTGAAGTCTGTGAATCTGACGTCGGAGCTCATTATGCAGGCACCTCTTCGGAGAGTTGGTCGGTGATCTCTTCGGCGAGTTCGTCCGCCTTGAAGCGGACGCCGGTATACTTGTTGATGCGCTTGACGCGAGTAAGTGTGTCGTGTTCGATCACGTCTGCGAACTGTCCCGTCGCGTTACACTCGACGACGATGGTCTCCTCGGCGGCCTCGATCTCCTCGGTCAGATCCGGTCGCGGGAAGATGTATGGGACTGAGATCACGCGAACGTCGATCCCGTCGTCCTCTAAGTACTCGAGGGCTTCGACGAGTGCGCCCTCGTTCGACCCCCACGAGATGACGAGGTTATCGGCGTCGGGATCGCCGAAGTCGCGGTACTCCCACTCCTCTGTATTTTTAGCCGTCTCGACCTTGCGGTTGCGCTTGTCGACCTGTCGAACGCGTTCGTCCTGCGCTTCGGTTCGGCGACCGAGTTCGTCGTGCTCGAGTCCGGTGGACATGTGGGCGCCGTCGACGGTGCCGGGTTTGGCACGCGGGCTGACGCCGTCGTCGGTGACGGCGTGGGCGCGGAATCGACCCTGAGAGTCGAGCCACTCGTCGACACCATCATCGTCGACGAGTTTCCCACGGTCGATCTCGACATCGTCCATGTCGAAGGCTTCCGGCGGGAACGTCTGCTCGGTGACGGACATCGCCAGATCGGAGACGAGGAACACCGGCGTATTGTACTTCTCGGCCAGGTTGAACGCCTTGATCGTCTTCCAGAAACACTCGGTGATCGTCGTGGGTGCGACGACGAATCGCGGGACTTCACCGTGACCGGCGTACAACGCCATGTTGAGATCGCCCTGTTCCTGCTTCGTCGGCATCCCGGTCGAGGGGCCCGAGCGCTGGACGTCGGTGATGACCAGCGGCGTTTCGCTGGTTGCGACGAGACCGAACGTTTCGGTCATGAGGTCGACCCCGGCACCCGACGTTGCGGTCATCGATCGCGCGCCGCCGCGTGCGGCACCGAGTGCCATGTTGATCGCGGAGAGTTCGTCCTCGGCCTGGACGACGTGGCCGCCGTACTCTTCGATGCGGCCCGTCAGGTACTCCATGATGGACGTCGCGGGCGTGATCGGATATCCGGCGTAGAAGCGACAGCCGGCAGCGAGTGCACCCATGCCGATCGCCTCGTTGCCGTTCAACAGGACGTAGTCCTCGTCGGTGACCTCGAGATCGTACCCCAGATCCAGATCGTAGTTCGCCTGGACGTACTCCTGTCCCGCACGGGCGGCCGCTTTGTTGTTCTGGACGATCTTCGATCCCTTGCCACCGAAGCGTTTCTCGAGGGCTTCGTCGAGGTATTCCACGTCGAAGCCGGTGATCTCGCAGGCGGCACCGAGCGCGACGATGTTGCGCATGATCGCCCCGCCAGCCTCTTCGGCCAGTGACTTCAGCGGGACGTCGACAGCGGTAGCGCCGTCGGGAATGTCGGCCTCCCAGGAGCGTTCGCCGTCGTAGATGATCGCGCTGCCGTCGTGAAGTTCGTCGACGTTCTCGTCGATCGTTCGCTGGGTTAGTGCGACGAGGATGTCGAGTCTGTCGACGACGCTCTGGACATCCTCGACCGCCGTCCGAATCTTGTAGGCGGTGTAGCCGCCACGGATTCGTGAGGCGAAATCTTTCGACGTGAATACGTGGCGCCCGGCTCTGGCGAGTGCCTGAGCAAAGATCTTCCCGGTGGAGTCGATACCGTCTCCGGCCTCGCCTCCAACCGCCCAGTTGAGGTCCTCAGCCATGTTATGCCGAACCTTGCCCCCAGTAAATGAAAAGGCTTCTGAAAACCCAACCGGATCGTCCGTTCGGTGGGTGATATGTCCGAGGCAGGAGGACAGTTTCATTAATCATTATGGAGTTTGTCGAAGAAACCCAACAACAACGCGCCTGGCAAAAATTGCAAGCATGCGTCGGCCTCTCGGGCAGGTCACACGATACCTCTCATGAATCAGTCACAGACGACGAATCGAACCGACGTTCCGTACCCCGAACCGGTCGATGACGGACAGAACGGAACGCCTTTTCAATCAGCCCCCGAACGTCTTACTCATGGAGGGGACGCCAGTCACCGTCGAATCGGTACGCGACGTCGGCCCAGCAACCGTTGCACTCGAGCTCGAGACGCCCACAGCGTTCGATGCGCTGCCCGGACAGTTCGTCCTGCTGCGGGCTTCGCCCGCGGACGAAGAACTCGCGCGCCACTACACGCTTTCCTCGCCGTCGGTCGGTGAGACGTTCGAACTCACGGTCGGCATCGATCCGGACGGTGATCTCTCACCCTGGCTCGCCGAGCGTGAACCCGGTGATACGGTCCACGTCGAGGGACCGTTCGGCGAAATTACCTACGAGCGCGACCGCGATGTCGTCGCCGTCGCGGGCGGACCGGGTGTCGGTCCCGCCGTCTCTATCGCCGAAGCCGCCACAGCGACAGGCTACGACGCGGTCGTCGTCTACCAGGACGACGAGCCGGCACACACCGACCGGCTCGAGGCTCTCAAGGCCGACGGTGCAACTGTCCACGTCCTCGAGAGCGATGACGACGGCGAACTCGCAGATGCGATCGAAACCCACGTCGGCGACGGCCAGATCTACGCGTTCGGATTCGCGGAGTTCGTCAGAACCGTCGCGGACGAAATCGACGCTGCCGGCGGCGACAGTGACGACGCACTGATCGAAAACTTCGGCTGACGATCCGTCGCTTTCGTCCGGACTATAGGGCGTCATACGGACCGCTGTAGTTCTTTACCGGTGATCACCCGGACGGGGTCGGTGATCACCGGTAAAACGCTACAACAATCCGTATCAGAGGACGATTCACATGATCTTCTTTTCATCCTATTTAGACTGACATATTCCTGGGTACACCGCACTTCTCTCGCATAGAGGGCAGGTTGGAGCCACCAGATCGGCCAAGCACAGCAGTGACAGGTGTTTGCTAGTGGCTTCCCAAGCCTGCACTGCTGGGTCGAACCGACACCCGCCAACTGGTTCGACCCAGCAGTCGACGGTTGGAACGGAACGGTACTAGCAGCGCTTACAACAGGACTGCCTGGGCTAATCCGAGGAAAACGAAAAAGCCCAGCACATCGGTCGCCGTCGTGATGAAGATCGTCGCAGACGTGGCTGGATCGAATCCTACCCGGTCGAGTAACAGCGGCGTAATGGCACCGAAAAAGCCTGCGATCACGAGATTTGCGACCATTGAGATGCCAATAACGGCCCCGAGTAAGAGGCCAAATTCGCCGAACGAAAAGGCGATGGCGATCACGGCGACGAGCACACCGGTAATCAGCCCGTTGACGGCACCGGCAACGACTTCGTTGAAAATGACACGCTTGCCAGTGTTGAGTGACACCTCATCGAGTGAAATCCCGCGGACCGTGACCGCCATCGCCTGTGTGCCAGCATTGCCACCCATCCCAGCGACGACCGGCATGTACGCTGCTAAGATGGCGACAGCAGCGATGGTTGACTCGAACAACCCAACCACCGCTGCAGCCATAAACGCCGTTCCGAGGTTGAGAATCAACCACTTGTATCGTCGCCGTACCTTCGTTCCAGGACCGTCGAGAACACTCTCTTCTTCAGCGACCCCGGTAAACTCGTAGAGCGTTTGCCCCCGTGCCTCTTCGAGCAGCCGTAACAGGTCCTCGGCGTGAATCACGCCGAGGATGTCTTCCTCTTCATCGAGCACGGCAACGGACCGCTCACGGTTTTGCTTGAAGACCTCGAGAACCGCTTCGTCATCGTGGTCGTACCGGACGTGCGGTGTCTCTTGAACGTAGTCGCTGATCGCCTCGGTTTCGGGATCGGCCACGGACAGCGCTGCGCCGGGGAGTTCGCCTCGTAATTCCTCATCGTCAGTAACGAAGATCGTCGGAACCTGTCCCCTTCTCTCTTCGAACCGACGAACGCGTTCGATCACTTCCGAGAAGTCCCGCCTTTCATCGACGGTGACGTAATCGAGGCTCATCACCCCGGCTGCACTTTCAGGGTCGAACGAGAGTAAGAAGTTGATTTTCTCGCGGCGTTCGCTATCGAGCGTCGCGAGCAGCGCTTCACGTGTCTCCTCGTCAGTGTACCCGAGAACGTCCGTCACCTCGTCCGGATCGAGCCGGGCGATAAACGTCTCCAGTTCCGACCGACCCATATCAGCTATAAGGTGTTCTTTTACGTCTTCGGTGAGTCGGAAGAACACCTCTCTCCACTCGTTCAGTGGCAAGTCTGTGAACGGATCCGACGGCTCCGGATCTACCGCAATTGCTTCCTGTAGGCCCGTCTGCCGAGTCATATGCAGATCAAATAAATCAGGCAGTAAAACACAACCGATAGCGTATCGTGAAAACACGACATCAACAGTCGTTACAGCGGTAGCGAGGCGAAAGCCCACGTGGTCATCCCTCGATCGCCGGCAACGATACCAGAAACGTTGATCCCTCACCGGGGGTCGACTCGACCCGAACGGTACCGCCGTGGCGTTCGGCGATCCGTTGGCACAGCGCCAATCCGATCCCCGTTCCGGTGTAAGAATCACGGCTGTGTAGGCGCTGGAACACCTCGAAGATTCGATCCTGGTCGGCTGGATCGATGCCGATCCCTTCGTCTTCGACCGCGATCGTCCACTGTGACCCGTTTCGTTCGGCGTCGATGTGGACGCGTGGCGGCTCGTCGCCGCTGTACTCGAGCGCATTCGACAGCAGATTTTGGAAAAGCTGTCGCAGCTGGTTCGAGTCGCCATCGACCGTCGGGAGCGATTCGGTGGTAACCTCGGCACCGGTCTCCCGGATCTGGACCTGCAGATCGTCGAGCACGTCTCCGATCACGCGTTCGAGATCGGTCGGCTCGAACGGCTCACCTTGTGTCTCGACGCGGGAGTACGCTAGCAGCCCGTCGATCATCTCGCGCATGCGGTCGGCACCGTCGACGGCGAACTCGAGGAACTCCTGACCGTCCGCGTCGAGTTCGTCGCCGTACCGGTTCTCGATCAACTGGAGGTAACTCGAGACCATCCGCAGCGGCTCCTGGAGGTCGTGGGAGGCGGCGTAGGCGAAGTGTTCGAGACGTTCGTTCGAGGCCTCGACCTGGTCGATCGTCTGCTCGAGTCGCCGCTGATACTCGCGTCGTTCGGTGATCTCGGTCATCGTGACAACGGCCCGGCTGACCGCGCCGTCCCCGTCGACGATCGGCATCCCGTGTTCCATGATGATCCGTCGGTCGCCGTCGGCGGTCTCGATCTCGTAGACGTTCGGATCGGTAACGGCCGATCCCTCGAGGACCTGTGCGAGGGTCCACTCCTCGGGTGCGACCGGTTCGCCGGAGTCGGCCCACACCCCCGTCTGTCGCTCGTAGGGTGAGACGGAGCCGCTGTGAAAGTACTCGCCACCCCAAATCTCCGTCGCGGTGTTGTTCGCTTTGGTCACCTCGCCGTCCTGGTTCGCGACGACGACGCCGATCGGGAGGACGTCGAACAGCGTCTCGAGCTGTTTGCGACTCTCCTCGAGCGCGATCTCGGCGCGCTTTCGCTCCGTGATGTCGGTCAACGCGCCTGGGAACGTCACGGACTCGCTGTCGTCGTCACACTCGACGTGACCGCGCGCGACGACCCACCGGAGCTCGCCGTCACCGTTCCGGACGCGATACTCGGATTCGTACTCGCCACAGCTGTCGACAGCGTCCTCGATCTGCGCCTCGACTCGCGCGCGGTCATCCTCGTGTATCGACGAGAGCAGTCGGTCAATCGGGACGCCCTCGCGAGCCGTCTCCGGATCGATACCGAAGGTCTTGGCGAACGAGCGATCGGCGACGAACGTATCCGAGTCGACGTGCCACTCCCAGGTACCGACCGCCCCGGCCTCGGTCGCGGCCTCGAGCTGGGATTTGGCGTCTTCGAGGTACCGCTCTCGTTCTTTCTGTTCGGTGATATCCTGGGCCATCGTCATGCCGGCGAAGATCGCCCCTTGCTCGTCGGTAATCGGCACCGACCGGATCTGCCACTCCTGCTCGGCGTACTCGAGTTCGATCGTCTCCTCGCTGCCGTCGAGAGCGGACTCGAGAGCGGGCTCGAGTACGTCTGCAGTTTCGGCGGGCCAGGCGTCTCTCACGGTTTCCCCCTCGAGATCGTCGGGATCGACCGGTATCCTGTCGAAGCCCTGTCCAGCTGCCAGCGTATACTCGAGATCGTGATCGAACAGCGTCACGATCCCGTTCGGAAAGTACTCTGCAAGCGTCCGGTGTCGGCGTTCGGACTCGAGCAGTTCTCGGTCGCGTTCTTTCCGCTCGGAGATGTCTCGGAAGTAGACGGACAGGCCAGTTTCGGACGGATAGGCGTGAATGTCGAACCACGTTTCCAGCGGTGCGGGATAGTAGAGTTCGAACGAGGTGGCATCCTGGGTTTCCATCGCCCGCTCGTACTCCTCGCGGAGTTTCGAGTCGGCACCCCACTCGAAGACATCCCAGATGTTCTCCCCGAGCAGTCCCTGGTCCTCGACGTCGATCAACGCCCGCGCGCGATCGTTGACGTATGTGAACGTCCAGTCGTCGTCCAGCGCGTAAAAGGCGTCGGTGATCCGGTTGACGGTCGCCTCGAGTTCGCTCTCGAGTTCGACTTCGCGGCGCTTGATCGGCGTCACGTCTTCGACGATGGCGACGGTTCGATCGCCCTGATCGTCGTCCTCGATCGAGACGGCGCTCGTGACGAGCCACTGCTGGCTCCCGTCGGAGCGATCGATGCGGAGTACTCGATCCAGGGTCGGCTCTCCAGTCTCGATCGTTTGCCTGACGGGGTACGCAGACGGCGTGAGTCGCCGCCCGCGATCGTCGAAGACGGTTCCATCGAAGCTGACATCGCTGATTGTCTCCGATCCGTTCGCCGTCGTCGACGTCTCGATGTCGAGGAGGTCGTCACTGCGATCGTTGCACCTGACGGGGTCGCCCCCGTCGTCGAACACCACGATACCGACGGGACTCACCTCGAGGATCCGATCGATCAGATCGCGTTCGCGTTGAAGCTTCTGCTCGCGCTCCCGGCGGTCGGTCATGTCGCGGGTGACTTTCACGTAGCCGCGGTGGGTCCCGTCGTCGTCTCGGACCGCCGTGATCGTGACGTTGGCCCAGAAGCGACTGCCGTCCCGTCGCACGCGCCAGCCTGCGTCTTCCGCCGACCCGGTCTCGTCGGCCCGCTCGAGATTGGTTTCGGGAATCCCGGCTGCCCGATCCGACTCCGTGTAGAACGTCGAGACGTAGTCCCCGAGAATCTCCTCGCGCTCGTACCCTTTGATCCGTCGGGCACCCTCGTTCCAACTGATCACGCGGCCCTGGCGGTCTAACCGAAAGATGGCGTACTCTTCGACCGCATCGATCATCGTCTGAAACTGTGCTTCGCTCTCGCGCAGCGCGGTTTCCGATCGCTTTCGGTCGGTGATGTCGTAGTAGAGCTCGACGCGACCGCCCGCGTACTGGCCCGATTCGATCGGTTGACTCCGGTGCTCGAGCCAGCGTTCCTCGCGGTCGTCGCCTGCGGTCACGCGACACTCGAACCGTTCGACGTAGCTGTTGTCCTCGTAGGATGCACGCACAGTGTCTCTGAACCGTGCTGACTCCTCGAACACCCCGGCGATCTCGTCGTCGAGTACGGTAGGTTTGTCGCGACCGAGCAGTGCCGATCGATCGAGGCCGAAGTACTCCTCGATCGTCTCGTCGACCCAGGCGATATCGAACTCGTCGTCGAGGACGAACACGCCGATATCGGCCTCGTCAAGAACATTCGTGATCGTCTCGTAGGATTCTCGGGCGTCTTCGAGATGTTCACTCTGCTGGCGTCGGTTGGAAACGTCCCGAGCGACGCCGATACTGCCGGCGAACTCGCCGTTCTCTTCGAGTACCGACGGTCGAACCTCGACTGGAATCCAGTCACCCTCGGCGGTTTCGACCTCGAGTCCGACGGTATCGCACGGCTCGCCGGTGGCGATCTGTTGGCGCAGCTCTCGCTCGACTCGCGAGCGGTCCTCGCTCGCGAGCACTCGCGTTGCGGGTTCGCCGATCAGTTCCGACCGATCGTACCCCGTCATCTCGAGGACGATATCGTTGACGGCGACGAATCGACCCCTTCGGTCGAGCTGGTAGATGCCGTCGTCGATCGCATCAACGAGCGTTTGGTAGCGCTCGCGCGCGATGTCGTCGGCGGCGTCCCCCCAGAACGCCTGTTCGCCGTCCGTCGCTCCATTTCCCATGGTATCCGGTGGGCTTTCTCCCGGATAAACACCACGCCGGTCGACGATCCTCCGGACTATTGTAGGCCGTGCCGTGGAACCGCGACCTCTTGGGAGGCCACTGGTATATCGGTTCGAGAGACCGTCCCGTCATACGGTTTACTGTAAGTCATTGCCGGCGCAACTGCGACCCGGACGGCGGTTGCGCCGGTAAATCGTTACAGCAATCCGTATCAATCGTGGTTCGACCACCGTTGGTCACTTGCTATCACACCGAGGGGACCGTCGGTGCGGATGGTCAGCCCGGCGATTTCGCGGCGAGCACAAGTTATATTGTTCCACGTACAGGTGCCACCACCATGGCTCGGAAATCCTATCAAGAACAGCTCGCGGAACTCCGCGAGGATATCCTCTACATGAGCGAGGTCGTGATGGAACGGCTTCGCGTCGGTCTCGACGCCTTAGAGCAGAAAGACGAAGCGCTCGCTCGTGAGGTTATCGAAGGCGACGGCGAGATCAACCGGATGTATCTCGACTTAGAGCAAGACTGTATCGACCTGCTGGCGCTCCAACAGCCCGTCGCCAGTGACCTGCGATTTATCGCCGCCTCGTTCAAGATTATCACCGATTTAGAACGCATCGCGGATCTCGCGGTCAATCTCGGCGAGTACACCTTAGACGCCGAAGAGAACCTCTTTCCCGATGTCGACGTCCAAGAGATGGGCGAGTTGACCCTCGAGATGATCGAGACCGCGATGGACGCCTACGATACCGAAGACACCGACGCCTGTCGAGCGCTTGCCGAGCGCGACGACGATCTCGATCACTTCGCCGAACGCGCGAGCGAAATCGTCGTTCGAGACCTGATCGAGCGCGAGCTCGACTCCCCACAGGAGGTCGAAATCCTGCTTCAGGACGTCTCTCGGCTGTTGCTGACGATCCGGGATCTAGAACGCGTCGGCGATCACGCGGTCAACATCGCCGCGCGAACGCTGTACATGGTCGAAAACGACGACGAACTGATTTACTGAATCCGGTCGCCGAGGGCGCCGGCGACCAGCGCCAGTGCGACCAGGACGGTCGCCAGCGCGCTGATCTCCGGACTGAGTCCGGTCTGGATCTGCGTGTAGATGATCACCGGCACGGTCGTCGTCTCCGGCGAGACGAGAAACTGCGTCGCGGTAAACTCGCCAAAGGAAAAGACGAACGCGATAACCATCCCCGCGACGATCGACGGAGCCAGGATCGGCAGCGTCACGTTACAGACCGTCTCGAGACTGTTCGCACCCAGCGTCCGCGAGGCTGCCTCGAGTCTGTCGTCGAAGGTGAGCAGTCGCGCGCGCACGATGAGGAAGACGAACGGGAAGGTGAGTACGGCGTGGCCGAGGATGATCTGGACGTAGCCGGTTGGGATGCCGACCTGACTGCCGAACCGCAACAGTGCCAGCCCGACGATGACCGGCGAGATCATCAGGGGCAACAGCATGACCGTCGCGAGCGATTCCTTGTAGGGTATCTCGCTTCTGACGAATCCGAAGGCGGTAATCGTCCCCATCGTTCCCGCCAGCAAGGCCGCACAGATCCCGACGATCGTACTCGTCGTAATCGCACTGATCATCTGACTGTTCTGGAACAGGGAAACGTACCACTCGAGACTGACGCCGTCGGAGGGAATCGTTGGCGCCTGGTTGACCGTCAGTGACGTGAGGACGACGATGACGACCGGAAGCAGCAAGATTGCGTAGACGACCACCAAGAGCGGTGAGAACGCGAGTTTCTGGAGTCGCTCGTTCATAGATCACCGAGCACCTCCGAGACGTTCGCGACGTGATTGAAGGCCCCGATGACGATCAGCAACGAGCCGGTAAAGACGACGGCCATCGCCGCGGCCAGGGAGACGCTGTAGCTCTGTGCTTCCTCGATGACGTTTGCCATCATGAAGTTGCTCGGCCCGCCCATGATCGCCGGCGCGAGGAACGAACCGGCGGCGAGAATAAAGACGAACAGCGTCGCGGCGATGACACCGGAGAGTGAAAGCGGGAAGATGACCGACCGAAGCGTCTGGAACTGCCCGGCACCCAACGTGCGCGAGGCGTGGATGAGTTCGTCGTCGATCGATTGCAACGAGTTGTAAATTGGCAGTACGGCAAACGGTAACAGCGCGCTCATGAGCCCCAGGATAACACCGTTTCGGGAGTTCATGATCCCGAAATCGGTGCCAAACAGTTGCTGGACCGGCCCCGACGAGAGAAAGAAGAGTCGAACGCCGAAAAACCGGATGATGATCGCGACCCACAGCGGCAACAACACTAACGTCAGCAGGAGGAACGGCCGCGACGATTTAAACGCGATGTAGTAGGCCGTTAGATAGCCCAAAAGCAGCGTGAGTACCGTCGTCAGTAACGCGTAGCCGAACGTCCGATACAACGCCTGCCGGTAGACTGCCTGCAGGGCCTGCTCGTAGTTTGCAAGCAGGCTGCCGTCGCCGAAGTTCAAACTCTCGAACAGCAGGTAGACGACCGGAACGACGAAAAACACCGAGAGCCACAGCAGGCCGATACCGATCAAGACCCGCGGCGAAACGAACCTGCGAACCGGTCGTGGCAACGCTGCCGAAGACACCGTGATCGTCCTCATAGCACGATCACGTCCGACGGATCGAACTCGATCGTTATCGCCTCGCCTAACTCGAGATCGATCGTCGCGTCCGCGTAGGCAGTCACCGTCGTTCCGTCCTCGAGGGTCGCTTCGATCTCGTTTCGGTGGCCGAGATACTCGATGTGTGCCACCGTCGCCTCGAACGCGTTTGCCGTCCCGGTTTGCTGGCCCGTCTTCCGGATGTCGATCTGTTCGGGCCGGACGTACAGCGAGACCTGTTCGTCGACACTATCGTCCGTATCCGCGAACTCGATCCGTCGGTCGCCGACGCTGACGGCGGCGGTGTCGGTCGCCAGTACCTGGCCGTCGCCGCTACTCGAGGGGGCGGTCGCCGTCCCGGTGAACTTCGTCGACTTGCCGACGAACTCGGCGACGAACTCGGTATCGGGCGCTCGGTAGAGTTCTTTGGGCGAGCCCTCCTGTTCTTTCTGTCCGTCGTTCATGACGATCACGCGATCGGACATCGAGAGCGCTTCGGCCTGATCGTGGGTGACGTGTAACGTCGTCACGTCGACCTCGCGTTGGATCTGTTTGATCTCGTTTCGCATGTCCTCTCGGAGCACGCGATCGAGTCCGGTCAGGGGTTCGTCGAGCAACAGAATGTCCGGCTCGTAGGCCAGGGCACGTGCCAGCGAGAGTCGCCGTTGCTGGCCGCCGGAGAGTTCGGTTGGCTTGTGATCACCGTGGTCGCCGAGTTGGACCATCTCGAGGAACCGCTGGGCCTGTTCGTCGTGATCTCGGCCCTCGAATCCCTGCATCTCGAGACCGTAGGTGATGTTC
The DNA here is from genome assembly GCF_006543045.1 of Salinadaptatus halalkaliphilus. Taxonomy (GTDB): domain Archaea; phylum Halobacteriota; class Halobacteria; order Halobacteriales; family Natrialbaceae; genus Salinadaptatus; species Salinadaptatus halalkaliphilus. The sequence goes on along the minus strand of NZ_RBZW01000058.1, from coordinate 191,980 downwards.
TCGAGGGCAGTCATGTGGGGAAACAGCGCCGAGTGCTGGAAGACGAACCCGATGTTGCGTTCGTCCGTCGGCACGTTCGTAACGTCCTCGCCCCGCAGGGAGACCGATCCCTCGGTGGCCGCCCTGAGGCCGGCGATCGTGTGCAGCGTCGTACTTTTGCCACAACCACTCGGTCCGAGCAGCGTCGCGAACTCGCCCTGTTCGATCTTGAACGAGAGGTCGTCGACGGCGACGAGCGACCCGTAGGCTTTCGTCAATCCGTGTACTTCGAGCATGTGTCAGTAAGAATCGTCGTCAGCGTTGGGAAGTCTAGGCTCCGGCCTTGATTTCGTTGAACGTCTGTTCGATCTCCGCGAGATGGGGCATGACGGCCGTCCAGTCGAAGGAGACGACATCGTCGGCATCCATCGATTCGAACCGTCCCTCCATCGTCTCGTGGTCGCCTTCCAACGGGATCGGGTAGTAGTGTTGTTCGACCATGTCGATGGCGATGTCTTCCTGGTAGATCCAATTGAGCAGATCGTAGACCTCTTCTTTCATGTCGCTCTCCTCGAGAATCGAAAAGGCGACCGACCACTGGATACAGCCTTCGTCCGGGACCGTATACGCCATCGGATGGCCGTCGTGGTGTAGCGCTTCGACGCGACCGCCCCAGGCCGAGGCGGCGCTTGCCTCACCCTCCCGAAGATCCGTCATGAAGTCGTTGCCGGCCATCCAGTAGTCGTAGACGTTCTGGTGTTGGGCTTCCATCTCGGCGACGACTTCGTCGTACATATCGTCGTCCTCGACGACCTCGGCAGGCTGGTAGCCAAGCGCCGCACAGCAGTTACCGAAGCGCGTCGGTGCGCTGTCGAACAGCGTTACCTCGCCCTCGAGGTCGTCGTCTTTGATATCCTCCCAGGAGGAGATGTCACCGACATCCTCGGTGTTGTATCCCAGCCCCTGTGTCGAGATGTGATAGAACAACCCTTTGTCGTGGCCTTGCAGGAACTCGATCTCTCGCCACTCCTCTTGGATGTTGTCCGTGTAGTTCGGTACTTGGTCGTAGTCGATGTCGGCCAGATAATCGGTCTCGGCGAAATCCGGATGCGCCTCGTTCAGCGCGTAGCCGTACGGTGAGAGGCTAACGAGATCGAACGAGCCGGGGTTCGCCGAGATTTGGTCGAACATCTCGGTGTCCTGTGCGGCCGCCTGGTACTCGATCTCGATGCCGCTTTCTTCCTCCCACTCCTCGAGGACCGCCTGTTCGGCGTCCTGGATGACGCCGCCCCGATTGAGGTAGGTGATCGTCTCGCTTCCCCCACCGTTTCCACCGCCGGTACACCCTGCTAACGCTACAGCACCGGCCCCAGCACCGAGTTGCAGATACGTTCGTCGTGAAACACTCCGCGTGGGGTTTGCTCCCGTGTGTCCGTCACGCATAGTACAGCCGTGATCCCGCCATCCCATTAAACTTTCGTGATCAATATGAGTATTGGAAGGATTTCACCCATAGATACGAACCACATCTAACTATACTAAGTGACTAGTAAACAGGAGAAGCTATTTAGTGGAATTAGATAACAACCATAAACCACAGTCTTGGCGCAATTGTTACGTGCAACTCACAGTGATACGGCGCGACAGCTCACGCTTTCCCCTGTGTGAACCGAAGAAATCGTTACGCTCGGGATGGAACTCCGGTCAATAGTTGGCCGACATCGTCGATATTTCGCGTCTCGAGCAACAGTTCCGCCGCTTCCCGCACGGTGAAATCGGCCTCGAGGTCGACGCCGTGACACCGAGTGTAACACTCGAGCCAGGCGTTCATCGCGTCGGTCAGCGCCTCGAGTTCGGCCGCGGAAAACGGAACGAGCCGACCGCCGGTGCGCGCTTCGACGTAGAGCCAGACCGCCTGTCCGGCCCCGTCTCGAAGGAACTCGCTCGGTTCGTCGGGACAGGCCGTCGATCCCTTTCGCTCGATGGCAGTCCGGTCGCGCTCGGCACGGCGCTGTAAGGCGGCGATACGCGAGCCGTACCGGCTCATACGGATTCCTGTACCGATTTACCGGCGCGCCCGCGACCCGGACGGCGGGTGCGCCGGAACTGACTTCCAGTAAACCGTATCACGGTTACCCCTCGCGGTACTCGACGCCCTTGCCGCCGCGGGGATGTTCCCACTCGGTGTCGGCAACGACCGCACAGGTCCCACACTCGACGCAGGGCTGCGTATCGAGGCTGACGACCGTCTCTTCGGAACCGTTGCGTTTGACTTCCTCGGAGCGATAACAGCCCCCGCCGAAGTCCTCGGCACTGACCGGGCAGGCGTAGACGGCCGACCCGCTCGCATCGACGGACTCGTCGCGCAGTTCGATGTGTGGGTTGCCGACATCCGTATCGTAGGTCAGATCGCCGATGCGCTCCTCGAGCGTCGGCGGTTCGACCTCGTTCTCCCAGTGGATCGTCCGGCCGTGTTGTTCGCCGATGACCGACGGTAGCGTCACGTAGCCGGTACTTGTGTCGGGTAGCATCGACACCAGGAACGGCGAGTTGTACGCCCGCTGTAACAGACGATTCGAGATCGGATTACCAACCGCGACGGAGCCGAGTGGCGACTCGAGCACCCGATCGACGACGTTCGTAATCACGTCGCGCTCTGCGAGCGTGCGAGAGACCTCGTAGCGCCGTGGTCGGAGCTTGGCCATCGTCCCCGACTCCTCGAGCATCTGGGTATAGCGACGGCCGGCGGCTGCCGGATCGGCGTTCCCGCGGGTGACGGCGAATGCGTCGGCTGCGAGCGCCCCCGCGGTGACGGCGTGGTTCATCCCCTTGATGATCGGCCCCTGGGCCTGCATCTGCCCGGCGGCGTCACCGACGAGGACGAGTCTGTCCTGATACGGCTCGGGATGGGCGACCTTCTTCGAGTCGGGCACGAGTTTCGCGGCGTACTCGCGTTCGTCGTACTCGTCGCCGAGCCAGGTCGCCATCATCGGATGCGTGAGCAAGGCATCCAGCAACTCCTGTGGTTCGGCTTGCTGTTCGACGAGGCTGTCGAGGTGGAAGACGGTCCCGATCGAGAGCGAGTCCTCGTTCGTGTAGAGGAAGCCCCCGCCCCGGACATCCTCGAAGAGGTCGCCCGAAAAGAGGTGGGCGACGCCCTCGTCGTCGTCGATATCGAACCGGTCGTTGACGACCGCCGGATCCATGTCGACGACGGCTTTGACGCCCTGGAACCACTCGTCGGGCTCCTCCCAATCCATCAATCCGGCCTCGCGGCCGAGTTCGGAGTTGACGCCGTCGGCCGCGACGATCAGGTCCGCCTCGATCGGATCGAGTTCGTCGCAGGTGACGCCGACGATCTCGCCGCGCTCGCGAAGAAGGCCGTTGACGCGAACGTTCGTCAGGACGCCGCCGCCGGTCTCGCTGGTCTTCTCGTGGACCCGGTCCTCGAGCCAGGCGTCCATCCGCCGGCGCAAGACGGCGTCACACCAGTCGGTGTCGTGCTCGTGGAGGTCGGTGAGATCGTAGGTCTTGACCTTGTTGCCCGCCACGTTGTGGATGCGGTAGTCGGTGACGGGTCGTTCGGCCGCCGCCTCGCGGAAGCCGTCGAAGAGATCGTCCAGCGTATAGGGCGCGGATTCCTCGCCGTAGATGAGGCCCCCGGAGACGTTCTTCGATCCGGATTTGGTGCCGCGCTCTAAGACGAGCGTCTCGATACCGTGATCGGCCAGTCGCGCCGCAGCCGCGGCCCCGCCCGGGCCACAGCCCACGACGACCGCTTCGTAGTGCTCTCGATCCGTGTCTGTCTCGCTCATTCGTCGTCACCTCCGCTGCCGTCTGCGACGGCCTCGAGTGCTATCTCGCCCGATTCGACTGCCTCGGTGATCTCTGGGAGAACCTCGAACAGATCGCCCTCGACGAAGTAGTCGCTGAAGTCCCGGATCCGCGCGCTCGGATCGGTGTTGACCGAGACGATCGTGTCGGATTCGTCCATCCCGACCTTGTGCTGGACCGCCCCGGAGACGCCCGCGGCGATGTAGAGGTCGGGTGCGACCACCTGTCCCGTCTCACCGATCTGGCGCACCTCTTTCGAGTACTCCTCGACGTGACCGTCGAACTCGTAGGAGGAGGTTACGATCCCTCGCGTGATCCCGAGTTCGGCGTTCTCGAAGGCCTCGACGAGGTCGAGGCCGAGTTCCATCCCCTTGGTAGGGTCGTCCGCGATACCCCGGCCGAGACAGACGATCACCTCGTGGCCGGTCAGATCGACGCCGGCCTCGAGTTGGTCGTACTCGGTGATCTCGACGCGGAACCACTCCTCGGGCAGTTCCATCTCGTGTTCGACCACGAGGCCGTCCCGGTCGTGGTCGGGTTCCATCGGCTCGAAGCTGCCGGGGATGACCGAGGCCCCTTGTGGGTGGAACTCCCGGCCCGGATTGTCCAGACAGAGGATCGTCGAGTACTCGAAGCCCGAGAAGTCGGGCCGTTTCATGTGCAAGACTTTCTGGAAGGTTTTCTTGACGCCGGGCTCGCCGGTCTTGACGGGGTTGGAGACCTCGTTCTCCTCGATGAAGAGGTCCGAACAGTCCGACGCCAGTCCGGAGTCGAGTTCGGCCTGCACCTTCGCCGAGAGGTCCCGCCCGTTGTTCGTCGCCGGGAACAGTACATACCTGGGTTTGTCGTAGTCACGCCAGTCCGTGCTCTCGGTCGAACCCTCGCCGCGAGCCATGTGGGCCGAAATCTCGGTGTAGGGCTTGTGGAGGAATCGCTCGAGGCGGTCGTCGTCGTGATAGACCGCGACATCTGCGCCGTAGGCGATACACTCCTCGGCGAGCCCTTCGCAGTCGTCGCCCATCAAAAACGCGACGACTCGTTCTTCGTCCTCGTAGTCCTCGGCGAACTGGTCCATCAACTCGCGAGCCTTCCCGAGCATCTCCTTGGATACCTCGAGTAACTCTCCCTGCTGAGTCTCGCAGAACACCCACATATCTTCGTAGTGGCCGTCCTCGAGACCCCGGACGTGTTTCTTGTCCCGGGTTGGGTGTGAGAGACCATCGTCTGGTTCCGCTTGGTCTTCCGCGGACTCGTCCGCTTGCTCGTCTGGCTCGACTTCGTCCACCTCCTCGCCTTCTGCCTCCTCGCCGACGCTCTCTTTGGTCTCCTCGTACTCGCCTTCGGTCTCGGTGTCACCCTCGACACCGTCGCCCGATTCGACAGCCTCGAGGCGCTTGTGGACCGCCTCACGGGCCGTTTGTCGATCCTGGCCGGCCTGTTCGGCCTCGAGAACGGACTGGAGGACGTCCTCGTCGTCGATCGTCTCGAGTTCGTCGCTCAGCTCCTCGACCGTGTACTCGTCGGGATCTAGGTCCGTCATCGTTATTCACCTGCCTCCGCGTACGGTTGCATTGCCTCGAGGACCTCTGCCATTCCGCCGCTGTCGTCGGGATCGATCATCGTCGCCTCCCGCTCGGAAGGGGCTTTCGGGATCGGATCGACCGAGGAGACGATCGTCGGCGAGCCGTCGAGGCCGATATAGTCCGGATCGAGGTTTAGATCCTGCTGGCTCCAGGTCGTCAGATGGTCCTCGTGCTCCTGAGCACGTTGCTCGGTCTCCGCGCGCAACCGCTTGTGCGTGAGCCTGTGTGAGGCCTTTCGATACGTGGGCTCGAACTCCGGATCGGTGACGACGACGCAGGGTAGGGGCGCTTCGACGGTCTCGATCTCGTCGACATCGCCCTCGACGAGTCGCTTCGCCCGCAACCGCCGCTCGTCGGGATCGATATCCAGCGCGATGACGTGGGTGACGATCGGCCAGTCCATCGCCCAGGCAGTCTGTGGACCGGTCTGGCCCGTCTCGCCGTCGGCCGATTTGAAGCCAGCGAAGAGAATGTCGATCTCCTCGACTTCCTCCTGGTACTTTTCGAGCCCAGCACTCAGCGTGATTGCCGTCGCCCAGGTGTCCGAGGCCGCGAGTTCCCGATCCGACAGGAGATAGCTGTCGTCGGTGTAGACCGACTCCATCGCGCCTTGAAGGACGTCCGCATACCCCGGTGGCCCCATACTCATCCCACTGACGTGCCCGCCATGGCGGACCTTCGTCTGTAAGGCCGCCTCGACCGCAAACGCGTCGTTCGGATTCATCACGGTCGGTGTCTTCCCCCGTTCTAGATGGCCCTCCTCGTCGAACGACACCGCGCCCTCCGAGAAGTCCGGTACCCCTTTCGTCAGTACGATCGATCGCATCTATTCCTCCCTGTCCCGTGCGTGTCTTTTACTACCATGCCTGCCTATCACTATCGTAACTAACAGTATTAAGGATGGGGGTCCCAATCGTCACCGGAAATTAGTCCGCAGCCAGCTGTGACTGGTCACTCTTGGCCCGTCTCGAGTGTCGCGATTATCGCGGAGAATTACTCGTCTTCGCGTTTGGTCGTTCCCATCGTGATTTCGCCGTTCGCTCTGATCGTCCCGTCGATCTCGGCTTCGGGACCAAGCTCGAGGGCGCGACAGGAGACGTCGCCGAGAATGCGGGCGTCTTCGGCGATCGTCACGTCACCGTTGCGAGTGGTGAGATCGCCGTGAATGCGCGTCTTCGGGCCAACGGTGATGTCGCCGCGGGCGCGAAGGCTCCCGAAGATGTTACAATCGGCACCGACATCGATCGATTCGGCACGAACGTTGCCGTGCAAACGACAGTCGTCGCCGATTCGTGCCGGCGTCGAAACCCGCCAGGCGTCGTCGCTGACCGTCGCATTGCGGGGGATCACGAGGGGTTCAGTCTCGGGTTCCTCGCCGTCTTCGTCGACGAGTTCCGAGATCAGCCGCTGGGCTGTCTCTTCCTCGCCGACGACCAGCAGGTGCTTGAGATAGACGAAAAGCAGGACGATCGTCGGCATCGGGTTCCGAATGACGATCCAGCCGTTTGCCTCGAACCCCTCCTCGATGTCGACGTCGTCGCCGATATCGAGGTCGCCCGCGACTTTCAACTCGCCGGCGATGTGGACGCGCTCACCGATGTAGGCGTCCTGGCCCACCAACACATTTTCGGCGACGTCACACCACATATCGAGTCGACAGTCGCCGTCGGCTTCGATCTCGCCGCCGAATTCGACGTTCTCGCCGGCCAGGACGTTTCGGCCACGAACACCGAACTCGACGCTCGAGCGCGCACCGACCAGGACGTCGCCGTCGGTCTCTAAGGCGACTTCCTTCGCTTCCGTCCCGTCGGGGACCACGAGTTCGTCGAGCGGATCGCTGCGTACGGCCACACTCAGTCCCCATGTAACCGGCCGGTAATAAACTTCGTCGTTGGCCGTCCGACAGCCGTCATTCGAACTGGGCGTCGTGGCCACACGATCACGACCGTGCCGCTGGCACGCTCGTAACGGCCACCTTTTATTTGCTGATCGCATACGACTCGCCATGACCACGCTTGCGTTCGACGACGACGGCGTCGACGTCGTCTACGAAGGCACCGAGTTCCGCCTCGAGCGCGACCTGATCGAGGAAGCGACAGAAAAGACCTACTTCGACGTGACCGACCACGAAGTGCTGAAAATCGTCGCCGAACAGCCGAACCTACAGGGCGAGCCGCGTCGTATCGGCGATATCGTCGACTAGCGGAGCCGACCGTCTCGGCTCGCTGACGGGACGCTCTAGCGATGCAAGCATTTCGCCGGAACTGGCGCATTTCCGTCACTCATCCTCGCCGTATCGCTCGGCGGCTGATTCGAAGCCGAGTTCTTCGTTCTCGCGGCCGCGGCGTTGCTCTGACGCGGCGATCGCGTCCGGCTCCGGCGCAGCATCGTCGGTGATCCGCGCCCACGACTTGTGGACTTTCGAATGGCACCAGCGACAGAGATACACCGTAATCTCGTGGGAGAGGGTCTCGCCGTCGCGAGCATAGGAGAGGTGGTGTTCCTCGAGCAGCGGGCGCTCGTCGTCATGGGCCATCCGTTTTTCCTCGAGGCCACAGCGCACGCACTCGCGATCGCGATTGCGCGAGCGAAAGTGCGGACAGTCCGCCCACGTCTCGTCGGTCTCGGGGTCGACGACGGGACAGGCGTACTCCTGGGCGGCGCGCTCGCGGGCGAATTCCGGATCGTGACCGTAGTGCTCGAGGGCGTACCGACACTGGCCCTCGCCGGTGAGGTAATCGCAGAGGTCGGCGAACTCGTAGGGATCGTCGACGCCGACGGCAGTTCCCTGTGGCGTTTTCTCCATCGCTTTGGCCCCCGTTGGTGACCGATCGATTTGAATCTTTCATACGGTGTACTGTACGTCGTTTCCGGCGCAATCGCCGCCTAATCGCGGTTGCGTCGGTGCATCGTTACGGCAATCCGTCTCGCACGGAATCTCGTCGGTCACTGCCGGCGGTCTCGCAGGACGGTCGCGGTCACGTCGAGATCGTTCCACGAGATCGTATCAGCCGATCGTCGCCGCTCGCCGAGGCTGGGAAACGCTGAAAACTGGACCATTCTCGAGAACCGGTCATCGCTGATCCTCGTGTCGACTGTCGGGACCGATCAAAACTGGCAACGCTCGCGGCCGACGATGGTCCTACAGGACGATGCTCTTCTTTCGCATCAGCTCGTGAATCGTCGCGTCGAGGCCCTCGCGACCGATTCCCGAGCGCTTGTTCCCGCCGAATGGGATGTCGCCGAGACCGTGGCTTGGCGGCCCGTTGATGCGGACGCCGCCGGCGTCGACGCGATCGGCGACTCGCATCGCTCGCTTGTAGTCGTTCGTAAAGACGGCGGCATCGAGCGCCAGTTCCGACCCGTTGGCGATCTCGAGCGCTTCGTCCTCGTCCGAAAACGTCGTGACCGCGGCGACGGGGCCGAACTGCTCTTCGTCGACGATGCGGGCGTCGTGGGGGACGTTCGCGAGCAGCGTCGGCTCGAAAAACTGGTCGGCGAGATCGTCCGGCACGCCCGCGGGGGCGTGGCGACTCCCACCGCGAACGAGATCCGCGCCCTTCTCGACGGCGTCGTCGACGAGTTCCTGGACCCAGTCGGCCTGGTCCTCGCTGATCAGCGGACCGAAGGCGGTGTCCTCCTCGAAGAGGTCGCCAGCCTGCCAGGCGTCCATCTGGCCCTCGAGCAGGTCGACGAGCTCGTCGTGGACCGATTCGTGGGCGAGGACACGGGAGACGGCCGAGCATCGCTGGCCGGCATACTTGAACGATCCCTTCGCGCAACTGCCAGCGACGTCGGCGAGGTCGGCGTCCTCGAAGACGATGGCGGGGGCGTTGCCGCCCAATTCCATGTGGAGGGTGACCATCCCACTTTCGCGCGCGACGTGTTCACCGGCGCTCGAGGAGCCGGTCATCGCGATGGCGTTGACGCGATCGTCGCCCGCGAGGACGTCGCCGATCTCGCTCGCTTGACCGGGCACGAAGTTGAACGCGCCGTCGGGGATTCCCGCGACGCTCGTGACGATGTCGGTGAGGATCGCCGCCGAGATGGGCGTCTTCGAAGCGGGTTTGAGTAGGACGCTGTTGCCGGCTGCGATCGCCGGCGCGACCTGCAGGGCCGTCGTCGCCAGCGGATAGTTGTACGGCGTGATACAGAGGACGGCGCCGATCGGTTCGTGTTTGACGATCGCTTGCCAGCCCTCGTGGCCCTCGGTCGATCCCTCGCGGTACTCGCCCGTGCTGACGACGTTGCGGGCCTCTTCGGCTGCGCGGTCGAAGCGCTCTGCGGCCTGTTCGACTTCCCCGCGAGCCGACGAGATCGGTTTGCCAGCCTCTCGGACGATAACTTCGGCGAGTTCCTCCTCGCGTGCACGAAGCTTCTCGGCGATCTCCTCACACCAGTGGGCCCGTTCGACGACGGTCGTCTCTCGCAGCGTCGGCTTGGCCGCCTCGGCGGCCTGGAGCGCCGCCCGCGCCTCGGCTGGCCCCGCCCCAGCCACTTGGGCGAAGGTTCCGCCGGCCGCGAGGTCCGACACCTCGAGGGCACTGTCGGCCTCGCGCCACTCGCCGTCGACGTACAGTCGCTCTCGCCGCTGTGCAGCTCTCGTTGCCATACGTTGCCCTTCGACGCCCATACTGAAAATGTTTACTCACACTCGAAAAAACACAGGTGGCCTTGACGGTGACGATCGGTGATACGATCGCCGACAGTGGGAACCGATGTCGCACTACAGAAAACAAATCTTTTGGTACACCAAAGAATTGTTTTGTGGTGGGGAAGGTTTAAGGAGATCGCGCGCGTATCGATTTAATACGATGAGCACCCAGAAAACCGTCCGTCAATCCGCAGACGCCGTCGAAGAGAACGAGCTCCGGCTCGACCAGGAGAAAGCCGAGCAGATCGTCGACGCGCTGAACACGGAGCTGGCGAACTCCTACGTGCTGTATCACCAGCTCAAAAAACACCACTGGGTCGTCGAGGGTGCCGAGTTCCTCCCGCTGCACGAATTCTTAGCGGAGGCCTACGAGCACGTCGAGGAAGGCGCAGATGTCATCGCCGAGCGCGCGCAGGCGCTGGGCGGCGTCCCGGTTTCGGGTCCGACCAACCAGGAGCGCCGAGCGACCGTCGAGTTCGAGGGCGAGGACGTCTACGACGTCCGGACGATGTTCCAGAACGACCTCGAGATGTACGGCGACATCATCGAATCGATGCGCGACAGCATCGAACTCGCCGAGAACTTAGGCGATTACGCCACCGCTGAGATCCTGCGGGAAATCCTCGTCACGCTCGAGGAAGACGGCCACCACTTCGAACACTACCTCGAGGACGATACGCTCGTGCTCGAGGAAGCGACGAAGTAACGCCGGAAACGAACCGACGACGAGCCGCCAGGCGAGCAGCGCAACGGGAAGTACTGATACGGTTTACTGTAAGTCATTTCCGGCGCACCCGCCGCCCGGGTCGCGGGTGCGCCGGTAAATCGTTACAGTAATCCGTATGATTCATTTCGCGACGAGAACCGGCAGCCGACGCGGTCGTGAACGGTTACGATCGACGCCGAGCGAGAACGGGGATCGCTGCTTTCGTCATACCGAGTCCGAACGGTCGCGGTCTTGACATCCTCTCCGCCCTGAAGGGCGAAGATTCCCGACCGCGTTGGGATATTATGGTTTACGACGTGATCTGTTCTTGAGGTGCGAACGCACCAGTTTCCTTGTCAAACAGGAACGTCGATGGCTGTGCCAACCAGCCGTTACTCCTATCTCCCCCATCACAGGCGAGACTCGGAGATACTTTTTGCCGTATATTCTCAGCACCGTTCACATCAGCGTTCGCTACCGTCCCGCACTCATCGCAGACGTACAAGCCACGTTCAACACGGTTCGCGTCACGTTTACGGCCACAACACGAACACGATTTCGACGTATCCTGCTCGGACACTGCTTCAACCGTGATACCTTCCATCTCAGCTTTATACTCGAGGAGATCGGTGAATCGGTCGAACGCCCACGAGTGGAGGTCGAGATTGCCGTGTTTACCCCAGTCTTTCACCTCACCATCCTCATCTTCGCGGATACCGGATAGGTCGCCCACCACAATCGTCTCAACACATTCCTCGACACATCGTTGAACGATGTGTTTCGAGAGTGTATGGAAATAGTGGGTTCGCCGCCGAGACTTTTTCTGGTTCAGCCGGGTGGCCTGCTCAGAGTCGGAGTCGTCGCACCGAGCAATCCGCTTGCTGAAGTAGTAGTCATCTTGCTTCAGGCAGTTAAGCGGGTACAACTCGCTGTGGCCGTCCTCGTAGGCGAGTGCTGCAAAGTTGTTGATACCGAGATCGACACCAACGGTCTTCTCACCCGGTGTGTCGGCCACTTCGATCTCGACGTTACACACGAAGTGCAGTTCCCACTCGTCACCCGTCCAGACCGCCCGCACCTGTTGGACGGTTTCCACGGTGGAGAGATCAACGTCGGGTCGGGTCTGGTACTCACAGAGGATGAAGTCCGACCAGTACTCTTTGAGGTTCGAGCCTTTTGAGAGTCGAACCCGGTTGTACTGGGTGTCGAGTTTGAAGCCAGCGGCTTTGAACGTGACTGTGGAACGCGGGTGTTCGTCGCCGTGTTTGCGGTAACCGGGCGGGTTCGCTCGCGTGTCTCCGTTGCGTCGTTTGCCGTACCAGCCGTTGAACGCTTCAGCGAGTTCTTGTAGGACTCGCTGTGCTCAATGAGCGAAGCTCATTGGCATCACGAGACGGCTTCGCCGTCTCGAACGAACTTGACTGAGAATGCAGGTCATCGTAGCGTTCGTGGCTCTTGAGGTACGCGGTGAGTTCGTCGTGTTCTGGAATGTAGCCAATTTCATCCCAGACATGACTGATTGCCCACCGGCCGACGTTCCAGAGTTTCGAGGCGGCGAACCCGAGCGAATCAAGGTCGTTGGACACCCGTGACTGGTTCCTGATGGAAGCAGTGTAGGTGCGTGTGACGACCTGTTTCGCCATACGTAATCTATGTTGGTAAAATTACTTGAAGGTATGGATTGCACCGCGTGGAATATCCAGCCGTGCCATCGAACGTGGTTTGTGAATGGTAGTGTCGGATTCATCCCCGCCCTGAAAGGGCGAGGCTTTCTCCTTGACTCTCCGTAAAAGGTCCGTGCGCCCCTGTGTCGCGAACGCACGATCGATCGGGGCCAGCCGATACCGAGAGCGAGATTACGGCTCGAGGTCGACAGTCAGATCAGTCGCGATCCAGCCGTCGGTGTTGTTTCGTTCGGTAAAAACGAGTTTACCGGGACGGGGTTCGTGGCTGCTCACGATTGCCGCCGGCTCTGGCGGAGCCTCGGCGGTGTTTTCGTCCTGCCTGCGGGCGGGTGCTTCCATCACGCGAAGTTAGGCGACCCTAAATCCAAAAGGGTTTTGGTTTGCCTAAGAGCATGGGACCGATATCGAGGAGACTCGCTCGAGTGTGATCGGAACGCGAGGCGACCATACCCGACGTTCAAACTCCTCGCGACCGTAGGGCCGAACATGGATTTCGACGTGATTCAGGGAGACATCGCCGTACAGTCAGCCGACGCGCTCGTCAACGCCGCCGGGACGAGCCTCCGGATGGGATCGGGCGTCGCCGGCGCGCTCCGGCGGGGCGCGGGTCAACAAATAAACGAGGAAGCCATGGACGAGGGACCGATCGATCTCGGCGCGGTGGCGGTGACCGACGCCTACGACCTCGAGGCCGAGTACGTCATCCACGCGGCCGCGATGCCCCATTATGGCGACGGGGAAGCGACCGCCGAAAGTATCCGCGACGCGACGCGTAACAGCCTCGAGTGCGCCGACGAACTCGGCTGTCGATCGCTCGTCATCCCGGCACTCGGCTGTGGCGTGGCGGGCTTCGACCTCACCGAAGGCGGGGAGATCATCGGCGAGGAGATCGATGCCTACGAGCCCGAAGCGCTCGAGGAAGTCCGCGTCATCGCCTACAGCGACGAGGAGTACGACGCGATCCGCGCGGCGACCGGCGAAGCCGAAGAGTCGAAACGGACCGACGGGAGGAAGGCCGATCGATAACCCGGCGCTCGAGGTACGACGTCCGTCTGAGACGAAAGCTGGATCGGTTCATTCGAGATCGACGCGCGGATCGAGCGCGCCGGCAGCGAGGTCCTGTACGTACGTGGCGACAATCCCGACGATGGCGATGATCAGCGTCGCCCCCATCACCAGCGGCAGGTCGCGTCTGAGGATCGCGTTGTAGGTCACCAGTCCAAACCCGGGAAGTTCGAAAACGTACTCGAGTACGAAGACGTTCACCAGGAGGACGCCGAAGAGCTTCGAAAGGGTCAGCGACAGCAAGGGGACGGCTGCGACCCTGAGGACGTGGTAGCTCACGCGCCACTCGCTCAGCCCACCTGCGCGTGCCGTCCGAACGTAGGGCCGTGATTCGCGCTCGAGCAGTTCGGCCCGGACGTGTTGGGCCTGTCCTGCGATCAATCCTGTTCCGAGAATCAGTGCCGGGAGCGCAACGCGTTGGAGGTTGTACGAGGAGACGAGGCTTCGCTCGAGGTCGTACCCCGTCAGGACGATGCCGAACTGGAGCGGCACGATCGCCAGTGCGACCGCCGCGATCCAGAAGTTCGGCACGCCGTAGATCGTATACGTGGCGATGATGCTGAGCCGCGAGAGGAGTTGGTTCCGCCCGAGCGCGCCGTAGGTGCCAAGTGCGACGCCGCCGACCAGCGCGAGTGCCAGCCCCGGGAACACGTACGTCGCCGTGACGGCGAGGCGTTCGCCGAGCACGTCCGTCACCGGCTGGCCCGTCGACTCGGACAGTCCCCATTGGAACGTCGCGATCCCCGAGAGCCACTCGAAGTAGCGCTCGTGCAGTGGGAGATCGTACCCCCGTTGCTCGCGGTACGCCTCGACGGCTTGCTCGACGTGGACCTCGACTTCGTCTTCGTCCATCGTCCCGTCCGCGACCTCCATGGCGGCAGCCTGTCGGACGAGCGCCTCGTTCGGGTCGTCCGTCGTAGCCAGAAGGACGAACGCTCCCGTGACGACCAGCCAGAGTGCAAGCAACGCGAACGCCGTCCGCCGAACAACGGCCCACCAGGACGCCACTGTCTCACCTCGTCGCTTGGAACCGCCGGTTCGCGACAGAGTCACGAGCGCTCGAGACCGCGATCGACGCGACCGATGGAGACACGATTTCGAACTACCGCCCCTATCCGTTTAAAATTTTGTCAGGTTTGGAGGGCGGAAGATGCGCTCTGCACCGACCAAAGAACTATTGACGTTTATGTACTGGTGTTGGAACGTTCGTGGGGCGCCGACGATGGCATCTCGACCACCAACCGACTCCGTGAAGATCGGCGACGCGGATTCGCGCGGCGCTGGTGACCGTCGGTTGTGTGAATTCGTCTCCGGGAAGACCCTCGGCTTCCTCCTCTCGGCGTCGGTACTCGCACTCGGGTTTCTGGCCCACCGCGTCGTCCGCGGAGTCGAGGAGCCGCTCGTGCTCGAGTGGACGCCCTCGCGCGTCGACTGGCTATTCCTGCTCGCTGTAGCCGCGTTCACGTGGTTCGTCGTTATACCGGTCGTGACCGACGCGATGCTCCGACGGCGACTCTGGCGCTCGCTTCGTGCGGATCCGCTCGCGCTCGCGAGTTGCTGTTATCTCGTCGCGTTCGGACTCGCAGGCACGGTCGGCGCCGCACTCGTCGAACACTACGGTCCGTTCGTCACGGACTCGCTGCAGCCGCCGGGTACCCTCGAGGCGCCACTCGGGGCCGACGGCCACGGACAGAATCTCGTAGCGCTGCTGCTCGAGGGTGCCGGCGTCAGCCTGCGGGTCGCGTTCGTCGTCGCAATGGTGATCGTTCCGACGGCGCTCGTCGTCGGGACGGTCGCGGGCTACGCGGGCGGAGCCATCGACTCGGCGCTGATGGGCTACGTTGACGTCCAGGAGACGGTTCCCGTCTTTCTCTTCTACATCGTGCTTGGCTACGTCTTCGAGTACAGCCTGTTCCTGCTCGTGGTCGTCTTCGGCCTGCTCGGCTGGGGGCGCGTCGCACGGCTCGTCAGGGCAGAGGTTCGCCAGCTACGCGAGCGACAGTTCGTCGAAGCGGCCAGAAATTGCGGTTGTACGACGGCACAGATTCTGCGGTGGCACCTGCTTCCAAACGCGGCCAGCGTGGCCGTCGTCGGGACGACCCAGCTGATCGCCTGGCTGTTGCTCGTCGAAGCCGCACTCGCGTTCATGTATCTCTCCGATCCGAATGTCGCCTCGTGGGGGCACACGATCGCTCGAGGGCTCGTCGAGGGCGGCACGAACGTCCGGTTTCAGAATAGCTGGTGGGTATCGACGATGCCGATGGTCGCACTCGCCGGGACCGTGGTCGCGTTGTCGGTCGTCGGCGACTGGTTGCGTGATGCGCTCGATCCGCGATAAGCGTTCGGTCCCTGACAGACGTTCGCTGCTCTAGGAGAGCGAAAGTCCACGAATCTCGACCGAGTCGCCCGCTTCGACGCGACCGATAATTCGTCCGTCCGTGTCGGCAACGATGTCTGTGGCCCGGTCCTCGGGGAGCGCGACGACGAAACCGGTACCCATGTTGAAGGTGCGGTGCATCTCCTCGTCGCTCACGTTACCCTCCGCCTGGACGAACTCGAAGATCGGCTGAGCCGGCAGTGGCTCGTCGATCACGTACTTGTTCTCGCCCATCCGCAGCAGGTTCGTCCAGCCGCCGCCGGTGACGTGAGCCGCAGCGTGAACACCGAACTCACCCATCGGCTCGAGCAAGTCCGTGTAGATCCGGGTCGGTCGAAGCAGTTCCTCGCCGATCGAGCGGTCGTCGTCAGCGTGTGGGAACGGGTCGGTGTAGTCGTGCTCGCGGGTCACGGCCTCGCGAGCGAGTGTGAGACCGTTTGAGTGGATCCCACTGGAGGGAAACCCGACGAGCGCGTCGCCGATCTGGGCTTCGCCATCGAGCACGTCGCCTTTCGCCGCGAGGCCGACGCAGGTGCCCGCGAGGTCGAACCCTTTCACGACCTCGGGCATCACCGCCGTCTCGCCGCCGAGCATGGCCAGATCGGCCTGCTCGAGGCCCACCGCGAGCCCCTCGCCGATCTGGTTGGTCAGATCGTCGTCTGGCTCGTCGATCGCGAGGTAGTCGACGAACGCGACGGGTTCGACGCCCGCCGCGACGAGGTCGTTGACGTTCATCGCGATGCAGTCGATACCGATCGTCGAGAAATCCTCGATAGCTTCCGCGACGAGCAGTTTGGTGCCGACGCCGTCGGTCGCCAACGCGAGGTAGCGGTCGCCGATGTCGATCAGGCCGGCGTACTCGGTTCGGAGGTCGCTGCCGAAGGCCTCGAGTAAGGCGGCGGTCGCGTCCTCGCTGGCTGCGATGTCGACGCCGGTGTCGGCGTAGGTGAGCCCCTCGGACTCACGCTCGTCGTCCGCTGAGTCGGTCATGTGGGAACGACCGCGTGGGGCGAGCAAAAGGTCACCGGTCCCGAGTGGAAATCGGTATCGAAACGAGTCCACTCGAGTGGCTACCAAAAGAAGCCAAAGACGAGGAAGAACGCGACCAGGGCGACGACGCTGAACCCGAAGACCGCCGCGAAGATCGCTTTGTTCCACTCGAGGACGGTCTTGCCGTCGAGCGGGCCGAATGGAATCATGTTGAACGCGGCCAGGAAGAGGTTGATGAGTACGCCCATGTGGCCGATCATGCCGAGGTAGCCGCCGAAAAGCATCAACGGGAAGAAAAGCAGTGCGAGCAGGTGGTTAGTCACCGGGCCCGCGAGCGCGATATGACCGTTCTCACGGACCGTGATCCGACCCCGGTGGTAGACCGCACCCGGGGCCGCAAAGAGAAAGCCGATCAGGGCACTCATGATCGCCAGAAACAGCATCTGGTAGTCCGCCCGAAATTCGGCGATCTGGCCGTATTCGATCGCGACGACCTTGTGTGCGAGTTCGTGTAAGAGGAAGGCAACGCCAACGGTGACGAAACTCAGCCCGATCATCGTGACGAAAAAGCCGATCGTCACGTCGGCCCCGCGGTGGATCGGCGCGAGCAACAACGCGAACGCGACGCTCAACACGACCCAGGCCAGCGCGAGATCGAACAGCTCCTTGTCGCTAAAGGAGAGCTCGGGCTCGGGCTGGCGACGGGCGCGGGTGCTCACGTGAGCACACCCCGAATCAGCTCGAGGCTGTTTTCGGCGCCGGCCCAGAGTTCGCCCATCAGTGCGTCGACCCCGCCGATCTCGGTGCCCATCCACGGGACGACGACGATGAAAAACAGGAACGACGCGAGCATGCTCCCGATGTTCGTCAGCGCGACGATCATGATGAGCCGGAACAGTGGCACGTCGAACATCTCCGCGAGCGCGTCGTCGATCGGGCGGTCGGTGTCGCCGATGATCTCGTTCAACGTGGCGATATCGCCGACGTTGACCGGACGGTGTTTGAGTTCGACGTAGCCGGCGAACCAGCCGGGCGCGAGCATGGGGTTGATGCTAGTCAGCCAAGCCACGGCACCGCCGACGCCGGCACTGCTCCAGTGGGCGCCGGCCAGTCGAGCGAGTGTAAACGCGAACACGCCGTTGAACAGGAACCAGGCCGCAAACAGCTGGAGCAGGAAGGTGTTCTGGACGCCCGCCATGACGAGCAGGAAGAAAAAGGCGACCACGCCGACCATGATCAGATAACCGAAGATCTTCACCGGCGAAAAGCGCCGCCCCGTGGCTGCGCCCGTCAGTGACTCCATCGGCGGCAATCCGGACGGGTTCTCGAGGTGTCGTTCGATGCCGGCCTTGTGTCCCGCGCCGACGACGGCCAACACGTCGTAGCCCTGTTCGCGAAGCTGGTGGAGGTTGTGGGCGATGTAGGCGTCGCGTTCGTCGATCAGGGCGTTGGCCCCGCGGGGACTGAAGCGACGGAACTCTTCCATCATGGCGGCGACGACGTCACCGTCGGTCATCTCCTCGATGTCGATTTCGTCGATCTCCTCGACGTCGGCGCCGGCGGTGCCGAGGACGGCTGCGAGGACGGCACCCAGTAGCGCACCGAGTCCGACGCCGGCGACGAGTCCGGTGCCCGTTCGTATCGCGTAGATGCCGGCGCTTTCGAACCTGCCCGCGGAGACGGGTCCGACGAACGTTTCCGTGGCGACGAGCGCGAGACAGCCCCCGATACCGATGACGAGACCGCCGAGAATTCGTAACGAGAAGCCATCGAGCAGGCCGCCGGTGTACTGACTCGGCGTATCGAACGACGGCAGGGCGAGGAGACCGACGAAGACGCCGACGAGCGCCCCCAGCCCGACCGCACCCACGTACTGATGGATTCCGGGATCGGTCATGCCGAGCAGTGTCACGTCACCGAACCCGAGCAACGGCGCCAGAAAGACCGAGGCGATGATTCCGACGATTGCGCCGATGCCGACACCGACGCCGATCCCGATCGTTCGCGGGTCGGTCGCGCCGAGGGCGAGACCGCCGACCATCTTCAGTTTCTCGAGAAACGATAATCGGCGCCAGAATCGCTGGATCGTCACCTGGATATCGCGGTCGACTAACGCGACGCCGCTGCCGTTTCGTTCGGCCGCGTCGATCGCCGCGCGCATGTCGGCGCCGGGTTCGATGTCGAACTGGTCGCCAAGTCGGGACTGGACGTAGGACAGCATCCAGTAGGCCAGAAACTGAAAGACGGTGTTGCCGGAGAGGAGATCGTTCGCTTCGATATCGTCGGGAGTTCCTCCTTGCATCTGCCGGAATCGACCCTCGTCGAGTTCGACCGCTACGACGTCGGGTTGTTCCTCGTCGACGGTCTCGTGAACCTCGTCGACGCTGGCCTGCGAGACGTGGGCGGTCCCGAGGACGTGAACCGAGCCCCGACCCGTCTCCGGCGGCTCGGGCGGCTCCGGCACGTCGGCGTCGCCTGCATCACTCATTAGGGGAAAAACTCGGGCGCGACTTTTACCAGTATCGGAGTTGCCGATGCCGTCCCGCCGTCTCGAGACAGGAGCAAAAATCACGACCAGTTTCACTATCCCGTGCGAGGCGCTATCTGACGATCGTCACCGGGACCGGTGAGCGCCGGGCGACCGTCTCGGCAACGCTGCCAAGCAGAATCCGGGACGCCCCGGTCCGGCCGTGACTGCCGATCGCGATGTGGTCGACATCGTGTTCCGTCGCGTAGTCGACGATCGATCGAGAGACACCACCGACGACCTGCTCGGTCTCGATCTCACGTCCCAGTTCCGTCGCCTGTTCGCGTGCGGCTTCGAGGACCGTCTCGGCCTGTTGCTCGTGTTGGTCCCGAATCTGTTCGTAGTTCGCCATCGCACCACCTTCGACGCCCGTCGCCGCGTAGACGTCGCCAGGGTCGATGGCGTGAATCGCGGTGATCGTCGCGTCGGGATACTCCGTGCAGGCGAACTCGAGTGCGTCGGTCGATTGGATCGAATCGTCGACAGGGACGAGCACGTGGTCTGTCATACCCACGGCTACGGCAGTCTGTGAGTTAAATCCTCACGAAAATCGAGGTGGCCGTCTCGCGCCGGTACGAACGAGTTACTTCGCGCGGCCCTGGCCGCCGGTGTTGGACGGTCGGACCTTCTCGGCGCCCTTGCCGCGGTTGTTGAGACCACGGTTGTCCTTGCCAGCGTTGGTGAGCCCGCGGAACGCGCGGTTCGTGTGGGCGTCGTCACAGATCCAGTTCAGATCGTCGTCGTTCTGGATTGCGGGGTGGTTTGGATCTACCAGAATCACTTCGAACCACTTCTGCGAGCCGTCTTCACCGACCCAGTAGCTGTTGAGCACACGCAGGTTCGGGTACTTCCGGGAGACGCGCTCCTCGCCGATGCGCTGGATGTTCTTGCGCCGCCCGATGCGGTTGACACCCTGGCGCTTGGACCGACGACCGGCCGTGAATCGTTCCTTGCGTGCGGTTCCTTTGCGGACCGAGACGCGAGTCACGATAATACCCTGTTTGGCCTTGTAGCCGAGTTCGCGGGCCTTGTCCAGGCGTGTCGGTCGGTCGATACGCTCGATTGCGCCCTGGTCGCGCCACTCCTGTTTGCGCTGCCACTGCAGCTCCCCGAGCTTCCCTTCGTCGGGGTCTTTCCATGCGTCTTTGATGTGTGAGTAGAAGCTCTTTGCCATCGTATCACCGCGGGCGTTTCCTGGTTCAATCCCGATCGTGGGATCACATCCCGTCCTGTGGTGGCGTCGTCGCCGAACAGGTGCCCACTGGTGCCCGCGATCCAGCGAGTCTACCCGATTCTATCCAACTCTCGAGTATAAGCGCTTCGAAGCCGAGACACCCACGAGGATCTATCACACGCCGTCTGGCGACGCATGGAAAGGGTTTTTCGGGACGACCGGCTGGGTATAGACAAATGGGGCTCGAGGAGGAGATCGAGGCAATCGAAGAAGAGATCGCCAATACGCCCTACAACAAGTCGACGGAGGCCCACATCGGCCGATTGAAGTCGAAGCTCGCGGAGAAAAAGGAGAAACTCCAGAATCAAAGCTCCGCGGGCGGGGGCACCGGCTACTCCGTCGAGAAACACGGTGACGCGACCGTCGCCCTGGTCGGGTTCCCGAGCGTCGGCAAGTCCTCGCTGTTGAACTCGCTGACCAACGCCGAAAGCGAGACGGGCTCCTACGAGTTTACGACGCTCGATGTCAACCCCGGGATGCTCGAGCACCGCGGCGCGAACATCCAGATGCTCGACGTCCCCGGCCTGATCGAAGGCGCGGCGTCGGGCCGTGGCGACGGGCAGCAAGTGCTGGCGGTCGTCCGCAACGCCGATCTCATCGTCTACGTCCTCTCGGTGTTCGAGATCGAGCAGTACGATCGGCTCCAGGAAGAACTGTACGACATCAACATTCGCGTCGATCAGGAGCCCCCGCGAGTGACGGTCCGCCCGAAGATCAAAGACGGCATCAAGATCACCTCGAGCACCGAGCAGGACTTAGACGAGGAGACGATTTCGGACGTCCTGCGCGAACACGGCTACGTCAACGCCGACCTCAACCTCCAGGAGAACGTCAGCATCGATCGACTCGTCGACGGACTCATGGAGAATCGGGAGTACATCCCCTCGATCACCTGCGTCAACAAGGTCGATCTGATCGAGCCCGACTACAAGGAGACGGTCGACGAGCAACTGCGCGAGCGCGGGCTCGACCCCGAGGAGGTCACGTTCATCAGCGCCGAAGTCGAACGCGGGCTCGACGCCCTCAAAGACCGTATCTGGGACAACCTCGGGCTCATCCGTGTCTACATGGACAAACCCGGCCGCGGCGTCGACTGGGAGGAACCCCTCGTCGTCGAGAAAGGAACGACCATCGGCGAAGCCATCGAGAAACTCGGCGGCGAGATGGAAGAGCGATTCCGCTTCGCCCGCGTCAGCGGCCCGAGCGCGACCCACGACGAACAGCAGGTCGGCACCGAGCACGTCCTCGAGGACGAAGACGTGCTCAAACTGATTCTGCGGCGGTAGGTCGCGACTGTTCGCCAACGAGAGTCCGCGCCCGCGAAACACGCCTTCGCCACGTTTTTGGCCGGCGCTCCCGTCCTCTCACGTATGAACGGAACGCTCGATCACACGATGATTCGCGTCGCCGACCTCGAGGCGTCCCTCGAGTGGTACCAGACCCACCTCGGATACGAGGAAAAAGACCGCCACGAGGGCGACGGCTTCACCATCGTCTATCTCGGTCCCGAGGAGATGCACGAGGACAGTGCGATGCTCGAGATCACCCACAACGAGGGCGAGGATGTCGAGGTCGGCGACGCCTGGGGACATATCGCGGTACGCGTTCCGGAGGGCGAACTCGAGGATTACTATCAGCAACTGATGGACGAAGGCGTCGAGGACTATCGAGACCCCAAATCCTGCGGCGGGCGGTACGCCTTCGTGAAAGATCCCGACGGCCACGAGATCGAGATCGTCCAACGTGACCCCGACGAGGGTGCGCTGTGGTCGCTCGATCACACCATGATCCGTGTCGAAGACGCCGACGAGGCACTCGGTTACTGGACCCGCAAGTTCGAGTACGACGAGGTCGGCCGCTGGGAATCCGATACGTTCGCGAACTACTTCGTCGAACCCCGCGACGCCGCGCCCGAAGCGATGTCCGTCGAACTCACCTACAATTACGACGGCCGCTCCTACGAGTTCGGCGACGCCTGGGGTCACCTCTGTGTCCGGGTCGACGACCTCGGCGACGACTGGGAGACCCTCGTCGAACGGGAGGCGCCCGACTACCGCGACCCCGAGAGCAACGACGACATGTACGCCTTTACGAAAGACCAGGACGGCCACGAGATCGAACTGATCGAACGCGACCTCGAGGCCGACTCGCTGTTCCCGTTCTAAACGCCCGGTTTTCCCCCAAACGCCACCGCAGTCGGGAGGTCTTCGGCCGATCGGACTGGCGATCGAGCGCCGGATCACACCGCTACAGCGTCCCACGCTATGTATCCACTCACAGTGATATTCCCGATCAGCACACTTATCCGCTGGACACCCGACTCTCGGATAGAGTGACCTGTTCGTGGTAACCGAGGACGCGTTTTCCACGTTGCTCGAGTACATGGAATCGGAGTTGGGGTTTGCAACCAGCCACTACAACGAGAGTTATCTCGACCGACGCATCACCGCGCGCATGCGCCGGACATCGTGTGAGTCCTACGCCGAGTACCTCGAGTTCGTCCGTGCCGACGCCGACGAACAGGAGGCGCTGCTCGATTCGTTAAGCATCAACGTTACCGGATTCTTTCGCAATCCGGAGGTCTGGGACGGCATTCGCGACGTGCTAGCGACACTGTCGAACCAAGAACGGCGCGTCGACGTCTGGTCTGCGGCCTGTGCCGACGGTCGCGAACCGTACTCGCTGTCGATGTTGATTCACGACGACCGCCGGATCGACGCCGATTCGGTTCGGATTCTGGCAACCGATATTAGCGACCCCGCCCTCGAGACCGCACGTGAAGGGGTCTACGAGGAGTCACGGACGACCGATATCGGGGACGAACTGGGTCATCTCCGGAACTACGACCAGTATGTCGACTACGACGGCGAGGCCGGCACCTACCGGGTTCGAGATCGAATCAAGAAACCGGTCACGTTCGAGCGCCACGACCTCATCAACGGCGCGTCGAAATCCGGCTTCGACCTCGTCACCTGTCGCAACCTGTTTATCTACATCGAAAGCGAGGCCAAGCGAGCGATGCTCGAGACGATCGCCCGCTCGCTGCGAGACGGCGGCTACCTCGTCATCGGCAAGAGCGAGACGATTCCGCCGGCGCTGAAATCGACGTTCGACGCCGTCGACAACAAACACCGAATCTATCAGCGCAACTGACGAGGCGTTCCCTCGCGGGCGCTCACGCGGGATCGCCCACAACGTTGAGCACGCTCGCGTTCGAGCGGTGCCGTATGGACGCCGACTTCGACGTACACGACCACCGTCATCAACTCAAACAACTGCAGGATAGCGGCGAGACGGCCGTCTTCGAGAACCGCGACGGGTTGACCTGTCCGGCGTGTTCACGCGAGTTCGAACGGCTCATGCTCGTCGAACCGCGCCAGTACAGTGTTCCATCGAACGCCGGGTCGCCGTTCTGTCTCCTCAGGCGGGACGACGATCTGGTCTTGTTTCGACACTGATGGTGGTGTATCGACTCGAGCCCAGCCGGTACCGTGTGTCGCCGTTTGTAGATCACCGAAACGACCGCGAGAGAACGAGTAGGTTAGAAGAGATCGTCGGGATCGACGGTGGTGTTCTGTGCGTTTTCTAGCAACAGGTCGTCGAGGGCCTGCTCGAGTTCGTCCCGGTGGGGAAGCGCGAGCATCTGGCAGGTAAAGACCTGATCGCTGTCGGTCTGGATATTCGAGTCGAGCATGAACGCGTGATCGTCCGATTTGGCGATTTCGGTGGTGATCGGGCGCAGGATGGAGGCGCCCGTATCGGCGACGAACTCGGGCGGCGAGTGTTTGATTTCGGCGTTCAACACGTTCGCCCAGCCGTCGACGAAGCCGCTAGTCATGATGTTGCCCAGTTCCTGTAAGGCACCCTGTTCGGTCGATCCCCACTGTTCGTCGGTCTCCATCGGCACGAGCGAATCGACGACGGCGCGGCCGGAGGGCTGGTCGAAGAGGATGACGAGATACCCCCCGAGTTTCCCCTCGAACTCCATGACGGTGCCGACGTATCGCTTGTTGCCGACCTCGGTCGGAATGTCGGCGATCGGGATCAGACTCAATCGGCTGACGTTGACCGTCGTCTCGATGCCCGTCATCGAGGTGATGTTCGTCGCCGCCTTCTCCGCGCCTTCCATCGTCATCTCGTTGAACACCTCGAGCTTTTCGAGCGAGATGATGTTCTCCGTCTGGGGCTCGAGCGATCGCTCGAGTGAGTCGGCGTCGGGCACGAGCAGAATGCGGAAATCGATGGGTTCGTTGACGGCGTCTTTCGAGGCCTCGACGCGACTGCGGAAGACGAACAGATGCGTATCGCCCTCGCTGGCCGATGTCGGGAGGATGTCTGGACCGGTGCCCTGGATGTACGTCGGCGGCGAGCTCTTGATCTTGGCCTCGAGGTAGTTGGCCCAGCCGTCGACGAAGCCGCTGGTCATGATGTTGCCCACCTCCTCGATAGAGCTCTTTTTCTTCTCCGGATCGTCGGCGGGAACGAGCGTCTCCGTGATCGCGCGCCGACCCTGCTCGTCGAACGCGAGGACGACTTCGCCGGCCATCTCCCCGCTCAAGTCGATGTTGACGCCGGCGAACTCGTCGCCGATGAACTCGTAGCTCAGACTCTGTGGGGACATGAGTGAGACGTCGGTTACCTGAACGCGGGTTTCGATACCGGTCAACTGTGCCAGCGACTGGGCGGCCGATTGTGCGCCGTCGTGTGCGAGTTCCTGGTAGGTCTCGAGCTCGCGGATGTCGATTTCCATGGAAACGATCTACTCGGCGGCGATGCTGTTGAGTTCCTCGAGCACGCTCTCTTTCTGGAACGGCTTTGTGATGTATCCTTCCGCACCCGCTTTGATCGAGTCTTTCATCTGCTCGGCCTGCTCGACGCTCGTACACATCACGACCTTCGCACTCCCGTCCATATCGGTGATCTCGTCGGTCGCTTCGATGCCGTCTTTGATCGGCATGACGATATCCATAAACACGATATCCGGCTGTTCCTCTTGATACAGTTCGACGGCTTCGACGCCGTTTTCGGCCTCACCGACGATAGTGTGGTCTTCCTCGAGAATTTCTCGAAGGAGATCCCGCATGAACCCAGAATCGTCTGTAATCAGCACGTCCATAGGGGGGTGAATACACCCGGATGACTTAATGATGTTGACCAAAAAAATGACAGCCGAAACGACTTGCCACGTCGACCTCGGCGGCGAACGCTCAGTGCGAGGATAATTAGCTATCCCTGCCGATGGAATTTATATATCGGGAACGAGATAGATCACGCATTGACATCTTCGATCCGTTGGCCGACGATGATCCGTCCCTTGGGTGTGAGCGAAATTCCGCTGCCGTTCTCGACGATGAGATCTTTGTTTTTGACCGAGTTCAACACGTTCGTCACGTAGGCGGGGTCGCCATCGAGCATGTTGGTGAAATCGATGTCGCCACCGGTCGCGTGGATGCCGACGAGGACGCGTTTTTCGGGATTTGTCAGCTCGATATCCTCGACTTCCTCACGCAGCTCGTCGAACTCGAGGCGGAGGAACCGCGCCAGCAGGTTCACGTACTGGCTCTTCGAGGGGGCGATCAGTGATGTCTTCGTGAGTCCGGCGTCATCGATCGATTTGACGACGAGCGTGATCCGGTCGTCACGTTTCCCGAGTTTGTTCGCGCGGTCGATGTTCATGACGCTCTCGATATCGATACTCACTGGGCCCGTCTCGGTCGAAATTTCGATCGATCGCCGTTTGATCTGGAGCGTGCCGGTGGCTGCGGAGGTCTCTTTGACTCGACCGCCGACCCGTGCAGGGTGTTTGACCGCGACGGAGCGGCCGTTCAACAGGCATCGAAACAGGATTGCGACGAACGTCTCTAACGTCTCGCTTTCGCTCTCGATGACCGCACTTTCGACGCCGGTCGGACTGTCGTAGCCGACCGTTACGGTATCGTCGAAGAACTGTTTGACGTGATTCGGGACGGAACCGACGTTGATGTCGATCACGTTCGAGAGAGGAATCGTCGTCTTGTCGTCGCTGGTCGCGAGGACTAATCGACGTTTCGTCAAGATGATGCGACCGTTCGTCGGTGTCCCGCCGGCACCATCGCCACTGTTGAGGAAAAATCGACCAGTGAAGTCCGCGACGATGTCTTCGGTCATGGCGTCTGTGTTGGATGGGAAACCGAACGACGGGGACGGCGGCCGATCCGTCGTCGTACCTACAGTTCATTCTGTTGTGGACGTATATATCTCTTTACGTACTGGTCTACAATGGAGTCGGGCAGCCCAGTGGGCTACCGCAGGCGGCCTCATACAGATGACTGTACCGATGTACCGGCGCAACCGCGACCCCCGGGCGGCAGGTGCGCCGAAACTGACGGACAGGAAACCGTATCACTCGGTGAGACGACGAACTTCGGCGTCGACCTCGTCGATCAGTTCGCGAAGCTGCTCGTTGGCGTCGGCTATCGCCGCGATCTCCCGTTCGACTTCTTGGGCCTGTTCCATCGTCGTATCGGTCATACTCGCGACCTCCTCGGTGCTTGCTGCCTGTTCGTCGGTCGCCATCGCGACTTCTGCGATACCACTGCTTGCCTCGCCGACCGTTTCCTCGATCCGCGCGAGGTTGTCGACCGTCTGCTCGACGAACTCGACGCCGTCTGAAATCTCGTCGGTCGCCATCTCGAGACTCTCGACAGTGTCTTCCGTATCCGCCTGAATCTGCTCGACCATCGTCTCGATCGTCGTCGCTTCCTCCTGGGACTCTTCGGCGAGCGTCTTGACCTCGTCGGCGACGACGGCGAAGCCGTCGCCAGCCTCGCCGGCAGTTGCTGCTTCGATCGAGGCGTTGAGCGCGAGTAAGTTCGTCTGATCGGCGATGTCGTTGATCACCTCGACGACCTCGTCGATCCGCTGGACGCTTTCTCGCAACTCCTCGACGTCGTCGGCCACGTCGGTGGCCGCCGCTTCGACGCGCTCCATCTTCTCGATCGCTGACTGTGCCGTCTCCGTCGTCTCCCCCGCGATCTCCTCGGCGCGCTCGCTGGTCTCGCTGACCGTCTCGGCGTTCGACGCGATCTCTTCGACCGTCGCCGAGAGACTCGAGACCTCGCTCGCGACGTCGCCCATCGCCGTCGATTGTTCGCCGGCCAGCGAGTGAATTTCGGTCGATCGCTCCTCGACGTCCGTCGACTGTTCGCGAAGCTCCGTCACCGAGTCCGTCACGTTTTCGGCGACCTCGGTCCGGCGCTCGAGTTCGGCCTCGACGTCGGCATAGGAGTCGATATACGTGTCCATCACCGTCTGCTGATCGAGCGAGAGGAGTTTGATCACCGACAGCAGATCGCCGGTGAGGTCGTCGACGACGGCAGTGGCCGCCGAGAGCGGGACGACGGGCTCGTCGTCGGGTACGGAGTCACGATCAGCAGCCGAATCCTGCGTGGTGTCGTCCGCCCCTGGGCGCTCCTCGACAGTGTCCGTCGACGGATGGTCGACGGCCGACGACTCGAGGCGACCGTGCGCGTCCTCACCGATGGCTCCGAGAATCCCCTCGTAGTAGATGGTATAGGCACCGAGGTAGAATTTCGGCCCCAGATCGAGCATATCGTGAAGCTTGCCGACGCGAGCGCGCTGGTCGAAATACGACTGCCCGTACTCGCCGCTCCCGAGGTCAGTGAGATACCGACGCTGTGATCGCTTGAGTTGCTCGACCCCCTTCGAGGACGACGCCAGAATTGCGTCCGATTCGGCGTGAGACTGCAGATGATCGTAGAACTCCTCGACGAGGTCGTCGGCGATCCGATCGAACAGTGGTGCCATCGACTCGAGTCGGTCGGCGTCAGCGTCGTCGAAGCCCGTAAACTCCTTTCGCCACTCGATCTCTCGTGAGTCGATCCCAAGATCTGCAGTCAGCACGTCGCCGTCGACTGATTTCCGATCCGAATCCGTAATCTTATATTCTGTCGCAGGGCTGGCCATCACCCCTATTTAATGGATGGGTAGTATATTTTTACTGGCCGCCGTGGCTGTGTGGCTGTGCGTGGTCGGAACAAATCGACCGACGGTGTGACGGACGAGAAGTGCGATAGCAGCGAAAGTCCCAGTCGAGGGGTGTGTCTCCGCCGGCGTGTGCCGCTACTCCTCGTCAGCGATCGCCCCTCGAGCGACCGCCACGAGTTCTGCCACTTCGAGTCCCTCGCGACGGGCGTAGACGACGGCGGCGGCTTCGATCGTCACGCCGAGGTCTTGCTGGAGGCTGTTGATCGCGCCGACGGCCTCGTGTTTTTCGACGCCGTCGGCGACGAGGGCCTCGAGGACGCGCTCGAAGGCAGATCGCTCGCGAAGCAGCTCCTCGTCGGGGACGAACTCCTCCGGGATCGTCATGTCGGCCGGCGAAAAGGTCGCGACGAGGTCGCCATCGTCGTGCTCGAGTAGCCCTTCCCGAGTCGCGACATCGATCAGGCGCTTGGTCTGGTCGGGCGAGAACCAGTCCCGATCGAGTGAGAGCGCAACGACGAACTCGCTCTCTTCGAGACGCAGTGTGCCGTGTTGGACGAACGGCGCGGCGACGGCGACCCGGAGACTCATCGATCAGCAGTTGCTCGAGGGGTGAAAAAACTGTGGCGATTAGTCGCGACACCGAGTCGGCGATTCGGCTCGTGCCGTCGCCGGTCGGTCAATCCGAGGCACGGCCGCCGCCGTTGCGGTCGGCTCGAGACGGTGGCGGGAACTCAGCTGTCGGTGACTCCGGCGGCTCGGGAAGAACACAGCGGTCGGGCTCGCGGTTGACGTGTTCGTACTGTCGTGGAGCATTCGCAAGCGGGTGGGCGGGATTGTCGTCGCTGTCGATGCGTGCGGCCCGCACCTCACCGAAGCCGTTGAGGCGAGCCTGGATGCCGCGCCAATGATAGCGCGTTTCTGTCGGAATCGAAATCTGGCGGGGGGGCGTGCCGTCGGGATAGCTCGTCGCGAGGACGGTGTTGTTCACGTTGCTGGCGAGCGTATCGTGGTCGACGAGGACGCCGATACTGGCGTCTCGAGGGGCACGAGCGGCGAGGACATCGAGACCGAGATGGAGCGCTCGATACTCGGCGACGTTGTTGTCCGGCGGCATATCCGGCGTCGCGAGTCTGGCGACGCGCGTGCCGTCGCGCGTTTCGATGACGGCGCCCAGGCCGCCACCGCCATTCCGGAAGGACCCGTCGGTAGCGACGTAGAAGTCACGATGATGGGTCCGCGGTGGATGGGCGATATGCGGTGTGGGCGACTCGTCGAACAGGTCCCGCAGTGCGGACCGGCCGTGAGCGGCCATACCTACAGTAGGCGAGCTAGGGAACTTAAATTTGTGGCAGGAATCACGTCGTGCGAACTACCACCGTAATAGATTGTAGATCGTATTCCAAGAGTGGACATTAGTGTACATATTGTTCATCCACCAGCAATGATTATCAACATATATAAATAACCGCCCAACGAGTTTAAAGAGTATGCAGGGTGCTGACAGAACAACCGCCGACCGCCGAACCGTCCTGAAGCTCTCCGGGGTCGCTGGTGCAGCCAGCCTCACGGGAATCGCCGGCTGTCTCGACGATGGAGCCGTCGATGACGCAGACGAACTCGTCATCACACAGGGCGAGTTCATCGAGAACCCGGATCCGAACGACCACATCACCGGGCCGTACTTCAACGTTCTCGATCCCGTCTACGAACCGTTGTTCGACGTGACGCCGGAGTTCGAGTTCCAGCCCCGCGTCGTCGACGACTGGGAGGACATGGGTGACGGCACGGCCGAACTCACGATTCGCGACGATGTCGTCTTCCACAACGGCGACGACCTGACCGCCGAAGATGTCGCCTACACGTTCAACCGGATGATCGATCCCGAGCTCGGGGTCGAAAGCGACCAGGCCGCCGGTCTCGGTGCGATCGATGGCGCCGAGGCACTCGACGAGACGACCGTCAGCCTCGAGCACAACGTCGCGCCGTCGCTTGCGGAGTACGAGTACGCCAACTACGGGCGCGCAGTGAACCAAGAGTGGATCGAGGGACAGGACCAGCCGATCGCCGGCAGCGACGCCGACGCGTTCAACGGCACCGGACCGTTCGAAGTCGTCGAGTACGAACCCGACGTCCAACTCGTCCTCGAGCCGTTCGACGACTACTGGGGCGAGGTGCCGGACTTCGATCGCGTCACGTTCAACGCCGACGGCGAATCCAGCGGTCGCGCAAACGCCCTCCAGGCGGGCGAGAGCGACATCGTCGACAACGTCATTCCGGAAGATGTCTCGACCGTCGACGAGGCCGACGGCGTCGAGATTCGCAACGAGACGAGCCTTCGGAACGTCTTCCTTGTGATGAAATCCGGCGTCGAACCGTTCGACAGCCAAGAGTTCCGCCAGGCGATGAACTACGCCGTCGACAACGAGGGTATCATCGACAGCGTCCTCGGCGGCTTCGCTGACCCGATGACCCAGCCGATTCCCGAGGGCGTCTTCGGGTTCAATCCCGATCTCGATCCGTACTCTCAGGACATAGAACGGGCGGAAGAGCTCGTCGAGGAAAGCGGCTACGCGGGCGCCGAAATTACCCTTCACGCGCCGGAAGGCCGGTATCTCAACGACGCCGACGTCGCCCAGACCGCAGCCGACCATATCGACCAGCTCGAGAACGTCGACTGCGACATCGACATCGTGCCGTTCCCCGACATCTCCGACGCGAACAGTGCCGGCTACGACGACGAAAACATGCCCTTTTTCCTGATCGGATGGGGCGTCATTACGGGCGACTCCGACTACGGACTCGCGCCGTTTTTCACCGAGGAGGCGGCACTCGAGACGCTTCGCAACGAGGACATCTCCGAGGCCATCCTCGAGAGCCAGGAAGTCGAAGACGAAGACGAACGCGAACAGCTGCTCCAGGACATCAACGAGGAGCTTCGCGAGGAAGCCCCCTGGGTCTTCCTCCACTCCCAGGACAGCGTCTACGGCGTTCGTGACGACCTCGAGTGGGAGCCACGAACCGACGAGAGTATTTACCTCTGGGATATCAACTAGGATCGAATCGGCTACGGGCCGTGGATCGGCCCGTCGAAACTGACTCAGCTATGACCACGTTCGAACGGTTGCTCGCTCGCTAATGTCCTTTGGAAAGTTCTTACTCAAGCGATCGCTGCAGGGACTCGTCGTCATCTGGGGTGTCGTGACCGTGCTGTTCGGTCTCCGGGCGATTACGCCCGGCGATCCCGTCAACCTCATCGTCGATCCGGCAGTCGATCAGGCCACTCGAGATCGAATTCGCGAAGAACTCGGGCTCGATCAGCCGATATACGTACAGTACGTCGATTATTTGCAGGATCTGCTCGTCGGCGATCTCGGCTACTCCTACCAGTCGAGCCGACCGGTGACGACGATGGTTCTCGAACGGGTTCCGGCGACGCTCGAGCTGGCGGTCGCCGCGACGGTCATCGCGCTCGTCATCGCGATTCCCCTCGGCGTTATCAGCGGGACCAGACGCAACGAGCCGGCCGATTACGGCGCGACGTCGTTTTCGCTGGTCGGGATTAGTACGCCGAACTTCTGGCTTGGCATCATGCTGATCCTGTTGCTTGCGGTCCAGATCGACATTTTCCCGACCGGACGCCGGCCGGTCGCGTTCCACGACGCGCTGTGGACGTTTCTGACGACGTTCTACGTCGGCGACCTACTGACGTGGCTCCATCACATCATCTTGCCAGCGGTCACGCTGGGAACGTACTTTACCGCGCTGATAACGCGGTTGACCAGAAGCGGCATGTTAGACGAGTACGGCAAGCCCTACGTGACCGCGACCGAGGCGAAGGGGATCCCGGGCGTATTGATCCGGTACAAACACGTCCTGCGTAACACGATGATCCCGATTATTACCGTGCTCGGACTCCAGTTCGGGACCTTGCTCGGTGGCGCGGTCGTTACCGAGACGGTCTTTTCTTGGCCGGGGCTCGGATTGCGACTCATCGACGGGATCAACAACCTCGACTGGCCGCTCATCCAGGGGATCATCATCTTCATCGGCATCAGCTACGTCGTCATCAACATCGCCGTCGACGCGATCTACGCGAAACTCAATCCGCGGGTGATTGACGAATGATTTCGGATCGAATCAAGTCGAACCTCTCACGCGAATTCCGCGAGAGTTTGCTTGCGAAAGTCGGACTCGTGTTGCTCGTCGCAATTCTGATCATGGGGCTGTTTGCGCCGGTACTGGCGACCCACAACCCCCACACGACGGGCTACTTCGACGACGACGGGAACGCCTATCCGCCGATGGGCGTCTCCTACGACAGCCATCAGTGGGTAGACGGCGAGCGCGTGACCTACACCGCCGAACCCAGCGCCGACCATTACCTCGGGACGAACAACATCGGGCAGGACGTCTTCTCGCGCCTGCTGTTCGGTGCTCGGACGTCGCTGATGGTCGGCGTCTTCGGCACCGGCCTCGCCGTCCTCATCGGCGTTCCGTTCGGGCTGGTCTCGGGCTACTACGGCGGCCGGGTCGACGACGCCATGATGCGCGTCGCCGACATAATGCTTGCGTTCCCCTCGCTCGTGTTAGCGCTGGCGCTGATCGGCGTCATGGGATCGTTGACGATACCGATACCTGACCCGTTCGTATTCGCCGGCGTAGCCGACGGGATGCCCGCCTCGACACCCTTACCCGGGACGGTAACCCTCGTCGTCGGGTTAGTCACCTGGGTCTGGTTCGCCAGGGTCGCTCGCGGCGAGGCTATGTCGATCCGCAACGAGGAGTACGTCAAAGCCGCACGGAGTCTCGGTGCGAACGATCGTGAGATACTACTCAAACACGTCCTGCCGAACAGCCTGACGCCGGTGATCGTCCTCGCGACGATCCAGGTCGCCGCGATCATCCTCCTCGAGAGCTCACTCTCCTATCTCGGGTTTTCCGGAACGACGCTGTCCTGGGGTTACGAGATCCAGCAAGGGCAGGATTATCTGCGGACTGCCTGGTGGGTCTCGACGGTTCCGGGTATCGGCATTGTCCTGTCGGTGATCAGCATCAACTTGCTCGGCGACTGGCTTCGCGACTCGCTCGATCCGAACATCGAGGGTGAAGGAGGTGGCGCCGGATAACCATGACAGAGGAACTACTCCGCATCAACGGCCTCTCGACGCGATTCTTTACGGAACAGGGACAGGTAAACGCCGTCGACAACTTCGACCTGCGGATCGACCGCGGCGACGTGTTCGGCATCGTCGGCGAGAGCGGCAGCGGGAAGAGCGTTACCGCGCGCTCGATCGTCGACCTGATCGAGTCGCCCGGCGAGATCACGGACGGCGAGATCTGGTACAACGAACCCGACCTCGCCGACGCGGTCCGTGAAGACCGGCCGGAGGCCGTCGACGGGACGTTCGTCGACCTCCGTCGGATCTCGCCGGAGAGGCGACGATCGCTTCGTGGAACATCCTTCAGCATGATCTTTCAGGATCCCGAGAGCAGCTTCAACCCCAGCCTCACGGTCGGCGAACAGATCGCCGAAGCCGTCGAGGTCCAGCGTCGAGCCAGCGCGAATCCGCGCTCGACCCGCGCTCGGACCCGATCCGAGGAGTACTCGCTCGGTTCGTTCGTGCTCTCCTCGTTTCTCCCCTCGAAAAGGTACGTCACCGAGGCCAGTCGCGAGCGGGCGATCGAACTCCTCGAGCTGGTGGGCATTCCCGATCCGGTCGAGCGAGCCGACGAGCATCCCCACGAGTACTCCGGTGGGATGCTCCAGCGGGCGATGATCGCACAAGCGCTGGCCGGCGAGCCGGACGTGCTCGTCGCCGACGAGCCGACGACGGCGCTGGACGTCACGATTCAGGCACAGGTCCTGGATCTGCTCGACGAGCTCCAATCGGAGACGGGGATGACCATCCTGCTGATTACGCACAACCTCGGCGTTATCGCACGGATGTGCGACCGCGTCGGCGTGATGTACGCCGGCGAGATCGTCGAACGCGGCACCCTCGAGGACGTCTTCGACGACCACGTCCATCCCTACACCGAGGGGTTACTCGGCTCGATTCCGGACATCGAGGGCGAGGCCGGGCGTCTCCAGCCGATCGATGGCAATGTCCCCAGTCTCCTCGATCACGAGATGGGTGATCGGTGTCACTTCGCGGATCGCTGCCCGAACGCGATGGAGGATTGCCTCGAGCATCCACCGGAGTACGACGCGGAGGGCTCGAACGACCACGCCGTTCGCTGCGTGCTCGCAGCCCAGGAGTACGACGAGCGCCGAGCGATCCCCGACGGCTACTTCGACGAGACACGCCCCGCCGGGGACAAACACGTCGATCCCGAAGACGCGGACGAGGGCCCGACCGTCGACGAGCCACAACGCCCGCTCGAGGAGCCCGGAGGTGAGTCGCCGTGAGCGCCGAGACGCCACCGACCAGCCAGCCGCTGGTCAGCGTCGACGGCCTCGAGAAGTACTTCTGGGAGAACGACTCCGTGCTCGATCGACTGTTCGGCGACGAACCGGTCGCGGTGCGGGCCGTCGACGGCCTGACGTTCGACATTCACGAGGGTGAAACGCTCGGTCTCGTCGGCGAATCCGGTTGCGGGAAGTCGACCGCGGGCGAGACCCTACTCCGACTGCAAGAGCCCACCGACGGTCGCGTCGAATTCGACGGCGACAACGTCTACGACCTCGAGGGAAGCGACCTCACCGAGTTTCGTCGGGACGCACAGGTGGTCTTCCAGGACCCCTTCTCGAGTCTCGATCCCCGCATGACTATCGGCGACATCGTTCAGCAGCCACTCGACATCCACGATGTCGGTCCCACAGACGAACGACGCCAGCGGGTCCGAGACCTCTTCGAGCGGGTCGGACTCTCCGTCGACCAACTCGATCGCTACCCCCACGAGTTCTCCGGCGGCCAGCGCCAGCGTATCGGCATCGCTCGTGCTCTCGCCCTCGAGCCCGAGTTTCTCGTCTTAGACGAGCCGACGAGCGCACTCGACGTCTCGGTGCAGGCACAGGTGTTGAATCTCCTCGCCGACTTACAGGACGAGTTCGATCTGACCTACCTGCTTATCAGTCACAACCTCTCGGTGATTCGCCATATCTGTGATCGAGTCGCCGTGATGTACCTCGGTGAAATCGTCGAGATCGGCCCCGTCGAGGATATCTTCGAGGCGCCGAAACACCCCTACACAGAGGCCCTGCTGGCGAGTGTCCCCCGCGCGTCGACCGACGAACGCGAGCGCGATCGACAGACGCTCGCCGGCGATGTCCCTTCACCACGGAATCCGCCGAGTGGCTGTCGGTTTCGGACCCGCTGTCCGATGGTCATCCCGCCTGACGACCTCGAGATCGACCAGGAGGACTACCGGGCGATCATGAATTTGCGCGAGCGAATCGAACGACGGGATATCTCGCTCGAGACCGTCGGCGGCGACGAGGAATTCGAATTCACGGACGGCTCGATTCCACCGGCCGATGTCGACGCCTTCGTCGACGCGCTGCGCGAGCGAGTGCTCGATCGAGAGCTGCCGGCCCGACACGCCGAACTCGTCGACGGCGCGCTCGCGGAACTGGCGTCGACGGACTGGGACGCGGCTGGGACGCAGTTACGAGAGGTCTACGCGAGCGTCTGCGAACGCGATCGCCCCGATCTTGGCGAGGATGGGCATCCAGTCGCCTGTCATCTCTACGCGGACAACGAATGCGAAACTCTCGAAAACGTGCGTTGAGAGGGCTGTAACGTCGGGTTCGACCTCACTCGATGGTATCATCGAGCGTGAGATATACAATCACTAATATCTATCACCAATCTGTGTTGGCAGTAGGTGTAAGCCCCCACAGTTCATGTCTCAGTATATGAGCCAATTGAGCGGTGCCCGAATGGACGACGCCTGTTCGCTCCTGGCCGAGCCGGAACGCCGATACGTCCTGTATCAGCTCAGCGAGCACCAGGAAACCACCCTCGAGGATGTCGTGAGCCAGGTTGCCGCGTGGAAACACGACGAACTCGCTGGCGAGGTCGATTCCGAGATCAGACAGCACGTCTACGTCTCGCTCGTCCACAACCATCTCCCGCGGCTCGCGGACTACGACATTATCGACTACGACCTTCGAAGCGGAGATATCGTCCTCGTCGACGGCTTCGACGATATCAAGCCGCTGCTCGAGCAGTTCCGCCAGACCGAAGCCATTCCGGAACTGCGCACGCGACCGGCGCTGTGAGACACACCCCGTTCGGATCGACCGCTCGTTCACCACTGATACGGTTTACTGTAAGTCATTGCCGGCGCAACCGCGACCCGGGCGGCGGTTGCGCCGGTAAATCGTTACAGCAATCCGTATGACGCATCCAGTTTGCTGTACCGATTTACTGGTTCGACTGCAGGACGGGTCGCGGTCGCGCCGGTAATAACCTCCAACAGACCGTCTCAGACGCTCTCTCGTACCGCGGTTCGGCGCAACCGCGGCCATCCTGCAAGTTTACCAGCGAATCGGTACAACTGACTGCCTTCTCGTGGCTGGAACGGTCGTTCGATCCACTCCAACAGTCAGCCTGAAACGAAATATATAGGACCGTCCTGACGAGAGCACTGCTGTGAGTCGGTACCGAAACGCCGCGTTCTTTCTGACATTGGCGGCCATCTGGGGATCGGCATTCGTCGCGATCAGCGCCGGCCTCGAATACTTTCCACCAGTCCTCTTTGCGGCACTCCGGTACGATATCGCCGGGATACTCATGCTCCTGTATGCACTCTACGCCGTCGATCACTGGCGACCTCGGGGACTTGAGGAGTGGGTGGTCGTCGCGGTGGGCGCGACGCTGTTGATCGCCGCCTATCATGCGTTTCTGTTCGTTGGCCAGCAACATACCACCGCGGCCGCCGCGGCGATCCTCGTCAGTCTCTCGCCGGTGTTGACGACTGGATTCGCCCGCGCCCTGATGCCCGCGGACGCGCTCTCGACCGTCGGCGTGCTCGGCGTCCTCGTCGGTCTCGTCGGCGTCGCCGTCATCTCTCAGCCCGACCCCGCGAATCTGTTGGCGACCGATTTCGTGGCGAAACTGTTGGTCTTCTGTGCGGCCGCGTCGTTCGCTCTCGGGGCCGTCCTCACGCGGCGGCTCGAGGCCGACCTGCCGATCGAGACGATGGAAGCCTGGTCGATGCTCGGCGGGGCGGCGCTGATGCACCTCGTGAGCCTCGCCCTTGGTGAACCGATCGAACCAGCAACGTGGGCCCAACCCGAGGCGATCGGCGCACTCGGCTATCTCGCGGTCGTCGCGAGCGCGCTCGGCTTTCTGCTGTACTTCGACCTACTCGATCGGCTGGGTGCCGTCGAGATCAACATGGTTTCCTACGTCGCGCCGATTTTCGCGGCCCTCGTCGGCTGGCTCTACCTCGGCGAGATCGTCGACGCGACGACGGTGGCCGGCTTCTGTCTCATCGTCGTCGGGTTCGTCCTCGTCAAACGCGAGGCGATCGGCGCGGAACTCACTCACCGACGTGGTCACTCGAGTCCCGACGATTGACCCACTACCCAACCGACGATATCGATACGACCCGAGTCGACCGTGCGCAGTTATCGGCGATGCGATCGTCCGACGTACAACGCCCCGATAGTACACGCCACGAGCAGGACGAATAGACTCGCCGACCGCCACGTACGTAATCCATACAGGACCAGCAAGACGAGCACCATGGAGAGGATAATCCCCACCCAGAAACTGCCTCTTCGAATTCGATCCGCCTGGGGTGGAACGAGCCGCTCGAGTCGCCCACGGGTAGATGGTTGCGAGTCGTCGCTCTCTGTCGGCGCGTCGCCGTCTCGACGCGAAACCGGCTTCGAGCCGGATCGAGAACGGGTACTCGAGGAGTCGGTCATCGTCTCACCGTCGTCCGTCGAGGGTCGGTGTCGCCGTATATAGACGGACACGACCGTTTCTCCGCGCCAGATTCAGTTCACTCGAGTTTGCTCGGCCGTCGTGGTCTCGGGAGGCCGGTCGCTACTGGTCGATCACACACCGGGAGGAACGTACCGAAGCGCGGCGAGCGATGATACCGGAGTCCAGTCGGTAAGGGCCGCTTACTGGAAGCCGATCCGGCTGCCGCGACGTCCCGTCGGATCGGGACCGGCCGAACCGCCCTGGAACTCCTCTTCGATCCGCTCGTAGTAGTCCAGGATGTCGTCGGTGATCGTCGGACGAACGTTTTCCATCGCCTGACGGAAGTGGCGCATCTCGACGATATCCGCCTCGTGGTCCTCACGAAGCGCCTCGATCGCCGCCTCGCGAGCGATCGACTCGAGGTCACTGCCGACGTAGCCGTCCGTGATCTCGGCGATTTCACGGAGCGTCACGTCGGCGGCCAGGGGCGTATCCTGCGTGTGGATCTCGAGGATTCGCTCGCGACCCTCGACGTCGGGTTCGCCGATCATGACGAGTCGGTCGAATCGACCGGATCGCAGGAGTGCGGGGTCGATCATGTCCGGCCGGTTGGTCGCTGCGACGACCATCACGTCTTCCATCTCCTCGAGCCCGTCGAGCTCGGTCAGCAGCTGGTTGACGACGCGTTCGGAGACGTTCGAGCCGACCTCGCCGCCCCGCCCGGGTGCGAGCGCGTCGAGTTCGTCGAAGAAGATGACCGTCGGCGAGACCTGCCGCGCTTTGCGGAAGGTCTGGCGGATGGCCTTCTCCGACTCGCCGACCCACTTGCTGAGCAGTTGCGGCCCCCGCACGGAGATGAAGTTCGCGTTCGTCTCGTTGGCGACCGCTTTCGCCATCAGCGTCTTCCCGGTGCCGGGCGGGCCGTAGAGCAAGACGCCGGCCGGCGGATCGATGCCCAGCCGGTCGAAGCGTTCGGCGTTGTTCAGCGGCCACTCGACCGACTCCTGGACCTGGTCTTTGGCCTCGTGGAGGCCGCCGACGTCGTCCCACGAGATCTTCGGGAGTTCGACCAGCACCTCCCGCATCGCCGAGGGTTCGACCTCGTTGAGGGCGCCACGGAAGTCCTCGCGCTTGACGATCATCCGGTCGATCAGGCTCGGCGGGATGTCCTCCTCGTCGAGATCGATCTCGGGGAGGTACCGCCGGAGCGCCTTCATCGCGGCTTCCTTCGTCAGGCTCTCTATATCCGCGCCGACGAAGCCGTGGGTTTCGTCGGCCAGGTGGCCGAGGTTGACGTCATCGGAGAGGGGCATCCCGCGGGTGTGGATCTGGAGGATCTCCTCGCGACCCACCTCGTCGGGGACACCGATCTCGATTTCGCGGTCGAAGCGACCGGGACGACGCAGTGCCGGATCGACCGAATCGACCCGATTTGTGGCGGCGATGACGATGACCTGACCGCGAGCCTCCAAACCGTCCATCATCGTCAGCAACTGGGCGACGACGCGGCGTTCGACCTCGCCCGTGACGTCTTCGCGTTTGGGTGCGATGGAGTCGAGTTCGTCGATGAAGATGATCGCGGGTGACTCCTCGCTCGCGTCCTCGAAGATCTCCCGGAGTTGCTGTTCGGATTCGCCGTAGTACTTCGAGATGATCTCGGGGCCGGCGATGGAGAAGAAACTCGCCGAGGTCTCGTTGGCGACGGCTTTCGCCAGCAGGGTCTTGCCGGTGCCGGGCGGCCCGTGGAGCAAGACGCCCTGTGGCGGTTCGATCCCCAGTTTCTTGAAGATCTGAGGGTGTTTCATCGGCAACTCGACCATCTCGCGCACGCGCTGGATCTCGCTCTGGAGCCCCCCGATATCCTCGTAGGTGATCCCACCACCGGTCTTCTCGAAGCCCGAGATGGGTTCTTCGCGGAGTTCGACGTCGGTATCCTCGGTGATGAGGACGACATCGTCGGGTTCGGTCTCGACGGCGATCAGCGGGATCGCCTGGCCGGGCGAGCGCATGAACGGATGGTTCGTCGAGGACATGACGGGAACGATGTCCCGACCCACCACGGGCCGTTTGAGGATCTGGCGTTTGACCATGCCAGCGGCGTCGGAACCGAACTGAACCGAGGCCTCTTCCGGCGGCGCGAGGACGAGACTCTCGGCTTTCGTCGCTTCTGCCTTCCGGATCGTCACCCGCTCGCCGATCCCCACGTCGGCGTTTTGCCGGGTGAAGCCGTCGATGCGGACGGTGTCCGTGTTCCAGTCCTGCCGGTCAGCCCGCCAGACCTTCGCGGCGGTGGTGTCTGCACCTTCAATTTCGATAATGTCGCCCGGACTGAGCTTCAAATGCAACAGCGTGTCCGGGTCGAGTCGGGCGATACCACGACCCGAGTCGTTCGGGTATGCCTTCGCGACCTCCAGTTGAACTTCGTTCATGATTCGGGATGGACGGCGATGTCTGTGAATCCGATTCGTGTGCGGATAGGCTTTTTGCTACCCTTCACTATGCCAGATGCTACCATCTCGAACGAGGGCTGGAAGATACATAGACGTGTCGACCCCGGAGCGTTTTGGCTCTATCGGGTGGTGTCGGTTTCGGAGTCCCGCTCGGTTTTGACTCGAGGACGCTACAGACAAACACCACGAAGCCCCCGCCGGTATAGTAGCCACTGTAAGTCAATGCACACCTGATCGCACGCCAGCTACACGATCAGTGTGTAAATAGTTGCAGTGGCTACTATATCCGGTCTATGGCCTCGGTACGCGCCTCACTCCCTTCACGGGTCGTACTTCCCCGTTTGCGTTCCGGGGGGCTTTGCCCTCGCTCCGTTCGCGTGCTTTCGTCACCCGTCTTTCCGGATACCGGCAGGCCCATTCGTTCCCACCTGTATCGGCTGGCCGGTCAACAACCGCTGGGTGGGAATGAAAGGGGCTGGCCCGGTCGGTCCCTCCCGGGCGCCGGAAGGACCGCAACGCAGTGAGGACCGCAACGAGCCCCGGACGGTCGAGCGGGTCAGGGGCTTTCGTACTGTTCTCACCGCACACAAACGGCTCGACGGCATATTGGATCCGGCTCACCGACACGATGGATGACTTTTTGACCGTCCCAGTCCGTTCGTCCATATGAGCGTTCTCGCCTTCGACGGCCGGATGGGGGCCAGCGGCGACATGATTCTCGCTGCCCTCCTCGCCGTCGGTGCCAATCCCGACGCCCTCGAGCCGGTCACCGACGCCCTCGAGCTCGAGTACCGAATCGACGACACCGTCAAGTGCGGCATCTCGGCGACGACGGTCGACGTCGTGTTGACGGACCAGGACACCGCCGACCGGGAGGATACCGACCGCGACCACGAGCATTCCGTCGACGATCACGACCACGATCACAGCCACGACGGCCACGAACATACCCACGCCAACTGCGAACACACCCACAACGACCACGAGCACGTCCGCGCGGAGGGTCACGGCCCCCGTCGCAGCTACCTCGAGGTGTGCGACATCGTCGAATCGATGGCCCTCGAGCCGGCGGTCGAACGCGACGCACTCGCCATTTTCGAGTTACTGGGCGAGGCTGAAGCCAGCGTCCACGGCGAAGCACTCGAGGACATCCACTTCCACGAGGTCGGAGCCGACGACGCCATCGCGGATATCGTCGGCGCGGTTCTCCTGGTCCACGACCTCGAGCCCGAGCGCATCGTCACGACCCCGCTCGCGACCGGCGGCGGATCGGTCTCGATGAGCCACGGCGAGTACCCCGTGCCGACGCCCGCGGTGGTCGAAATCGCCGAACGCGCCGACTGGTCGCTCCAGGGTGGGCCCGTCGAGAAAGAACTCCTCACGCCGACCGGTGCGGCGATTCTCGGCCACCTCGCC
The DNA here is from genome assembly GCF_006543045.1 of Salinadaptatus halalkaliphilus. GTDB lineage: Archaea > Halobacteriota > Halobacteria > Halobacteriales > Natrialbaceae > Salinadaptatus > Salinadaptatus halalkaliphilus. The sequence continues at coordinate 149,613 of NZ_RBZW01000058.1, read as the reverse complement.
GACGGCGTCGAGTCGCTGCCCGCCCTCGAGATCCAGTCGTCGGGCTACGGCGCTGGCGGCTACGATCTGGATCCCCACCCGAACGTCCTCCGGGTACTGGTCGGCGAGGGCGACCGGGGGCTGGTGAAAGACGATATCGCGGTGCTCGAGACGAACGTCGACGACGTCTCGCCCGAAATTTTGGGCGGGCTCCAAGAGACGTTAGCCGAGGTCGGCGCTCGAGACGTCTCGATCGTCCCGATGACGATGAAGAAATCCCGGCCGGGCCACCTCGTGAAGGTCATCTGCAAACCCGAGGATCGACAGCGAGTCGCGCGTCGACTGGCCGAAGAGACTGGGACGCTTGGCGTGCGTGAATCGGGTGCGAGCCATCGGTGGATTGCACAGCGGGAGATCGAGACCGTGACGCTCGAGATTGGTGGTGAGGAATACGAGGTGGACGTGAAGATCGCACGTGACGTCGATGGTGAGGTCTACGACGTGAGTGCGGAGTACGAAGATGCGAAGGCAGTTGCTCGGGAAGCAAAAACGGCTATTCGCACTGTGGTTCAGCAGGCCGAGGAAGTGGTATACGGGCCGCTCGATTGGAATTAGCTTAAACAAGTGACATCAATAAACTGAGAGAAATCTGTTACATTTCAGTTGATACTGTCCTGCATACAACTGCCAAATTCTTGTTGAGAAAAAACTACGAAGATTCAGTTCGCTGCAGTTCGCTACAGGTTACGTGTCGCCGACCTCAGCAGGATCGAAGTTACTGAATCCTTCAAAGAGAGCCGACAGTTCGCCGAAGAACTCCTCATTATCGAGGCCTGCATCGATATCGACATCGCCTTCGTCAACCTGTTCAGCTTCCTGGGTTGGCTCCTGCGTCAGATTCTGCTCACCAGTGACGTCACCGCTTTCGGCGGTTGCATCGACGTCAGCGGCGTTGATCTGGTTCACGTCCTGAACTTGGTTGGTTTCAGCTGCGGAGGCTGCAGTTGCGCCACCGCCAGCACCACCTGCGCCAGCTGCAGCTCCACCCTTATCGTGGGCAGCTCCAGCAGCGCCGGCACCGCCACCGCCGCTCAGTGCAACAGCGTCACCAGCGGTCGCAGAGCCGACCTGTGCGTTGTCGTTAGACTGATCGACGTTCACGTTAGTTTCTGCGTCACCGGACATCAGGTCCTGCTGTTGGTCTGCGTCGAGAGAAACGTTCTCTGCAGCTTGATCAATGATTTGATCTTCCTGTGCCGCTGCCGTTCCTGCGAATCCCATAAACGCGAGGGATCCGATCATCGCTACCGTCAGTGTGATTGCGAGTGCGCGCTTCATATTTGTATTCTGAGGCACGCATCACATGGAGGGTACGTTCCGTGTGTCCTCACGCCAACCACGTGGCCGGCGCTCGTCACGGGTCGTACCGCCGACACCTGAGACATCCCCGTTGTGACGCGTTGCCCACTGGCTACTCATCACGGAGTCCCACTTGAACCCGACAAACGGTTTCAGGGTGAATTCGCCACTTACACAGTATGAAACCCTCGTCGGGTAAATCAGGCTCAGTTTTCATCTTGTGACTGTGTGTCACTGGAAGCGATACGAACAACCTATCGCCAACGGTGGCGCGATATCCCCGGCAGGACCGCCCCCGAATCCTAATCAGGTACCACCTCCGGGCCAGCGTGGCCAGTAAGAGATGCCTTTTCTCGATGAAACAGTCGCCTTCGCTGAGACGTTTCCGCTCACAGGGCCGCATTCTCGAGCGAAACGCCGGTGTGACCGTCTGTGACACGGTAGCAAGTGAGCCGTCTCGTTCTCGCCAGGGTCGAAGCGACCGGTTTCTGCCCGTAAGCAATCGGCTTCGATTCGGTAGGCCGGCGCATCGGCGCTTCAACTGACAGATAACAAAGTCTGTCATAGGATTACGACGGTTCACGCCGTGGGGTTGCAGAAAGAAAGACTCTCACGGTTCATATCAAACGAATCATGACCACCACGACGACGATACGTTCACAGTGTACGACGCTTCTTATGGCCTGTATAGTCGCCGTAGCGATGATCGCAGCCGGCGCGCCGGCTGCCGCCGCGGGCGACGATCCCGGCGACTCGACGGCCCACGCGCTCGAGAACGACGAAGGCTTGTATCTGGTCTTCGGTGCCGATCTCGGCGACATGACCCTCGACGAGTACATCGAAGCGCACGCAAACGGTGACCAGGTCTCGGACGTCGAAGTCTCGCAGTACCAAGATGTCGACCAGGTCAACATCAACCAGCAAGCGAACGCAACCTCGATCTCGATCGATGGTGGCGAGGCCACGGCGGTCCAGGAAGCCACCCAACTCAACTCCAACGATCAGTTCGCGGACGCGTCCGCTGACAACGTCCAGGTCGAAGAGACCCAGTTCGAAAATGTCGGCGAAGTTACTGTCCTCATCGGCAACGGTGACGGCAAGGCATTCGACGGCTGGGGCATCGCTGACAAGAAAGGCCACAAGCCCGACATCGACCCCGACCAGTCGGCTGAGGCCGAAGTGACGCAGGTCCAGGAAGTTGGCCAGCTGAACTACAACGAACAGAACACCGCGTTCGCGATCGCGGAGAACGCGAGCGAAGCGACCGCGATCCAGCAGTCCCAGCAGTCCAACCAGAACCTGCAACAAGGCGTTGCAAACGCGACCAACGTCTACGCGGGGAGCGGTGACTTCGCCGACCAGGCTGCAGCAGCTGACATCGAACAGGCACAGGAAGTCGATCAGTCGAACATCAACCAGCAAGACGGTGCCGTCGCCATCGCCGTTGGCGAAGACAGCGTCGCCACTGCAATCCAGGTGACCGAACAGACCAACCTCAACGAACAGATTGGTGCTGCGCAAGCCGAGAACATCATCATGGGACTCGAAGGCATGCACGTCGCAACTTCGGGCGTCGACGACGATACCTCGGTCCTCGAAACCGACATCACGACGGAGTCGCTCTACGACGACAAGAAAGACGATCGCCACAAGAAGAGCGACGAGCAGATCCAGTCGGCTACCTCGGAGGTTACCCAGCAACAGAGCGCCGAACAGATGAACGTCAACCTGCAAAACACCGCATTCGCCTACGCGACCAACGAAAGCGAGGCGACCGCGGTCCAGCTCGCCTTCCAGACCAACCTCAACGCGCAGGTCGGCTTCGCGGACGCGTTGAACGTCTACGCAGGACCGAGCCACCAGTACGAGAACGCCATGGTCACCTCGACCACCAGCGTGACCGTCGGTGGCGAAGATGTCGACGGCTTCGAAGGACTCGCCTACGACTACGACGCGCTCCAGACCAACGACCCCGAACAGCACGCGAGCGCCCAGCTCGAGCAAGTGCAGTTCATCACCCAGGAGAACGTCAACGAACAGCAAGCCGCAATCGCCATCGCCGAAAACGGCAACAGCTCCGACGCGGCACAGGTGAGCATGCAGGAGAACGAGAACATCCAGTTCGGCTCCGTCGCTGCGACGAACGTCTGGGTGGAAGGGTAACTGAACTGTCGGCGACGTTCGAATCGATTGGCGGCTGAACCGTTTCCGATTTCACTGTTTCTTTGTCAGGGTCGATAGGCCCTACACGTCGCTGAAATGTCCGAGGGCGGCCGAAGCTCCTCGAACGTAACGCGGTGTGTTACTCGAAGAGCCCGTCGTCCGGCATGAGGATCTCAACTGTGAGGTCCTCGAGGAACGCGTCGGTGTCGAAAATATCGTCACCGGTTGTGGTAAACGAATCTTCGACCACCGTCTCAGTGGTCGTCTCCGATTGTTCGATCTCTGTTATGCTCTCTTCTTCGACTGTCTCCTGTGCAGTCACTTCGCCGGTTTCTTCAGTCTGTGTCTGATTCTCCGATTCGATGACTTCGGTATCCTGAGCAACTGCACCGCCAGCCCCGATGGTCAACGCGAGCAAACTTACGGTCATCGCGACGACGATCGCACGCTGGCACAGTGTCACTCGATCTCTTTCTTTCATGGTCGTCTCCCCCGTATGGGGTATTGGCGTGTCATCGGTTGCTGTGATAAACGAGGGCAATCGTACGGCGTCCAAACACTCGATTTCGAGAGTGTAGGTGATTGTTGGACGAGCATATCCCTAGCGGTCGCTACCGGTGGGGTGCGATTGGTATAGTACCAACTGCAACGATTCACTCACTGGTCGCACAGCCGTCGTGTGGTCAGGTGTGCAGTGGCACCGCTAGCTCGTCACTTGCGGGACGCTCTCGTGGTTACCGCACCGCCATTGAGTACGTACTCGTGGTGATAACGGTTCACGAGATACGATCGTGATCACTGGCCTCTCCTCGCCAGCACCGATGTACGCCGGTGCTGACGAGTGATCGAGTCCACCACCTTGACTCTGTAAGGAGCCAGCAACCGATACCGACGACCGTTGCGAACCAGTCCGTATTCGTTCGGGTTCGGAATCTCGTACTGACAGTCCCGTCGATACCGCACCGTTCGATCGCGTTGTAAGCGCCGATTACCGACTGTGTTCGTTTCGAGTTCCCGACTGTCGAGAACGACAACGCGAGCGCCGACTATCACCTGTCATGACTGTCTATGAGCCGTGAAAAAACGATTTCACCAAGACCGATGTGGCGACCGATATGGACCGCCGCACGCTCGTCAGCTTCGGAACGACTGTCGGACTCGTCTCCATCGTCGGCTGTCTCGGCGACCGCTCTGATACCACAGATGGTTCACCCGTGGAGTCGACCGATTCGACCGGGGACGATGGCGAGAACGACGACGCTGACGGCGACAGGACCGACGACGAGTTCACCGACGTGACTCCGTCCGATCCGATCGAACGTATCGACATCGTCGACAGTGACAACCGTACCGAAACGGAGCCGGGCGACCTCCATGCGATCTCCGTCACGAACGCCGATACGGACGCACGTGATCTCACAGTCCGCATCGATCACGACGGGGCCTCCGTATTCGACGAAACCGACGAACTGCCAGCCGATACGACACTCGAGATCGTCGTCAACGAACCCGGAACCTACGCGACGGACATCGAATCCGGCTCGGCGCGAGCGAACATGACGACGACTTATTCGTCCGGTGACAGATCGCTGACGACGGTGTCGCTTCGCGAGGGAGGCGGGATCAGCACCCAGGTCGAAACCCGCCACTGACCGTTTGGGCCGGATCGTCGATCGGCAACCAATCACCCGTAGGCGTCCGCTAATTATCGACGCATTCGTGGTCATTCTCCTCTTGGCTGTGATCCTCGCCGGAATTGCGGTCGTCTCGAGCGTCGGCGACGATCTGGAGGGGGATGCCGAGTCCGAGACACGGTATGCAACGGTCGAACTCGGTCCGCAACCCGGTTACGTACTCGAACGGCTCGAGGTGGGAGACGTCGCGACGGTCAACGACGATACCGGGACGCTCACGGTGACGGAGGTGTACATCGTCCCGTCAGCGACCGATAGTCCGATGAACGTGACGGCCGCGACGGACGAGCAACCGGCCAACGAGACCGACCAGGCAGAGACGGCACTCGCCGCCGAACCTGCGGCGATGGGTCGTCGTCCAGAATATCAGTCCCGCCGTCGCCGACGAACTCGAGGACGTTCGTGACGATCGAAACGGTCGCGCCGCTTACCCCCTCGGCGATCGCTTCCATCGATGCATCGGGCCGCAACTCCGCGACATCGAGGATCTGCTTGTGAATAACCGCTCGCGGGACCGTCGAGTTGTTCGTCCGTGTCCCCCCGGTCGACGCCGTCGAATTGTTCATCGTGGCTCACTCCAGTATCCGTCGTAGAATTGTTCTCTTCGAGCCCGTTGTTAGCTTTCTTCACCTACACCGAACTCTCAGGATGTACGGATACGCTACACGAGTACCGATTATCTTCCCTATGTTGTAATCTGTCGTTGTCGTCACGTCTATGACGGGCCACACGTTCCACCCCTGGTCGATCCCGGCGGAGACGGGCGAACCGCTGTCGGTCCGGACAGTCGTTCGTTCACGTCGGGAGATCCGTCCCCAGTGACGACGATCCGTCTCGACTGACGACTCACGACTGAAAGAATTAACTGTCGAATCGGTGTATCGACCGCTCGAGTCCGTCCCGAGGACTCGCGGTGTTTCGAACGTGAATCGCGATGTCGGCGTTACCGAACTAATCCGTCCCTCCCTCCCGGAGTGGTCGGTCCCGCTGTTCGAACTGGTCGCGATCCTCGGCGACGGGTTCCTCGTCGTCGGCGTGTTGGTTCTGATCGTCGGACACGACGCCTATCGGTCGCTCGAGGACGGCACCGAGCAGTTACTCACGGATCGAACGGCATTCGTCGTCGCCGTCGTCTTCGGCGGACTCGCACTGACGCTCGTCCTCAAAACGGCGTTCGGAGCGTCGAGACCGCCGGCGTCGCTGCAGGCAGTTTCGCGAACCGGTGACGGATTTCCAAGCGGACACACGATGGCAGCGACCGTCCTCTGGACGACGCTTGCGCTGTGGGGAACGCATTCGACGAGGCAACGCCGACTGGCCACGGCGTCGATCGCCGTTGCACTCGTCGCCGTCTCGCGGCTCGCACTCGGTGTCCACTTCCTGGTCGACGTCGTCGCGTCCGTCCTGTTCGGCGTCGCCTTTCTCCTCCTTGCGGCGCTACTGACGCGGCGTGACCCAGGGAGAGCGTTCCTCGGAGCGGCCGTCCTCGGCACGACCGCGCTTCTCGTCACCGGCGGGACGACAGACGGCTGGCTCGCATTTCTCGGCTGTGGCGGCAGTGCGCTCGGGTGGTGGGCCATCAGCCGACCCGCCGTTCGGCAGTTGTGGCTTTCGGCGATGCCATAGGTCATTCGCAGTCCGCGTTGCCGCGAACCCCTCCGATAGCGGACCGATACGTTCGACACGGCCCCGAGCAACACGGCTCGCCGCCGCGCTCGCTTTTATGCCGTCCTGCACCATACGGGACGCTATGACGACACCGTTTTCGACATCTCGAGGACCGGCCGTTCGCTTCGAGTACGATTCGCCGACAGTTCTGTTCGGCCCCGCCGCGGTCGACTCGCTCGAGACCGAACTCGAGCAAGCGGGCCTGGAACGCGCGCTGGTGGTCTGTGGGTCGACCGTCGGCTCGACGCCCGCGGTGATCGATCCCGTCGAAGACGGTCTCGGGGATCGACTCGCGGGCGTCTTCGCTGAGACGACGCCGGACAAACGACTCGCGACGGCCGTCGACGGTGTCGACCGACTCGAGGACGTGGATGCGGATGTGCTCGTCAGCCTCGGTGGCGGGAGCAGTCTCGACATCGCGACGGCCTGTAGCGCCGTTGCCGCCAGCGACCGTACACGGGCGGAACTCGCCGCCGAGTTCGCCGACCGAGGGACGATTACGGTCCCCGACTCCGGGCTGTATCCAATCGTTGCGATTCCGACGACGCTCGCCGGCGCGGAACTCTCGAGCGCCGCCGGCCTCACCGCCGATCCGGAGTCAGGATTGGTCGACGCTCCAGTCGACGGCGGACTCTCACATCCGGGCCTGATGCCGACTGCGGCCGTCTACGATCCGGCCCTCGTCGCGACGACGCCAGAACCGGTGCTCACCGGGTCGGCGATGAACGGATTCGACAAGGGGATCGAAACGCTCTACGCCGCCAACGCGACGCCGGTCACCGACGCGACGGCGACCCGTGGCCTCGGGCTGTTTGCCGACGGCCTTCGGGACTACGGCCGCGGAAAGCGTGACACCGGGACTATCACGACGATCCTCGAGGGCTTGGTGCTCGTGCAGTACGGCATCTCTCGACCGGGAGAGACGATGCTCTCGATCGTCCACGCGTTCGGCCACGGACTGACCGAATACGGCGGCCTTCAGCAGGGGGTCGCTCACGCTGTCGTCGTTCCTCACGTGCTCGAGTACCTCTTCGACGCCGATGGCGTCGATGTCCGCGCGGACACCCTCGCCGACGCCCTCGAGGTCGACGACGCGTCCGATCCCGCCGCGGCCGTCGTCGATGCCGTCATCGGAGTCAGGGACGCCCTCGACCTCCCCACGCGACTCCGCGATGTCGACAGTCCCGATCCCGAACGGTTCCCCGACGTCGCCGACGCGATTCTCGAGGATCGACTGCTACAGTACGCCCCGCCAGGGCTCGAGCCAACGACCGACGATATCGAAGCGATCCTCGAGCAGGCCTGGTAGTTCGCGAGCGCGCGTAGCAGTCCAAGGGCCGACCCAGCGAGTTAGCCGTCCGTCTCGAGCGCGGGCGGCGGTTCGACGCCGCGGGCTGGCGGTTGGACGCCTTCGTGGACCGGCGAGACGAGTCGCACGGCGTAGATACCCGCGATCGTCACGCCCGCGGCTACCAGGAAGGCAACGGCTGGATCGGCCAGATAAAAGACCTCGAGCACGCTGAGACCGAAGCCGCCGGCGAACAGCGAGACGACCGTCCAGCCATTGACCGCGGGGACGGTATCGACGACCCGCTCTCGATACCGTCCGGTGTACAGATAGCCGGCACCGGTGCCGATGGCACCAGCGATCCAGATATCGCCGACCGACGGCAACCCGCCGTCAGCGTGGACGAACCAGATGAAGACGGGAAGACCGATCGCGAGGACGATCAATTCGCCGCGTCGGCCATCCGGCAGGGTCCACTCACCGTCCTCGCGAAACCACTTGCGCACCGCAGCTATCATCGGTCGACGATTTGGCTGTCACCGAGTTGAATCTTTCTCACCGCTACTGATACTGCGTTGCCACAGAATTCATGACTCGTCCGTGTACGACGGCCGTTCACCGTACTCGATCGGATCGCGAACGTCGAGTCGCTGGAACGCCTGCAAGCGGAACGCACACGCATCACAGGTGCCACAGGCGGGTTCGTTCTCACGGTAACAGCTCCAGGTGTGCTCGTAGGGAACCCCGAGGTCGAGCCCTCGGTCGGCGATGTCGGTCTTGGACCACTCGACGAACGGCGCTTCGATCGAGATTTCGGTCTCGGGTTTCGTGCCGACATCGACCACCTGCTCGAAGGCGTCGAAGAACTCGGGTCGACAGTCGGGATACCCCGAGAAGTCCTCGCTGTGGGCGCCGATGAAGACGGCGCCGCAGTCGTTGGCTTCGGCGTAGGCGACCGCCATCGAGAGCAGGTTCGCGTTCCGGAAGGGGACGTACGACGACGGGATCTCGTCGCTTTCCGTATCCGCGTCGGCGACGGCCATCTCGTCGTCGGTGAGACTCGAGGCGCCGATCGCAGAGAGGTGACTCGTCTCGATCGAGCAGAAATCCGCGACGGTAAGTTCCTCGGCGAGTCGACGAGCGCACTCGAGTTCGCGGGCTTCGGTGCGCTGGCCGTAGGAGGTATGCAGCGCGTAGATCTCGTATCCCCGCTCGCGGGCCTCGTAGGCGGCGGTCGCGCTGTCCATCCCCCCCGAGAGGAGGACGACGGCTCGTTTCGGCGTCCCCTCCTCGGTCACTCTCGCGGACGCGTTCGTTCTCGAGGTCGATGTGTCGGTACCAGTCGCCGCGTTGGTCGGCGTATCAGTTTCGGCCGGTGTGTCTGTCATAGCAACTTACGTTTCGGGGGCATCGTTCCAGAGATCGACGTGCAGCCGCGGGGTGTATCGGAAACCGTACTCGAGGGCAAGGTCCGCGACACGCTCGCGAGTCTCGGCGAGGCGTTCGCGGGTCGCACCTTCGGGCATCAACAACACGTCGTCGTCGGGGATCGGCACGGCTGCAGCGTCTCGAAGGGCCTCGAGCAACGCATGGATTTCGGGCAGATCGTCGCCGTCAGTGACGACGAACTTCAACTGGACATCGTACGTTTCGACGAGTGCCGCGAGGGTCTCGAGATCGACCCGCTCGGCCTCGTGGCGTCGTTCCCACTCACCCACGTCGACGCCTTCGGGGGCGCGTGCCGCCGTCGGCGTACTGCTCGCGAGTTTCGGGCTGATCGACGCGAGGTCGATCGGCGCGTCGCGGTAGATCGTCCCGTTCGTCTCGATGGTCGTGTGATAGTCACGATCGGCCAGCGCCTCGAGCAAGGCAACGCTATCGTCGTGGACCAACGGTTCGCCCCCGGTGAGCACGACGTGGTCGGCCTCGAAGGATTCTATCTCCTCGAGGATGGCCTCGAGCTCGAGCCACGCGTGGGTGGGTTCCCAGGAGGTGTGATACGAGTCACAGAACCAACAGCGGAGGTTACAGCCACTCGTTCGGACGAACACCGACGGAACGCCGGCGAGTGTTCCCTCTCCCTGTAGCGAGTAGAACAGCTCGTTGATCGGGAGTCCCAACTGATCTGCCGGCGCGTCAGTTTCGCCGTCGGCTCGCTCGCGATCACGACCGCTCCACTCCCGGTCGTCGACCCGCTCGGAGACCGGCATCTCAGACACCACTGGTACACAGCTCGCTCGTTTCCCGTACCGTCACTGCGACGTCGGTTATCGTCTCCGGAAGCGCGTCCCGAAGCTTTTCTTCTAACACGACGCTCATCACTTCGGCCGTCGGCGGCGCCTCGAGGACGACGACGCCGTCGCCGTCGCCGGCCGCCTCGAAGGCCTCGACGAGCGGATCGCCGGCCTCGAGCAGGAACATGTGATCCCACTCTTCGATTACTGCGGTAATATCGCCTTTGTCGGCGACCCATCCCGCTTGCGTTAGTTCGCCGGTAACGGTCGCGCTCACCTCGTAGTTGTGTCCGTGTGGGCGCGAGCACTTCCCATCGTGGTGCAGGAGCCGGTGGCCCGCACTGATACGAATCGGCCGGTCGTGACCGATACGGAGGGTTCGCGCCGTGCCGACGATGCTGTCGTCTCCGGTTTCGCTGGATGTATTCTTGAAACCATCTGCCAGTGATCCGCCAATCATACCTCGATATTCTTTGGAGAGCATATATACTTGGTCCACCAGTCCCGGGGAGATGTAGGTGAGCGAGTTCGAAATGGCACTACCGCTCGAGGCTCACCAGTGGTCGGCAAGAAGATAGCGTAGCGAGTTCTCCGTCACACAGACAGCAGTGTGCCAAACTCGAAAAGAGCCTAGGCCGGGATTTGAACCCGGGCTCTCGTCCTTACCAAGGACGCGCTTTACCGCTAAGCTACCCAGGCACGCATGCTATCGTTTTCGCGAGTCGGATTTAACCCCTTCGGAAGTGGCGAGTTGACTCCCGTCTCGATCTAGGGATACTCGAGTCCACTGACACGATGTATCCGTTACGGCGGCGTCGCCATTCCGGGTCTGTAAAGCCGAGATGAAGAGCCTAGGCCGGAATTTGAATCCGGGGTCTCGTCCTTACCAAGGACGCGCTTTACCGCTAAGCTACCCAGGCACGCATGTATCCGTTGACTCGAGTTGTCTTTATGGGTTTCGGTTTGGACGGGGCGTGTGTCAGTGTGGCGTATGGCGATCTCGGTGGTCGATCGCCGGAACGAGTCAGCAATCAGCGTCACGTATACTCGGACGACACGGTTCACAGTCAGATCGCATGCGAAGGCTGTCGCCGGCGTCGACAGCCGGTGAGTCGCGATCGGATGTACAGGACCGTTGTCCGCAGTATAATTAAGCAATCCGTCTCAGGGGTCGGTTGCCGATGTCGCTCGGTCGGTCGTACTCTCCTCGAGCTCGGATCGTCGAGGGTCGAGCTCCGAGAGACACTCCGACGCGGGGGGAAAGGACGGGGCGACATCGTCTGCGAGGTCGTCGGCGAACGCGAGCAAGCGGGACGAGGGGGGTTCGCCGGCGGACGCAGCGCCGGTTCGGACGGCCAGCTCGAGCACGTCGCGCTCGAGGTTGGCGTCGATCGTCGTGGGATCGATGCCCTCGAGGTCGTCGCGGCGGGTTTGATCGCGGCCGAACGTCCGGACCGTCTGGACGGCCTTGCCGGCGGCGTCGGTGCGAGCGAGGAGGTAGAACCCGCGAGCCACGAGGATGTCGGCGGCCAGAATCTCGAGGTCGCCGTCGACGGCCGAGTCGGGATCGGTCCAGGGTTCGTCGTGGGCGATGGTTCGGGTCAACCGCAGTCCTTCGTAGATGAGTTGGACGCCTGCGGCCTGGGTCAACACGGGGTCCGTGTCGGTCGTCGGCTCCTCGAGGGAGGTACTTACGTCTGTTCCTGCTCGGGCGGTGCTCTCGACCGTGAGCGCACCGGGGACCATCGATGCGCCATCCAGGATGGCCTCGACGAGGTCGTGCAACCGCGCTGGTTCGACGTCCGCAACTGCTTCGAACGCGGCACGCCGACAGTTGTCGGCCGGTTCCATTAGCGAGCAGTTACGACGGGGGAGCCAAAGGCCTTTGGAAACGCCCGATCGACTCCGAACATGATCGACGTTACGACCGATGCGGAGCGATCGATCCGGACCATCACGTTGGACCGGCCCGACGCCCGCAACGCCCTGACCGTCGGGGGACTGGAGTCGCTCGACACCGCCATCGCGGACGCCGAGGAAGCGGTGATCTACCTCACCGGAAACGGCCCCGCGTTCAGCGCCGGCGCCGACCTCGAGACCGTCGGTGGTCTCGATGGCGATCCGGAACGCGCCGAGGCGTTCGCGCGGCTCGGCCAGCGCGTTGCCCGAACGATCGACGAATCGACGGCGATTACGGTCGCGGGAATCGACGGCCCCGCCCTCGGGGGCGGTCTCGAGCTCGCACTCGCCTGTGACGTTCGGGTCGGCACGCCGGACTCGAGCTACGGGGAGCCGGGCGTCACCTTCGGACTGTTCGGGGCCTGGGGCGGGACCGTCAGATTGCCACGGGTCCTCGGCGAGGGCAACGCCCTCGAGTTCGCACTCAGCGGGCGGACGGTCGACGCCGAGGACGCCCTGCGAATGGGACTCATCTCCCGAATCGAAGCCGAGCCGCGGGTGGTCGCCGACGAACTCCTCGAGAACGCTCACGACGCACTCCCAGTGCTCAAACGTCGCATTCGGGACGACGACGAGCGAGCAACACAGGAACGACGGGAGGCACAGGCCTTCGGTCGTCTCGTCGAAGCACACGCCGACGACATCGATGCATTGCTCGAGTGAGCCGAACCAACGATTTACGAGGACGGCGCCGAACCCTTCGACGATGACCGCACGCGACACAAACGAGTGGGACTCGAGCGATTACGACGATGGCCACTCGTTCGTCTTCGAATACGGTGAGGACGTGATCGACCTGCTGGAGCCGAGCCCCGACGAACGAATCTTGGATCTCGGCTGTGGAACCGGTCATCTGACGGCCGAAATCGCCTCTTCTGGGGCTGCGGTCGTCGGGCTGGATCGGTCACCGGCGATGATCGAGCAGGCTCGAACCGAGTATCCGGACCAGCGATTCGTCCAGGCCGATGCTCGTGATTTCGACCTCGAGGAGCCGGTCGATGCCGTCTTCTCGAACGCCGCGCTCCACTGGATCGACGAGCAGGACGCCGTCCTCGAGTCGGTAACCGACGCACTCCGACCGAACGGGCGGTTTGTCGCCGAATTAGGCGGAACCGGCAATGTTCAGGCGATCGTCGATGCGGTCAGATCCGAACTGACGCGCCGTGGCTACGAGTCGACCCATCCGTGGTATTTCCCAACCGTCGGCGAGTACGCGAGCCGCCTCGAGTCTCACGGGTTCGAAGTGCGCCACGCTCGATTGTTCGATCGGCCGACGACGTTAGACGACGGCGAGAACGGACTCGAGGGCTGGATCGAGATGTTCGGTGACGAGTTGTTGTCGCCAGTTCCGGAATCCGAACGGGCGGCCGTCATCGACGCCGTCGAAGACGACCTTCGCGAGGCGCTGTTCGCGGATGGAACCTGGACGGCAGATTACCGTCGGCTTCGCGTCGTCGCCGTCCTCGAGTAATTCGACCGCGTGTCGACACCGTCTCGGGGGGTCGGCGTCGGGTCGGCGTCGCTCACTCGAGCGGTTCGGGCGCCGGCGGAACCCGTCGCTTGTGTTCGCTTCGTTCGTACATCCCGCGTACCTTCTCGACGGTGGCTTCGTCGACCTCGAGGTGACGGCTGGTCGCGGCGACCGACAACGGGCCGTCGACGTGGGTCGCGAGGATCGAATCGAGCGTCTCGTAGCTGAGTCCCATCTCGTCTTCGTCGGTTTGATCGGCCCACAACTCGGCGGTGGCGGTTTTCGCGGCGAGGTCGTCCGGGACGCCGACGTGGCGTGCGAGTTGGCGAACCTGTGCTTTGTAGAGGTTGCCAATGGGATGGCAGTCGACGGCGCCGTCGCCGTACTTGGTGAAGTAGCCGACGGCAGCCTCGCTCCGGTTGCCGGTCCCGAGGACGAGTCGGTGCTCGTTGTTCGCGACGAGGTAGTTGAATACGGCTCGAACGCGTGCGCGTGCGTTGCCGACCGCTTCCCGGTCGCCCTCGGCTTCGGGATAGGCCGCCACCAACGAGTCGATGACCGGTTCGATCTCGATCACGTCGTAACTGATCTCGAGAGCCTGTGTGACTCGCTCGGCGTCGCTCATGTTGTCGTCGCTGCTGACGGTCGCCGGCAAGACGAGTCCGTGGACGCTCTCCGCGCCGAGCGCTTCGACGGCAAGATGGCCAGTCAGCGTGCTGTCGATCCCCCCGGAGAATCCGAGTACGACGCCGTCGACGCCTGCAGCCTCGACTCGCTCGCGAATGAAGGCGAGAATATGTTCGCGTCGCTGTTCGAGTTCTGACTCCGAGAACCGAAGATCGATCATTACGCACCTGTACAGGCTCCTCGTTCTAATAGCCTCCCCCTCGAGCAAAAAAAGTGGACGAGTGTACAACCAGCATGGGAGTTTACGGCGCCGATCATCATCGGGTCGCCACGAACGTCACAAGGATCTCCGTTCGACCGCCGACGCGCAAGGGACCGACCTCGAGGAGCGGGACATCCTGTTGATACGAACGGGTGCCGTGGCGCGCCTGCAGGATCCCGGTGCCGAGTGGGATCCGTTGAACGAGCCCGGGCTCCGGTTCAGCGAGGAGTTAGTCTGGTGGCTGTACGAGATGGATATTCCGATGATCGGCCCGGATAACCTCGCGGTGGAAAAAGTCAACCAGGAGATCGACGGCACGGAGTACGTTATTCCGCTGCACGGCGTGACGTTGCGCGATCTCGGGGTGTACCTGAACGAAATCCTCTGGCTCGATGACCTCGCTGCGAGCTGTGCGACGGACGGCATCTACGAAGTCCTATATACGGCCGCGCCGTTGCACATGGAGCGGGCGACGGGTGCACCAATCAATTCGCTTGTACTGAAGGCACATTGAGTGACGTTTACCCGTTTGATCGAATCGATAGACGATCACAATCGGGTGGCTGCATGCCGACTGTCGACGGGTAGAACACCATCAGTACAATAATCTGTCTCTGCACGTATGTATTCGATTATAAACTCACTGGGGCACATATCCGAGGCAAAACGGACTACAGGAGGGCGAATTCACACACTGTTACAACGCCATCAGTCTGGAAATCATACGGTACAATACATGTGTTCGTGAGCGTCGAGAAATGAAAAGCTGTAGAGACGGTTCCAAATCGGCGTCGGTCACGACAGACGAGATGTTACGGTTGCTTATCTCGGGAATCGGTGTAAATAAGGGCCGAATTCTCTTGAGCATCCCCGTCTCGCTACTGGACGCCGATGGACGATCAGATCACACGCCGACGAATGATCGCGCTGAGTGGTGTTGCTGGAGTCACTGCCCTTGCTGGCTGTAACGACGAAGGCCCGGGCGAAGAGGAAGACCCAGCAGACGATCCTGACGATCCAGCAGACGACGATCCGATGGACGACGACGAAGACGACCCGATGGACGACGAAGACGACGACGAAGAGGACGACCCGATGGATGACGACGAAGACGACGAAGACGACGACCCGATGGATGACGACGAAGACGACGAAGAGGACGACCCGATGGATGACGACGAAGACGACGACGACGAAGACGACGACGACGAAGACGACGAAGAGGACGAAGACGACGACGACGAAGACGACGAGTAACCTTCCAGCCGATCCTCGCGCATCGGGTTGGCACCGTATTCCTCCTCGAGTAGCTGTTACGGTGTGGGGAAGTCGCGACAGGTCACTCGCTTCGTAGCGATGGCAGGGGTGTGCGTTTTGGTTCGAGCGGTGTGAGTACTCGCCGTGGACAGAACGACGCGATCATCGACGCGCCGACGGATTCTCGTATTCGGGAGCGCGTGCGGAGCGGCTGTACTGGCCGGATGTGGTGACGACGGCCCTGGTGAACAGGAACCAGTAGACGACGAAACACCCGGTGACAGTCCGGCTGACGACGACGCTCCGGACGAACCAAACGCCACCCCAGATCCGGACGACGAGCCCGGGGCATCGTTACAGTAATCCGTATCAGTGATGGGCGTCGCGGATTCGGGGAGATACCGTCGGTTGCCGTGCGTGGCGACTGCTGCGTGACTGGCACTGCTGATAAAACGGATAGTTGGTGAGTGGACGAAGCCGGAGTCTTAGCCGTGAATACCCATCGCTTCGATCTGTTCCTGGTATCGGTTCCGGATCGTGACTTCGGTGACCTGCGCGACGTCTGCGACCTCGCGCTGGGTCTTTTTCTCGTTACAGAGCAACGAGGCGGCGTAGATCGCAGCCGCGGCGTAGCCGGTCGGCGATTTCCCCGAGAGCAATCCTTCCTCGGCCGTCTTCTCGATAATTTCGTTGGCCTTCGTCTGGACTTCTTCGGAGAGTTCGAGTTCGGAACAAAAGCGCGGGACGTATTTTTTCGGATCGACGGGTCGCATCTCGAGGCCGAGTTCCTGGGAAATATACCGATACGTGCGGCCGATTTCCTTGCGTTCGACCCGGGATACTTCTGAGATCTCCTCGAGGCTGCGCGGAATGCCTTCCTTGCGACAGGCGGCATACAGCGCAGATGTCGCGACGCCCTCGATCGATCGGCCGCGAATGAGGTCTTCTTTGAGCGCGCGCCGATAGATGACCGAGGCGACTTCCCGAACCGAACGCGGGACGCCCAGTGCGGATGCCATGCGGTCGATTTCGCTCAGTGCGAACTGCAGGTTGCGCTCACCCGCGTCTTTCGTTCGAATTCGCTCCTGCCACTTGCGCAGCCGATGCATCTGGCTGCGCTTTTTCGAGGAAATCGAGCGCCCGTAGGCGTCTTTGTCCTTCCAGTCGATGGTCGTCGTCAATCCCTTGTCGTGCATCGTCTGGGTCGTCGGTGCACCGACGCGGGATTTTTCCTGTCGTTCCTGGTGGTTGAACGCCCGCCACTCAGGCCCGGGATCTATCTTTTCTTCCTCCACGACGAGCCCACAGTCTTCACAGATGAGCTCACCCCGGTCGGAATCCTTTACGAGATTCTCCGATTCACACTCGGGACAGGCACGTACCCCCTCCTGATCCTCGGTCTCGTCCGTCTCACGCGTTCGCTCCCGCTGGCGGGTGGACCGTGTCATCGCACTTTTATAGTAGTATCACCATGGTACATAAACCCTTGGGACGAGTTTTTGGTAACGAACTGTTAGTGCCGGATTTGGCACGATATAGCGCCTCAGGAGCCGGGTTTGCGATTTCAAACCGGAAAGACTTTATCCGGACCTGGGCGATCACAGGCACGAATGCCCGTCATCGAGTGCGACATCGACGCCGCTCGAAATCGTCTCGACGATGCAGGCGTCTCGGTCGAAACCGGCAACACCGATCACGAGCGCTGGCGTGCGAGCCGTGGCGGCGCAACGGCGGTCGCGTACGACGACAAGATCGTCGTTCAAGGAAACGCGCCCCAGAATATAACCGCTTTACTCCGCGAGAGTGGCGGCCGCGCCCACGTCTATTTCGACGGCGCAGCCCGCGGAAACCCCGGCGAAGCGGCGATCGGGTGGGTGATCGTCACCGGTGACGGTATCGTCACCGAAGGCAGCGAGCGGATCGGTCGTGCGACGAACAATCAGGCCGAGTACGAGGCGCTGATCGCCGCCCTCGAGGCCGCAAGCGACTACGACTACGACGAACTTCACGTTCGGGGTGACTCCGAACTTATCGTCAAGCAGGTTCGAGGCGAGTACGATACGAACAATCCCAAACTCCGCGAGCGGCGCGTCACCGTCCACGAACTCCTGGGAAACTTCGACGAGTGGACCTTAGAGCACGTCCCCCGCGAGGTCAACAGCCGCGCCGATGAGCTCGCCAACGAGGCCTTCGACGACGGATAGCCAGCCGTAGGGTTGCCGAGTCTTCGAGGACTGTCGGCCTCGATCGAGACCGAGAAACGTGTAAAGCGGGCAGCCGAATCAGTTCCACATGACCGACGCGACGGACGAGACTGGTGGCGACGAGAGCCCGTCTGACGGCGACGAGAGCGACGATCTCCCACGGGAGGTCCGTGAGGAAGCCGAACGCTTGACGCGGCTCGAGCGGACTGCAACGGACGAGAACGAAGCCACGGCGTATCTCGATCGACGGCAGGTGCTCCTTTCGGAACACGAGTTCACTGCGCGCATTCGAGACGACGACGGCGACGACGTGCTCGTGCTTCACCCGGCCGAATGGCACGAGGACGGCGTCATTCGAACCGGTAGGATCGACGATCTGTCGCGAGCGATCGAGATTCCCCTCGAAGGAACGGCAGATCCCGACGACTGGGACGCCGTCGCGGAACGAAACGACGCGCTCGCAAGCGACGTTCGCGAAGCGTACGGGGAGGTTCACGGGGACAATGCCGAAACGCTCGCGACGTTCGCGAGTAACCACTACGCAAAACCGATCGAGTCACTGACGGGGCCGGAGCTATCGGAGTTTCTGACGGAGTATTTCGTGCGAAATGCGTGGCCGTCTGCAGACCAGCAGGCGGTAATCGACGAGTCGATCACCCACGTCTACGAGACGACCGGAGAACCGGTGCCCGACTACCGGTCTCAGTAGCTCTCGTCGACGATCGCTTCGATTTCGTCGGCTCGGTCGTCGCCGGTGACGACCTTCGAAAGCGTCCAGCGGACGCCGTCGAGGACGGCCTCGTAGCCGTCGTCGGTCAGCGAGTACTGGTTGGTTCGCTTGTCGAGTTCGCTCTTTTCGACCAGGCCGAGCTCGACGAGTTCGTCGAGGTTCGGGTAGAGACGGCCGTGGTTGACTTCCGTTCCGTAGTACTCCTCGAGTTCGCGTTTGATCGCCAGCCCGTACATCGGCTCCTTGGCGAGGATGACGAGGATGTTCGTTTGGAACGCTGTGAGTTCGCGTGCGATGCTCTGTTCGCCGGTGATTGATTGTGCCTCTGACATAGATCTGTAAATGTCACCAGACTATTTAAGACTTGCCAACTATTCGGTTTTGGTGCCCGTTAGACCCCGTCTACCGGACGGAGTACGTACCGAATGTGTCGTTGTGGTGAGTCTCTGTCTGTCGGCTGTTTGCCAGCCGTCAGTTTCAACTGAAACGTGATTACGAAAGTACTTTTTGATCGACCGTGGAATCTCCGGTAGATGGTGAACCTTTGGGAGGACCTAGAGACCGGACCGAACCCGCCAGAAGAGATCTACGCCGTCGTCGAGTGTCTCAAAGGCGAGCGCAACAAGTACGAGTACGATAAAGACGTTCCCGGCGTCGTCTTAGACCGCGTGCTTCACAGCAACGTCCACTATCCAAGCGACTACGGCTTTATCCCACAGAGCTATTACGACGACGAGGATCCCTTCGACGTCCTCGTGCTGGTCGAGGATCAGACGTTCCCCGGCTGTGTGATCGAAGCCCGTCCCGTCGCGCTGATGAAGATGGACGACGACGGCGAGCAAGACGACAAGGTCATCGCCGTCCCCAGCGAGGACCCACGCTACGACCACATCGAAGATCTCGAGGATATCCCACAGCAGCAACTCGATGAGATCGACGAGTTCTTCGCGACCTACAAGAACTTAGAGGAAGGGAAAGAAGTCGAGACGCTTGGTTGGGAAGACAAACAGGCCGCCTACGACGCGATCGAACACGCCCAAGAGCTGTACGAAGAACACTTTTCGTAACGGCCTGCTGTAACCCGTATAGCCCGCTTGTCACCTGGTAGATGCTCACCAGTTATGCGCGCTTCCGGCGCCCATGCATTATGAGCATGGGTAATTTTAACCGGGATGGAGCCGTACGTTCACTCGGTATGGCAGTCCACAACCCCGCGTCCCGTAATACCGAGTCGGGCGACGAATCCGCAGTCGCCGACGAGTCCGAAACGGCAGGCGCCGGAATGGCACACCCGACAGTCGTCCCGACGAATTTCGAGCCCGCCGACACCGACCGAGAGGCGTGAGACGAGTCGATGGAGCACGGTCCGGTCGCGCGAATCAATTCTGGGGCCTCGAAGCGATCCGATCGTCCCGTTTCTCTCCAACTGCCGACCGCCCTCCAGTCCTGTAGCGACGACGCGAGGACGACCCTTGTAGCGGTGTCGATGCGTCGCAATACAGTGTCTCGAAACGAACCTTCTTGTATCCGGTCGGACAACGACCGCATATGGGCCTATTCGATCGGTTGCGGGGCGATGGTGCGCCCCGAGTCGCGTTTATCGGTGTCGATGGCGTGCCGTACAGTCTCCTCTCGGAGCACGAGGATCTGTTTCCGAACTTCGCAGCGATCGCCGACGACGGGACAGCCAGCGAGATCTCGAGCATCGTGCCGCCGGAATCGAGCGCCTGCTGGCCGTCGCTGACGACCGGCATGAACCCCGGCGAAACCGGCGTCTACGGGTTTCAGGATCGCGAAGTCGGGACGTACGACACCTACGTCCCGATGGGCGGAGAGGTCCAGGCCGACCGCGTTTGGGATCGCGTCCACGAGGCGGGTCGCAAGGCGACCGTGCTGAACGTTCCCGTTACCTTCCCGCCACAGCGAAACGTCCAGCGGATGGTCTCGGGCTTTCTCTCGCCCGGCCTCGAGAAGGCGGCCTATCCCGACGAGACACGGGCGTACCTCGAGACGCTCGACTATCGGATCGACGTCAATCCGAAACTCGGCCACCAGGAGGACAAAGCCGAGTTCATCGAAGATGCCCACGCGACCGTCGACGCTCGCTTCGAGGCGTTCGAGCACTACATCGCGGAAGACGACTGGGACCTCTTCTTCGGCGTCTTCATGACGACGGATCGAGTTAATCACTTCCTGTTCAAAGATTACGAACGCGAAGGCGAGTACTACGACGAGTTCCTCGAGTTCTACCAGAAGGTCGACGACTACGTCGGCCAGCTCCGCGAGGCGCTGCCCGAGGACGTGACGATGGTCGTCGCTTCCGATCACGGCTTTACGAGTCTGGACTACGAAGTCCACTTCAACGAGTGGCTTCGCGAGGAGGGCTGGCTCTCCTTCCGGACCGACGAGCCCGAGGAACTGGGCGACATCGCCGACGACACGAGGGTGTACTCGTTCATCCCTGGCCGGTTCTACATCAATCTCGAGGGCCGGGAGCCACGTGGTTCGGTCCCCGAAGACGAGTACGACGCCGTCCGCGACGAACTCAAGGCCGACCTCGAGGCGCTCGAGGGTCCCGACGGCGATCCGGTCGTCGACCGTGTCGTCGAGAAAGAGGAGGCCTTCCGAGGCGACCACGACGACATCGCACCCGATCTTGTCGCGATTCCGAACAAGGGCTTCGATC
Organism: Salinadaptatus halalkaliphilus; assembly: GCF_006543045.1. Taxonomy (GTDB): domain Archaea; phylum Halobacteriota; class Halobacteria; order Halobacteriales; family Natrialbaceae; genus Salinadaptatus; species Salinadaptatus halalkaliphilus. Next base: position 128,032 of record NZ_RBZW01000058.1, on the reverse strand, counting down.
TCAAATCTGGCTTTACCGGCGATTCGGACGTCTTTACGAGGGGCCCACGAAACGGGATGCACAGTTTCGACGATACGTCGCTGTACATCGACCATCCCGACGCGACCATCGGCGACGCCGACCTCTTCGACATCGCGCCGACGATCCTCGACTTGCTCGATATCGAGTACAGTCGCGGTGACTTCGACGGCGCGAGTCTGGTCTAGACCAGCCCACCGAGCGGGCGACTTTCGAGGGCATTTTCCGACCTGCAGCGAAACCGACGGCCATGGAAGAAGTTATACACGCCCGCGGCCACGAACACGTCAGTGCCGAACACGCAAGTACGTTCGAAATCACAACCGACGACTTCCTTACGCCGGCCGGCGACTGTATCCTCGCGATCGAGGCCGACCGCGCGCCGGCGGATTTCGATCCCGGCTTTATCGAGGCCTGTCAAGACGACGACGCGACGATCACACTGGAACTCGAGGCCGACGGCCACCGCGATTCGGTTACCGGACGCGGCGATCCGGCCCTCGAGTTGACCAACGAACGAAGCGCCGTCGGTCGGACCAGCGAGTACGTCGACGATCGGACGGTCGTGCTCGAGGCCGACTGTGCCGCCGACGGGATCGACCGTGCTCTTGTCGCAGCGCTTGCCGACGGGGCAGAGCTGACGGCGACGTTGCGCGTCGAGTGATCGAGACGATTGTCTCATACGGTTTCCTGTCCGTCAGTTCCGGCCCAGCCCCGACCCAGGCGGCGGCTGGGCCGGGACATCGGTACAGTAATCCGTATCACTCCGGTCTGATTTCTGCCGGCACGCCGGTTGTAGAGAGTGCCACTCCCAGGTATACTAGACAATAGTGGTGTGAAAACAATGGCTGTTTATAAATGAGGGCCGTAACGATAATGGACCGATATTGGAATCAGACCGTATGGCACAGAAGGTGGTCTGTCCACACTGTTCGGAACAGGTCTTCATCGATATCGATCGCAAAGTACTCAGGACGCGTCAAAAGATCGGGTCGGTAACCGATAGCTTCGATCGATCGGCGACGTGTCCGGACTGCAGTGAAACGTTCGCCTGCAAGATCGACGATCCGCTGGCTCGGTGACCAACTCGTCGCCAGACCGGGTGCGCTCTCTCGAGATCGCGAGGTGTTCGGAAGAAAGACCGATGACCGACGCGCCCTGACTAGGGACCATGCCCGATCGAGAACCCTCGAGCAACATCAGCGGGGGCGAGACAGGTGGCGATATCGTGGCGGAGTTCGATCCGGCGACTGCGGAGACGCGAGCGGAACGGGTCGTCGACCGGCTCGGGGAACTGTACTGGGAGAAGACCTACGGCGGACAGGATGCCTTCACCTGCCTCGTCCGGACGATTCTGAGCCAGAATACGAGCGACGTGGCGAGCCAGCCCGCCCACGACGCCTTGCTCGAGCGCTACGGGAATGCGGGGTCCGATCGCGAACTCGAGCCCGAAGCAGACAGTATCACGGCCGCGGACGGAGATCTTGCGGCCGCGCTGGCAGCCGCCGAGCAGTCCGCCCTCGCTGAAACGATCAAGTCAGCAGGTCTCTATAATCAGAAATCAGCCGTGCTCATCGATGTCGCCGAGTGGGTGCTCGAGGCGTTCGGTTCGGCCGCGGCGTTCGACAGCTTCGTGACGGACCAACCGTCCGAGACAGTTCGGGAAACACTACTCGAGGTCCGCGGCATCGGTCCGAAGACGGCCGATTGCGTGTTGCTGTTTGCCGGCGGCCGCGCTGGCGTCTTCCCCGTCGATACGCACGTTCATCGAATCTATCGCCGCCTCGGGATCGCACCGGCCGACGCCGATCACGAGGTGGTCCGGGCCGTCCTCGAGCGTGAAGTCCCCCCGGCGAAGTGTGGCTTTGGACACACCGCAACGATCCAGTTCGGCCGCGAGTACTGCACGGCACGCAAGCCGGCCTGCCTCGACGATCCCGATGCCTGTCCACTGGGTGATCTCTGTGACCAGGTTGGGGTGTATCCGGCGACGGACAACGTCGTGGACCCGGCCGAAGCCGACGACTGATCGACTCCACGCTGGGTTTGTCCCGCGCACTGATCAGCAAATTTATACAGTTGCAGTTTCGGCTCTGCACGACGTTCGTCCACGGACAAGAGCGAGCGACAGTCTACGAGACGATCTACGCCCGGCGCGATATCCGGGGTTTTGCGACGAGCCGATTCCTGATTCCGAGGACGGATTTCCCGACGACTCATACGGTTTACTGTAAGTCGTTACCGCCGAAACCGCAGACGGGTCGCGGTTTCGCCGGCAAATCGTTACAGCAATCCGTATCAGTGTCCAGCAGGAAGGCTGGCACGACCGACCGGATCTCGAGGTACTCCTCCACGAAGAGCGGTGGAACGGATACGATTCGGGAACGTCTCGGGAACTGTGGAGAAAAAATTGCCACAATCTCTCGAGTCCACAACCGTTTTATGTCACCGTCCGGGAAAACCGGGGCACCAATGGCTGCAGACCCACAACGGGATGCAGATACCGAAGAGACGGAATCAGTGCTCGAGTCGACAACCGAATCCGACGGGACAGCGGCGACGTCCCGTCGTCGACTCCTATCTGTGGCGGCGACCGGTGGGGCGGCCGCACTCGCAGGGTGCGCCGAGACGTTTGCGGGCGAAGACGCTGCCGAGGACCAGTTGCGTGTGATGGTCTGGAGCGGCAACTACGCCGACCGCTTCGAGGAGGGACTCGTCTCCCAGTGGGAGGCCGAACACGACGTCGAGATCGATCTTCGTCGTGGGTGGGGCGAGGTGTTAGAAGACATCCGGAACGCGCCGGAAGACGACCCGCCGTTCGACGTCACCGTCGCGGAGGGGAACTTCTACTACTACGGCCGGCAGGACGATCTCTTCGAGCCGATCGATGTCGACAACATCTCGAACTATAACGAGATCATGGACTTCTTCACCGAGATCCGTGATCCGGAGTACGGGATGCCCGTCGACGGGGCGCCGTGTACGATCATCCACCGCGACGACGCGGAGATCGACCCCGAAACGTGGGCCGACCTCTCTTCCGACGCCGTCGACGAAAGCGCAGGCGTCGGCATCGACACCGGCTTCTGGTGGTACCCGATGTACGCCGCCGCGATCGGCATGGACGACGAAGACGGCGCCAGCGAGATGTACGACGACGCGCTACACGACGATGTCCTCCAGCAGATCGAGGACTGGGGCGTCGAGGAGTGGGCCGCTTCCGGCGAGGACATCTGGCAGGCCTTCGAGAACGACATCATCGACATCGCCCAGTGGTACTACGACCAGACGGCCTTCGACATCGACGACTACGAGGATCTGTCCCACACGATGCCAGAGCAGACGACCGGCTGGATGAACAACTGGTGTATCGTTCGGGGGACCGAGATGCACGACGAGGCCGAGCAGTTCATCGACTTCCTGCTCGACGCCGATGTCCAGTCCGAGTGGGCCCAGAACCACCCGATGATGTTCAGCAACGAACACATCGACTACCCTGCGGAACTTGAGGACGACCTCCCGACGACCGACGAGGAGGCTCGCACCATCGAGTTCCCGGACTGGGAGTATCTCTCGGAGCACGGCTCCGACCTCTCCGACGAGTTCTCCCGCATGCAACAGGAGTCCTAACGCGACCACACACTCAATCCAATGTCCGAAATTACGTTACAGGGACTCGAGAAACAGTACGGCGAAACGACGGCGGTCGAAGACGTCTCCGTTGAGATCAACGACGGCGAACTGCTGTGTCTACTCGGGCCGAGCGGCAGCGGCAAGTCGACGACGCTCCGGATGATCGCCGGCCTCGAGACGCCGACGGAAGGCGCGATCCGAATCGGCGGCGAGGACGTCACCGAGCAGCCGGCCTACGACCGACACACCTCGACGGTGTTTCAGGACTGGGCGCTGTTTCCCCACAAGTCGGTCCTCGAGAACGTCGCCTTCGGCCTGAAGATGCGCGGCGTCTCGGAAGACGAGCGCCACGAACGCGCCGAGACGATGCTCGAGCGCGTCCAGATGGGATCCTACGACGACGAGGACCCGACGAACCTGAGTGGGGGACAGAAACAGCGGGTGGCACTCGCCCGCTCGCTGGCGGTCAATCCCGACGTGTTGTTGCTCGACGAGCCGCTGTCGAACCTCGACAAGCGGCTGCGCGAGGACATGCAGATCGAACTCCGGGAGATCCACGAGGACGTCGAGGAGACGTTCGTCCACGTCACGCACGATCAGGACGAGGCGTTCACGCTGGCCGACCGTATCGGGATCATGGACGGGGGACAGCTGATCCAGGTCGGCGACCCCGACGAGATCTACGAGAACCCGAAGAATCGGTTCATCGAAGGCTTCCTCGGCGATACGAACTTCGTCGAGGGAACCGTCGAGTCGGCCAACCCGGACCTCGTCACCGTCGAGAGCGAACTGGATGACACGCTCACGATCCCGGCTGGCGAGGACCACGAGGTGGCCGAGGGGACGCCCCTCGAGTTGTCGCTGCGACCCGAAATCCTCTCGATCGATCGACTGGCGTCCGACGCCGAGGGGACGGCGAGCGAGGCGGACGAGGAGCACGAACCCATGCTCGCGGACGGCAGCGTCCTGAACACCGTCACCGGGACGGTCGACACCGTCCTCTATCGAGGCTCGACCGTCCGCTACTCCGTCTCGGTTGGCGACTCGTCAGTGTTTGTCGAACGCACCGACACGACCGAGGAATCCCTGTCGGTCGGCGACGAGATTCGCATCGAGTGGAACGGAAGCGACGTGCTCGCGTTCCACACCGACGGAACGCGGGTTGGGATCTAGCGATGGCAGAGACGAACACCGACACCGGCCTCGTCGGCTCGGTCGGGACGGCGCTTCCGACCCGCTCGGACCTCGCGGAACTGTCGAGTTCGCGGAAGGCGCTGCTGTTGATGGCGCCGCTGCTCGCGTTCGAGGCGCTGATCTTCGTCGTCCCGTTTTTCATCCTGCTGCGGATCAGCGTCACCGAGGGCTCGAGCGACCACGTCTACGAACCCGGCACCTGGTCGCTCGAGTCCTACGCCGTCGTGTTCAACAGCGGCTTACTCCACGACATCATCCTCTACTCGTTCCTGCTGGGTGCGATTGTGACCGTGCTGTCGGTCCTCATCGGGCTGTTCTACGCCTATGCGATCTGGCGCTCGAGCGGGATCGTCAAGTCGTTATTGTTGCTGTCGGTCGTCATGCCACTGTTGACGACGCTGGTTATCAGGACCTACGCGTTCAATCCGCTACTGTCGCCGACGGGGACGTTCAACGATGTCCTCCTGTCGGCGGGGCTACTCTCGGAGCCGATCCAGTTCGTTCCCGCGACGGCGGGGGCCGTCGCCGGCCAGTTGTACATCGTCCTCCCCTACGCCGTGTTGGCGATCTACAGCGTGCTGGCGACGATGGACTGGGGGATCGTCGAGGCGGCACGCGACCTCGGGGCGAGCCGACCACGGTCGTTCGTCGAGGTCGTTCTCCCGCAGGTGATTCCCGGCATCATCGTCGCGGCGGTGATCTCCTTTGCCTGGAGCGTCGGTGCCTACGCGGCGCCGGACCTCCTCTCGAATGGCATCACCTTCGCCGTCCACGCCGAGGATCTGATGATCGGCGATATGCGCTACTCGCTCGCGGCCGCGCTGTCGGTCGTCATGCTCGTGTTGATGCTCGTCAGCGTCACGGCCATCACGCTCGTGCTCAACCGCTTCGGAGGTGACTTCGACCTTGCATAGAGAAACGCTCGAGACGCTCGCGTTCCGCGCCGGCTATCTAGCACTGTTCGCGTTGCTCGTGTTACCGCTGCTCGTCGTCGTCGTGACGTCGTTCGCGGCGTCCGGTCGGCTCGCGTTCCCACCGGAGAGCTACTCGCTCGTCTGGTACGGCGAGTTCTTCGGCGACCTTCGGTGGCTCACGGCCTTCGAGAACAGCATCATCGTCGGCGTCGGCACGGCGATCCTCGCGACCGTTCTAGGTGTGCTGGGCGCGTTCGGCCAGGAGATCGACGACGACAGTCGGATCGGCTCGATTGTTGGGCCGCTGGTCCTGCTCCCGCTGTTGATCCCGCCGGTGATCCTCGGGATCACGCTCCTGATGTACTTCAGCGAGCTCGGCATCCGCGGCTCGTACGTGACGCTCGTGCTCGCTCACACGCTGTGGGCGACGCCGCTGGTCTACTTCGTGATGCGGTCGGTGTTCAGCCGCTTCGACTGGCAACAACTCGACGCCGCCGCCGACCTCGGTGCCGGGCCGATCCAGTCGTTCGTCCACGTCGTCCTGCCAAACGTGAAACAGGGCGTCTTCGTCGGCGGCCTGCTGGCGTTCATCATCAGCCTTCAGGAGTTCGTGATGGCATTGTTCCTCTCGACGGCGAGTACCGAGACCATCCCCGTCCTCGCCTGGACCGAGATCCGACAGGCGCTCGATCCGATGGTCAGCGTCGTCTCGACGTTCCTCATCCTGTTTTCGCTCGTCGCGCTCGCCCTCGCGGTGCTCGCGACGAACTTGGAGTGGGTCTCGAGACAGTTGTCCTGACCACAGGGCCGAGGTCGGCCCCCTCGAGAACGTTTCGTGATTCTCGCTCCCTCCGGTTCGCTGCTCGAGTCGGCTCGTCGCACCGACGCGTTCTCGAGTCGTCGGGTCGACGCGGCGAGGACCCTCGTCGGTTCCGTCGATACGGGAAACCTACTCTGTGAGAACAAACGGCGCACGGATCGTCGTGGTCGACCGTCGAGACGGCCGCGAGCAATGGCGCTGCCAGGGCAACTAGCAGGCGAACGCCGCTTCAGGACAGGCGGAGCGACGACGAAACCGAGCGTTCCACGTGCGAAGACTCAATAGGCGAACTGTATCAACACGCAGCCGACCAGAATGACGGCCGATGCTGTCCCTTTCTGGAGCAGCGTGAACCGGTTGAACCGTTCGCTGAGGAGCTCGGGGGCAAGCTTCGACAGCGAGAGCGCGCCGACGAAGACGAGCATGACGTCGAGTTTGGTGATCGCCGTCGCAAGCGATACCGGGCCGTACTGGAGAGCACGGATGAACGTAAACAGCGCGAGCGCGTTCAGCAGACCGCCAGCGACGAGGACGAGGGCGCCGACCGATACCGTCTTTGATTGGGTTTCCGTTCCCGCCACTGCTCTGCCGGGAAGGCGGACCGAGATCGGCGTGTCGGGACCCACCTCGATGGCCGGATCGACTCGCGGCCGGAACCGACCGTCGGTTCGAAACGGGATCGCCGCGCCGACCGAGAGGAGGCCCCCGAGGCTGATCCAGAAGAGCAACTCCCAGGTTCCGAAGTTCGCCGTGAGCGCCTTCATTCCCGTATTGAAGACCGCGAACGCGACCGCGGCAAGCAGGGCGACTGCGAGCACCGACGGTTCCATGTCGGGGCGACCGGTTCGGCCGAATCCCGTCGCTCCGGCGTCACGCTCGCGATCGATCGAGATGAACAACGCCCCTGCGACGACGAGTCCGATCCCGACGTAGACGCCCGTCGGGAACGACTCGCCGAGTGCGAGCGCGCCGAGTATCAGGACGAAGACCGTTTCGATCGCCAGCACCGGCACGAACCGCGAGACATCGCCGACGACGAGTCCCCAGTAGTAGACGCCGTACGCGAGCGTCGACACGACGCCAATACCGATCGCCGCCACGACCGCAGTCGTCGGGACTGCGGCTCCGGATCCGCCCGTAATCGCGGTCCACTCGAGGACCGGACCGGCGGCGACGTAGACGGCGTAAAACGGGACGCAGGTGTAGATCAACAGCGCCACCGGATCGTCGATAGCGGTGCCGCTGATGACCTTCAAGAGCAACGCGATCCCGGCGTAGATCGCGGCCGTGAGTATCGCGTAGACGAGCCAGGTCGCGATCACCAGCGGGTCACCTTGCTACTGCGACGATAGCGATCGTTCGCCCGGTCGGGTCGCCGATCTCGAGCGGAGCGGGTCCACACCACGTCCCGGACAAACGAATCGAGGGTCAAAATTCGCTCGTCTCCGACGACCGGTTCTCGAAGCGGACTCGTCTCGTGTACCGAAGTACACGCACGACGGCTCGGCGGTTACCTCGGGAATGTCCTACAGAGACGGAGCGACGACTACAGGAAGCGGAACGTCTCTAAGTTCTTCGGCGCGAAGGTGCGCATGTTGTAGTCGTGATACAGCGCCGAGGACAGATCCTGGGTCGAGCGTTCGTCGCCGTGGACACACAGCACCTTCTCGGGGCGGGGATTCATCGTCTTGACGAAGTTCTCGAGGCCGGCGCGGTCGGCGTGGCCGGAGAAGCCGTCGACGGTTTCGACGTTCATGTTCAGCGAGAGGGTGCCGCGACCGGTGTCGCCGGCGGCGCCGACTTCGCTGGTCGGGATCTCGTCCCAGCCGGTCTGGATGCGTCGACCGAGGGTTCCCTGGGCCTGGTAGCCGACGAAGACGAGCGTCGAGTCCGGGTCGGGACCGATGTGGCCGAGCCAGGACATGATCGGACCGCCAGTAACCATCCCCGACGTCGAGAGGATGATACAGGGACCGCCATCGGCGACATCCTGTCGTTCCTCCTCACCGGCGTCGATGTGGTTGAACTCCTCGGCCAGGAACGGGTTCTCGTCCTCGTGGAAGATCCGGTCCCGGAGGTCGTCGCGCAGGTACTCGGGATAGGTAGTGTGGATCGCCGTCGCCTCCCAGATCATGCCGTCGAGGTGAACGGGCATCTCCGGAATGTCGCCGTTTCGCATCGCCTCCTCTAAGACGAGCATGATCTCCTGTGAGCGACCGACGGCGAACGCCGGGATGACGACCTTGCCGTCGCGCTCGTAGGTGTCTCGAATGACCTCCTTGAGTTTCTCCTCGGAGTCTTGCTGATCGGTCTGGTAGTCGTTGCGACCGCCGTAGGTCGACTCTAAGACGAGCGTCTCGACCCGTGGGAAGTCGTTGACCGCACCGTTGAACAGGCGGGTGTCCTCGTAGTGGATGTCCCCCGAGAAACAGACGTTGTAGAGACCGTCGCCGATGTGGAAGTGCGAGACGGCCGAGCCCAAAATGTGGCCGGCGTTGTGCAGCGTAAGCTTGACATCGGGTGCGATGTCGGTGACGTCGCCGTACTCGAGCGGGATCGTGTGTTTGATCGCCTCGCGGACCTGTTCGGAGTCGTACGGTGGTGAGCGCCCTTCTTTCGCGGCGACATCCAGATAGTCGAGCGTGAGCAGTCCCATCAGATCCCGCGTCGGCTCGGTACAGTAGATGGGTCCGTCGTAGCCGTACTTGAACAGCAGCGGGATCAGGGCGGAGTGGTCGAGGTGGGCGTGGGTGAGGACGACGGCGTCGATGGTCTGGGGGCCAGCGCCGAGTGCCTCGGGGGCGTGTAGATACGGCACTTCTCCCTCCGCACCGGGCTTGTCACCACAGTCGACGAGGATGCGCGTTTCGGGCGTCGAGAGGATAAAGGAGGCCCGACCGACCTCGCGACAGCAACCGAGCGTCGTGATGCGGACGTACTCGTCGTCGGACATCTCTTCGCGGTGGATCTGTCGACCGACTTTCTCGAGAATGTCCCGACGCTCGTCGCGTTCTTGCTTGAGGAAGCTGCGGACGTTCGAAACCGTCGAGGATTCAATCGGCGGCGTGCGGACGACTTCGGGCGTCCAGCCGACGTTTTTCGTGATGTCTCGAAGCGTCGAACCGTGGCGGCCGATCACCATTCCTGGTTTCTCGGCTTCGATGACGACTTCACCGGTATCGGTATGGAAATCGAGGTCGGTGACGCCGGCTTCCTCGGGGATGGCCTGCATGACCTCCTCGCGGGCGTCGTTGGGACGCGAAAGGACCGTCGGATCGGGGCGGACGGTGATCCGCTTGCGGAGTTTGCTCGCGAGCTTGCGGATGAGATCGCCCTGCCGAGCGAACTTCTTCGGGTCGCGGGTGTAGACGACTAGCTCCGGCCCTTCGTATTTCACCGAGGAGACCGAGATATCGCTCGGTAGCTCGCTCGTGATCTCTGCTTTCAGATCGTCAAGTTGCTGCTCTACAGTGCTCATAGGTCGCCAAATGTGGCTTGCGTGAACTCGCCGGCGGGAGCGTCCGTCCGGAGTCGACAGTCCGTTGGTCGGGACCGTCCAGTCGTTGTCTCTCCCGTGTCGACGACAGTTTCGGGGACGGTCCGGATCGAACGACGCAGTACGTCACTATCCGACTCATCTGTATACTCCGTGCCGTGACGAACACGCTCCCAGGTTGGTTATCCTGGTCTACTGCGGGACAATTCCAGGGAGAACCCGCTTACCTGTGGCTATTCCTTGCGTGGTATAAAAGCCTTCGCAAACAAAAGGACACTCGAGCGAAAAGGAGACGTATGCACGTTACACCCGACCGCGTCCGCGCCGAACGCGACTGGATTACAGCCCGCGCCGGAACTGTCGTTCCGATCATCAACGATGTCCGCGACGACCTCGGTGCGGTCTTCGACACCGATGTCGACCACGTGTCCGAATCGCAGTACCACACCGAAGTCGACGCTGTCTTCGCCGACGGTGATCTGGCGGTCAACGTCGCTGCGATGGTCGCCATCCTTCGTGATCTCGATGTCGACGGCGACTATCCCGGCTTCGTCGTCGACGAAATTCTCGGGCGCGAGCTGGCGGCGACCATCGCCGGCACCCAGCCCCTCCGGACCCTCGGCGAGGCGACCTTCCACTACGCCGACTTACAGGTCCACGGCGGCCCGGACGAAAACGCCGGCGTCGACGACCTCGAGGCGGCCCTCGCTGCGGGATTTCAGGAACGAATTCCCGGCTGGAACTGGACCGAACGGGAGAGTCCCTTCAGCGTGGATCCAGAATGAGAATGACTCGGTTAGTCGTCGGCTGATAGAGATACGAGCGCATACCCCCGCCTTCCCGTGAGTGACGAGTGTTCCGACAGAGCGTCGGAACCGAGGAGCGAACAGGCGAGGGTCGAGTGGACACTCAGGACACACAAATCACCGTACTGTGGCCGGACTGGATGACCGACCAAAGGTTTTTCTCGTGTCCCAACATACTGGAAACTGCAACGGAATCGGTGAGACGCCGGCCCCCAACAGACAAGGGGCGGTGACGAACGCGGTCTGTTCGTCACACGGCAATGACATCGATTCCGATGGGGCCTGCGTGACCGGGCCACAGCCCTATACCGAGGGAGAAAACGAGAGTTTCGCCGGTATCAAGCGAGAGCAAAGCTCTCGCGGAACCGTCGGAAGACTGTGTCTTCCAAGATGCTGCCGGTTCCCTCTGAGTGCGGGTTGGAACCGCAACGTCCTGCTTCGGCAGGCCGGTCATCCGATGGCCGGATGCCACGGCCTGAAGGCCGTGGAGGAGGTCACTCGCCGTCCGCAGCGTCCTCGTCACCGTCCGCTGTTTCCTGTTCTTCGACTTGCTCTTGCAGTTGCTCCTCGAGTTCGTCCTCGTCGATCTCCTGCCCGTCGCCCTGTGGGGGTTGCTGCTGTTGGAGCAACTGTTCGTAGAGGTCGGTGTCGCCGAGAACAGAGATGTCGCCCGTCCGCAGTGCGTCGATGATCACGTCGGCACTGCCGTCGATAAGATAGATCCCCATCTCCCCTTCGGACTCCTCGATTCGCAAATCGTCGTCGGCTTCCGCAGCGGCGCGGTCCTCGAACTGCTCGATGGCGCCCTCGAACAGCTCCATCTGGCGCTGGTAGGCTTCCTCCTGGCTGAGTTCGCCCGCCTGAACTGCCTGCTCGAGTTCCTGAAGGTCTTCGGAGGAGGGTTCAGCGACCGCCGTGAGTTCGGTTCCGGTGCTCTCATCACCATCTGGATCGTCGGAGACGCTGAGATCCGAACAACCGGCGATAGAGGCCGCGACGCCGGTGCCTGCAAGCTGAAGGACTCGACGGCGCTGCTGGAAGTCTGACATCGTGTACTAGCCCGCGGAACGCCCCCGGAATAAGCCTTTTTATGCACTCGAGAACGCGGCACTCGTGTCGCGGTCCTTTTGTTCGCCCGACGGCTACGCCGTTGTAGTGACGTCGATCGATCAGCCGGAGACGGTGACGCTCGAGCAGCCCACCCTCGAAGCCGCCTGCGACGCCGTCAGCGACGGGATCGCACGCGAGGCGCTCGTGACGATCTTCGGTCGGTGTACGGTCGACTACGACGGGCGCGCCTCGAGCCGGCTCGAGGCCGGGGATCGCCACGTCATGCTCAAACCCGACGGCGCGGCGCTTGTCCACACCGACGAGGGCCAACAGCCGGTCAACTGGCAGCCACCGGGCTGTGAGCACGCCGTCTCCTGTCTCCGCGAGGACGACGCGAGGACGCTCGTCCTCGAGAGCGTTCGATCGACGCCCGACGAGCGATTGTGCGTTCGGTTTCGACGCGTCGATCACGTCGCCGCCTTCGCCGGTACTGACGAGACCGAACTCACGCTGTCGGGCACCGAGGAGGACCTCCGCCAGCGGATCCTCGAGACGCCAGCGATGCTCGAGACCGGCTTTACCCCGCTTGCGACCGAGCGCGAAACCTCTGCTGGGGCGGTCGACATCTACGGCGAGGACGACGCCGGCCGAACGGTCGTCGTCGAACTCAAACGCCGCCGCGTCGGCCCGGACGCGGTGAGCCAACTGCGCCGGTACGTCGACGCGCTGACGCGAGATCTCCACGCCGACGCCACCGTCCGGGGCATCCTGGTCGCACCCTCGGTGACCGACCGCGCAAGCCGCCTGCTGGCCGAACACGACCTCGAGTTCGTCGCCCTCGAGCCGACAGCCGAATGAGACGGGGTACGGATCCCCCTCGTCGGCGTGCCTGCAGTTGTCGCGATGATTCCTAACTGGCTCGCGACCTGCCCTCGAGCTATGAGTAGTCGACTCGAGCGACGAACCGACGAGAGCGAGGCCGAACGAGCCGACACAACTGGTCGCGATGGCACTGACTCCGCCGTTACCGAGACGCCGGCGTTTCGCCTCGGACGCATCCTGTTCGGTGGCGTCCTCGCGTTCAACGCGCTCGACAATCTGCGGAACCTCGAGGGCCGGATCGCCTACGCCGAGGCCAAGGGCGCACCGGAGCCCGAAATCGCGGTCCCCGCGATCAGCGTCAGTCTGCTCGCCGGCGGCATCGGGGTCGCCCTGTGGCGGCTGCCAGCCAGCGCCGCTGGGGCAGTCGCAAGCTTTCTCATCGGCGTGACGCCGATGATGCACGACTTCTGGAACGCAGACGATCCCGAGGAGAAACAGAACGAACTGATCCACTTCCTCAAAAACACCGCACTCCTCGGTGCTGCGCTCGCGCTCCTGAAGGTCGGGCAGCGCGAGGACTGACCGCAACCGATCGACGCTATCTCACCGCTCGTTCTCGAGTACTTGTTTGAGTCGGTCCAGTTCGGTCAGCGCCTCGACGGGCGTCAGATGGGCGAGATCCAGCGCCCGGAGTTCGGCGGCGATGTCGGTCGGCACGTCACCGCCGTCTGCGGTCGCGGCGACGGCCTCGGCGCTCCGTTCGACGTCGGTCGTTGTGACGGCCGTCCCGTCACTCGCCGCTTCGTCGACCAGTTCTCGAGAGCGTTCGACGACCGTTTCGGGAACGCCGGCGGCGGTCGCGACCTCGACACCGTAGGAACCCGTCGCCGCGCCGGGAGCAACCTCGTGCTCGAAGACGACCTCGCCCTCGTCCTGCTCGACCTCGAAGTGGAGCGTGAACGCGGCCTCGAGGTCCTCGGCGACGTCAGTCAGCGGATGATGATGGGTCGCAAAGAGCGTCGTCGCGCCGACGGCGTCGTGGAGGTGTTCGGTGATGGCCTGCGCGATGGCGAGGCCGTCCGCCGTCGAAGTACCTCGACCGACCTCGTCCAGCAGTACCAGTGAGCGCTCGTCGGCCGCACGCAGGATGGTCGCGAGTTCGTCCATCTCGACCATGAACGTCGAGCGCCCGCCCGCGATGTCGTCGCTCGCGCCGACCCGGGTGAAGATCCGATCGACGGGCGTGAGCCGCGCCGCCGTCGCGGGGACGAAACTGCCGACCTGTGCGAGCAGGACGATCTGAGCGACCTGGCGCATATAGGTCGACTTTCCCGACATGTTCGGACCCGTGATGACCGCGAGCCGTTCGTCGTCGGCGAAGTGAGCATCGTTCGGGACGAACGAGTCCTGCGTGCGCTCGACGACGGGGTGGCGACCGCCTTCGATGTCGATCTCGAGCCCGGACGGGTCCCCAGTCGCCGTGGCGTCGTCGCTCCCTGCATCGGGCTCGAGAATCTCCGGCCGACAGTAGTCGTACTGGGCGGCGACGGTCGCGAGCGAGACCAGGGCGTCGAGCGTCGCGACAGCGTCTGCGAGCGTCTGGACGCGCTCGACCTCGTCGGCGACCTGCCGTCGGACATCGCAGAACAAGTCGTACTCGCGCTCGTCGGCTCGCTCCTCCGCGCCGACAATCTGACTCTCGCGCTCTTTGAGTGCCGGCGTGACGAACCGTTCGGAGTTTTTGAGGGTCTGACGGCGCTCGTAGTTCTCGGGGACGGCCTCGAGATTCGGATTCGTCACCTCGATGTAGTAGCCGTGTACCGAATTGTAGCCGACTTTCAACGAGTCGACGCCGGTGCGCTCGCGTTCTCGTTCCTCCAAGTCGTCGATCCACTGCTTGCCGTCTCGAGCGGTGGCCCGAAGGTCGTCTAAGTCCGCGTCGTACCCCTCGGCGATGACGCCGCCCGCTGTGATCTCGATCGGCGGATCCGAGACGATGGCGTCGTCGATCAGTTCGCGGATGTCCGCGAGCGGATCGAGCGTCTCGTGGAGCCGCTCGAGGCGCTCGCAGTCGGCGTCGGCCAGTCGCTCGCGGAGTTCGGGAACGACGGCGAGCGTATCCCGGAGCGACCGCAGGTCGCGGGCGTTCGCTCGCTCGCGGGAGATCCGTCCAATCAGGCGCTCGAGGTCGTAGACATCTCGCAGCAGTTCGTGGAGGTGTTCCCGGCTCTGGACCGAGCCGGTTAGCTCCTCGACAGCGTCGAGGCGAGCATCGATCCGATCGGGCTCGAGCAGCGGCCGCCGGACCCAGTCCCGGAGTTTGCGCCCGCCGAGCGCGCTCGCGGTTTCGTCGAGGGCGCCGACCAGCGTCGCGTCGTCCCGGGCGTGGACGGCCCGCGGTTCGAACAACTCGAGGCTCCGCAGGGCGACGGCGTCGAGCAGCAGGTACTCGCGCGGGTCGTACCGCGTGAGGTGGGTGAGATACTCGAGGCGGGTGCGCTGGCTCGCGTCGATCGGCGGGGCCGGCTCCGAATTACCGGCGTCGGCCGGTTCGTCAGTGTCGTCTGCTTGGCCGTGTTCGCCGCCGCGGGCATACTCCGCGTACGCGAGCAACGCGCCGCAGGCCCGGGTTTCGGCGTCACCGGCGACCAGCGCGTCGGGCTGACCGAAGTACTGCGAGAGCAGGGACGCGGCGCGCTCGCGCTCGAAGACCGCGGCGTCGAACGGCGTCACCATGCAGTCCGCGGGTACCAGATCCGTCGACGCGTCGGGACCGACGACGGCCTCGGATGGATCGAAGCGGCTGATCTCGTCGGTAATCGCCTCGCTCGAGGTCGAACTCGTCGCGAGGAAGTCGCCGGTCGAGACGTCGAGCAAGGCGAGTGCGAGGGCGTCGTCGTCCGAGGGAGCGCCGGACCCGTCGCCGCGAGCCACTGCGGCGACGAAGTTATTGTCGTCGCTTGCGAGCAGTTCGTCCTCGGTGAGCGTCCCGGGCGTAATGACGCGGGTGACTGCCCGCCCGACGACGCCCGAGGTTTCGCCGGGTTCCTCGACCTGATCCGCGACCGCGACCCGATAGCCGGCCTCGAGCAACGCCTCGATGTAGGATTCGGCGTTGTCGATCGGGATCCCGGACATCGGGTACTCGCCGGTCGAGTCCTCCCGGCTGGTGAGGGTTATCTCGAGCAGTCGCGCGGTTCGTTCGGCGGCGCCGCAGAAGGTTTCGTAGAAGTCACCGACCTGAAAGAGGACGAGCGCGTCGTCGTAGCGCGCACAGAGGTCGTGATACTGACGCATCATCGGCGTCAGTTCCTCGCGTTTCTCGGCCATCGCTTCGGGCGGGCCAAGCGCGGAATCCATACTCCAATCGGGCCGCTCGACGGGGAAATAGCTTGCTGGATCCGACGGTATCCGATCGGCGGGCCGAAAGAGAAAGCGGGAGTGTGGGGGATGTCACACGCCACAGACGGTAGGCGATGGGTTGTGCTGGTAGCCACGGGGAGTGGCCAGTTACGTGTACTCCACGGTGACTATAATCGACGTCGATCGTTCGCACAGGATGATAACTCACCGCACGCGGTGTGACGGTTCCGACGCGCCGCTGCATCGGTCCACTCGAAGAACCAGGATGGTATTCGTTCGAGACACGCCGCTCGGCGAGACTCGTTGCAGTCGTACTCGAGATCGGCCGCGCCAAAATGGCTGGTGAATCAAGCCAGCCGTCGACGATACGTCCAGTGTACGCAAGCCCTGACAGGCCTGCATATCGACTGACCACACTGTGATAAATAAGGCTATTCGACAGGTTCTGGAAGGTCACGATCGGCTGTCTTTCTAGCACTCGAGAAAGAATCGGAAACGCAGATATTGCATATTCTAGTCGAAACGGGCTACGCCTCGTCAGTTCGGGAGTTCGTCTCGAAGTACAACTCGGCGTGATTCGCACAACCCGGGTTGAATTCGGCGTCGCAGTCGGGACAGCGATAGTCGGCCTCGAGGTAGGCGGGAACGGTCAGTTCGGACCCGCAGACGCCACACAGGACCGAGGGCTCGTCGAAGCGAGCGCGAGGCCACGGCACGGCGTCGTGATCGGTCACCGCTTCGTGACAGCGAAAACAGGGGAAGTAATCCTCACAGCAGGCGAATCTGAAGGCGACGACGTCGCGTTCGGTGTGGTAGTGTTCACACCGCGTGTCGTCGTCGACGTCGACGCCGCGGACGGACGGGGAAGACACGAGTGATCGTTCGAACCGACGGCCTCACGGGCCTTCGGCGTTGTGAATCCCGCTTCGGGTACGTCTCGACGGGTAACTCCCCTCGCAAGTGACCACTCACCGCAAGCGACGAAACCTGGCGCTCTCGAGGTGGCGAGCCTGTAACTCGAGGTGGCATCCGCAATGGCTGGGGAGCCGAGCGAGCCGGCTCTCGAGGCCACGCCTCACTCGAAGGCCGCGGTATCGCCGCGCCGGTAGCGGTCCAGTCGGCGGTAACCGTGGACGGTCGCCTGGGTGTCGAGTTCGATCTCGTAGCGGCCGATGATGTCCTGCGTGTCGGGGACGGAGCGGCGCTCGACCACCTCGACGACGGCACGCCAGCCCTCGTCGGTGGGTGCAATCTCGCTGACGGCGTCGAACTCACGGCCGATGAGGTCGCCGGCGGTCGACTGGACGGTCCGGCGCACGGCGAGGACGCCTTCGATCTCCGAGTCGGCGTCGACATCCTCCGTGTCGACCGAATCAGGGTCGGTCTTTTCTTCCGCCGTCATCTCGGTCGCGTCGAGCTGACGGCTTCGGCTCTCGCCCTCCTCGCTCTCGGTTTCGTCCTGTTCCTCTGCGTGCTCGGTCTCGGCTGTTTGACTGTCACTCACGGTTGGATCACTCTCGTCGTGTTGGAAGCAAAATCCGTCCTCGGTGGCCGGCCGCGAACAGCGCTCGCCGTCCCCGGTGAGCGCGAGACATCGATCGGTCGCATCGTTCGTGTCGGCTTCGGCCATTGTCGGTCTCCTGTGATTAGGTCGGTCTCATACCGTCTCGGCGATCGTCGAGCGGAGTTCTTCGATATCCTCCACGCCGGCCTCGGCGACTTTCGGCGCGAGCACGTCGGTAAAGACGTCTACGAGTAGCTCGTCCTCGAACTGCCCGTCCTCGTCGCCGCCCCGTCCGTCGAACACCGTGAGCCCCTTCGCGGCGGTGATCGCCGCTCGCGTTCCGACGACGATCTCGAGGTCGTCGCGCAACGCGCGGGTGGTGCCGACGATCGTCTCGATATCGTCCTCGGGGAGGTCGACGTGGGCCTCGACGACATCGCGTTCGGTCTGCTCGTCGTAGTAGTCGACGTGGACGCCGACGAACCGGTCGAGTAACGCGTCCTGCTGGCGGTGAACGCCCGCGTACTCGGCGTCGTTCGAGGTGACGATGGCCCGGAACTCGGGGTGGACCTCGATCGTGCGATCCTCGCCGCGCTTTCCCGGGCGCTCCAAGACGCCTTCCTCGAAGACCGAGAGCAAGACGTTGTGTGCCGCGGGATCGCTGCGCGAGAACTCGTTGTAGACGAGCGTCGCACCCTCTCGCACCGCGACCGAGAGTGGGTTGTCCACCCAGCGTTCGCGGACGATCTCGGTCTGCTTGCTGACGCCGCTGACGAACCGGTCGTCTTCCGTGTAGCGCTCTCCGCCGGCGTGTGCGCCGACGAGCGCCGCCGTGTCGACGGCCTCGTCGCCGTTGAGCCAGACGACCGGCCGGCCGCGTTCGGCGGCCGCCGACAGGGCCAAGGCCGTCTTGCCACAGCCCGTCGGTCCGATCAGGTGGACCGGTTGATCGGCCTCGAGCCAGCCGGTGATCCGATCTCGGATCGATTCGACGGCGTCGGTTTCGACGAACGGCTCCGGGGTGATGTCAGCGGGGTCGGCGAGCGGAGTGTCGCCGTTTCGCTCGCGCGCGTTCGAAGCCGTTCGCGCCAGTTCTTTCTTCGCTCGTCGCCCTTCTTTCTGGGATCGATCGCTCCTGATCTTCCGACCGCGGACCTTACGCTTGCGCGAGGTGTCGTCGGCCATCGAGCGTTACTCCGCGGACTGGGGCGACGATTCGGGTCGCTGTTCGACCTCGAGCTCTTCGAGCTCCTCGAGATCGCCCTCTGCGGTGGCTTGCTCAATTTTTGCGATCTCCTCCGCGTAGTGCAGGAAGGTGTCGACGGATGCGACGACGACACGCGCTTCGATCGTCAGCAGTTCGATGCCGACGACGGACACTCGCGCCCAGATGTCGATGACGACACCCTTGTCGAGGATCCGGTCGAGTACCTCCGCCAGACTCGAGGAGTCGGGCCGTCGTTGTGGTTGTGCCATGCCGTCTTGGCGTTCACGACCGGCTCCCAACACGACTTGCACTGCGACTGCAAGCCACCGGCGGTCGCCTCGTCGGTCTCCGAGCCGGTCCGATCCGACACGTTCCGAACGGCTGATCGACCCGGACGTTTATTCGATACCGCTCCAGAGTCGTGGTATGCACGAGGTGTACGAAAATACGGTTCGCTTCGAGGAAACCGACGCCCAGGGCATCGTCTTCTTCGGCAACTACACGACCTACGCCGACGAGACGCTGATGTCGTACATGGACGCCATCGGCTACCCCTACGAGGAACGCAACCCGCTGGAGTGGGAGCTCCACGTCGTCAACGTCGACCTGTCCTATCACGCGTCCGCCGGCGTTCGGGACCGACTCGTCAACTCGATGCGCGTCTCGAGCATCGGCACCTCGAGTCTCGAGTTCGAGTACGAGTGTCGACGCGCGGCCGACGACGAACTGATCGTCAGCGGGACGCTCACCCACGTCGGCGTCGACGACGACGGCGAACCGACCCCCGTTCCCGACGATATTCTCGCGGCGATCGAGGCCTTCCAGGGCGAACTGCCGACGGCCTGACCCGCGGCGGCGGTCGAGGCCGTCCAGGGCGAACTGTCGTCCCGTTTTTCGAGCGCGTCTCGAGTGACAGCTCTTTCCGGTCGGCGACTGGCGACTGCAAGCACCACCGTCAGGCCGCGTCCTGTCGAACGACCGCCACACGTTCCTCGAGTCCATGACCAACCGCTACGTATACGGCATCGTCGATGGCGAGCCGATCGAGTTCGAGACCGACGCCGTCCACGGCGAGGAGTCCGTCTACACCATCTCCTACCGTCGGCTCGGCGCCGTCGTCTCGGATATCGAGACGACCGATCCCGAGGAGACCGACGAGGACGCACAGCGCCACGACGACGTCCTTCGGGAAATAATGGACCACGACGGCGGTCGAACCATCGTTCCGATGCAGTTCGGGATGGCCTTCGAGAGCGACCGGGCGCTGAAGAATGTCCTTCGGGGTGCGCGACCGGCGTTTCGACGCGCGATCAACGACATCGAGGGGCGGTTCGAACTCGGTCTGAAAGTCGTTCGCGACGAGGACGCCACCGTCGACGTCGACACGGTCGAAGCAGGCGTGGCCGACGCACTCGAGCCGATCGCGGCCCAGTCGGTCCCCAACGATCTGTTCAGCGACCGGCTCGTGACCAATCGATCGTATCTCGTCGACCGTGACGAGCGCGAGACGTTCGACGCGGCCGTCGCGGATCTCGAGGAGACCTACGACGATCTCACGTTTCGCTACACCGGCCCGTTCGCACCGTACAGCTTCGTCGACGTCGAAATCGGCGCCCAACGATAATCATGTTCGTACTGGACGACCTCCTGTTGCGGCCGTTCGTCGGCATCGTCGACGCACTGCATACGATGGCGCTGGACGAACTGTACGACATCGAGGCCCTCGAGGACGAGCGCAAGGAGAATCAACTGCTATACGAACTCGGCGAGCGGTCCGAAGACGAGTATCGGCGCCGCAAGGAGGAACTCGAGGCCGAACTCGAGATCGCTCGCGAGGTCCACGACCACCTGCGAAGCGGCAAGATCGAGGTAAAATCCTAATGTCCGACGACCCACACCGCGACGACGCGGACGAACCGGGAGACGAGCGCGACGACGCGAGCGGGGACGCCCCATCCGACCGCGACACCGACGGCTCGATCCTCGACGGTGGTGGAGCCTGGCTCTCGAGTCTGCTCTCCGCGCTCGAGGATCGTGGCCACGGGTCGGCGTCGGGACGGCGACGACCCGATCGCTCGACGCTCGAGTTCGACGTGTCGATCCGTTCGATCGCGGACGCGCTCGAGGAGTCGGCCGACCGCGAGCGGTCACGCCGAGACACCGACGCCACGGGTCGCGGGCGAGAACGACAGAAACGACGCCGTCGAGGACCGACGGTGTCGAACCATCACCTCTCGGCCCGCCACCGCGACGACGAACTGCTCGTGACTGCAGACGTCGCCGGGGCCGATCCGGACGCGGTGACGGTCGGCTTCTCGGATTCGACGCTGGTCGTCGCCGTCGCCGGTCGCGAACTCGAGCGCGTCGAGGTGCCCTGGACCGCTCGAACGGCCGAGGCGCGACTTCGAAACGGCGTGCTCACTGTTCGCGTGGAACCCGACGACCGCGACGGCGAGGGGACGATCGACGAGACGACCGGTTCGGAGGGTGACGATGAGTGAGACGGACGCGCTCGAGGACGGATTCGACGCGCTACTCGAGGAGGGCCAGGACGCCCTCGACAACCTCGAGTCGGTACTGGGCGACGCCGACTCGCTCGAGGACCTCGAGGGCAGTACGCTGGAGTCGGTGTTGGGGGACATCGAGACGCTCGCGGCAGTCGCGACGGAAACCGAGGAACTGCTCGAGGCGATCGACTTCAGTAACTTGCCCGACGCGGTCGACGGCGACGACCTGCTCGCGGCGATCGACGCCGGCGAGATTCCAGACGCCCTCACGGACGCAGACACCGGCGTCGGCGACGTCGTCGATTTCACGCAGGTGTTCCGGGCGATCGACTTACTCTCGGCCTGGGACGCGACGGATCTCGGGGCCATCTGGGAGGAGAAACGCGAACTCGAGGATGCGGTCGACGATATCGGCGACGGCGGCCTCGTCGAGACGGCGGCAGATGCAGTCTCCGGCGAGGGTGACGACGAGTTGGTGGGCGACGATGGACTGATCGGTGACGACGATATGCTCGAGGACGCAGACCCGGTCGAGGCGCTCGGCGACATCGACGTGATGGAGGACCCCGAGGCCTACCAGGTCGCGATCCAGCAGGGTGCGATGGCGGGCATCGACGCCTTCCGCGAGGCCTTACTCGAGACCCACGCGACGTTCAATCGACTCTACCAGTTCAACCGCGAGAAGATGCGCCGCCAGGACACCAGCCCGAACTCGCGAAATCCGACGGCGGCGTCGACGATGCCGACCGAACGCGCGGCCGTCGGCAGCGGCGTCAAACACGCGACAGTTCCACAGGACGTGCACCTCTCGACGGCCCCCAGCCGCAGGCGCATCTACGGCCAGCGGTTCGAGCGAGAACGGCAGCGACGGAGACGACGATGACTGATCCACCACCACGACCGATCCGGCGAGGTACTGCCTGCGACCGAATCCGATCTTCGAGCGAGCGTGGCCGACAGCACGATCCACGTCCGAAACGAGGCCTCGAAAAGGGAGGTGAGTGCCGTGGTCGATGACTTCCAGCCGAGCCGCCAGAAGACGGACCTCGCCGAGGTCGTCGAGATGCTGCTGGACAAGGGGATCGTTATCAACGCCGACATCGCGGTCTCGATCGGCGACACGCAACTGCTCGGCGTCCAGCTTCGTGCGGCCATCGCCTCCTTCGAAACCGCGGCGAAGTACGGCCTCGAGTTCCCCGAGGGAACCGATATGCGGCGAGTCGCCGAGGCGGCCGGCGATCCCGAACTCGCGGAGATGGAACGACCGAATCCCGCGATCGATCCGACCCGAAGCGTCAACGTGACGCCCGACGAGAGCGACGGCGGCGACGCGAACGCTGAGGGATCGAACGACGGCGAGAACCGGAGTGGCATTGTAGCCAACGACGGGGACGAAACGGACAGCAGTTTCGAGCCATCGGATCGGGGCACCGAACACCTCGGCGCGCGTCCGGACCCGGAACGGCCGACGGCCGGCGGCTTCGACATGATCAGCGACGACGAGGGTGAGCGGGATTCGGGCGACGCCGCCGAGGACGATGCGAGTGCTACCGGGGAAGGCGATACGGCGGATATCGACGACCAACCAACCACCGAAACAGCGACCGAAGAATCGGGGGGTGAGTGACGTGACGCAGATCGACGTCGGCGACGGCACGGACGCCCGCCAGGGGCTGCTCACGCTCGTCGTGACCGTCGTCGAGATTCTGATCGACGCACTCGAGCGCGAGGCAGTTCGGCGGATGGAGTCGGGCGCACTGGCCGACGAGGAGATCGAACGCCTCGGCACCCAGCTCGCGACGATCGAGGCCGAGATCGAACAGCTCAAAGCCGACGAGGGAATCGAAGACGGCGTCGAGGACCTTCGCGGGGATCTCGACGGCCTCGTCAACGACGCGATCGAGCAACTTCACGGCGAGCCGACGATCTCTCAGGCGCCCGGCTACTCGGTCTTCGGAGGTGAGCAGGAGTGAGTTTCGAGAACGCCGATCCGGGCGACCGGACCGCTGAGACGACCGATACCGCGGGGGACGTTCCGGAATTTGACGAGGGCCGGTATCTCTACTGCATCGTCCAGGCCGGGGCGGATACCACGCTCGAGACCACCGGTGTCGACGACGAGCCAGTGTCGGTCGTCGTCGAGAACGGCATCGGCGCGGTCGTCCACCCCTGCGACGGGCTCTACGACTCGTCGGATCTGACGGAGATTCGGCGCTGGCTGGTGCGCCACCAGACCGTCGTCGACGACGCCGGCGAGAGATTCGACACGCCGATCCCCTTCCAGTTCGATACGATCCTCCGGGGGGACGATGGGGCCGTCCGCGAGTGGCTCCGCGAGGAACGGGAGACTCTCGAGCGTGCACTCTCGGGACTGGCCGGCCACTGGGAGTACCGCGTCGAGGTCGTCGAGACGGATCCGATCGACGACGAGACGTTGATCGAACGCGACGAGCGACTGGCCGACCTGCAGTCCGAGATCGACGACGCCGAAGACGGTACCGCCTTTCTCCTCGAGAAACAGCGCGACCAGCGTCTGGCCGAGCGACGGGCCGCTCGTCGGGAATCGGTGACCGCCGACCTCGAGTCGCGACTGGCCGAGACGGTCCGGGAGGTCCACGCCCTCGAACGATCACCGACGGCCTCGCTCGACGCGGATGCGGTGTCGGACGAGCGCGACGAGGGCGAGACGCTCTGTCGGCTCACGCTGTTGGCCCACGAGGCCGACGAGGGGGTGGTCGGCTCGATTCTCGACGACGTAGCCTCGACCGACGGTCTCGAGGTTCGATTCACCGGCCCGTGGCCGCCGTATACGTTCGCGCCGGAACTGGGCGAGTCGGACCCACAGGACGCTGGAGGGGCGAATCCATGAGACCGAGCAAGGACCAGGAAGCGCTCGTCGACGTCCTCGATGTGCTGTTGCGAGATGGGGCCATCCTTCGGGCGGACGTGATCCTCTCCGTCGCCGACGTGCCACTCGTCGGGATCAAGCTCACCGCGGCTATCGCGGGGATGAAGACGATGACCGAGTACGGGCTCTTCGAGGAGTGGGACCTCGAACACCGCCGGTCAGCGGTTACTCGTCGGGGCTCTTACGGGTCCGGACGTCGTCGATAACCGAACTGGCGGTGTCCTGGGTATCGGCGACGAGCGCGCCGGCGAGCCCGCCGATTGCGCCGCCAGTACTGGCCGCGTTACGGCTGAACACCGCGCCGATCGCGGCACCGACTGCAGCACCGATCGCCGCGTATCGAGCGCGGCGTGCGATCGTCGTCAGATTGTCTCTTAGTGCCGAGATGTCGTCGGTCGGGAGTTTCGCTTCCATACCTAGTCCGTGGTGAGTCACGTAAATAAACATGTCTCTCGAGTCGGCGATCACGCGTCCGCTGTGAACGGCTCCGATCGCCGGCTACAGCAGCCGGTCGACCGCGGCGAGCGACTCGAGGACGTAGTCGGGTTCGATCCGCGAGGCCTCGAGCGTCGCGGGGTCGGTCACGCCGGTTTCGACGACGGCCGTCGTCATGCCGGCCCGGTTGCCGAGCGCGATGTCCGTATCGAGGCGGTCGCCGACGACGAGCGTTTTGGCGGGCTCGGTCCCGAGACGATCCATCGCCGCCTCGGCCGCGACGCTCGAGGGTTTGCCGAGGACAGCGTCGGGTTCGCGGCCGGCGACGGCTTCCATCGCGGCGAGGATCGCGCCCGAGCCCGGTATCTGGCCGTCGTCGATCGGAATCGTCGTATCCGGATCGGTGCCGTAGAAGGGAACGTCGCCCTCGAGCGCCCGCAGTGACTCCCACAGCGTGCCGTAGGAGAACTCCTTGTCGAACGAGCCGAGGACGACATCGGCTGCGTCGGGATCGTCGGTAAGCTCGACGGCCGCGCCCTCGAGAATCGCCTCGAGGCGGTCACTGCCCACGAGATACACCGTCGCACCGGGGTGATTGTCGGACAGGTACGACGCGGCGACGGCCGCCGAGGTGAGCACCCGCTCCGGATCGATGTCGATCCCGTGTGGCTCGAGTCGATCGCGATAGTAGCCACCGTCGCGGGTCGGGTTGTTCGAAAACAGGAGTCGATCACAGTCCGCGGCCTTGAGGGCTGCCAGGCCGTCGGTCACGTTCGGGAGTAACGCGTCTCCCCGAACGATCGTCCCGTCGACGTCGAGAATCGCCGCCTCGTAGTCGGTCATGGACTACTGTAGGGACGGCCGGCGATTGAGTGTTTGGAAAGGGTGTCCCCGAACCGACGCCATACGGACAATCAGTAGATGACGTGACCGAGTACGAACACGACGATGCCCAGCGAGAACGAGACGAGCCACAGCGCCGCGGCGATGCGCCCGACGCGGGCGTGGGCGGTCCGACGCAATTCCGTCACCGAGTGTGCGCCCGCGAGCAACAGCGCGTAGTAGACCAGCGGCACGCAGACGATCGCGAGCAGGATGTGGATCGCGAGCACCGGAAGGTAAACGAACTGGTAGACGGTCTCGGGGCCGGGAAACGGCTGGGGCCCGCCGGTCGCGACCAGCCGATACAGATAGAGGACGAGAAAGCTCGCGAACAGGCCGAACGACGCGACCATCGCGAGTCGGTGCCGGTCGACGTTCCCTCGACGGATCGCTCGCCACCCCACCGTGATCGTCACGATCGCGGCCGCGCTGATGCCAACGTTGACGTACGGGATCGACTCGAGCACCCACTGGGGCGCGGTCGGTACCGCCGATCGCGGAACCTGGCCGCCGGCGGCCGCAAACACCACCACCAGCGAGACGACGCTCAAGAGAACCGTCAGCGGACGGACGCGCTCTCGCGGGACGAACGTCATATGCCGACCTTCGACCGGGACGGGAAAGCCGTTTCTGTCTCTCCGCGCGACTCGACGGCGGCGCGTTCGACTCGTCGAACTCGAGCGAAGACGCCTTCGGGGTGTCGCCGACCAGCATCGGCCTGCTGGTGGACGGTCTACACCGCCCGGCGCTTGTCTTCGTGCCGTTGTGCGGCGTGCTCGCCGATCGGTACGGTCGCACTCTCCTGGATCCGGACGGCCGGTGAACGAGGTGGACGACCGAGGAGTGGTACGGATTACTGTAACGATGTACCGACGCAACCGCCGCCCGGGTCGCGGCTGTGCCGGTACATCGTTACAGTAATCCGTATCAGTATGCTGAGTCGGTAGCCCGTCGCGAAGCCGTCGCTTTTGGATCGTAGTGTTCTGAAGGAATATGCGTGGGTGATGTCCACGAAGGGAGATCACCTGCATCGTTGTGCTCGGCGGCGATGCCGCCTCGCAATTGGTGGAGATCGTCCACCCGTGCGATGCGTGGGACCGGATTCGAACCGGCGGACCCCTACGGGACAGCGCCCTCAACGCTGCGCCGTTGGCCTGGCTTGGCTACCCACGCTCGCGGTGTCTTTCTTACTGCACTCAATCGTATCCAGCGTGATTATAAAAGCCCTTTCCTTTGTGCTTGCGACTGCGTCGACCTCACACGGAACCGGGTCGAACGGAGCGTTAAAATGCGACAGTTGCCAAATGGTATCATGGCCAAATACTCGACGGGTTCGTCCTCCGGGGGCGGCGGGACGAACTGCGAACTCTGTGGCGCCGAAAGCGATTCGCTCCGGCTCGCGAACGTCGCCGGTGCCGAACTCGAGGTCTGTCGGGACTGTGCGCCCCACGACGACAGCCAGCGCGGCCCAAGCGGACAGGACCAGTCTCGCGACGACTCGCGCGAGGACGAACCGAGCCGCAAGCAGAAGGCGGCTCAGAACGTCGCCAAGGCGAACCCGGTGTGGGACGGCGACTCCGAACACTGGGAAAAAGAAGGGACGAACTACAGCGACGATCCGTTGCCGTATCTCGTCTCCTCTTACGGCGATGTCCTCGTCGAGGCGCGCCAAGAGGCGGGCTTACAGCGCGAGGAACTCGCCGAGGAACTGGGCGCTCGCGAGAAGGATCTCCTCGCGATCGAACAGGGACGAGCAACGCAGGCCGGAATCGGTGGCGGCCTCATCGAAGCCATCGAGGACTACCTCGAGATCGAACTCTCGGAGTGATCGCCGACGCGAGTGAGCGGGTGCCTCGGCGAGCAGCTTTTTGGTGGCGGACGGTAGAGTACGACCGATGAGCGGACAACGGGCAGCTGCAGAGCCGTATACGACGCGATTCGAGACCGAGGTGACCGCCGTCGACGGACGGCAAGTCCGGCTCGAGCGAAGTTACTTCTACGGAGAAAGCGGCGGCCAGCCGGCCGACCGGGGCTCGATCGGCGAGTATGAAGTCGTCGCCGTCCAACTCGTCGACGGCGAGCAGGTGCATCACCTCGCGGCGGAGCCGTCGTTCTCGCCCGGCCGGCGGGTGCTGTGTTCGATCGACCGGGCGTTTCGACTGTACTGTCTGCGGGCTCACACCGCCAGTCACGTCCTCTACGGCGCCGGCAGACGGCTTCTCGAGGACCTCGGCTACGCCGGGTTCGACATCGGCGAGCAGAAGGTTCGAGTCGACCTCGAGACGCCGACGCCGATCGACGACGAGACGATGATCGACCTCGAGCGACTGGTCAACCGCGTCGTCTGGGAGTCGCGGCCGGTCTCCTGGGAGTCGGTGCCAGTCGGGTCGGTACGGGACCGGTCGGACGTGGCGTTCAACGACGCGACCGAAGACGGCGCGCTCGAGGACGGCCGCGTTCGACTCGTGACGATCGGCGGGAAAGACAAGACCGAGAACGGACACACGACCGCGCTCCGCAATGGATCGACCGGCAGTATCGCCGACGGGGACGGTTCCGACAACTGGGACGTCGCGGCCTGTGGCGGTACTCACGTCCGGAACACGCGCGAAATCGGCCCAGTGACGGTGCTCGGCCGATCGAACCCCGGCGAAGGGAAGACCCGTCTCGAACTGGCTGTCGGGCCGATGGCGATCGATCGCCGAGCGGCGGAGAAACGGGCAGCCTTCGACGCCAAACGCGTGCTCGGAACGAGCATCGATGCGGTCGGTGACGAGGCGGCGCGACTCGTTGACGACCGGGAGGCCCTTACCGACCAACTTCGAGAGCGAGAACGCGAACTCGTCGCCGAGCGACTCGAGCGCGCATCGACGATCGACCGGGACGACGAAGGATGGCTACTCGCCGACGTCGGCGACGTGCCAACGGATGTCGTCAGCGATGTCGTTCAAGAGCAGACCGACGACGAGGGGGTGGCCGTCGGCGTGGACGACGGGCAAGCGGATGTCGTCATCGCCGTCGGCCAGAGTGACACTGGGTACGCGGTCGTCGGTGCGGTCGGTTCTCAGTCGGCGACGGCGGTTCTCGAGGAGATAACGGCGACCGTCGGCGGCGGCGGTGGTGGCTCGGCGCAACTCGCACAGGGTGGCGGGTTCGACGCGGGCCTCGAGGACGTTCGTCGCGCCCTCGAGTAAGGCTCAGTGTCAACGCTCTTAATGTAGGCGCTCGAAGACGCGCCAATGGCTTCGACCCAACAGGTCCGGGATCGAATCGTCGACGGTGGCGTCATCGCAGTACTCCGTGGGATCGACGAATCCGATATCGTCCCCGCCGCGCGAGCGATACACGAGGGTGGCGTCGACGCACTCGAGGTGACTGCCGACGGGACGCGAGCGCGCGAGAAACTCGTCGCCGTCGCCCGAGAACTGGCGGGAACCGACGCCGTCGTCGGTGCGGGAACGGTCCACGACGCCGCGACGGCCCAGTCGATGATCGACGCCGGCGCGTCGTTCGTCGTCTCGCCGCATACGGATCTCGAGGTCGTCGAGACGTGTAACCGACACGGCGTGTTGTCGGCACCCGGCGTGATGACGCCGACGGAGACGATGACGGCAATGGAGGCCGGCGCGGACGTACTCAAACTCTTTCCCGCCGCGACCGTCGGCCCGGCTCACATCAGTTCGATCCGGGGGCCGTTCGGCGACGTCGACATCGTTCCGACCGGCGGGATCTCCCAGGACAACGTCGGGGCGTATTTCGACGCCGGCGCTGTCGCCGTCGGCGCCGGCAGCGCACTCGTCGATTACGACGCGATCGCAGACGGCGATTTCGACGAAGTGCGCGAGACGGCCGCGTCGTTCGTCGAGGCCGTCGAGGCAACGCGAACGTGATCGGGACTCGGTAGTACAGTTTCCGCCCGTTCAGCTACGGAATGTCGAACAGTGACGACTCCAGATACGTGTCAGGTTACGTTAGCGCCTACGGTATTTTACCGGTGCGCTCGAAAGGGTCTGGCATGACTGGAACAGGCGATGAGCACGTAAATCTGATCGATATCTTACTGATCGAACCAAACCCAGGCGACACTCGCCTCTTTACCGAATCCTTCGCCGAGACGCAGCTAACGAACAGCGTCTACACCGTTTCCGACGGTGACGAGAGCCTCGACTTTCTCTATCAGCGAGGGGAGTTTGCAGACGCCTCACAGCCGGATCTGATTTTGCTCGAGCCGCAGTTACCGGGAACGGACGGTGCTGATATCCTCTCGAGGATGAACGACGAGCCGGTGCTCTCGGACATTCCGGTCGTCGTGTTGACGAGCTCGAGCGTCGGCGAAGAGATCATCAAATCACACGGCCTCGAAGCCGACTACTACGTCCAGAAACCGGTCGAGCCCGAGGATTTTCTCGAGTTTGTCCAGGAGATCGAGGATCTGTGGTTGTCGATCGTCCAGCAACCGCCCACGGAGAGCTAAGAAGGACCGTTGTACGCCGTCACCGGCGTAACGGGGAGCGGTTCTGTGGATGTGCCAGAAACACGTTAGACCAGACCGTATGAGTCCGTATGAATCGGCCGTTTACCTACTCTATCAGCTCGATTCCATAATTCACTACCGATTGAGTAAATGATTTAGGCTTCGGGACTAACGTGGACGTATGAAAGCGATCGCAGTCGAGCCCGGGGCTGGAACACCGGCTCTCGTCGACGTTCCCCGTCCCGAACCAGCGCGGGGCGAGGCCCTCGTTCGGACGCTTCGCGTTGGCGTCGATGGAACCGACCACGAAGTCATCGCCGGCCACCACGGTGACGTACCTGCGGGGGCGGACCAACTCGTCCTCGGTCACGAGGCCGTCGGCGTCGTCGAGGATCCGAACGGCACCGACCTCGAGCGGGGGGAGTACGTCGTCCCGACGGTCCGACGGCCGCCAAACGGCACCAACGCGTACTTCGAGCGCGGTGAGCCCGATATGGCCCCTGACGGGGAGTACGTCGAACGAGGGATCGTCGGCGCTCACGGCTTCATGGCCGAGTACGTTACCAGTCCGGCGACGGATCTGGTGGCGATTTCCGCCGACCTCGCCGAACACGGATTCCTCGTCGAGCCGATCAGCATCACCGAGAAAGCCCTCGAGCACGCCTTCGCCTCGCGAGCGGCCTTCGAGTGGGATCACGAGTCGGCGCTCGTCCTCGGAAACGGGTCGCTCGGCCTGTTGACGCTGGCGATGCTCGAGACGATCTACGACGTGGATCGGACCTATTGTCTGGGTCGACGCGACCGTCCGGATCCGTCGATCGATCTCATCGAAGCGCTGGGATCGACGTATATCGACTCTCGCGAGACGCCGGTGTCGGCGATTCCAGAGGCGTACGAAGCCGTCGACCTCGTCTACGAGGCGACCGGCTACGCCAAACACGCTTTCGAGACGGTCGACGCGCTCGCACCCAACGGCGTCGGCGTCCTCCTCGGGGTCCCCGAGCCGTGGTCGTTCGAGGTCGACGGCGGCCGACTCCACCGTGAACTCGTTCTCCACAACAAAGCGCTGCTTGGCACGGTCAACTCGAATCGCGGCCACTTCGAATCGGCGATCGACACGCTCTCACAGTTGCCC
The DNA here is from genome assembly GCF_006543045.1 of Salinadaptatus halalkaliphilus. GTDB lineage: Archaea > Halobacteriota > Halobacteria > Halobacteriales > Natrialbaceae > Salinadaptatus > Salinadaptatus halalkaliphilus. The sequence continues at coordinate 96,864 of NZ_RBZW01000058.1, read as the reverse complement.
GAGTGGGTCCTTGCAGACCTCGTAACCGGTGTCTACGATCTCGAGGCGTACGACGCCGCGTTCGGGACGGGGGATGACGTTATCAAGACGGCCGTCGAATTCGATACCGTCTGATCTGCAAACGCCTCAACGAAGCGACCGATGAAAACCATTACTACGATCAAAGTAAGTAATTCAGCCTATGGGAGTCGACTACTCACAACTACACGACCCGAACGCCGAGTACACGATGCGGGACCTCTCCGCGGAGACGATGAACGTCACTCGCGAGCGCGGTGGCGGACGGGATGTCGAGATCACCGATATCCAGACCACGATGGTCGACGGCAACTTCCCCTGGACGCTCGTCCGCGTCTACACCGACGCTGGCATCGTCGGCACCGGCGAAGCCTACTGGGGGGCAGGCGCGCCCGAACTCATCGAGCGCATGGCGCCGTTTCTCCGGGGTGAGAATCCACTCGACATCGACCGTCTTACCGAACACCTCGTCCAGAAGATGTCCGGCGAGGGCTCGATCGGCGGCGTCACCGTCACCGCCATCTCCGGCATCGAGGTCGCCCTGCACGATCTGGCAGGAAAGATCCTCGAGGTGCCGGCCTACCAGTTACTCGGTGGCAAGTATCGTGACGACGTCCGCGTCTACTGCGACTGTCACACCGAAGAAGAAGCCGACCCCATCGCCTGTGCCGACGAAGCCGAACGCGTCGTCGAGGAACTGGGCTTCGACGCGCTGAAATTCGACCTCGACGTCCCCTCCGGCCACGAGAAAGACCGCGCGAACCGCCATCTCCGCGAACCGGAGATCGAACACAAGGCATCGATCGTCGAGGCCGTTACCGAACGGGTCGGCTCCCGTGCCGATGTCGCCTTCGACTGTCACTGGTCGTTTTCCGGCGGCTCCGCCAAGCGCCTCGCGAAACGCCTCGAAGAGTACGACGTCTGGTGGCTCGAGGATCCCGTCCCGCCGGAAAATCACGACGTGCAGCGAGAGGTGACCCAGTCGACGACGACGCCGATCACCGTCGGCGAGAACGTCTATCGTAACCACGGTCAGCGTCGGCTGATTGAAGGTCAGGCCGTCGACATCATCGCCCCAGACATGCCGAAGGTCGGTGGCATGCGCGAGACAGCAAAAATCGCCGACCTCGCGGATCTCTACTACGTGCCCGTCGCGATGCACAACGTCGCCTCACCGGTCGCGACCATGGCGAGTGCCCACGTCGGTGCGGCCGTCTCGAACGCCCTCGCCGTCGAGTACCACTCATACGAACTCGAGTGGTGGGCCGACCTCGTCGAGGAGGATGTCATCGACGACGGCTACATCGAGATTCCGGAACAGCCGGGCCTCGGTGTCACGCTCGACATGGATGTCGTCGCCGAACACGCCGTCGAAGGCGAGGAGATCTTCGACGAGGCCTAACCGATCGACGGAGCCGAGCCACCGCTCACGTCGTCGGCGAATCGCCGCGCCTGAACAGCGTCTCCACGTGGTCCGGGTGGAAGTTCTCGGGTGTCACGTCGCCGTCGACCTCGAGCGCTCGCGAGAGATAGGTGACGCTGTTTATTAGCCCGAGGTGGGAGAACGCCTGCGGAAAGTTCCCAAGCAAGGTTCCGTCGTCGGGATCAATCTTCTCGGCGTAGAGTCCGAGCGGGTTCGCACAGTCGAGGAGCGATTCGAAGTACTCTCGAGCGAGATCGATTCGATTCGACAGCACGAGCGCGTCGATCAGCCAGCACGAACAGAGGACGAACCCCGTCTGCTCGTCGGGACGGATCTCCGAGTCGACGAACCGGACGACGAATCCCTCGTCGGTAGTGAGGCGCTCGAGGACGGTGTCGATCGTCGACTGGACGCGGTCGTCCTCGGGTGGGAGGAACTCGTAAATCGGAATCAGCAGGGCGACGGCGTCGATCGCCTCGTCGGTCTCGAAGTGCTGGACGAAACTCTCGGCCGATTCGCTGTATCCCCGGGTTTCGATGGCCTCACGAACGGCGTCGCGACTCTCCGTCCAGCGATCGATCGGGGCCTCGAGGTCGTGGTCGGCCGCCAGTGCGAGCCCGCGATCGAGTGCGACCCAGCACAGTAGTTTCGAGTGCAGGAAGTGACGACGCTCGTCGCGAAACTCCCAGATGCCGGCGTCGCGTTCGTTCCAGTGGTCACAGACGTAGTCGACGATCGAGTAAATCGCGTCCCACTCGTCGCGAATATCCGTCGTCTCGTCGAACTGCATGGTCTCGTAGATCGCCTGCACGATCGTGCCGTAGACGTCGAGTTGCCGCTGTGGCGCCGCGCCGTTGCCGATCCGTACGGGTCCAGTCTCACGATAGCCAGCGAGATGCTCGAGTTCCCGCTCGACGATATCGGTCTCGCCGTGGAGGTCGTACAGCGGCTGGATATCTTCGGGATCGGTCCGGGCGATGTCGGCGAACCACTCGAAGTACTTCCTGGCTTCCTCGCGGTGACCGGTGTCGTGCAGTGCCTGAACGGTAAACTTGGCGTCGCGGATCCAGTTGTAGCGGTAGTCCCAGGTGCGGTCCGAACCGATCTTCTCCGGAATCGATGTCGTCGCCGCGGCGGGAATCGCCCCCGTCTCCTGATGGATGAGCAGTTTCAGGACGAGTTCCGAGCGACCGACCATCTCGTGCCAACGCTCGGGCATCGCACCGGGCGGCTCCTCACGGTGGCCGAGCCACTCCCGCCAGTAGCGCTTCGTTTCGTCGAGCGTCGCTTCGGGGTCGCCGGTCGCCAACGGTTCGCGACCGCCGTACTGGACGCCGGTCCAGCAGCTCTGGCCGGCCTCGAGCGATGCCGTGCCCGTCACGGTCGCCGACGACGATAGCTCGAGATCGTCGATAGCGCCGCCTGCATACAGCGCCAGCCGCTCGTCCTCTCCCGCAGCGAGAACGCCGTCGTCGACTCGCTCGAGTGACGGCGTCGTCCGGGCGTAATCGAACCGCGGTGCGAACTCGAGTTCGAGATCGATCTCGCCGCGGTCGCACTCGAGGCGGCGGTAGATCGCCTGCTGAAACAGTTCTTCGACCCCCGATTCGCGTTCGGCACCGGTACTCCCGTCGGGAATCGGCATGAAGTCGGTGACCGTCGCCTGCCCGTTCGCCGTCTCGAACGTGGTCTCGAGGACGTTGGTCCGGTCGACGTAGTCGAAATGCGCTTCGTAGGCCGCGGCCGGCGAAATAGCGAAGTGACCACCGTCTGCAGCGTCCAGCAGGCGAGCGAAGACGCTCGACGACTCGAGGTGAGGAAAACAACACCAATCGATCGAGCCGTGACGGCTCACGAGTGCACACCGGTCGTCGTTGCCGATAACGCCGTAGTCACGAAGTGGTGGATACTTCATGCAGGATAGTCGGTGTCGATGTAACCACCGCGTGTGCCAAGAATCGTTGGCCAGCAACCGCCGGGACGCCGTCGGCGACCGTCACAGGCGGCGACGGTCTCCGGGACTTTAGATGCGACCCGTTTTCGAATCACTTCAGGTGTCGACGTTCTCGCGTGCTGCCTCGAGGTGGCGTCGCTCGACGACGACCTCGTCGGCTTTGGCGTTTGCATCGTCGGGATCGTGCTCGCTGGCGACCTCCCGAATCGCCTTCATCGAGGCGTCTCTGACCAGCGCCTCGAGGTCGGCGCCGGTGTAACCCTCGAGGTCCGCTGCGAGATCGGCCACGTCGACGTCGTCGGCGAGCGGTTTGCCTCGGGTGTGGACCTCGAGGATCTTCTCGCGGGCCGCCTGGTCCGGTTCGCCGACGAGGACGTGCGTGTCGAGTCGGCCCGGCCGGAGCAAGGCGGGATCGATCTGGTCCTTGCGATTGGTTGCCGCGAGGACGACGAGATTCGGGTTCTCGCGCATCCCGTCGAGTTCCGTCAGGAGCTGGGAGACGACCCGTTCGGTCACTTCGTGACTCTCGCCGCGTGCACCGGTGATGGCGTCGATTTCGTCGAAGAAGACGATCGAGGGGGCGGACTGGCGGGCGCGTTCGAACACCTCGCGAATCGCCTTCTCGCTCTCCCCGACGTAGCGGTCGACGATCTCAGGGCCGTCGACCCGAACGAAGTTGACGTCCGTCTCGCCGGCCAGCGCGCGGGCAAGCAGCGTCTTGCCAGTGCCCGGCGGTCCATAGAGCAGGACGCCCGAGGGTGGATCCGTGTTGGTTTCCTCGAAGAGCCGATCGTAGGTCAGCGGCCACTCGACCGATTCCCGAAGCGTTCCTTTGGCGTCCTCGAGACCACCGACATCCGCGAAGTCAGTGGTCGGCGACTCGGCGACGTACTCGCGCATCGCGGACGGTTCGACCGACGCCAGCGCCTCGTCGAAGTGACGTTTGTGGACCAGCGGATCGCGGTTCCACGCCTCGCGTTCGTCGGTTTCGGTCGGGCGATCCCGGATCGCTGCCATCGCCGCTTCGCTCGCGACGCCGTCTAAGTCGGCACCGACGAACCCGTGCGTTCGTCGAGCGATCGTCTCGACCGTGACGTCGTCGGCGAGTGGCATCCCACGGGTGTGGACCTCGAGGATCTCCGTGCGCCCCTCCTCGTCCGGGACGCCGATCTGGATCTCGCGGTCGAAGCGCCCGCCCCGGCGAAGTGCGGGGTCGATCGTGTCGACCCGGTTGGTCGCCCCGATGACGATCACGTCACCCCGACCGTCGAGGCCGTCCATCAGCGTCAACAGTTGGCCGACGATCCGGTTTTCGGCGTCGCCCTCGTCGTCGCGGGTGCCCGCGATGGAGTCGATCTCGTCGAAGAAAATGATCGTCGGCGCGTTCGCCTCGGCCATCTCGAAGACCTCCCGCAGACGCTCTTCGGATTCGCCCTTGTACTTCGACATGATCTCCGGCCCGGAGATCGTCTCGAAGTTGGCGTCGACCTCGTTGGCGACCGCGCGGGCGATCAGCGTCTTGCCTGTCCCTGGCGGGCCGTAGAGCAAGACTCCCGAGGGTGGCTCGACGCCCAGTCGCTGAAACAGTTCTGGCTCCGACAGCGGGAGCTCGATCATCTCGCGAACGAGCTCGAGTTCCTCGTCTAACCCGCCGATGTCCTCGTAGGTGACGCCGGAACTGGGCTCGACGTCGCCGTCGTAGTCGGTCTCGGTGTTAGACGCCGTCGACTGTTCGGTCCCGCCGCTGGTGGCCGTCGACGAATCGCTCGAGGCGGTGTTCGACTCGGTCTGGACGACCCGTATCGTCGTCGAACTCGTGATGCGAACGTCCCCGCGAGGATCGGTGTCGACGACCCGGAACGGATCGGTGCCGACGCCCTCGATACGGACCTGTTCGCCGACCCGAACCGGGCGATTGCGGAGTTTCTTCGTCGCCTCGCGAGTACTGAGCTGGTCGGCACCGCTCGAGACCGATGGCGGGGGGGCGAGTGTTACGCGCTCGGCGTCCCGGATCGAGGACGTATCCTTCGAGCGAACGGTGACCGTATCCCCGACGTGGACGCCGGCGTTGGCTCGCGTGTCCGCATCGACCTGGATGGCGTTCTCGGGGATCGATGGATCCGCGGGCCAGAGCTTGGCGACGGTCCGCTCGTCGCCTTCGATGACGACGGTGTCGCCGCTCAGGACGCCGAGTCGTCGTCGCGCCTGTTCGGGGACCCGTGCGACGCCGCGACCGGCGTCGCGCTTCTCCGCGGCTTGGACCGACAGCGTCACGCCGTCGGCGTCCGATCCACTCATATCAGTTCCTTTCGCGTCGATCGTCTTGAGAATTGCCCCACGCCTCGAGCGGTCGAGTCTCGGTCACAGCGCGTTCTCGAGCACGCGGTCGATCCCGCGTCGGATGCGTTCGGACGCGGCCGGTGGCGAGATACCGAGTTCGTCAGCGATCGCCTTCGTCGAGGTTTCGCGGGGCACGGTGAAGTATCCCTCCTCACGGGCGACGAGCAGGGCGTCGTACTGTTGTTCGGTGAGCCCCAGCGGCGGACCGTCGCTGCCCGGTTCCTGGCGCAACCGCTCGAGGGAGAAGGTGCCGCCACGGTCGAGACAGAACGCCCGATACTCGGCCAACGCCTCGCGGTCGGGAAAGCGTGCTCGAGACCACCAGCCGTCGACGGTGACGATACCGCCAAGCGGGGTGGTCCCGACCTCGACGAACTTCCGGTAAATCGGCAGCGGCGGATCGGAGAGCGTAATTCGGTAGAGGGCGCTCTCCGTCGACTCGTCGACGGTGGCGTGGGCATCGACCGTTGGATCGTCTGCCAGTGCCTCGCGGAACGCTTCGTACGGACCGACGGCCCGACAGAAGACGACCGGTCGATCCGGATCGACGACGAGAATTCGATCGATGTACAGCGTGACGTCCGGCACCGCAGCAACCGCATCGGTCAATGGTAACTCGAGCGAGCGAACCTGAAACTCCGCGACGAGACCCATACCCACATGTTCGGCGACAGTATATAAATGGCTTAATGTATGAGAGTTACGCTCAACGCCGTCTGGCAAATACTCACGATCGATATGGCAACTAGCAGCCAGCCGCAGATGCAACTCGACGACGAGCGACGGTCGCATCGATACTATCGCAACGCAGTCGAACGCCATTGGGACCCACACGACATCGACCTCGAAGCCGACCTCGAGGGTGTCGCGGAGCTGTCCGAGCCCGGATTCGAGGCACTCAAAGAGTCACTCGCGAAGTTCGGTGCCGGTGAAGAGGCCGTTACCGAGGACCTCGCGCCGCTGGCCGTCGTCCTCGAGGATATCGACGATCAGCTGTTCATCACGACCCAACTCTACGAGGAGTCGAAGCACGCGGACTTCTTCGATCGCTACTGGCGGGAGGTCGTTCACACGGAAGAGCAGCGACGTGGGCAGGAGCTCTCGTCGCCGACGGCCGACCACTGGTTCGACGACGCCTACGACGAACTGTTCGAGCGCAACGAGGAAGCGATGACGAGACTTCTCGAGGAGGACACGCCCGAGACGCGGGCGAAGGCCCACTGTCACTACCACATGACGATCGAAGGGATTCTGGCTCAGACGGGCTACTACGGTCTAACGCTGGCCTACGGTGAAGACGAAGACGCGCTTCCGGATCTTCCCGGCCTCGTCGATGGACTCACACAGATCCGCGGCGACGAGGGCCGCCACGTCGGATTCGGGATGGCCCAACTGAAGGCATTGGTCGCCGAGGAGGACGTCGATCCGTCGCTCATCCGGGAGACGGTCGGCGATCTGGTCCCGCTCGTCCAGTCGAGTCTCGTGGACGGCGGCGACGGTGGCGACGGCGGTGGCGCAGATGGCCCCGGCCCGAGCCCGTCCGAACTCGCAACCTACGCGACCCAAAAGCACGAACAGCGAATGCAACAGATCACCTCCGCAAGCGCCGACATTCCGGACGTGGAAGAGCTCACACAGCTTGACGCCTGATACGGATTGCTGCAACGGTTTACCGGCGCAACCGCGAACCGACGGCGGTTGCGCCGGAAATGACTTCCAGTAATCCCGCTACGGGCGTACTCGACTCCGTCACATCACCTCTCACATCGGAGAAACGCAGATACACGTTCGCCACGTCACCGTGTGGTATGGTCGTCCAGACCCAGCGGGACGACGCCACCTGGTACGAGTGTAAACTACCCTCCCCTACGTCGCTCGGGGACAATAGCCCCGCTCATTCCGGGAACACGTTACAGCCGAACGTATCCGTGACTGCTGTCCGGACATCTCACTCGAGTCGGTCGCGATGCTCGGCGGCGAGCTCGCGGGCCTGCTCGATAGTGTGGGTCGTCGTCCAGCGAACACGGTCGTCGTCGCCGTATGCCAGCGCGCTCTTGAGGTCGTCCTGCAACGGACCGTAATCGATCGAGACTACCGTCCCCGACTCGTCGCCAAGTTCGTAGACGCCGGGTCGGTCGGGGACGCTCGAGACGGTCTCGCGGTCGAGGGATTGCCAGGATTTCTGGAGTGGCATCGACTCGATCACACCCCAGCGGTATCGTCAGCGGTGGAGCTCTCATCGTCGAGACCGCCCGAAGCCGACTGCTCGTCGACGGTTTCGGGGGCGACGAGTTCGTAGGCGTGTTCGCTCATCTCGTCTTCTGCGAAGACGAACACCCGACCGTCGACGACCTCGAGGTCGGCCTCGACCCGGATCGAATACGCTGCCGTCGAGACGGTGACCCCAGGATACAGCACCTCCTCGTCGTCTTCCTCGAGCATGACCCGACCGACGCCGGTCGTCTCGAGAATGTCGTCGTGGGTGTCGCGGTCGTTGACATAGGTCATGACCCCCTCGATCCCGTCGGGATCGGTGACGAGAACGTGGACGTGCTTGCCAGGCGGCGTCGTCAGCGACTCCGCGACCGGATCCGGCGGCCCGTGGTAAAAAACCTCACGACCGTCGAGATACTCGACGACGACTCCGCCATCGACGAGATCGACGCCGATCGTACTCGGGGCGACGTTACTGCGTGCACTCATAGTGGTCCGTTCGTTCGGATCGGGGAAAAACGGTACGTTCCCAACGACGTAGGCGCCGTTCGAGGACAACGACCTCCATGCAGGTCTTTGGATCTCGCGGCTTTCGCCAGAACGGACGGCTCCGGAACCACTCCCACATCAGCCGCGAGTACGCCGATACGTGCTCTACGGCCTGCTCGAGTCAGTGCGAAAGGGTCCATCGCAGCCCGCTCGGTGATACCGTCAGCCGTAAATACGCGGTCTGAGAGTGGTTCCGTATGGACGGCCGCGCCGTCGCGCCAGCAGCCGGATCGATCCTGAATGCGTTTGCGATCAGGGCCGGCGTTCGACTCCATCCCGCTCGAGGAGGCTACGACTGGGGGACGACCGCGGCGGAGCGAGACGATTACTGACGATGCGAACGGACGACACACATACGACATGACTCGAGAGACCGCTACAGACGGCACGGGGAATCGGACGCCGGACGAGATGAGTCTGGACGAACTGCGCGAGGAGATCGAAACGATCGATCGCGAAATCGTCGAACTGATCGCCCAGCGAACCTACGTCGCGGACACGATCGCCCAGGTCAAAGCCGAGCAGGATCTGCCGACGACCGACGAAAGCCAAGAACAACAGGTGATGGATCGGGCTGGCGAAAACGCCGAACAGTTCGATGTCGACGCGAATCTCGTCAAGGCGATCTTCCGGCTGCTGATCGAACTGAACAAGGTTGAGCAAAGGAACACTAGATAGCACTAATCGGGTTTCTAAGCGCGTGTAGCGCTAATAAGCGATTAGAAATCTTCCGGCTGCTGTTCAGTTGGTTTGTGTTGAACGGATTGAGCAGTAGACCGATCACCAGAACCAGCGGACACTACACGTGCATACGTACCTTTTTCTCGTCGGGTTCGCTCGCGTTGCTCGCTCACCGCTCCTCGAAAAATCTACGCTAAAAAGGCCGCTCGCTCCCGTTGGTCGCTCGCGGGTGCACTGCTTGCATCACGACCGCAGCGGTAACGCCTCAGCCTATACTGATCACAGCAGATACGTCAGTCCAGTCCGAGACTCAGTTTCAACGCTTCGTCCACTGCCTCCACCGACTCTCTGTCGAGACTCCCAAGCACCGAGTGAATCCGTTTTTCGATGGAGACGACACGAATTTGATCGAGGCGAATCGAGGAATCCTTCTCGAACGGCGACTCCGCTGCTTCAACGAGAACCTCGAACGGATAGCCCCGATATGTCCCCGTCGCGGGTGCAACGATAGTCGTGCTAGCATTGTTATTCCCAACGTCGTTCTGGACGACTACCGCAGGGCGAGTTTTCTTCATTTCGTGCCCTTCCGCAGGATCGAGTCGAACGATAACAACGTCGCCGCGACGAATTTCCGAGTCCTCGCTCATTTATCCAGCCTGTCCCACGCCTCGTCCGATGCTTCGTCCCACTCTTCTGCAAGCTCTTCCGCACTCTCAGATGCCTCGCGGTACGCAGCAGCCAGTTCATCTTCGTTGGGATGGTCAGATTCTACCTCAACAACGGCGACGGTCACACGCTTGTTCGCGTACTCCGTTCCGAGATAGATTCGACCTCGATCATCGGTCTCGTTAGTTCGTAGGTCCCGAGCATCTACTTTCGTCATGTTACCGACTTGGACCCACTGCTGAATAAGTGTTGCCCACTATTACCCACGGCAGATATTTTCTGTGACTCGTACCATGGATTTCATCTACCTGAACAAAGTTGAGCAGCGAGAGAATCGGTAGGATTTAAAACACACGTCTTAGATACTCTATCTCGTGAACTACTCCGCCCTACTCACTCACGGCTTGCGCCGTTCGTTCCTTGAGGACGGAGCTTCCTGCTTCTACGACGCGACTTGCAGACACGGAAAGCGTATCCACAGCATCCACGAGAACGGAGTTCTCGTGCGGGCGTCCTCAGAACCGAAGTTCTGATGGGCTGTACAAGAGCTTGCTCTTGTGAACGCTGTATCCCCGTCGCTATGCTCTGTTCGCTCCTTACGGACGAGGGCTTAGCGCCCTCTATTTCAGCTAAAGAAGTTTGAGAAACAGAAAGTCCGTCGTTTTATATCGAAGGACACGTTCAACAGCATTCCGATTTCCATGTTGCTCGGATCTGAAATCGAAGCCGTGACGCTGACATGCATCTTGTAACGAGTGCGATCCATCGACGGAAAACACGGCGTCGAAGATGTCGTGTTTCTCGGAGAATTCCGTCAGAAACGAATGAGCGAGTACCTTTGCTGTTGTCGGTTCAAGCTTTGTATGGCACAATTCGTTAGTCTCAGGATCGACTGCAGTGTACAGCCAATACTGCTCATTATTTAGTTAGATTATAGTTTCGTCAACCGAAACGTAATCCGGACACCGACCAGACCCGGGCTGTAGGTCGGCCATGAGAACCCAATTGTGAACGGTGGGCTGAGCGCGTTCGACACCAAATACCTCAATAATAGATACAGTATTCAAAAGCGAGAGTCAGCAAGATGCAGCTAAATACTGCGCTTCATTAGCAATCGCGGTGTCGCTTCTTGTTCAACAAACGCTACGGTGATCTCGTCTAAACAACCGTTGAGGCGGTCGTTTTCGGGCATAGATCACTCAGAAAACGAATCGCCTCATCCTTATCTGAACACCGCCAGTACAGACGACAGTAGATATAAATATTATACCACCACTCGTCCAGGTATGACACTCGATTTCGAGCCGTTTACGCTTGCTGCGGCGATAGCGGATCTCTCTGAGGAACCGAATGCGCGTCCGTCCGCCGACGCTATCGAGTTCCGAATGGACCTCGCCGACTCTCCGCTCGAGGCCCTCGCCGAATACGACGGCGACCTGCCTCTCATCGTGACGAACCGCGCCGAGTGGGAAGGTGGTGAGGCACCTGACGAAAACCGGATCGAGACGCTGACCACGGCAGTCGATTCTCCCAACGTCGAAGCCGTCGACATCGAACTGGCGTCACTCGAGGACGGAGACGGAACCGAACTACTCGAGGCAGCATCGCAACAGGACGTCTCGGTTATCGTTTCGACGCACAACTTCGAGGAGACACCTCCCGCAGACGAACTGAGTCGCCTCTTACGTGACGCTGGCGAATACGGCGACGTTGCCAAGCTCGCTGTCACAGCAGACGACTACGATGATACGCTCGCTCTCCTCGAGGTGACATACAAACACAGTTCACGTGGTGAAACGGTCGCTACCATGTCGATGGGTGCTGTCGGCGGTCACACGCGGGCCGTCGCGTTCGCGTACGGTTCCGCAATCGGATATGCACCGGTCGACCCGACGAAGGCAACGGCACCCGGCCAGTACGATATCGAGACGCTCCGCCGTCTCGCCGACGACCTCGTATAATGCGCTCGAGTACCAGCCACATTGCTCCGTATTTTCGGTCGCTGCTCTCTCCGATCGACCGCAGCCCGCTCACTGAATTACAATAGTCCATATGTGAGTAAAGTGACTTCGAATGGGGATCGGGCGTCCAACCCAGGGAACCAACTACTAACCATCCCTCGTTACGAAACGGCTAGTTCGAGATCCCTTCAACAACACGAACGACTCCAGTGACCGATCGATCATCGCCGTATTACCAACAGCGTCGGTCGTGAATGCAACCAGAGCACATCTGTCCAACCGACACAACTATAAAATACATTCTCTGCGATGCGATGAGAAGATAGCGCATGGCAGACACTGATGCAGGAAGTAGCTACTGAAATCGATGTACGTTCATGAAAGCAGTCAGTGCGGAAGCGACCGTTGGTTTCGCCGGCTGTATGGACGATCTCAGCGGCGAGAACGAAGAGTAGTCGACAGGAGTGCGGGACTCCACAGAGGACCATGGCAGATGCACATCTCGACGAGCTACCGAATATGGATTCTCTCAACTGGTAATTTCAATGTTCGATAAAATCCCGGGAAAGACACAAATCAAACATGTATTCATAAGATTCGTGCACCGTCTTCCACCGTCGTCGTAAACCAGACTGACCCCTCGCGAAGCTCCCACTTTTCTTTAACCGACTCGAGGGATTCTCGCTCGCCGACGGCAACAAAGCTCGGTCCGGATCCAGAAAGAGAGACGCCCTTCGTCGCTGGTAACGCTTCGAGAATCGGTTCTGCAGTAAACCGTAGCGCCGTACAAAACGCAAATCCGTTCAGCATCATCGCTTCCTTATACCTCCCCTCTACTACCATGTCGAGTATTTCGTCAGCAACCGGTGCCAACTGTTTACAACGATCGTGATCGACTTCGGAACTGAACGCCTGTTTTGGTGGCGTCCAAACCAGGACATCCCAGTCGATGGTGTCGCGTTGAATGAGCTCGTCTTCTGAATTATCTGTCACTGTCACACCACCGAACATTGATGCCGTCGCATCGTCGAACGCACCGGTCGTGGTGACGTTTGCATCCCGTGCTGCGTTGACGCCGATGCGAGTTGCTTCTAGCATCGTCACCGAGTGATCGGCGTCGTTGGTGCTAGTGGCGTCGTTTTGCCCGGTGATACGTCGCTGTCCACCATCGCTCCGGACGCCGTTCTGTGTCGTTGCATCGAGGATTGCAACGTCGAGCGCATCGAGTGTCGCCAGTACGGACGCGTTGGCGACGACGCTCGAGGATTTGAGGCCCGCGGCCATCGGAATATCACTATCGGTCGTCACGGTCGCTCCTTCCCCGTCTCCGAACCGTTCGATACAACGTTCGGCGCACCGTTCGATGAGCGTCGTATCGATGTTGGATTTTCCTTTGACCGCTCCCGTAACCGTTCCAGAATTATCGAGTTCTACAGTCGCAGTCCCGTATTTGTCGATACCGAACGCGGATCCGTATCCTGTTGCGAACGCACAAAGAATTGTCCCAGCAGCAGGAGCAGCAGCACGACCTTTCATTGAGGGTCCGTATGGAAAGAGTGTACAAAGGAATAGCGATTCATGAGTAGCTCCTCCTCACACGGTATTCGTATCATCCGGGTTCTCGAGGGCTCGTTACTCGTCGACGGGAGTCTTGACGATCGTCACCGGTCGTTCGGCCATGTTCGCGACGCGTTCGGCGACGCTACCGAGTAACCGTCGATATTCTCCCGATCGGTTTTTCGAGCCGACGACCGTCAGATCGACATCGCCTTCGTCCATGTACAGCAGGATTTCCTGGTGGGGAACGCCGTGGCGGACGACAGTTTCGGTATCGACGCCGGCGTCGGCCGCCCGGTCGGCGATCGACGCGACCGCATCGCGGCCCGCCTGCTCGAGAGCGTTCTCTAACCCCTCAAACTCGTGGACGTACTCGTCGCCGGGATAGGAGCTGTAGGCCTCCGCGTCGACGACGTAGAGGACGTGCAACTCGGCGTCGTAGCGCTGTGCTGCGTCGATCGCGTGGTCGATCGCCTCGTTGACGCCGGGGCTCAAATCCGTCGGTAACAGTATTCGGTCGTACATTTCACTTCCGTCTACTCGAGGAATGGTGATAATTCTGTGGTCAATTCTATCGGCCGTGGAACGAGGACGGATTCGATATTCTCGTTTCGGAGTGACGATACAGTGACACGAACCGTTCAATTGCTCCGTTCGGACTCGACGAGCGACTGGAGCTTGCAGTGGCGGGCCAGGATTCGAGCTATGCTTCGGCCTCGAGTGCGAACGATTCGAGATTCGCTCGTGGGCCGAAACGGCCGCCGAGAGGCCGGGGGTGTCTGATACGGATATTGTGGGTGGGTACCGGAGCGACCCCAGGACGGCTCGCGGTCTCCGGCAAAACGGTACGGCAGACGATATGAGCCGACGATAATCACATCGCGCACGTCGGGGTCGGTGTGGCGTTCAGTCGGTGTAGTTCTCGACGATCGATCGCAGTCGGTCACCTGACAATGCGCCTGTGTGCTGTTCGACCTGCTCGCCACCGGCGAAAAAGACCAGTGTCGGTACGCCGCGAACGCCGTAGTCGCCGGCGAGTTGTTGCTGCTGGTCGACGTCGACCGTCGCAACCGTCGCCGCCGTCTCCGAAGCAAGATCCTCAAGAACCGGCTCGAGCATCTTGCAGGGGCCACACCAGTCGGCATAGAAGTCGACGAGGACGACATCGTGCTCGTCGCGAACCGCCTCGAGGTGGGCGTCGCTCTCGATGTCGAGTGGATCAGTTGGTGACCGTTCCGCAGACCCATCGGATGCATCAGGTGTCATCACGCTGTCCTACGGGACGAGAGTGTTTAATTATTTTGTATTTATTATACAATATAGGCGTGCGACGATCACACCGTGGCCGTCACTCGAGCGTCAACCGGTGGACCGGACCGACAACCGAAACCATATTGGACGCTGTTGGTCGGTCTTGAGGTGCCATTATCCCTGGAATAGGACGGAAAGTCATAACTGCTACCGGGCCCGACCCCGTGGGATACCGTCGTAGCGTCGAGGCTATAGCTGCTGGCATAAACAATATCTCTGCAAGAAATATTGTGCAATATGCACAAACTATTATGCTGGGTGAGTCCGTATCGCCAACTATGGCCGACGACATCGAGACGGTACGCGTCTGGCTGGTCGAACGCACCTATTCGGACGACGAACAGAATCTGATCATTTTGATCTATGCGACACCCGATGGCACGCGATACCGCCGAAAAGAGCGGGCGCTGACGAGTTCGACGGATACGCGTTCGACGACGGCAGCAGTCACCGTCGATTCATCGAATCTCGGTACCGTCGGCGATCCGGCGGTACAAGCACAGTACGCCACCGAGGCGACCCGGATGGCCACTGAGTACGAACCAACAGATACCATTTGACGAGCGCTGATACCAGCTGACGGGGGCTAGGACGCTCGAGCGAAACGCCGATATCGTTACCCTTCGACTGTGACACTGCGGTCCTCGACCTGGTCGTACTTGTTTTCGAACTCGTGGATGAGTTGACCCATCTTGGCGTACCAGTCGTTGAGCATCCGTTGCATGTCGGTTGCGATCTGGCTCGGGTCGGTCGGATAGTAGACGTGGTAGTATCCGCCCTGATCGTAGTTGATCTGTTCTTTCTGGATGAAACCGCTCTGGAGCAACCGCTGGATCGCACGGTAGGCCGTCGAACGCTCGCGGTCGACGCGATCGGCGATGTCGTCGATCGTCAGCGGCTCTTCGCTTTCGACCAATACGCGAAAGCAATCCTTATCGAGCTGTTTGAGGCCGTGAATACACTCGAGTAACCCTTCACACTCCATATCCTGTTGCAGTTGTTCAGCCAGCGAGTTTCCCATAGTTCTATCGTCGATAGGAGACCGGCCGGTATAAGGGTTGTGTGTATATTGTGCAAACCCACAGCGATGCTCGGTAACCGTCGATATGCGCTGTACGGAGGCGATCGATGCTGGTGTCGTAATGCGGTGCAGGTCGCCAACCTCGACAGCCGGCTACCCGCGTGACAGCTACTCGAGTCGGCCGCCGGTGAGTCGAACGACCCCGAAGACGTGGGTTTCGTCGGCAACTGCACTCGAGCGCTCGCGAAGACGGCTGTGGGCGCCAGCGATCTTCTCGTCCAGGCGGCGATGGGGTTGGCCCTCGTACCGCAGCTTCGTCGTCGGCGGTGTCGACAGGACGACGACCGCCCGAAAGACGGCGTTGACCGGTAGTGCGTACCACTCGTCGCTCAACGCGGCGTTTGCGAGCACAACGTGTCCGTCCGGGCCAACCAGCTCACACCAGTCGTCGACCGCCCCCGGCGGATCCGCGAGCATTCCGACGACGAACGTTGCGAGGATAGCATCGATATCGGCCCTCCCGTCCATGGTGTCGGCGTCGAACCCGATCGGTGGCTGCGTCGCATCACCGCGAACGACGTGGACGTTGTCGTACTCGGCTGTGTGCGTGCGTGCACGCTCGAGTACCGGCCCGGTGAAGTCGATGCCGACCACAGTGCCATCGGGGCCGACCTGTTCTCGCAGGTACGGCAGGTTCGCACCCGTCCCACAGCCCATCTCGACGACGGTATCGCCGGGCTCGAGTCGACAAGCGAGTGCTCCGCGTCGACGCAGCGCCGGAATGCCGGGCGTTCGACGCGCGATCAGATCGTAAAGCCGCTCCCAGCGGCCGTAGAATTCCTGTGCAGTGTCGGCTGTCATGGTTCGTGGCTTGGAATACGCGGACGATGTTATACGAGCGAGCGAATCGTCTCTGCGACGGACTCGGCGTCGGTTCCCAACACGTAAATCAACGGCTCGATTCCCATCCCGCCGGTCTGGTACAGTACCGTCGCGTCGGGCTCGTCAGCGAGCGTCTCGGCGATTCGTCGTTCGATCGCCTCCGATTCGTCGAATTCGGCCGTGACGTATCCTGCCTCGGCGAGTGTCTCGAGCAGCGCCGGCTCGTATCTGACGTTGATCGCTGCCGAGACGTCACTCCCCTCTCGGCGGGCAGCGAGCAACACGGTCGCGACGTGCTCGGAGACGCCGAACTCGGGGTCAGCAGGGACGGTCGCCTGTCCCTTGACGTCGAAGATCCGACCCGGGACGCCGGCGACGTCGTCCAGATCGGCGGCGTCGGGGGTACACGCGACGAGGTTCGAGCCGACCGCCGGGATGAGCCCTGCGAATCCGCTCGTGTTCTCGAGCAACCGCAGTCCGCGTCGCAGCGACGAAAGCACTCGTTCAGTGGTGCGCAAGTCGCTATCCGGATCGTGAATGCGGAAACTCGAGTCGCGGTCGGCGAGACCAGGGACGGCGTCCTCGTGGAGTTGTGCGAGGAGATCACCGCCGGATTCTAACTCGCGGATCAACACCTCGATTTCGATGAGCGCCTGTACTGGGGTGACATCTCCCGACGCCAACCCGTCGGCCAACTCTTCGGTCAGGGCCTCGACGCGCTCGTCGGTCGCGATTCGATCGTTGGTCGCGACATCGGCGTGGGCGTACTTCGAGACCGCACTCTGGCTAATGCCGAGGACGGTAGCGACCTCGCTTTGCGTGAGTCCTCGCTCGCGGAGTTTCCCCGCCAGCAGCGACCGCACCGTCGGGAGAAACTCGTCGACGACGATTTCTTCGACGAATTGCATTCTATAGTAGTGTTTCGAACGCCCACCGGATAATTGTATTGTGCTCCCGAGGCCGTTCGTGATCGTGACCAGTTGTACTTCGCACCCCTAGACAGACTAGTAGATATAGAAGAAACACGAATATAGTTTCTAAACGTTCGCGTATGTATTTGGTAATCGACTGCTGTGACGCCATACGATACTCGAATCAAATTACGGTAGTAGATGCGCAGAAGGGCTCAGAAGTCCCATATGATCGTACCTGTTCGACGGACGATCCTAACACACCAGACCCCAGGAATAAATAATATGTATTTATGGCGTGTATTTTAACTATATGTGTCCATATAGCCTTTAGAATTTTAAATGTGAGCCTCTATACAGTATTAGAGCACATAATATCTACGGGTCGGGAGAGGAGGAAAGCGGCGAATAGAATGATAGGATAGGTGATCATTATAGAAGAAAACTATCTATTGTTGTATCATATCCGGATAATGAGGAGGCGATACAGCCGGTCGAATCGAGATGAGCACGCGGCGCGATTCATACGGATTGCTGTAACGATTTACCGGCGAAACCGCAGACGGGTCGCGGTTTCGGCGGTAACGACTTACAGTAAACCGTATCAGGCAACCGACATGTAGGTATACGCGTCGTCGAGTGCCGCCGCGTCTTCGTCGAGCAATGCGACGACGAGATACGGTGTGTACGCCTGTAGGTAATCGATCAGCGCTGCAATTCGCTCGGAATCGATCGCCTCGAGCGAGTCTAACAGGAGGAAGGGAACCTCCTCGTAGACCTCGTGAACCAGATAGCCCGCCAGCGCAAAGACGAGGCCGACGACCTCGCGTTCGCTCTCGCTCAAATGGTCGACCGTGTCCTCGTAGGTCGTCCCATGGGTGGTCTGTCTGACGATGTGCAGCTCGAACGTGCTTTTCGCCTCCGTCCGTCGGCCACGCGTGACCTGCGTTTCCGTCCGCTCGAGCCAGATACGGTCGATATTCTCGTAGCCGAGTCGCTCGAGGACGGTATCCATGTGGTCGTTGAACTCCTCGATCGCCGTCCGCTCGATGCGTTCGATCCGCGTGCGCAGCTCCTCGATATCCGCTACGATCGCCTCGCGGTCGGCTTCGAGGTCCTCGGCGTCTTCGAGTCGCCCTTCGATCTCGCTGATCTCGGATTCGACTTCTTCGAGTTGCGTCTCGAGCGTCCCGAGATCGTACTCGTACTGGTTGGCTTGGCGGTGCAACGCGAGGACGTCCTCTCGCATGTCCGCTTCTTGTTCCTCGATGGCTGCTTCCAGGGTGGCGATCTCGTCTCGCAGGTCGTCGCGTCGGTCGGTGAGCCTGTCGATCGTCTCGGTTGTGGTCTCGATTTCGGCGTCGATCTCGTCCTGTCGGCGGTCGATTCGCTCGCGCTCGCGTTGCTGCTGTTCGATCTCCGCGCGTCGCTCCGTGAGTGCTGCGAGCTCGTCCTCGATATTGGAAATCTCTCCGAACGTCTCCTGGCTCTGGCTCTGCAGCATCGAAATCGTCTCCTCGATCTGGTCCGCGTCGACGGTGCTTCCACACGTCCAGCAGGTGACCGAGTCGTCGGCCACCAGCTGGTCGGTCACAGCGCCGTCGTTCCCATCGCCCGGATTGGAGACGAGGCCGCCACCGGATTCCTCGAGCATCTCTTCGTTGAACTGGATCACGCTCTGGAGCTCGCTACTCTTGCTCTCGAGCCGTTGCTTGCGGGTTCGGAGCCGATCGATTTGGGCCTCGATATCTTCGTACTCGCCCATCGGCGCGTCCGGCAGGGCATCGGCCTCGTCCGCGAGTTCGGACTGTTCGCGCCGCAGCGAGTCGAGGCTCTCCCGTTCGGTTTCGATCTCGTAACGAACGGACTCGAGGTCGCCGCGTTTGTCCTGCAGTTCGGAGAGTTTCGCCTCGACATCGTTTTTTTCTTCGCGAGTCTGTTCGACGCCCTCGTCGAAGGATTCGAGTTCCGCTTCGGTTTCGGCCAGTTGCTCCGCGGTCGATTCGATCTCGGCCTCGAGCCGGGTCCGTTCTTCCTC
Organism: Salinadaptatus halalkaliphilus; assembly: GCF_006543045.1. GTDB lineage: Archaea > Halobacteriota > Halobacteria > Halobacteriales > Natrialbaceae > Salinadaptatus > Salinadaptatus halalkaliphilus. Next base: position 77,338 of record NZ_RBZW01000058.1, on the reverse strand, counting down.
GAGTTTCGGCAGTCGCTTCTTGCTGTCGTCGATCGCCTCGAGTTCTTGCGTTATCGACCGGCGTCGGTCGACGAGCTGATCGATCTCGGCGTTGATCTCGTCGGTATCGATCGGCTGCATGATGAGATCGCGGAGGTCGGTCTCCGTCGTGACGGCCCGTCTGGCTTCGTTAGACTCGAGTAAAAAGGCGAACAGATCCGCGAGCAGCGGCTCCTCGAGGTATGGATCGCCGTCAGTTCGGATCGTGCCGTCGACCCGTTCGAACTCCCGCGTGTACGTCTCGTTGCCGGTCGTGAGTTCGATGTGGGCATCGTCGGCATCTGCTTTCATCGATACGTCGTTGCTCCCGAGACCAGCCATAATCCCCTGCAGAAACGACGTTCGGTTCGTCGCGTTGCGCCCGGAGAGAACGGTTACTCCGGCGTCGAACTGTGCTTCTGTCTCGTCGATACCGCCGATATTAGCGATCGAAATGTCGATGTGGGTAGACTGCGGCTCTCGATTACTCATATATTCAGGTTTCTGACCAGGACGGCAATAAACGTTCCTTTCTCTTCCGACTTAGCTATGTTACTCACTAACTGTCCGAACCGACGCAGTCACACTGCGTCTCGGCGGTGAGCTCGTCGACGCTAAACTGCCTGCCACAATTCGCACACGCGATCCGAACGTCCGCGATGACGCTCGGGTTTTCGATAGTGAGGGCAGTGTTGTCATCGACGCGCTCGAGTCTGTCGTCGGTGACGGTGACGAGTTTGCGCTGGAGGCGGTCGACGGCGGTCTGGAGTTGGTCGATCGGGTCCGTCTCGGCTGGGTCGTAGCTCGCGCCACGATGGTTCTGGAGGTACGTTCTGATGGCCTGATAGGAGACGAACTCCGACTCGAGTGTCCCGACGTCGATGTCATCGCGTTCGAGCCGCCGTCGGATCCGGGTCCGATCAGCGGTGCTCGTTTCGTCGTCGGTCAGCAGTCGGTAGAAGTTCTCGACCTCGCCATCGAGTGTCTGGATACCCGCATCGCGGAGTTTCTGGCGAAGGAGTTCCTGATTGAAGTCGTCGGCGAGATCACGCAGACTCCGACGGTGTTCGTCGTCGCTCGTCCACGCAGCTTCGATTTCGGCACCGATGTCGTCCAGATCGTACTGATCGATCAAACTGACCACCTTGCTCGGCCGGCCTCGAGTGCTGCTCGAATTCTCGTCTCGACCCATACGCGATACTCATACTCGTCGCTTTAATGAGTTGCTATCGATAACAATAGACGGCCACGACACGCAGTGTGATATACGATCCGTTGTACCGATATACTGGTGGTTTCGCAGGACGGTCGTGGCCAGTCGGGACTGACGGATAGTCTGTACGATTGTCCGTCGATATCGTCACCCTCGAACGATGCCGAATCGTCGGTATAGCCCCTGTATCACTGAATACAATAACACTCGATCTACTGTTAGTGAAACGGCGATCACCGTCGAATCGCATACCAGTGATGTGTATATGGACCCCGGTGACGATCTCGTTCTTCCGTCGGACTGGCACTACGAAATTCGGCTCGAATCTGGTGCCAGTAAGCCGTATCAGTTCGGCTCGATTTCGACCGATCGTTTGCCGACGTTTCCGCCCTCGAAGGGGTGGTGTGCGGTCGACGGTGCGTCTGTTTCACACAGCATCGACGCGTGAAGCCGTACTGGCGTTAGCAATCAAGCTGGTTCAATAGCAGCGTTCCTATTCGAAATCAAACTATAGTAAATAAATTATACTTTTCGATCTATATCTGGGGGAGAATATACTAGGGTGATTCACAGAGGTCAGCGGACGGACTCTCTCAACCAGTCGAACGGACGCGTGTCACACTCAGATCAGACCATCCAGTCTCACGAAAGCCTCGTTCGTGCAGCCCCACTACTCACGGATTCGAACGAATCTCCCAGCAGATGGTGAACTGCCACCCGGAGAGCACCACCGCCAACATGCTAATTCGTCGGTGCTTGGCTTGTCGTCGGTCGTCAGACCGTCCTCTCGAGTCCCGCGTCCGCTTGGAATCGAGTACGAATGGGCTCCGGAATCGGCGTCGGATCGCCCGTTTCGGCATCGATCTGGACCAACACGGTTTCGGCCGTTGCAGCGACCCCGTCGTCGACATCGATCTCGTAAGTCATTGTGAAGCTGCTCTCACCGAGGTCGGTGACGGTGACCGAGACGGTCGGTTCGTCATCGCGGACGATCGGTTGCAGGTAGGAAATTTCGAGGTTCGCGACGATAAACGACGCTTGCTCGTAATACTCACCCAGCACGTCCGAAAAGTAGTGGACGCGGGCGGTCTCGAGGTAACTCGCGTAGACGGCGTGATTGACGTGTTCGAGGGGGTCGAGGTCGCGAAATTGGACGGGAACGTCTATCGAATATGTCTCACTCATCGTTCGGTAGCGAGGGCCGGCTGCCTAAAAGTCTCGCCCATTCTCCCGTCGACTATAGTAGCCATTGCACGTCACTACATCCCTGATCGCACGACGAATGCGCGGTTCGGAGAACAGCGTGAGCGAGAACCGCGGCATAGCGAATAGCGCGGAATCGTGACGATCAGCAGTCGACGCGTGGGAAGTACTAGTTGCAGTTGTTACTATGATCTACTCGTTCTATAGTGATAAAAAACCAAATAACTCAGACATAATGTCGGAAATATATGTATGTAAGCCATAATACTGTAGATCGAATTGCCTCGAGAGGGGGTTCTGTTAGCGTACACCACGGAGTAGCGTTCGACGCAACTCCGCCTCGGCGTTGGGATGTTGGAATACTCCCGGGCTCCTACACTTTGCTCCGGTGTCGAACGTGGTGGTTGAGCTTGCAGTCGACGACGAGTTGGCCGTCCGGTTCGGCGCCGAGTCTGTCCGCGATCGCCGTTAAATCCGCCCGGCTGCGGACAGTGTGGCCCTCGGCACCGAGCGATTCGGCGACATCGGCGATATCCGGGGCGGGGACGAGCGCCACCTCGGGGTCGTTCCCCGCGACATCCAGACTGTGATACTCGGAGTTGAGCGAACTATCGTTCATGACGATGATCGTCATCGAAACGTCGTTGCGTATCGCCGTCTCGAGCTCTTGCATGGACATCATAAACCCGGCGTCGCCACAGACGGTAACGCAGGGTTTGTCTTCGGACGCTACCGCCGTCCCGATTCCCACCGGAAGGCCGAGGCCGATGGAGGCGAAATCGAGTGTGAACGTAAAGTCTTCCGGCGGCGTCTGGATGCCGTCTAACACCCAGCGCGTGAAGTGGCCACCGTCGGCGACCACTTTCTTTGCCGCCGGGAGCAGGTCGTTCAGCTCGCGAACGAGGTCACGGGGATCCATCGTCTCGGGAACGTCGGGGTACGTCTCGTCGTTCATCGGACTCGTCTCATCGAGTCGAGCCGCGAGTTGGTCGCTCCAAAGCTCGCCCTCGCGGTCGATGTCGCGTCGTTCCAGTTCCTCGTTGATGGCTCGGACCGTCTCGCGGGCGTCACCCTGGATGCCGAGGGTCGTATCGGCGTACCGGCCGATAGCAACGGGATCGCGGTCGACGTGAATGACCTGCGTTTCCTCGCCGAAGACGTGACCCTCGTCGATCGTGTAGGGGTTCAAGCTCGCACCGACGGCAAACACGACGTTCGCTTCGCTGGCGTACTCGTTCGCGACGTTGGTTCCCCAACTCCCGGTGAACCCGAGATAGTAGGGGTGGTCCGCAAACAGGTTTCGGCCCTGTAAGGATGTCGCTAGGAGCCCGCTGGTCCGACGAGCGAGCTCCTCGAGTTCGGCTTTGGCGTTTGCTTCGACGGCACCACGACCGGCGAGGATAATCGGCGGCTGGAACGCGTCTGACTCGACGTACGTATCCACCGCTTGGCTCACGAGGTCGGGACGAGGCGTGACGGTCCCGCAGGGGAGAGCAACGCCAGTATCGGTATTGGCACCCGAAACGGTGTCGGCGTTGGTCTCGAACGACGCCGGAACGTCCATGTCGCCGTCGAGAATATCCCACGGGATCTGGACCGCGAGCGGGCCGTCCGCTACCCGAACACGTCGCAGCGCCTCCCTGAAATCGCGAACGAGCGTGTCATGGCTTCGGATCGAGACGACGGAGCCGACCGTCGACTGGAGATACGTCTCCTGTTCGAACTCCTTGACGTCGTAGCCGTCGGATAACGGGGATTCGGGGACGACGAGTAACACGTTCGAGCCCTTCTTTCGGGCGGTAACGAGGCCGTTTCCGGTCTGAGAGACGGCGGGTCCGCGTCCGACGAGACAGACGCCGATATCGTCCCCCGTGCGGGCGTACCCGTCGGCCATCGCGACTGCCCCCTGCTCGTGTCGCGTTTTGATCAATCGGAACTGGTCGGCCCACTCCGATTCCATCCGCGACATCATCGCCATCGTATCCTCCGACATCAATGTAAAGACCGTGTCGACACCGTCGTCGTGGAGCAACCGTATGATTGCCTCGTGTGCCTTCATGACGTGCCGCACGGTACTGGGTGCAGTTATTTAACCGTACTTATGTTCGAGCCCCCTCACACGGGCGTGTTCCCGTTCGACGAGTGGTCCGAAATCGCGATGTGAGAGCCAGGTTGTTTTCAATCGATCAACCCAGTACTTGTACTTCTCGCTATCTCGGTCCCACACGCCGTGTTCGACGGGCTCCTCAGAAAGTCCGTACGGATATCCCGAGTACACGCCTGTGGAAAACTGCCAATCGCGGTTACGGACCGATAGCGAGGAAATAGCGTCTCGAGTCAGTGAACTCGTTTCTCTTAGCAGAACGGGCGATGTCGATTGACGGATTGCACCGAACGCCGATCCGCACGCTTTCTTGGGTTTCAATTACCAACATTTATTTAATCTACATATGGCTGTTCATATTTTGAGCAATATTCAAACCAGGTAGATGTAGTACTATATGCACCAGATACCACGATAGTGCCGGAAAATATAACACAATGTGTTTCTTCACCCGATATTATTTATAACACCTCGAGGTTGGGCTGATTTTCCGCTACATTACTCGTGTTAGATCGGGTCAATAAAGATGCCTGATCATACAACAGCCGTGAAGCTGGCGTGTAAATAGCTGCAATTGGCACTATCGTTCTCGACTATCGGCGATCGGTACTGTCAATAGAATTGCTCACAACTATAAATATTACCTACAGAAAAATATAGTTGATATCAATTATATCTCCGAAAGGGCGTCGTAATTCAACGTCACAGTGGAGCGGCAGTCTGGTGATTGGCGGAGATGGCCATCGTGGAGGACATCGCTTTTCCTCGTGCGGGCAAACGTACGACCATGATCGACGACGAGACGCCGGTTCTCGACAACCACTTGCATCTCGACCCGGACAATCACCGCGGGATCGAGGCGGTCCGTGACTTCGCTCGACTCGGCGGCACCCACTTGCTGATAGTAAACAAACCCTCCTGGCATCTGGGCATCGAGGCCGAGACCGGCGAGGATTTTCGGGCGGTCTTCGAGCGCACCATCGACATCGTCACCGCGGCAAACGAGCTACTCGAGGGCCGCGCCTGGCCGGTGCTTGGCGTCCACCCCGGGTTGATTTCGCGGCTCGTCGACGACCGCGGATTCGAGCCGGATGAGGCCCGCGATCTGATGCAGGCCGGGATCGACATCGCTGCCGAGTATGTCGAGTCGGATCAGGCACTCGCGCTGAAATCCGGGCGGCCACACTACGACGTCGACGAGGCCGTCTGGGACGCCTCGAACGCCGTCATGCGACACGCGTTCGAACACGGTGGCGAACTGGGCTGTGCCGTGCAGCTCCACGCCGAGGCAACAACAGAGATGACCGAGGTGGCTGCGTGGGCCGAGGACGCTGGCATGCCGGCTCACACGGTCGTCAAACACTACGCTTCCGGCCGCCTCGAGGGGCCGACCCCGAGCGTCATGAGCGACACCGACCGCCTCGAGGTGGCCGTCGAGCGCGGCGACCCGTTCCTGATGGAGACCGACTACATCGACGATCCCGACCGTCCTGGGGCCGTTCTGGGACCGAAGACGGTTCCGCGCCGAGTAAACTGGTTGCTCGAGAACGGCCACGACGACGCGGTTCGGAACGCCCACGTCGAGACGCCGGAACTCGTATACGGGATATCTACGACAGAGACGCTCGAGAAAGCCTGAAACCGCAATTCGTGTTTGGTCGTTTTGTCGGAAGGTAGAGAAAGGCATTTCAAGCGGCCGGTGTAGGTGTCTGTATGAGCAATCCCCCGACCGAGTTCTACTCGGAGGAACGTTGGCAGAACTGGATCGACCGCATCAAAGACGAAGAGATCGATCCGGAGGACGAAGATTCGGCCCGACTCCTGTTGAATCTACAGGACGATACGGCGATCGCTATCGCAAAGATCGTCGCCGCCTACGACGACGGGGAACTCGAGCAGGAGAACGCGCTCGGTGAAATCGACGACGTCCGCGAGATCGTTCTCGGCGAAGTCGACATCGAGGACGAAGAGACGCTGATCCTCGTCGACGGCGTCCAGACGAGCCTCGTTTGCGTCTTTTTCGCCGCCGAGGAGTTTATCGCGAACGGGCCGGCCGAGGACGGCAGCGTCGGCGACTACCTGGGTGCGGCTGCAGACGCCGAAGCCGAAGAAGATCTGGACGCGGCACTGGGCTATGCTGCCCAGGCCGGGACGCTGATCATCGACGGCGACGAACTCGATATGACCATCGCCGAAGATCTCGAGTACGGGCTCGTCACCGAGTGGATCAACGGCCTCGACAGCCTCCAGAGTGCGATGAGCGATCCCGAGGTCGTCGAAGAAGACGAGTAGGTTCGTTTTCGGGTGCGGATAGATACTACGTCGCCACTCGACCTGATGAGAGTACTCGTCAATCGAGACGGGTCAGTCGATTGAGCGCGTAGATCGTTCGGAGCACGTCCCCACTCTTGCCCCGATCGAAGACCAGTTCGTCGGTCTCGAGGACGTGTTCCAGGGTGTCCTGTGAGGCGTGTTCGGGCGCGGCGGCGATGCCAGCGTCGTGCTCGTCCACCCATTTCATCACGCGCAGATCACTCTTGGAGTCACCCATCACGAGCGCGAACGGGTCGTCGACGCCAAGCACCTCGAGCGCGCGCTCGACGCCGACGACCTTGTTCAACTCGAGGCTGCCGATCTCGGCCGCGTCGGCCTCGTAGTAAGCGACGTCGATCCGCTCGAGGACGGCCCCAAGCTGACCGGGGATGGCCGTCGACTCGAGGTCCGGATAGGCGCTTTCGCCCTCGAGCACGGCTCTGATCTCGGGATCCTGGTTGGCGTAAAATGCGCGGGTCCAGTCGGTGATCGTTTCCCCCGCGAGTTCTCGGTTGCCGTCGAGATGGCCGTCCGAATCGCGCGTGGACCCGTTCTCGAGCGTCGAGCCGACGGCGTCGGCCAACAGATCGATCAGATAGACCAGCGCCTCGTCGATCGTCTCTCGGGCGTCACTCGAGCCGGTCTCGTAGTTGGGCTTCATCGTGACGTTGAACTCGTTGCCCTGCAGGTGACAGCCCCGTCGCAGGTTCTCGGGGGCTTCCGGGAGGATTCGCGAGCGAACGTCGTCGAAGACGGTCCTGATTTCGGGCTCGAGATCCTCGTAGAGCAGTTGCTTCGTGTCCGCACCGTGGCCCGGCGTGAAAACGCCCGTTCCCGCCTCGTAGACGATCGAGAGATTCCCGGAGTGGACGACTTCGCTGCCCAGCCCCTGAATCGCGAAGCCTTTGACGTTCTCTAAGGTTTGGCCCGTACAGATGACGATCGGGACGCCGGCCTCGTAAAACTCCGTCAGGAGGTGTAACGTCTCGCGGGGAATCTCGTTGTCCGTCCCGCCCGCAGACCGCAGCGTCTCGTCGACGTCCAACACGAGAACGTTCACCGCACGGCCGTACTTCGCCTCGAGGTCGAGCGCGGTGAAGGCCTGATCGCGCGTCGCCCGAGCAGCGACCTCGGCGAAGGTCTCACCGGCGGCAAACGCCGATCGGATCTCGTCCTTGCGAGCCTCGAGCTCTTCGGTCGCGTCCTGCCAGTGCGCTAAGGCGACCCGGGAATCGACCGGTGGGAAGACGTCGACGAACTCCTGGTATTCCCGCAACGTCGTCGTCTCGTACTGGTCGTAGAGCTGGTAGATGAGGTCGTACCGTTCCATGTCAGATAGAGGCATGGCTGTCGGATAACCGTTTTCGGTATCGACCGCACGCGATCGTTTGCAGACGACGACACGACTTTAAAAACGGCGTGCGAACGCGGAGGTATGAAAAACGTCGACGACCTGATCGAGAGCGCCGCCGACCTCGCAGACCGCGGCCTCTCGAAAGGCGAAATTGCGGACGAACTGAACGTCTCGAGAGAGACGGCGAGTTGGCTCGTCGAGCGCAGCGAAGCGACGACGGAGCCATCCGACCAGCAGACGACGCCTGTGGCCCAGGCAAACGGCCCACAGGATATCCACGTCGACTGGTCGGCGATCGGTCGGGACAGCAAACGGATGCGCTATGTCAGTGCTGCGATGGCCGATCTCCTCGCGAAACACGGCGAAGACGTCGATCTCACCGTCGGCATCGAGAAGGCCGGCGGTCCGATCGCGACGCTCGTCGCACGCGAACTCGAGACGGATCTGGCGACGTATACGCCGGCGAAACATCAGTGGGACGACGACGATATCGAGGAGCTGGGCGGCACGTTCTCGCGGAACTTCGCGGGGATTCGCAATCGCGAGTGTTACGTCGTCGACGACACGATCACGAGCGGGACGACGATGCGCGAAACGATCGATGCGATCCGCACCGAGGGCGGCGAACCACTTGCCTGTGTCGTCCTCGCGGATAAACAGGGTGTCGAGGAACTCGACGGCGTGCCGGTCTACTCGCTGCTCGGCGTCATCAGCGTCGGCAAAGAGGACTGACCGTCACGGCGAGTGCCGGGTTTGCTCTCGCTCGAGGCTGTGGGCAACCTTGTCGCGTTCATCAAACTTCAAGCCCCGGCGGCCCGTCGGTAACTATAATGTTCGATCCCGACGAACTCGAGGACATCCGTGCCAGCAAGGACGAGTGGCACGAGTCGGAAGTGCAACCGGTTCTCGAGCGCTTTGGCGAGCGCAAGGAGACGTTCACGACGGATACAGGAGGACAGGAAGTCGACCGGCTCTACACGCCGGACGATGTCGGTACCCTTGAGTATCAGGCGGATCTCGGCAATCCAGGAGAGCCGCCGTACACGCGTGGCGTCTACTCGACTGGATATCGTGGGCGGCTCTGGACGATGCGCCAGTACGCCGGGTTCTCGACGCCCGAAGATACCAACGAGCGTTATCACTACCTGCTCGATCAGGGCCAGACCGGGCTCTCGATGGCCTTTGATCTGCCGACCCAGATGGGCTACGATTCCGACGCGAGCATGGCCGCGGGCGAGATCGGGAAAGCCGGCGTCGCGATCGATTCGCTCGCGGACATGGAGACCGTCTTCGACGGCATTCCGTTGGACGAGGTCTCGACCTCGATGACCATCAACGCGCCGGCATCGGTGTTGTTGGCGATGTACATCGCCGTCGGCGACCAGCAGGGCGTCGACCGCGAGGAGCTTCGGGGGACGATTCAAAACGACCTCCTGAAGGAGTACATCGCGCGCAACACCTACATCTACCCGCCCGAACCCTCGATGCGGATCATCACGGACATCTTCGAGTTCTGTGGCGCCGAGACGCCGAAGTTCAACACGATCTCGATCTCGGGGTATCACATCCGGGAAGCCGGCTCGACGGCCGCACAGGAACTCGCTTTCACGCTCGGCAACGGCATCGAGTACGTCGAGACGGCGATCGAGGCCGGCCTCGATGTCGACGAGTTCGCGCCACAGCTCTCTTTCTTTTTCAACGGCCACAACAACATCTTCGAGGAGGTCGCGAAGTTCCGCGCGGCCCGCCGAATGTGGCACGACATCATCGACGAGCGCTTCGACCCCGACGACCCCAAATCCAAACAACTCAAGTTCCACACCCAGACCGCGGGCTCGATGCTGACAGCCCAACAGATCGAGAACAACGTCGTCCGGGTCGCCTACCAGGCGCTGGCCGCGGTACTGGGGGGTACCCAGAGCCTCCACACCAACGGCAAGGACGAAGCACTTGCGCTCCCGACCGAAGAGTCCGTCCGCACCGCCCTGCGAACCCAGCAGATCCTCGCCCACGAGTCCGGCGCGGCCGACACGATCGATCCGCTGGCGGGCAGCTACTATGTCGAGTCGCTCACCGACGAAGTCGAGGAAGAGGCCTACGAAATCTTAGACGAAGTCGAAGAACGCGGCGGCATGCTCGAGGCCGTCGAACAGCAGTGGGTCCAGCGACAGATCCAGGACACCTCCTTCGACCGCCAGAAGGAAATCGAGGAGAAAGAGCGCATCATCGTCGGCGTCAACGAGTTCGAAGTCGACGAAGACCCCGAGATGGACGTCCAGGAGATCACCGAGGAAGACCAGCAACGCCAGATCGACAGCCTCGAGTCGACGCGAGCCGACCGCGACGACGAGGCGGTCGAGGCGAAACTCGAGGCGCTGCGCGAGGCCGCCCGTGGCGACGAAAACCTGATGCCGTACATCATCGACGCGGTGAAAGTCTACGCGACGGTCGGCGAGATCTGTAACGTCATGCGCGACGAGTTCGGCGAGTATCAGCCCGGAAGCGCAGTGTAAGTTCGAAGCCGAGACGTGTCACTCGAGGGGCTTTCGCATTTCCATCACCGGCAAGTCGTGGTCGCCACCGTCGTACGTCCCGAACGGTCCGTCGGCGCCGTTCGCGTCGCGCTCGCCAACCCGTTCGAACCCACAGGCCTCGTAGAACGCGACTGCGTTGAGCGCAGCAAATACCGAGAGGCGCTCGAGTCCACGGTCTCTGGCGTGGGATTCGACGCCCTCGAGAACTCGCGTCCCGATACCGTTACCACCGTGGGACGGATCGACAAAAATACCCAACAACGAACCGGTGTTTCGACGGACGCCACCGAAGCCGACGATATCGTCGTCGACATCGGCGACGGCGACGTATCGGTCCGGACCGAATAGGTTTTCGCGAATTTCCTCGGGACCGACATCCGTCGGCGCGAGACGGGCTACCTGTTCGTCCTCGTAGCACGCGCCACCGTAGTGGTGAAGCGATACGGTGTGGATTCGCGCGATAGCCGGTGCATCCTCGAGGGTTGCCGTACGGACGGTGATCACGATACGATCACCAGGGACGGCAATACCAACAGTATTACTGTTCGCGAATCTAGATGACGGGTCGTGACTGGCCCATCGCTACAGCGATTCGGTATCCTCACCGTGTTGTTCGGCGGATTCTCAGCCTATATCGACCCCTCGAGTAGCGCCACGGCGATGACAATCATGCTGATCGGATTCGTCGTCGGTCTCGTGGGGTTCGTCCTGGAGGGGTTGGCGGCGATGGGCGACTGATCGATGTCGTGCTATCGGAGGCGAACGGCCGTCCCGTAGGCCATCACTTCCGAACCGCCGTCGGTAATCTGGGAGGTCTCGAGGCGGACGTTGACGACGGCGTCGGCACCCATCTCCTCGGCGTCGGCTTCCATTCGGGTGATCGCTTCGTCGCGGGCTTTCGTCAGGAGGTCGGAGTAGCCCTTGAGTTCGCCGCCGAAGACGTTGCGAATACCCTGTGTGATGTCCTTGCCGACGTTTTTCGCTTCGACCGTGTTGCCTCGGGCGATACCCAGTACTTCGACGATTTCTCCATCGGGGACCGTTTCAGTGTTGGCGATATACATCGACTCGAGATTGTGTCGGCCATCTCATAAGTTTTCTGACTACATTTCGAGCGTCGGCGGCGTGAAACCCACCACCAAAAGATCCCAACGCTATTTGACGGTCGGTCGACAACGAACGATCATGCACTTCGACCACGCAGGGATCGCAACAGAGGACGCACGCGAACTCGCCACGCTGTACGAGGCCCTGTTCGGTCTCGAGACCGTCCACGAGGAGGCATTCGACGGGATGCGCGTCGTCTTTCTCGAGGTCGGCGACGGCTACTTCGAACTGCTCGAGCCACTCGAGGATGGCACCATCGCCAGCTATCTCGAGGACAACGGCGCGGGCATCCACCATCTGGCGCTTTCGACCGACGACATCGAGGGCGCACTCGAGACCGTCCGCGACCACGACGTGGCGCTCATCGACGAGGAGCCACGGCCCGGCGCCTGGGGCCACTCAGTGGCGTTTTTGCATCCGAAAGACACCGGCGGAATTTTGATCGAACTCGTCGAGCACTGATACGGTTTACTGTACGTCAGTTCGCTGGGCCGACACGGCTCGCTGAGCGGATGGATACCGAAACTCGTCTTCTCGGCCAGTGACGGGCAAAATAGAACCGCTCGAGCCGTCGTCAGGCTCGGATCGTCTGGCCTTCCTGTTCGGCTTCCGAGGAGCGCATATCCAGATCGGCCCGGAGTGCTTCGATCGCTTCTTCCGGATCGGTCTCGGAGTCAAAGACCCGATCGAAGCCGAGTTCGCGGAAGAATTGTCGGGTTTCCTCGAAGTCGTCCTGCCCGACGGCGAGGTTGCCGCCGATGTAGGTGGTCACGTCCTCGAGGTCGGCGTCTGCAAACTGCTCGTGAAAGCCCTCGCAGTCCTGTTTGGCGTGTCCGTAGAGCGAAGAGACGAGTACAGCCTCGGCGTCGTGTTCGGTGGCCGCGTCGACGAACTGCTCCTGGGAGGTCTGGACGCCCAGGTTGACGACGTCGAATCCGGCTGCCTCAAACGCCTGTTCAAGGATGGTGATCCCGACGACGTGGGCGTCGGAACCGATCACGCCGAGGATGACTGTCTTCGTCATGTCCGTACCACCACAAACAGGGAGGATCACCATAAACCTAATGATTAATAATACGTTAGTCACTCACACGATTTTCGCCGGACTGCAGCGGTGTGAATACGATCGATCTGGAACTCGAACACCACCTACACGGTAATTCGATCACCTTCGTGAACTCGATGACAACAACCGTTCGAGAAAATCGCCAAACGAGGATTGGATATCGACGGCGGAACGTGATCGACCGCGATCAGACCGAGACCAGCGCGTCGACCGGGGCGTCGGTTCGCTCTCGGGCGCGTCGAATCCCGTCGTCGCCGGCCGCGATGAGCGTAAACACGCCGGCGACGTCGGCGTCCGCGGCCTCGACGATATCGAGCAGCAGTTCCTGGGTTTCGCCCGAGCGAATCAGATCGTCGACGACCAGCACCGACGATCCAGGATCGATCGCCGACGCGGGCAGGTAGTAGGTGAGTTGAATGCCGGACTCGAGGCGTTCGCGCGCCTCGATGAACTCCTCGACGGCGGTTTCCTTGCGTTTTTTCGCGTAGGCACAGGGAATGCCGTAGTAACTCGCCAGTGCCGCTGCGAGCGTGATACCGTCGGTCGCCGCGGTGAGGACGACATCCGGACGATCGAATGCGAAGCTGTTTGCGACCACGGGTGCGGCAAGATCGAGCAACGGCTGGTCGAAGACGGTGTCGGTGTTGTCGACGTATCCCTCGTCGTCGACGCGAAGCCGCGCCTCGAGTTCGGCCGCGAGGGCGGTCTTCCCGAGATCTTCGACGACCTCGCGTGCGCGATCGGTTCCCGGCAGGACGTGTCCGTTGACGTAGCGGTTGAGATCGCCAGCGGGGAGGCCGGTCTCGTCGGCGAGTTCGTCGTACGTTCGGGTTTCTTTCAACATCTGCAACACGTCGACGGCACGTAACTGGAGGGCGGCTTTCTCCGCGCGGTTCATACCGATACCCACTGTTCCGTAACTATGGGTATTTCGATCGTCGACAAGACCTGGAATCACCACGTTCGTGACTGCTTGTCGTGGTCTCGAGTCGCGCGGTCGAGCCACCGTCCAACGGCCAGCGCTGCCCTCGAATGCAGGCACGACGTTTTTCGCCGTCTGTTTCACTGCGAGGTATGTCGAACGAACGGCCGACTGCCGAGGAACTCCGACAGGGGATCACCGTCGAGGTCGTCCAGGGCGATCAGGACGTCCAATCGACCGAGCGCGAACCGATCGTCGGCGAGGTCGGGACGATCTACGAGGACAGTCCCGACGGCCCCGAAGTAGTGCTGAAAAACGGCGTCGTCGGACACGTCCAACGCATCGTCCACGACGAGTAGGCCGTCTCGACGAGTCGAAACGGCCAGTTGCCGGCCCAAGCGCTATCCGACAGTCTGTCGTCACCCCGGCATGATCGATTCGAGGCTGCTCGCGTTCGTTCGCGATGTCGCCGCCGTCGCCCGTGAGCGACAGATCAGCGTCAAATCCGCGGGGCTGGCCTACCACGGGTTCAACACGCTCGTTCCGCTAGCAATCCTCGCGTTGGTCGCCGTCACACTCGCCGACGCACTCGAGCCGCTCCTGTCGGCGATCGAGAGTGCGGCCGGGCTCGAGGGAACGCTGACCGACGGCGGACTCGAGGGTGCAACCGGCGTCGACCGCACGGGGGCAGCGATACTCGCCGTCGTGATCTTCGCCTGGAGTGCCGTGCGGCTGTTTCAGGCGGTCAACAGCGCTTTCACCGACGTCTACGGTGGTCGAAAACAGCAGTCGTACGTCGATACGGCGACGACGGTGACGGTGGTGACGCTTCTCGAGGGTCTTCTCGTGACCGCGACGGTTGTCGTCGGCGTCGTGCTTGTGGGGGTCATCGGCGTGAGCATCTCGGTCATCGTCGGCGGCGTCGTCGCGACGGTGCTCATACTGTCGGACAGAAGTCAGTGAAACGTCGGTCGCGAATTCGCGGCCGTCCTTACGGTGACGGCCGCAGTACTGCGACCGATCGTTGAATAGTTCTGTCCAACAGTATTAGTCGTCGGCCGGCGCGAGCGGTTCGGATTCGGTCGCGAGCAAGCGATCGAGTGCGTCGACCATCGCCTCGACGCTCGCGTGGGTGATATCGGCCTCGCTTCTGGCGACGGTCACCGACCGGTCGTCCCGGACCATCGTCACCTCGACCGTCACGACGGCGTCGGTACCGCCGGTGACGGCGTCGACGTGGTAGGACTCGAGTTCGGCGTCGGCCATCGAGCCGAGCGCCTGGCGCACGGCGGAGACGGCGGCGTCGACCGGGCCGGAGCCGGTGCCGCTGGCGACGCGTTCCTCGCCGTCGACCTTGAGGCGGACGCTCGCGGTGGGGACGGCGCCGCCGCTGGTCGCGTTGAGATCGCGCAGTTCGACGACCCGTTCGCGGTCGTCGCCGGCGACGTCCTCGGCGATCGCGAGCAGATCGGCGTCGGTCACGCGCCGACCGCGATCGCCCAGTTCCGTGACGCGGGTGGCGATTTCGGCAACCTCGTCCTCGCTGGCCTCGACGCCGTGTTCCTCGAGCGTCGCGGCGACGCCCGCGCGACCGGTGTGTTTACCAAGTGCGAGCCGGCGTTCGCGCCCGACGGTTTCGGGCGCGTAGGGTTCGTACATCTTGTCGTCTTTGAGCGTGCCGTCGGTGTGGATTCCGCTCTCGTGGGTGAAGGCATTCTCGCCGATGACGGCCTTGTTCGGCGCGAGTTGGACACCCGTCGCCCGCGAGACGATCTGGGCGAGATCGTACAACTCCTCGAGTTCGAGCGTCTCGACGTCGTAGACGTGCGACAGCGAGATTGCGACCTCCTCGAGAGCGACGTTGCCGGCGCGCTCGCCGAGGCCGTTGACGGTGCAGTGGACCATGTCTGCGCCGGCGGCGACGGCCGCGAGTGCGTTCGTAACGCCGAGCCCGAGGTCGTCGTGCGTGTGAGCGCTGACGGGACCGAGTTCGGCGAGTCGGGAGACGGCCTCGCGAGTATGTTCCGGGCCCGTGTGACCGACGGTGTCGGCGAAACAGAACCGGTCGGCGCCCGCCTCGAGCGACGTTGCGGCCAGTCGCTCGAGATAGTCGAGGTCGGCTCGGGAGCCGTCCTCGCCGATAACCTCGACCCAGAGGTCGTGATCGGTGGCGTACTCGACGAGGTCGGCGGTCGTCTCGAGGTTATCCCCTCGCGAGGTGCCGACTTTCTCCTCGACGTGACGGTCGCTCGATGGAACGACGATGTGGACGCCGTCGACGCCACACTCGAGTGCGAGGTCAACATCGCCTTTCATACCTCGGCAGAAACTCGTGACGCGGGCGTCGAGGTCGAGGTCGGTGACTCGCGAGATGGCCTGGCGTTCGCCCGCACCGGTACAGGCACTGCCGGCCTCGATGACGGCGACGCCGGCGCGCTCGAGTCCGCGGGCGATCTCGACCTTTTCGTCGGGGGAAAGCGAGACTCCGGGGGCTTGTTCGCCGTCGCGAAGCGTGGTGTCGAGAAGGCGGACGGTACGATCCGATGGAATCGTCTGTGCGGCGGAGTTGTGTACAGGCAAGAGTAATGAACTGCGACTACGTTCGTCGCTGAATTTCGCATCCAGCCGGGTTGCCCCGACTTCCTCTATCCTCGTCCGGCGTCGAGACGGAATCTCGTGCCATTGTATCTCAAGCTATTGTACCACCCTGACTTAAATCCGCCGGTCCGGCACGATGCGGACTCCATAGCAACGTTAGGCCGTTGTCTCGTCCTCGAGGACGATTCGATCGCCAGGTTCGACGCCGTCGGCGGTGCCTGCGGGGAGTTCGACGATGCAATCTGCCTCCTCGCGGGCGAATCCGCGCCAGGGCCGGAGTCGCTCGACGCGCGTGACAACCCCGTCTGCAATCCAGAGAACGTCGAGCGAGACGAAGACGAACAGCATGTGTACGTCGCGGGTTTTCGTCGTATCGAACCGGAACACGAGCGCGTAGGAGTCGGGCAGCCTCCGTTTTCCCATGAGGCCGCGGGTCTGACTGACGAACGAGTCCGCGACGTCGACGTCCGTCGCCAGCACGGTCCCGTCGCTGGCGGTCCGTTCCGAACCCTCGTCGGCCGACCCATCGGATCCGGTGGCGTCGCCCGGATACTGCAGGAGTCGCACGCACTCGAGTCGGTCGGGGGCGCGCAAAAAGATTCTCACATACAGCAGTCCGTATCAGGGCCAGAGTCCGCGGACCTCGTGTGCCTCGGCGATTCGAGAGAGGGCGACGACGTAGGCTGCATTTCGCCAGGTCACGTCGCGGGCTTCGACCTCCTCGCGGAGGGCGTCCCAGGCGGCGATCATCTCCTCTTCGAGTTCGGTGTTGACTCGCTCGAGTGGCCAGGCGCGTCGGTTGATGTCCTGGAGCCACTCGAAGTAGCTGACGGTGACGCCGCCGGCGTTGGCGAGGATATCCGGGATCACGTGGATGCCGCGCTCCTCCAAAATTGCGTCAGCGGCGAAGGTCGTCGGTCCGTTTGCACCCTCGACGACGATGTCGGCCTGGATGTCGTCGGCGTTGTCCGTGGTGAGGACGTTGCCGACCGCCGAGGGTGCGAGGACATCGACGTCGAGTGTGAGCAGTTCCTCGTTCGACAGACGGGTAACGTCGGTTTTCTCGGCGTAGCTCGTGACCGCTTCGGGTTCTTCGTCGTGAGACGGAATCGCAGCCACGTCGATTCCATCGGGATCGTAGATCCCGCCGTTGACGTCGCTGACGGCTACGACTGTCCCACCCCATGCATCCAGTAGGCGGGCGGCGCTGGCACCGACGCTACCGAAGCCCTGGACGGCGACGGTCGTCTCCTCGAGTGGGTAGTCGTAGTACTTACAGGTTTCGCGGGTGACGATAGCGACGCTGCGACCCGGGGCCTCCTCGCGGCCTTTCGAACCGCCGACGATGGGTGGCTTTCCGGTGACGACGCCCGGGACCGTTTCACCCTCTTGCATGCTGTAGGCGTCCATAATCCAGCCCATCGTCGCCGGATCGGTGCCCATATCGGGTGCGGGAATGTCTTTCGTCGGGCCGATGACGGCGCGGACCTCCTGGGTGAATCGGCGGGTGAGACGTTCCTTTTCGTCGCGGCTCAATGACTTCGGATCGACGACGATACCCCCTTTCGCGCCGCCGAAGGGCAGATCCATGACGGCACACTTCCAGGTCATCCACATCGCGAGTCCGACGCATTCGTCCCGTGTCACACCGGGGTGATATCGGAGCCCGCCCTTGTGGGGGCCGCGAACGCTATCGTGGTGGGCGCGATAGCCCGTAAACACGTCGACGCTGCCGTCGTCGCGCTCGAGCGGGATCGTCACCTCGTGGACTGCAGTCGGATGCTCCAGCCGCTCCCGAACGGCGTCGTCGATCTCGAGACTTGAGGCCGCGCGGGCCAGTTGTCTCCGGGCCGTCTCGAGGGCGGTTTCCGGTTCGGAGTCGGATGGCTCTTCGGTGGCGGCGACCGAAGAACGCTCGTTGGAGGCCATCGCTATTCGATGGGCATCTGACGATTCCGCATGTCTGCGCCACAATCCGGGCACGTCCCTGATGTCGGTGCGCGAACGACAGTGCCACAACTGAAGCACTCGTACAGCGATTCTTCCTCGGGGTCCAGTTTGATGTCTTTCATGGTATGAGTAGGTACGACGAGTCCCGTCGCGGCGGTCGTCGTATCCAGATATAATAGGGATATTAGGATATAGGTGTTCGTCAGATAACTAGCCTCGAAATGAGCTGGAGGTTCACTATTGAACGGGTCAGGCAGCACTTGCCGGAAGTCCGAGCTCGTCGAACAGGATCGCAAAGAGCTTCCGCTGGACGGTTCGGTTGTGGCGGTAGAACGCAGCCGGGGAAATGTCGAGCATCGTCGCAATCTCCTCGCCAGAACGCTCCCGCGGCGTCTCGAAGTAGCCGCTGTAGTACGCTAACTGGATGACCTCGAGTTGGCGATCGGTGAGCCGGTCGAGCAGTGCCGACCGCAGGTCCCGGGCCGTCGTTCGTTCGACGCGGCGTTTCGACCGGAGCTCGACGTCTGCGAACGTGTTCGAGACGATGTCGGCACTCTCTCTGGCGTCGACGGCGCTCGGAACGTCGACGACGACATCGGCCCCCGACGGTGTTGCTTCGACCCGGCGCAACAGGACCCCGTGATCGGCGAGTTGAAGCGCGAGAAACGGCGGTGCAAAGCGCAGACGGACGGTCCCGCCATCGGCCCCCCCATCACCCCCATCGCCACTCCTACCGTCGTCGATGACGCGTGCGTCCTCGACGGCGAGGAGGTCGGCCGCCGCGTGCACGATCGACTCGGGCGGTGCGCCCTCGACGGTAACGAACACCGTCGCGCCGTCCTCGTGCTGGCGGACGCCGCCGTCGAACGAGACGGTGCAGTCCGCACGTCGCGCCAGCCGTGTGAAGACGAACTGCTCGTCCGCGACCGTAAACTCGAGGCGCGTGCTCACGCTCGAGAGGAGCGCTCGCTTGCGTTCGACGGCCGCGATAGCCGAGGCGACCGTCTCTCCGAGCTCGGCCAGCACAGTCTGGCTCACCTCGTCGAAGGCACCCGGTCGGTCGGCGTAGACGGTGAGTACGCCGTAGGTGAATTCGTCGTAGGACAGTGGGACGCTGACGACCGATTGGTACTCCCGCGTGAGCGCTGCCGACCGCCAGGGCTGGTCGTGCAGGCCGTCGGCGACGTTCCCGACCACGGTCACTTCGCCCGTTCGTGCCGTCTCGACGGCGGGTTCGGCTGCGTCGCCCTCGAGTGAGACGGCGTCTAAGTACTCTCGGCCCTCGTCGGTGCCGCTGACGGCGCGCAACTCGAGGAGGTCAGAACCGGTATCGGCCGCGCCGATCCACGCGAAATCAAAGCGATCGTCGGCAGTCAGCCGATCACAGATCGCCGCCTCGATCTCCTCGCGGGTTTCCGCTCGCACCAGCGCCTGGTCGATCTCGCGGATGATCTCGTTGACCTGATCGAGGCGTGTGAGTCGCTTGTTCTGTCGTTTGAGCTCTCGATCCCGTTCGCGAAGTCGTCGTTCGCGCTCGACGCGGTCGAGGGCCGCCTCGGCGGTCGCCGCAAGCAGATCGGTGACTTCTTTGGTGACATCGTCGAACGCGTCGACGGTGTCCGATCCCGCGAGAAAGACGCCGTGATCGCCAAGCGGGACGAACGCGGCGCTTCGGAGATCGCTAGTCGGGTTCGAAAACGCGTCGGTGGATCGAAGATCAGTGACAAATCGGTTTTCGCCCTCGAGGTAGACATCGCCGGGAAGCGTCGCGTCGGCGGCCCGGTGGGATGACAGCGGGCCGTGAAGCTCGTTCATTCCGGCGGACTGTGCGGCCGGCCGCAGAACGTTTTCGTCGGTATCGAAGAGGTAGACGCCGCTTGCGTCGCAGTCGAGAATGTCGGCCGCATCGTCGGTCACGACGGTTGCGATCTCGCGGTCGGTCTCCGCGTACAGCAGTTCGCGAGCCGTTCGGTGCAACGCCGTCAGCGCGTCGTCCCGGCGCTTTCGCATCGTCACGTCACGACAGCTGTAGAGGATCGTCCCGTCCTGAATCGACACCTCGCGGACGTTGACGAGCAACGTGTGCTCGCGACCCGCCTTGTCGGTCGCCGTACACTCGATGTTCGTCAGGACGCCGTCCGCCGCGAGTTCCTCGCGGTCGAAGAGGTCGGGACCGAGCAGGTCGTCGATCGATCCCATCTCGTAGATTTCCTCGTCGTCGTACCCGAAGATGAAGTGGACGTTCGGACAGACGTAAGTGAATGCCCCCTCGTCGTCCGTAATGAGAACCGTATCGGTCATGTTGTTCAGCGTCACCCGATGGAGTTCCTCGGAGGCGCGCAACTCCGCCTCGAGTTCGGCGCGATCCGTGATGTCGGTCGCCCGCGCGAGTAGCGAGACGATCGTCCCGGCGTCGTCGCGAACCGGGCGAACTGTCACCTCGAGCGTCCGAGGAGTATCCGACCGGTGATCGCAGTCTGCGGTGACCTCGCTGCGGGCCACGTTCCCACCGGCTGCCCTCTCGAGGGCTGTGCGAAGCGGTCCATCGGCCTCGATACCGTCCCACCACGGGAGATCGACGAACGGTCGGCCGCGGACATCTCCCGCCGTCGCGTCGATCGCCGTCAGCGCAACGTCGTTCGCTCGACGCACGCTCCCGTCGGGCTCGAGTACCCAGGCGTAGCTCTCGGCGTCGTCGAACACGGCGCCGAACTGCCGTGCGCGCTCGGTTCGGTCGCGCCGTCGTCGCCCGGTGGCGATCGCTCGCTCGATCGCATCGGCCAGATCTCCCGCCGGCCGGTCGCGGGAGACGTACTCACTGGCGCCCGCGGCGACCGCCTCGCTGGCGAGTGATTCGGTCCCGTCTTCGGGAACGAAGACGACAGGACAGTGTCGGTCCGGACCGGTCACCGCTTCGAGGAGATCGAATCCACTCCCGTCGGCGAGCGTCGCCGCCGTACAGAGACAGTCGACGGGCCGCTCGTCGAGCGTCTCGAGTGCCGTCTCGACGTTCGAGACCGACTGTACGGTGTCTATACTGGCGGCATCTCGAGCACGGGCTGTTGCCGCCGCGATCGCCGTCTGTTCCTCGCGCTCGACGACCAGCACTGTCGTCTCCGTGTCGGTCCGTCCGATAGCCATTCGTCGGACCTACGGGGTCGTGACGATAGAATCCACCGGTCGCTTGCAGTAATCTCACTGGTGAATCGACGGGAGGTCGTTACTGGCGATCGGATGTCGACCACACCTGATCCATCGGTATCCACTCCGTTTCGGGATCGACGCGGTCGGCGAGGACGGCGTTTAGCACCGCACCGAGCAACAGACAGAACCCGCCGAGATAGACCCAGGTCAAGATGATGAGGACGGCGCCGGCGATGCCAAAGAGCGCGACGCTGTCGGAGGTCGCGACGTAGATCCGGAAGCCGACGGCGAGAACGGTCCAGGACAGCGCGGCGAAGACCGTCCCCGGGAGGATCTCGCCGACCGAGACAGTGGGTTCGGGAAAGAGGTAGTACATCGGAGCGAAGACGCCGATCAGCAACACGGCGAGCACGGCAGCACTGATACTGTTGGACAGAACTATTCAACGATCGGTCGCAGTACTGCGGCCGTCACCGTAAGGACGGCCGCGAATTCGCGACCGACGTTTCACTGACTTCTGTCCGACAGTATAAACTCCCGCCGTTGCTGTCGATCCGTTCGCAACTCCTCGATCCCCCACCGCGCCCGGTCAGTGAAACGGCTGGCGCTCGAGCACGCCCCACGGATCGAACAGGTAGACGACGGCCAGAAACAGCGCGACCAGAACGACGAACAGGCTGGCGAGTGCACTCAGCGACGGCAGGGCACGTAGATCGAGCGTCACCGACATTAAGGCGGCGACCCCGACCCAGAGCAGTCCCACAACGACTCGTTGACGACGATCCATACGCCGCCTTTCGGCGCCACCGACAAGAGCGTCTCGAGTTTCGTCGGCTACAGTTCGAGTCCGCCGTCGACGGTCTTCTCGTCGAGGACATCCTTGCGGTTGTCGACCATCCCCACGTCGTCGTAGGCGACCGGCCCCTCGACCTGCTCGGCGTGGGGGCCCGGTTCGTTGCCGATGTACTCGACGTTCGGGTTCGTGTTGTACTCCTCGAGCAGCCTGAACCGCGAGGAGTTGTCGCCGTACTCGCCTCTGAGAACGCGTTCGGCCTCCTCCTCGGTGAGTCCGTCGTCGTCCTCGTCGTCGGCGGGGTCTTCCTCGTCCTCGAGAATCGCGATCGCGTCCTGGATCTCGTCGTCGTCCGGATCGTGCTCGAGCGCGCGGGCGAGCGGCACGTTCTCGAGGTACTGCTGGGGGTCGCTCTCGGGATCGTTCATATCACCGAACTGGATCGCACCGGGTGGACAGGCGTCCTCGCAGGCGGTCGTCCCGACCATCTCCTCGCCCATCTGGCCGTCCTGACGAGCCGGATCGAAGATACACTTCTCCATGACGCCGCGAGGGCCGGCCCCGCTGACCCACCGGTCGCGCTGGTCGAACTGCATCTCTTCGTCCATCTCGATTGCCTCCTCGGGAGGGTCGTCCCACTGGAAGTAGTTGACACCGTAGGGGCAGGCGACCTGGCAGTACCGACAGCCAATGCAGACATCGTAATCGGTCAGGACGAGACCGCCCTCGTCTCTGGTGTGACGGGCCGTCGTCGGACACACCTTCTCGCAAGGCGCGTCGGTACAGTGCTGACAGGGCCGGATCAGGTACTGGAAATCTCGCGTGCCGGCGTCTTCGTCGTCTGGTTCGGGCGACTCGACGATCCCGTCCTCGTAGGCGATGATGTACATCCAGTTCGCCCCCTCGTTCCAGTTGTGCTCGGCGTTGCAGGCGACCACACAGGAGAGACAGCCGTCACAGACCTCGAGATCGAGCGCCATTCCCCACTGTGTCCCGTCCTCGCTCGCATCGTCGTCCTGGGCGGCGACGTTCGGCTCCGGTTCGTCCGCGCCGTTGCTCGAGGCGCCCCACGCACTGAGCCCGATCGCACCGGCACCCATGCCCATCTTCTTCATCGTGTCGCGACGCGTCTCCTCGCCGACGCCGAACCGGGACAGCGCCTGCTCGAGGCGTCCCTCTTCGCGAGCGGTCTCGATCGCTTCGGCCATCGGTCGCTCGTCCTCGCCGAACTCCTCGAGCACGTCCTCGTGGTAGCGATCGTAGAACTCGGCCTCCGATATCTCACCCTTGGTAAGTCGCATCGCGTCCTTGGCCATCTCCATGCCGAGGTCCGCGTCGTAGTCGCCCTCCTCGAGCAACGCTCTGTAGTTCTCCTGGGCGTCCTCACCCAGCGGATGGAAGGCGTCGTCACCGCTAGACTCGTCGCTACTCATCGAGGCACCTCATCTCGATACCGTCGATATCGTTCGCGTGAAACCATGCTCACTGACACAGGTGATGACCATTCCCGTGGGGGTAACAGACGGGCCTGCGAATGACGGGCACGGTATGGATATGGCTCGCTTCGCTCGTCGATTTGTGCTGCTGAAAAGCGCCGAGAGGGAGATTTGAACTCCCGAGTCCGTGAGGACAGTAGATTTCGAATCTACCGCCTTGGCCGGGCTAGGCTATCTCGGCTCATCACCTACTACCGGGGAGACGTTTTTACCCGTTTCGATTTTTCTCCCCGCCTGTGAGCGATTCACCCGGTGTTTTTCATCCCAGCCGCGATCCCCTTGACCGTTAGTCGCAGGGTCCGCTCTTCGACATCGGTCAGATGCGTGCGTCCAAGTAGGTACGTCTGGAGGACGTTCAGCGGATCGACGTAGGGGTTGCGCCGCTCGAGGTTCTCGCCGAGCCAATCCCGCGTCTGCAACTGGTCGCGTTGGCCGATCGTCGTAATCAGGTCGGCAGCATGCTCGTACTCGTCGGTCAGCCGCGGGAAGAACTGCTCGCGACGGTCGCCGTCGGCGAGGTCGGCGTACTGGGCAGCGATCTCGAGGTCGGTTCGGGACAACGAGAGCGCGGCGTTGTCGAGCGTGGTCCGGAAGAACGGCCACTCGGCGTACATCTCCTGGAGGACCGCCATGCGGTCGTCGGCGTCGCCGCCCTCACCGTCGTCGGCCGCCGCATTCGACGATCCATCGCCCGTGAGGTAGGCGTCGATACCCGTCCCGATGGCGTACCAGCCGGGCAGGATACACCGCGACTGGATCCAGGAGAACACCCACGGAATCGCCCGGAGGTCCTCGACGGTCCGCTCGCCGCTGCGCGAGGCCGGCCGGGAGCCGAGGTTTAGGTCCTCGATCACCGTAATCGGCGTTGCTTCCTCGAAGTACCGGACGAAGCCGTCGCTCTCGAGGAGGTCGCGGTACTCCCGGCGGGCAGCGTCGGCCATGGTCTCCATCGCATCGAGCCACGCCTCGGGCACGTCCTCGGTTGGGTGCTCGATGGCGTCCTGTCGAGCGCGAAGTTGGGCGTTCAACATCTGCTCGATGTTGCGCTGGGCGATCCTGGGATTGGCGTACTTCTCGGCGATGGCTTCGCCCTGCTCGGTGAACTTGACCTGGCCTGTCACCGTATCGTTGGGCAACGCGAGCAACGCCTCGTTCATCGGTCCGCCGCCGCGGGAGATCGAACCGCCCCGACCGTGAAACAGCCGCATCGTGACGTCGTGTTCGTCGCAGATCTCTCCCAGCCGGCGCTGGTTCTTGTACAGCGACCAGTTCGCAGCGAGAAAGCCGTTTTCCTTGTTCGAGTCCGAGTAGCCCAGCATGATCTCCTGGGTCCCGCCACGGGCGGCAAGCGCCTGTGCGTAGGCCTCGTTCTCGAACAGGGTTCCCATGATTCGACGCGCACCCGAGAGAGCCGACTCGGTCTCGAGCAGGGGGACGACATCGAGACCGCTGTGTTCGGGTAACGAGACGACCCCGGCCTGATCGGCCAAAAAGAGCACCTCGAGGACGTGACTTGGCTCCTCGGTCATCGAGATACAGTAGGTGTCGATCGCTTCGGTACCGTACTCGGTTTGCCACTCGCCGAGGCGGTCGAACAGCGTCAGCACCCGCGCGTCGGCCGCCGACAGACTGTCGGTCGCCCCGAGGTCGATCACCGGCTCGTCCTGTAAGATGGCGTCCGTGAGCAACTCGACTCGCTCGTCTTCCGTGAGCGTGTCGTACTCGATGCCCGCTCGCTCCAGGGCCGCTGTGATAGCGTCGGTGTGTTTCTGACGATGATCGCGCAGATCCAGACTCGCAAGCGAGAAGCCGAAGGTCGCGACCTGTCGATAGATGGGACCGAGGTGGGCGTCGACGACACTCCCCGCCCCGTTGGCGCGCAGACTCGAGGCGATGTCCTCGAGATCCGTGAGGAGTTCCTCAGCATCGTCGTAGCCGCCGGGTCGTACGTCGCCGATGCGATCGAGGCGTTCGCGCATGAGTTTGAGCTTCTGGCGGTAGGGCTCGTCCGGATACCGCTGTTCGGCCATGCTGGCGCTTCCCGGAAGCTCCGTGCGGTCGTCCTCGAGGCCGACCTGGAACGCCGAACCGACATCGATCCGACTGCCGTCCTGGCTGAGAACGCCCGAGAGCCGTTTGAGTTCGTCCCGATAGCGCTCGAGGACGACGCTGCGCTGGCGCTCGAGCGTGTTCGCAGTGACCTCGGGAGTGACGTGTGGGTTGCCGTCGCGGTCACTGCCGGCCCAGGAGCGAAACTCGAGGAGTTTGGGGACGTCGACACTCCCGTCGACGGGCTCGTCGATCGCCTCGTCGAGTTCCTGGTAAACGTCGCCGACGACGTCGAAGAGGGTGTTCTCGAGGTACCACTGAACGTTTCTGGCCTCGTCGTCGGGTTCGGGCTGGCGGTTGCGAACCTGTGGCGTCTGCCAGAGGCTCGTCACCTCGGCGTCGACGCTGTTCCAGACCGCTTTGGCTTCGTCGTCGGTCAACAGCCGCTCGTCGAGCGTCTCGAGGTCGGTCGAAATCGTCCGGAGTTTCGACTTGACGGTCTTTCGCCTGGCTTCCGTCGGATGGGCGGTAAAGGTCGGCTCGATGAGCACGTCGTCGAGAATCTGTTGGACGGTCTCGGTGTCGGACTCGCCGAGGTCGGCGGCGGCGGCCTCGAGGCTATCCGCGAGCGTTCCCTCCTGGGAGGCGGTCCGGATCGATCGAACGCGTTCGCGCTCTTCGGCGAGATTGATCAGCTCGAAATAGGTCGTAAACGCACGGGCGACGACCCGCTGGGTGTGGGGCGAAATGTCCTCAAGTTCACGTACCAGCGGCTCGCGCGAGTCGAGGTCACCCGATCGGTAGTCGATCGCCGTCCGTCGACACGACTCGACGGTGTCGAAGGCGTCGCGGGAGGCCTGGGCTTCGATGACCGTCCCGAGTAGTTCGCCGAGCTCGCGGACATCCTGTCGAACACCCCTGTTGTGTAATTCCATATCGTACCGGAGAACCGTGACTGTCAAAAAACCCATGTGATCCGTATTGGAATCTCGGTCCCGGCTGTGAGTTGCAGACCGACGATACCGTGGTGGGGTCGCCAGTGCCGCCATCCACAGTTTCTTGCAGACGGGTTTCCCAGGAGATACGTATGCGTTACTTCGAGGACATCGAAATCGGAGAAACCGAGGAGTTCGGGGAGTACCGCGTCACGGAAGACGAAATCGTCGACTTCGCCGAGCAGTACGATCCACAGCCGTTTCACACCGACGCCGGCGCCGCTGAGGAATCGGCGTTCGGCGAACTGGTCGCCTCGGGTTGGCACACCGCGTCGATGTGCATGCGCATGCTCGTCGACGACTACCTCGAGGAGCGCGCGGCCATGGGTGCGCGAGGGGTCGACGAACTCCGGTGGAAACGACCCGTCACACCCGGCGATACCCTGCGCGTTCGCACGGAAGTGATCGACAAACGCGTCTCCGAGAGCGACCCACGACGCGGCTACGTCGACAGCCGACTCGAGGGGTACAACCAGGACGACGAGGTCGTCGTCTCCTGGATCAGCCTCGGGATGCTCGAGCGACGAAATCCCGACGGGTGATGCGGGCGACCGTACGTCGTTGCCGGTCACCGCGGTCACATGGCCGCTCGTGGTTATCTCGACGGCTGTGAGGAGGCCGTACGTCAGACTGCGTTCCGTCCGAGTGATCGGATTTAAGCCGGTGTCGACGAAACCTCGAGCTATGTCTCTCGTCCTGCCGAGCGAACTCGTCGTCGATCGGTTTTTGCCGACGGTGCGGACGATGCTCGCGGAACGACTCGCCCAGCGCGGGATGACCCAGGAGGAGATCGCCGCCAATCTCGGCGTCACGCAGGCGGCCGTCAGCAAGTACGTCAGCGGTGATGGCGGCGGCGACGATCGGTTTCGCGACGACCCCGAGACGACCGCGACCGTCGATCGCATCGCCGACGGACTCTCGAGCGGTGAGATGGACGGCTACGACGCCCTGGCGGAACTCCTCTCGCTCGTTCGCAGCCTCGAGGATCGAGGGCCGATCTGCGAACTTCACGAAGAGGAGATGCCTGCGCTGCGAGGACTGGGCTGTGATCTGTGCGTTCGGGGACTCGATCCCGACGTCAGAGCCGAACGCGACGTGCTGGCGAACGTCCGGACGGCCGCACGGACGATCGCATCGACGCCGGGAATGGCCGCCTTCGTCCCCAACGTCGGCACGAACGTCGGGATGGCCCTGCCCGATGCTTCGGACGGCACCGATGTCGCTGCGATCCCCGGGCGTATCTATGCGATGAGCGGCCGCATCGAAATCCCCGCTAATCCCGAGTTCGGCGCATCACAACACGTCGCGACAGCAATCCTCGCAGCAACCGCGATCGATCCGGATCGCCGCGGTGCGATCAACGTCGCCACCGACGACGCGTTGCTCGAGGCTGGCCGGGCCCGCGGTATCGACCCCCTCGAGTTCGACGCGGACTACGAGGATCGGGGTGCACACCTCCTGAACCGATTCGACGATCGCGGCGAGGTCCCACGGCTGGCCTACCACCGCGGCGCGTTCGGCATCGAACCGGCGACCTACGTCTTCGGATCGACGGGAGCCGACGCGGCCGCGTTGCTCGAGGAACTGCTCGAGGACGCCACGTAACCGATAGCGTACTGCACGTCGGTAGCGAACTGCGCTGCTTTTCGTTTAGATCTCCTCGAGAATGTCGTCGAGAACCGCGGCATCGACGAAGACGACGACGTGATCGCCAGGTTCGATGACCGTCGTCCCGCGGGGCGTGATGCGCTCGCCGCCCCGGGAGATAGCGCCGATGACGACGCCGTTCGGAAGATCGCTCGTGACATCGACGATCGGGCCGCCGACGAGGTGGCTATCCTCGTCCACTTCGAACTCGATGACCTCCGCCCGATCGTGCTCGAGCATGGCGATCTTCTCGGTGTGTTCTGCCCGCGTAAAGCGGACGATCTCCTCGGCAGTCTCCTCGCGGGGGTTGACCGCGACGTCGATGCCGACGGTTTCGAAGAGCTCCGCGTACTGGAGATTCTCGATGACGGCGACGGTTCGATCGACGCCGAGCCGACGGGCAAGCAGCGAGACGAGCAGGTTCTTCTCGTCGCCATCCAGCGCGGCGACGACGATATCTGCCTCGTCGACGTGTTCGCGCGCCAAAAACTCGGCGTCGGTCGCGTCGCTTTCGAGCACCAGCGTGTTGGGAAGCGATTCGGCGACCTCTCGAGCGCGGTCGTGGTCTTGCTCGATCAGCCGCGGCTCGTAGCCGTGGGCTTCGAACTCGCGAGCGGCCTGATAACCGATCTCGCTGGCGCCGACGACGACGACTTCCTCTAACTGCTCGGCGTCGGCCATCGTGAGGTCGTTAGCGAAGTCGGTGACCGAATCGGGACTGCCGATGACGACGACCCGGTCGCCGGGGCGGATAACGGTATCGCCCGTCGCGACGATCATTTCGTCGTCGCGAAAAAGTGCTGCGAACGTCAGCGAATCGTATCGGTCGGCCTCGTAGATCGTCTCATCGGCGATTGGACTGTCCGGATCGACGACGAACTCCGCCATCCGAACGAGCCCACCCGCGAACATATCCACGTCCTGGGCCGCGGGGAGCCCGCAGATTCGAAAAATCGTTTGCGCAGTCAGCAGGTCCGTACAGACCATGAAATCGACGCCGAACGCGCCCTGCGAGCCCTCCCAGGTCTCGAGCAGGGTCCGACGACGCACGCGAGCGATCGTGAACGCATCGCTGATGGTCTTCGTGGCGCCACAGACGACGACGTTCGTCTCATCGCTGTCGGTACAGGCGATGACGAGATCGGCACGGTCGACCTCCGCGTCCCGGAGCGAGCCGAGTTCGGTCCCGTCGCCCCTGATCGTGAGGACATCCAGCGAGTACGTGAGTTCCTCGATCACCGCTTCGTTGGGATCGATCACGACGACGTCGTGTGATTCAGCCAGATTCGCGGCGATGGCCTTCCCGACCTCGCCGGCACCGACGATGGCTACGCGCATGGTCCCCTCTCGCAGGTCATAGCAGTCGTTACTGTTTGGTGTGACCGGTATCGGTATAAATGTCTAGTCTCGAGCGGCATCGTTCGATTCCGACCGTACTCGTCCCTGCCAAAAGGATGCTTGGCCGACCGTACTCGTCCCTGCCAAAAGGATGCTTGGTAGCGCCCGTTGTCGTGTCTACCGGACGATCGACGCACAAGCATCGCTCGTCGACCGCTCGGCAAAGAGACGATGTCACGCCGAGAGAGTTACGGCTGCCTCGACACCGGCTGCCGAACGGCCAGAACCACGAGATCGGAAAACATCGTCTCGTCTTTTCCGTCGCCGCCGGCGTGGTCGGACAGCTCCGACAGCCGAAACCGGTGGATGGTCTCATCGTCGTGAGTCAATTTCTCGAGAACCAGCGCCTCGAGATCGGGGTCGGCCCCGTTCTCGAGCAGGAACTGGGCGATGTCACCGGGCATGCGATCGTAGGGCCGAGGCAGGACGAGCAGATGCCGTTGGTCCGCCACCGCTGCCCGTGCGAGCCGATCCATGTCAGCCTCGAGGTCACCGCTTTTGTGGAGCGTGACGAACTCGGTGTCTTCCATCGGCGTTCGGGCGCGACTCGCGGCCATCTGGAGCGAGGAGATTCCAGGAACGACGCGAACGGGCCGCTCGGAGTCCTTGCTCTGTACCGCATCCTGTACCTTCCCGACGAACTGATAGCCCGAGTGGTTCGGGTCGCCCATCGCGACCGCCGTCCCGGATTCGCCAGCGGCGACGCGTTCGCCGAATGCCTCGAGTGCGTCGGCTTCGTCCTTGTAGCCACAGGTCAACAGATCGGCGTCAGTCAGATCGTCGACGAACTCGACGACGGTCGTAAAGCCGACGACGACGTCGGCGTCTTCGATCGCACGACGGCCGCGGGGGGGCAGGTACGCCTGATTGCCCGGGCCGACGCCGACGGCGTAGACGGGATCGGCCGTCGCTTCGTCGATATCCGGTTCCGCCGCTGCCGCGGCGAACGTCGACGGATCCGGACCCGCCTCGAGATCGTACTCGCCGCTCATGCGTTCTCGCCGTCCTCGTCGCCAGCGTTCTGGACGGCCCGTTCGTCGGGCGTCAGCTCCAACTCGAGTTTGCCGGTCCGGACGTCCTTGGCGACGTGGATCAGTTCGTTCGTCAGCGCGGCGGCGAGGCCGCTGCCGCCGCGGCGACCGACGTTCGTGATCGCGGGCACGTCGTACGCCTCGCTGACCTCGCGGATGCGCTGGCGACTCTCTTCGGCTTTGACGAAGCCCACCGGCGTCGCAACGATAGCCGCCGGGCGGGTCCCGTCCTCGATGCAGTCCGCGAGCGCGAACGCTGCCGTCGGCGCGTTGCCGATCGTCGCGATCGCCCCGTCGTAGACGCCCTGCTTGTCCAGTTCGAGCACCGAAGCAGCGGTTCGAGTCATCCCCGTTTTCTTCGCCAACTCGGCGCCGTTGCCGATCGCCTTGCGTTTCTCGCAGTCGTGTCCGCGGCCGGTGATCCCGGCCTTGGACATCGTGATATCGGTCACGATGGTGGCCTCCGCGAGGACGGCGCGTGCGCCGGCCCGAACCGGAGCGTCCTCGTCGTCGCCCAACTCGTCACGCCCCGTACATTCGATCAGGTGCTGGAACTCGATGTCGCCCATCGAGTGGACCGACTTCTGGCGGACGCGGTCGGCGAGCGTCTCGTCGGGGACGAACTGTCGGACGATATCCATGCTTGTCTCGGCGATGTCCATCGCGTTCTGGGTCGTCGCGCCCAGATCGGCGTACTCCTCCTCGAACTCCTGACTGTCGCTCATCGGGTATCACACTCGGTGGCTGCCGTATCGTTCGTCGGCCGCACACGTTCGGCTGGCTCGTCAATCATCGTCCGACACCTCCGCGCCGACGACCTCGTTGGTCGTTCGTGCCTCGAGATCGCCCTCGACCTCGAGGTTCAGATCGCGCAGGCGGTCGACCGTCTCGTCGTCGGCGTCCCAGAGGTCGCGCTCGATTGCCTCGAGCAGGGTATCGGTGATGGACTCGAGTGCCCACGGATTGACCTCGCGCAGCCACTCCTGTCGGTCCTCGTCGAATGCGAACTTGTCGGCGACGTCTCCCCAGAGTGTATCCGAGACGACGCCAGTCGTCGCGTCCCAGCCAAGCGTCACGTCGACGGTCGTCGAGAGGTCGCCCGCACCCTTGTAGCCGTGTTCTTCCATCGACTCGAGCCAGTCAGGGTTGAGGACCCGGGAGCGCATGGCCTTGCGGACCTTCTCCTCGTTCGTGTAGACGTCCACGTTGTCGGGATCGGAAGAATCCCCGACGTAGGAGGCCGGTTCCTCGCCGGAAATCTCGCTGACGGCGGAGATAAAGCCGCCGTGGAAGGCGTACCAGTCCGAGGAGTCGAACTCGTCTTGCTCCATCGTGTCCTCGATCTTCACGGTGGCGTCGACGCTCGAGAGTCGACGCTCGAAGGATGCGTGGGCGTCGGAAACGCGTCCGCGCGACCCCATCGCGTAGCCCCCCCACTGGACGTAGACGGAGGCGAGGTCGGCGCGGTCGTCCCAGTTGCCCTCGTCGACGGCCTTGTTCGTCCCGGCGCCGTAACCGCCGGGTTTGGTGGTGAAGACCCGATGCAGGGCTGCCTTTCGGGCGTCCGACTCGTCGAGCCCCTCCTCCTGGAGTTGCTCGGCTTCCTCCTCGACGTGTTTCTTCACGTAGTTCATCTCGAGCGGTTCGTCGAGATCGACCACGGCATTGACGGCGTCGTGGATGACGCCCGCCGCGGCGGGGAAGGCGTCCCGGAATAGCCCGGAGACCCGCGTCGTCACGTCGATTCGGGGTCGGTCGAGGTCCTCGAGTGGAATCGGCTCGACGTCGTCGATCCGGCCGGCGTCGGTCCAGACGGGTTCGACGCCCATCATCGCGAGCACCTGGGCGATCGTCTCGCCGCGCGTACGCACGGTCGGGGTTCCCCAGGCGACGACGCCGATCTCCTCGGGATACTCGTCGTTTTCGGCGTGGTGGCGCTCGAGGACGCCCGCTGCGACCTCCCGGCCCACCTGCCAGGCGGCCTTGGCAGGCACCTTTCGCGGGTCGAGCGTGTAGAAGTTCCGCGCGGTCGGCAGCAGGTCGACGCCGCCGCGGGTCGGCGCGCCGGAGCCGCCCGGCGGGACGTACTCGCCGGAGAGCGCGTCGGCGGTTCGGGGAACCTCGTCTTCGGCCCCCTGGACGCGCGGTTGGGCTTCCTCGCAGATGTACGCCAGTACCTTCCGCAGATCGTCGTGGGCACCCGATTTCGCTCGCGCGTCGCCGATCGTCTCGAGGTCGACCACGAGCAGGTTCATGTTCACCTCGTCCTCGGGGCCACCCTCGAGTTCCGACTCCGGAACGTCGAAGTTGTGTTCGGCGAGGGTTTCGATCAGGTCGACGCTCGTCTCGTAGACGATATCGGCGGCCTCGGCGTAGGTCATGCCGAGGTCCGCGTCGTACTCGCCGGGTGCGTTCAGCATCGTCTCGTAGTCGACGCCCAGCGCCTCGGCCACGCTCTCGCGTAAGCTCGGCGCGCCGGGGTTCTCGAGGCGCGTCAGCGCGACGAGATACTCGACGAGGCGCTCGTCGGCCGGCGGCTCGGACATGGTGTGGAGGCCGAGTCGGATCTGGGTGGTCTTGACGTCGGTGAGGTACTCGTGGATGCGCTCGACGAGGTCGTCGATAGCGAGGTCGTCGCCCTCTACAGCACCGTCTGCGAGCGTCGAACCGGCCTCGTCGGGGCCGCGAACGTCGGCCTTCTCGGTGATCTCGCCGGTGATCCCCAGTTCGACGGCCAGATCGAGGTCGTCGACTTTCTCGCGGATGAGCGTCTCGAGGTGTTCACCGTCGTCCGCGCGGGCGTCTTCCATGCCGGCTTCGCGATACTGATTCGCGAGTTCCTCGAGTTCCGACAGTTCGTCGTAGGTCCCCGCGTTTCGCATGACGGGCGTGAGATAGTCGACGATGGCGGCGTAGGACCGGCGCTTGGCCTGGGTCCCTTCGCCGGGGTTGTTGACGATGTAGGGGTAGACGTTCGGAATATCGTCGATCAGTTGGTCGGGTGCGCTCTCGCCGTTCAGGCCGACCGTCTTGCCGGGGAGCCACTCGAGGCTCCCGTGCGTTCCCAGGTGGACGACGGCGTCAGCCTCGAACTCGTTGCGCAGCCAGCCGTAGAACGCGTAGTAGTCGTGTGGCGGCTGGAGATCGGAGTCGTGATAGACCTTCGAGGGATCCATGCCGAACCCGCGTGGCGGCTGGACCGTGACGAGCACGTTGCCGAACTCGACGCCCGGAATCGCGAACGGACGCTCCGGCACCTCGCCCCACTCCTCGACGACGGTTTCCTGAAATCGTTCGTCCGCGTCGTCGAACCAGTCGGCGTACGTGTCCGAGGGGACGACGTCGACCGAGAGATCCCGAACGTCCTCCGGGGCGACCCACCGGTCCTCGAGCGTGAGTTGGGCGGTCAGTTTCTCGACGAGTGTCTGGCCGTCCGCTGGCAGTTCGCCGCCGAGATCGTAGTTTCGGGCCTCGAGTTCCGCGATCAAATTGACGGTCGACTCGGGACTATCGAGCCCGAACGCGGTCCCGATCCCGTCGTCGCTGGGCGGATAGTTGTGCAGGACGACCGCGATCTGTTTGTCCTCGTTCGGCGTGTGACGAAGTTCGGCCCAGTTGACCGCCAGTCGGGTCGCGTGGTCGATCCGATCTTCGATGGGGAAGTGGTGTTTCGGCGCGGAACCGATCCCGGCCTCGTCGTCGGTGCGTTCTTTCCCCGAAATTGGATGGCTGATGACGTTGCCGTCGAACTCCGGCAGCGCGACCGAGAGGGCGAGTTCGAAGCCCATCACGCCCGTGTCGCTGGATTCGTAGCGCGACCGCGAACGCATCGTCGTCACCGTCTGGAGAACGGGAACGCCGAGCCGGTCGAGGAAGACGTCTTCGGCACTCGAGCCCTCGTCGTCGGCGCTGCGCCCGCGTTCGTCCATGGAGAGAGAGAACATGAACGATGAGAGCACGGCATCCACGACGGAATCACCAGCGTCGTCGATAAGCCAGTTGTCCGTGACCCACTCGGCGTCTTCTTGCTCGTCCGTATCGGTCGCCGGGTTACAGAAGATCGGCAGGGCGTTGGCGCCCTGTTGCTCGAGCGCCCGAACCTGGGCGTCGACGTAGCGGGTGTTCTCGTGGGTCCAGTGGGATTCGTAGAACCAGATCGCGACCGTCGGCTGCTCGGGGTCGTGGGTCTCGAGCAGTTCCTCGTAGCCGACGCCCGGATAGTCCGGGTGGTAAACGCCCTCGGTCGGCAGTGCTGTCGGCTCGTCGTACGCGAGATCGTCGCCGTCGTACTCCGCAGCGAGGAACCGACACAGGTTCGCGACGTTGACTGTCCCGCCTTTCTCGAGGTAGTCGTAAACGAGGTCGCGATGGCTCGCTGCAACCGTCGTATCTTCGAACGCGAACGCGTCGCCGGTCGCCTTGACGATCACGGGGACGCCCGCGTCCTCGAGTGCACCCGTCGCGTAGTCGTACCCCGGCATGCTGTCTTCGGCGCCGTGCAGCCAGAAAATCGCTGCCGCGGCGTCGTCCAATTCCTCGACGAACTCCTCGACGTCGGCCTCGTCGTCGAAGTCGCTCTCCGATCGGACGACCAGCTCGAGGCCCTCGAGTCGGTGGGCGGCCTGGCCGATCGAGCCGAGTTCGTTCTCCGTCGCCGTGTAGATCCCGATCCGTGTCATCGCGTTTTTAAACCTCTGTTGTATTAGCCAAAGTATGGTTGCAGACGCTGGGGACAAAAAGCTGTCGTCACTGCCGTTTCCAGCGATCGTCGGGCAAGACGAGTTGAAGCGAGTACTGCTCGCGATCGCGGTCAACGACGACCTCGACGGGGCGCTGGCCGTCGGCGAAAAGGGGACCGCCAAGTCGACCGCCGTTCGCGGGTTGGTCGATCTCCTCCCCGAGCAGCGAGCCGTCGCGGACTGTCCGTACGGCTGTGCGCCCGCGGATCCGGCGTTGCAGTGTAAATCCTGCCGCGAACGAGCGCCGGAAGAGCTTCCCGTCGAGACACGACCCGTCCCGCTGGTCACCTTGCCACTCGGTGCGACCCGCGATCGCGTCGTCGGGACGCTCTCGGTCGAGGACGCCCTGGCCGGCGAGGCCGACTTCGATCCCGGCCTGCTCGCACGCGCCCATCGTGGCATCCTCTACGTCGACGAGGTGAACCTGCTCGACGACCACCTCGTCGATGTCGTCCTCGACGCCGCCGCAAGCGGGGTCAACACTGTCGAGCGAGACGGTGTCAGCGTCTCACATCCGGCCGAGTTCACGCTCGTCGGGACGATGAATCCCGAAGAGGGGGACCTCCGCCCGCAACTGCGCGATCGGTTCGCCCTCCAGGCGACCGTCGAAGGCAGCCGCGACATCGACGACCGCGTCGAAATCATCGATCGTGCCCTCGAGCACGGCGGCGCCAACGCCGATCCAGCCGTCGAGTACGCAAACGACATCGAACGGCTCCGGACGAGACTTCTCGAGGCCCGCGAGCGTCTCCCGGGCGTCGACCTCCCGACCGATTTCAAGACTGAGATCGCCGAACTCTGTCTCGAGGCCGGCGTCGACGGTCACCGCGGCGACGTGGCAATCGCCCGAACCGCGATGACCCTGTCCGCACTCGAGGGCCGAGAGACGGTCATCGAGTCCGATGTCCACGAGGCCGCCCGCTACGCGCTTCCCCACCGCTTGCGGAGCACGCCCTTCGAGGACGAACCCGATCTCGAGGACGTGCTCGAGGATCGGTTCGACGAGGAGTCGCCAGCGGATGCGGACGGAGATGGGGACGAACGGGAGTCCGGCGACGAGGACGAAGCTGGCGACGATACCGAGGGGACCGAGACGCGATCCGAATCCGACGACGAATCCGGGACGGAAGCGTCCGATGGCGACGGGGACGAGACGGCGGGGCCCGATGACGACGCCAGTGGGGAGTCGGACGACCCGAACGACGACGGCGCCGACGAGGGAGGCGGCGATCGGTCCGCGAGTGAATCGCCGACGCCGACCGAAGCGGGATCGGGAGCCGCCGGCGACACCGATGAAGCCGGCTCGAGCGACACCGATTCGGACGGCGAGGGAGACGACGATAACGGTGGACTGGACGACGCGGACGGTGAGGAGGACGCCAATCCCGTAATTCCCGGGCAGGCCCGCGGCGAGGTCGCCGGGGTCGGCCAGGCTAGCGCGCCGGACATCGACACGCCGACTGCGGAGCGTACGAACGGAGCAGGTGCGAGCGGTTCGCGCACGAGCACAACCCCGAACGTGACCAATCGAGGCGCCCGCGTCCGCACGGAATCCGCGTCGGGCGACGGGTCGATCGACGCGGCCGCATCCGTTCGTTCGGCCGCTTCGCGGGGTGAATCGAGCGTCGAGAAACAGGACCTCCAACGATCGGTGCGGACCGGCGAAACGGCGGTGACGATCGTCTTCGCCGTCGACGCCAGCGCGTCGATGCGACCCGCGATGGAGGCCGCCAAGGGCGTCGTTCTCGAGCTCCTGCGGGAGAGCTACCAGCAGCGCGACCAGGTCGCGTTCGTCGCCTTTGCGGGTGAGGACGCAGACGTTCTCCTCCCGCCGACCGACAGCGTCTCGCTGGCCGCCCGCCACCTCAAGGAACTCCCCTCCGGCGATCGGACGCCGCTGCCGGCCGGCCTCGAGACGTCACGGGCAGTCCTCGAGCGCGCCGACACCGACGCCGCAGTCGTCGTGCTCGTCACCGACGGCCGGGCCAACGTCGCCGACGGCAGTCCGACCGAGGCGACGCGTCGCGCGGCCCGCCGGCTCGCGAGTACCGGCGCGACCGTGGTCGTCGTCGACGCTGGGGACAACGCTCGAGCGGGACTTTCGAACCTCGTCGCGAGCGAAACGAACGGCGACCTGGTGGCACTCGAGTTGCTGTCGGTCGAGGCAGTTCGACGGGCAGCCGATCGGGCCGCAGAAGAGTCGTCGTGACTGTCGTCTGGGTGATGGGCCGTAGTTCCGCTCGACTTCAGCCCACGATCGAGAGCTGTTTCGGTCGAGCCGGATCAACACGTCTTTGACGCCGCTCGCTCGTTCTCCGACGAGTCATGTCGAACGACGACGCGACCGCCACCGACGGCAGCGGTGGCGTCGACGACGATATCGAGTACGGCATCGAGGATCGGCCACCGCTGGGACGGTCAACGATGCTTGGCGTCCAGCACTATCTGACGATGGTCGGTGCGAACATCGCCGTCCCGCTGATTCTGGCCGAGGCGATGGGGATGCCACCGGGAATCACGGCCCAGTTCGTCGGCACGTTCTTCGTCGTCTCGGGGATCGCGACGCTGGCCCAGACGACGTTCGGCAACCGGTATCCGATCGTCCAGGGCGCCCCGTTCTCGATGCTCGCACCCGCGCTGGCGATCGTCGCCGTCGTGACGGCCGGCGGCGTCGCGGGCCAACCCGATTGGCAGGCCGCACTCCTCCAGTTGCAGGGAGCCATCATCGTCGCCGCGGCGGTGCAGGTGGCGATGGGCTATCTCGGGCTGGTCGGGAAGCTTCGGCACCTGCTGTCGCCGGTCGTCATCGCGCCGACGATCGCACTGATCGGCCTCGCGCTGTTCGACGCCCCACAGATCACGACCACCGACCAAAGCTGGCTGCTGCTTGGACTCACACTGGGGCTCATCCTCCTTTTCTCGCAGTATCTCGACGTCAAACACGCGGCGTTCCGTCTGTACCCGGTCGTCCTCGCGATCGGGATCGCCTGGGCCATCGCCGCGGCGGTGTCGTATGCGGGGACCATCGGCAGCGACCATCCGGGATACGTCCCGCTCGAGCAGGTGGCCGACGCGACGCTACTCATGCCGATACATCCGTTCCAGTGGGGGATACCCGAGGTGACGACGGCGTTCGTCATCGGGATGTTCGCGGGCGTTCTCGCCTCGATCGTCGAGAGCATCGGCGACTACTACGCCGTCGCGAACCTCACGGGATCGGCCGCACCCAGCGAACGACGGATCAACCACGGAATCGGGATGGAAGGGCTGATGAACGTATTCTCCGGCGTGATGGGGACCGGCGGTTCGACATCCTATTCCGAAAACATCGGCGCGATCGGGCTGACCGGCGTCGCCTCCCGGTACGTCGTCCAGATCGGTGCCGCCGTCATGCTCGTCGTCGGTTTCATCGGCTACGTCGGCCAACTGATCGCGACGATTCCCGATCCGATCGTCGGCGGCCTCTTCATCGCCATGTTCGCCCAGATCGTCGCCGTCGGCGTCGCGAATCTGCGATACGTCGATCTCGAGTCCTCGCGAAATGGCTTCGTCATCGGCTTTGCACTGTTCGTTGGCCTCGCGGTGCCCGAGTACATGGCCAACTTCGAAACGACGCTTGCGTTCCGTGACGCCGTCGCCGTCGAGGCGACGATCGCGCCGCTGCTCGAGATCGGGCTCCTCGCCGACGGCGCCGCGGGCTGGATCGAGGCCGGCGCGATCGCCGTCGTCGATACGGTCTTTATCATCGGTTCGACCGGGATGGCCGTCGGTGGTCTCGCGGCGCTCGTCCTCGACAACACGATCCCGGGGACGCGCGAGGAACGCGGCCTCGCGGAGTGGAACCGAATCGCCGAGGACGACGCGGAGTTCGACTCGTTCGTGGACCGGTGGATCGGCACCGACGACGCCGACGAGACCGGCGACTCGGAACGGAACGGGTAGCTACGCGATGTCGCGGCTCGTGTCGATCGCGACCTCTTCGGTGAGTTCCAGTTTGATCGTCTCGGTAGGCTGGCCGCCCTCGCGGAACTTCGGAATCGCGAGCAGGTTCTCGAGGTCGGTGCCGGCGACGCCGGTTCGCAGGTCGAAGACGGCGTCTGCCGCGTGATGAGTACGGGGGCGGTTGTCGGGTTCGAACGAGCCTTTCAAGCAGTGCAACAGCGCGATACTGTCGGTCTCGAGCATCCGGTCTTTGAGATCGTTGAGAAAAGCGACGTAGTCGTCGGTATCGGACTGTTCTAAGAGATCCATCGTGTCGATGATGAGGTTCGCACCGTCGGGAATGGCGTCGACGAACCGACTTGCCTGCTGGAGTGGCTCCTCGCCGGTGACGTGTCGGATGGTCGGATTGCCGACGTCGGATGGCGAGTGCTCGACGGCGTGGCGTACGGCCGGTTCGGATCGTTCGGTCGTCAGATAGAGCGTGCCCCGAGCAGCCGTGAGTTCGTACAACAGGAGTTCGGATTGGCTGGCGGGCTGGGCGGTAAACGCGACGACACAGCCAGGTGGGAGCCCACCGTCGAGCTTCCGATCCAGTACGTCGATTCCGGTGTTCAGCCGACCGTCCATACAGTACCTTCTCGTTACGATACTGTCTGCATAACTCTTTGGCTTCAGCCCGAAACGACAGGGAACTAACTCATCGCGTGCGACTCGCTCACGCCGTCGACGATGAACGGGAGGTTTGAAGGTCCGTGCAAGAGCGTTGGAACATGAATGCGCCACGATCACCTCATCACGAGCAAACAACTCTCGCGGACGGACATCGAAACCGTCCTCGACCGTGCAGCCGAGATCGACGCCGATCGGGCCGCCGTCGCCGATCGCCACGCCGGAACGCTGCTCGGACTGCTCTTTTACGAGCCGAGTACGCGGACGAAGATGAGTTTCGAAACCGCGATGAAGCGTCTGGGGGGCGATATCGTCGACATGGGGGCTGTCGAATCCTCGAGCGTGACGAAAGGCGAAACGCTCGCGGATACGGTTCGGGTCATCGAGGGCTACGCCGACGCGCTCGTCTTGCGCCATCCAAAGCAAGGGGCGGCGACGATGGCCAGTGAGTTCGTCGACGTGCCGCTTTTGAACGCTGGCGACGGTGCGGGTCATCATCCGACCCAGACGCTGCTCGATCTCTATACGATCCGGGAGAACGCCGGCCTCGACGACCTGACGATCGGGATCATGGGCGACCTGAAGTACGGTCGAACCGTCCACTCGCTGTCCTACGCGCTCTCGAACTTCGATACCCGCCAGCACTTCATCAGCCCGGAGAGCCTGCAACTGCCACGCGAGGTCGTCTACGACCTCCACCAGGCCCAGGACGGCACGCAGATCCGCGAACACGACTCCCTCGAGGAGATCCTGCCGTCGCTCGACGTCCTCTATGTCACGCGCATTCAGCGCGAGCGCTTTCCCGACGAAAACGAGTACCAGCAGGTCGCCGGCGAGTACCAGATCGACCCGGAAACGCTCGAGGATGCCGCCGACGACCTGACCGTGATGCATCCGCTCCCCCGCGTCGACGAGATCGATCCGGCGATCGACGACACGGACTACGCCGCATATTTCGAACAAGCACACAACGGCGTCCCGGTGCGGATGGCGTTACTGGATTTACTCCTCTCCGACGCTCGAGGTGAGGATGATGAGTGACGACCACGACCACCACGACGGCAAAGACGACCACGAACTTCGGGTTAGCAAGATTCGTGACGGCACCGTCATCGACCACGTTCGCGGTGGGCAAGCGTTGAACGTCCTCGCAATTCTCGGTATCGACGGCAACGAGGGTGAGGAGGTTTCGATCGGGATGAACGTCCCATCCGACCGGTTCGCGCGCAAAGATATCGTCAAGGTCGAGGGCCGGGAGTTGAGCCAGGACGAGGTCGATGTCCTCTCGTTGATCGCGCCCGACGCGACGATCAACATCGTCCGCGAGTACGAGGTCATCGAAAAACACCGCGTCGAGCGCCCACCGGCGGTCGATGGCGTTCTTACGTGTCCGAACCCGGCATGTATCTCCACCGGCGACGAACCCGTCACGTCCCGATTCGAAGTGCTCGAGGAGGGCGTTCGGTGTTCGTACTGCGGAACGATCGTCCGCGACGAAATCGCGTCCCTGATCGAAACATAACCCGTCGTGCTCGAACGGTCACCGTTGGTGATTGTCCTTTCTTGTATGGACTCCATCCAGAATATCTAAGTGGGAGCCGCTCAATTACTCACTCGTATATGTCACGGACAATCAAAATCCTGATCGCCCTGGTCGTCATCGCAGTCCTCTTGAAAGTCGTCATCGGCGGCTCCTCGGAGGCCGAGATCGAGTACGATCCGATCGAATAACGCATCGAACAGTTCCGAACGGCTTACGGTGACGGCGACGTACCCCCAGGTATGTACGGCGTCGTCACGCGAAATGCAGACGAGGTCCAGTGGCCGGAGTTCGATCGCGGCTTCTACGAGGTCAAAGACGTGACCGGCCGGTCTGCCGATCCGATCGAGGACGGGGTGAACATGGTGTCGTGTTTCGGCGACAACGCGGCCGCAGACGCCGACCCGTCGCTGGTTCCCGTCGACGACATGGGCCGTCCAGCCACTCGGGATCGGTCGTACTTCGACTGGGCCTACATCTGTCCGTGTCGGGAGGACTACCGCGACGGCTTGTTCGAGATCATCGACGACTGCGTCGCGGCCAACGGCGACGTTCGACTCGACGACGTGGGTTTTCCGCGGGCCGAATACTGCCGGTGTGGCGTCTGCGAGCAGCGCTTCGAGCAAAGCGAGTTCGACGACCGCTTCGCGTGGCGCGCAAGCGTCATCACCGAGTTCGTCGAGGAAGCGGTCGATCGCATCCCCGGTACCGTCTACATGACGCTCTATCCCGACCCCTATCCTGGTCATCTCTACGAACGTGCAGGGCTCGACCTCGAGGCGCTCGAAGAACACGTCGACGAGTTCGTCGTCCCGCTGTACGACATGGCCTACGAAACGACCTACTGGCTCGAGACGATCGCTCGCGGCTTCGAGAGCGCGCTCGAGACGCCGTTTAATATCGAATTGTACGCGGTAAACGTCGATGTCGACAACCTGATTCACGCGACCGAGGTCGCAGCTGCCTACGGGAAGGATGTCTTCTTCGGCTACGAGGCGAGCAACGCTCGGGCGACGCTTCGGCGGATGCAGGCGGAGGGACGCGACGGCGTCACACACGGCGATCCCGGACCCGAGTCCTGAGCCGGCCGACGACCGATCGCGGGTAACCGTCGCTTACAGCGGGTCGTCGTAGTAGCTGTGCGTTACCGCTGGGCAATCATCTGGAACCGACGCCGGCCTTTATTTCGCTCTCAGTTGCCGACCGTACCGACCGGGGATCGACTGTCCGGGACCGCTGGTGCGACACTCGCCGGCGGCCATGCAGTCGAAATTCCCGACGTGATTCACATGAGAGACGATCAATCGAACACGGACCCGACTGGCGGAGCGTACGACGAGACGATGAATCAGAGCCAGACTGCTATCGAACAGCTGTTGGATCTTCAGCAAAACATGGCGCGGATGACTCTGAGTGCGCTGGAGTGGCAACAGACGGCCCAGAAACAGGGCATGGAGATGACCCACTCGATGATGGGGAGCGGTCCGGCCCAGCAGTTTACGCGATCGATGCTCGAGAGCTACCTGCAGGGAATGCAAGCGGCCATGCCGGAACTCGAGCGTGCCCTCGAGTCGGGGATGGAGGTATCCGCCCGCCCGACGCGGGAACTAACCGAACAGACGAGCAGCCAGATGGCCGAACAGCGGTCATCGATGGGCGAGCGCAGCCAGCCACTGGAAAGGAGTCAACGGACGGAAGGCAATCGCGGCCGACAGCTGGAGGGCAGTCGTGATCGACAGCTGGAGGGCGAGACTCACCGCGGAGAACGGCAGCCTCG
The DNA here is from genome assembly GCF_006543045.1 of Salinadaptatus halalkaliphilus. GTDB lineage: Archaea > Halobacteriota > Halobacteria > Halobacteriales > Natrialbaceae > Salinadaptatus > Salinadaptatus halalkaliphilus. Next base: position 33,736 of record NZ_RBZW01000058.1, on the reverse strand, counting down.
ACGGACGACACACACCGACAGCGCCGGCGGACAACAGCCCCGGGAGCGACACCAGCAGGGCCCTCGAGGGCGTTCCCAGCGGACGGGTGATCGGGGACAACGCTCGGACCCACAACGACCGGAGACCGGCGAATGGGTTCCTCGAGAAGAGATGCACAGCGGCGAACCCGGCGGTCAGTCGCGACAGCAAACTCCGCCGCCGGCAACCAGTGGCGGACGCGAACAACCGCAGGGTGACCGACCACCGCGAGAACAGGGGGATCGACCACCACGAGAGGCTCCACCCGAACCACAGTCCCAACTCGGGGAGCCGACTCGAGCGGACCAGTCCCAGCGCGGGCAGGAACAGCCGCGCGAGCGTGCTCAGCCTACTCGAGGGCAACGGCAATCGCCACGGTATCGACAGCAGGACCCCCAACAGCGCGGTCGCGACGAACGGGATCGGCCACAGGACCAGTACTCCCAGCGAATCGATTCGGAACGAGGGCTGACCGACGAGCACTCATCAACTGGCGATAGCGAGGCGGCGTCCGACGACAGTCAGGACGAGCAAGACGCCGACGAAGAGTAAGTCGACGCGTCAGCTATCCGTCGGTCGGCCGTTCCTCGAAAATGCGCTGTTCCTATCGGATCTCGCCGTCATCATCGCTCAGGAGATCGTCGTCATCGTCGTCCATCAATCCTTCATCGTCATCGCCGATCAAATCGTCGTCATCGTCATCGCCCATCAACCCGTCGTCATCGTCGTCCATCAATCCTTCATCGTCGTCCGTTAACCCGTCATCGTCGTCACCGATCAGGTCGTCGTCGCTCCGGCCACGGTCGCCGTCGTCGCCCATCAGCCCATCGTCATCGTCCACGAGATCGTCGTCATCGTCACCGAGCAGACCGTCATCCGTGTCGGTATCTCGATCAGCCGTCGTTCCGGCGCCGGCACTGCCGGTGGTCTCCGTACCCATTCCGGCTTCGCCGCCAGCGGCACTCGTCCCCATGCCTTCGTCGGTGGTACCCATCTCGGACTCGCTGTCCGAGAGGTCGCTCTCGAGGTGGACCGCGTCGTCGGTCACGCGGGTCACGGCCTGTTCCTGGAGGGGATAGGTGTCGTCGTCGGTGCCACCCCAGCCGAGTTTCGCTTTGATGGTGTCCGTGATCCCGGGGTCGGGCTCGACGTGAGCCGTCCCGTGTTCGACATCCGCCACGATGCCGACTTCCTCGTCTCGCGCGTTGATAACCGTCTTGCCGATATCGTCGTCAGTAAACTCTGGACTCATTGCAGTCGATAACACGACACCGACCCACACAACGGTGTGGCTTGCAAGTACCGACCGATCGGGCTCGAGTCCGTCGTTTTGCCGAACTGTGGCGACACCATCAGTAGGCGGCTGTCAAAAACGCGGTTGGAAACGGACACTCGTGGACCGCCGTGTTCGGCCGGAGGGTTCGTTCTCGACACCGTCGACAGCCCGTGGACGACGCTCGAGTCGCCGCGGATCAATCGAGCGGGATCGGCGGCGCTGTCGTTTCGTCTTCGGCGACGTTCAGTTCGGCGGTGACGAGCGCGCGGTAGGCACGGCGGAGGCGTTCGGAGAGCGCCTGGTGTGAGATGTCCAGTTCCTCGGACAGCTCCTGCATCGATACCTCGCGCGGAATCTCGAAGTAGCCGTGGTCGATGGCCGCGACCAGCGTCTCGTACTGCCGCGGCGTCAGGCCACACTGGGAGTGGCTCTCCTCGGCCAGATCGAACAGCCGGACGATCGTCGGCGAGATGTCGTTCTCGACGAGTCGGTCGTAGAGCGAACTCACGCACTCGCGATCGACCACGCGGATGCTCAACAGCCAGGTGCCACTCGAGGCTGACGCGCTCAACACCGTCCCGCCCTCTTCGAGGACGACTGCGAAGACGTCGACGGTGTCGGGATCGAACTCGAGGTCGTAGAGCCAGCGATCGTCGTCGTCGCTGATCAGCGAGTATTCCCCGATCGCGTCGGCCTCTTCTAAAGCCATCTCGACATCGTCCTGTGGCGGCCCCGAGAGCCACAGCCCGTGCCCGCTCGAGGCGATGACTCGCTCCATCTCGCAGTTCAGCGACGGTACCGTTTCGAAGAGTTCGCCAAGTCCGGTTCCCTCGGCCGGAATCTCGATGTCAGCGATCGATGTCATATGTCTCACCCCCTGCTACAACGGGGACCCGTATAATCTCACTTCCAAAGAGATTAGAAACTCTTATAGCGACTTTCGAGACATCTGAACCGTTCTTTCTGCCCGTCTGTTGGAGCCAATGGACTGTCGGTCAGACCGACTAATACGGCCGTCGGAGCGTTTTTTTCGGTGATCAGCGACCCGTCCGGGTGATCTCCGGTAAAGAACGACACCGGGTCGTATGCAACTACCCGGTCGTCGGCGACTGTCTGGTTGCCGGGGGACTGCCGAGCTACCGGTCGTCATCACTCACAGCGCCAGTGGCGGAGCCAAATCGCAGCGGCTCGAGCGCTCGAATCGTTTCGAGAAGCGCCGCGCGGTCGTCCTCACCTCGGCCGACGACCTCGATGAAGTCGTCCTCGCCACGGTTGGCGTATTCGACGGGCATCGATCCGTCGGAATCACGCGGGAAGCCGTCCTCGACCCACTCCATGAACCCCTCGCGGACCATCGGGGCCTTCACGCGACGCTCGCTGTAGAAGCGCTCGATCATCGCGAGACCCTTGTTACAGACCCGCGGGTCCCAGCGCTGTGTCGCCTGATTCCCGTCGAGATCGGTCGCCTCACCGTAGTTCATCGAGGGACCCAACCGCGTGATCTCGCCGTTCGAGACCGACGCCTCGAGGAGTTCCTCGCTGATCAGATCGCCGTCGACGATCTGGACCTCCCGAACGCGGTCGACGACCGCTCGCCTGATCTCGTCGTCGGTCTGGGGTCGCTCGGTTGTCATAGTCGACGCTACAGCACAGACGGTATTTCACCCGGCGGCTCTTCCCAAGGCCTGGGAAGACAGCACTGACGGACATCAGTCCGGACGTATCCTTGCAGCAGGCCACTCCCGGAGTGGACGAGTGGACATCGACCGTCGTGGTACCACGACCCTCGCAAAGGTTATGCCGGGTCCGATCCTACAGTTGGTTGTAATGGCAAACGGTAACGTTGATTTCTTCAACGACACAGGCGGCTACGGTTTCATTTCGACGGACGATGCGGACGATGACGTTTTCTTCCACATGGAAGACGTTGGCGGTCCGGACCTCGAAGAAGGCACAGAGATCGAATTCGATATCGAACAGGCCCCCAAGGGTCCACGCGCGACGAACGTCGTCCGCAACTAATATCGTCTATCCGTCGCCTCACGGCGACGATAACTAGCAGATCATTTTTCGCAGCGTCACCCACAGAGCAGGTGTGCCGGTCGACAGCGAGCGGGTCTTGTTTCTTGTGTCCGACCACAGCGTCGATCGGGTAGCGTATCGCCGGTGACGCCAGCGCTTGACATCCTCCCACCCCTGAAGGATGGGGTTCCGGTCGCTACGTGTCATACTCCGTCACACGTTCAGAACAGTTCGACCTGTACCCCGTCTTCCTCGAGGTCGTCAGCGAACGCCTCGGCGTCGGTTTCGATCGGATCGAACGTGTCGTAGTGGATCGGCAAGACGAGATCCGGGTCGACAGATCGAGCGAAGTCGGCGGCCTCGTGGCGATCCATCGTGAAGTGGCCGCCGATCGGCGGGACGAAGACGTTCGCCGTGACGGATTCGTGATGCACGAGGAAGTCGGAATCGGAGGGGAGAAAGACGGTGGTCCCCTCGAGCGATACCAGCAGGCCGATCCCGTCGCCCTCGGCGTGGAACGGGTTCCCGTCGTCGTCGACGTGAGCGCCGTCGGGTTCGTTGTAGGCGGGCATCGTCTCGACATCGATGCCGTCGACGGTCGCTTCGCCCTCGTGGGGGAGCTCGAGGACATCGGTCTCGAGGGCGCTGGTGTCGACACCCTCGAAGGCGGCGACTGTCGTCTCGCTCGCGGCGACGGCCTCGATGCCGTCGGGATCGTAGTGATCGAAGTCCTCGTGAGTTACGAGGACGACGTCGGCGTCGCCGGGTTCGTCCGCGAGGAGGTCACTCCAGGGATCGACGTACAGGACCGTCCCGTCGTCCGTCTCGATGCGAACGCTTGCGTGGCCGAGCCGTTCGAACTCGAGGCCGTCGTATTCGACTGTCATCGTCTCGGGATACGTGCTTCTGTGGGTTATTCGTTACCCACACACGGTGGCGCGACGCGTTCGTACACCCTGGGTGGTAACCGACGCCACCGGGTCACGCCGGCGACTCGTACTGGGTCACTCCTCGCGCTCGAGTTGGTCGCCGCCGAACTCGTCATCGCTCTGGATGCGGGAAGCCTGGGGACCGTCCTGATCCTGGTACTTCGAGCCCCGATCGCTGCCGTAGGGTCGATCGGCTTCGGTCTTGAGTTCGGTAAACGTCAACTGCGAGATGCGCATCCCTGGTGTCAGGGCAACGGGTGCACTCCCGAGATTCGACAGCTCGAGGGTGATCTGGCCGCGATATCCCGGATCGCAGAGGCCTGCTGTGGCATGAACTACCACGGCAAGCCTCCCCAGGGAAGACCGCCCCTCGACGTGGGCGATCAGATCCGCAGGAATCTCGACGCGCTCGTAGGTCGTCCCGAGGACGAAGTCGCCGGGATGCAGGATAAAGTCGTCGTCGTCGTCGACGACCGTCTCGGTGACGTACTCGTCGACCTCGCGTTCGGAGTTGGGATGGATACAGGGGATGTTCGTTCGCTGGAACTCGAGAAACTCCCGGCCGAGTCGCAGGTCGACGCTTGCGGGTTGGATCTGCAACTCGGGATTGTCGAGCGGATCGACGACGAGGTCGCCGTCCTCGAGCCGCCGCAGAATGTCCGCATCGGAGAGGATCATACCCGACGAGTCGAACGGCGCTGTGGTAAATTGCCCGATTCGATGTCGACCGCGGTCGGATCGACCGCTGATCGTCGAGCGTTACTCCCGGGCGTCGTCGATCGCCGCGGCGACGGGGTCGAACGCGATGGCCTCGAGGTCGACGATATCGCCGTCGACGAAGACGGTCGGGGTGCCGCCGACGCCGTTGGATTCGCCGTTCGAGCGGTCGGCCTCAAGGGTGTCGCGGTGGGTTTCGTCTTCGGCGGCCTCGCGAACGCTCGGCCCGTCGAGGTCGAGGTCGTCGGCGACGCTCTCGATCGTATCGTAGCCGTAGCCGTTCTGGTGTTCGTAGATCTCGCCGGCAAAGGAGAAGAAAGCGTCGTCGCCGTCGCTTTCGAAGACCTCTCGAGCGCCGCTGGCGACGGCCCACGACCAGGTGTCGTCGACCGGAATCGGGAAGTCGCGGTGCTCGTAGCGAATCGCGCCCGAATCGAGATACGCCTCCTCGAGTTGCGGAAAGACCTCGAGTTTGAAGTCTCGACAGTACGGACAGGAGAAGTCCTCGTAGACCGCGACTGTTACGTCGGCGTCCGGATCGCCTGCGACGGGCGGGTCGGGTGCGTCTTCGCTGCCGAGACAGCCGGCGGCGATTCCGGTACCGGCGGCCGCCGCGGTTCCGAGAAGCCCACGCCGTGTCAGGTTCATGACGGCCGCTAGTGATTCCGCGCGCAAATACGTATCGCATCCGGGCAACGGCTCGACCGGTGGCGATTTATCCGTCGATCGTGAGGGGAGAGCTATGAAACAGGCCATCGTCGCTCGCACCGATATCGGGATGGGTCAGGGCAAACTCGCCGCACAGGTCGCCCACGCGTCGCTGTCGGCGTACGAAACGGCGGACAGCCAGCTTCGCAACCAGTGGAAGCAGGGCGGACAGAAGAAGATCGTTCTCGAGGGCGAGAGCGAACGGCAACTGCACGAACTCTCCGAAATCGCCGACAGCGACGGCGTTGCGAACGCGCTGATCCGCGACGCCGGCCACACCCAACTCGAGCCCGGGACCGTCACGGCACTTGCCGTCGGCCCGGCGGCCGACGACCGCGTCGATCGGATCACCGGCGATCTCCCGCTGTTTTGAGGTGGCGTGGACGCGGCGTGGATCGGTTCGGTATCAGGTGGATGGCGCCGGTATCTACTCGAGCGTCGGCGAGTCGACGGACCGCTCCCGACCGGCGCTCGATCGGCCCTCGTCCTCGCGTTCGGCGTCGATCTTGTCGATCAGGAGGTCGACGGCCATCCGGTTTGCGCCTTCGGGGATGATGACGTCGGCTTGCTTGCGCGTCGGGGCAACGAACTGTTCGTGCATCGGCTTGACCGTCTCTAAATACTGTTCGATAACGCCCTCGAGGTCGCGACCGCGTTCGACGACATCGCGTTCGATTCGCCGGAGGATGCGCACGTCGGCATCGGTCATCACGTAGACCCGAAGGTCGAGCATCTCGCGGATCGTCTTGTCGAACAGCGCGAAGATTCCCTCGAGAACGATCACGTCCGACGGCTCGACCGTGATGCGTTCGTCCGTCCGGTTGTGGATCTCGAAATCGTACTGTGGCATCTCGACGGACTGGCCGAGTAACAGCGACTCGAGGTGCTCGCGAAGCAGTTCCCACTCGAAGGCATCGGGATGGTCGTAGTTCACGTCGGCCCGTTGCTCGTACTCGAGGTGAGAGAGTTCTTCGTAGTAGTTGTCGAGTGGAATCCGCGTGACCGGCTCCCCGACGGTGTCGGCGACGTTGCGTGCGACCGTCGTCTTCCCAGCCCCCGTTCCGCCGGCGATGCCGATTGCAAACGACGGGATACTCATCGTCAGTAGCTTGCGGTCGCCAGTCTTGAATCCGATGATCTCGAGCGGTGTCGACGATGCGGTCACGTTAGGACAGCTCGTCCGCGTCGTCACCGCGCGATCGATGTTCCGACAGCGCCTCTTCGATCGTCAACTCGCCGGCTGCGACCCGTCGGGCCAGCATCTCGTCGATCGCTCGATTCGTCTCGCTGTGCTCGCGTGAGCGATCCTTGATGACTTGTAACTCACCAGCTGTGGGCTCGATCTCGCGACCGTCGACGACCTCGCCCTCGAGGCGAGCGATATTCACCGCGGCCAGGACGTCTTCCATGCCGCGTGCGCCGGTACCGAGGTAGGGCGTCGTCGCGGTCTCGTCGACGAGTTCGACGCGGACATCCTCGAGGTCGTTGACGAGTTTCGTACTCTGGAGTCGGGCACCGTCACCGATTCTGACGATTGGATCGGCCGCGTCGTCGACTTCGCGCTCGATCACGTCGACAGCGTCACCGAGCGGAACCTGGAAGGCGGCGACGACGGTCTCGCCCGCGAGAACGGCGATACCCGGTTTCTTCCCGGGATCGACCCCGACGATCGTTCGCCCGCCCTCGCCCCGAACCGCGGTCAGGGCCTGATCGACCGCTCGACGCGGTTCGTCCGGCGATGCGACGATCGTCGTCACGCTCGTGGCCGAAACGTCCTCGTCGTGATCCGGACCAGTGATCACGACCGTCGTTGCGTCGGGCAGCGCCTCGTCGGGTTCGACCGTGGTAAACGTCGCGCTGCGGTCGCGTAGCTCGTTGACGACCCCGTGGTACAGCTCGAAGTCCGACGTGGCGACGACGATCACACCACGGGTTTCGGCACCGGCCAGAATAAACGTATCCGCTCGCGGTGTCGGGACGGGACTGGCCTCGAGCGGCTTCCGGGGGGTTTTTGCGCGAACGATTCGAATTTTGACCGTGAACGACGAGCCGATTTCGACCGGCTGTGGCCCGGTCGACGAGTTACTCGGCGGGGGGTTCGAACGCGGGACCGTCACACAGCTGTACGGGCCGCCGGCCGCCGGCAAGACGAACGTCGCCCTCTCGGCGGCGGTCGAGGCAGCAGTCGACGGCGGGACGGTCGTCTACATCGACACCGAAGGCGTCTCCGTCGATCGCTTCGAGCAACTGCTGTCGGCTCACGTCGAGGACGCCAAGCGAGCCGCTCGAGGCGGCTGCCACGACGCCGAGCCGGCCACCCGTGACGAAACCGGCGACCTCGATGTCGAGAGCGTCGCCTCGCGAATCGTTATCGAGGACGCGCTGGATTTCGAGGAACAGGCCGCAGCCGTTCGCGACGCCGAGGAGTTCGCACAGCGGGCTGACCTGATCGTTCTCGACAGCGCGACCGGCTTCTATCGTCTCGAGCGAACCGCCGACGGCGACGAGGGCGAAGCCTTACGAAGCGTGACGCGGCAGGTAACGCACCTCCTCTCGCTGGCCCGCAAACACGATCTCGCGGTCGTCCTGACCAACCAGGTCTTTGCCGATCCCGACGCCGATCGCACCCGCGCACTCGGCGGAAACACGCTCGAGCACTGGACCGGCGTCGTCCTACGACTCGAGCGGTTTCGGGGCGGCAAGCGACGAGCGACGCTCGAGAAGCATCGATCGAAGGCGGTCGGCGAGTCGGCCCAGTTTGCGATTACCGACAGCGGTCTCGGCGGCGGGACGGATTCGGCCCGTCGTTGACCGACGATGAAAAAACGCGCCGACGGCGGCGGGGGGTTCGAACGTCGGCTATGGAACGGACGACTCTCGAGGTCACCGGCATGGCCTGTGACGGCTGCGAATCGACCGTTGTCGAAGCCCTCGAGTCACTCTCGGGCGTCTCGTCGGCGACCGCGAATCACGAGGCCGACGAGGTACAGGTCGAACACGACACGGCGACCGTCAACGAGGAAGCGATCACGAGTACGATCGTGGATGCCGGCTACGAACCCGCGGCTTGATACGGATTGCCGTACCGATGTACGGGTGTAACCGCCACCCTGGTCGCGGATGTGGTGGAACTGACGTACAGCAAAAACGATATGCCAGAAAATATCGTCTGCGGCGTACAGTTATCGTTTCTATCGGCCGAGCCAAAACACGATACCGACGACCGGGCCTCGGAATCACCCACCGCGGCACACGGGAGTCGGACTTCCGTCAGACGACGACTGGCAACCTATTTTCGGACGGAGGGTAAAGCACGCCCATGGAAAGTCTCAACCGAATGGCGATCGAGCTGGTCGACGAGGCCCTCGAGTACGTCGAGGAGCTCAACGTCGGCGGCTACGATCTCGCTAACGACGCAGCGGTTATCGACTTCGGGCTCGAGTTCGACGGCGGTGTCGAGGCTGGACTGTTGCTCACCGAGATTCAGACGGCCGGACTGGCGACGCCGAGTTACGAACTCGGGACGATCGGCGACGCGCCGATCCCGTTCGTCGAACTGACGACCGACCAGCCGGCGCTGGCGCTGCTGTGTTCCCAGAAGGCGAGTTGGGAGCTGACGACCGACGACTTCGAGGGGCTGGGTAGTGGCCCGGCTCGAGCGCTCGTCGCTCGCGAAGAGGAGTTTCGTCGCGTCGGCTACACCGACGCCTTCGATCTGACGGCGCTTGCCGTCGAGACCACCGACGAGCCGACCGAGGCAGCCGCCGAACAGGTCGCCGAACTCGCGGAGGTCGAGCCAAGCAGTGTCTTCCTGCTTGCCTATCCGACCGCCAGTCTCGTCGGCAGCGTGACCAACGCGGCTCGAGCGGCCGAACTCGCGACGTTCCGGCTCGCCGAACTGGGCTACGACCTGCACGATATCGTCTCGGCGACGGGGCGTGCACCGGTCGCGCCCGTCGCCGACGACGAACGCACCGCGATCGCCCGCACGAACGACGCGATCGCCTACGGCGGGACGGCCCATCTCACGGTTCGAACGGACGACGATATCTTCGACGACGTCCCGTCGGCCGCCGCCACGGACCACAGCCGACCGTTCGCCGAGATCTTCGACGATTTGGACTGGCAGTTCGACGAAGTCCCCTCGGATCTGTTCGCCCCTGGGAAGGTGACGATCGACGTTCTCGGCGGTCCGACCTACGTCCACGGCGAGACCGACGAGGACCTGCTCGTCGAGTCGTTCGATCTGTAAGCAGCGAGTCCTCGATCGCCATCTATGAAATTCAAACCCGTTCCCGATCCGCCCGCCGATTTCGCGGCCATTGAGACGATTCACCGCGCCGTTCCGACCGAGCCCGATAGCGTCGACGATTGTTGTGGCGAACTCGTCGCCGAAACGCCGGTGTCGACCCGCGACGACGCGGCGACCTGGTTGACATTTCTGCGTGCGCTCGAGGCCGCCGAGGAGACCGACACCGGCTTCCAGCGACGTGATTTCGCCTCGGGGTTCGATGCCGATCGCGTCCGCCGAGCGTTTCGCGAGCGCGTCCACGGTGTCGAAACCGTCCTCGAGGTGCTCGCCGAGGCGGATCGATCGCTCACCCTCGAGGAAATGTCTCGATATCTCGCCGATCGAGAGGCGCGCGTCGGTGCGTCACGAGGGACCACTGGGGAGAGCGAGGACGACGCACGAGCGCCTCGCGTCGAGCGCCTCCTCGAGTGGGCCGTACTGTTCGACCTCGCGGAGCGAACCGACGGCCGCTATCGGTCTCGGTGAGTTCGCGCGCCGTCGTCACGCCTCGCCGACCCACTCGTAGCCGTCGGTTGTCTCGCGTATCCGTCCGTCCTCGAGCCATCGCTCCGTAACTCGTTCGAGGCCCTGCTCGTAGGTCGGAACGGCCGGTTCCCAGTCGAACGTTTCGCGGACGCGGTCGTTGGTGGTCGGCATCGAGTTCGTCAGCAGACGAACGGTATCTCGACCGACGAACGCGCGGGCGAGCCAACCGGGGAGACGCCGCGGCGACGCAGCCTCGAGGCAATCGGCGAACGTTCGGAGAAACGCAGCCAGGGTCACGGGTTCGTCGTCGACGACGTGGTACAGTCCGGTGGCGTCACCCTCGGCTGCCGCGACGAATGCGGCCGCGGCGTCGTCGACGTGAATCGTCGACAGGGTGGCGTCGCTGCGGCCCAGGAGTCCGCCACCGACAATCGGCATTCGGCCCGCAAGAAGGTCGCGTCCGAACCGGCGCGTGTGTGCGCTGTCGTGGGCGTAGAACCAGCCACCCCGCAAGGTCACTGTATCGAGGCCGCTATCGGCGGCTCGTCGCTCGAGCAGGCGCTCGGCCTCGAGTGCGGATCGGGTGGTCCGATCGGGGGTAGGCGTTGAGCGCTCGTCGAACGCGCTCCCGTCCGGCTGGCGGGCGACCCAGACGACACTTTGCATGAGAAATCGATCGGCATCGGCCTGCTGGGCTGTCTCGAGGAGGGTTCGGGTACCCGTCGTTCGAATCCGATCGTTGCGCTCCCAGTCCGATTTCGAGGGCTTCGATCCCGTGGGTATGGCGGTCGCCGCGTGGACGACGACGTCCGTGTCGTCTACGGCGTCGACGAGTGAACTCCGATCGAGAACGTCACCCTGGCGCGGCGTGGCACCACGGTCGCGAACGAGCGCCGCGCCGCCGTCGTCACGGACGAGTCCGACGACGTCGTGGCCCCGGTCGGTGAGTTGCGCGACGATACGGCGACCGAGGACGCCGGTCGATCCGGCTACGAAGACATCCATGACAGATTATTGTCGAGGGAACGGTATCGAATTTGACCCGAAGACGTGCTGTCCGTTTAAGAACCACGGCTGACCATTCGACCATATGAAACGCGTCAGGCTCACTCTCCATGGCTCGGCGATGGCATCCCATCCCGTCTTCGGGCCGCTGACCGATCCGGCGGTGGTCGATCGCGCTGAGACGCTATCCTGGAACGTCACGGACGATGGGCAGGCGACGGTCCTGATCCGGATCGAGGGCGACGCATCGACGCTGGCTGCAACCTTCGAGAACGTCACCGAAATCGAGACCGTCGAGTGGCACGCACTCGAGGACGGGACCACGCTCGCATTCGTGCGCGACGACGGAACGGCGGTGTCACGGACGGTTCTTCGGTCGTTTACGCGAGACGGACTCTTGGTCGTGCCGCCCGTCGTCTACGCGGACGCAGGCGTCTCGTTTACCGTCGTCGGCGATCGACGCGCCCTCCAGACGGCGATGGATGCCGTTCCCGAGGGAATGACGGTCGACGTTCGCGAGATCGGGACACCCGCGAAAGCGGTCGAGCCGACGAGTGCACTGAGCAAGCGCCAACTCGAGGCCGCGCGGGCCGGTCTCGAGATGGGGTACTTCGATGTCCCACGCCGAGCGAGCCACGAGGACGTGGCAGCCGAACTCGAGTGTGCACCCTCGACGGCGGCGGAGCATCTGCAACGAGCCCAATCGAAACTCGTGCGAGCGTCGCTTTCGTCGGTCGAGTGACCGGACCCCGAACAGGACAGTCTCGGGCGGGATATTACGCTCCGCGCTCGGCGTACTCGAGGAGGATCGTTCCAGCCCGAACGGCGACGTAGAGCAGCGACGTGACCATGCCGATAGCCAGTACGGCGTTGCCGAGGACGGTGACCGACAAGAGGACGTCCGCTGGAAGCGGTGACTGACCGAGCAGCACTCGGAATGGGAACGTCAGTACCCGGAGTACGATCGTCGCGGTGATGGCGACGGCGATCCAGGCCAGAAAGATGCCGGCAACGATCAGGGATTCCGAGAGCGCCCACCGGAGTCGACCGCGGGGGGAGTCAGGGAGGATCGGCTGATGCACGCGTCCGTCGGGACAAAATTCTAACGGGTTAACGGCGTCGACTCGAGCACCGGAAACGAACGATATCGGTCCGTGTCATACCGTTTACTGGAAGTCAGTTCCGGCGTAACCGCCACCCAGTCGCGGTTGCACCGGTTGACTCGCTTCGCTCCTCGACCGAGACTCGTCTCACACAGTTCGACTCACCGCCGGGACATCGGTACGGCAGACCGTCTCATACGGATTGTTGTAGCGTTTTACCGGTGATCACCGGTAAAGAACTACAACGGTCCGTATCCATCCATCGGATGGATGTCGGTAACCGTCCCGACGCCTTTGGACCGGCCCTCGCGGAAGACGAACTTCTGGCCTTCCTCGACGAGGTAGGGCCGGAACTTGAATCGCACCGTCGTTTCTCCGGTGTCACCGGGCAAGAGTCGCCCGTCGTCGGGGTAGAACGCCGCGGCTTCGCCGATGGTCTCGAGGTGGACGACGGGTTCGTAGCCGTCGCCGATTCGGGTCGGGTGGTTGAGCACCATGACTTCGGCCTCGAACTCCCGGACGGGGTCGGGATCGGCCTCGCGGGGGAGAAGCACCATGCCGCGTTCGATGGCGCTTTCTTTGATTCCCTTGAGCGCGATGCCGACGATACGGCCGGCCTGGGCTTCGTCGACGCGGTGGTAGTGCATCTCGATCGAGCGGACCTCGACCTCCTGAAAGCGACCGTCGGGCATCGGGCCGATCAGGAGTTCGTCGCCGGTTTCGACTTCACCGGCCATCACCGTTCCGGAGGCGACTGCGCCGACGCCGGTAACCGAGTAGCTGCGATCGACGTACATCCGGAACTCGCCGGTGTCCTTGGAGGTTTTTGGGAGGCGGTCGAACAGTTCGTCCAGCGTGTCCAGGCCCGCCATCGTGATCGCACTCGTCTCGACGATCGGGACGACGCGCTCGCTAATCTCGTCGATCGCGGCGTCGACCCCGTGGCGCGAAACACGAAGCGGTGACTTCTCGACCTCCCGGAGGAGTTGCTCGACCTCGCGTTCGACTTCCTCGACACGGTCCTCGTCGACGGCGTCGGTCTTGGTGATCGCGACGATGGTCGGCAGATCGGTCGCGAGTAACACGCCGAGGTGTTCGCGGGTAGTGCGGGTCGGTCCGTCGTCGGCGGCGACGACCAGCAGGCCGTAGTCGAGTTTCTGTCCGACGAGGCCGCGAATCGTCGTCCGTAACCAGGGCTCGTGGCCGACGGTGTCGACGAACGAAACCAGGCGGTCGGCCTCCTCGACGACCTCCGCGCGGTCGCCCTTCCGGTTGGGGTTTCGAACGCGAACTGGGCCCGACTCGTCGAAGCCGTAGACGGCATACGAGAGGTCCGCCGAGAGCCCCCGTTCGACCTCGTGGGGCTGGACGTCGAGGTAAGACCGCGTCGCGCCGTCGCCGTCGTCCGGGTTGCCGGTCACGAGCGAGCCAACGAGCGTACTCTTGCCGTGGTCGACGTGGCCGGCCGTCCCGACGACGACGTGTTCGTCGTCGCGCTCGAGGACGCTCCCTTCCCGAAGCGAGGCGACACCGACGATCCCCGCGCCGATGCCCCACGTCTGGACGTCGTCGATGTGGGCGTCGGCCTCCTCGGCGAGCAACGAGAGGACGTCCATCGTCTCGGAAAAGGTATCGGGGTCGATCCCGGCGAGGCCGCCGTCGTCGGTTACCCCGACTACGTACGTCGCCTCGCCATCGCCGGAGAGCAATCGGTGTCGAAGCTGGGCCGCCAGGCTCTCGCGTCGGCCACCCTCGAGGTGGACATCCCGTGAGAGTCGTTCCTTGAATTCGACGTTGCCACCATCCTGTTCGCCACGGTCCAGGGCTCGCTCGAGGAGAGCCCGGTCACGGCTCATACCCGTCGGTAGCGGCCCACAGGGCAAAAGCTTTCTCGTTACATGGTAACAAGCCCCATGGAACGGATTCAGTAGTGATGACGGTCCATCGACCGATTGTCCATCGGGGGCGGTTTCAAGGACCTCGAGGCCCTACAATCCCTATGAGTGTCAGCGGCCTCTGTCAGGTCTGTGAGTCACGGCCGGCCCAGGAGCGCTGTGACAACTGTGGGGCCCTCGTCTGTGCGTCCCACTACGAGCGCAGCCACGGGCTGTGTGCCGATTGTGCGACACAGGCTGACCCGACGCGATCAGACGACATCGATATCCGCCGGTTCTGAGCGGATGACGTCGATTCGTGACCTCCTCGCCGACTCGATCCGCGTGGGAACGACCGTTCGCGTCGCGCTCGAGCGTCGAGACGGTCGCCTCGTCGCCGACCACCCGAACGACGCGAGCCCCGTCGATATCGTCGTCGTCGAGGACGTGTGCCGTCTCGACGAACGGCCACCGGACGAACCGGTCACCGTCGAGATCCTGGACCGACTCGTCGGCGGCCGAGTCGCGGCTCGAGTGGTCGAGACGGGCGCGGACGGTTCCCAGCAGTAGGAACTAGAACTGGTACCGTCGCTCGTCGTCCATCGATGGGTACTGGTCGGCGCCGGTCATCTCGTCGAATGTCATCCCTGACAGATATTCGTCGTACGTGACGTCGAAACCCGACCGAAGGTGAAAATCCAGCGTCCCGGTTTCGACGCTGGTCTGAAAGAGCATGTGAATCGCTCGTCGGACGAGTTCGTCGGTTTCCTCGGGCTCGAGGGCGGTCTCGAGCAAGGCGAGTTCGTTTTTCGTCTCGCGGTCGAGTGAGACGGCGAGTTCGTCGTCGGCATTGGCGTATGCCTGTTCGATTTCGTCGTTGAGATCCTCGAGGCTCATGCCCGAGAGGTGGTCGGCCCGGTGGAAAGTCCTTTCGTGGTCTATCGACATCGGGCGACCACTCACCCGTTTCCGTTAGGGACGAGCTTCGGGCTGGAACCGCCGCTGTACGGCCTCACGAACGCGCTCTAAGACGATGGGGTTGTCGCTCGGCCGGCCGACGCTGACCGCGTCGGCACCGTACTCGACGTACTCGCCGACGGTCTCGTCGTCACGGACGCCGTTGTTCGCGATGACGAAGAGGTCGGTCGCTTCGGCGACATCTGCGATCACCGCCTCGGTGTCCATCGCATCGACGTGGATGAAATCAGCTCCCACCGCCTCGAGATCGGCAGCGAGCGTCGCCAGATCGACAGTCGGGACTTCCGCCCGGACTTTCACGCCGGTCGTGACGCCGGTTTCGGCCGCCGTCTCGACGTAGCGAC
Source organism: Salinadaptatus halalkaliphilus (assembly GCF_006543045.1). Taxonomy (GTDB): domain Archaea; phylum Halobacteriota; class Halobacteria; order Halobacteriales; family Natrialbaceae; genus Salinadaptatus; species Salinadaptatus halalkaliphilus. The sequence goes on along the minus strand of NZ_RBZW01000058.1, from coordinate 17,984 downwards.
TGAGTCGCGGTCCGTCCTGGAGGAGCGTCTCGCCACAGCCGACCGAACACAGTTCGTCCTGCCGACAGTGGGCGTTGATCTCGAGATACGCGCCCCGATTCCGACAGATGCGAGCCGCATCGGCGATCGGCTTCCGGGTCGCCGATCGAACGTTGAACGCCGGCTGCAGCGGGACATCCTCGAGCGCCGCAAGTTCGCGGTCGACAAACGCGAACGGATCGGCCGGCAGAAACTCCGTTCGATCGCGCTCGACGAGGTCGCGAGCCGCGTCTCGAGCGTCGGTATCGAGTGCGATGCCGCCGAGGAACGCCCCACCGGCGTACTCGCTGCCGGCGCGGGCCCACTCCGCGTCGGCTTCTCCGCTGAGACTCGCGAGCGCGAGCCGAGGAGTGAACGAAACCATCTCACTTTGTGCGCTCGATGGCGTCTTCGACCGCCCGAACGACCCGCTTGGCATCGGCGGGCGAATCGATCGCGATATCCGTTCGTATCGTCGGTCGATCGAACTCGGTGTCGTCGTTTTCGTCGATGATGAACGCGTCCGCGAATGGGTACGCACTGGCCAACCCCTTCGTGTTCGGCACCGCGTCAACTGCTTGCATCAACGCGCCGGCTGGGCCAGAAAAGGCCTCGTCGCCGAGAAACGGCGAGACGGCGACGACGATCGTCTCCGACAGCGCTTCAGCGATACCGGGGAGAGCAAGCAACGGCCCGATGCTGGTCACTGGGTTCGAGGGACCGATGACGACCGTCTCCTCGAGGGCCTCGAGGACACCCGGTGCCGGTGTCGCGCTCGAGGACCCCCGAAATTCAACGTTGTCGACCGCCGGTTCGCCGCCGTGACCGACCCAGTACTCCTGAAAGTGCATCATTCCCTCCTCGGTGTGGACGAGGCTGGCGACCGGATCGTCGCTCATCGGGACGAGATCGACCGAAAGGCCGAACGCGTCGGCCAGCCGATCGGTCGCCTGGCTCAGGGTCAGTCCGCGGTCGAGGAGACTCGTTCGCGTGATGTGGACGGCCCGGTCGCGGTCGCCGATGGTCATGAACTCGGCGATGCCGGAGAACCGTCGCCAGGCAGCGAGATCACGGCCGTCGGTCTGGCGCTCCTCGGAAAGATACTGCGGACCCTGGGGAAGTCCGGCCGCCGACGCGATGTCTTCTAACGCCGTATTCGTCCGGTGGGTGTCGCCCTCGAGCCCCCACCACGTTTCTCGATCGAGCACACCACCGCCCTGAAAGAGCAAGGTATCGACATCCGGTGAGACGAACAGCCCACCGAGTTCGATGTCGTCGCCAGTATTGGCGACGATCGTCGTTTCCTCCGGCGAAAACGCGGCCCCAGCCCCGTCTAAGAGCTTCGGCGTTCCGGTGCCCCCGGAGAGGAAGGTTACCATACGCTATACTCTCGCATCGGGGTACTTAATCACTGTCGCTCTCGTTGCCGGAGCGTCGTCCGGTCAGACCGCGTGATACGGGTTACTGTATACTGTCGGACAGAATTATAGTAACGACTGCAACGATGTACAGACAGTATAAGTCAGTTCCAGCGCAACCACCATCCCGGTCGCGGTTGCACCGGTTGACTCGCTTCGCTCCTCGACCGAGGCTCGTCTCACACAGTTCGACTCACCGCCGGGACATCCGGTACAGCAATCCGAGTTAGTCGCCGATCCAGTCGGCGAAGCTTCCCTCGAGCAGTGTCTCGCGCTGGCGACTCACGTAGCGTCGTTGCATCGTTTCGATCGCGTCCGCGAGCGCCGCGCCGCCCTCGAGTTCGGCGCCGACCTGTTCGTGTTTCCACCGGGCCGGCGTCGTCGCCTGCCGAACCCGGCGCCGAAGCGGATAGAGATACTTCGCGGCCTCTTCGTCCGTCAGTCCCCGGTTGACGAGCCCGTCTTCGGCGTGTGCGAGCAGATCTTCGTAGAGGGCGAGCCTGTCGGTCGTCTCCTTGCCGTCGTTCGTGATCCACGTCAATTCGGCATCGAGTCCGTCTCGCATCGCCGCGTAAAAGTTCTCGTGAGCGCGTTCCCAGTCGAGTTCGACGACCGGATGTTCGAGCCGAGTGAGACTCTCGAGGGCGCCGGCGAAGGCGGCGAGGAAGGCAGTGCTGTCGCGGACGGTTGGCTGGGCCGGAATCGGCCGGAATTCGATACGCGCGTTCGCGGCCGAGCGAGTCGGGCCACCGAAGACGGGGCGAACCCACCGCCAGTAGGTTCCGTGTTTGCGACGGAAGTGTGGGAACTGATCGTCGAATCGTTCGCCGGCCTCGACCGGCATCGGGACGATCGTGTCGTCGTCGACGATTCGATCGACTGCTTCCTCGACGGTGTCTAAGTCCCGGGGGAACCGTACCTTCCCTTCACCAGTCGAGGGATCGTTGAGCACGGTCTCGAAGACGTTGATTCGGTGTTCCATCCAGGCGTCCTCAAGGACCGTTTCGGCCGGGACATCGTCGTAGAGGTCGGCGGGGAAAAACGGCGAGTTGACCCCGAGTGCGAGCAGCGGGCCGGCGATCCGCAGCGCGTAGTTGAAGTACAGCGGGAGATCGGACGCGTGAGCCACCTGATAGTGCGGCTGGATCGACGTGATAAGACTCTCGGGCATGACGGTATCGGCCTGCAACGAAACGTTGGGTGCATCGAGCAGCATGCCGGCCGCCTCGGCGCGGTCCGTGTTGGCCATCGCGTGGTATCGCGCGGAGTCGCTCATGTTGGTCGCGATTCGGACCGATCGCTCCGAGCCGTCCTCGGTCACCGCTGTCCGCTCGACGCTGTCGGTGAGATACGTTTCCGCGTCCTCACCTTCCGGCGGGATGGTCCAGAGCCCGTCGCTGACCAGGCGCATCCGTTCGGACTGGGTCACATCGAGTGCGGTCTGGAGCCGTGCCTTGACCTCCGACTCCTGTGCTCGCAACCCGTGGGCGTTCAACGGCTGTGGGCTCGTCGTCATCTCGGCGTTGTGCAATCCCAGTTCCTTCTCGAAGCCGATGAGCTCGAGGAGGCGACGCGGGACGCGTCGCAACTCGCAGCCGTCGTCTTTGATCGCGTAGAACTCGTACTCGAGGCCGACGATCGCTTGCGGGTTGTCGAAGACGCCGTCGACGATGGCGTCTTTGATCACCTCGCCGTCCGCGCCCGTTTGCTCGCGGTAGTCCGAGGAATCGACCGAGAGCACATCGTTCACCCGGGCTGCGAGCTCCTCCTCTTCTGGCATACGTCCGTCTGCGTGGCCGACTACTGTTAAATCCACCCCTTGGCGATTGCCGGTTGCGCCACGTCCCGCCACACACCCTCCCAAAGACACTTGTTTCATACCACTGAACAGTCGAGTATGGTCACACACTCGTCACTCGAGGGGCTCGCGACGACCTGCAAGCGGTACGGTCCCGGCCGACTACCGAAGGCCGACCGACGCGCGATCGGTGCTGGCTACGCGGGAGCCTCGGCGGCGGTGGCTATCGCCCTCGCGTTCGCGGTCGGGATGGCCGTCTTCCACCTCCTCGGTTCACCCGCTGGCGTCGGCCACGTCTTCTGGGCGATGAGTGCCCTGGTCGCCGTGCCGATCGTCGTCCCCGCAGCGTTCTGTGCCAGCGCCGCCGTCTGGCGGTGGCTTCCCGAGCGGGTGCCCTACACCGGTGCCGTCGCCGGCTTGCTCGCGACCGTCCTGACGTACCTGTTGTCGCTTGCCATCGTCTTCGCGATCTTGCTCGGATTCGCTATCGCCGACGGCAGGACCGATCTCCTCGTGGAAGCCGCCGGATTCACCGTCATCATCGGCTTTTTCGCCGCGATCCTGACAGCGTGGCTGACGCTCCCGCTCGGCTGTGTCTGTGGGGCGGTGTACGAACGTGCCCGGCAGATTCCCTCGGGGCCGGCACCCACACAAAGCATTTATAAAAATAATAAGTAACTGACAGCTATGCGTCGACGAGCGGTTCTCACGTCGCTCGCGGCAGCGACAGCCGGCACGCTGGCCGGTTGTGTCGGTGTCGGCGGTGGCTGTAGCAGTGGCACCGACCTCGCGTTCGAGCCGGTCGACCCCGCCGAGATCGCCTCACGCGAGACGGCCGACGACATAGCGGCGGCGCCGGCGATGATGGCCGACCTCGCCACCCGAACGCTCGAGGGCGAGTCCCCGACCGTCGAGGTCGTCACGCGATCGCCGATCAGTTGGCTCACCTACGTCGAACGGGACGGCCAGTTCTACGAGATCCACGAGGAGACTCTCGAGAGCGGCACCGTCACCGGTCCGGCGTACGAACTCGAGCGAGACCGCGACACGGACGACGACCACGCGAGTGCAGACGCGATATCGTTCGACGAACTGCCAGTTCACGATCAGTGGCGAATCAACGACGCTGCCGGATTCACCATCGAAGAAGTCGAACACATGTCCTTTACGGCGTCGACCGTCGCCGGCTACCTCGCAGACGACGACCAGGCGGATTCAGTCCTCGCCGCAGGCGTCGACGAGCCATATCTCGCGGTCGACGGGCACCTCATCGGCCTCGAGCGACACGACGAGGACTCGACATCGGCCCACCGCATCCGACACACGGCCCAGCGAGTCGCCGAGAACGTCGACGGCTTCGCCGGCCACGTCCTCGAGCGTCGCGGCGCCGAACTCCCCGAACCGACCGAGGACGTACAGGCACTGCTCGAAGATGCCCGCGAGGACGGCGGCTCGATCAACGTCTGCGATCACGACGTCGACGATAACACCGAGGCGGAAGCGCAGCGCGAGGCCGTCCGCCGCGACGCTATCGAGGAGCTCCGGACGACCCTACAGGATCTCGAGGACGATCCCGACACCCCCGATCGGATCGAGTACGTCGAGTACGAGGGCGAGTGGCACCGCATTTCGATCTCGAACTGGGTCGTTTGAGACGGTCTGTTGTACGTCAGTTCCGGCGCGACCGCACGACGGGCCACGGTCGCGTCGGTACACCAGTCCGTACGAATGATTGTCGATCGAGAGACGACGCGTCGCCCTGGCACCCGATCACGTCTCAGAACCGTTTTACTCCCGACGCGAGTAGCCCCCGCCGATGGAGTTCGCCACGTTCGCAACGCGAGCCGCGACGATCGACGCCGAGCCAGCCGATCTCGAGATCGTCGATCACGTACGCGCGCTGCTCGAGGCGGCGGGCGAGGACCTCGAGATCGTCGCCCGATTCGTCCAGGGGCGCGTGTTTCCCGCCTGGGACTCGACGACGCTCGATATCGGCCCGCGGACGTGCTACGAGGCAATCGCGCGGGCGGCGGGAACGAACGTCGACGCCGACGATGTCGAAGAGCGACTGGCCGATCGCGGCGAGATCGGCGACGTGGCGGCGAGTTACGACTTCGGCGGGCAACAAGGCCTCGGTGCGTTCACTGGCAGGGGCGACGCTGGAGGCGATGGAAATACCGGTAGCAATGGGGGCGAGCTCACCACCCGCGAGGTCGCCGAGACGCTGTCCGACCTTGCGGCCGCCGACGGGGCTGGCAGCCAGGACCGCAAGGTCGATCTGCTGTTTGGCCTGTTCAATCGCTGCTCGAGCGTCGAGGCCAGATACCTCTCGAGACTCGTCCTCTCGGAGATGCGCATCGGCGTCGGCGAAGGGACCGTCCGCGACGCGATCGCTGCAGCGTTCGACGTTCCCGACGACCGCGTCGAACGCGCGCTGCAGGTCTCGAACGACTACGGTCGAGTCGCCCGGGTCGCCCGCGACGCTGGGCTCGAGGGGCTGGACGCGATGGACCTCGAGATCGGCCGGCCGGTGCAGGCGATGCTCGCCCAGGCCGGAACGGTGATGGGTGCACTCAAGGACTGGGACGAGGCCGGCGTGGAGTGGAAATACGACGGGGCTCGAATCCAGTTGCACCACGAGCCGCCGTCGTCGCCGGGATCGAACGGCGCGCCAGCAGGGGCGAACGACGCGGCGACGACCCGCATCTACTCGAGAAACATGGAAGACGTCACCAACGCTCTCCCCGAGGTCGTCGAGTTCGCCGAGGAAACGCTCGAGCAGCCAGCCATCCTCGACGGCGAGGTCGTCGCCGTCGACGACGCGGGCGAGCCATTACCCTTCCAGGAGGTGCTCAAGCGTTTCCGGCGCAAACACGACGTCGCGAAGGCCCGCGAGGAGATTTCGGTACGGCCCGTCTTTTTCGACTGTCTGCACGCCGCTGGCGAGGACCTGCTTTCGGAGCCGCTGACACGGCGTCACGACCGACTCGAGCAATTGCTCTCGGCCGACGAGAACTTGGATCCAGCGGCCGTCGACGGACTCTCCCTGCTCTGGTTCAGTGACGATCCCGAGGCGATCGAATCGATCGACGCTGAGGCCCTCGAGGCTGGCCACGAGGGGATCATGCTCAAGGACCCCGACTCGACGTACTCGCCCGGCCGTCGTGGGAAACACTGGCGCAAGCGCAAGCCCGACATCGAGACGCTGGATTGTGTCGTCACGGGTGCGGAGTGGGGCGAAGGACGACGGGCGACCTTCCTGGGCACCTTCGAACTCTCGGTTCGGGATGGCGACGCCAGCGAGAAGCGAGGTTCCGCCCGCTCTACGGGAGCGCCACAGCACCTCGAGACGATCGGCAAGGTCGCGACGGGGATCACCGACGAGACCCTCGCCGAGTTGACCGCGTTACTCGAGCCCCACATCGTCGCCGAGGACGGCCAGGATGTCGACCTCGAGCCCGCGGTCGTCTTCGAAGTCGGCTACGAGGAGATACAGTCCTCGCCGACGTACTCCTCGGGCTATGCCCTGCGGTTCCCCCGGTTCGTCGGCGTGCGACACGACAAGGATCCGGCGGAAGCCGACACGCTCGAGCGGGTGCAGCGCTTGCGATACGGCGGGCGTCGATAGTCCCATCGCTCGACTTGCCCTAGCGTTGCAAGCAGCAAGCCTTCACCCGGGAGCGGCCTCCAGTGCTTGTATGCAAACCGCCGTTCATCTCCTCTCCGGAGACGAAAGCGAACAGAAAACGGCCCTCGCAATCGCCAGAAACCTCGTCGACGACGCAACCGGCAGTATCGACGATGTCGCGGTCGTCGTGCAGGCCGGGGGCATCACGGTAGCCCAAGCCGGTGGCGAGAGCGAGGACGAGATCCAGGCGCTGTTAGACGACGACGTCTCGTTCAAGGCGTGTCGAAACACGCTCGAGACCGTCGAGTTCGGCGAATCAGACCTGATCGAGGGGATCGAGGTCGTCCCCGAAGGTGCGGTCGAAATTACCCGATTGCAGACCGACGGATACGCGTACGTCCGCCCGTAGTGGGTGTGGGTCAATCGAGGTCTGGGAGGTTGGCACTAGACGGACTACCCGTCAGTTCAGCCGAGTCCGACGAGCGGATCGAACCAGACCGCACCGACGAGCACCGCGAGGAAGACATACGAGCCACGCACAAGCAACATCGTCGCCAGTTCCGGTCCTGCGCGGGAGGCGACGAGTGCGACGACGCCGAACGCGAGCACCGCGAGGACAGCCGTCGGCGGAAACACCTGGACGACGGCGAACGCGACGACGAGTACCAGCGCGGTGGCCATGAGTGCGTAGGCAACGGTCGTCGCTCGAGCGGGGCCGACGACGACGGCCACCGTCCGTTTTTCGATCGATCGGTCGTAATCGTAGTCCTGGCTGTCGTCGATCACCTTGATCCCCGAGAGCAAGACCAGAAAGACGAGGGCGAAGCCGATCGCCACGGGAGAGACCGTCCCGGCCTGGACGTAGTACCCCCCAAGCAGCGAGAGGGCGATGCCCGTGGGGTAGCCAGTCGTCGCCGTCAAGGGGTTCGTGTCGAGCTGTGGCGCGTGATAGAAGGCGATCAACCACGTCGGCACCGTCAGCGCGACCGCGACCCAATCGACGGCGACGAACAAGACGAGACAACAACACGCGAACACGGTCGTCGACAGTGCCAGTCCGACGCGACAGCCCCGTTCGGTCAACGGATGGTCGTCGTCTTCACCACGGACGTGAAAATCGACGTAGCCGTCCTTGACGTGGGCCGTATAGACGGCCGCGAACATCGCGAGGACGTGGACGACCGCTATCGTCGGCGCGACATCTGCAGCGAGTATCGCGCCGAACGCCGACGCAGCAAGCGGCGGGAGCATGAACACTGGGTGGACCTGCGACCAGTACGCCCGTCCGACGGCTCTCGTCCCGCGACCGTGTCGCACCAGACTCATGTCCACAGCGACAACGAACTGAAACATAATACCCGACCTCGAGGCCCCTGCATCGGCTGTACTGGAGTTCCGAAACACACAGTTTGATGTGCCGTCCCGTACCACGAGCGAGCATGACCGAGTACACTGGTGCTGAACTCTTCACCGACGCTCTCGAGGAGTACGGCGTCGACTACGTTTTCGGGAACCCCGGGACGACCGAACTCCCGATCATGGACGCGATCAGCGGGAGCGACCTCGAGTACATTCTCGGGCTGCACGAGGACATCGCCGTCGGAATGGCATCGGGATACGCACAGCGGCGACGATACGCGTCCCATCACGACGACTCGGTGCTGCCGGTCGGTGTTGCAAACCTCCACATCGCACCGGGGCTGGCCCACGGGTTGGGGAACCTCTACGCCGCCAAGATGGCCGGCGCGCCGCTGGTCGTCACGGCGGGCAACCACAGTACGGACTTTCGACACGAAGAACCCATCCTCAGCGGCGATCTCGTCGAGATGGCCGACCAGTTCTGTAAGTGGTCCGACGAAGTGTTAGACGTCGCGGCGCTGCCGACGATGCTTCGGCGGGCGTTCAGGGTCGCGATGACGCCGCCGACCGGTCCCGTCTTCCTCGGACTGCCACTCGATGTCATGATGGCCGAGACGGACGCCGAACCCGAGCGATTCGGCGAGATACCGACCGGCGGCAGCGGCGATCCGGCCGGGATCGAGCACGCAGCCGAATTGCTCGCCGACGCGGACAGTCCGGTGTTGATCGTCGGCGATCACGTCGCCCGGTCGGGAACCGACGCCGTCGAGGCTGCGGTCGACCTCGCGGAGGCGACCGGTGCGCGCGTCCACGGCGAAATTCTCTCCTGTGAAGTCAACTTCCCGACCGACCACGAGCAGTGGGCGTCCTACGTGCCGACGAGCGAAGGACTCGCGTCGATGGTGATGGACACCGATACGATCGCGTTCGTCGGCTGTTCGACCAACACGACGCTTACCCGTCACGAGGACGCTCTCGTCGATTCCGACACCACCTGCATCCACATCGGCGACGACGCCTGGCAAGTCGGCAAGAACCAGCCCGCCGACGCCGCGGTTCTGGGCGACCCCGGTCTCGTCTTGGAGGAGCTTCGCGAACGCGTCGAGCCGAAACTTGACGCCGAGACGATCACACAGCGCCAAGAGGATGTCGCGGCGTTCAAAAAGATGGTCGAAGCCAAGATGGCCGGTATCGGCGAAGGCGATGGCGAGGACGATCCACGCGCCTCGAAGGCCGAACTCGTCGACGCGATGGAACGAGTCGCCGGCGACGCCGCCATCGTCGACGAGGGGATCACCTCGAAGTACGCCATGTTGACCCGCTGGGACCTCGAGCCCGAACAGTACACCTCGAACAAAGGTGGCGGCCTCGGCTACGGCCTCCCCGCTTCCGTCGGTGCCGCAATCGCCGAAGACCAGACAGACCAGCCTCGAGACGTGATCGGCTTCATCGGCGACGGCTCCTACCAGTACTACCCACACACGATCTACAGCGCCGCCCGCCACGACGTCGATCTCACCGTCGTCATCTCCGACAACCGCAACTACCGCATCCTGAAGAACAACACTCTCTCGATCATGGGTGGCGACGAAGACGACTACGACTTCGTCGGCATGGACTTCGAGCCTCCCGTCGACCTCGTGCAAAACGCCGAGAGCCACGGTGCACGCGCGACCCAGATCGAAACCCCCGACGGTATCGAGGGTGCACTCGAGGAAGCGCTCGCGACCGAGGGCGTCGACGTTCTCGACGTGCTGGTTCACGACTGATACGGTTTACTGTAAGTCATTTCCGGCGCACCCGTGACCCGGGCGGCGGGTGCGCCGGTAAATCGTTACAGTAATCCGTATGAGACGGACTGCCGTACCGATGTCCCGGTCCAACCGCAGCCGTGTCGCGGGCTGGCCGGCACTGACGCACAGCAGGCCGTCTGAACCGGTCGATTAGTAGTCAGTTACCTTTCTCCAAACGTTGGACGGTCGCCTCGGCCCGTTGAAAGTTATTATCCGGCAGTAGAGTGTCTGTATCTCGCCGTTACATCCGCGACGGAGGTCTGTGAAAGCGTCACAACCGTCGCTCACAGGCGCTGTGAAACGGCGGAACGAACAAGTCCCTCGCTCGCGTCCACCGAGCGATGAAAATCGGGCTGGTCATCTACGGCTCGCTCGACCAGCGGTCGGGTGGCTATCGGTACGACCGCAAGCTCGTCGAGGGTCTCGAGGACCGCGGTGACGACGTGTCGGTGATCTCGCTCCCGCGTACTGGGGTCGACGAGTCGGGGGACGATCGCCCGGCCGTCGGCGCCACCGAGGACCCGTGCAGTGACATCCGTGATCGACTCGACCGCCCCGTCGACATCCTCTTGCAGGACGAACTCTGTCGACCCACACTGGCCGCGTACAACCGGGATCTCGAGCGCCCGCGGCGGATCGTCACCGTCGTTCATCTCCTCGACTCGGCGCGTCCGGCCGATGGGTGCCAGACCGTCCCCACTCGAATCCGCGACCGCGAACGACGTTACCTCGAGTCGGTCGACGGCGCCATCGCCACTAGCGAGTTCACTCGAAAGCGGACGACTGATCTCGCGTCGGTTCCGACGACCGTCGCACCCCCGGCCGGCCGCCACAGCGGCCCAGCGGTCTCGAGCGAGGCCGTTCGCGAGCGGGCGCAAACAAGTCCGCTCGCGGTGACGTTTCTCGGGAACCTGATTCCGCGGAAGAACCTCTCGACGCTCCTGTCCGCGCTCGCCCGCGTCGACCGGGAGTGGCACCTCACCGTCGTCGGCAACCGATGCGCCGATCCGGCTACTACCCGCCAGGTCCGCGCTCGCGTTGACTCACTCGGCATCCGAGACCGCGTCTCGTATACGGGTGCCGTCGATGCAGCGACACTCGAGTCGATTCTCGACCGGACGCACGTCCTCGCGGTCCCGTCGCGGTACGAAAGCTTCGGGATGTGCTACCTCGAGGCGATGGAATACGGCGCCGTTCCGATTGCCAGCACCGTCGGCGGTGCGGGCGAGTTCGTGGCCGACGATCACAACGGCTTTCTCGTAGATCCGACCGATCTGGCGCGTATCGTCGCCATCGTCGATCGGCTCGCGGGTGACCGCGATCGACTCGCGGCGCTTGGCTGTCGAGCGCTGGCGACCGCCGACGCACACCCAACCTGGGCCGACGCCGTTACTATCTGTCGACGGTTCCTGAGAGCGCGTCTCGAGACGGAATAACGACGATCAGGGGGACGCTCGACGGGGATAGACCCGTTTCACGACCTTCGAAACGGTCAAAAATCGCGCGTAATTACGCCAGCGTGTCGTCGAACTCGCCGTCGTCGACTTTCTGCTTGAACTCGCGTGCGTCGACGCCTTCGATGGTGACACCCATCGAGGCGCAGGTGCCGACGACTTCCTTCGCGGCGTTTTTCGTGTCGTAGGCGAGCAGGTCCGGGTGTTTCTGCTCGGCGATCGTCTTGACCTGATCGATCGAGAGGTCGGCGACGAAATCTTTCTGCGGTTCGCCACTCCCGGTGTCGAAGCCAGCTTCGTCCTTGACGAGTGCCGCCGTCGGTGGGACGCCGACATCGATCGAGAACGAACCGTCCTCGTCGTACTCGACGGTGACGGGCACTTCCGTGCCGTCGAAAGCTTCCGTCTGGTCGTTGATATCCTGTACGACCGCCTGGACGTCGACGGGCGTCGGTCCGAGCTCGGGACCGAGTGGTGGGCCAGGGTTGGCCTGGCCACCCGGAACGAGCACTTCGATGGTTCCAGCCATACCCGTCACAACCCGTGCGCGAGTTTTAAGGGTTGCTTTTTCGGGCAGTCACGGTAGGTGGCGTTCTCGCAGACTGATCGTTCCGTCACTCGAGCGAGTCCCGTCGCCACCGGGCGAACGACTCGAGGACGTTACTCTCGTCGAAGCGTTCGATACAGGGAACGTCGTAGGGGTGGATCTCGAGGACGCGCTGCTCGAGTGCGTGATAGGCTGCGTCGGTCGTCTTCGCGAGCAAGATGATCTCATCGTCGTGGTGGATCTCGCCCTCCCAGCGGTAGGTGGAGGTCGTCTCGAGCTGATTGATACACGCGGCGAGTCGTTCCTCGACGAGCGTCTCGGCGATCACGTCGGCATCGGCTGGCGGGGCAGTGATGTAGACCGTTGGCATCGTCAGCAACGATATCGGCGACGCTCCAAAAAGACTCGGCGACCGTCGGCAACCGTTCGTCGGCCGATCAGTCGTCGGACTCGAGAACCGGGTTGAACGTGCCGTTGATATCCCACTCGTGTAAGCAGTGTGGGCTGCCGACCTGTTTGGTGTCGCCGTCGCGATCGATTTGCCACGCCTCGAGTTCCTCGTCCCAGTATTCAGCGCGCTCACACCGTTCGCAAACGCGGGCGGTCGGTGCTCGTACCTGTGTACTCATTGCCGGTTGTGCGAACCCGACACATATAACAGTATCTGTGTTAACTCGACCCATCAAATCGCAGAAAAGTGCGTCGGTAGTGGTGACTACTTACGAGGTAGCGGTCTCGCCGTCGTCGAACGGACCGCCGTCATCGAACGGTCCCTCGCCGTCGAACGGATCATCGTTGTCGAATGGGCCGTCGTCAGTTGGCTCGTCCTCGTCGACGGGTTCCTCCTCAACTGGTTCCTCCTCCACTGGCTCCTCAACTGGCTCCTCAACTGGCTCATCTTCGATCGGTTCCTCAACTGGTTCCTCCTCGACTGGCTCCTCCTCAACTGGTTCCTCCTCGACTGGCTCCTCCTCAACTGGCTCGTCTTCGATCGGTTCCTCGACCGGGGCGTCATCGGTATCGATGACGAAGATAGTCGCCTGGTCAATCGTCATGTGTAGTCCGGGAGCAGGCGCTGCGTCAATCGGCACGTCGTCAGGTGCATCATCGGTTTCGTCGTTGTAGTCGTCGTCACCGACCGCATCGTCCGCATCGTCGTTCATCGTATCGTCGTCGCCCGCATCAGCGGCGGCGGCTGTCCCGTCGTGCATCGGCATCTCCTCGAGGTCGTGGACGACGAAGACATCCGCTTGCTCGATGGTTACGTGGAGTTGCTCGTCGTCCGCCATGGCATCGTCTTCGTAGTCGTCATCTGCGTCGTCGTATTCATCGTCGGTCTCGAGGTCGTCTTCGTCGTCCAGACCATCTTCGTCAGGCGTGTCGCTCGGTTCCTCGTCGACACCGGGCTGGGTGACGAACTGGCTGAGGTCGACGACGTTCGCGCTCTCGATCGTGACCTCGACTTGGGCTTCGTGGACGGCAACCGGTTCGCCGTCGTACGCCTCGAGTGCGTCTGTCTCGTCGACTGCGTCATCGTCGACGGGTTCGTCCTCGAGGTCGTCGAGTTCGTCGTCGAGATCGTCGACGTGGACGAATATCGTTGCCTGGTGGACCAAGAGGTCCGCATCGGCTGGTTCGTCGTCGAGGGCGTCGTCGGCGGCCGTGTCTACCCCTTCGGCGACGACGAACGCGGTTGCGTGGTCGAGGGAGATATCAGCCTCGTCGACTGGTTCGTCCTCAACAGGCTCTTCCTCGACTGGTTCGTCATCGACCGGTTCTTCGTCGACTGGTTCTTCTTCCGCAACCGGTTCAGCCGCAGTTTCGCCGTTTTGGGCTGGGCCCGCGGCATCCGGTTCGTCTGCTTCGAACGGTTCTTCCTCGACGATCTGATCTTCCGCGACAGCGTCGCCGTCATCGTCGGCAGGCGGATCGTCCGCCGCTGGGTCCTCGGCCGGTGCGTCCTCGACATCGTCAGCAACGACGACGATCGTCGCCTGGTCGATCGCGACGTCGACCATCTCCTCGACGTCGTCGGTCGGATCTAGTTCGTCCGGTTCGTCCTGGACTCCCGTGGCACTGACCGCTGTAGCAACGCCCGAACACAGCATCACCAGCACCACGAGTACGACGAGTTTGTTGTGTACGCTCATGCCTCGCCGTGTGGCTCGAACGGGTCGGCTTGTAAACCGGTGCTGTGATTCCGGCGATAAATCGCCTATTCGGCCACGAAATAGCCGACTCACCTCAGAGAAAACGGTGGTTTCGAGTGTGTCTCGGAGAGTGATCGATCTCCCGACAACGGGACTCAGTAACCGGCTTACTGCCTCCAATGACTCATTACTCGAGCGTTGTCACGGTTTCCCGAACGAAAAACGCGACCACTACCGCGGACGGAGTCAGACGGCCTGTCGTAATCGGTACCGGCGCGACGGCGAACCACCCTGCGGTCACGCCGGGACATCGGTACAGCAAACCCTATCAGTACACTGCGTCGGCAATTTCCTCGCGGAGATCCTCGAACTGTGCCAGATACGTCCGGCGCTCGTCTCGCAGATCCTCGAGGGCAGTCTCGTAGTCCTCGAGGTGATCGGGGACGTAGTAGTCGTCGATTTCGATCCCGGGGACGTCGGCCGGAATCGTAAGACCAGTGCGATCGTCGTCGGTCCACTCGATTGCCCCGCGAGCGGTCTCGGTGAGGATAGTGACCGACTCGGTGACGCCGATATCTGCGGATTTCTCGCCGAGATAACCCGTGTTCAGGACGTAACAGTCGATGTCGAGTTCCGAGATGAGGTCGTAGAAGAGGTTACCCTCTTCGCCCGCAGACCCGATTATAAAGGGGTTCGTCCCGACGACGCGGATCGATTCGCCAGCGCGAGATGGATCACCGGCGCTGGTTTCGATCGACTCGCCGAGCATGAACGCGACGGTGGCCTGCTTGGGCGAGAGTTTCGCGACCGGCGGCATCAGCGGGTTGCGCGTGATGAAGAAGACCTGATCCATCCGGTCGAGGTCGATCTCCTCGTCGGCGCTCTCGAGTTCCTCGCGCTGGATGATGGCCCGGGAGTTCGACGTGTAGCGGTCCTCGTCGAAGTCGACCGTTCCGTCGTCGTCGACGGCGACGTTCTCTAGAATCGCCGACTCGTCGGTCGCGGCGGCGTGGAGTTCGGGCTGTTCCTCGGCGTCGAGGCCGATGGTCTTGATGAACAGTCCCTCGCCCTCGCTACCCGGCACCGAGCCGTCGGGCAGAAGGCCACAGACGTCGTCTTGCAGCATCGAGGCGTCTTCGGGGTCCTCGAGCCAGCAGCCGTGGGACGTGAGCGTCGACTTGCCGGTCGCGGACAGTCCCATAAACACCTGGCCGACGGTTCGAAGGTCGCCGTCGTCGTCACGAACGCGAACACGTTTGCTGCCAGCGTGGAGACCGATACCGCCCTGCTGTTTGAGTCGATACATGAACAGCCGGAGGAACGACTTCTTGGCCTCGCCGGTGTAGTCGCTGCCAAGCACCGCGGTGAATCCTTCGTCGGGAAGCACGCGAATTTCGGTCTCGTCGTAATCGGGGTCCTGTACCGTATAGAGGTCGGGTTCTCGACCGTCCGACGGTTCGAAGAGGTTCGCCCACGCCAGCGCGATTCGGGCGTGTTCGGTCGGAACGAACAGCCGGCAACAAAACGTCGCCTCCGAGTGACGGCCCATCAGACGGTCGATACAGACCATCTCTCGGTCGACCGCGCGCTCGAGCGCGTCGTCGACGAGATCGTGATCGCGAGACGAAAACGTGTGGTCGACGGTGTTTTTCGTTCGATCGGCACTTCGCGAGCGGAACTCGCTGACGTACGACGGGGAGCCGAACTCGGTCGTCGTCTCCTCGTGAGCGGCCAACTCCCGGAGTTCCTCGAGCGATGGATTGTACCGGACGTTCGACGCGGTGGTCGGATCGGGTAGCTGTCTGACCAGCGGACGGGCCTCCGTCCCGGTTTCGGACATATACGTACTAGCCCACTATCCGGATGCATAAACGTGGAGGATTTTACTCGCTGTGTGTCATGACGTACCCCGCGACAATCTACCGTATGGCAGTACGTACCTGTAGGAACTGTTATACGCAGATTTAGTAATTTCTGGATACTTATTCAGAGGCTGAGTAATTTTTCTCGTCACGTGGCTTGGCGCCGTCGTTCGAGTGGGTGAGATTTTTTTGAAAAAACGAATCTGGTACTCGAGATTCGAGCGGGATATCAGGGAGGAGGCGGTCGAGGGAATCGAGTCAAACGCGGTGTGTGAGTCCTCAGGTAGTCACCGGACCGTCGGCGGTAAGCAACAGGATCGACGCGAGGCCCGTCGCGGTCGTGACCGACGCGGCTAACAGCAAGAATGCCGGCTGGAAGCCAGCAGTTTCGGAGACGACGCCGACGATCGCCGGCGAGGCGGCACCGGCGGCCATCAACAACGTCCGAACGACGCCTAACCCACCGCCGGCGACATCGTCGGGGATAGCAGACATGAGATAAGCGCCTCTAACGGGACGAAATCCGTGTGAACCGATCCCCGCAGCGACGAGCGCTCCGCCGAGGAGGAGTGGGCCCGCCGATGCCGTCGTGATGACGAAGACGAGCACCGAAACGGACGCGAGTCCGAGCGTCCCGACGATGATCGGTAGTCGACCGATTCGATCGCTGAGATCGCCGGTTACCAATTGTACCAGACTCGCAGCAAAGAGGCTACTGTAGAGGATGCCAGCAGCCGCTTCCGTGAGTCCGGCTTCCGTCGTGAGATACAACGGGGCAAACGCCACGAGTCCGTTGTACATGAACGAAAACAGGACCGTCACGAGCGCAAATACCGAGAACCGCCAGTCTCGAAAGAGCACGGCATACTGCCGGATGCCGGTACTCGTATCGGCATCCGTCGCTGTATTCTCGGTCGACTCGGTCGGCACCCGCTGGGGCACCCGCCGCCAGAAAGCGATGGTCAGCGCAAGTCCGATCACTCCGGCCAGCAGGAAGAAGAGCCGCCAACTGGCACCGAGAACGAACGGGACGCTCGCGACGGCGACGACGGCAGCGGGCGCCACCACGCCACCGAACGCACCGAACGTATCGAGCATTCCGAGTGCACGTCCGGTCCGGTCAGGGTAGGTTCGGGCGAGCAACTGTACGGCGACAGTCTTGTGTGCGCCGGTACCGGCACCAAGCACGAGCATCGCCGCGACGAGGACGAGAAACGGCGAATCGACGATCAGTACCAGCGCGGCACCGGTAGAGACCGCGACACCGCCCGTGATGACGGTCACCGACCCCAACCGGTCGGCAAGGATACCGGACGGAAACTGCATCCCCGCATAGATGAGCATAAATCCCGTGAAAGCGAAGCCAAGGATCGTATTCGAAACACCGTACGTTGCCTGGATCGGGCTGAACAACGGCGGAAAGGCGTATCGAAGTGCCTTCCCCAGAAACCAGATTGCAGCCGTCAACACGAGCACGTCGTACTGCGAACTCCATCCGCTCGCAATCGGTCGCGACATTCAAACTCTCGTCCGTCCGTTCGTGACCCCGGGGACGAGAATCCTCGGATTGCTCCCGACCGTCTGCTACTACAGATTTCGATTCCCCACAAACGGTCACTCCTAGATCGAATATAGGCAGATCTGATTGTCGGAATCGATCAAAACAGTCCCAACACAACACCTTTTGTGTGTCGTTCTCGCACCCAACTATGGTCTCTGTAGACCCGTACACGCCGTCTCGAGCGCGCTACGAATGTTACGACTGTGGCTACCGAGAAGCCACCGACTCACTGGCTACGTGCCCGGAGTGTGGCGGGCGAACGAGAAACATCGCGGTTGCACGCGAGTAGCTGGGACCGCTTAGTGCCGCTTCAATCGTGATTTGCTGGATATAGCTGGCGGAGTTTGATGCGTGCATCGTCTGTCGTGAACTGCCAGTCGATAGCAGAGTCATCGT
>NZ_RBZW01000007.1 GCF_006543045.1 Salinadaptatus halalkaliphilus | reverse complement strand
CCCTACGAAGAACTTCGTCGAGTCGTTAGCACCAATGAGATGATCTCACGGAGTCACGCTGTACCGGCTGTTGAGCCTTCGGGGTAAACACATACCGAGAGAGAATACTTATCGAACGACGATCTACCGATCGAAAGCGGTTGGAATCGATACCTAATCAACACAGATCCCGTTCACCAGAAAGGTGGCTCGATGACAGAACCTATCGAGGTCGTCGATGGTGTCTATGTGGAAACGAAATACAGTAGGGACGATGTTTGCGAGAAGATCACAGAACTCGTCACCCAAGAAGTCGAATTAGGAGACAAAGACCCAGCTGGGACAGAGTCTCCGATGCGAGAATAGCTACCCATCTCAAGTATACGTCCTTACCTATTTTTCTCGGCAATAACCTATATCGCTCTGTCCTGTGGACTAGATAATTGCATGACTGATCTCGAACAGTTACCGCGGACAGATAACGAATATGTGCGGAAGGATAATTCGGTACAATGGCTACGAGAACGATCAGAGCCGACACCAGAGGAGATCATCAATGCCATCATCCCGAAACCGTATGGACAAAAAGGGAAGACGTTTGATAAGCCAATATCGGACGTACGCATCAAGGGAGATGCGGAGTTCGTGGAAACGATCGCGGGACTGCTCAAACCGTTCGTCGATTGTGAGTCGATGAACACACGACTCGACATCCAACTCCAGAAAGTGAAACACAAAGAGACAGGCGAACCAACGGACGCGTGGTCGCTCTATCTTAAATCAGCTGAACGTGGATCCAAGCGTCAGCCATAGATCGACGAAAATTGCTTTAGTCCCTTGTAACGATTTAGAAGTCTGAGACCCTATGTCGATAGAATCCGATTCTCAAATAAGCTCATAGGTCGTGCTAACATATTCATATTCCACGAGAAACCTTGTACATGCTGCCGCACACCATGTCCCCTCGTCAGTTCGACCAGCGTGATGCGTCTTACTCAACGGGAGCACGTTCGTCAAATCCGCTCTGTACCCGGGTACTCACTCCACGATAATACGTGCGCCACGTCCAGCAACCCAAGATGATCAACACCTGATATCGGGCACTCTCGGTTATGCCGCGAAATCACAGTTGCACGGAACTCAGGATCAACCGCTCGAGCGTGAATCGTTGTCGCGTACGTCCCAGCAGTCATCCCGTCGTCACTCGTCGCTGGCGTCCAGTCCGAGTCACTCCACTTTGCAACAGAATTCTCGACGAACGACCGGCCATCATCCGTCAACGCGTACGCGTCACCTCGCTCCTCGACGAGTCCCATGCTCTGCAACCAATTCACTCACTGTCTCGCCATGTCCGTCCCCCCGCGACTCCACCCTAGCACCGGGTGTGTGTCCAACTGTTGCTCACTCACCTCTTCGACTATCTTCGGTCGCAGCCATACATTTGATCGCTTGGTGAGTAATTTCCATGGCCGTATAGTTAGTACTCAGAAATACAAGCGCTTTTTATGATGACTCTCCCATCCCGAGATAGCGCGGTCACCCAAAACGGGCCCGGCGGTAGGACGCCGGAACGCCGCGCTGCCTACCAATGACAGCAATCAACCCTACGCAGGTCAAGAGTGATAACTCTGTCCGACCGACAGGCAACGAGCAACCTCTTGGCTTCAACGAAGACGGACAACCTGCCCACTGCAGTGTGCGGCAACTCGAACCATCCACAAGAACGAGCCCACAACCGACTATCGACACTTGGTCACCAGAGGGCAGTCATGAGTAACGAACTTGACGATCTCCTGGAGGTCCTCAAATCCGAACGCCGTCGCATCGTCCTCAACGTCCTCTCCGAGGTTCAACGAGAGGAATCCAACGACGAAGTGACCGTCCACGCACGTGATCTCGCTCGTCAAGTCGCAGCGATCGAAGCCGGTGTAGAGTCCACCGCAGTCGGTCAGACAACTCGACGTAAAGCCGCGATCGGACTCTACCACACGCACCTCCCAGTGCTTGCAGAGCACGGGATCGTCGACTACGATCAACAGAGCAAGACCGTGTCCACAACCGATCGGACACCGGTCGTGGCTCAGGTGATGCAGAGCATTGAGGAGACTATCGAGACCGCTAACAGCGACATGAGTGGACCCCCTGATATGGTTCGCTGATTTCGGGCCAGTCGCGTCGTGTCTCACGCAGAGCTACAGGCTAAGTTCTCAGCGTAGCTGCGTTTCGCTTCGGTACGCCATTTGCATCGGTAACCCACGCGTATCTTCCGCTGGGTCCGATGGCAACCGCTGGAACTCATCGTGAGGTGCACACGCAGTGAGCGATAGTGCGAACGCATCTAACACATCGTCAATGCCGATCTTGTACTCCAAACCTTGAAGCTCTCGAGCGATTGTTCGCCAGTCACCGGCCTCGTATTCAGGAACGGACTTCAGCGTAGACAACCGTTCTTCAACGCCGGCAGCGGTATGTTTGCTGTGTTCAAGCGGAGCTCCGTTGAACGCGCGAAAGCAGACCTCCGGATGGCCTTCGACGAGTATCTCTGCATCACCGTCACTCAGAAGTAGGTCCTCAACTTCGACGATCCCGTTCGAGATGCTGGCTGCTTGCTGTGTCAACCCTTTCCCAGTGAGGGAGTTGTTTTTCGCACTCACGTCGGCATACTCCGCCCCTTCCGATGCTAGTCTCGCGGCTTCACGTGCTGGTGCTGTGAACACTGAGGATGATCGAGACCCGATCACGGTTCTGGCGAGATCATCACACCGTCGAGAAATTTCCCCGTCCGCTTCGATACATGGACACGACTCAGATTCAACTGATTCACAGAGTCCGATCGGGACATCAACGACGATACGCTGCGCCGATTCGCCATACACATCCCAAACCTCACCGATCTCCTCGAACACGTCGACCGTGGGTGTAGTCTCACCCTCAGAATACACAATTGCAACCCACGCACCGGACGACCAATCAACGCCAACGTACTGTGAATCCATTCTCAGTAATAAACTCGACCAATTCGTCTTGTATCTACGGTTCACTCAGAATCTCTCTTTGCATCAAAATGATATGGACAGTGGCTGCAACCGAGCAGAATCGGACATATCCTGAGCAGGCATGAAAATCGGAAGGGACGGTGGCCCGGCACTCGGCGTCTACGTCGTGGAGGACTACGATGATTCTCTTGATGTGGTGCCAGAGACGATTAACCGGTTGTTCGGCTACGAGGAGTCGTTCTGGCCACAAGGGCTCTGGCGGGTGAGTGACGATCGTCCAACGGACCGAGTCGTTCGGAAGTTCGATATCTGAATTGCCGGCGGAATTCTAAGACATCAGTCTACGAGTACCACCTCTGCTGCGTATTCTAGGTGCGGAGTTCGGCGGCTGCGGTGCTCGGCAATGGAGTCGTACAATGCCTGGACGTAGATGTCGTGAAGGGTTGCTTTGACGTCGTCACTCACATCGCCGGTGACGTACTCGTTGATGAACCACGTCGCGGCCCTGTCTGCTTCAATGTAGATGGCTTCCTCTTCGTGCGCGGTCCACGCAGTGCGTCCGGTCCATCCGGCGATCCCTTCGCAGAGCCTCTCCCTGACGACATGCTCCGACGCGGTCTGCCATCTGGTCACGAGGTTGTCCGTGACATCCGCGACATTTCGGACAAGGGTGGTGAACGGTTTAACGGGTCGCCCGACCGCTTCGTGAGTGTCAATCGCGTCAAACGCTTCGCTGCAGATGCGGTCAGCAATGAGGTTGTGATCAAGTCCCGGGGCTTCAAGTTGAAGGGTTTCGCCATGGTCTGTAACTGCGAGGTCGCTTCCGCTGCCGGCCTCCACCCACGTTCGAACCGCGATCCACTCCTCACCGGTTCTGATGAGGTGATCAGTCACGTTCCGGGAGGAGTCATGGTCACGGTTATGAGCGCGAACGGTGACGTCGCAGACCTTCTCCGGGTGATTGTGTTTGAGAGCCTCCCTGGCTTTGTCTGCTGCTGTTTCGAGGGCCACCCTTTTCTTACCGCCCTGTTTTGTGCCTTCGTCAACTTCGGATGCAGTTTTTCGTGTCATTAGTATCGCGTGTTGTCCGCTGTTCGTACTGCTAACACGCGACGTCCGATGACGCGCTGGCCTCGCGTCGGCAAGAGTCTATGATACCAGGGATTGCGGTATCGAATTAGCTTGCCAGAGAGGGTCTATGCATCGTCAGCTTGTAGATGCGGAGAGGTTCTCGGGCGTCGCTTAATTGCTATGATGAATCTGGTAGTTAAAAACCCTCGTCCCAGAGATGTCCCGAATTCTAATTCAGCAGTTCGAGCGTGAAACAAAGGATGGAATGTTTCTGGCCCCTCTCATTACACGTGAACGCTTGGAACGCAAACAATTCCCATAACAATATTTAAGTTGATATGTTCTAAATTCTTAATTATGGGGAGCGCAGCGACAACAACTTCTACAGCACAAAACTCGCTGCAGAAGCAAGCAAAGGAGGATATGAACAGTGCTGTATCGAATGACGATCTGAAACGGGCTGCTGATATTGGGATTACGGTTCTGCTTGCTACGCAGCCTAATGGTCCGGCAAAAGTACCGATGTATAGTAACCTGAAACACGCTTACGCGTTCGTCAATGCAACAAATAACGACGGGGTTGAAGCTGGAGTACGTGCGGCCGGTCGGAGTGCCATAATAGGAGAACTCAGCAATGAATCAGCAGAAGTCACCGTCACAACCGCACAGAACGCCGTGACTGCAGCAGCTGAACGAGAAACGGTACAGCAAGGCGTTGATACTGCGAATAAGAATCTGCAGATGCCGTCCGAACAAGCTACAGAGGACACGCTTGCTGCCGTAATGTCTAACGGGGCAGATGCACTTTCCAAACAGAGCCGTTCAGATAAGGAATCCAAATGAGTGACAATTTCGACCTTACGGCGGAGGAGCAGCAGAACAATCTACGAGAGTTCATGGAAGTACACGGGCCGGAAGGTTTCTTTACAGTCTACTTTCGGCAGTTGCTTTATCGATACGTGAAACAGGAACTCAAATCCGCAGCAGATGACGTTGACGGTGTCGGTGAACAACTGTACTTCACAAACGACGGCGATCAGCTTCTCACAGAACATCGAGAAGACTTACGTGACCAGTGTGAGGTCCGTGCTCGGGAACTTGTTGAAGATCTCACTGAACATCCGACGCTTGGCCCAGCAATCACGAACGGCGACATTGAGGCATTAGACAAACATCAGGAGGAGTTTGTTGACGCTGTCCATCAGTGTTTTACAGACTGGAAATCGGAAGGGATCCAGCTTCTAGAGGATGCCGAATCCAGTAATGCCGAGGACCAGAAGCAATGACAAGCACGGAGCGGGTCTATATCCAGCGGAGCGAAGAGTTCGAAGATCGCCGCGAGGGGACATATCCTGAAACAGGAGGAATGACCTCCGTTGGATCGGTCGTCAACTATACTCCGACACGGAACTCCGATTCCGACTTCCAAATCCAATACAAACTCGACGAACTCCAACAGCTATTCGGCGGTGAACTCCCCGACGATGTGCTGGACTTAGTAGAAATCGCTGTCGCAACTTTCGGCGTTGATCGGTACTTGAAACGGGAAGTCATCGCTGGAAGCGATATCGCTGACGAAGACGCACGGATCAACACGCGCTCCATCGTTATCCGAATCCCAGTATTTACACCGGAACTCACAACCCCGGAAGCCCAAGAACTGCTTTCCACGATGGTGTCACACATGACCTACGACATCATCCAATTCAACTGTGTACAACACCCGAAGACAGGCAGTCACACAAGCGGAGCATTCGACACACCATCGACAGGCACAGAGGCAGTGAGTCTCTTCTCTGATGGCTTGGATAGCGCTGGAGGCGTCAATCAAAACCAAGCAGAAAATATCGACAGTAAATATGTGAGCCTAAACTACGGGAGTGGACTCGGGTCCCGTCACGAAGAACTACAACGCTTACTCAACGTGAGTCCCCACGTCTTCAAACTCAACTACGACGGAGATACAAACGAGTATACGACATTTTCCCGCGGATTCCTCCACTGGGTATTTGCAGCAGCCACCGCAGCTGCCTACCGATCCCCAGAGATCCGTGCATTCGAAACAGGGCTCATGGCACGATTCGCTATCCTCAACGAAGGATGGCACACCACTCGAACCGTTTCACCCATCGCAGTAGACCTGTTCAATAATTTACTGACAGAGGTACTGAACTGGAACACAGCGGTCCGAAACCCATTCCTTACCGATACCAAACGCGAAGTCGTGAATCGAATCTCTACTGAAGAAGTAGTTCAAACTGCCGTCTCTTGCCCGCACCACGGACGACAGGGACAGTACGAACTCAACAACTGCGGTCAATGCGTCCCCTGTATCATCCGCAACATTGCTATCCTCACCAGCCAATTCAACATCTTAACGGAAGATCTGAGTATCTGCGACTGGGGCGATGTTGATTTCGAAGCACGAGAACTCCCCGATAAAACGCCGTACCAACTTCCCAACCGGAACGACCGCGATACCTTCTTCCTCGCATTAGGCGAAATCGCACACCTCTGCCGACTCCTTCAAAACGAAGACGCCTCAACTGTGGTCACAGAATATCCCGAACTCGCTTCGAAAGAAACTTACAGCCTACACAAGCGATTCGCCACCGAGTTCACACAGGCCTTCGACAAGGTAACACAAGAGAACCCCTCGGCACAATCACTCATACCAGTTAACTCGAAAAACTCGGAAAAGAGGCCTGAGACGGGAGATTAGTCTTCATATCCTCGTGCATGTCTGATTGGCTTGCAGAAATACCGAATCTTAGCTGAGAGCCACTCCAGAGCGTAGGATACCGCGCAACCTCTGTGACCGATCCAGCACCGTCAGTCTAACTCCAGTAGTGATAACCAGTACCCAAAGTATATCTGACTAATAGATAATCTGCGTGTAATGTATCTGTATTCGCCGGACGAGATCGACCGGGAGCGAGCGAATCACCAGGCAGTGATTCAGGGGGCAGACGATATTGATGTGAAGCGAATTGGGAATCTCGGTGAACTCGCGTTCGAGCAGTTCTGTCGGGAGTACCTTCCGGTCGAGATGTGGGAGTGGGAGAACGAAGCGGCGATTCGGCGGTGTAATTCCGAGAGTTTCTCCGGGCACGATTTCGAGGTGTTCGGGTACGAAGTGGATGTAAAGACGTCAAGGGACGTCTCTGCGTTTCGCCCGGCGAACCTGCTGGAAAACGACCCCGACGACGACATCATCGTGATGGTCTGGCATCGAGACAACGAAGACGCACTGATCCTAATAGGATGGGAACGCACTGAAACCCTCAAATCGAAAGTGGAGACGCAAGCAGCGTACTCAGGTGACGAACCGGAAAAGCTAGCGCACCTCGCAGCGCGACCAATGAACGAGTTACAGGAGCTAGGGCCGAACACGGCGTACATGAATCAGAAACCGGAGAACCCGTTCAAACCCGGCGACCGCGTCATCAAGGCAAGTGACGAGGACGCGTCAGTCGGCGTCGTCATCGAAGTAATGCCGCCAGAGAAGAATACCGGTGCCTTCGGTCAAGAATTGAATGGTGAGGCCGTTCGAGTAGCGTTCCCGAGTGCACTTGATCAGGGACCCGCTGACTGGCGTGAGTACCACCCCGGAATCCTCGCATCGTACTGCGTCGACACCGAGATCAAACTCTGGACATACAAACACGAGAACCTCGAGTTCGCCGACAACCCCTACGTCCCGGGCGACCACGTCATCAAGACGAGCCACTCTGATCCGAACACGGCCGTCGTCGTGGAACGCGGTGATGGTGATTCAGTTACCGTTGCGTACCTCGGCGACTTCGACGACGAAGGTGTGTGGCCATCGAAACTCGCAGCGCACTGCGAAGACAACGGGATCAAATGCTACACGTATTCGGCTGACGAATTAGCGTTTGAGAAAATGTCTTGACTGACAGGAACCGCACGTTTTACCGATCTGGGTGCATCGTGAGTGCCTGATCGATCCTGCGTGCAATTTCAAGCCCTTCCCACCGGCTACGAACTGAATTAGGAGTCTCTTCGTCTAAGAGATCGTCCTCCTCGAATTCATTCCACTTGAGTTTCAGATATTTGCCAACGACAACACGATCGATTGGAAACCCGTGTTGCTGATGCCAGTCTATGATATTCTTATTATTCTTACTGGAGTTGCATGACTTACATGCAGGTACCATATTGCTAATGTCATTAACCCCTCCCGAGTCACGTGGAACGATGTGATCGAACGTAGTTTCAGATTCCCGGTTACAGTACGTACAGTAGCCAAGATTTTCTTTCAGCTGGTACTGGTTCTCTTTCAGCACCGACGACATCGTAATCTCACCACTCGTTAGTTCATTGTATTTGGTCCACAGCAACCAGCCTTTGAATTGGTCTGGATGATCAATTGTCGAAGCTAGATGCGTGAGTCGAGCATACTGGTAACAAATGAGATCACGATGGGTCTCTACCCGATTTGGCACATGTGAAAACGCAGACTGCAGACGCTCAGAAGGATACGAATAGATCTTCAATCCAGCATCATCCGCTTCCGATTGAAGATCTGCCAATGAATTTCTCGTCCAATTATCCACGCTCTCATCAAGCGCCTCCTTCGAAACGACCTGGACAACCGGGGTGTCCTCATCGTAAGCATCGTTGAAATCTGCAACAGTCTTGTCGGTATCCGGGACTGGAAATTCGCTACACGTCTTGTCGGGGAGACCCACCACAACATATCGGTCATACCCCGCATCAGAATCGATTACAGTCATTCCCAGCGGGAGTCGATGTTCCGGTTCGCGTTGAATTTCAGGAGGCATTTTACTCTGGTAGAAAACATCAATCAATTGTATATAAATGACCGCGTTTATTTCGTTCGTATGTCCTTCTATTAATCTAATGGATATACTGTCCTGTTCTCTACTTAGGTACAATCCAAGCCCTTCCCTCTGCATTAGATGACTGGGTCAACCGTGACCTTCTCCTTCCGGGAACTCTTGTATCCGGACTGGACTGCTACACTATAGGTTCTGGTCCGGGGAACTCACACAACAACGCGACACAGACCTCTTCGACAACCCAGCCAGCTTCAAGCAATACAATCCTGATAGGCTAGTTAAAATAGCACGACCCCCCCATCAGCGAAAGCCAACGAGTCGAAGACAGCCGAGAGTACGAGGCTTTGCGCATAGGAGCAAACAACCCGGTCGTTCCAATGATGAAGATGTTAAACAATTCAACACTACAGTTGGAGTCCGTCGAAATTAACTGGCGGGGGAATCATCCCTGGACAAATCCCCTATCAAATCACCGTAGGGCACACGCAGAAATCGGATACCGATCACAACTTCAATCAGCTACACCAAGCAAGTGGCGTATACGTCTAAAAGAGGTCGTCAGTGGTCTCCGCTTCCCGTAGTTTTCCAAGCGTAGTATCACGACGCGCTTGTGGGTACTTCGACTCGTACGGTATCGGGTCTTCCAGCTCGTAGAACGTCTCACGGTCGAACTGGATTACCTTCTCACCTTCCTCGATGTCAAACTGGTCTACATCGCGTTCTACACCGGCATCGTGCGGGTCCACGACGTCATCAACCGCTGCAAAATACCTGACTTCACCAATATCCCCACTGATGTACATCGCAATATAATCGAAATCACGTCCCACTCTGACGAACCCCCACGCCGCATTCTCCTTCAAAAAAGACAGTCCAGACTCCCGAGAAGGGTAGACAGCAATGACCGCATCTTCATCGCCCTCAATTTCCTCACGAGCGATCGTTCCCACAACCCTGTCCTGACGAGGCTCCGGCACATCGCTCTCACCCGATTCAGTAGTCCCTGACGCACTCTTCCGTGATTCACCGGACTCCGTCGACGATTCTTCGCTCACGAACTGGCGTTGTTCTCGTAGCGCAGAAACCAGGTTCTGAACAAAGTCCCGAGACTGCTCTTCTAAATCCAGCGGCACATCACCGAGCTCCCCTCGTACCGCTGACCGGATCGTCTCCGTCACTTCATCTTCATTCCGATTGATATACTGAATCGCATCGTTCGTCTGCGCTACCTGCGCAGCAATCTCATCCGATTTCCCCGACCGAATCGCCTCCTTCGACAGCAATTCCAGAACATCTGGATCCGCAGCGAGATCATCAAGATCGAATTGCACCACTGAAACCTCCTCCCCATCACCACTGTGTTGATCCTTAGTCAGAACCTCGAATGCCTTCCCGTTAGTAAGAATCCCCCAATCCACGTTCAACTCCTGCCGCATGTAGCTCTTGAGTTGCCGAACATGCTGCGAATTGAGACTTGATCCAGCCGCCTTCGCTTCCACGAACACCACTGGAGAGTCACCGACGAGCAACGCGTAATCCACGTGCGTACTCCCAGACGCCATCGGGACCGTATATTCTAATTCGACCTCGGTCGAGTAGAGATCCCACCCCAACAATTCGAGAAGCGGCTGTACAAGCCGCACTTTCGTATTCTGCTCGTTCATTTGCGGAGACGCCTCAAGCAACTGCTGCGACCGCTCGACGTACTCCTCTACTTCATCTATGCCCATATTATCTCAGCAGTTAGCATACCAGACACAAATAATCAGGTGAGAAAATCTCAGGAACTACCCACTCCTGGAACGTCCTCCATTCAACAGTGCTGACTGTTCCTCAACGTCTAAACCAGTACTCGTATCTAAAATTAGTAAAAGTAATTATAACACTCTACTTTTTGTATAGAGAAGTGACAAACACACCTCACAGTTTCGTTGGAAACGTTAATCTGAGTCATTCAACTATATCAGTTCGAGAACTAATATCCAGACTCGCTGAACCTGACAAGCCAGTCACCGATGTAGATTCACCGCCGATCGTCATCCCGTCTCTCCAACGTGAGTTCTGCTGGAACCAAGAGAAGATAGAGGCGTTGTTCGACTCACTACTACGTGGACTTCCGATTGGAACGCTCCTACTGTGGAACGTTGAACAAGAGGACTCGGATGCAGACACAGAAGCAAAGTACCAGTTCATCCGCCACTACGCGAACCGGTCGAATTTCCCGACTGAAGAGGTAGATGAACGCACAGTTTGCTACCACGGACGGAAAACAGCTAATACTGACTGGGGGTGCAATTATACGTTCACGCTTGACGGTCAGCAACGGTTGACATCCTTCCTTATCGGCCTTCGTGGGAGTTACTACACTCACCGGAAAAACAAGTACACACGAAACCTCCGATCCTACCACCGGAAATTCCTCTGTCTAAACCTGTTGAACGACCCTCATCGAGAGCCAGAAGATGCTCAAGAGTACGTCTTTGAGTTTGACTTCCGCAAAACCGACACCATCGAATATCACCCAGATGATGATCAACTCTGGTACCCCGTCCGGCATGCATGGAACACAGAACAACCCCTTTACGAAGCAACCGACCTCCCAGAAGATGTTCACGGGGATGAACACGTACAAACCAATATTGAAGCGAACCTCACCCGACTCCAAGAAGCAATAGACGCTCCGCAGATTCCGTGCGAAAAGATCAGTGACATGCGGAACGAAGACGCATTAGAACTCTTCATCAGACGAAACAAAGGTGGAAAACAACTCAGCAACTCGGATATTGCGTTCTCACTCATAACCGTCTACTGGAACAAATTCGGCGAAGGAGAAGATCCAAAGGACGTCTTTGAGTCAAACGCCGCCAACCTCAGCGACCAATTCGGAACCCATAGCTTCGGATTCGGGAAAGGGTTCCTCATCCGCTCATTATTCTATCTTGATGACGAACGTCCCTCATTCGAGCAAAATAATCTCATTCCATCGAAGATCGAATCGCTTGAAGATGTCTGGGATTCGAACTTCTTCGAAGCACTTGAAGTCGCTTTCTCATTGGTGAGTGATGAATTCGGACTCACTGGAAAGTGCGTCGGATCAAAAACCTCGCTCCTCCCAATCATCTACTACTGTAAAGAACGGATCGAGGACGATGATTTCACGTCATACTCTGACTTCTCAGACGCTGATCAGCGAAAAATGGAGTACTGGGTGCAGCTAACCGTTCTCACAAACCTCCTCGATATCGATCCCCCAACCACAGTCGCCCACAAGATCCGACCACTACTTACTGACGCCTCAGAATTCCCAATACACGCTATTCTTGAGCACTACAGTGACGAAGTCATCCCACTCAAGATCAGCCCGCGAGACAAAGACGGTCACCTCTTGATCGATCGCCTCGTAAAAGAAACAGACCACAGTGAGGCAACAACACTCCGCAACTACCTCCTGACGAAATTGTACGATGACCGTGGAGTTGGGACAGATTATCTCATCGAAACTGACGACAAGAACGAAGTCTCCGCAATCGACATCGACCACTTCTTCCCAGCATCAAAACTCCGGAACAACGAGTCCTACCTCGACAACCAGGAACTAGAGTTAGACGAAGACGAGTTAAAAGCAGTCAAAACATTCTGCAAGGAGAACGTCAACCGGTTCGGGAATTACACTCTTCTTCCCCAAGGCGTAAATCAATCAAAAGGACAACGAGACCCTGAGAAATGGCTTACAAAGCACGTTGACGATATTGAGTCAGTAGTGGGCACTCACAATCTGCCGGAAACAAGACCGTACTCATACAACCGATACAAAGACTTCCTCGCTGCACGAGAGCCAAAACTGATTGAAGAACTTGAATCACGATTGGTTCTGTACGAAGATATCGAGGCTATATAGGAACCCACGCCAGTGACGCGTTATGCTAGGTGCTCCAAGTCCATGCTCTTATCCAGGAGCACAACTTGTTTTCCGCCTTTCCCAATGATCTTTCGCTGAAACAGTTCCTATTGAGGCTCAAACACAGGTACAGACTCTAGTCTGCTTGAGTATTCCGACACCGATTCGAGTTTCACTGCGGGTTTGTGACTCCACAGTCGGGGCAAGATTCGTACCAGAGTCCTTCTGCGTGGCTTCGATGCTCGCACTGTCTCGGGTCTGCTTCCAGTGTTAGAAGGTCCCAGTCGGGATCTGGGTGTTCGCTGAAGAAGAGGTCGGTCCGTCCGTATCCACGGAAGTCCGTGAGCAGGTGGACGGGACAGTGCTGGCAAGCGTGCAGTTCGACCCGGGTGTAACCGTCATAGACAGATTCCGATGACTGCCATTCGTGGAATCCTTTCGGCCCTGGACAGGGAGCGATCTCAGGCCGGTCCGCAAGTGCCTTCTCCAGAACCCCATCCACGTACCGTTGTTTCAGCGATTCTTCAAAATAGTCGCGTGAAGATCGGGTGATAAGCGTATTCCTTAGCACCTTGAGCGGCAGATCAGGGATTGTGATTTCGTCCGGGTCGTAGATGTATTCGCCAGCCTCCTCGTCGTACCGACGTCGTAGCGTGCAAGGCCGACTCGTACAGATCTCGTAGTCGTTCTCACAAGTCAGAACATACGATGGAACGACCCCCCAGTTGTGCTCACCAGCATGATTGTAACTTTCGCAGTCCAGAAAATATCTGGCAACGTTATTACGAACGCTGTATCCAGACCCATCCCGTGCAGCGAAGGCATCACTGATAACCGAGTAGTTTAATTCGTGTTCCCCGAAATCCGTAGAGGAGAGCCAAACAACAGAATACCCGACTGAAAGATAATCGTGTGTCGTGGTCCGAACGTCCTTATGGTGGTGCTGGTGCTGGACCTCCACGACAAGACCATTCCCGAAGAAAGGGTTCTCTTCCGCGAACTCGACCAGTGCGTCTGCCCGGCGAATACGGTTGCCGCTACCACTGTCAGAAACATCGATATCGACCTCCGCAGCGCACCGTTCGGCCTGATCATCGAACGTTTCTTGGAGTGTTGCAACGGCGAGTGCGACACACCGGGCATGAGTTGGTGATTCGCCGGTGGACATACCTGAACACGAGTTACTGGCAGTCTCGTTGACGTGGTAGAAGTGTCGAGCCCGTTTTTTTCCACCACGGGCATATAGAGTGTCACCGCATTTTAGACACTGGACCGGGGCCTGGTTCGGGACCATAGCAGGGACCACGGTCTTCCCATTTCGCAAAGCCCGGAACGGCATGTGATTGTACTGTCAAACGCTTATGGCATGTAATTGCCGGTCAGACCCTACCCTTGCAACTCCCGATATCGGTAGTTCGAGAAGTAGTTATGAGTGTTTTCAGTGGGCAACAAACGAGAATAGTCCTTCTGCAATCGGTCTGCGGACAAAATATAGTCGACAGAGTTATTCTGACTTTAAGAGTTTCTCTTCCACTGCCAGTGGAACAGGAGCAGGTGCGGTAGTATCGGTTAAATTGATATCTTGGACTGCTTTTTCAAAGACCTCCTCAAGATCGGCGCGGGCTTTTCCCGTCACCTCTCCGTTGGAAACTTCTGTTAACTCATGTTCGATCGTGCTTTCAAGTTCCTCTTCGTCTACTGCTACTTCGAACGTGATGGAGTATGTGTCTGTCATGGATATCTGATTTGGTCTGCTACAATAGTTTGTCTCTCAGACATCATAATAATACTTTCGGCGAAACGTCGAATCGGCGATTCACCTCATCGGTAACATTCTAAATACTGCGAATAGTAGGACCGGTATGGCGAAATCACTAAATCCACGGATTGAAGTCGAAATCAAAGAAGCAGTAGAAGAACTGGCAGGCGCAGACTATACAATGAATGAAACAGCATCGAAATTGATACAGATCGGTGTTTCAACCCGCAAATCAGGGATTGAACCAGAAATCAAAGGTCCCTTCGGGCTTCCTCGTCCATTTGCAAAAATCAAGCTTGGAGACCGAATGACAGAGCTTCGAACAGAAGTCAATGACGAGCTCGCTGATCAATTAGTAGACGAATTCGACAACAAACCAAATACCGCAGCACGCGAAGCCTTGCGCCTCGGTCTATTCACTGTTGCCAATAACGAATTCGAGATCAAAGGACCATTAGGTGGTCCCCGACCTTTTGCCGAAATAGATCTCAGTGGTCTCAACGACCCAGAAGTACAAGGATTCGTCAGAGACTTGCGAGCACGGCTTTGAACCCGCTTCGTTCCCACTCACGGCTACTATGCACTATCAATTGGCGGCCGTAAGTCTCGCCAGCGAAAATCAGCTTCCTCACCAGAATCAAGAGCTACGCGATGCAGACGAAAGTCTCGCGTATCGCCGGTAACTGAACCAGATCATCAGACAATACCGCAACGACCTGACCGTGTGAGCCGTGATACTGTTCGTGATCCTCAGTCTCGTCAGGAATATCAATCCGGACGCGATTACCCGTCAAGAACTACTGGATGACCAAAGCAAACGATACCGAAGGAAATCAAGGTTCTATAATCATCATACACGCTGCCGCACACCACGTCACCTCGTTTGTTTGGTCGATGTCTACACCCACGCGAGTGACGCGTTGTGCTGCGCAAGATACTCTGGGTTCAAGCTCTCATCAGGAAGCACGACTTGTTCACCATCCTGGTGGATAATCGTTCGCTGTAACAGTTCGCTTTGCGTCTCGAACCCAGGATTCACGTGCAACCGGTAGTCCTGATCAATAGTGAACAGCTCCCGGTCGAACGCCGCGTGATGCGTCTTACTCAGCGGCAGCACGTTCGCTAAATCAGCCCGGTGCTCCGGGTAGTCACTCCACGATAAGACGTGGGCCACGTCCAGCAGCCCAGGTTGATCAACACTTGAGATCGGGCACTCTCGGTTATGCCGCAAAATTACCGTTGCACTGAGCTCCGGATTAACCACACGTGCGTGAATCGTCGTCGCATACGTCTCAGCAGTCATCCCGTCGTCGGTCATCGCTGGCGTTCAGTCCGAGTTGCTCCACTCCGCAACAGCGTTCTCGACGAACGATCGACCCTCGCCTGTCAACACGTACGCGTCACCTCGTACCTCAACAAGCTCCATGCTCCGCAACCAGTTCGCCCGCTGTCTCGCCATATCCGTCTCTCCCCGACTCCACACCAATTCCGGGTGCGTATCCAACTGCTGCTCACTCACCTCCCTGAGCGTCATCGGCCCAGCAGACAACGCATACAGCAGACTCCGAAGCCCAACGTTCTGATCATACATGATGCGAAGCAACGTCGCCACATCACCCTGCTGCACGTACTCTCGACCAGCATCACTCAGTATCCATCGCTCATCCGACTGCTGAAGGAAGCCGACCTGCTGTAAATAACTCATCCGTCGCATAATCGACTCCCGACTCGACACGTTCGCAAACGGTCCGCGATGCCACCCCACCAGCTCATCCGCCGTCGGGCGATGTGCCTCCACAAACTCAAGCACCGCATCCAACGTCTCAACGTAGCGGGTCCCACCACCGAACATCGGAACAATACTGCGCAAACGATCCGGAGCCATGCAGAAATAGTGACAGGACCAGTTGATGATCCTTTCCCCGTTGAACAGTAAGGCGTTACCAGAGAACGAACGTCAGTTACGACTTCGGAGACCCGTTAATTGGTGGCCGTAAATCACGCCAGCGGAAATCGGCTTCGTCACCCGAGTCGAGAGCCACACGATACAGACGAGAATCCCGCGTATCATCGGTGACCGAACCAGCATCGTCAGACAATACCCTAACGATCTGGCCGTGTTCACCATGATACTGTTCGTGATCTGGATCAGTCTCGTCAGGAATATCAATCCGGACACGGTCACCCGTTGAGAACCGCTGCATGCTCGAAGCAAACGATACCGAAGGCAATCAGGATTCTGGAATCAATAAAAATACTGCCGCACACTACGTCACCTCGCAGCTTTGAGATAGTTGATACACGTAAGGTAGAGGGTGTCATAGAACAGTTCTCATACCAGAGAGCAGGGTGAACGCTGAGGTGGTATGAGCCCAGCGACCCTGCAAGAGAATCCTACGGTAGAGACGTTCTTCAATGTCGTGGAAACCGAGACACTAGCGCTGTTTGAGCATCTCTCCTTCGAGTTTCTCGAAAAGTTCGATGTGTTCGCCCCGGCGGAGACGGGGCGAACACGAGATCACGAACCACCCGAGATGATGCGTGGGTTTCTGCACTGCTACTACAAGGATATCTACGGCATTCGTCCGGTTGCGCGAGAACTGAACAACACAGTCGTCTGGCTCAGCTGTGGCTTCGATCGACCGCCGTCGAGAGACGCGGTCGATCGCTTCCTCACCGATCTCGAACACGTCATCGACGAGATTTTCGACCACCTCGTCGAGCAGGCCGCCTTGCGGGGCCTGCTCGACTTGACCTACTCTATTGATTCGACAGACGTGAGGACGATGCCAGCCGATCAAGATGCGTCGAAATGCTACGATCTAACGGCTGAAGAGTACTACTACGGCTACGGCTGCACGATCGTTTCGACCGGGTCGAAGATCCCAATTGCAGCGGAATTCACCGAGAGTAAACAAGCGCCAGAAGAGACGGCGATGCGCGTCACACGTGACGCGCTCGCCGTCGAAACACCGATCTGGATGCTTGGAGACAGCGCCTATGACACACTCGATTGGCACGACTACCTGCTGGCCGCAGGAGTCGTGCCAATCGCCCCGTACAACGCACGCAACACCGACGATCCACTGGACATAGAGTACAGGGTCGAAGACCGTATCAAAGAACACAGCAAGGAAGTGAAGCTGAAGCAATCGACGTTAGATGAGACGTACAACCGCCGGACAGGCGTCGAACGAACTAACGACGCAGTCAAGGACTGCGGCCTCGGGCACGTCCGCGCCCGAGGCCGCGTCCATGCACGAGCACAGGTGTTCCTGTCCTTGTGTCTGCGTCTCGTTATTGCGATCACCAACTACGAACGAGGAGATAATCCGGGAAGCACGATCATCACGGTGTGACAAGAGTTCTATGACACCCTCTTGCTTATAATTAAGTACATGTAGTGCAAACGGCTAGCAATGACGATGAAACCGATGCGGTCTAATCCATGCTTTGAATGAAACTATGACAGATTCGACTGAAGCAGTTAGTCAAGAATTAGATGATATTCTCCTCGATGATCTGGTCGAGGTACAAGAACGAACACCTGGAACTGAAGAGCCCAACCTCACTCCGGGGCAGGCAGTCTATGATGAGCGACGCCAGAACATCATCGAAGCGGAAACCACCAGGGTTAGTGGCGAACTGGACCTCTCGGAAAGCACTCAACAAATGGCGGTGTCGTTATTTGAGCAGTATGCAGAACAAGAGGATATCACTGGTAATGCTCTTGAGGTCCTGGCCGTTGCATGTCTCTATACAGCATGTAAAGTAGAGTCGGTACCGTTGAGCCCTGATGATTTCGCAAATGTCTCAGAAACAGCCTTCACGCGTGTGATTCTGCTGCGTCGGGTGAAATCTATCGCTAGTACCCTTGGACTAGATCCCCGGGCATTTCTTGATCCAACCCAGTACATCGACCACTACTGCGAGGACCTTGGGCTCGACGATGAGGTTGCGGAGCGGGCCCATGAGATCCTCACAATTGCCGACGAAGCAGCCATCGGTAGTGGGAAGAGCCCAACGGGTCGCGCAGCAGCAGCGATCTACAACGCTTGTCTTGAATTGGACCGTAAGGTAACTCAAACGGAGATCGGGAATACCGCTGACGTCACCGAGGTCACCATTCGGAACCGGTACCAAGATCAACGCGAACTTCTCACCTCATCATCCACGTCAAGCGAGTCAAAATCAAATGCAGAACCAGGACTAGAACCGGAAGCAGAAATAGATAAGTCCGTTGATAGCAGCCCTGAAACAGCGACCGAACCATTGGACCAAGAGGTGTCTGATTTTAGTCCCTATGTCGGCGAGGCCGTTGCGGAAAATCTCGTATCGGCGCTCAAACAACTTGAGCAGGCTGATGAATCCCTGGTCAAAGCCTGCACTGAAACATGTAAAAAGGCTGGTGGATCGGGAGACCTTGATGAATTAGAAGCAGATGATGTCTCCCTGGCGCTCGCAATTATCCGCCAGGCAAGCATGGACCTCGGTCACCCGATCAGTTACCCGAAACTGAAGCGTACCCACAGAGAACACGAGGAAAAAATCTACCGGGTAACCTCAGACCTTGACGAAGCACTCTAATATGGACGACCCAACGCAACAGCCATCAGCCCAAAATCTGCGTGCTCTTGAATACCCGCTGCTCTATGAGACAAGCACAGACGATCTCATCTCGGATTTTTATACCCCAAGTCTCAGTGCCGCCAGCATCTACAAACGAGCAGTAGGATATTTCACGAGTAGTTGGTTCGAAGAGGCAGCAGCAGGCATCGCCCAGTTAGCAGCCGCTGGCGGAACTGCCAAATGGGTGATTAGCCCAAAGCTCGCCGCCGACGACTGGAATGCAATCGAGCGCGGCGATGCAGCGAAACGCGACCCATCCTTGTACGCCCACATGGAGACGCTCGTTGAAGATCTGGAACACAACCTGCAACAGAACCCCCAGAATACGATCGCGTGGCTAATCGCAGAT
This sequence comes from Salinadaptatus halalkaliphilus, assembly GCF_006543045.1. Taxonomy (GTDB): domain Archaea; phylum Halobacteriota; class Halobacteria; order Halobacteriales; family Natrialbaceae; genus Salinadaptatus; species Salinadaptatus halalkaliphilus. The sequence continues at coordinate 6,838 of NZ_RBZW01000007.1, read as the reverse complement.
GGCCTACTTAAGATCCGGATCGCAATCACGGGAGAGACACTCGGTGGCGACTTCCATGATAAGTGGGGTCTCTTCATCGACGACGACGAAAACAAGGTTGCGTTCCACGGGTCGCAGAATGATAGTCGCAAGAGCCTCTCCAATTACGAGTCAAACTCGGTGTTCACTTCCTGGCGATCGTCTGTTGACGAGCGTCGGGTCGAAGAGCATGAAGCGCGATTTGACGACATCTGGGCCAACGAGAAGCCTGGGGTACACTCGTTCAGTCTTCCAGATAGCGTGGCGCTCGGCATTGCAGAGCTCCGCAGTGACGATCGACCGTATGAGGACCCTGGCGAGCAGTCGAAACTCACGAGTCCGTATCGATGGCGTCACCAGGAAGAGGCTGTCAATGCGTTCCTCGAAGCTGAAGCCGGGATCCTGGATATGGCAACCGGGACTGGAAAGACGCGGACATCATTGAAGATTATCGATCGTTTGCTTCGTGATGAGAAAATTGAAACTCTCGTTGTGGCGACGCGAGGAAACGATTTACTCAATCAGTGGCAGGAGACAGTCCTGGAGCACTTTTCGGCGAATGAAATGTTCTTGTACCGGAATTACAACGGGTACGATGAGCTCGGCAGTTATCTGATGGCTGAGAATGACCGGTTGGATGTACTTTTAACGTCGTATGCGAATCTTGAGGATGCAGTCGATGGCGGTATGAGTGACAAGCTGACTGAAGGATTACTCATCTGTGATGAAGTCCATAATATTGGTGCTGACTCGAAACAGGACGCGCTTGGTGGAAAGTTGGATGTCTTCCCGTATCGGCTCGGACTGAGTGCGACGCCATTTGACCCGTACGACGAGGCGCGAAACGAGTTTATTCGTGATGAGGTCGGACCGGTGGTGTATGAGTTTGGATTGAAAGCAGCGATCCAGCGAGGCATTCTCACTGAATTCGATTATACACCACTTCGGTATGAGCTGTCGGCTGACGACAAAAAGGAACAAAAAGAAGTCTTCGGTAAATTTGCTGGACTCAAGCAACAGAATCCAGGAATCCCGCAGAGTCAGCTCTACATTATGCTAGCCAAAGTCCGGAAAGAATCAGAAGAGAAGCTACCGGTATTCAGGAAGCACTTGCAGGCGAATCCGCACATCTTGGAAAACGCGATTATTTTCGTCGCCTCAAAAGATTATGGTCACAAGGTTCAGAAGATCATCTTCGATTATGTTGATGACTTCCACACATACTACGGAGAAGATGATGAGTCGAAACTCGATGAGTTCTCCAGCGGCGGCCTGTCGACGCTTTTGACGAGTAAAGCCATCTCTGAAGGGATCGACATCAAATCCGTAGAAAACATCATCTTGTTTTCGGCCCCTCGGTCGAAAGGCACCACCACGCAACGGATCGGGCGGGCACTCCGAAAAGATCCATCCAATCCGACCAAAAAGGCCAACATCCTCGACTTTGTTGTGGGAAGTGATATCGACCAGAACTTGGAGGAAGACGGATCAAACGCCGAAGAGAATGAAGAAATGACTCCGCCAGATAAGGTGCGGCACGACTGGCTCACAACGCTAAGTCAAGTTACGCAACAAGAATAATCATGACCGACGAATTCGAATTCAAAGCGATTGCCAGCGAGGTACTTGAAGAATATGACCAAAATGAAGCATTTAAATCACGATTCATCGGCGTGTGTCAAACAGCGATGAAAGGAGGAGCAGATAAAAGCGACTTGATCCGACTTATCGAGAACGTCCATCTTACCGAAGAGGAACGCGCAGATGAATCTTAGAATCGAAGAAATCCGGTACGAGAACATTCGAGACATCGGGAATCTGACGCTCGACTTCACCAAGCCAGGAACTGGTGAGCCCTATCACATCTCTCTGGTGCAGATGCCGAATGGCACGGGGAAAACCACGACGATGGGGTTGATTCGACATTTGATACTCGGCACCCAGCTTGATGGGGGCACTGTCAAAGATTACGAGCCAGATTATGGGGCTTCTGAAGGCGAGTTTGCGATTACCTTTGCAGCAGGGGACGATCGGTTCCGAGTCCATATGCAGTTGGATTACGACATGGGAACCCTCACGTACCGACATTCATACCCCCAGCGTGAGGGCGGCGGGATGAATAGCGGCCACTTCCTCCCAATAGCCCTCCAAAACATCCTCACTGAGGACTTTGTCGAACTGTTTGTATTTAATGGCGAATTGACTGACGAGTTCATCGAGACTGGCAAGGACAAAGCCGAGCAAGCTCTCAAGATCGTTAACCGCCTGGATCGTGTTGATGCCCAAAAGGCATCTATCCAAGGAATCGTCGACGAGTATCAAGAAGAAAAAGGCGCAAAGACAAAGCAGGGTCTGAAACAAGTCAAATCGAGACTTGAAACACGTCGTGACAAGTTAGCGGAGCATCAAACGTTACGCAATGAACTGGAGGATGCAGTCCAAGACCACCAGGAAAAAATCGAGTCGCTCATCGAAGAACGGGAGGAGATCATCTCGAAAGATCAGGAGGCCCTGAACAAGTACAAAGAGTACGGGTCGGAAATCAAGGACCGAGAGACGAAGTTACAGACGAAGTCGAATGCCATCATTGAGGATATGCGAGTCCCCAGTAAGCTCTCTGCGGACTTCTATGAGGACTTTGAAGAATTGCTTACACATATGAAGATCCTCAAGCTACCAAAATCGACGTCGAAGGAATTCTTTGTAGAGCTGGCTGACGAGCCGACGTGTGTTTGTGGGCGAGAGCTTGATGCGGAGCACCGAGAAGAGATCCGTGAGAACGCTGAACAGTTCTTGTCTGATGAAGACGTTGGCGTCCTCAACTCGCTTAAGGAGCGCTTAGGGAGTGTTAGTGAACCTGCATCTCTGGAGAGTCGGCTCGACGACCTCAGTGAGACGCGGAATGAGCTCAAACAGTATGAAATGCAACAGGCGCAGCTAGATCTCAATGACGAAGATCTGGAGGAGAAAAAGCAGGATCTAACCCGGAAAATTGAGACCGAACGGACAGAAAGAGACCGGAAGAAACAGAAAATTAAGCTGTTGACGACTGATGACAAAGGCTTGCGCCAGAAGCACGGTTTGGACTGGGGGAACAACATTCCGGCGGCGAAGCGCGAAAAGACGAAGTACGAAGAGAAAGTCGAGGAAGCAACCGACACAGTCACCTTTAGCGCACAAGCCGAGAAGCTTGAGTTGATCTTCGAGGAGTTTGTCGGACGGACGGTCGAGAGCGTCAAAGCGGAACAAATCCAGAAAACTAATGAGCGACTTGAACGGATTTTGAAGCGTTCCAGTGTCCAAATCGAGTCGATTGACGACTCGATTAACCTCCGTAACAAGAGTGGTTCCTCAGAGGGCCAGTCCTTGGCAGTCGCCTATGCATATCTCTCGACGCTGTTCGAAGAATCTGCAGTGGACATGCCGTTTGTAATCGACAGTCCGGCGGTCAGTCTGGATCACAAGGTCCGTCGTGAAGTGTCACCAATCATTTCAGGACTCTTTGATCAGGTAATCGCGTTCATCATTTCGACAGAAAAGTCCGGATTCGTTGAGAACCTGGAGCCGGATCATGAGGACGGTATTAAGTACTATACGGTCTACAAGACAGAGAAGCCTGGTGAGTTAGCAACCCATACGGATCGGGATTACTTCATGCAATTCACGTCTGAAGAAGAAGAAGACGGAGAAGACGCCAGTAACGTAGTAGAGCAAAACGCATCTGGGGGTGAGTAACCATGTCGTTCCGACTCAGTGATGATGCACGCGAGTACTTTGACGACATTGAAGATAAGAGCTCTACAGGGAGGTTCGATAGTATGTGGGATAAATACTATTTTGCAGCGATGATCGGCATTAAAGCTCGTGACCGGGTTCCCATTGACAAAGAGCCGAGTGCCGAACCGTTTGTCGATACTGTGATTGAGGATTATGCGGATCAGAAATTCGAACTCTATGCAGCGCTGATAATGGCCGAAATCAATCGACAGCATATCCCGAAGGAGGAAGAGGATGAGATTCGCGAGCTAATGCTTAATATTCTTGACTCCACAGACCCAACACGCCTCTCTGACCATGGCAAAGAGTTACTCAATTGCTACGCCGAACAGGGCCACAAAATCCTCCAGAACTCCGGCCCTACACCGAAGGAATTCGACGAATTCCTCCGGCAATATCACAAGGTACTCAACGAAATCTGACTGAACGCCTCTTCTTTCCTTACTGAACGGTCCCTAAGAGGATCCTCGATTGGGTGTACCTCAAGCGCACGACTTAGTCATTACAACGCTAGGTCTTGTTTAGACGCGTAATTCCACGGCCGTGAGTAGCTAATTCTGAGTTCGATGTTTCTGACGGTGACTCGTTGGATATGTCTAAAACCCGATGTATATATATATCTCTGTAGATCCTGCTTCAATTGTGATAACTTGTCAATCTACTGTTTTTGTGGCCGAAATCAACGGGCATCGGCTGTGATTGCCCCACTTCCTGTATTTGACCGATCTTCTCGAGAGGGTCGGCTACGTGAGCCCGATTCTGGAAACCTGTGCCAGGAGGGTATCGACGACGAACCGATCGTCAACGCCCTCGAGTCGTATCTCCGGTGCGTCGACCGCATCAGCCCCGGCAACAGTCGATTCGAGGGAATATCGACTTGACACGTACGTGCGCCCGTACGAGAACGTCCATGGGACGCCAGCGATCGCCCGACTGCGTGATGGACGCGGCAAACGAGTACGACGAACTCCGATGCGTCGAAGGCCTCCTCGATGCACTCGACGACGATCTCGAGAGCAACGATTCGAAGTTTCGCTATCTGAGCGACGTTCGACAGTTCTACACGCACCTCGTGGACTGCCACGGTTCACCGTTCAACCCGGCGGAAACCGTCGACCACGAGGAACTGTGGAAAAACGCACTCAAAAATGAGAAGGACAACCCAACCCTCTCGAGCGAGTAAGTCAGGGCGTTGTACGATGTTGCCGAGTCGCCAGTCGAGCAGCTCGTTGTGCTCGCGCTCTGTGCGTGGGGCCTGCGACGCAACGAGGCCGCTAGGCTACATCTCTCGCAGTTCGTTCTCGAGGGTGTTGATCCACATATCGCCTTCGAGAACGGAAGAACGGGCCGGGGGTAGTCGCGTTAATGTACGGGTCAATAACTCTTCGATCGTGGCGACAGACTCGGGAGTTGTGGCGGTAATTGGAGTGGGTACTTGTTCCCCTCGAGTAAATCCTCGAGTGAGTCGGCAGTCGGACAAGCACCAGAGAAGAGCCCTAAGAGTTTTCTCACTACTACGACACACAGCGAGCGCACAATCAACAAATAACCGCCAGCGGTAGTGCTAGACTAGACAGTATCGCTCGGATAAACACTCAAGAAGATTAACATTCATTAATCACTGAACGGTGGCGACTTGCTGTGGCAGGTTACGTCGCACGAGGCGTCACGGTGGAACGATCGTAACTACAATTTCGAAGGGTTCAGCGGTTGCGAACCGATTCGCGGGTCTCAAGAAGACAGCGAGGCACTACAACTCAACACAGTGTGGCAATTCACCAGAGCCGGAAAATTACAATTTAATCAGTTTTCAATAAGGTAGCTTGACGCACCTATAATGGGATGACTCTGACGTGAGGGTGAGCAAACCAATGCTTGGAAAACAATCAACACCACTTGATGACCCTCCAACAAATATTGATATATTTTCATTTTTTATCCAGCGTCTATTGTGTACATGCCCAAGTGCAACTACATCGTATTCTTTGGAATAGTCTTTATCAGCTAGATCTTCAAAACTGACTGATGCGTCAAACGACCTAGTCACTGCTGCTATGCTTTGATGAAAAAGGCCTAAGCAAATTTGATCCTGTTCTTTTATGGGTGGATAAACGTCTTCAAATGTCGATTTAGATGGATCGCGATAGTCAATTCCATAGAGGAGCAATTTCCCATCACAGACAGAATACGAATCCCTATCGCCTAAGTGTACATGGTCCCATTGTGGAAGGAGATCAGATAAGATCACATCAGACTGATACGGATCATGATTCCCCCTTATATAACAAAAGGCGATATTGCTGTCGACTATTTCTTTTAACTTCAACTTAGTTCTGTGATATAATTTTGTCTTCAATAGAGGGTTTTCATCGAATATGTCTCCTGTATGGATAACGAGGTCTGGATTCAAATCTTGGATCACTTTGATAGTCTTTATAAAACGTTTATATGATGGAATTCGAACTTTTTCTCCATCCTGCGTTGTGTAATTTTGTAGCCCTAAATGACTGTCAGACATATGTACTATCTGGAATATGCGACTTTTAGAGGGAGCCCAGTCTAGAATCGGATCTACTCTGAGAGGTAATTTCTGTTCCCGCCAAAGAAAACCACGATCAATCACACTAACATACTCTACTGAGGATCTATAAGAGTATTACTTCTTAAATATACTATCAGTGAATAGAATCTACGGGAGAAGTACAATTGGTTATTCTGTTGGATCTACTTGGGGCTGAACGATGCCGAACCTAAGGACGAATTGTCGGAAGCGGCCGTTTTGATCGACCTAATCCTTCTGTCAGCTGCCCATGTCGAGTTACGGTACGAGGATAACGAAGAGATGCACACCTGGCTGGACCGGTTCCAAGACAAGTGGTTGGGCCCTCAAGATGCTCCCAAGCAGAAGCCCGACGCCGAAAACGGGGTTCAAGGACCTAGTCTTAGACTAGTGTGCCTTCAGCCCTGAACTGCTAGGTTTATCTACGTAGAGCGCCTCTATAGTGTGCTCAGAAAATTCCTGACGTAAACCATGCCACGAACA
>NZ_RBZW01000057.1 GCF_006543045.1 Salinadaptatus halalkaliphilus | reverse complement strand
CATCTGTTCTAGTTTAGTGGCGGAGTGAAGTAGCATCTCAGCGGAGACTGTACCTAATTGGGAAGCTATTGGCTAAGAGACTGGGTTTGCTGGAGCAGTCAGTACGGATTCGTCGTGTGATACCTTCCAGGCGGCGCACTCACGGCTGTGAGTGTGTCGCCGTTCCAGAGCTGCCGCTATTGAGACAGGGGCTGCCCCGGTCGTCAGGCGAGTTCGTTACCAGAACTCGCCTGACTCAACCTGCTCACGTAATCTCGGACGATGCGGATTTGGATCACGTGAAGCCCACAGCAACAACTCATCTAAATCCGGGAGTTCGTACCCTAAATCGAGCATCACGTACAACTGAATCAGGTGTGCATGGCGTTCGACAGCGTGAGAACATCGTCGACGAGGAAGTTGCGGCGACGACGCCGCAGCGTCGTCGGCACTTTCCCGTTGTTCTGCGTCCAGTTTCCGGAGTTCATCGACGATAACACGGCTCATCAGCAGCGAGATTGCGGCCATGATGACCAGTGCCTCGATGACGTACGGATCGGTCGTGTTGATCTCGTCAAGTCCGAAGCGCGATTTCAGTTCCTTGAACAGCAATTCGATCTCCCAGCGCGCCCGATAGAGCTGTGCGATATCGGGCGCGCTATAGTCGTCTTTCGAGAGATTCGTCAGATAGAGGTGGTACTCCTCAGTATCCTCGTTCCAAACGCCGACCAGTCGGAACGTTCGGGTCGTGCTGGTGCACGACCCTCGCTTTCGCTCGAACGAGAGGGTGATGCGAACATCGATTTCCTGTCGCTGCAGGTCGTCAAGGACGTCCTGCAGCGACTCTCCTTCGAGCGGGATACTGTTGCCTCGCCATGTCCGGAGTTCGTCGACGATTTCGAAGTTTGCGTCGTCCTTCACACGGGAGACGAACCAGCCGTTGTTCTGGTCGATGCGGTCGAACAACCAGAAATCGTAGAAGCCGAGATCGAGCAAGATGAGTGCGCCAGCTACCCACTCGCCGGTGGGTAGCTGGCTCCGTTCTTGGGTTTTAGCGTCAGTTGTCCGGTATCGTGTTGGAAGGCCAGTTGAGAGTGATTCTGTCAGGTGAAGTTTCAGACCAGCCTGATCGTCGCCGGTTGCAGCGTACACATCTGCGGCGTCTTGATAGAGGGAAACGATGCTCCCATCGACGATGAGGACGTCTCGAAAGCGTTCGAGACGTCCGCTAAGGTCGGCACTTTTGGTATCGAGATTCTCGATGGCATCATCGAGAATTTCTCGAAGGAGTGCGACGAACGGTGGAGAGAACCACCCGTGGAAAGTTGCATAGGAGAGTTCGTCGCAGTCAGACATTTCAACGAACCGTTCCAGAAAAGCCTGTATAGATCGGTCTGATCCAGCAGCAAAGCCAAGTGAAAGCGTGTAGAACAGCGCAACAGCGTCGAATTTCCGTTCACGTTCGACGAGATTCGTTGCGCGAGCGCGCTCGCGCAACTCATCAGAGGGAAACGCTCTTTGAATCCGATCAACAATCACTGAATCCGGTGGGGAGTAAGTCACACTATCCACCGGATTCTCACATTCCTAGTTACTGATGATTCTAGTCCGATGTCCTTGGATGCCTCGGTGCGTTAAACTAGAACAGATG
>NZ_RBZW01000056.1 GCF_006543045.1 Salinadaptatus halalkaliphilus | reverse complement strand
GATGCTCGAGTACCTCGGCTGGGCCGACGCCGCCGACCTCGTCCGCGATGCCGTCGAAGAAACCATCTCCTCGGGGAAGGTCACCTACGACCTCGAACGACAGCTCGAGGACGCCGAGAAACTCGCCACCAGCGAGTACGCCGACGAAGTCGTCGCCAACATCGAGAATTTGTCGTAGATCGGCCGTCGGAGCGCGGCCCGTTCCGATAGCGTCGAAACGCCGATTTTTGCGGTCTTTCTACCAGGTTCAGCATCGATACTGACGCGAGCCGAGATACTGATAGTGATTAGTAGAGCAATCCATAGTTTTGGCCCGTTACTATACAGAAGCTGAGAGAATGATCTCGAGATTGACACACTTCGCGTGTGCAGTAGAGTAGCTTCTCGATGCAGTCGGCTACGAACTGTGAGTAAACCCGTATGCAGCTTGTTTCTGTCGCTGTTCGATTGCTCTGATTGCACCGAACTCACAGTTATCGTCACCGTCCCACCACGATAGTAGCGTGAGAGTGGTTGCTACCGCGTCACTGATTTCGCCATCCTCAACCAGTTCTTCGATGTTAGTGGGTGTCCACGGAGGCTCGTGGCTGGTCTCTAGGTCGGCTATCATTTCGACGCCAGCGTCGGCCAGTGGTGCTGCCATCTTCTCGGGGATTATCCCTAACTCAGTGAGAGTCGTCGAGGGGAGTTCGCCGCCGTGCTGCGCGACTACTTCAATAGGGGTGGTTAGCAAATCAGTGTCACTTGTTTCGACTGTTTCAATTGTCTCTTGGAAGGTATCTCGAGCTTGGCGGAACCGAATCCGCGCGAATGTCTGTTTGTTCTCGACGAAAGCATTGATACCCTCCTGAAAATTCCGTTCGGCTGATTCTAGGAGTTCGCCGATATCGGTTCGTTGTTCGTGGATCGTTTTGACCGGCTCGAAGTTCTCCCGAGTCGATTCGATTGCTTCCGTGAGTTCCTCGTGTGTATCAGTGGCCTCGGAGTCAAGTTTGTCGACAGCGGTCTGATAGTGAGTGAGGGCCTTGCTGTAGGCGTCGGCGGCCTCACCGAAGTTGTTGGTCTCTCTTGCGGAATCAGCTGTTTCGAGGGCATTTTCAGCCGCGGCTCGAAGCTGTTCGACCGTCGCTAAGCTATCGCTTTCAGGTTGCCCTATAGAGGTTGTCGGCTGGTCTGTCTGCCCAACAGGTGTAGCAGACGACCCACCACTGGGTTCTTTGGGAGATCTCTGCTCCGATTGCTGGTTCGCCCGGCGCCGTTTGATCAGGTATCCACCACCAACGACGCCTCCGATCGCAACTCCTCCGATGGCGAGCGGCCCGGAATTATTCCGAACCCACGAGGTATACAACGCATAGGCAGGAATGTCGATTGACTGGCCGGCATACCGCCAGTCACTGTGGTGTCCCAGAGTTCCAAGCATCACACGAGAGCCCTCACTTGAGCCATCGACACCTGCATCCACCGCGTAGAGATTGTCGTCGTCACTCCCGACGAAGACGGTGCCGTCGGCCACCGTCGGTGACGAGCGAACCATATCGTGGAAGTAGGTTTCGAAGGCCCACTGTTGATTACCCGTTTCCGCATTCACTGCGTAGAGATTGTTGTCGTGACTCCCGACGAAGACGGTGCCATCGGCCACCGTCGGTGACGAGCGAACCCGACTGCCAGTTTCGAAGGCCCATAGCCTGTTGCATCTTCAATATCAGTTCGCAGGACGTGGCTGGGTAGCCTCGATCCAAGCGACTGAGGACAAGATGTGCCAGATTGACGTTCA
>NZ_RBZW01000006.1 GCF_006543045.1 Salinadaptatus halalkaliphilus | reverse complement strand
TCTCTTCAACACCCTTACTGATCGACTTGGATTTGCCAAGTCCTGGATCGACCAGTTCCTCAGTCCATATTTGCAAAAGTTATCTTGATCATTACTCACGTCCGCAAGCGAGCGCGACGTTGATATGATCGTCATGGGCACGCACGGCCGTACCGGCATCGGCCAGTGGTTTCTCGGGAGCGTCACGGAAAACGTCGTTCGAGAGGCTGACATTCCGGTGTTTTGCGTTCCGGTAAGCGCCGACTCGCCGTGATGATATCACCGATTCACGTTCGCGGCCCGCCAGGAAGCTGTGTGTACGCACCAATCATCGCGTCGTGAAGGTCGAACGCCCCAAGACGAGCGCCCTCGTCGACGATCGATCGGCGGACGGTGGTCGCCTCCAACGTCACGTCCGGGAAAATCACGGATCGTTCGACGTCGGTATCGACGAGCGTCGCGTTCGCCATAACGTGAACGTTCGGTCCGATCGAGGCGCCCTCGAGTGTTGCCGAGTCGGCCACGTGCGAGTCGCCGTCGAGGGTCCAGGCGACGGCGTCGAGATAACTCTCGCGCGTGCCGATGTCGAACCATGTCCCGTCGAACGTGTAGGCGAACGTCGGTTCCCGTGACTGGAGCCACTGCACGAACCAGCCCGGTTCGTCGGGATCGTTACCTTCCTCGAGATATGTCGGGAGGAGCTCGAGCGTCTCCGCTGGAAACACGTAGCAGCCGATCGAGACACGCGTCCCAGGTGGCTCGTCGGTTTTCTCCTGAAAGTCGACCACGCGGTCGTCCTCGAGTTCGACGACGCCGTACGCTGTTGCCCGCTCCGGTGAGCCGACGTCGTAGGCGGCAATCGTCGGTGCGTCGGTTCGCTCGTAATGCTCCAGCAAGTCCTCGATCGCGAAATCGAAGATATTGTCGCCGGCGATCACCAGCAGATCGTCGTCGATGTCTTCGCGGTCGATCAGTTGGGCGAGCGCGCCGACAACGCCGAGTTTCTCGTCCTCGTCACGTGTCTCCTCGATCGAGAGCTGCGGTTTTTCGTAGGTACCGTCCGCCAGCTGTGCCTCGAAGTCAGGGGCGAACCGTTCGTTCGTGCTGACGTAGACCTCTTCGATACGATCTACCCCCTCGAGTTCGTCGTAGATTCGCTCGATGACGGTCGTCCCTCCGAGCGGGAGGAACATCTTCGGTCGCTGTCTCGTGATCGGCCACAATCGCGTGGCGTAGCCTCCGGCGAGAACGACGGCTTTCATCGGCTCGTCTCGCCCCCGACAGACGGCGTTCGACGCCGATACCGTGTCACGGTCGACTGAATCGCTGGTCGGTTCGTACTCATGCGAATCTGGAGCGGTCCCGGGTGCGACTTCCCACGACACTCGTGGTAAAGCTTTCACCCGTGTAGTGATTCAGGCCGGCCCGTTCATCGATCGCTAGAATACCTATTTCGGCGTTCGTATCGCCAGTATGTGCAAATGGTCGAGTCCGTCCTGGTGATCGGTGTTGCCGTCTCGGTTTTCGTCGGATTCAACATCGGCGGATCCTCGACCGGAATCGCCTGGGGACCTGCCGTGGGCGCGGGGTTGATCGGCAAGACGACGGCGGCGACCATCATGACGGGATTCGTTTTTTTGGGCGGCTGGACCGTCGGCCGGAACGTGATGGAGACGCTGAGCGAAGGGATCATTACGATCGACATCTCGCTCACGGCGGGGGTCGCCGTCCTCTTTTTTATCGGGCTGGGCATTCTCGTCGCCAACGTCTTCGGCGTGCCAGTTCCAACGTCGATGACGACTGTCGGGGCGATTGCAGGGCTTGGACTGGCGACGGACACGCTCGATTACGAAACCATCGCCTGGATCCTCTCGTGGTGGATCTTCACACCCATCTTCGCGTTCTTGATCGGTGCGATCGTCGGCCGGTACGTCTACGCAAATCTCAGTCGTCGTGTCCAGATCGAGAACTCGGCGGGGCCGCTCCTCGTTCTCGACGAGTCGGGCCTGCTTCCGACGCCCGCATTCGGGCCCAACACGACCCGGCGAGAGATCGCTGGGACGACCGGTGTCGTCGTCCTCGGTTGTTACATGGCGTTCAGTGCGGGTGCGAGCAATGTCCCGAACGCCGCCGCGCCCCTCGTTAGCGGGGGGACGCTGGCAGCCGAACCGGCAATCATCGTGGCGACGGCCGCGATCGGCCTGGGTGGGTTCACGATCGCCCGGCGGACGATGGAATCGGTCGGGAGCGATATCAGCGACATTCCGTTGCTCGGCGCACTGATCATCATGTTCACGGCTGCCTCGATTACGACCGCACTCTCCTATATTGGGATTCCGATCAGTCTCGTCCTGTCGTCGGTCGGCGCCATCGTCGGTCTCGGCTGGGGACGTGCAAGCAGACCGATCGCTGCCCGCGAAGCAGTCTCGAGGAAGACGGCAGACGCCGAGGTGGTGATGGGGGCATTGACTGCCGAAGACGCGATCGAGGAGTTGGCGCCGATCGGCGTGAACGAACCCGAGGAGGTCCTCGAGGCGGACGAGCTCTTCAAACCGGAAGCCGTCATCAGATACGTTACGATGTGGGTCGTCGGGCCCTCGATCTCGACGATTCTTGCGTACGCGTTTTTCGTGTCGGTTCCGGGGATCGTCTAACGATAGGGTTTCAGACGGTCTGCTGTAGTCAGTTATCGTCGACTCTTCGTCGTCTGATGCTCCTCACCTCTCCCATCGTTCTGTCGAGTTGACCACACGGGTGGCAACACGTCAAGAGGGACCAAAACCGGACTCAAGTGGCGACTGCCGACCACCGGCCGCGCTGATGGTTCATCATCGACACCGCCCTCGACACACCTGGCTCTGGAACGAGCGGTGGTGGAACCACTCGCCTTCGATACGCCCAGTGGCGAATCGATCTCCGACCCCACCACAAACAGTATATAGCTCCTCGGTGGAGAACTCGGCAAATGATGCCGATCGACGAGGCCCCTATCGTCCGTGATGGACGACCCCTGATTCCCGCGATGGATCATCGCTTCAGATATAGGCTGGTCGATTTCGTGAACTTCCCGGGAAGAACTCGATCTGGCGACCGTCGAAGCCGTGATGGACGCCGGTACAACGGAGATCGCTGTCGGCCGCAACGTCTGGCAACGAGGGGACCCGACCCAGATCTTCGATGCCTTCGACGGAACCGTCTCCGGGGAACCGATCGGCGGCACAGTTCTCGACAGGTAAACTCATGAACGCCACGAATTCCCCCACTGACACTGTCCTCGCGACGATTGCTCGGACAGCGAGTGAAATTCATCAGGGTCTGGTCGGCCGCCGGGTGACGGCCGACGACGAGAACCCCAGCGGCGAAACGCAGTTCGAGGCGGACCTCTTCGCAGACGAGTTGCTCGTCGATCGGCTATCGTCGGTCGACGGCGTCGCTCAGTACGCCAGCGAGGAGCGAGCCGAAATCGTCGATTGCGGTACCGGCCATCTTGCCGTTGCCGCCGATCCCGTCGACGGGACGTCGAACTTGCCTTCGAACAACACGCTGGGAACGGTGTTCGGCATCTACGACGAGGAACTTCCTGCTCAGGGAACGGCCCTCGTCGCGGCGGGATACGTCCTCTACGGACCGATCACGACCATGATGGTGGCTCGCGAGGGTACCGTTACCGAGTACGAACTCGCCGGCGGCGAACGAACCGTCGTCCGCGACGACGTCACGATTCCTGCGGATCCCGCCGTCTACGGGTTTGGCGGCCGGGTTCCAACTTGGACGGATGCGTTCCACGAGTTCGTCCGCACGATCGAGACGGACGAAGCGCTCGGGCTCGAGATGCACTACAGCGGCGCGATGATCAACGACATCAACCAGGTCCTCACCGACGGCGGCATCTTCGCCTACCCCGCCCTCGAGGACAGCCCCGAGGGAAAACTACGCCTTCAGTTCGAAGGAAACCCGATCGGATACGTCATCGAGACGGCCGGTGGACGCTCCTCCGACGGGAACAAATCACTTCTCGAGGTCGAGCCGACCGATCTACACGATCGAGTGCCACTTCACGTCGGCAATGCCGAGTTGATCGACCGCCTCGAGGCCGCGCTCGCCCCGGACTCGGGATAACTGCTGGGAAGTATCGACGAGACACGCATACCATTAACTCGCTGGGGCTGGGAGCACCCCTACCATGGTGGACGAGCACTCCCAGTTAGAGGCAGATATCCGAGCACTGGAGGGGCTATCGGTGTTCGTCGCGTACAACGCAAACGTCGATGCGATCGTTCGGGTCGACGAGGACCTCGAGGCGTTCCTCGACCGACCGTCCGACCCCGGCGAGCGCCACCCGCCGAGCCCACTCGCATCGAAACGGGACCTCGCGACGGCGATCACGCACACGATGGCGGCCGGGCGGGGTGACGAAGTCGCGATGACGGACGAATTTTCGGCCACGCTCGAGGCGGAGTTCGAGCCCGATAGTCAGCAGATGGGTGGTCAGACGGGCATCATGACCAATCTCGTCTCCGCGCTCGGTGCGTCGCCGGTTACGTACACGTACCTGCTCTCTGATCGCCAGCTCTCGATGTTCGACCACTCCGATACTGTGGAGTATCCGAAGGTCGAGAACGGCGAGGTCGAGTTCGTTCCGTTGGACGAGGCGATCAACACGGAGCGGACGAAGATCAACTGGGTGTTCGAATTTCGCGTCGACGACGAGTTGTTCGGCGCCCGTGCGACCGAAGACACGCGATTCATCGCGGCCTCCCGGCCTCCGGAGTTCGACCTCGTCGCCGGCGATCTCGACGCCCACGTCGATCAGGTCGGAGCCGTCGTCGACGGGGCGCTGCTCGCCGGCTATCACAACCTCACACCCGACCACGTCGAGGAGAGCTACGAGCAGGCCCATCGTCACGCTCGAGACGTCATCCGTCGGCTTCGGTCCGGGAGCGAGGACGGCCTCCAGGTCCACATCGAGTACGCCGTGACCCACGACGAAGCCCTCCGGGAGAGTATGTACGAGTGGATCCTTCCGGAGGCCGACGTCGTCGGCGCGGATACACACGAACTCACTCTTCTGCACGACGACGCCGAACTCGAAGCAGTCGAGACGCCCCCTACAGAAGCGACGCCGTTCGAACCAGAGGAAATCCTCACGCACTATCGCATGCTCGATGCGATCCGAGACGAACTCGGCGTCGGGTGCATTCAGTTACACGCGATGGAGTACCACCTCGCCGTCATGTCGTCGTATCCCCACCCGGAAGCGGTCGCACGCGGTCTCGAGTTTTCGGCCGTCAACGCGGCGACGAAGGCATCACTGGGCGACATCTCGTCACCGGCGGATCTCGAAACCGGCCTGGAGTACGAGCCTTCAGCGAAGGGCCGGGAGGCGATTTCCCTTCTCGCGGACCACCTCGACGAAACGGCCGAGGACGGTGTCCTCTCGACCCCGACGGTCGCCGCTTGCCCCAACCGCGTCGTCGAGGAACCCGCGGGAACGGTCGGCATCGGTGATATCGTCTCCTCCTCGAGTTTCGTCCTCGAACTCGCCGTCGCCAACGACCGCGATAAATCGGGGCCTGGTGACCCGTAGCAAACGTGTCACAGACAACTGCTGCCGGTTGGGGAACGATGCTCGACCGAGCGTCGACTACGACGACTCGTGTGGCCACGATTGAATATCGTCGTAGTCGCCAGGCAGGACGGGTCCCTCGAGGAGCGGATCGTCGGTGTCGTCCATCCACTCGTACAGTTCTCGAGAGAGTTCCTGCCGGACGTCCTGATAGCGGGGTTCGTAGACGACGTTGTCGTCTTCCTGGGGCGCATCACGGAGGTCGTACAACTCCTCGTACCGACGCAGCGGAACACCATCTGTTTCACGAACCTCGCGGCCGGATTCGCTCGCGAACACGTCGGCGGGCAGGTAGACGGTTGGGAGGTGCCAGAAGCTTCGTATGTACTTGTATCGATCAGTACGGATGGCTCGGACCGGGTTGTACATATCGTGCCAGGTCATCTCGGCGAAGATTCGGTCACGTTCCGTATAGGCGTCCCCACGGTCAGCGGAGGTGCCCTCACTCTCAGCGGAGGTGTCCCCACGGTCAGGGGAACCCTCCCCACGGTCGGAGATCAGCCCGGCGACGCTCCGACCGTCGACCGCATCGGGAACCTCCACACCGACGAGGTCGAGGATCGTCGGCAAGACGTCGACGTTACTGACGAGTTCGTCGTACCGTTGGTTGGGGTCGATAACATCAGGGTACCGCATCACGAGCGCCGCCTCGATTCCCGCGTCGTAGCACGTTCCCTTCGCACGCGGGAACGCGATCCCGTGTTCGGTCGTCACGAGAACGAGCGTGTCCTCCTCCAGCCCGTTCTCGGCTACCGCCTCGAGAATCGTCCCAACGCCCGCGTCGAACGCGTACATCATTCCGTGCATTTCGCCGAGATCGTGACGAAGGCCCCGTCTGTCCGGCAGATACGGAAGCGGACGGACGTCGTCTGGATCGTCGCCTCCGTAGTAGTCGGCGTCGAACCCGAATCGTCCGTCGTCTTCTTCGGCCCGATGGCACTCGAAGAAGCCGATCGACGCGAAAAGCGGCTCCTCGTATCCCGAGGCGTCCAAGAACGACGAGACGACCGACGCCACGTTACGGGCTCGGTTCGCCTGGTGGACCGCCGGCGAGACGCCCGGGTAGAGGTTCCCTTCGGAGTGGACGCGATCGTACTCGAGGCGATCCGTATCCTGTGTTATATGCTGGAGTCCAAACAGGTGTGTTTCGTAGCCGGCGTCGCTGAGATACTGGGGAAGGATTCGTTCGTCGTCGTGGAGTTCCCAGTTGCCGTGGGCGAGACCCATGAGGCCGTTGACGTGGGGAACGCGGCCGGTCATGAGGCTCCCGCGGCTGGGCGAACACTGTGGCGCGGTCGCGAAGTGGCGTTCGAACAGCGCACCATCAGCTGCGAGTGCGTCGATGTTCGGCGTCTCGATATCGACGCCGTAGCAGCCCAGGTACCGGCCAATATCGTGCCCGTGAATCAAGAGGACGTTGGGTCTCGATGATCCCATACTTCCGTTGTACGAGGGCCCGATGAATAATTATTAGCCTATTGATAATGTGATGGACGTACATACTACGTCACTCCTAGTTGTATCCATCGAGAAGCAAGCGACTTCGTCGACCCGTTTGGCGCCCACTGTAGCAACGTCGTGTTTCGCCCCGAACTGTCGGACCGAACGGAATCTGTTCACTTGGGAACGCTCTTTCGGCCAGTCAGCGTCTCCAGATCGAGTCGATAATCGTAAAAGACAATTTCCTTGCGCGGCCGGTCGAACATGTCGACCGTCGGAATATCGATCGCCCACATCTCCTGACGGACCGACCAGTCCTCGAGTACGTATGATTCGGCACCGTCGACGACGCATGATTTTCGCCGATCACCGACGGCGAGGCCAGTCACCCTCCGTGACTCGGGATGGACTGCACACAGCCGCACGGATTGCACTGGCCGGTACGCCGGCGAGGTGCCTTTATTTGCATCGCTGTAGTAGCTCTCACGGCCAGAACTCGCCACGCAGTACGCACAGATCAACCCATGCCAAAACACGTTCTTGTTCCGATCGACGGATCGGATCACGCCTTTGCCGGACTGGAGTACTGCTTCGCGTCGTTTCCCGACGTTACGACCACTGCGCTCTACGTCGTTGACCCCGAACACGACCACGAGGCGACTGCGGGCGGCCCCGATTCGGCCGACGAGCGCGCCGAAGCCTACGCACAGCGGGTGCTCGAGCAGGCGACCGAGTACGCGGCCGACTACGACTGTCAAATGCAGACGTCCCGCCGGACCGGCACACCACATACGGAGATCCTCGGCCTCACCAACACCGACGTCGATCACGTCGTCATGGGAAGTCACGGTGAGTCACCGATCTCCCGGCCCTTCCTCGGACGCGTGAGCGAGGCCGTCGTCCGTCGGGCCCCGGTTTCGACGACGATCGTCCCCGAATCACGGGCGGCGATCCAGGATCGGGACCTCCCCGGTGACGTGCTGGTCCCGATGGATCGCTCGGAGCAAGCTCGGGCGGCGCTGTCGTTCGCTCTCGAAGCGTTTCCCGAGGCGAATTACACGGTCTTGCACGCGCTCTCGCTGCCGTTCGATCGGCCCCGGGAGGAGGTCGAGGGCACCTATCTGGTCGACATCCTCGACGAGCGTGAGGCCCGCGCCGCGGCGGTCTTCGAGACGGCTCGCGCGGTGACCGACGAGTACGACGCGACGATCGAGACGGCGACCGGGAACGAAGCCCCTGCAAAGGCCATCGTCGACACTGCCGTAAACGATGAATTCGATCAGATCGTCATGGGGAGCCACGGCCGGTCGCTAGCTGCACGCCTGGTCACGGGGACCGTCGCCGAGCGAGTCGCACGTCGATCACCGCGGACGGTTACCCTCGTGCGTGGCGATCCGACGAGCTAACCGCTCGAGACTCACGCGTACCGTTCGGCGAGCAAAGCGAACAGAATCGCCAGGTTGGCCAGTACGCCCATGGACGCGACCGTCCAGTCCAGTGCCGTCAGGACGACCGACAGCAACGTCACCGCGAGCAGCAACTGCCGCCACCGGCGCCAGTTTCCCAGCAGCGCCACCGCTGCGACGACGAACCCGAAACCGGCGACGGCAGTCGCCACGGCGAAGATCCGGATGCCGACGGAGCCGACGTCGATCGCACCCCCAGCGAGGGTCGTCTTGTAGGGGAGGTCGGCGAACTCGGCCAGTTCGAAGTACACGCCGATCCCGAGAAAGTGGATCAGTCCGTGAACGCCGATCGCGAACGCGGCCACGTATCGCCCATATCGCGAGTAGCGTGCCATACTGATCACGGAGTCACTCGGAATACCGCGTACCACAGGGAGCCCGAAATAGCTATTCCTGTCCGTTGGAGCGCTCTCAGCCGAATCGCTCTCTCGACGATCCCGGCTCGCACAGCGCTACTTCGACTGGAAGCCCACAAATGTCCGTCGTCCGGTGGTCCCGAACCGCGAAGCCGGTCTCGAGCAGTGTCTCCCGAAGGTAGATCGGCCGGCAGTCGACGTACGTCGGCCAGCGATCGTGGATCGCCTCGTAGAGCCACGTCAGGGGGCCAGCGCGGCGTCTGGACAGCGAGACGACACAGAGTCTCCCGTTCGGGTCGAGCACGCGGTACCACTCTCGCAGCGCCGATCCGATCTCGGGCGTGTCGAGAAGTTCGAGCACGAAACTCGCGAAGACAGCGTCGAACCGGTCGTCCGGGAACGGGAGCGACGCCGCGTCGCCCTGAACGACGAGCGGTTCGTGACCGCCGTTCGTGAGCCGCTGGCGCGTAGTACGACACATCCCCGGTGCGATGTCGAGGCCGACTGCAGCTCCTTCGGGGCCGACCGCCCGCGAAAGCTCGAGGAGGGCCTGGCCCGTTCCACAGCCGACGTCGAGGACGCGCTCGCCGGGGGTCGCCGCGAGCAGGTCCAGCCCGCGCGATCGGGTCGACGCCTCGAACGGGTCGGCGAAGACGTCGTACTGATCGCTAATAGCGTCGTACCAGTCTCGAGCGGCCGCTTTCGACCGTTGTACGGATGCGATCGGGCCCGGCGGGAAGCCGGACCGGCGTGAGTGGGTCGGCTCACTCCGGTCGCGATGCTCCGGCTGGGTCTGCCTCTCCCGGTCGCGATCGGTCGCTACCGTCCGGGTTACGACTCCGGGTCGTCGATCAACTCGAACAATCCGTCGAAGTCTTCGGGAAGCTGTCCATCCACCTTCTCGATGTTGCCCGGTGGCACGACATCCGCGACGACGGCCAGGAGCTGCTGGGAGTGGTAGTTGGCATCGGACCGGTCGACGCCCTCCCGTTCGGCAACCCGGTCGAGGAACTCCTGATAATCGAAGCGCTGACCGTGTTCGGCCTCGGTAAGGTAGCGGTCGATCTCCATCGGGAGGGGGCTCGCGATGTCGGTCGCTTCTCCCTCCTGGAGTCGTTCGCCGAGCGTCGTCAGAACCGCTCGCGTCGCCCGGACGGCCTGGCCGAACTCCGCGTACTCGAGTCGGTGCTGTACTTGACCAACGAATTCCTTGTAGTTCATGATGTGTCGTTGTCCCAGCTGGTCGATCGTCCGTCCGATACAGGCTCCAGTGTGTCAACACGGGACATAAAGGTGTGGAGAGAACTGCAGGATTGTGGAACGATCGGTTCGAGGAACAGGCACCCGAGATCCCGAGTTTGGAGACACTGACGGACCGAGACTGGAGGGGTGGGTGGCGAACCTACAGGTGTCTGGGGATCGATGAATCGCCTATGTCACCACAGACGACTGTCGGGACGCTCGAGGATGCGGGCGTATCGGGTGACACGCTCGAGACTCTCTCGGCTCGCGTCCGGACGACCGGTAACCAAGACGAGATCACCGTTCGGACGCCGATCACGGACGAGCCGATCGGCTCCGTCCCAGCGTGTACGGCGACCGACGTCACGACTGCCGTCGAGCGGGCGCGCCGAGCGCAATCGAACTGGGCGTCCCGCTCCGTCGCCGAGCGCGCCGCGGTGATCGAGCGCTTCGGCGACCTCGTCGCCGAGTACCGGGAGTGGCTGCTCGACGTCGTGCAACTCGAGACGGGGAAAGCCCGCCACCACGCCCTCGAGGAGGTGCTCGACGTCCCGCTGACGTGTTCGTACTACGCCGACGAGGGGCCGTCGATGCTCGCCGACGAAAGCCGGTCGGGGGCGATTCCCCTCGCGTCGGACGCGACCGTCAGCTACGATCCCCTCGGGGTCGTCGGCGTGATCTCGCCGTGGAACTACCCGCTGACGCTCGCGATGACCGACACCATTCCGGCGCTGCTCGCGGGCAATGCCGTCGTCTGCAAACCGGACGAACGAACGCCGTTTATCGCGCTCGCGCTGGCCGACCTGCTTTCCGAAGCCGGACTGCCGGACGGCCTCTTCGGGATCGTCACCGGCGAGGGAGCGACGGTCGGCCCGGCGCTGATCGACGCCGTCGACTACGTCGCCTTCACGGGCGGTACCGAAACCGGGCGAACGGTAGCCGAACAGGCGGGTCGCAACCTGATCGGCTGCTCGTTCGAACTCGGCGGCAAGAACCCGATGGTCGTCCTCGAGGACGCCGACGTCGAAACCGCTGCCCGCGGCGCGGTCAAGGGCGCGTTCACCAACGCCGGACAGCTCTGTCTCGCGCCCGAGCGGATCTACGTCCACGAGGCCCGCTACGAGGCGTTCCTCGAGGCCTTCGTCGGCGCGACGCGGAAGATCCGTCTCGGCCACGCCTTCGACTACGGGCCCGACGTCGGCTCGCTTATCGACGGGGATCACCTCGAGACCGTTCGAGAGTACGTGGAGTCGGCAGTCGATGACGGCGCGTCGGTGCTCTCGGGCGGCCGCGCACGGCCGGACGTCGGCCCCTTCTGGTACGAGCCGACGATCCTGACCGACGTCGAACCGGATGCGAAGCTCGCCTGCGAGGAGACGTTCGGGCCGGTCGTCACCGTCCACCCGGTCGCCGATACCGAGGAGGCGATCGAGCGGGCCAACGACTCCGAGTACGGCCTCAACGCCAGCGTCTGGACGACGGACCGGGACCGAGGCCGCGAGATCGCACGCGAGATCGACTGTGGGACGGTCTGTGTCAACGACCCCTACACGGTCGGCTGGGCGGCCATCGACGCGCCGATGGGTGGGGTCGGCGACTCCGGACTCGGGCGGCGTCACGGCCCCGAAGGCCTCAGGCGTTACGTCGACGCGAAAACGATCGCGACCTCGCGAATCGGACCGATCGACGCTCCGCCAGGCGTCTCGCCACGCTGGTTCGCTCGCATCATGGCGGGAACGACGGCGCTCCAGCGCCGTCTCCGGAAGTGGTTGCCGTGAGCGACCCACAGGTCTTTTTCACCGGCTTCCCCGGCTTCCTGGGCTCGGCGCTGCTCGAGCGCGTCCTCGCGCGCGGCGACGGGCCGGTCGCCTGTCTGGTCCAGCCGAAATACCTCGAGACGGCACGGGAGCGAGCTCGGGAGATCGCCGATGGCCTCGACGGCGTCGACCGAGAGGACGCGATCAGTCTCCACGAGGGTGATATCACGGAACCGGATCTGGGACTCGAGGACTCCGCTGACCTCGAGGGTGTCAGCGAGGTCTACCACCTCGCAGCCGTCTACGACCTCGGCGTCGACCGCGACCTGGCGGAGGCGGTCAACGTCGGGGGGACCGAACACGTCCTCGACTTCGCCGAGGACGTCGACCTCGAGCAGTTCCACTACGTCAGCACCTGTTACGTCAGCGGCCGGTACGACGGCGTGTTCACCGAGGACCACCTGCAGGAGGGCCAGTCGTTCAACAACCACTACGAGGAGACCAAGTACCGCGCCGAGGTCGCCGTCCAGGACCGGATGGACGTGGGCCTGCCCGCGACGATCTACCGCCCGGCCATCACCGTCGGCGACAGCTGGACGGGCGAGACCGACAAGTACGACGGCCCCTACTACCTGCTCGAGTCGATTCGCACCCAGCCGTCGTGGCTCTCGGTCACGTTCTCCCTGCCGGGCTCGAGCGACGCCGAGTTGAACGTCGTCCCGCGGGATTACGTCGTCGACGCCATCGCGTACCTGAGCGACCGCGAATCCTCGGTCGGCGAGGTGTACCAGCTGTGCGATCCGACCCCGCTATCGGTCCCGGACTTCGTCGACGCCCTGGCCGCCGCGGCTGGCCATCGCGTCGTGTCGGTTCCGACGCCGAAGCTGCTCGCCCGGCGGGTCCTCGAGCAACTCGAGGACTCGGGTACGTCGGTCGAACCGGAGACGCTCGAGTACCTGGATCACCCGACGCGGTACGCCTGCCCGGCGACGAAACGGGCCCTCGCAGGCAGCGGGCTTGAGGTCCCGCCGTTCGAGTCCTACGTCGATCGGCTGGTCGCGTTCGTCGAGGAGAACCCGGACGTCGGCGACGAAGCGATGGTATGAGACGGATTCCTGTCCCGATGGACCGGCACACCCACTGCCCGGGTCGCGGGTGCGCTGGAACTGACCGACGGCAAACCGTCCGACTGGGCTGCCTGTCTCGAGGCGAGGGACGACTCGTCGATCAGTCCCCGGTCTCGTGGGGCCAGGACGTGATCGGGGCGAAAGACGGGGCGTCGTACCCGCTGTGGCCACCATGCTTCTACGACCCGGGGATAACTATTGGGTGACTGATACAGTCGCCGGGCCCGAAGCTGTAGGGGAACTCACGTGCGCCTGTGAAGAACATGTACGTGATTTCCGTTGGACTAACACGTGGTGTGGTAACGGGCCACGGCGCAGGGAGTCACCTGACGACCGTCACCGGAACGTTGGCGCGTTTGACGACGGTGTCGGCGGCACTGCCGAGTTGTGCGCCGCCGGCACCGGTTCGGCCCCGGGTCCCGAGGACGATTCCGTCGATGTCGATCTCCGCTGCCGCAGCGACGATCGTCTGCGGCGGCGATCCGACGCCCGTATCGATCTCGACCTGGGCGTCTCCCGTCTCGACGCCGTCGATCGCTTGCTCGAGTAACTCCTCGGCGGCGTCGCGTCGATCCTCGAGCCACGCTTCGCTCAGCGGCGTTAGTTCCGTGTCGTCGTCTTCGGTCACTCTGGCGAACGGATCGATCGCGTGAAAGAGGACGATCCGCTCGCCGGTGAAGGTCTCGAGGGCGTACTCGAGCGCTTGCTGTGCGTGCTCGGAGCCGTCGTAAGCGACGAGGATCGTTCGCGACATACCATCGGATAGGACGAGCGGCATGGTAAAGCCACCTGTCAGTTCCAATGGGTCGTCCACGGTCTGTTCGCGGGCTCCACGGCAGACGTTCAGCAATCCGTCTCGTAGGGACTACTGTGCATCATTTCGGCGCATCCGCCGCCTGGGTCGCGGGTGCGCCGGTACATCGGTACAGCACCCGTATCAGTCGTCGGTCGGCGGCGGGACGACGATCACGGGGACTGATGCTCGCCTGAGAACCCGGTCGGCGGTACTCCCGAGCAACGGGGCGGCGACTCCTCGCAGCCCTGTTCGACCGACGACGATGAGATCGACGTCGTGAGCAGTCGCGTAGCGGACGATCTCTCGTGCGGGCCGCCCCCGCCGGACGGCACCGGTCACCTCGACACCTTCGCCATCGGCCACGTCCCGGGCTGTCTCGAGGAGGTTCCGTTTCGCACGCTCGAGTTCGGCGACGGTTGCAACGTCGAATCGGAGCGGGGCCGCACTGGAATCGACGACCGCGAGCAGGTGGACGGTGGCGTCGGTGCGCGCGGCGATCGCTAGCCCTCGCTCCAGTGCTGCGCGAGCGGCGTCGCTGCCGTCGACGCCCACCAGCACTGCAGACGGCGGCTCCGGCACGTCTCGAGTCACCGATTTATCGGACGACCATCACCGAGACCGGCGCGCGTTGCACGACGTTCTCTGCGACGCTGCCGAGCAATACGCGCTCGATGCCCTCCCGGCCGTGACTCCCCATTACGATCGTCTCGACCGCCTCGTCTTCCGCGTAGGCGACGATCTCGTGATCCGGCGTCCCGAGTCGAACCGCCGTATCGATCTCGGCGTCGTACTCGTCCGACACGTCCGTCGCCTCCTCGAGTATCTCCTCGCCGCGCTCGCGAGCTTTCTCGGCGTTGGGTACGCGTTCCTCCGGCCCGTCGAACGAACCCCAGTAGCCTTCGGGCGTCGGCACGACGTAGAGGGCTGTCACGTCGGCGTTGGAAAACATTTCCAGAGCGTACTCGAGCGCGTGTTCGGCCGGCTCCGACCCGTCGTACGGAACTAGGATATGATCGGTCATGAGCGAGACTACGACGAACGACCCCATAATAGCTTCCACGGGGTGCCCTCGGTGAACCCACTCGCATCCTCGTTTTGTCTCACAACGCTGTCCACCCGCCGTCGATCGAAATGTTCGCGCCCGTGATGACGTCCTTGCTTGCCTTGAGATAGGGCAGGGCTGCTTTCGTTCCGTGCATAACGCGGTCGAGGATGGTCTCGACCACCGCCTCCCACTCCTCGAGTTCCATCTCCTCGACGGAGGTACCACTCGAGATGCCGTCCTTGTTGACCATCACGTCGAGTCTGCCGAACCACTACAAATACGTTCGTATCAGACTAGCAATCGGAACGTCACGATACGTGATGGATCAGGGGTGGTACTCGTTGCAGGGGACTTTACATACGGGATCGTCGTAGCGGGGGCGCATGACAGTCCAGATCGCTGGGATAGCCAGCACCGAGTTCGGCGAACACTCTGACTCGCCGACCCAGGAACTGTCGACCGCAACTGCAGAAACGACGATCTTCAGTTCGATCCCGAAGTCCGACGACGAGCCACCCCGGTCGTCGTCGCGACATTCGACGACGGCGTCTGGCTCACGGGTCAACTCCGGGACGGCGACAGCGTCGAACCTGACGAGTGAGTCGGTGTCGGAGCCGAGGAACGCGACGGTGACTAGCTCGTCACGTTCTCACCCACCGGGTGACGGGCCGTAATCGATCTCGCGAGAGCAGTTCCGACAACCCATCGACCATCTATCATATTTCGATGAAACCTATGCGCCCAAAATAGTATATCCGTGGCACGATCAGCGTATTCGGAATACTACGAGGAAGTCGAGATCGAATCCGAAAGCGACTGGCACGCACGTTCGCTCGAAGACGTGTACGAAACCCTTGAGACCACCGAGGAGGGGCTGTCGACCGACGAGGCACGCGAGCGGCTCGAGCGCGAGGGGCCGAACGAGATCGAAGGCGAGGAGGGCATTTCGCCGCTACAGATCTTCGTCGATCAGTACAAGCCAGCGCTGATCTGGGTGTTGATCGTCGCCACGGCTGTAATGGCGGTCGTCGGTCACACGATCGACGCAGCCGTCATCGCTGGCGTCGTCGTGTTCATCACCGTCTTCGGCTTTCTACAGGATTACCGCGCCGAACAGAGCATCCAGGCGCTCAAGGAGATGTCGACGACGCACGCGCTGGTCAGGCGCGAGGGTGAGAAAACCGAGATCGACGCGACCAACGTCGTCCCCGGCGACGTCATCTTCGTCGAATCCGGCGACATCGTCCCTGCCGACGCCCGGATCGTCGCGGAGTCGAACCTCAGTGTCGACGAGGCGGCGTTGACTGGCGAAAGCGTCGGCGTCTCGAAGGAGGTCGGCCAGATCGAGGAAGAGACGTCGCTGGCCGAGCGCGAGAACATGCTCTACAAGGACACCGTCGTCGAACGCGGCTCCGGGACGGCGGTCGTCGTCGAGACCGGTCCCGAGTCGGAGATCGGGCAGATCGCGACGGCGCTCGAGGAGGCAGAGGACCGTGACACGCCGTTCGAGGCCGAGATGGACCGACTGGGCAAACTCATCGCGCTCGGGGTCGTCGGGATCGTCTCGATCATCGCGATCACCGAACTGGTGATTGGCGACACGCAGCCGCTGCAGGTGTTTCTGACGGCGGTCGGGATCGCCGTCTCCGCGGTTCCCGAGGGGTTGCCGGCGGTCGTGACGCTCTCGCTCGCGCTCGGGGCTCGGCGCATGGCCGAGAAGAACGCACTCGTGCGCCGGCTGCCAATCGTCGAGGCGCTGGGGTCAGTCGACGTCGTCTGTACGGACAAGACCGGGACGCTCACCGAGGAGGAGATGACGGTCCAGCGGATCGTCGCCAACCGCGAGACCTACGAGGTGACCGGGACCGGCTACGACACCGAGGGCGAGTTTCTTCAGGACGACGACCCCGTCGACGCCGACCGGGTCGCCGAGGTACTGCGCTGCGGGATGCTCTGTAACAACGTCGACGTCGGCACCCGCGAAGGGGAGGACGACGGGAACGCCGCCGGCGACGCCGGGAACGAAGAGCGGACGTATCTCGGCGACCCGACCGAGATCGCACTGTTCGTCGCCGCCCAGAAGGCCGGCTTCGATCACGAGGAAATCGCCACGGCGTATCCCCGGACCGGCGAGGTCGACTTCACCTCCGCGCGCAAACGGATGACGACCGTTCACGAGACCCCCGACGGGGGGACGGCCGCCTACATGAAAGGCGCACCCGAAACGGTCATCGAGCGCTGTGACCGCGAACTTGTCGACGGCGACGTCGTCGAGTTGACCGACAAGCGCCGTGACGAACTCGAGCACAGAAACGAGGCGTTCGCCGAAGACGCCCTGCGCGTGATGGGCTTTGCCTATCGGCCCGACGTTCCCGACTCGCAGGCGACCGATCCCGACGAAGGCATAGAGCAGGGGATGGTCTTTCTCGGCCTGCAAGGGATGCTCGACCCGCCCCGCCCCGAGGTCCCCGACGCACTCGCGGGGTGTCTCGACGCCGGCATCAACGTCGTCATGATCACCGGCGACAACGCCGTTACCGCCCGGGCGGTCGGCAAGGAGGTCGGGCTCCGTTCGGCGACGGTGATTACGGGTTCCGATCTCGAGGCGATGAGCGACGAAGAACTTCGCGACGTGGTCGACGATGTCGATATCTTCGCACGAACGTCACCCGAGCACAAGACACGGATCCTCCAGACACTCCAGGACAAAGGCCACACCGTTGCGATGACTGGCGACGGTGTCAACGACGCCCCCGCAGTCAAGAACGCTGACGTCGGCGTCGCGATGGGGATCCGCGGCACCGACGTCACCGAACAGGCCTCCGACATCGTCCTGCTGGACGACAACTTCGCGACGATCCGCGACGCGGTCAGGGGCGGCCGCCGCATCTTCGACAACGTCCGCAAGTTCGTCAACTACCTGCTGTCGGGCAACGGCGGTGAGGTGACGATGATCTTCTCGGGGACGTTGGCGGGACTCGGCCTCGTTATCACACCGATCCAGGTGCTCTGGATCAACGTCGTGACCGATGGCATTCCCGCGCTCACGATGGGCGTCGATCCGGCTGCTTCCGACGTTATGGAACGGGACCCGCGCCCGCCCGAGGAAGGCGTGATCACGGAGCGGATCGTCACTTCCATCGTCGGCATCGCGCTGTTCATGACGGTCTGTCTGCTCCCGCTTTTCACGCTCAACTTCTACGGGGAGGTGATCCCGGGGTACGACGTTACCGGGGCGATCCTCGGCTGGAGCCCCGATTACGAGGTGGGTCGAGACCTCGCCCAGACGATGGTGTTTACCGGCTTCGTCGTCTTCGAAATCGTCCGCATTCAGGCGATCCGCTACCGGTACGGACTCGGCCTGTTCTCGAACAACTGGCTCGTACTCGCCGTCGCCATCGCGATCACACTCCAACTGCTCGTGCTCTACACGTCGACTGGTCAGCTCCTGTTCGACGTCGAACCGCTGGCACTGGTTCACTGGGCCCAGATCGCCGTCGCAGCGATCGTCTTCGCACTACTGATGGCGATCTTCGTGAAGGTTCAGGATCGGTACTTCGAGCGGTATTGAGACGGTTTATTACCCGGTAGTTCCGGTCCGACCGCGACCGGGGCAGCTGTTGGGACCGGAGATCGGTATAGCAATTCGATCGATCATAGATCCGGCGGATACTCGCCGGTCTTCCGATATTCGGAAACGACCGCCGCAAACGCGACCACGTGGAGCAGGACGACCACGACGATCATCGCGAGGTAGAGCAGGTGGAGCGGATCGTCCGATGGGAAGCCCAGCTCCTCGTACGGGCGGAGGTACGCCCGGTCGTAGCCGTGGACGGCCACGAGCCAGAAGATCACGTACGTGCCGTGGCTCTGGTGCCACTTCCAGGCTTTCGGACCGAGGTAGTCGTAGGCTATGTTGTTTGACGTGAAGGCCAGAGCGATCGCGATGAGGACGGCCACGAAGGCACCGAACGCCCAGGGACTCATGTCGACGAGATAGCCGACGACGTCCCAGTCGCGCGCAGCGAACACGAACAGGACGTGGATCACGGACCAGATGGCAAACCAGATGCCGAGTTCCGACCGCCAGTTCACGGGGAAGTTCCCGGAAAACCGACGCCTGATCGACGGCCGGATACGAACCAACGGCCCGATGATCATTACGACAAACAGAATGAAGAAGGGGATGGCGGCGACAACTCGCTGTCCGCGGTAGCCGACTCCCCACAGCAGGACTGCAATGACGATGCTTCCGACCGCTACACCCAGATGATGGGTGAGTTCGTTATTGGTGTCTGCTGTCATTGTCTCTTCGTGTCACGTACTTATGACTACACGGACATCGATCGCTCAAATAAAGCTAGTCCCGGTCTGGAACTCTAGATGACTCGGTCTCGCAACTCGTCGAGGTGTTTCGCACCGTAGACCAACTCGATAGAGTCACTTGCTGGCGTGCCGACACAGGTCAATCGAAATCCTCTCTCTTCTACCTCTTCCTCGGAGAGGCTCCGCTGGACGTCCATCTCGAGGTCCCCCTCGAGCACCACAGCAGTACAGTTCACGCAGCCGCCGGCCCGGCAGTGAAACGGCCAGGCGTGACCGGCTGCCTCGGCGGCGTCGAGGACGTACTCGTCGCGTGCCACCTCGAACGTACCGTGGGCCTCTGTGTCGAGATCCGCGTCTGCGGCACGCTCGAGGAGGTGGTCATCCTCGAGCGACCACCCGCGTTCGTCGACGACCTGATAGTCGAGATACTCGACGGTCGCGGTCTCGGCACGCGGTGCGCTAATGCCGATCACCGGTACGCCGGCGAAACGGACGACCCGCTCGGTCGAACCCCCGAGGAGATACCGCCGCAGGCCGGTCTCGCCGTGGGTCCCCATCACGATGCAGTCAGCGTCGTACGTGGCTGCTATTGCCAGAATCTGCTGGTCGACGCGACCGTCGGGCACCGACACGTCGACGGTCTCCAGCGGTGACTCGCGTAGTCGCTCGAGCGCGTCGTCGATCGGATCGAGGTCGAATTCGTCGGTATCGTCGCCGTCCGCAGTCGTCTCCGCAACGTCGAACGTTTCGGTTCCGTCGACGGTCTCCTCGTCACTGACGTGGACGACGTGGAGCCGTGCGCCAGTCTCGACCGCGAGATCGATACTGTGCTCGAGTGCCGTCGTCGCGCTGTGGCTCCTGTCGGTGGGGACCAGAATGCGCTCGAACTCGCCCTCGAGAGTAGTCTCCTCGTGAACGGTCACAACCGGGATCGTCGACTCTTGGAGCGTCTGTTCGGCGACGCTGCCCAGCAGGAATCGACCGAGACCGCTGCGGCCGGTCGTCCCCATCGTAATCAGATCGGCGTCGTGGTCGTCGGCCGCCGTGAGGATCTCTTCGTGGACGTTGTCTTCCTGCTCGCGAAGTTCCGTCGTCACCTCGAGGCCGCGATCGCTCGCTCGCTCGGCCAGTTCCTCGACCGCTCGTTCGCCCTCGTCTTCGTCGTCGCCGCCGACGAGTCCCTGCTCGAGGACTGAGAGCACGTGGAGCGTCGCGCCGAATCGCTCTGCAAGTCGGATCGCGTAGTCTCCAGCGTCTGCTGCCACCGTACTCCCGTCGGTCGGGACGAGGATCGTCTCGTACATCAGGGGCCCCTACAATGCTCGAAGTGAAATAGCCCCAGTCACCCACCAATCGTCGGTCGGCGAGCGACTTACTACCCGTGAGTCCGTATCCTACTGTATGGCTCCCCTGAACGTCAACTGGCAATGCCGGCTGTACGGCCACGACTGGCACCACCCGTGGAACCACGAGGTCGTCGTTACGGAAGACATCAGTCCGGTTTACCCGCTCCGATGCGTTCGCTGTGCCGCGATCAAGCTCCTTGACCGTGAGGGGACCAGTTGGCGACCCGACGACGAGGACGGCCTGTCGATCCACGAGCGGGCGTTCGAGTTCGAACTGGAGGACGAGTCCACGCGTCTGCACTAAGACGGATCGCTGTCCGATCGGTCTCTCCCGGCGGACCTGTTGATGAATCGGGACCCAGCCATACTATCTTACTCTCCGATGTTGTAGCTCCGCTCACACATGGCCGACCAGACCCCATCCGCATCGTTCGAACAGGTTGCAGACGTCTCCGCGGAGACTCCGACGCTGATCGAGGGGCTCCCAGGACACGGGCTCGTCGCAGCCATCGCCGTCGATCAGGTCACCGACCAGCTCGGCCTCGAGCACTACGGGAACGTCGCGTCGGACGAGTTCCCGCCGGTCGTGACCTTCGAGGACGGCCTCGTTCAGGATCTGGTCCGGGTCTACGCTGGTGACGATCCGGCCGTGATGACCCTCGAGAGCGACCTCGCGCTCCCGGAGCCGGCGTTCGAACCTCTCTCGCGGTGCGTCCTCGAGGAACTGGCCGACGACTTCGGCCGGGCGATCTTCCTCGCAGGCGCGCCGGCGCAGTCCGAGGAGGAGATTGGCGACGTGACTGGCGTCGCGACGACCGACGAGATTCGCGCTGATCTGCGCGATGCTGGCATTACTGTCCCCGACGAACGGGGACTGGTCGGCGGCATCACTGGCTCGCTGGTCCGCGAGTGCTACCAGGCCGACGTCCCCGCAGCCCTGCTGATCGTCCGGTCTCATCCGTTCCTCCCGGATCCGCAGGCCGCCAAATCGGTAATCGAGAACGCGCTCGAGCCCCTCGTCGACTTCGAAATCGACACGGCCGCGCTGGACGAGCAGGCCGACGAGATCCAACAACGGATGCAACAGGTCGCCCAGCAGTACCAGCAGATGGCTGAGGAACAGGGCCAACAGCACCAGCAAGTACAGACGGGAATGTTTCAGTAGCCGTTCGGCTCCCGTTCTCGTTTTCGTTCTCACCTTCGTTCTCTCGATCGGCCGTCGTCCTCGCGTGCTCGTCTTCTCGTGCCTTTCGGCTTTTCGCGTTTTTTGCGCCACGACTCGTTCGTTCTGCAGCGCGTCGGGCGGCGGCGGCTCCGACTCGAGTCACGGACCGTTCGATCGCCCGATCGCCGCTCCTATGAGGTGTCGAATTCAACGACGGACATGAACGAACGGCGGTCCGAGTCAGCGTCTGAATCCCGCACCGATCGGCTACTCGTCTGCAATCCCGCAAGCGGGTCGGGCGATCACGCTCCCGACGTTCGAACGCGGGGCACAAAGCGGGGCTTCGAGGTGCGCGAGACCGAAGCGGCGGGCGATGCGCGCCGGTTCGCTCGTGAGGCGGCCGACGGTGACGACAACGGCAACGGCGACACCAATGACATCTCACTGATCGCCGTCGCCGGCGGCGACGGCACGGTCAACGAAGTCATCCACGGCCTCCTCGAGGCGGACGCGCTCGACCAAGTCGACATCGCGGTGTTGCCGACAGGCACCGCCAACGTCTTCGCCAGAACGCTCGACATTCCGGACCTCGATGCCGGGTTCGAGGCGATCGATGCCGACACCAGCCGACGGGTCGACGTCGGCGTCGCCGGCGGACGGCCGTTTCTTAACACGTGTCTGGCCGGCCTTTCCGCCGAGGCGAACGCATCGACACCCGACGAGTGGAAGCGCCAGTTCGGACCGCTCGCCTACGTACTCACGACGCTCCGATTCCTCCCCGAGTACGAGGGGCTACCGCTCGAGATTCGATTCGACGAGAGCGGACTGGACGGTGATGCTGGTTCCGTTGTCGGTACCGGTACCGAGTCTGTTGTGGGGTCCGAGTTCGGTAGCAGCACCGATACTGGCGTTGATGGCAACGCTGACGCCACTGATGCCGAGGACGGTGGTAACGCTAACGACGTCGATAACGCCAATGATGACGGAACGCCGTCGACGTGGCGCGGAAACGCGTTGCTCGTGCTCGTCGGGAACGCCTTCCGCCTCCCGACGGTCAGGAGACGCTCGCGGGATCCTATCGCGGACGGCGCCCTCGAGGTGGTCGTCCTCGAGCGGGGGCGCGACGGCGAGTCGCTCGCAGTCGGCGCCGAGGACGCGCCGAGCGTGTTCGACGTCGATCGCGACGTGATTCCAGGACCGATCACCAGGGTCGAGGCGTCGTCGGTGTCGATCACGACTCGTGCGGACGACCGCGGTCCCGTGAACTTCAGCCTCGACGGTGAACCCCTCTCGGCGACCGACCTCGAGGTGTCGATTCGCGAGCGGAGTCTGTCCGTGCTGGTCGGCCCTGAGAATCCCGTTCGAGATCAGTAGCGACGTCTCCAACGGGGACTCCATCCCTGGATCGAACCGCCCCTTTTATTCGAAGTTTGACACACCGCCCGCTTATTTAGTCGTTCCTGTGGTAGCGGCCCGAGCGGGTTCGAGACACCAGTCTCGAGGAGAACGCGTGACACAGGTATTCAGATCTCCAGCAGGATACGTACAGGGCCGAAACGCTATCGACGAACTCGGCGAGCATGCCGCAGACCTCGGGGACAACGCCGTCGTCCTCGGTGATGAACTCGTCCTCGATCTCGTCGGCGACCGCGTTCGGGACGGGCTCGAGGCGGGTGGATTCGACGTCACGCTCGAGGCGTTCAACGAGGAATGTTCGGAGACGGAAATCGAACGTGTCGCCGGCGTCCACGAGGAGTTCGGAGCCGACGTGATCGTCGGCGCTGGGGGCGGGAAGGCCATCGACACCGCGCGGGCCGCCCGCGAGCACACTGGCGGAGCACTCATCTCACTGCCGACGGTCGCCTCGACCGACGCGCCGACGAGTTCCGTCGCCGTTATCTATACCGAGGACGGCGAGTTCGTCGAGTTCCACGTCTACGAGCGCCACCCCGAACTCGTCCTCGTCGATACCGAGATCGTCGCCGAGGCACCGACGCGGCTGTTCCGCGGCGGGATCGGCGACGCGCTCGCGACCTGGTTCGAGGCCGAGGCAGCCCACCAGTCGGGGGCGACCACGATCTTCGGCACGCGCTCGACACGAACGGCCCAGCAGATTGCCAGACTCGCGTACACGACGTTGCGAGAACACGGCCGGTCAGCGGTCGATGCCGTCGAGAACGACGCCGTCACCGAGAGTGTCGAGGCCGTCGTCGAAGCGAACACCCTGTTGAGCGGGCTGGGCTTCGAAAGCGGCGGGCTCGCCGCGGCGCACGCGATCCACAATGGCCTGACCCAGCTCAAGGCGACCCACGACGCGACCCACGGCGAGAAGGTGACGATCGGCACGATCGCCCAGCTCGTCCTCGAGGGACACGACGATGCGTTCGTCGAGGACGTTGCCGGCTTCGCAGCATCGATGGGGCTGCCGACGACGCTCGCCGAAATCGGGCTCGAGGACCCCTCGACCGAGAACCTCGAGGTCGTAGCGGACGTAGCCTGCGCTACGGAGGAGACGATCCACAACGAGCCGTTCCCGGTGGTACCTGCGGACGTTCGCGACGCGCTCGTCGGTGCGGACGCGATCGGTCACCGTCTCTCGGCGGGCGGACGCGACGGGGATTGACGGGAGTGACGGAACTGATGGAAGTGACGACTTCGACGCTCGAGGGTGTCGTCGCCGCCGAGGAGATGGTGACCTACATCTGTGCGTACCACGAGTCGACACAGGTCGGCGATATCGAGGTCGAAACCGAGTGAGGTGAGCCGATTCGACGGCTGGAAGCCGGGGTGACGGCCACGAGGCAGTTTACTCAGTATCCGCGAAGAATCGGACGGTTAGCACAGGAACGGGCGAGGCCCGCACGATTCGCTCGGTCGTGCTCCCGAGGAGGTATCGTGACAGCCCGCGGCGACCGTGAGTCCCCATTACGATCAGGTCAGCATCGACGTGGTCGGCGTACTCGAGGATCGTCTCGAAGGGCGTTCCCTGGCGAACGACGGTGACGACCTCGAAATCGGTGTCTTCCTCTCTCGCTTGCGCCTCGACCGCTCGGACCGCGTCTTTGGCCGCGTCCTCGAGGGGCTCGATCGTCTGCTCGAAGTCAGTCCGATCGCCGAGATAGTCCAGTTCCACGAGTTCGGCGACGTCGATCACGCTGAGCGCGTGAACGGACGCGCCGTACTGCCGTGCGAGGTCGAGCGCGTTGTCGATCGCCGGCTCGGCGCCGGGACTCCCGTCGGTCGGAACGAGGATGGTGTCGTACATCGTATCTCTCGTCTTGAGGTGGCCGTGATACCGGTGCTCGAGCGCCTCACTCTTCAGTTTCCGGCTGCGGTCCGCCGCCGGTCTGGGCCTCTTGGGCGTCACCCCAGCCGCCGCTGTCGACCACCTCGAACAGTTTGCCCCAGTTCTCGTCGTCCGCGCTTTCGGGCAGCTGATCCCGGAGTTGCTGGAAGTCCGACGGGGGAACCTGCGATTCCACGAAATCGACGACGATCCGGGAGTGGTAGGCGGCCTCCGAGCGGTCGGTTCGGTCGCCTTCGCGGTCGCTGACCCGCGAGATGAACTCCTGCCAGTCGAATCGCTGACCGTGGTCCTGTACCGCCCCGGTCATGTACCACTTGATCTCTATCGGCAGCGATGCCGCGAGGTCTTCGGCCGCGCCCTCGGGAATCCGCTCGCCGAGTGTCATGAGCGTGGCCCGGATCGACCGCACGGTTCGACCCGTGTCCGGAAACTCGAGTCGGTGCTGTATCTCGCCGGTGAACTCGTCGAAGTTCATTACACTCGTTCGCTCGCCGAGCAAGGGTGTCAATCTATGGGGAATCGGTCCGTATTCGCTACTATCGGGGGCACTGATACGAACTGCTATACCGATGTAGCGGCGTGATTTTCGGATACTCGCGACGATACTGCCCTCCAACACAGTCCGTCTGATACGGTTTGCTGTACCTATGTACCGCCGATCGCCAGCACCGGGGTCAGCGATCGGTGGTCATCGACTACAGCAGATATCTGAAACGTTTCGTCGATGACAGCGCCGACGGATGAGGTCACACCAGTGTGTCGACGAACCAGTCGGCCGCCACGTCGGCGACGTCCTCGAGTTCCCCGTCGCCCTCGAAGAGGTGGCCCGCGCCCTCGACGACGTGAAGGTCGTTCTCGCAGTCGAGTTGCTCGCGCGCCTCGCGGTTGTATTCGAGTACCTGCGTGTCTTCGCCGCCGACGATGAACAGCGTCGGCGCCCGAACCTCGTCGAGAAGTTCCTCGGCCATGTCGACACGACCGCCTCGAGAGACGACGGCGTCGACATCGCTCTCGAGGCGTGTGGCTGCCCGGAGTGCGGCCGCAGCACCCGTGCTCGAGCCGAAGTAGCCAACGTTGGCAGCCGGTGTCGTCTCGCGCGCCCACAGCCACTCGGTCACCGCGACGAGCCGATCCGTGAGCAACGGGATGTCGAACCGGTTCTCGCGCCGCTGGTCTTCGGCCTCGGTCAGGAGATCGAATAGTAGTGTCCCGAGTCCGCGCTCGCGGATCACGCTCGCGACGTAGTTGTTCCGCGGGCTCTTCCGACTCGAGCCGCTACCGTGGGCGAAGACGACGATCCCTGGTGCATCTGCTGGCGCCTCGAGCGCTCCCTCGAGTTCGATATCGCCGTCGTCGACCGGGATCGAGACGATGCTGTCAGTTTCGGTCTCGTGGGCCATAACGAGACCACACCGCCAGTGGTCTTGATGGTGGGGTCGGTCGTGATCGACTCCCTGTTATATAGGCTCTCGTCACGTGGACACGCCCGAGACGATGGCCAGCACACGACAGTTCACCGATCGAACCGACGCCGGGGAACGACTCGGCGACGCCCTGCTCGAGCGCGGCATCGACGCCGACATCGTCCTCGCGATTCCGCGCGGCGGGCTCCCGCTCGGCCGTGCGGTCGCGGACGCACTCGAGGCGCCGCTGGATATCGTCGTTGCGAAGAAGATCGGCGCACCGGGGAATCCGGAGTACGCTATCGGTGCCGTGGCGAGCGACGAAAGCGTCTGGCGAAACGAACGGGCGATCAGCGGCACCCGAACCGACGAGGAGTACTTCCAGGGACGGCGCGAGATCGAAGCCGAGAACGCCCGACAGAAGGAAGCACGCTATCGCGACGGTCGATCGCCTCCCGAATTACCCGACAAGACAGTAGTCGTCGTCGACGATGGTGTCGCGACGGGCTCGACCCTCAGGGCCTGCCTCTCGAAACTTCAGGGGTCCGATGCCGCCCGGGTCGTCCTCGCCGTCCCGGTCGGCCCGCCGGATACGATCGCCGACCTCGAGACGCAGGTCGACGAGGTCGTCTGCCTCGAGACGCAGGTCGACGAGGTCGTCTGCCTCGAGACCCCCGCCGGGTTCAGGGGCGTCGGGCAGTTCTACGCTGACTTCGGGCAGGTATCCGACGAGGAAGCGATGACGTATCTCGAGTCGTGACACGCTGGTGTCTCTCGAGAAAATCGATCGCCCCCGAACTAGAGAGAACCGATCGTCCCAGGTCTCAAGAAAACCGATTGTACCGAAAACCGGGAATGACCACCGGGTATTTGATACCGTCCGACGAACTATCGAGTACGACTGAACGCTTGTGGTTGTACCGTCCGGACGACTGCTCCACAACCGATCATCATGAATATCGAAGACATCATTTCGGAAGACTACGTCGAGTTCGCCCCAGATACCACCGTCTCGAAGCTCGTCGGCACGTTCGCAGACGCCGACGTCAGAGGGGTCGTCGTTCACGGCGACGAATTCGAGGGTGTCGTCACCCGCAGACAACTGGCGACGTCACACCGCCAGCCGAACGAAAAACTCGGCTCGCTGGTCTGGCATGTCCCCCGGCTCACCCCCGACGAGGACGTCCGCAAAGTCGCACAGCTGATGATCGACAGTGACTCCCAGCTGCTGCCCGTCTTCGAGGACGACGAACTGCGCGGCGTTGTCACCGTCGACGGCATTCTCGAGGCAGTCCAGCCGCACCTCGATGCGGCGACGGTCGCCGAAGCCGCCTCGACGGACCTGCTCTCGCTCGCGCCGGAGTCACAACTCGGCGAGGCACTGAACACCTTCCGGGAGAACCGTATCACACACCTGCCCGTCGTCGAAGACGGGGCGGCGGTCGGCATCCTGAGTCTCTACGACGTCACCGACCTAACTGTCCGGGCCGAGGTCCAGAGCCAGGGCGGTGACGCCGGCGGCGTGGACCCGTTCGGCGGCGAAATCTCCTCGAGCACGGCCCGTGCGCGTCGCGGCGGTTTCGGCGCTCGAGAGGGAGAAATCGAGCACATGCTCGACCTGCCGGTCCGGGATCTCATGACGTCGCCAGTTCGCACTATCTCGCCGTCCGAAACGCTCGAGACAGCCGTCGAAGAAATGTTCGAGATCGATGCATCCTCGTTGGTCGTGACCGACGACGGCTCGCCTCACGGCATCGTGACCAAGACAGACGTGCTGGACTCACTCACCTGGGAAGCCGGCGGAAATCGCGGCGTGCAACTCTACGGTGCCAGCCTGGTCGACGACCTCTCCTACGACGAGATCGTCGCGATGGTCGAGAAGTTCGACGACCGTGATCACGGGATGAACGTCCTCGATGCGAACATTCACCTGCAAGAACACGACGAGACACGGCGTGGCCGGTCGCTTCTGCTCGCCCGCGTTCGCCTCTTCACCGACAGCGGGTTGTTCATCGCGTCGGGGGAGGGCTACGGCGCCAAGCACGCGATCAACGAGGCGCGGGAGAAACTAGAGCGCCAGATCCGCGACGCGAAGACTGACGGCCGCACGAAGAAACCGCCGGGTGAGGAATTCTGGGAGAAGCGCTTCGGCTGGCTTTTGGAAGAGTGACTGATGGCCAGCAGCGGTTCGACGTCTCACGGACCTCGGTACCCTGTGGAATTATGACCCGAGGCGTGGGCACGCTGTCTATGACCTTCGTCGTACCGTTCGATGGATCAGAACTCGCATCGGTGGCGCTCGTCAGGGCTGTCGAGTACGGGACCGCACTCGACGAGGACGTGACCGCTGTCACGGTCGTCCCCGAACGAAAGCGCTATGCGCGTGAAAAAGGCTGGATCGGACCGGACGAATCGATCGACGTCGATACAATCGTCGACGATCTCCGAGCACAGGTCCGTTCCGTGGCTCCTGACGCCGACTTCGACGCCGAACGTATCAGGGAGTTTCCGCCCGAAGATCAACTCGCCGAACACGTCGAACGCCTGGCCAGGCGCCACGACCCGAGCGTGATCTTTCTCGGCAGCGACAACGTCGGTCGCATCGTGACTCCCCTGACCAGTGTCGGCGTTCATGTCGCCGACAAGGAGTCCTACGACGTGTTCGTTGTCCGCCAATCGGGACCACCCCGGGTCGACGCACTCGAACCACACGCGGAGTTCTATAGCGATGGTTGATCAGTCGTCGCCGACGATAGCTATAGTAGCTCTTGAAACGATTTACACATCGATCGTAACGCCGTTCTGCGGTCGAGTGTGTATTGACTTTCAATAGTTACTATAGGAGTGGTCCTCCACCACGGTCACGTCGAACGTATCGTGCCACCGGTGCCGCCGGCCGCCCCAGACGAACGTCGGGCGCACGATCCCAGCAAAGGCGAATAGTGGGGCGAGCAGCAGTGAGGGAACCGCGAATGCCCACGTCCGGCGATCGACCCCGAGAGCGTGGTACCGATCGCGCGCGATGTACGTGACGCCGGTGGCGACGAGTAACGGCGCGAGAATTCCGGCCGCCGCGACTGCCAGAAAGAGCCGTGAACTACCCCACCCTACTCGCTCACGGCTAACGCCGTTCGCTCCTTGAGGGAGGGGCTTCCTGCTTCGAGGACGCGCTTTGCAGGAACCGAAGTGGTTCCCGTAGGGAGCGTAGTCTCCACAGGCGTTGATTCGGAGTATCCCGCTCCTAACTGCTTGATACCGCGAGAAAGAATGTTCCACGCTGCATTCCAATCCCTATCCGCCGTGAAACCGCACGAGGGACACGAGTGTTCGCGGACCCATAGCGGTTTGTCGGTCGAGACACCGCAGGCCGCACACTCTTTGGTCGTCCCAGCCGGATCGACGGCCACGTAGTGCGTGCCTTCGCGTTCGCACTTGTACTCGAGCATTCGGAGCAACGTTCCCCACGCCGCTCCAGCGCGGTTCCGAGAGTTGCCGTCACGTTCGACCAAGCCTTTCGCGTCAAGGTCTTCGACCGCCACGAGATCGTACTCTTGAGCGTAGTGGTTCGAGAGCTTGTGAAGGAAGTCCCGGCGCTTGCGCTTCAGGTCGAAGTGACACTTGGCCACGCGACGGCGTTGCTTCTCGTAGTTGTTCGAGCCGTGCTCTTTGCGCGAGAGCTTGCGTTGCTCTCGCTCGAGTCGGTCGCGTTCGTCCGAGAGGTCGACCGATTCGACCGCGTGACCATCGGTCTCATGTGCGTACTTGAGAATGCCCACGTCGATCCCGACGGCGTTCTTCGGTTGGTCTGGCTTCTCTGGCGGCTCTCGGTCGACTTCAACGCCGAACGTGGCGAACCACTCGCCGGTCGACTCCTTTTTGAGCGTGACCTGCTTGAGTGTGGCGTCCTCAGGAATCTCTCGGTGGAGTCGGATTGGAATGTCCGCGAGTTTCGAGAGTGACAGGACAGTCTGACCGCCCTTCTTGTCGAGCTTGAAGCCAGACTGGTTGTATGTGAAACTGCGAAACTCCCGTGGCGGTTTCCACTTGAGTTGGCCGACGCCGTAGCCGTTCTGCTTGAGTGCAGACAGGCTACTGAGGTTGTTGAACAGCCGTTCCACGACAGTTTGGAGAACCTTCGAGTACACGTCCGAGAGACCGTCCCACCACTTCTTGAGGTCGGGGAGTTCTGACCGAAGCGTGGTCATGGACGGCAGTTCATCGTGGTTTTCTCGGTACTCGTTGAGGCGGTAGCGAGTGTGGTTGTACAGTTGCCTACAGATATCGCGGTGGCGGTCCAACTCCTTGCGCTGGGCGTCGGACGGCTCGAGGCGATACTTGTAGGCGTAGTACATCAGTTTTCGCGTTCCTCGATGAGCTCATCGAGTTTCTCCTGGACGAAAGACGAGAGATTCAGGTGGTTCTCCTGAATCCACTCCTCTTGGTCGTCCCGGATTGAGATGTTCTTGCGCTTTGCCACACCACAAGTTACACACGTTGTGTAGTTAACTGTTGTGGAACGTAGGCCTGTGGGCCTGCTGTAGAACAGTCCAAGAAACTCTTGCGGCGTTGACGAGACGCTTTCGCGTCTCGTTCGCACACCAGAAATCTCCGATTTCTGGGGACGCTGTATCCCCTCCCTGCTCGCGCCGAAGACGCTCGCTGAGGAAGGGGGCTTAGCGCCTCAATTCAGCTAATCGATATGACCCGAATCAGTTGTCAGCTGCTTCTGCGATTCCAGTAAGTTCGGTCGTGCGAAGACGGGCAAGTGTAAACAGCAGTTCCGACGGTTCATCAAAGACGTGGTAGAACGGGATATCGAGTTCGGCTTCTGCATCGCTGACCGACCTATCGGGTGGAGTCACTCGATCCAGGTTTTCCACGGTGTTGCGGTGTCCGAGTTCTCCCCGTGCTACGACGCTTTTCCACCCTGCGTTCGTTTCGGCAGCGACGACGAACGTCGCGCGCTCGGTCGCTTCGATGTACTCTCGCTTGCGGCTTTCCATGGCATAGCCGAGTCGAAAGTAGAAATCCTCGTCATCCGGTGAAAACGTAAACGTATGTGTTTACCCCGAGGTCTCGACAGCCGGCACAGCGTGAGCCCGTGAGATCATCTCATTGCAGCTGACGACTCGGCGAAGTTCTTCGTAGGGATTGCGTCCCTGCTGGCGCCACGTCGCCAGCAGGGACAAGATCGTCTCGTGGACGAACATGCCTCGATCGTTGCGGAGTGTCC
This sequence comes from Salinadaptatus halalkaliphilus, assembly GCF_006543045.1. Lineage (GTDB taxonomy): Archaea > Halobacteriota > Halobacteria > Halobacteriales > Natrialbaceae > Salinadaptatus > Salinadaptatus halalkaliphilus. Next base: position 1,159 of record NZ_RBZW01000006.1, on the reverse strand, counting down.
CGATGATTTTCCGGAGAACAACTGGTTCACGAAGCGCGTTCTCAGCTGCGTTGTTCGTTGGGGAGACCGCTGGCTCACCGACGAAGGTGAGCCAGTGGTCGAGACCTCCTTCGATCTTCTCGAGGAGTGTTGCCACTGGTCCGTCGGGAACTGACCGTTCAATCAGTGATTCAAGTTCTCTGCGCGCCACACGCTGTAGTTCTGCCCGTTCGCGTACTGTCAAGTCGCTCTCCAGTTGGGTCTGGAGAGCGACGTATAACTGTGTGAGAGCGCGGTAGATCGGTTCGCCTTCTACCTGTTTTTCGGCTGCGTCTTTAGCCTCCCGCAGAATATGCGCCCAACACCGCTGAAGATTGCTGCTGAAGGCCGGATACGCCGTCCACCCGTCACAGATGACCGTTCCCGCGAAGTCCTCGCCGAGGACTTCCGCGGGAACATCACTCCCACGACTCTCTCTGACCGCGTACAACGTGTGCTGGGCGGTACTAAAAGTCCAGATCCACGCTTGTTCACCGTCGCGTTTGATGCCTGTTTCGTCAATATGAACCACGTCAGCATCTTGGATCTCTCGACGGATTTGCTCATACTCACAGCGACCGGCGCGCGCAGCGCGCTCGGTCGCGTGCCACGCGGACGCACCAGACAGTTCCAGTCCGTGCAGTTGCTCGAAGCGATCAGCGATCTTCCGGTAGGGAAAGCGGTGATCGTACCGAGAAAGTGCTGATTGAGCGATGACGTTCACCCCGAACTGCCCCTCATCGGGGCAGTCGGGGTGTGTCGCAACTGTCTCTGTCCCACAGGAGTGGCACTGGTAGCAGTGGCGGTTGTACTGGGTAACCTCTGGAGGCTGCGGGTCCGGGATCTCCTCGACGAGTCGGGGGCTGACGCCCACCGACTCGTCGAAGTGTTCGCCACACCAGGACAACAGTCGTAGGTGACCTCGACTTCTTCGTCAGGATCAGTTGTAGAACGCCACTCCGGGTCGTGCCCGTTCTTCCGGCCGGGAGTGCCGCCGTCAGTTCGGAGATCGTCGTCTTCGTCATCCTGCGAGGTCGGGGACTCGTAGTGGTTCACAGAAGATTTAGGTATGCTTTGAGTTGGTAGGGTAATGGCGGGACAGGAAAAAGAGATCGTCCGTCACCTCAGTGAGGACGATCTC
>NZ_RBZW01000055.1 GCF_006543045.1 Salinadaptatus halalkaliphilus | reverse complement strand
CGAATGCGGATGGGAGTGATGGACGCGGCCCAGTCGTCCAACAGTGTATCCGTTTCTTACGGTGTACTACTGAAAGCTACTGAAAATTGGAACGGTCAAACGGCCGGAAGTCATACGATCCCGAACCGACGATGTGGAGTCGAGTGCGGTTGTGTCAGAGGGAGATACGTGAGCGAATCCGAATCTAGCCCGATTCCGGTCGGCGTCGCGGAGTATGCGCTTTCGACCGACGAGCAACCGCTTCGGACGAGCGGCGTCGGCTCCTGTGTCGTCGTCGCGATCCACGACGAGCGGGCGGCCGTCAGCGGGTTGTTACACTTCATGCTTCCGACCGAAAACGAAAACACGACCCGAGCACCACCGGCGAAGTTCGCCGATTCGGGGATCGATACACTGCTCGAGGCGTTTACAGCTGAGGGTGGACACCTCTCACGCACCTGGAGCAAACTCGCCGGCGGCGCGAAGATGCTCGAGTTCGATAGCTTCGACCGACCGATCGGCGACCGAAACGTCGACGCTGCTCGCAGTCTGCTCGAGGCGCGAGGGATTCCGATCCGGGATGCCGATGTCGGCGGAACCACCGGGCGGATGGTGACGTTCCTGCCCGGAACCGGCGAGCTTGTGATCAAGACCGCAAGCGGCGACCGTCGGCGATACTAGAAGATGTCGCTGGGGTCGGCTCTCGTCTTCTCGGCGCGATCGATCAACAGTTGTTCGAGGGCTGTCTCGAGTTCGTCGGGATGAGGGAGTGCAAACAGCTGGCAGCGAACCGGCTCGTTGTCGGCGGCTTCGATCGCGGAGTCGAGAACGAACGCGTAGTTGCCCGACCGGGCGATATCGGCGACGATCGGGCTGACGATCGACGATCCCATATCGTCGATAAACGAGGGTGGCGAGTGTTTGATCGACGTCTCGAGGACGTTCGCCCAGCCGTCGAGAAAGCCGCTGACGGCGACGTTACAGAGTTCCTCCAGCGCTTCTCGTTCGGTTTCGGACCAGCCCGCCGCGGATTCCAGTCCCGTCGGTAAGAGCGCATCGACGCTGGTTCGGGCCGACGGCGGATCGAACAACACCGCCAGATAGCCACTCGGCGTCCCCGTATACTCGACGACGGTCCCGACTCGTCGGCCGTCACCCACCTGCACAGGAATGTCTGGCATGGGTGTGAAGTTCAACCGGTTTACCTCGACGTCGACATCGAGGTCGGTCATCGCGGTGAGGCTGTCGGCGGCTCTCGTCGCCCCGCGTTCGGTCATCTCGGTGAACACCTCGAGTTTCTCGAGGGAGATCCCACCAGCGGTGCGCTCCGACAGCAGACGAGCGAGCGAGTCGCGTTCCGGGACAAGCAGGAGTCGGAAGTCGACATCCGCACCGACGATATCGACGCGGCTTCGAAAGACGAAGGCGGAGTCGTCGGTCGCGGTCACCGTCTCCGGGAGGACGTCGACACCCCTTCCCTCGACGGCGGTCGGTGGCGTGAGGTCGACTTTCGTCTCGAGGTGGTCCGCCCACCCGCCGACGAAGCCGTTTACCATGATGTTCGCGACTTCGACGATGGCGCTTTCGGCCCGATCCGGACCGGCTGCCGGAACGAGTTCGTCAGCGATCGCCTCTCGGCTGCCCTCGTCGAAAGCGAGCACCGTTTCCCCGGACAACGGGTCGCCGAGTGACACCTGGACGCCGGCAAAGGTGCGATCGCCGAACGCGTAGGCCAGATCCGACGGCGACTGCAACGAGACGTCGGTCACCTCGACGCGCGTCTGGACCCCCGCCAGTTCCGTCAGCGCATCGGCTGCGGATTCGGCGCCGTCTCGAGCCAACTCGTTGTACGTCTCGAGTGAGTGAATATCGATTTCCATCGCGTTAGCCCCCGACAAACTGACAGACGAGTCGTGACATACCACGGCCATCGGTCGGTTCGGTAATCTATTTTTTGGAACCCGGGAGTGATACGGTTTACTGTAAGTCATTTCCGGCGCAACCGCCGTCCGGGTCGCGGTTGCGCCGGTAAATCGTTACAGCAATCCGTATGAGCTTCTGTGAGTACTCGCGTTCGAGAACCGACGGTCCCAGTCGTTGCAGCCGATGACACTAATCGGAACAATTTTGCGTACGAACGTCGAAAACCGGTCGGAGCCTGGACCCTGTCACACGCTCCATGGCTCCATTGCCCCGTTATTGCACCGAAATGCCACCGTCGATGTACCAGACAGTGGCGCCGTTTTCCGCGCGCCAAGAACTACGCAGGTTGATATGTGTCTACGGGAATGAGTCGCCCCCGATTTATTTGCCGGTTGGGTGCGAACGGGACTAGTGCTGTCGGATGGTATCCTGTCCCGATATCGCGATCGGAACCCGCACAGATACCGGGTGCCGACGATATCCGGGAGTATCTGATAGCGCCAACCCGACAACCCACGACCATGACACAAACGATCGAAATCAGCGACGATCTCAGGGAACGCCTCGAGAGCCACTGCGAACCCGACGAGTCGATCGAGGAGTTCGTCGAAGAACTGGTGTCGATCTACGAGACCGAAGGAGCGTTCTTACAGGAAGGGTACTCGGAGTAACCGCTGAATGGGACTCCCACAGTCGTCCTTCCTCGTCAATTTCAAGGTGGCACCAGAAACCGCTGGCGAGGACGGCCGCTCGATCGTCGACGCGATCGAGCGCGTTCGAGCCGACACCGGGGCACGGTTTGCCGTCGCGCCCCACCTTCCCGATCTCCGGTGGATCGCCGAACAGACGCCACTCCCCGTGGTCGCCCAGACTGCGACACCGCGCGAACGGGCCGGACTCGGTGGCGCCACCCTCGAGGGCGTCGCAGACGCCGGTGTTGACGCCGCCTTTCTCACCCACCCCGAACGCGACGCGGGATTGGCCGACATCGGTCGAGCGGTCGATCGGTGTCGCGAACTCGGCCTCGAGTCGATCGTCTGGGCGCCCGACCGCGAGACGGCGAACGCGGCGTTGACGTTCGATCCAGACTGGTTGCTGTTCGAGCGGCCGGCCGACATCGCCGCCGACGACGGGTTGCTCCGAACCGAACCAGCGCGACTCGAGCGCGTCGTCGCGATGGTCGACGACGAAAACCCGCGTACCAGCGTCTTCGTCGGCGGCGGGATTCGAACCGCCGCGGACGTTGCCCGGGCGTTCGAGTACGGTGCCGACGCGACGGGCGCGGCCTCGGCGCTCCTCGAGGCTGATGATCGAGCGGCGTGGCTTCGGTCGATCGCGACAGCAGTTCCGTCCGCCGACGAGTAACACTGCTTCGGGCCGAGTGGCGGGCGCATCGCGTCACTCGTGTGTCGTCTCGCGCTCCTGTCTCGGTTCGCTGCCGTGGTCGTGATCGGCCCGCAGGTGCTCGATCGCGTGGAGTTCGACCACCGGGACGATCTTGGCGATGGTCAGGAAAAAGAGCGCCACCATCCCGATCGTCCCCGTGACGGAGGCGATTTCGATCAGGCTCGGGACGTACGTCCCGGGAGTCGCGTAGTAAATTTCGAACGCCGGGTGAAAGAATCCCTCGACGACGAACAACACCTTCTCCAGCAACGTCGCGGTGAGGATGGCAAACGCACAGACGATCGCTCGCCCCTTCGAGAACAACGCGGGCCGGATCGTCTGGGCGAAAATAAAGGCGAGGACGGCCGTGACCAGGCTCATCGAGAGGACGTAGACCGGGTGCTCGAGGGTGGCGACCCACGCGACCTCGAGCTCGACGGGTGGGAAGAACGTACCCGTCGTGATCTGCTGGAGCTGGAGCCAGAGAAAGAGGAGTGTAAAGAAGCCGAGCCACAGCGTCAGTCCGCGGAAGATGTCGTCGGTCATGATGTGATCCCAGTCGTAGGCTCGTCGGAAGGCATACGAGAGGATGATGACGCCGCTGATGGCCGAGGTGAGCGCGATCGTCAGGAACTGCGGACCCTGCACGCCGCCGAACCAGCGGGGATAGGTCGGCAAGACCGCGAACAGCCACGGAATCACGCCGCCGTGAAGGAGCAGCGGCGCCATGATGATGATCGCGAGTGCGAGCCACCAGACCATCCGCTGGACGACTTCGTCTTCTTCCTCGGTGTAGCCAAGCGTCATGACCGCATAGAGCGGCCCGAAGTGGTCGGGAAGCTGATCGCGCAATCGCGTGATGTCGTATCGGAGCGTGAGCGCGAGGTAAGTCGCGGTCAGCACGAAGTAGGCCGTGATGACGGTCACGTCCCACACCAGCGGCGAGTTGTTGACCGTGATGTGGTAGTGACCGAGCACGCTCGTGACCATCCGGTCGGGACGGCCCATGTGGACGATGATGTAGAAGCCAGCCGCGGAGAGACCGGCCAGCGTGAGCATCTCGGCGAGGCGGGCGACCGGCATGTACCGGTCCATGCCGAGCAGCCGGACCGCCGCCGAGAGGATGATCCCGCCGTGGGCGATCCCGACCCACCAGATGAACGCGCCGATGTAGACGCCCCAGGTGACGCCGCCGCCGCTACCCCAGTCCGAGAGGCCAGTGACGACCATCCCTTCATAGAGCTGGTAGGCCCACCCGAGGAGAAAGAGCCCGAGCGCGAGGCCCGCGATAGCGACCAACACGTAGTACGCCGTCGAGGTCTGTTGAATCGGCCGAAGAATATCGGCTTTGCGTGGCGTTTTGGTGCTCATTTGAGACGTGTTACCCAACCTATTCCAGCCACGCATTTCGTTACAGAGCGTGCGAGTGCAAGCCACACTGTCCGGAGGCGAAAGGGGAACGCGTCACGAGACGAGCCACGAGAAACGCGAATCGAAACGGCGAGTTCGGCGACTACTACTGTTCCTGGGGCGGCGCAAGTTCGTCGATATCGACGGATTGCTCGAGGAGAACGTCGGCCTGATCGGCGACATCGCGCTGTTCGCGCATCAGTTGCTTGAACGTACTCTGCGGGGAGAGATCGCCGATGAGGACGCCGCCGACTATCTTGCCGTCTTTGAACGCGATCCGTCGCCACTCGGTGTCGCTGTACCGGCGTTCGGCGTGGTCGTCGCCGAGCGTCGGGTGGCCAAAGGAGAGAAACGGGAAGTCGAAGTGCGTAATCGAGTACGACGACACCCACTCGAAGCCTTCGGCCTCGTCGTCGGCAGCCATGTTGATGGCGGCGACCCGACCCTGTTCCTTGGCCGAGCCCCACGATCCGTTCTGGGCTTGCTCGCCGAGCAAAACGTCGTAAAACCGCGTGATGTCGCCGGCCGCGTACACGTCGTCGATGCTCGTCTGCATATACTCGTCAACGACGATGCCGTTTTCCTCCTCGAGATCGATATCGCCGAGGAATTCGGTGTTGAACGTGAGACCGATCGCGACGCCGGCGAAGTCACAGGGATAGCGCTCCCCGTTGGGGTCGATCGCGGCCGTCACGTGGCCGTCGTCGTCGACTTCGAACTGATCGACGCCGCTGTCGAAGACCGGTTCGACGCCAACCTCGCGCATGCCCTCGTGCATGATCTCGGCGCCGTCGGCCGACAGCGCGTAGCGCCACCAGCGATCGCCACGCATCAGGTAGTCGGCCTCGACGCCCTGGGCGCCACAGACGGCCGCGAAGTCGATGCCGAGCAGCCCGGCACCGACGATGACGCCGCGATCGGCCGCCTCGGAACTCTCGCGAATCGCGCGGGCGTCCTGGAAGGTCCAGAAGTGGTGGACGCCGTCGGCGTCGCTGTTGTCGACCGGGAGCTGGGTCGGCGTCCCGCCGGTCGCGATCAGCAGTTTGTCGTACTCGAGGTCGTCGCCCTCGTGGGTATGGACGACCTTGGCGTCGGTGTCGACCGACGTCACGTGGGTGTTGAGCGAGAGTTCGATGTCGCGCTCGGCGTACCACTCCTCGTCGTGAATCGAGATCGGGGCCTCGGGGAGCTTTCCCTTCGCGTGTTCCTTGATGAGGATCCGATTGTACAGTGGCTCCCCCTCATCGGTAATAACGGTAATCTCTGCCTCCGGCTCCTCTTCCCGGAGCGTCTCGGCAGCCGAACTGCCGGAGATTCCGTCCCCGATGATAACGTACTGGGTCATGTACGGATGGTTCGTAATCGGGGTTAAAGTGGATTGCTATCTCGTCTATTTTACCCAGGGACTGCTCCATCGACACGATTGTCCGTTCTAGTTCGGCGATATATTAACAATGTCATGAATAGAGTACGATCGAGGCAACATTTCTTAGACCTTCGATATGCTAACAACTGCAACGGGCCAACGCTGCGATCTCGTGCCGGACTCGTCGATCGCTCCCGGACCCTTCTTTAGGCGTCCTGCCGAATGGACGACTATGAAACTCCATCAAAATGCACGTCACTTCGCCTCACGGAAGGCACTCGAGACGCCGATCGTTCGGTCGGTCGCCACGTCGGGACTCGTTCGCCTTCACACCAGGGTGTTCCTGGGGAAGGCCGACCCCGACCGTGCCGACGAACGCGAGGACCACCTCGACGGACTCTTCGAGGCCACTGTCGACAGCTACCTGCGTGCGCTCCAAGACGGCTACTCGGAGGCCGAAGCCCGCGAGATCACCCACATTCAGGCCAACTTCGACTTCTACAACCACGGCTGGACCGAGATGATGGAGTTTCCGACCGACGAACTCGAGGCCCACTACGAGCGCTACGTCGAGTTCTTCGAGCGCTGGGACATCACGATCGACGAACCGCTGGGCCAGTTCGAGCCACCCGAGGGGCTGCCCGAAGCGCCGTCGACCCCCGAACGACTCGAGGACCCCGATCACCCCCACGTCGAAGGCGGGTTCGCCGACGATGTCTACGTCGAAACTGACGACGGCGACCTCGTCGTCGGCGGGCAGGAAGCACCGGCTGACGTGGACGTGAGCCAGGCCGTCGGGGTCGACGAGTCGGCAACTACCAGCGCGGACGACGCGACGCTCGAGGACGGCTCCTAGACCGCTGATCCCCAATCGGATCGACGCGTTCCCCTTCCCAAGCGGCTAAGTACGCGCGCCGTCGCCTTTCGACGAAGACGCGAGCATGGACGGAAACGATCGGTCGATCGCCGGGTTCACGATGACGGGCCACGCGCTGGTCCACTGGTTCGAGACGTCGATCCCGATCTTTCTCGTGATCTGGCTCGCCGAGTTCGACATCGGCGTTGCCTTGCTGGGACTGGTCGTCGCCCTCGGCTACGCCCCGTTCGGCCTCGGCGCGCTCCCGGCGGGCATTCTGGCCGATCGATTCGGACCGAAGCGGCTCGTCGTCGTCTGTCTCGCCGGTATGAGTCTCTCCTTTCTCGTTCTTGCCACAGCCACATCGATCGCCGCCATCGCCGCTGGCCTCCTCCTGTGGGGGATCGCCGCGAGCATCTACCACCCCGCCGGGCTCGCGCTGATCAGCACCGGCGTCGAGGAGCGAGGCACCGTCTTCGCCTGGCACGGCATCGCCGGCAACGTCGGCATCGCGCTCGGCCCCTTCGTCGCCGCAACCTTGCTCATCACCCTCGAGTGGCAACTCGTTGCGGCGATCCTCGCGGTTCCCGGCCTGGTGGCCGTCATCTACGGCCTCAGCGCCGAGTTCGATTCGACCGCGGCAGTCGAAGACGACATCGACGCCGGCCCGGACGAGGCGCTCTCGCTCGAGGAGCTATTCTCGAACTCGCGGACGCTGTTCGCCAGCGCGTTCGCCATCGTCTTCGTGATCGTCACGTTCGAGGGCCTGTACTACCGCGGAATGCTTACCTATCTCCCCGAGATCCTCCACGGGGTGCCCGCGATGGACGCCCTGGCGCTGCCCGACGGCCTCGAGGGGATCGAGCCGGCCGACTACATCTACGTCAGCCTGCTCGTCATCGGGATGGCCGGCCAGTACGCCGGCGGGAAGTTGACCGATCGCGTCGAACCGGCTCGCGGATTGGTCGGGTTTTTCTTCGCGTTGGCGATCCTCGCGGTCGCGTTCGTCCCCGTCACGGCGATGGGACTGGGGGCGATCGTCGTCCTCTGTGGCGTCTTCGGATTCGTCCTCTTTGGCATCCAGCCGTTCTACCAGAACGCCGTGGCGGTCTACACGCCGCCGGATACTCGTGGCCTGTCCTACGGCTACACCTACCTCGGCGAGTTCGGTCTCGGTGCGGCGAGCATCGCGATCGGCGGCTACGTCCTCGGGGGGTTCTCGACGGCGACGTTTTTCCTCGTCATCGCCGGGTTTGCTCTGGCTGGGACCCTGCTTTCGGCCGCGCTCGCCGCCGGCCTCGGTCGGTTCGTCGGGGCCGACCAACCGCTCGAGGAGGGTGTCGACGACTGATCTCGGCACGACTCGGCGAACACACCGGCCGACTCGCTCGCGGTCAGGTCCAGGGCGGCGAGACGTACTCGGCGGTCGCGTACTCCTCGGGCCAGACGATCTCCTGAACGCCCTCGCCGTCCCGTTCCTGCCACTGGAAAAACAGCGCCTCGTCCTCGTTGTAGACGAGATCGTGTGCGAACTCGTGATCCCGATCGTAGAATTCGATCGTGCCGGTCGCTCCATCGAAGGACGCATCCTCGAGAGCGGTAACGAGATCGTCGGTCTCGAGTTCGCCGACGGCCGCCGCTCGGTCGGCGAACAGCCTGACCGCTTCGTAGGTCGTGTAGCCGGTGTACACCGGCGTCTCGCCGTACGTGCTCTCGTACTCGCCGACGAACGATTGGGTCAGGTCACCGACGTCGCTCTGGGCCGTTGCACTGATCTGACAGAAGCCGTACCGGCAGGCGCCGTCGGTCTGCTCGTAGTAGGTTGGCAGTTGCATCGGCACGTGAATCCCGCCGAATTCGAACGGATAGGGGCGGGGGTCTGGCTCCGGGCGGTTCGGATACGCCCAGTCTAACAGCGCTTCGGTACCGGTGTGAGCCGTCGCGATGAGCGCGACGTCGGCCTCGGCTGCTGTTGCCTCGTCGTACCGATCGACGAAGTCGTCGGTCGCCGGCGGATACCGCTGCTCGAGCGCGACATCGACGCCGGTTTCCTGAAGGTCATTCTGGAGCACCGACCAGGGCCCGTCCGCCCAGTCGTAGTCCTCAGCCAGAACGGCAACCGTTTCCCATCCGACATCGGCGGCGATCCCGTCGACGAAGTCGACGATGCCACGTCCCAGATCGATTTCGTTGGTCGGTCCGACGCGGAAGTGATACTTGTACCGGTCGTAGTTCTCGGTGACGAACTGGCTCGCCACTGTCGTCGCCGCTCCCGTCGTTAGATGAATCGTCTCCTGTTCGGCGATCTCGTCCATGAGCGTGACCAGCGCCGGACTGTCGAAGACCCCGACCGTCACGTCTGCGCCCTCCTCTAAGACGAGGCGATGATACTCCCGGCGAGCCTCGAGGGGGTTCGCCGCCGTGTTGCCGACGACGAGTTCGACCTCCCGACCGAGGATCCCGCCGGCATCGTTGAGTTGCTCGACGGCAACAGCGGCGCCGCGTGCCATCGATCGACCGATAAAATCGCTCTCCGGGTTCGGGGCGAGCACGCCGATCGTCACCGCATCGTCGCCGTCGTCCGCCGTGCCGAGAACCGCTTCCTCGACATCGGTCGACTCGAGACAGCCAGCGAGCGAAACGGCGCCGACGCCGGCACTCGCCGTCAAGAGCCGTCGGCGGGTGTATCTCTCTGTGCCAGTCGGCAACGAGTTGGCTACATTCCCCAGTCCCCGATTTTCCATAGCTTTCAATGAGTTAGCAAATCGCTTAGTCTTTGTGGACGATTTTTCCACATACACCAGGATCAACGCTCGAAAACTCGAAAATCATTGTATCAGCGAGCGGGTAGTCCATTCAGCGGAGACCTCCCGCAGAGACAGACGTGGTACGTGGTATCGGTTCGTCAGTCCGCGAGCACGGGTTTTGTCGTGGATCGCCTCGGGGATTGCCCCCGAGGTACTTCACAACCACGCCGGTGGAACGTACTCGGCCGTCGCGTACTCCTCGGGCCAGATGATCTCCTGGACGCCTTCGCCGTCCTGTTCTTGCCACTGGAAGTAGAACGTATCCCCTTCCCTATAGATCAGGTCGTGTGGATACTCCCCGTCTCGGTCGTGGAATTCGATGGTGCCGGAACTACCCGCAACCTCGATCTCCTCGAGCGTCTCGACGAGGTCGTCGGCCTCGGGCATGACCGTCGAGCCGTCGGTACTCGTTTGTTCGACCGCTTGGGCAAACACCATCGTCGCGTCGTAGGCAAAGTAGCCGGTGTAGACCGGCGTCGATTCGCCGTAGGCGTCCTGGTAGGCGGTTCGAAGCGCCTCGCTTTCCGGCGTGACATCGGGTCCAAGCGGCGCGCTACTTTGTCCGATGGCGTACCGACAGGCTCCGTTGGTCGCCTCGTAGTAGGTCGGTAACTGCAACGGAACGTGGATCCCGCCGAATCCGAAGGGGCGCTGTCCAGCCCAATCGAGAACGGCGTCGGTGCCGGTGTGAGCCGTCGAGATGAACACCGAGTCGATGTCGGCCGCTTCGGCTTCGTCGTAGATAGCACCGAAATCGTTGGTCGCTGGCGGATATCGCTGTTCGACCGCGATGTCGAGGGGGAGATCCGCTCGCTGTTCCTGAAAGGTTTCCCACGATCCCTCCGACCAGCTGTAATCTTCGGCAAGCAGCGCGATCGATTCCCAGCCCAGTTCGGGCGCCATCTCCTGCAGAAAGTCGATCTGGGCCTCACCGAGGTCGTACTCGTTGACCGGACCGGCACGGAAGTGATACTTGTACTGGTCGTACTGGTCGCGGACGAGGTCCGTGATCGCGGTCGTCGCCGCGCCGGCGGTAATGTGTACCGTCTCCTGCTCGGCGATATCCTGTGCCAGTTCGACCAACACTTCGCTGGTTCCGACGCCGATCGTGACATCTGCGCCTTCCTCTAACACGAGTCGCTGGTACTCCCGGCGTCCCTCGAGTGGGTTGCCGTTCGTATCACCGACGGCGAGTTCGACCGGCGCGCCGCCGATACCGTCCTCCTCGTTGAGCTGATCGACGGCAAGCCTGACGGACCGGACGATCGACTGGCCGAGATAGTCCCCATCAGGATCGGCTGCGAGAACGCCGATCGTGATCGTTTCCTCCGTCTCGTCGGCGCTTCCGGCGACCGTCTCGTAGGTCTCGAGACAGCCGGCCAATGATCCGATCGACGTCCCGGCCACCGCTCCGAGCACGTGTCGTCTGTTTGGGCGTGTGCGGACGGTGTGCCGGGCCGCCTCGAGCGACGCCGTCCCCTGGCTCGCATTGGTCATATTGCGTGGTCATTTAGCGCTCTGTTTCTTAACACTACCGGAGAATGTTCCGCTTGTCGAACTGCTTCATTGAAACGGTTGTCGCGGTACGTATTATTTGACGTGTGTTTACGAGATCAGCAATATATTACAGTGATACCCCTCGACCAAGATATTAGATTGCAAACCGATTTTTCTGCTAGAATTACAGGGCGTACGTCCACCGCACTAAATTATCAGTGTCGATAACTTCGGATGACAATTTATGTATCGAGGGCAGCATCCCTCCGATATCAATGGATTTCGTTCGACGGCTCGTACCGGCAGCAATTAGACGCAGATATGCGGTCAAGTTTGGCATCGTACTGCTCGTCTTGGGACTGTCGGTCGGACTTATCGGTTTCGTCGCAACGGCTGGCATTACGACCGAAGTCGAGGATCGGGTCGAATCCGATCAGACCGACATCGCCAGCCAGGAAGCACAGGGCGTACAGATGTGGAACGAACAAAACGAGCGCACGCTCTCGAATATCGCCTACTCCGAGGCCGTCGTCAGTGACGATACGGAAGCACTACAACAGCGGTTCCTCGAGTGGGACGAACACATCGCCGACGACACTCACGGCATCGACTACGTCGATACGGACAATGGAACGATCCTCGCAACTACCCACGGGGATCGCCAGGGTGGCTCGATCGACGACTTCGAGGAGATCGACGCCGATGCTTTCGCCGTGGCCACGGACGAAGTCCCGTGGGTCTCTGCACCCTACGTCGCCGACGGCGAACTCGGCGAGCAGGCAGCCGTCGTCTCCTACGTCCTCTCGGTACCAAACGCAGACGACCGAGCGATCGTCTACACGGCCGAGATCGAAAGCCACGGCAGCCAACTCGAGGACCGCGAGGGCGTCGTCACGCTCGTCGTCGACGGCAACAACGAGATCATCCTCGACAACGCCGGCTACGGCGAGGACTACGCCACCCTCAACGAGGTATACGACGACGCATCGATCGTCGACGACGCCAGAACCGACGGTGCGACGACGCGGCAGGTCCCCGCAGGCACGGCGAACGCACTCGAGATGTACGACTTCCCCGCGGAATCGTACGTCGTCAGTTCGGCTCGCGTCTACGGGACCGACTGGGTCGTTCTGACCCACGAACCCGAAAGTCAGGCCTACGGCTTCGTCCAGACCGTCAACGACTGGGGATACTACGCAACGGCCGGTGGCGTCTTGCTGATCGGGCTGATCGGTGCGGTGCTGGGCCGCAACACCGCAGTCTCGATCGACCGACTAACCCGCAAGGCCGGCGAGATGGAAGAGGGTAACTTGGACGTCGATCTCGAGACCAAACGCATCGACAACATCGGCCGGCTCTACGACGGCTTCGACTCGATGCGCGTGGCGCTGCGCGAGCAGATCAAGGAAGCCGAGGCGGCCCGCGACGAGGCCGAACAGGAACGCGAACGCATCGCCGAGATCAACGACCACTTAGAGCGCAAGGCGACGGCGTACAGCGACGTCATGGAGACGACGGCCAACGGCGATCTCACGGCTCGGATGACCGCCGACAGCGAGAACGAGGCCATGAACGACATCGCCGACGATTTCAACGAGATGCTCGAAGAGATCGAGGCCACCATCGCCGAACTCAGTACCTTCGCGACCGACGTGGCGACCGCCTCCGAGCAGGTGACGGCCTCGAGCGAAGAAGTCCGATCGGCCTCCGAGCAGGTGACCGAGTCGATCCAGGAGATTTCCGACGGCGCGGAGCGCCAGAACGAATCGCTGCAGTCGGTCAACCAGGAGATGAGCGGCCTTTCGACGACGACCGAAGAGATCGCCGCATCCTCGAACGAGGTCGCAGATATCGCCGAGCGAACCGTCCAAACCGGCCAAGAGGGACAGGAAGCCGCACAGGATGCGATCAGCGCGATGACGACCATCGAACGCGAGGCCGAAGACGCCGTCGCCGAAATGCGTCGCCTCGAGCAGGAAGTCCAGCAGATCGACGAACTGATCGCGACGATTTCCGAGATCGCCCGCCAGACCAACATGCTGGCGCTCAACGCCAACATCGAGGCCTCGCGATCGGCAAGCGGCGAGGACGAAGAAGGGTTCGCCGTCGTCGCCAAGGAGGTCAAGGCCCTCTCCGAGGACGTCGCCGAGGCGGCCGACGAGGCCGAGGACCGACTCGAAGGAATCCGCGAGCGGACCGAACAGTCGACGGCCGAGGTCGAAGGGACGAGCGAGAACATCCACGATGCCGGCGAACGGGTCGAAGAAGCCGTCGAAGCACTCGAGGAGATCGCCGACCTCGCACGCGAGACGAACGTTGGCGTCCAGGAGATCTCTGCCGCGACCGAAGAGCAGGCGGCATCGACCCAGGAGGTTGTCGCGATCGTCGACGAGGCGGCGACGGTCTCCGAGGAGACGACCGCCGAGGCAGAAAACGTCGCCGCGGCAGCCGAGGAGCAGACGACGGCACTGACGGAGGTGACCGAGGCAGCGTCGAACCTCTCCGGGCAGTCGAGCCAGCTTTCGGAAGCGCTCGACCGGTTCGAAACCGATCCCGACGCCGAGACGGGGGCCGCGACGCTTGCGCCATCGCTGGCGGCCGAGACGGACTCACCAGTCGATACGGACGACGATCCCGCCGAACCGGGAGACGACGCCGACGGCGGAGTTACGTTCGATGCGGCCGACGGCCACCAGGGCGGCGAGTCACTAACCGACGCCGAGACGGTGCTGGACGAGATCGACACAGCACAGCCAGGGACGGCGAATCAGCCAGCCGAGAACGTCTCGCCCGACCCAGCGCAACCGGCAGCTTCGTCGGCGGAGGAACGCGAAATTGACGAGCGTGACGCCGAGGAGCGTCTCGAGTTCGACGAACCCGAGACCCAAGCCGACACCGAGGCTGATACCGGGACCGACGGTTCGATCGACGGCGCCGACCAGATCGACTTCGGAAGCGGCGACCGAGAGACTGCGGCTGCCGACGCTGACCCGCTCGCCGCCACACCGACGGAGTCGACCACACCAACCGACGGTTCCGATACCGACAACCAAGCGGCCGTCGACGACACCGACGATCACAGCACTGGCGACGACCAGCCGGCGTCGGCCGACATCGAGGCGATCGACTTCGGCATGGAGACGACGACCGACGATCCACTCGCTGACGAGACCGACGATCCACTCGCTGACGAGTCGGTCGATACGGGCGAGGACCCCCTCGCGGACGACGCTGGCGACTCGCTCGCGAGCGAGTCAGACACACCCGGTGAATCGACGAGCGATGCCGACACGGAAGACCGGACGACGACCGGCGACGACGAGGATACCACCGACGACGTCTTTACGTTCGGCGACGAAAACGACGAGTAACGGCCATCGGCGATCGCCAGGACCGACGGTGGCCGCCGATTCGTCTGTCGACTCGAGTCGGCCTCGTTCGCTACCTTTTTGCGTCCACTCTGGCAAGAAATTCGCATGCTTACCGTTCGAGCCCCGGCGACGAGTGCGAACCTGGGGAGCGGTTTCGACGTATTCGGCGTCGCGCTCGGGACGCCAGCCGATGTCGTCCGGGTCGAACGCGCCCCGGAGACGACGATCTCGGTGACGGGTGCCGGGAGCCAGTACATTCCGGAGGATCCGAAGAAAAATACCGTCGGTGCGGTCGCCGACGCGCTGGATGCGCCGGCTCGAATCCGGATCGACAAGGGCGTACGTCCGTCCTCCGGCCTCGGATCGTCGGCTGCAAGCGCGGCCGGCGCTGCCGTCGCGCTCAACGAACTCTACGACCGTGGACTCACGCGCGAAGAGCTGGTGCCGATCGCGGCCGAAGGTGAGGCGCTCGTCTCCGGTGAGGCACACTCGGACAACGTCGCACCGTCGCTACTGGGTGGCTTCACCGTGGTCGCGGACGGCGGTATCACGCAGGTCGACGCCTCGATTCCTGTCGTCGCGTGCCTCCCCGAGACGACCGTCTCGACACGGGACGCCCGCGATGTCGTCCCCGAACACGCGTCGCTGGACGATGTCGTCGACACCGTGGGCCACGCCGCGACGCTGGCCGTCGGGATGACCCGTGACGACCCCGAACTCGTCGGCCGCGGGATGGCAGATCGTATCGTCACGCCCGAACGCACCGCTCTCATCGAGGGCTACGAACGCGTCCGCGAGGCCGCCCTCGAGGCCGGTGCAACGGGCGTCACCGTCAGCGGCGCGGGGCCGGGCATTCTGGCTGTCTGTCGGGGGTCAAGTCGCCGCGACGTTGCGGCAGCGATGCTCGAGGCCTTCGATTCGGTCGGCATCGAGAGCCGAGCCTATCAGACGGCCGTCGGCGAGGGCGCGCGACTGTACCGCGAGTGAGATGGGGACTGGGTCCGACGCCGCGCTCGCGGTCGTCGTCCTCGTCGCTGCAGGCGTCGCGTTCGTTCTGGTCGACGCATCGCCGTCGCTGTCCGCGACTGCCGTCGGTGGTCTCGGGGCGATTGCTTTCGAGATCGTCGCCGCTCGAGATGTCGCGACTGTTCGGCACTACTGGGACCGAGCCGCCGTCCAGGGACTTTCGCTCGCCCTCGCCTTGCTCGTCATCGTCATCGGTGCGCTCGTCGCACCCGAAACGGTACTGTCGCTGTGCTGTGGGGGAGCTATTACCTATCTCGCGTTTCTCGCACTCGTTCAGTCGGGGCTGGTTCCACCGCCGCGGGCGTGGTGGTAACACCGGTGTGAAACGTGTGACCGACGCTCGAGGGCCGACGCGAACGTGTCTTAGCGTCGACTCACCGCGATCCGTCGTTCGTCTTCCAGCGGCGGCCGTAGATCCGGGGGAGAGCGTCGACCGCCGCTCCGTGAACGTTCTGCGGGACGGTCGATATTCTCGTGGACGCGCTGGCCGGGAGCGGGCCGTGTGGTACCAGCGAAACCGCTGTCGGATTGCAGGTCCTCGAGTTCGGCGACGACGTCCCAAAGTTCGCTCGTGGCCGCCGAGATCGCCTCGTCGGGTGCGTCGGCGGCGTTCTCCTCGAGCAACGGGCGGTTTCCGCCTCGAGGCGCTCCGATAGCTGTTCGAACGGTGAGTGTGGCGATACCTGATTCATGAAGAAGACAGGTGATCGACGGAGATAACGAGGCAGCTTGCCGAACGGTCGCTGTCCCGAACCGTCGCCGAAGACGCCCAACTCTCGCGGGGGTAGCCGTCGAGGTCACCGCGTCGCAGGGTAGTGGGCACCCGCCGGCCAGCCGTCTATCTCGCGGTTCTCGGCGCTGTCGGCCTCGAAATCAGACGCCCCGACCCTGCATCTGCTCCTCTTCGGAGAGATCGACGTTCGCGTCGCCTTTCATCCCCTTGCCGAGGTTCTTCGAGATATCGGCGAGTCGTTCGGGGTCGTCCCAGTTGTTGACCGCCTCGACGATGGCCTCGCCCATCGCGGTCGGGTTCTCCGCACCGAAGATGCCGCTGCCGACGAAGATGCCGTCACATTCGTGGTGCATCATGAGGGCGGCGTCGGCCGGCGTCGCGATGCCGCCAGCGGCGAAGTTGACGACCGGGAGTCGTCCCATCTCGGCGGTCTCGTGGACCAGTTCGGCGGGCGCTTCGATCTCGCGGGCGTAGGCCTCGCGCTCCTCGTGGCTCTTGCCCTCGAGTTCGCGGATCGCGCCCTTGATCGTGCGCTGGTGGTGGACGGCCTGGTTGACGTCGCCGGTGCCGGCCTCGCCCTTGGTCCGGATCATCGCTGCGCCCTCCTCGATCCGGCGCAGCGCTTCACCGAGGTTCCGTGCGCCACAGACGAACGGGGCCGTGAAGTCGCGCTTGTCGATGTGGTAGGCGTCGTCGGCTGGGGTGAGAACCTCCGATTCGTCGATCATGTCGACGCCGACGGCCTCGAGAATCTGGGCTTCCTTCGTGTGGCCGATACGGGACTTGCCCATGACCGGAATCGATACCTCGTTGACGATCTCCTCGACATCGGCGGGATCGGCCATCCGGGCGACGCCGCCGCGCTTGCGGATATCGGCGGGAACGGCTTCCAGGGCCATCACGGCGACCGCACCGGCGTCCTCGGCGATGCGGGCCTGTTCTTTGTCGACGACGTCCATGATGACGCCGCCTTTTTGCATCTGTGCGAACCCGCGCTTGACGAGGTCGGTACCGCGTCGCAGTTCCTCGAGATCCGTGCTGTCGGACATGAGTCGCCGTTGGGCCCCACAGCACTTACGCGTGTCCTTTGGCGACCTGTACTGGTGCGTTCGGGATGAACAGTTGTTCGCGAACGGGAGGAAACTGATCGAAACTTGCCGTTAATTTATTTTCGCTAACAGCCAATAAATTGGATATACAGCCCCTCTAGGAGGATCCTGGCCAAAACCTTCATTGGTCGATACGCACCACATAAATATGTGTCATTATGTCGCATACATCGCGGTCATCGGAGGGTGAGGGGGATGGTCGGGTGATCAACCGAGAGTCGAGCGCCGATGACGGGATCGATGGGGAGCACGTCGACGATGTCGTGGGGTCACTCGAGACGGACATCTTGCTCGAGAATATCCTCGAAGCCATCGATGCACCCCTCGTCATCGTCGACGAGCACGGCGAGATCATCGACATCAACACGTTCGCACTCGAGTTCTTCGAGACGACCGAAGACGACGCACTCGGCGATCAGCCGCGATCACTGTACGACGACGACAGCGAGGTGACCGCACTGATCGAGCAGATCAAACGAACGGGTCGGGAGATTCGCGACGACGAAGAGACCGTCACCGTCGGCGGTGAGACGGTCGTCGTGAGTCGAACGGCCGTCCCGTTCGAAGACGGCGACAGGTTCGTCGGTGGGATCGAGATCGCTCGCGACGTTACCGAGGCCGTCCGCGAACGAGAGCGCAAGGCCGCCCTCGAGTCCTACCAGCAGTCGGTGATCGACGACCTCGAGAGTTCGCTCTCGAAACTGGCGGCGGGCGATCTGACGGTCGACCCGACGATCGAGGAGCCCGACGCCGAGTTCGACGAGATACGGCAGATCCACACAGCGTTCGAGGCGATGGCCGCCGACCTCGAACGAGCGATCGAGAATATCCATGCCGTCGTCGAAACGACGACCGATATCTCCTCGGAACTCGTCGAGACGAGTCAGGAACTCAGTACGAACAGCGAGGAGATCGCTGCCTCGATTCAGGAGGTCGGCCACTCGAGCGAGGAGTTAGCCGACGGCACGCAGGATCTCACCCAGAAATCACAGGAAGCGACCGAGAGCGTCTCCGATCTGTCGGCGTCGATCGAAGAGATCACCGCGACGATGGACGAGATCGACACCAAATCCGAGACGGCGGCTTCTCTCGCACGCGACGGGCGCGAGGACGGCCGCGAGGCCGTCGAGCAGATCCGATCGGCCGTCGAGGCGACCGATCGAATCACCGACGAGGTCGAAGAACTCGAGGACCGCATGGCGCGAGTCAACGAGATTATCGACGTCATCGCCGACATCGCCGACCAGACCAATCTCCTCGCACTGAACGCGTCGATCGAAGCGGCAAACGCCGGCGAGTCCGGTGACGGGTTCGCCGTCGTCGCGAACGAAGTCAAGAGCCTGGCCGAAGAATCCCAGGAGTCGGCCGACGAGATCGAACGAATTATCGACGACGTTCAGGATCGGACGGCGAATGTCGTCGGCGGTATCGACGAGATGAGCGGCGAAGTCGCCAACGGTGCAGACGCCGTCGAGACCGTCGTCGACGCCCTCGAGGAGATCGACACGGCGATCGAAGAGACCAGCACCAGTACCGCTGAGATCAGCCGAACGGTCGAGTCACAGGCAGACAACGTCCAGGAGGTCAGCGTCGTCGTCGACGACACCGCAGAACTGAGCGAGGAATTCAACGCCACCATCGAACAGCTCGCCGCCGGGGTCGAAGAACAGTCGACCGCGATGGATCAAGTCGCCGAGATGGCCGAATCACTTAATCGACTGGTCGACGACGCCCACGACGCCGTCGATCAGTTCAAACTCGAGGCCGACGACACCGCCGCTATCGACGATTCCGAGTGATCGACTGGTCGGATCCGCTGATTGTCCGTGACCGCTACGGTTTTGCCCCGGGCGTCCGTGAGATCGACCAATGACGTCGACCAGGGTGCCCGCCCGCGATCCGCTCCCGCGGTACCTCGCGCCCGTCCCGAAGACGGTCGAGGACCTCGGAGTACGCTTCGCGTGGCTTGTCGTCGCGATCAACCTCGCGGGAACGGCCTTTGGCTTCTGGTACTACTCGGCCCAGCTGGCGGCGACGCCGACGGTGATGTGGCCGTGGGTACCGGACAGCCCGCTCGCAACCTTGCTGATCGCGCTCGCGATCGCCGCCTGGAAACTGGGTCACGAACTGCCCTGGCTCACGGCACTGGCGTTTTTCGGAAATATCATCCTGGGGCTGTGGACGCCCTATACCCTGCTCGTCTTCTACGAGACCTACGCGGCCCAGACGCATCCACTGATGTACCAGTTCCTTTTCTGGAGTCACCTCGGGATGGTCGTCCAGGCTCTGGTCCTCCACCGGATCACCGACTTTCCCGTCCGAGGGGTCGCCGTCGCCCTCGCGTGGTACACCAGCAACCTGATCGTCGACTACTTCGTCCCGATCGCGGGTGATCTCCACCACACGACGATTCCGGTCCCTCGAGACACGCCGCTGTTCCTCGGGGCCGACGCGCTGGGCGTCGTCGCCGCCGGTGAAGTGACGTTCACGCTGTTGGCGCTCTTTCTCGCGCTCGCGACGCGTGTCAAGATGTGTGAAAGGGCGCACACGTAGCGAGATCTTGACGCTGTCTGATACGGTCTGCTGTAACGTTTTACCGGAGCGACCGCGAGCCGTCCCACGGTAACGACTTATACGGAGTACTGTAACGATGTACCGGCGCACCCGCCGCCCGGGTCGAGGGTGCGCCGGAAATGACGTACAGTAAACCGTATTACACCAGACCGTATGAGCGGTCGCACGTATACACGCCGTGTCCCGACTACTCCACGACGAGCTACGTGGCGGCCTCGCATCCGATCTCTGCCTGCGTATACCGCTTTTCTATGTCAGTTCGGTCACTGAAGGTGCGAACGTGTTCCGGGTCCAGCCACGCTAGCGCGGTAAGCTTGGACGCAGTCTCCGAATCGACATCGTATTCCTGAATAATCTTCTCGACGTTGTCCACCACGTTACTGTCAGTCCGCGTCGCAATCTCGGCTGCTGACAGTGCCTCGGCGGTCTCCGCGTCCAGTCCGAGCGTCGTCGACAGATCGTCACGTGGCGGAACGTCACCGGGGTCGATCGCGGCCTTGATATCGCCCTCGAGAAGCGATATTTCACCGTCGTCGAGGAGTTCGAGTGCTGCGTCGTAATTCGACATCGCCTGCCGGTACCGGGTGCGGGCGACGGTCCCTTTGCCACGGACGTGTGCAGCGATCGCCGTTTGAAGCAGGCTTTCGGCGACAGAGAGCGTTTCCGTGAGTTCGGCACGGGCCGGACTGGAGGACCGAACTGCCTGGAGGTCGGTTTTTGCAGCCGTCCCCAACTCGGCTGCCCGACGTGTTAGCTCCGCTGACGACGATCGATCCTGTACACGTTCACACTGTGCGATGGCACGTTCTAACTGATCGATCGCGTCGTCGAACGCTCCCCGCTGTTGTGCGTCTTTTGCGGCACGTACGGCGTCGGTTCCATTTTGGAGCAACTCGTCGGGGTCGTCGCTGAACGATCCCTCGTTCGGTTGCTCGTCACCGTGTTGGGAGACTACCGTGGCTGGGACCCTGGTTGTTCCTTTCGAACTCCGTATTCGGGACGAAAGGCCGTATCCCATCTCTACAAGCGTAGACACAATGGACGACCCGACAGCGTTGAGCGTCCCGAATAAGGCGCCCAAACCCGCCACGGTGCGTGTCGAACGGGAATCGTGTAGCTGCTGAAACAGCCGTTTTCGCCGTACGAGACAGTAGACCGGACAAACGAGAAGGTTGAGAAACCACACCGTCATTCCGATCATCCATCCGATAGTTGTGAGTGTGCGTTTCGGTGTCGACGACACCGGCATCGAGTCGTAGTATATCGCGAACGGGCTCACGAACATGGTGGTGATGTACAGAAACGCGAAAAAGTCCTCTACGAATAATGGAGACGTGTCCAGAAAGATCGCAAAAAGGAAAAACGTTACTGGCGAAACAAGTGCGAGCACCACCCAGTTAGTTTGTGATCTGCCAAGTAGTTCCCGTCGGCGGAATGCATAGACGATACCAAAGTTCAGATTGACTATTGGTACTAAACAACTCCCGATCCAGGCAAGACGCTCCAGTCCCCCCTGTTGCTCTGACTCATTGCGTGCATAGACCTGTTTCGAGTCGAGAGAGACGGCAAGGGGCGTTCCGATCCAGGACGCAAGAAACACCCACAGCAGCGCATCGCTTTCGAGTGCGCTGTTGATCCACAGCGAGATAAATCCACTCCCGACAGCAACGAGGAGAAGATAGAACCACGCGTTAGTGGTATCCTGCCTGCGAGCGCCCTCGAAATTACTGCTAGTGGGAGCGGTTTCAGAGCCCGGGTGGTTGCTCTCCATGTCAGCACTCGTCATAGAAATAGCGTAGTGATCGCAAACTTCCGACTACTATCTGATAAGTATTATGACCGATAATATCTCCATATAGTTTCCATTCTGGCAATAACCGTCTATTGACGCCTACTCAGCGGCAGAAACGACAATCATCGCAGTTATCTCGAAAGAACCAGCGACTGTTACTCGAGGATGACGACCGCCGTCTCGGTCTCGATCATCTCGCCCGCGCCCGAGTAGGTGCGCTCGAGTTCGACCTCGAACAGATCGTCCTCGAGTTCCTCGCCCGCGACTCGAAGCACGTTCCCCTCTCGCGGCTCGTCGCCGCTCGAGCCTTCCGAGGCGCTTCGCGCCTCGCGGTCCTCGTCGATCTCGTACTCGCCGCTCTCGATCCCGGCGTCGATCTCACCGACTTTCTCGCCGTACTGTGGACCGACCTGCGAGTAGTCGAGGTCGATGGCGGCGACCTCGGTGGTGATCTCGGGCTGGTCCTCGAGCACCGTCAGCTCCTCGACGTGCATCACGTTCTGGATCGCGTCCGCGAAGCCGTCGACCGCACCGTAGACGGCGACGGACTCGAGGTCGGCGTTCAGCGGCAGCTGGTTCTCGCTCTTGTACCGGCGAAGCGCCGAGATGACTTCCATCGCGGTCTCGCCGGCCTCGAGGTCGGCGTCGTACCCCTGTGGGTCGGGCCAGTCGCGGGTGTGGATGCTGGATGTCTCGAGGTCTCCCGTCGAATCATCCGCATAAACGGCCTGCCAGATCTCTTCCGTCACGTGGGGCAGGAAGGGGGCCCACAGCTCGAGGAAGGTTCGATGCGCGGTTCGGAGCGCGTACTGGGTCGAGGGGTTGTCCTCGCGGCCCTTGGCGATCTCTAAGTAGTCGTCACAGAAGGTGTTCCAAAAGAACGTCCGCAGCCGATCGCGGGCCTTCGCGAACTCGTACTCGGCGAGCTGGTCGGTGAGTTCGGCGACGGCGTCGTCGAGTTCCGCGAGCAGCCAGCGGTCGATCGCCTCGAGGTCGTCGGGCTCCTCGGGGTCGGCTGGCGCGAGGGTATCGACGAGTTTCGAGGCGTTCCAGAGTTTGCGAAGCAACTTCTCGCCGGCACGGAGATCCTTCTCCTGGTACGGGAAGTCGTCGCCGACGGCGGCGCTTGCCGCCCAAAAGCGGACGGCGTCGACGGGGTACTCCGCGAGCACTTCGTCCGGGGCGACGACGTTGCCTCGAGATTTGGACATCTTCTCGCGATTTTCGTCGAGCACGTGGCCGTTGATCAGCGTCGCGTCGAAGGGCACCTCGCTGGTGTGTTCGTAACACTTGACGATGGTGTGGAACAGCCAGAAGGAGATGATGTCGTGGCCCTGCGGGCGCAGGTCGAACGGGTAGAGTTCGGGCTTGTCCATCGTGAACGCCTCGCTCGCTTCGTCCCAGTCCCAGCCCGCGTTGATTAGCGGCGTCAGCGAGGAGGTCGCCCAGGTGTCGAAGACGTCCTCCTCGGGTTCGAACTCGTCGTGACCACACTCGGGACAGACATCAACTGGCGGCTCGTCGCTCAGGGGGTCGACCGGCAGGTCCCCCTTTTCGGCCATGATCTCGTTGTCGCACGCCTCGCAGTACCAGACCGGGAACGGGATGCCCGAGTCGCGCTGGCGTGAGATCAGCCAGTCCCACTCGAGGCCCTCGATCCAGTGACGATAGCGGGTAAACATCTTCTCGGGGTACCAGTCCATCTCCCGGCCGGCCTCGAGGTACTCGTCTTTGTGATCCAGAATTTCGACGTACCACTGCTTGGAGACGCGGTACTCGACGGCGGTGTCACAGCGTTCGTGGACCTGCACCGCGTGGGAGATCTCCCAGCGGTCGCGCAGATAGCCCTCGTCCTCGAGATCCTCGACGATGGCCTCGCGGGCCTCGACCGTCGACATGCCTTCGTAGTCGCCAGCGAGGTCGGTCATCGTCGCGGATTCGTCGATGGCGACGCGCAAGGGCAGGTCGTGGGCCTGGTACCACTCGATGTCGTTCTGGTCGCCGAAGGTACAACACATCACGACGCCGCTGCCTTTCTCCATGTCGACGCGGTCGTCCTCGATGATCGGCACCTCGTGGCCGAAGATCGGAATTCGGGCTGTCTCGCCGACGAGGTCCTGGTTGTCCTCGTCGTCCGGGTGGACGAAGACGGAGACGCAGGCCGGGATGAGTTCGGGTCGGGTCGTGGAGATGACGAACTCGTCGCGGTCGGTTCCCTCGCTGGCGATTTCGAAGGCGATGTCGTTGAAGTGCGAACCCCGTTCGTCGTCTTCCATCTCGACCTGGGAAATGGCGGTCTCGCACTCCGGACACCAGATCGCGGGCGCTTTCTTGCGGTACTCGCGGCCCTTCTCGTAGAGGTCGAGAAAGGAGAGCTGGGAGATGCGCTGGACGCGAGGCTCGATCGTCTTGTAAGTATTGTCCCAGTCGATCGAGGTGCCGAGGTTCTGCATCTTGTCGGTGAACTCGGCCTCGTACTCCGTACAGACCTCGCGACAGCGTTCCTGGAACTCCCGGCGCTCGTAGTCCTGGTGGCGGATGTCCAATTCCTGCTCGGTCAGGCGCTCGCTAGCGATCCCGTTGTCGTCGTAGCCGAAGGGAAAGAGGACATCGCCGTCGTGCATCCGCTGGAATCGCGCGGCGAAGTCCTGCAGCGTCGACCCGTAGAGGTGACCCATGTGCAGACTGCCCGAGACCGTCGGCGGCGGCGTATCGATCGCGTAGGTGGTGTTTGGATCCTGATCGGGGTCGCCGTCGTAGGCGTAGACGCCCTCGTCGACCCAGCGATCCTGCCAGCGCGATTCAACGGCCTCGGGATCGTAGCCGCCCTCGAGGGACGGCTCCTGGTCGCGGGCTGCGTCGCCGTCGTCCGCCTGCTCCGGTGCATCCGTGCTCATGCTCTCACCGCCCGGCGGGGGCGTCGTCGGTGCGTCGAGGTCGAACGTCGAGATAGTCGGTCGATCATGGCTGTAACTGGCCGTTGCTCGGTGAATTCTGGTCGGTGCCAATACATCCGTCGAAACGGGGTGGGGAATGCGGGGCTAGGACGCCCCTACGAAAACGGTCTCGAGCGGGAGCGGGCTGGCGAACGAATCGCCCCGAACCGTGACCGAACGACCCATACACACAGGTAGTGGCGCGAATCCTGTTAGGTGTTTCGCGTTCGTCGTCGCTTCGACCCGCAACGCGACGGGGAACCGCCACGGCCGTCGGAATTCGATATGCCGGCAGCACGGTTACCCGACCGTTCCCCATAGGAGTCGGCTATGGAACGCACGACCGAGGCTGCCCAGCGTCGCGGTATCGACATCGTCGGTCCGTCGGATGCGCGGTCGGTCGTCTTCGTCCACGGCGCGATGTTCTCCCGGAAACTGTGGGCGCCACAGCGAGATGCCCTGGCCGAGGAGTACCGCGTCGTGGCCCCCGACCTGCCGGGCCACGGCGACCGTTCGGACGAGACGTTCGACCTCGAGCGCGCGATATCGGTTCTCGACGACGCCCTCGAGTCGGCGGCTGGCGGGCACGCGATTCTGGTCGGGCTCTCGCTTGGGGGCTACCTGGCGACGGCGTACGCGAATCGCTACCCCGAGAAAGTCGACGGGCTCGTGATCGTCGGCGCGAGCGCGAACCCGATCCGCGGATTGAACGTCCTGACGCGAGCGACGGCTGGGATCGTCGGCCTGGCGACTCGCTTCGACACGGTCGAACGAGGGGTCCAACGGCTGGGCGAGCGCTGGGTTCGCAACCGAGACATCTCACCAGCACAGAAACGAGAGATCGTCGAGTCGGGGATCTTCCCGCGGGAGTTCGCCACGCCGGGACCGGATCTCGCGGGCCGGAACTTCCGGGTGCGCCTCGCTGCCTTCGACGGCCCCGTACTCGTGATCAACGGCGAGCACGACAAGATCATGCGCCGGGGCGAACGTGACCACGCGGTAGTCGGCGACGCCGACGTGGTCGTCCTCGAGGGCGTCGGCCACGTCTGTAACCTCCACCGACCGGAGACGTTCACCGAGGCCGTCCGGCAGTTCGCCCGGCGGGTCGACGCGCCGGTGTAGGCTCCTCGAGCGTCGGTACCGCCCACCTGCATCGACGGTTCGTTACCGATCGTCTGTCACGAACCCGAACGTTTGGAGCAAGCGTTATCACCGTTCGTGTTGGACCGCAGTCAGATGCGTTCTCTTCCCCGCCCGGCGGATCGTCGGCGACTAATCAGGCTGCTGTCTCACCTCGAGCGTGTCGATGGCTGGTGACCTCGCCGCGCGGTACGCCCGCGGGCTGGTCGCCCGCCGGAAACTCGTCGTCGTCGCGGTCTTGCTCCTGACCGCCCTCGTCGGTGCAGGGGCTGTCCTCACCGAGACCGAAGACGCCGGCATCGGCGAGTTCGAGACTGGATCCGAGGAAGAAGCCGCCCAGGAGTACGTCGACACGAATTACGCGACCGGCGACGATATCCTCACACAGATCGTCGTCCGCGACGAGGGCGGTGACGTTCTCACCCGTGAGTCGCTGCTCGAGGGGCTATACCTCCAGCGGGACGCCCAGAACACGCCGTCGATGAACGCGACGCTGTCCGAAGACGGCGCGACGGCCGACGGCGGTTTCGTCGGCCTCGAGAACCTCGTCGCCATCGTCGCGGTCTTCGAGGATCGCGTCGCCGCAGCCGACGGTCCGCCCGAGACCGACGAGCCGACGCTCGAGGAGCAGATCGACGCCCTCGAGTCGCGATCGGAGGAGGAAGTCGAGCAGTTGCTCGCCGACGTCCTCGATCCGGACGGAGAGACGCCCACGCCCGAGACAGACGCGGGCGACGGCGGTGGCGACGCCGAGCCGACCGAGTTCCTGCCGACTGACTACGAACCGGGTTCGACCGAGGCCGACGCCCGGCTCACCCTCTTCTTGCAGGACGACGGGACCGGTGGCGGCACCGAGTCCGAGGCCAGCTCCGAATCCGATGCCAACCCCGAGTCCGAGGGCGCCACCGCGGGGACGGACGACGGCGACGACGAGATTCCCGAGGCGGTCGCCGAGGCCCAACTCGAGGTCGAGTCGCTGTTCGCGGAGCGCTTCGACGACGGCTTCGTCTTCGGCGAGGGAATCACCGACGCGGCCTCCTCGAGCGCGGTCGGGGATAGCTTCGCGATCATCACGCCTGTCGCGCTCGTGCTCGTCCTCTCGATCCTCGCGATCACCTACCGCGACATCGTCGATGTCTGTCTCGGACTCGTCGGCATCGCCGTCGTGATGACCTGGCTCGCCGGCATCCTGGGTTGGCTCGAGATTCCGACGAGCCAGCTGTTGATCGCGGTGCCGTTCCTGCTGATCGGGCTCTCGATCGATTACGCCCTCCACGTCGTCATGCGCTATCGGGAGGCCAGAGCGGGGACGCTCGAGGCGCAAGTCGGCGACGGGATGGGGGCGAACTCGAGCACCGCCATAGCCACCGATCCCACTGGGGGTGACACGACCGGAGACGCCGGTACCGACGCGACCCACAGCGACGCCGTCCGGGGCGTCCGGACGGGGATGGCCCTCGGCCTCGGGGGAGTGGCCTTGGCGCTCGCGGCGGCGACGTTCTCGACCGGCATCGGCTTCCTCTCGAACGTCGTTAGTCCGCTGTCTGCGATACGGGACTTCGCGATCCTGAGCGCGGGGGGCATCTTCGCTACCTTCGTCGCCTTCGGCGTCTTCGTGCCCGCGTTGAAGGTCGAAGTCGACGGCGTCCTCGAGGAACGGTTCGGCCGGAACCGGGCCAAGCCCGCGTTCGGGGTGACGCCCGGGCCGGTCAATCGCCTGCTCTCGGGCGGCGTGGTGCTGGCACGACGAGTCCCGCTCGCGGTCGTAGCCGTCGCGCTCCTGCTCGCCGTCGGCGGCGCCTACGGCGCGACGGGGATCGACACCGAGTTCAACGAGGCCGATTTCCTCCCCGAGGACGCTCCCGAGTGGGCCCAGTCGCTGCCCGGCCCGCTCGCGCCCGACACCTACACGATCAGCGACGACGCCGAGTATCTCGGGGAAACCTTCCAGGATCGGGACTCCCAGGCCGAGATTCTGATACGCGGGGATGTGACCGATCCGACGCTACTGGCGGCGATCGAAGACGCACGCGAGAACGGAAGCACAACGGCATCCAACGCTGGCGGTGGCCCGTCGGCCGCTAACAGCACCATCGACGACCGGCCCGACGGCACCGCCGCCGTCGACGGGCCGCTGACCGTCCTCGAGAACATCGCCGCCGACAACGAGACCGTCGCCGACGGGTTCGAAAACCGTGACACGACCGGCGACGGCGTCCCCGATACGGATCTCGAGGGGCTGTACGATCTGGCCGCCGACGCCGACCCCGATGCGACCGCGACCGTCCTCGAGCGCACCGACGATGGTGCCTACGAATCGGCGCTGCTCACCGTAAGCGTTCGCGGGGACGCTGCTTCGCAGGCCGTCGCCGACGACGTGCGGGCATTCGCGAGCGAGGTCGAGAACGGAACGGGAGATAGCACGGACGCGGCTGCCGGCGGTGACGGCGGCGAACTCGAACCAGCGACGGACGACGAAACCCCAGTAACTGCGATCGCGACCGGCGGTCCCGTCACGACCGCCGTCGTCCAGGACGCGCTGCTCGAGACGCTCGTCCAGGCCTTCGCGGTGACGCTCGCGGTCATCCTCGCGTTCCTGTCGGTGCTGTACTGGGTGCGCCACCGGGCGCTCTCGCTGGGCGCCGTGACGCTCGCGCCGGTGGTAGTCGCGCTGGCCTGGTTGCTGGGCACGATGGCCGTCCTCGACGTGCCGTTCAACAGCGAGACCGCCGTCATCACGAGTCTGGCGATCGGGCTCGGCGTCGACTACAGCATCCACCTCGGGGAACGGTTCGTCGTCGAGCGCGAGCGAGCAGCGACCGACGGGAGTTACGGACGGGGCGAACAGGTCGTCGACGCCCTCGAGACGACAATCACGGGCACCGGCGGCGCGTTACTCGGCAGCGCGGCGACGACGGCGGCCGGCTTCGGCGTGCTGGCGCTCGCACTCGCTCCGCCGCTACAGCGGTTCGGCCTCGTCACCGGCCTGAGCATCGTCTTCGCGTTCGTCGCATGTTTGACCGTCCTCCCGAGCCTGCTCGTGCTTCGGGAACGCGTGCTCGCTCGACTCGAGGGCTAGTCGCTCGCTCGAGAGGTAATCACACTGTCGGACAGAACTATTCGAAGATCGGTCGTGCTCCTGCGGCCGTGGCCCTCGGGAACGGCCGCGCATTCGTGACCGATGTCTCACTGACTGCTACCCGACAGTACACATAAACACCTCGGTGCAGTCGGTGACTCGCATATATAACTACCAGGGGTCGGTTGATCGGTCGCCAGTTGGTTGCCCGGGTTAAGGGTGTCGCGGGTCGTGCGTACTCGTATGAGCACGGACACGACCAGACGAAGACTGCTCGCGGCCGTCGGTGCAGGCGGACTAACCGCGCTCGCCGGTTGTAGTTCGATGACACCGTTCGTCGGTCGCCGAACCGCACGCTCCGAGACGATTTCACCCGATGGCGCGCAACGAGTGGCCGTCCACGGCAGCGTCGGCGAAATATCGGTCGTCGGCGCCGACCGTGACGACCTCGCGGTCGATGTCGAGAAGCAGTCGAGTTCGATCCGCACCGACCTCGAGGAGCTCGTCTTCCGAACCGAACGCGACGACGACCGCCTCGAGTTGCGCTCGGAGTGGGAGGGACGCGACGGCTGGTTCCAGAACCAGCCGACGATGAATCTCGACATCGACCTGCCGGCCGAACTGGCCCTCGAGCGAATCGACGCCAGCGTCGGCCGGGTGGCCGTTAGGGAGGTCGTCGGCGACCTTACAGTCGAGGCCAGCACGGGTGAAGTCGACATCGCTGGCGTCGATGGCGCGGTCGGCGCCCGAACCAGCACCGGCCGTGTCGACATCTCGAACGTCGAGGCCCTCGAGGACGTTCACACGACGACCGGTGAGGTAGACCTCGAGGTGCCGGCGATCGACGGCGACACGGCGATCACGACGACGACCGGCACCATCGAGGCCGCGATCGATCCCGATATCGACGCCGAACTGCACGCCCAGACCAACACCGGTACCGTCGATTCGTCCGGGCTGGAACTGGCCGAGTCGACCCGAAGCGACGACATGCTCGTCGGGACGCTCGGCGATGGCGGCCCTACGCTGCGGTTCGAAGCGAACACCGGCGAGATTTCGCTGACGTCGCTGTCGTAGTGGGTCCGGCTCTCGATACTGCCACAGCGATTCCACGGCATCGTCTCCAGCCAGCGTTTACTCGGCCGTCCGAGGCCTGATGGCGCCGTTCGTCGGGAACGTGTTCGCCGGATCGACGGCCGTCTTCACGTCCACCAGTCGCTCGAGGTTGTCGCCGTAGAGCTGTTTTCGCGGGGGCTTCGTTCATCCCCGGGAAGTTCCCGTATCCGCCGCCGGCGACCGACAGTGTCCGTGCCTCGGCGATCGCCTCCCGCGCCCAGGTCACGTTCGCGTCGTCGTCGACCGCCTCCTCCCAGTTCGCCTCGACGTTGAGCATGTAGGGCTTGTCCCGGTGCCAGAACGCGGTCGCGTCTCGGGGTACCTCGCCGACCGCGCCCTCGAGGTACCAGAGATCGATCGTCGAGAGCGCCG
This sequence comes from Salinadaptatus halalkaliphilus, assembly GCF_006543045.1. GTDB lineage: Archaea > Halobacteriota > Halobacteria > Halobacteriales > Natrialbaceae > Salinadaptatus > Salinadaptatus halalkaliphilus. The sequence continues at coordinate 181,053 of NZ_RBZW01000055.1, read as the reverse complement.
ACGGTGCCGACTCGTTGTACCGAGCCATGAGATCGACGACCTCGTCGGTGAGTTCCGTGAGGTAGATCGACTTCCAGTAGTACCGGAGTCCGTCGGGATAGTCCTCGTCGAGCATCGACTGCAGATCGACGTAGCGCATCGGCCCGCTCATGTCGACGATGGGCGTCGCACGCTCGTACAGCGGGCGGAACACGCGTTCAGCCTCGTCGACGCTGTTGGCTTCGTCCACGCCGTCGGCCTCGCCGACGCGACCGCGATAGGAACCGAGAAAGACCAGCGCGGGTTCGCCCCACGAGTCCTCGGGGTATTCCTCGAGTTCGGGGACGTGGGCGGTGAACACGAGTATGCCCGCTTTTCGAGGCGCGTCGATTGTCCACTCCTGGAACGCGTCCATTACGTCGGCCGTATCGTCGCCGTGGAACCACGTAAAGAGCGTGTACACCTCGGGACCGACGTCGTAAAGTGCGTACTCGAACGCGGTCACGACGCCGAAACAGCCGCCGCCACCGCGGACGGCCCAGAACAGGTCCGCGTTCTGCTCGGCGGTCGCGGTTCGGACCTGGCCGTCGGCCGTGACGATGTCGACGCCGACCAGCCCGTCCAGCGCCAACCCGTACTGGCGACTCAGGTGACCGTAGCCCCCGTTGAGCGTCAACCCAGCGATTCCGGTCTCCGAGACGGCGCCGAGTGCGGTCGCAAGTCCGAACCGCTGGGTCTCCCTGTCGAGGTGCCCCAGCGTCGCGCCGCCCTCCGCGCGAACCGTCCGGGTGTCGGGATCGACGCGAACGCCGTTCATCTCTTCGAGGTCGACAACGAGACCGCCGTCGCGGATCGCCGTGCCGGCCACGTTGTGCCCGCCGCCACGGACCGCGACGATCACCCCCTGCTCTCGAGCGAACGTCACCGCTATCGCGACATCGTCGACATCGACACAGCGGGCGATGATCGCCGGATAGTTGTCGATCATACCGTTCCACACCTGGCGGTGTTCCTCGTAGGCCCCGTCGGACGGTGTCAGTACGTCGCCGCCGAATTCGTTGGTGAGGGATTGGACGGCGTCGCTCGAGAGCCGTTCGAAGGCTTCCACACCCGGGGACTTGTCTGTCGTTGCCATACTGATACGGATTGCTGTAACGATTTACCGGCGTACCCGCCGCCCGGGTCGCGGGTGCGCCGGCAATGACTTACAGTAAACCGTATGAGTCGAACGCGACCGGGAAATATAACTCCTGTTGGATGGTTTATATTACAATCAATAATGTGGATGTACCGGGTGCGGGAGGGACGGGGTGACGGCAGCGTGCTGTCCGCTATCGATCGACCGATCGGTCTGTATCCAGTCAACCGGATCGGCCGATCGGAAATAGTCGAATACGGTGTCACCACCGCGCCGGGTACAGCATGAACGAGCCCAGACCGATCGTCGTTCGACCTCGCGTAGGATCGACTGGTGCTTCAACTCGGTTTCGTCGCTGGCGCCCTGTTGGGTGGGGTTCTGATACGGACCGTTGTAGTTCTTTACCGGTGATCACCCGGACGGGGTCGGTGATCACCGGTAAAACGCTACAACAATCCGTATGACAGGACGGGTTGCACCTGTACTCGTGACGGGACTCCTTGCAACTGTCGGCGGCGCCTTCTTCGTCACGGGTGCGACCGAACTGTATGCGGCGACGGTGCCCTATCGGGTGACGGCCTGATTACAGTAGGCATGTTCTGCGCTCGATACGGGCGCAACTCACACGGACCGTTGTCCATCAATCTCGGGACGGCCGCGACCGCCTGCATTGGACCGAATCTCGGTACAGCAGCCCCGTTATTCCGGCGTCAACAGCGCCGATGCGACCACGGCAGCGAGGCGGCCGGTCAGATTCACAAGCACTAGTGTCAGGTAGCCGATGGCGAGGCCGCCGGCCGACGCGACGAGTGCCCGCTCGAGCGTGTGGACACTGTAGGTCCCGACGACGACGTGGTCGCCGTAGAACAGTGGCGCGGCCAGGAGGCTCGCGGCGAGGGACAACGCGGTGACGATAGCGACGAACGCGACGAACCCGAGCAGCGTCTTCCACAGCAGGTAGACCGCGCCGAGCCACGTCCCGCGCCCGAGGAATAACTCCGTCAAGAACGGGACGACGCCGTCGTCGTGGGTCGGGAACGCGGGTGCGACCTCGGCCTCGAGCAGTCCTTCCGTCAGCGCGCCGTCGAGCCAGGCGAGCGAGACGAACGCCAGCAACGTCGCGACGAGCGCGAGCGGCCCGAGCAGGGTAACGCTCAGACCGAGCGTCAACGACGCGCCCGTAACCGCCACGGTGAAGTAAATGACGGCGAGCGGAAACGCGAGCAGAAGGTAGGCTAGCGAACGGTACGTCAGGGGATCGATCGGTGCGGCGGCGAGTTCTCGAGCGATCGTCCGCGGCGGTCGATCGTGGGATCGAGTGGTGGTCGACATGCTTCAGGTGGGTCGACGGCTGGCATGTCCCTAAACCGGCGCCACGGACTGTCGATCGATCCACTCGGCGAAACAAATAAGTAGGAAATACTCCGGATGTCGGGTTCGGACGAGACGACGGTCGTAGAAGGGGGCGATACTGCAATCACCAGCCGGTATCGGCGACGATGCGCATGAACGGCTGTGTATAGTGACCACCGACGGTCGGCAGATCTGGCCAGTAGTGGATAGAATATATAAGAAGATGTTCAGGGCAGCGGATCTGGGTTGACAGCAGGATCGAACGGTGAGCGACCAGCAACGTCTCTTGACCGTCTGTGAGCGGTGTGGATCCGTGTACGCATCCAAAATCGTCGGCGGCGGGCGGATCCGACCGATCGGATCGGCCAACTGTTCGTGCGGGCACGCGCAGTTCGAACGGTTCGACTGAGCGCGGTGCTACGTCGCCTCGAGCGAGTAGAGAATCGCGAGCAAGCCGGCGATCGTAACGCAGAGGACGCCAAGCAGCGTCGCCGCTTCGGAGAGTGCCACGAGCGGTGCGAGGCCGTAGCTGACGAGGAAGGGGCCGACGGCGATACAGGCGATGCCGATGGCCAGATACCGCATCGTCGCGCTGTCGTTTCGCCGAGCCCCCTGGTAGGCGAGGCCGGCGACGACAGCGCCGAGGACGGCGGTCGCAAGCGCCGTCGCGAACAGCACGACGGCGGGGTCAGCGACGACCATAGACCACCCCCAGGATGAGCACCAGGCCGAGCAGTTGGACGGCCGTTGCGATGACCTCCCGCCAGATCGGTCCGATAGGGACGTTCGAGAGGACCAGCCTGAGGACCATCGGGACCGTCGTCAGCAACACCAGCCCGGTTCCGAGGACGAGCATACCGATACCACCGCCGCCACGATAGCCCCGATAGAGTCGCACGGCGAGATACAGCGACAGCGCCGTAGCGACGAGTAACGCGACGAACACCAACAGAACCACCGCCGGCGAGCCACCGGTGACCTGCTGCAGTGGCGCCGCCACGGTGGCGCTCGAGTCGCCCGTCCAAACGCCGATCGGGCCGACGCCTGCGGTGATCGCCCCGATCATTTGAACCCCTCGTAGAGTCTGGTAAAGCGGTCGGCGGCCGATTCGGTCGGCGTGCGATCGACGTCGACGTCGAAGCCGTCGTCGTCGAGGCGGATGCGAACCTCTTGGAGACGGGCGCTGTAGACCTTGTAGTGGTGACCCCCGGGATCGAGTTTCTGCTGGGCCTCGAGCAAGTCGGCAGCCTGAAGCCGCTCGATCCGTCGGTAGATCGTGGACGGATCGGCCTCGCAGGCGTCGCTCAGCGCGTCGACCGACTGTGGTTCCTCGCGGGTCCGCTCGAGGATCGTCCACATATAGTCGTCGCTGAGGACATCGACGACGTCCGCCTCAGCGTCGTCGCTCATTACGTTCCGCGTTCGATGGCGACCGACATGGTTCATACGGATTGCTGTAACGATTTACCGGCGCAACCGCCGTCCGGGTCGCGGGTGCGCCGGAAATGACTTACAGTAAACCGTATCATTGGTCGATGCGCCCCGATCGTCCATCGGCTGTGCGATCGGCACCCGACACACTGTATCCCCACGAGGAGTTGTTCGATCGCCAACTCGAGGCCAACGTTTATGTACGCGGCCGGGGCAGTCACCATCGATATGTCACGGTCCGTGGCGACGGCGACCGGCGATCGCTTCGGCCGGGTGGGGGCGGGCTGCAAGCGATTTCTCGCGGTCCCGTTCGAGCGCCAGACCTATCGCAATCTGGCGTATCTCCTGCTGGCGTTTCCGCTCGGACTGGCGTATTTCGTTTTCGTGACGGTCGCGTTCTCGGTCGGCATCGGGTTCTCGGTCACCATCATCGGACTCGTCGTCGGCGTGCCGATCCTGGCGGTCACGCTGGCGCTCGCGCTTGGCATCGCCGGCTTCGAACGCTGGCTGACGGCGACGATGCTCGCGGTCGACATCGAGCCCAAGACCGACCTCGCTGGCGAGACCGCTCTCGAGGCGTGCTGGTCGGTGGTCTCCGATCCGAAGACGTGGACGGCGGTGTGTTATCTACCCGCGAAATTCGTCCTGGGGGTGGCCTCGTTCGCGCTCGTAGTGACGGGGCTCTCGACGGCCGTGAGCCTGCTGATGCTGCCGCTGTACTACGACCAGCCGGGGCTGTACGTCGGCGTCGTCTCCGAACGCGCCCCCGAGTTCCACCAGACGCTGTATCTCGGCTGGAACTACCTGCTGGTCGGCTTCGACGCCGTCGTCACGCTTGGCTACTGGGAAGTGACGACGTTATCAGAAGCGCTCGTCGCCGCGGGACTCGGTGTCGTCCTGTTACTGGCGACGCTGCATGCACTGAACCTCCTCGCTCGCGTCTCGGGCTGGTTCGCCCGCCTGCTGCTCGAGGATAGCTACGATCCGCTGGCGGTCGTCCAACGGCCGTCCTAACTTCGGCGCTCTTATTGGTTGTACCGCTCGGTTTCTCGCGACCGGGACCGCGAGCTATCGTACTGGCGTTCGAAGTCGGGACCGTCCTCGCCGAGTACGCGGTCGAGTTCGCGTTCGAACTCGGCTTCGGTGAGTTCGCCCTCGACGTAGGCCGATCGGACCCGGGATTCGGGATCGGCGGGCTCGCTGCGTTGCCGAGACGTTCCAGCAGTGATCTCGTCGGTGGTGCCGTCACCCCACAGCAACGACGCCAGCCCGACGATCCCCAACCCGATGAGACCGAGGACGACGAGCGTGACGACGAGCGACGCCACACCGAACGCGATACTAACGATCGTTGCGAGAATGCTCGCGAGGACGCTCAACGCGACGATCGCGAGGACCAACACGCCCAGGCCTTTGAGGAGGAGGATGCCAAGACGACCCATATCCACCCTTGGACAGCCGACTACAAAAGCGTCTCGTATTTGTCAGGTTAACTGACCCGTTCCCCTCGAGTGGGGCCCGCTTCCGGTCGGCGGCGACCGAAGAACCAACCGATGACGCTCGCCACCACCGCTGCGGGCGATCATGTTGGAACGGCGAGACGCGGATCGATTGAAGAGGCCAGGCCGCGTTCGTTCCGTATGTCGACAGCCGACCACAGCGACGGGACGCGAGTACTGGTCTGTTATGCCTCGAGCGAGGGCCAAACCGCGACCATCGCCGACCGAATGCGGGCGGTGCTCGAGCGCGAGGGCGACGCGGTCGACCGCGTCGATCTCGCGGCGGTCCCCGCCGACCTCGATGTCGGCTCTTACGATGGCGTCGTCGTCGGCGCCTCGATCCACCGCGGCTCCCACCAGCGAAACGCCACCGCGTTCGTCCGCTCACACCGCGAGACGCTGAATCGCCTCCCCTCGGCGTTCTTCTCGGTGAGTTTGACCGCCGCCCACGACGCACCCGAGGATCGGAGACCGGCGACGGATCTGCTCGAGGCGTTTCTCGCGGAGACGGGCTGGAATCCGGATACGACGCTCTCGGTCGCGGGCGCGTTGAAGTACAGCGAGTACGGGTTGCTCACTCGGTTCGTAATGCGTCACATCGCCGGTAAGACGGGCCGCGACACCGATACGTCTCGAGATTACGAGTACACCGACTGGGACGATGTCGAGGCGTTCACCCTCGAGTTCGCGACGCGGGTCGCCTGACCAGACGCCCGATATAGCAGTCGGATCTCCTAAAGGAGCCCGACCGCACCGACCACCCCGACGACGATCACGAGCGCGAAGAACGCGAGGGCAATCGCACTCGCCACCGCCAGCGCAACGTTCTCCATCGCTTTCTCGTGGATCGCCATCTCGGCGTACTCATCGCGGAACGCCTCGAGATTGGACTCGTCGTAGAAGTACTTCGTCTGTAGCGCAAAGCGTTCGGTGACCGCACAGCCGGTACAGACGGGTTCGCCCTCGAGGCGCTCCGTTCGAACGTGATCGGGACAGTTGATGCTGCCGCAGTTGTCGCAGTAGGTGTAGCTGCCGTCCGCGCCGGCCCGCTCGCAGTGGACACAGCGATGGAAGGCGTCGGTCGTGGTCGTCCTCGAGGGGCCGGCCGCGTAGTAGGCGTAGCGATAGTCGTACGCGCCCAGCGAGAGGTTCGATCGGACGTGGGGCGCGTAGACGGGGTCGATCGACTGGACGCGGACATCCGAGCGATTCGGCGTACAGGTCTTCTCGTAGTCGACGTTGTTGTCGCCCGTGTAGTGGACCGTCGTCGTGTGGATCGCCCGGAGCTTGTCGATCGCCCACTCCTTGTACTCGGTCTCGGTCTGGTCGAAGCGCTTGCGCTCGACCGCGTCGAAGGTCGCCTCGAGGTCGCGCGCGTCGAGGTCGATCCGTGGTGCGGTCGGGTTCGCGACCAGCGAGCGAACGTCGCCGCTTGCGACCCGTGGCGTCTCGCGATCGGCGTGGATCACGAGGTCGGTCGTCTCGTCGAGGCTGTGGACGACGCCGACCGAGGTCTCGAAGGTGGCGCTCGTTCGACCGCTGATCGTCACCAGCGGCTCGAGCGTGACGCTCGTCTCGGGCGTCGGAATCGTCGCCGGCTCGAGGTTCGCCACGTCGCGAACGGCCTCGTAGACCGGCGCGTCACGGTCGGCTGTGGGATGGGTCGGCTCGAGGGCCTCCTCGCAGAGGATTTCGATACGGCCGTTGTAGAGGTCCATCCCGATTTCCTCGCCGATCTCGCGGAGGTCGGTGCCGGAAAGAAGTTCGATGCCGCCGTCCTCCCGGGTGCCGAGGTCGGCAGCGTACTTGCGGGCCGGTTCGGTAAAGCGTCCCGTCGTCGCTACCAGCCCGCGTCGCGGACCGTCGTAGTCGTAGGTCCGGATCGCCGAGTGAAGTTTCTGGACGACCGGCCGACCGACGGTGTCGGTGTGTTTACACTCGACGACGACCGCTCGCCGTTGCCCGTCGATCACTTCCTCCATCAGAATATCCCGACCTTCGTCGGCCGTGCGTGCCGACTGGCGGACGTTCTCGTAGCCGAGCTTTCGAAACACGTCCTCCATCAGATCCTCGAACTCGTAGCCGGAGAGCTCGTCCAGCAGCGCCATTACTCACCGTATCGTACCTGTTTCGATACCGATAGTCTTTCGGCTCCGACACTCGCGTCATACTGTTGAACAGAACTATTCAACGATCGGTCGCAGTACTGCGGCCGTCACCGTAAGGACGGCCGCGAATTCGCGACCGACGTGTCACTGACTGCTGTCCGACAGTATCAGTCTCGAGCACCGACACGGTGTGATGACAGAACCGTAAGGAGTACGCTTATCCGCGGGAATCGGCTACGGTCGCCCAATGAGTTCCTTCGAAACGCCACAGGAGACCGACCGCGGGTTCGGGCTCTCGAGTCGAGAAGTGCAGGTCATCGGGGGCGCGAGCGTGCTGATGGCGATCAACGTCGCAGTGATGTACGTCTTCGCGTCGATCCCACAACTGGCGGCGATCAACGCCACCTTGTTTTCGATGCCGATCATCGGCGTGATCGTCTACGGCGCGGCGATTATGGGCGGCGAACTCGTCGCCGAGCGCGGCATCGAGGGTGGCGACATGGGGATCGCTTTCCTCGGGATGCTCGTCTTGCAACTCGCGTTCGGTATCTTCGGCGCCGGCATCCTCGCGGTCGCACCGGCGGCTCTGCAACTCGAGATTCTCGGCCTGACGGCGGTCGTCGTCGCCCTCGTGACGGCGGTGATCTCGGGGTACGTCTACGCACGGAGTACGACGTTCGAACACTGGGGCCGGTTCGCGAATGTCTCGTTCATCGGCGGCGTCGTCGTCATCGCCGTCGGGAGTTTCGTCCTGGCACAGCTGTTGCTCGTCGGCTTCGTGTTGATCTTCCTCGGGTTCTTGCTCCGGCTCGGCTACGAGATCTGGCAGGTCAGAGACGACCGGGACGCCTCGATCGGCCTGCAGACGATCGGCGTCTACATCGCCGTCGCCGGTGTCTTCGTCCACGTGCTCCAACTGGTCATGCGGTACGTGCTCTCCCAGGAGTAGTCGGATAGAACGAAAGAAGTGGACGCGCCGACCGGACTCAGCTCTCATACGGTTTACTGTACGTCATTTCCGGTGCACCCGCGACCCGGGCGGCGGGTGCGCCGGTACATCGGTACAGCAGACCGTCTCACTCGTCCAACTGCGCCAGCAGTTGCGCGACGTAGGGACTCTCGTCCCAGCTTCGATGGTCGCCGATGGTCTCGAGAAGCGTTCGAACGGCCTCGGTCTCCATGTAGCCGTTCCGGTCGTAGTCACAGACGAGCCGTGGGGTAGGGACGATACGCGGACCGACGAGTGCCGCGTGAACGAGCGCGAAGTTTGTTCCGCCGAACTCGTCGGTGAGAACGCCGTCGGCCTCGAGCGCGTTCGCCAGCACGATGGCGTCCGTTTCACCGTCGTCGAGTCCAAACGACGGCCGCGAGTCAGGCGTCGCCGTCCGTTCGTAGGGATCGACGACGCTGTAGTGTGGACGCGCGGCGAGGACGTTCGTGGCTGCGGCGGCGTGAATGTCGTCGTACTGCGCGACTGCACGGAGTTCCGAGACGACGGTCGGCGGCACGGACACCGTACACGACGTGAGCAGAAAGCGAAGGGGATCCGGTGTCGAATCCGTCTCGAACGTCGGGTCAGCGCTGACGACACCGAGGCTGACCAGCGCACTCGTATCGGCGACGATCGTCCGAAGCCGTCTCCGACCACTCATCGATCCGGATCTGCCTCGGATCCGTTCTCGGCATCGACCGTGTCCGTCTCCCCCTCGTAGATATCGGCATCGTCAGGCGCGTCGAGATCGAACGGCTCACGGTCGAGATCGGCCTTCAACAGCCGAAGTCGCTGGGCGGTTTCGGGGCCGAGCAGCTCCGAGACGGTCTCAGCGTCGATCTGATCGTCGTAATACTTCCGGGCCACGAGGTCCTGAAACGAATCGTCAGCTGCCGTCTCCTCGAGATACTCGCTGATGGCATCCACGAGCAGATCGGTACGATCCGTCTCGAAGAGGTCGGCAACCGCGTCCAACCGTTCGAGGAGATACGCCGGCGACTGGAAGTGGACACGACGCCGATCGTCACTCGCGCTCATAACGTGTGCATATTCTGCACACGGCCGAATAATAGTTTCGTCGGTATGCACAAGACGCACACATCGATCGATTGCTCGCACTGATCGATCAGCCGGTGTCCTCGAGTCAGTCTCCAGATTTGGTCGACTCTGCAGCCTCGAGGTCGTCGCCATCGGTCTCGTCGCCGTCAGCCGCGTCCTCGCTCTCGACGACCTCGTGGAACGCCTCGAGGATCACCCGTTTGGTCACCGCGCCGCGGGTGGTCCAGTGATTCGCGTAGTCGAGCATATCGTCGTAGATGTCGGGCTTGCAGCCGGCGGCCTTGGGATGGCCGCCGCCGTTTACCTTCCCGGCGACCTCGTGACAGCGTTCGAACTCGTCGGTGCCCCGGATCGACGCCGAGCCGGCGGGTTTGACGATCACGGAAGCGTCGGCGCCCTGTTCGCGCATCGCTTCGGCGACCTCGTTCTGCGAGCAGCGGCCGTAGGTGATCCCGACCGTGTAGGGGCCGACCTCCCGCAGTTCCGCGCGACCGACCGCCTGCTCGATGAGCGCCTCTTTCTCGATGCGTCGTTCCGCGATGAACTCGGCGACCCAGTCGGGCAGATCGGCGCCGTACTTGCGGACGACTTCGACGTACTCCGCGGGATCGGTCCAGTAGGCGTAATCCGCGAGGTCGTCGCTGCGTGGGTCCTCGCGCAGCCAGAGGTCGTGGTCTCGCGTGACGGCCGCGAGTTCCTCGTAGATCGGGTCGAACTCGTACTCGAGCGAGCGATAGACCACGTCGGCGCTACACTCCGCGTCGGAATCGCCGACGACGAGGTCGACGCCGGCTTCGCGAACGGCCGCGGCGACCTCGTCGTCCCACTGGTGGTGGTCGTACCACGAGACGCGGGAAGCGGTCTCGAGTGCGGCCGCGAGTTCGTCCTCGACGTACTCGTACTTGTCCGGACAGAGGTCACAGACGTAGAGATCGACCCCCTCGTCACCGTATTCGGCCACGCGAGCCAGGGCGTCCTCGACATCGTGGGGACTGGCCGGCAGCAAGGCGACGGCGTGGGGCGTGGGCTCGGGTTCTTCGAGCGCCGTATCGTCCGCGTCGCTCGGTTCACGCTCGAGGTCTTCCTCCTCGAGTGCCGCGTCCTCTTCGTCGGGTTCGGGTACGACGGCCACGTCGTCGTAGGCCGCTCGAAGCAGTGCCACGCAGGCCAATCCGTCGGCGTCGGGATCGGCGACGACCGCCACTTCGGCGCCCTCGAGAGCGGCTGCGGCTTCCTCGTCCTCGAGATCCTCCTCGAGATCGTCGGGGAGAAAGAATCCGGTGCCCGGCAGGACGGATTTGCGGGCCAGCGGAAGATTACCGCTGTCGATGAGTTCCTCGTTCATACTTTCGTCTGGGTGATCGGCAGGGAAGTACCCGCCGATTTCTGGCCCTCGAGTCCAGCAGCCAGCGGGTTCGGCTGGTGATGTCCTCGGCAACGAACCATCGAGAAGCGACCGCGCTGCTACGGACTGTCGTCGTCAGTGGCGGTTGACCCGCGACCGTCCCGCGAGGGCGCCGGTCGCGGGTGCGACGGAACTGACGTACAGCAAACCGTATCAGGCGTCGCTCGGTTCGAGACGTTGGACGCTGATCGAGACGAAATAGACGAGCATAAACAACAAGAAGCCGACCGTGAGCGGGACGAGTCGACGATCGACGACGGCAAGATCCAACAGCACCGCAGCGGCGATCGCCCCGCCGTAGACGACGATCATGAAGGCCCCGATACCGTAGTAGAAGCGAATATCAGCCGTCGCGTCGTCTCGAGGTGCCATACTAGTTAGTGGGGAATATCGACCAAAAGCGTACTGGTTCACGGACTTCGCTGTCGCCTCGTAGACGGGGATATGACTCATACGGATTGCTGTAACGATGTACCGGCGCACCCGCGACCCGGACGGCGGGTGCGCCGGAAATGACGTACAGTAAACCGTATCACTCAGTAACGGATTGTTCGCCGGTCGGTTGCAGTTCCTCGTCGACGAGCGTCTCGTAGGCGCGACGGAATCGCTCGGAGAGCGCCTGGTGGGAGATGTCGAGTTCGTCGGCGAGTTCCTCCATCGAGATTCGACGCGGGATTTCGAAGTAGCCGTGTTTCAGCGCGGCCTCGAGGGCTTCGCGTTGCTGTGGGGTCAGTTGTGTTTCGGGGCCGAGATCGCCGGTCCCGTCGCTGACCCGCCGGAGGTCGGCGGTGATCCCGCGGTCGTCGAGGCGGTCGTAGGCGGCGACGAGGGCGTCGCGGTCGGGGAATCGCGCCCGAACCTGCCACCAGTCGTTCGTCGCCCAGGCCTCGAGGAGGCAGCCGCCGTCGACGAGTAGCGGGTCGTACAGCGATTGGATGCCGTCGCCGTCGACGAACCGAACGTCGAACAGCAGCCGAGTCTGGGTTTCGACGAGTAACTCGACCCGCTCGACGGATGGATCGGCGTCGAACGCCTCGGTCGCCCGCTCGCGCTCGACGCCGGTGACCCAGAAACTGGGATGGGGTTTCGACACCGACGACTCGAGTGCGAACGTCGCAGCCGGTGCGTTCTCGAGTGCCGTCGCGAGCGTCGTCTCGGTAGCCGGAAGGCGAAGCTCTGCTATCGTCGACATCAGGTCTCGTACAGCAGCGACGTGTATAAATCGCTGTTCGTGACGGACTGACGGTCAGGGTGAGTGATACTGTCGGACAGCAGTCAGTGAGCAGTCGGTCGCGGATGTGGGGCCGTTCCCGAGGGCGACGGCCGCAAGAGCGCGACCGATCTTCGAATAGTTCTGTCCGCCAGTATGAAATGCAGCGGTGTCAACGCATCTCAGGGAGCTCCACGAGTGCTGACTCGAGGTCGCAAACGCCGGCTTTGGCCGTCCGATCGGGGTTGGCGAGGACGCGAACGGACTGGGTGCCAAGCGGGACGAACGCGAGGTCGAGGCGGTCCGCGGTGTCGGCAAGCCCGATCGCGACATCGGCCTCGCCTGCGATGACACGCCGGGCGGGGCTCTCGTGGGCCCGAAGCGCGACGTCGAAGCCGTCGATCGCGTCGACGAGGTCGTGGGTGTCGACGCCGCGGTCGTCCGCCAGTGTTGCAAGCGCTCGCTCGAGGCTCGTCCGGAGCCCGGAGTCGGTCGTCCGGTTGACAAAGCCCAGGTCACGATCGACCAGATCGGCGAGCCCGTCGATATCGTCGGGATTGCCCGCTCGCGTGACCAGCCCCCACTCGCGCTCCCAGTCGCCGAGTTCGACGACCTCGCCGTCGGGCTCGAGCGGGCCGGCGACGACCGCGATGTCGGGTGTTCCCTCGCGAAGCCGGCGCAGGCCGGGTCGTGAGCCGACCGAGAGATAGCGCGGGTTCGTGAGTCGGTCGAGCAGGCGATTCAGCGTCGGATCGTCCTCGCCGACGCCCAGGATCGACGGCGGCCGGACGTCCGGCGAGAACAACGAGACGGACAGCGACGCACCCGCCTCGAGGTAGTCGGTCTCGGCCGGTACCTCGACGACGCCGTCGGCGTGAGCAAGACTCGTCGTCGCGCCGCTGCCTTTGTCGACGGGGTAGACGAGCGTCTCGCCGGTCTCGTCCGCACCCTTTCGGCCACCATCGGCCGTCGGCGTCGGCCCGCGTTCGACGAGCCCGACCGGCAGCAACCGATGACGACCCTGTTCGGAACGGACCTCCCGGGCCAACTCCCCGGAGACGGTCGCCGTCTCCGGTTCGGGGACGCCGGCGGCCTCGCGAAGCGCCGGCGCGACGAACGTTCGAAAGACCATCATCGCCGAGACGGGATACCCCGGCAGGCCGACGTAGGCCGACTCCTCCAAACGACCGACGAGCATCGGTTTGCCCGGCTTGACGCCGACGCCGTGAAGCAGCAACTCGCCTTGCTCCTCGATGACTCGGTAAATGACGTCGACCGCGCTTGCGCTGGTCGAGCCCGAGGAGAGCACGAGGTCGCACTCGCTTGCGGCCTCCCGAAGGACCCGCTCCATCTCGTCCTGATCGTCGCCGGCGTGTGGATAGAGAACGGCCTCGCCGCCGGCGTCCTCGACGCCAGCGGCGATGGTGTAACTGTTGACATCGTAGATCTCGCCGCGGGCACTGTCGACATCCTCACCTGGCCGCACGAGTTCGTCGCCGGTCGAGACGATGCCGACCGTCGGCCGCGAACGGACCGGCACCTCGTCGACGCCGATCGCAGAGAGAAGGCCGACGTCCCGCGGCGTAATCCGCGTTCCGGGCCCGAGCGCGCGCTCGCCGGCCGCCACATCCGCACCAGCGAACATGACGTTGTCCCCGGGTGCCACCGAGGTGCGGATCAGGACGGCGTCACCGTCGTCGCTCACGGCGCCGCCGTTCCCGTCGGCCGTCGAGCCACGCTCGACGCGGTCCGTCCGCTCGACGGGGACCATCGCGTCCGCGCCCGACGGCATCACCGCGCCGGTCGAAATCTCGACGGCGTCGCCCGCCTCGAGCGCGACATCGGGTTCCTCGCCGGCGTGTACCTCGCCGACGACCGCGAGGCGAGCGGGATCTGCCTCGTCGGCGCCGAAGGTGTCCCGCGCCCGAAGCGCGTAGCCGTCCATACTCGCTCGATCGAACCCCGGTACGTCGAGTTCGGCGTCCAGTCGCGCGACGAGCACCCGGCCGCGGGCGTCCTCGAGCGGGACGCGTTCGATCCCGCCCTCGAGCGAGAGCGATTCGATCGCCTCGCGTGCCGTCTCGGGCGACGCGAGGTCGCGAAATTCCTTGCGGTCCATACCCGGAGTTGTCCCGCCGGGGGTAAAAACGTCGGTCGAACCGAACGGCCCTGCCGCGTTCCTCGACGGCACAGTCGTCGAACCGAACGAGACGGGCAGCGAAGGGTTGCAGCCCAATGTCACTCGAGTTGTCGTAACACGAACCGCTCGGGACGGACTGCGCTAAACCGTGTCCACCTAACCGCGTCCCTCCTGTGGCTGCACCGATAAACCGTTTCGACGGCCCGTCCGATCGACCCGTAGCCGTTCTCGACCGTTTACTTCTACCGTACTTGAGGGGCTGTTCGCTCCTCCAATTCGTCGTGAACACTGAATCCTGTCGATGGTCGTCGTGGTCGGCGCCCTCGTTTTGGAGAGAGCAGTCGTTTCGAACGCTGTCACGCTCGTCACCGATAGTCCGAGATATTTCGATAGGGGACGTAGTAGCCGATCTCGTCGATCCAGGTCGACAGCCACTCGTCGGCGGTCGGTTCCTCGATCTTCCCTGCATCGATTGCAGCCAACAGAACTCCGACCGACCCGACGACAGTCACGCCCTGTTCTTTGACAAACGACCGGGCGTCCCCGTCGTCGGTCAGCAGACGCCCATCGTATGTGTCCGCCAAAGCGAACGCCTGTGCCTCGCCGGGATCGAGCCGGGCACTGACGACCGATTCTCTATTGGCGACTGTTTCCGAAATGGGTGCGACTGGAATCTCGTCGTCGAGTGTCTCGAGTGCTAACTGGAGATATGGATGGTCCTCGACACCGTGTTCGAGTTCCTCGCGCACAACGGGAGCCGTACAGATTCCAGAGAGTCCTGTAATCACCCACAGCTGGTCGATATATGCAAAATTCGAGAGACAGTCGTATCGAGTACGCTCGGATTCGCTGGAACACTGTCGCCCGTCATTTCGGATGCGACGCGTCGTCGCCCGACTCTTCGTCGTCGAATTCGAGTTCGTTCGCTGCCGCCGCCTCGTAGGCCACATCGTCTTCGTCTGCGAGCCCAAGCCGGAGTTCGACGCCGTGTTCTCGAAGGATATCACGCATCGTCCAGCGGTCGACAGCAGCGAGCCTCGCAGCATCGCCGAGCGTGATCCGCTCGCGTTCGTAGAGGGCGACTGCAGCCGCAATGCGCTCGTTTTCGTGGTCCTCGAAGTATTCGCGTACGAACTCTCGCAACGCATCGCTCTTGCCGCCAAACACACCAGCCTCGACGGCACCCTCGATGAGGAGGTCTAAGTCGTCTGGATAGGAGCCAGTAATTCGAGCCATCGCTCTAGTTCGGAGTACGTCTTCATACTATTTATGAACTGTGTCGGCGCATTCGTCGGTTCGGTCCGACGTGAGTATCGTCGGCCCTGCTGTGTGACTGCGTCACTCGAGGTGTGGAGATATGAAGCGTTTTACTCGCGAGTTTCGAACCGGACGTAGTGACGCTTCGCTCGAGGACCGTTCCGAACCCGATCCGCTGGCTGTTGCTGGCGGTGGGTTACCTGCTCGCCCGCGTCGGCATACTAGACCGACGCCGCGTCGAGCGGACGACCGATCTCGCCTGGCCGCGCATCGTCACGGGGATCGCCCGGATGTCCAAGTCCGCGGCCGACGTGGCGATGGTCGGCATCGCACTCGGCCCGGCGGCGATCGCGGGCGTCGGTCTCGCGACGCCGTACTGGGGGCTCGCGTTCGCGATCGGCGGCGGCATCGCCGGCGCGACCATCGGACTCGTCTCCCAGCGGTTCAGCGGCGGCACCGAGCGGGGACTCTCGCTCGCGGTGACCTCGAGTGCGTTTCTCGTGGTCGTGATCACGGTTCCGGTGGCGGCGCTGTACACCGCGATACCCGAACGGTTGATCTCGCTGGTCGGCAACGATCCCGCCTCGATCGCCTACGGCGCGGACTACCTCCGGGTCGTCGCGCTCGGCGTCCCCTTTGCCGGAGTGAACCTCATCGCGAGTCGCACCCTGGTCGGAGCCGACGACGCCTGGACGCCGATGGTGCTGCGGGCCGTCGGCGCGGTCGCGAACGTGGCGATCAACGCGGTGTTGATCTTCGCCCTCGGGATGGGCGTCGTCGGCGCGGCGATCGGGACGGTCGTCGCGAACGCGCTCGTTCTGGGCGTCTTCGTCGTCGGCTTTACCGGCGTCGGGCTCCCGGTCGTCGGCCGGTTTCCCGTCACGCTCAGCCTCGCGTGGCCGGTGGTGACGCCACCGGACGTTCGAGACATCCTCACCATCGGGATCCCGCTGGTGTTTACGAACGTCGCTCGCCGGGGTGCGCAGTTCCCCATGCTCGCCATCGTCGCGCTGTTCGGCCCGAACGTCCTCGCGGCCTACGTCGTCGCCCGCCGCGTCAGGGACCTGATGGACACCCCCGGCTGGGGCTTCTCGCTGGCCTCGAGCAGTCTCGTCGGCCAGGAACTGGGCACTGGCGACGAGAGCAACGCCGATACCTACGGCCGAGAAGTGCTGTGGTTCGGGACGGCTGTCTACCTCGTCACCGCGGCGCTCGTGTTCGTCTTCGCCGAGCAGGTCGGGCGGCTGTTCGTCGACGATCCCTCGATCCTCCCGCTCGTGACGACGTTCATCGCCGTCGCCTGCGTCAGCGTCGTCTTCCGTGGCATCAGCGGCGGCGCGACCGGTCCGCTCCGGGCCAGCGGCGACACGCGCTGGCCCTTCTACGGCCAGGTGCTCGGGCTGTACGTCTTCGCGATCCCGGTCGCCGCACTCGGCGCCGTCTCGGTTCCGGTGGCGGGACTCGAGACCGCCGTCCCCCTCGGCATCGGTGCGCTGTATGCCGCCCTGATTCTCGAGACGCTCGTCCCCGCCGTCGTCACCTATTACCGCTTCGAGAGCGGTCACTGGAAAGCCATTAGTCGAGCGTACCGTCCCGATAGCTCGCCCGGCGACTGATACGGTTCTGTAGTCATGTCCGGTGCAACCGCGACCCGGATGGCGGTCGCGCCGGTACATGGCCACAGCAATCCGTCTGACGACTGTCGATCGAACCCCGAACCGAGATAGGTGTCTTTTCCGCTCGAGTTGCAAATCCCGTGGTATGGCCACCCATGGCTTTCAGCGTGGTGACCGATCGTCCCGTCCCGACTCGATTCCGCTCGAGTTGTCGTCGCTGCCACAGTTGAGTTGGGAACTCGGGTCCCGGATCGTCGACGATGCGACGCGACACAGCGAGTGGGTTCAAACGGGGAACACGTGGGGGCTGTCGATCTTTCGGGCAACGAGCAACACGCTCGTACTCCGGATTCGCACTCCCGTCGGCCGGGAGAAGTTCTACGGCGCCGCCAGCGTGGATCTCGACGCGACGCTGTCGACACTCGAGGCGGCATCGAACTGGACTCGGCGCGTCTAGTGGCGGTCCAAATCTCGAGGGGAACAGTTACAAGCCCGCTACTGGTCTGCTATGACATGTCACATCTCACCGATGCGGATCGCGAGCGGATCGCGGCGCTGTTCGACCGACAACTCGACGTGGGGCTCCACCACGGCGCGCAACTGGCCGTTTACGTCGACGGCGAGGCCGCCCTCGAGCTCGCGGGTGGCGTCACCGGCCCCGACGGCGACGAGACGACGGCCGATCGGCGCCACGTCCTCTTCTCGAGTACGAAACCCTACGCGGCGGTCACGCTGCACAGCTGCGTCGACGACGGCCTCCTCGAATACGACGACCGCGTGGTCGAACACTGGCCCGAGTTCGCCGACGAGGGGACCGCGAAAGCCGATATCACCGTTCGTCAGGTGCTCAGCCACACTGCAGGCCTCACGCAGGGCGAGATCGACGAACGGCCCGATCTGTGGGGCGACTGGGACGCCTGCATCGAGGCCCTCGAGGCGATGGAGCCCGTGTACGAGCCGGGCGAGCGGGCGGCCTACCATCCGCTGACCTTCGGCTGGCTGGTCGGCGAACTCGTCCGCCGGGTCACGGGGACGCCGATCGAGACGGCCGTCGCCGAGCGCGTCTTCGACCCCCTCGAGATGGGAGACACCGGCATCGGCCTGCGCGAGGACGAGGACGACGACGTCGCCACGCTCACCGCCTTCGAGACGTTCGACCGCTGTCGCGACCCCGGTGAGGGGCTGGGCGATCACACGCAGGTCGCCGCGCCGTTCAACACCGAGGCCGTCCACCGCGCGGTCATTCCCGCCGCGAGCGGTCTGGGGACCGCCCGCGATATGGCACGGTTCTACGCCTGTCTGGCCAACGGCGGCGAACTCGAGGGAACGCGGGTTCTTTCGCCCGAGACCGTCGAGGCGATGACGACCGTCCAGGCCGAGACCGACGCCGACGGCACGCTCGGTCGGCCGGGACGGTTCGCGCTCGGCTTTTGGAAGGGCGGAACGAGCGCCGATCCCTACGGCTCGCTGACGCCCGAGTACGTCTTCGGCCACGCGGGGTTGGGCAGCAGCGTCGGCTGGGCCGATCCCGAGGCGAATGTCGGGTTTTCCTACATCACCAACGGCGTCCGCGACGGCTCCTACGAGCACGTCGCCCGCGTACGTTCGCTCGCCGACGCCGTTCGCGTGGCACTGCAGGATCGATAAGGGTACACGGACCCAGGTTTCTCGTGAGCGCGACCGCAACGGCCGCTCTCGTAGGCTGTCTCGAGGGTGGTTCGCTCCCCGAAGTCGACCGCTCGCCGGACGATTTCGAGGATGCCTCCGAATCGCGAATCGAAGCCTGCGAGGACCGTTACGTCGACGAATACGTCGGTCCCGAAGAGGGCTCGGCCGGTCCGATCGAGATCGAAGTCGGCACGGTCGAGGAACACGACGACGAGACGGTCCGCGCGACGATCGACTCGCTGATCGAGGTATCGGGCTCGAGCGCTGATTCCCGTATACCGATGTCTCGAGCGTCTGCAGTTCGGGACACGCGTCATCGAGGCGACACGGCGCTCGGTTCTCACGTTCCAGCTTTCGATCTCGGCTCTCTGACGCGTTGAAATACTTCTATTACCGGCAACACACGGGTCCGCTACTATATACGACTACGTCAACTTCCCACACATGTTCGAGCATATTCTCATTCCGACGGATGGAAGCGAGACGGCGAGCAATGCCGCGGAAACCGGAATCGAGTTGGCCGCCGAGCAGGGCGCGACCGTCCACGGACTCTACGTCGTCAAACCGATCCACGGCGACGAGGGCGGTGCCGAAGATGCACTTGAGGCGCTGGAGGCGGCTGGAGAGCGGACGCTCGCGACACTCGCTGAACAGGCCGAAAACAGGGGCCTCGCGACGACGACCGACGTGACGACGGGTACTCCTCACAGGGAAATCCTCGAGTACATCGAGACCAACGAGATCGACCTCGTGGTGATGGGGACCCACGGCCGAACCGGTATCGGCCGATATCTTCTCGGTAGCGTCACCGAAAAAGTGGTCCGACTCGCAGACATCCCCGTTCTCACGATTCGCCCGCCCCGAAACGCGAACAGGTAATACTGCCGGACGAAACAATGCGTACGCCGATCGCACTTAGGACGCTCTCGGGCGTCGAGAACGCCGGTTGCCAAACGTTGAACCACCTCACCTGCGTAGTGACCGCCATGACCGTCGACCTCGAGCGAATCGGCGTCCACGAATCGGTCGAACGGGTGTTCCCGCCCGACGAACTGCGATCGTATCTGCAGGATCTCCCACCTGCGGTCGACATCGTCGACGACGCGGCGGCCGCCGACTGCGACGCCGTCGTCACCATCGCCTACCGCGAGCAGTTCCTCGCGTGTGACTGGATCCACTCGATACAGGCCGGCGTCGACCGGTTTCCGTTCGGCGACCTCGAGGACCACGGCGTCGTCCTGACCAACAGCACGGGTATCCACGATCGAACGATCGGCGAGACCGTCGCGGGCTACCTGCTTGCCTTCGCCCGGCGACTCCACCGCCACGTCGCGAACCAGCAGGAGCGCTCGTGGAACCGGCCGGCCTGGGACGAAGCGTTCACGTTGCCGGGGACGACCGCCTGCGTCGTCGGGACGGGCACCCTTGGGAAAGGCGTCGCGAACGTCGTTGGCTCGCTCGGCGTCGATATCGTCGGCGTCCGCCGGTCGGCCGATCCCGTCCCCGGCTTCGACGAGATATATGCGACCGAGGACCTGCTCGAGGCCGTCGCGGACGCCGATTTCGTGATCGTCACGGTACCGCTGACCGACGACACGCATCACCTCGTCGACGAGACGATCCTCGAGACGATGCGCGAGGACGCCTATCTCGTCAACGTCGCTCGCGGGGCCGTCGTCGACCAGTCGGCGCTGATCGACGCCATAGAGCACAACGTGGTCGCCGGCGCGGCGCTGGACGTCTTCGAAACCGAACCGCTCCCCGAGGAGTCACCGCTGTGGGGGATGGACGAAGTGATCGTCACGCCTCACTGCGGCGCCTTCACGCGGGACTACTTCCGCGACGCCGGCGACATCGTCCGCGAGAACGTCGAGCGCCTCGAGTCCGACGAGGCGGTTCACAACCGCGTGGTCTGAGTGTCACGACCGGTTCGGACGCGAGCGGCGACCCCCGACGATGCCCGCGCGATCGCCGACGTGCAGGCGGCTGCGATCCGCGCGCTCGGAACCGAGGCCTACGACGAGGAGCAGGTCGCGGCCTGGCTCGCGAACGTCCACCCGGCGCGCTATCCCATCGGCGAGACCGAGGCTGGAATCCGCGTGCTCGTCGCCGAACGAGACGCGGTGGTCGGCTTCGGCTGGCTCGAGTGCGAGCCGCCGGACCGAGATCACGCCACCGGCGAGATCGTCGCGGTCTACGTCCACCCCGAGCACACACGCGAAGGGATCGGCCGGCAACTCCTCCGAGCCCTCGAGGACCTCGCCCGGGAGGCTGGCTGCGAGCGACTCGTCCTGACGGCCTCGCGAAACGCGATCGCGTTCTACCGGCGGGCGGGCTACGAGGGCGTCGAGACCGTCGCCCTCGAGATGCAAGAGGGCGTGGCTCTCGAGTGTCTACGGATGCGAACGTCGCTCCGGCCGACCGAGTCGAACCGACAGGATTGAAGAGCGCACCCTTCCTCGCCCCGATATGGAAACGACCCGCCACTTTACGGCGACGGTCTACGTCGTCAACGACGGCGCGACCGCCCTCCACGAACACGAGCGCCTCGGAATTACGATTCCGCCCGGCGGCCACGTGGATCGTGACGAACTCCCTCACGAGGCCGGCCTTCGGGAGGTTCGCGAGGAGACCGGGCTCGAGCCCACGCTGCTCGACGAGACCGATCCGGTGGCCTCACCCGACGGGCGGGAACTCCCCGAACCGCGCCACCAGATGCTCTACGACGTCGACGTCCACGACGGCCGCGTCGCCCACCAGCACATCGATCACGTCTACTACGCTACCGTCTCGAGTCGGGCCATCGACCCCGCAGACGGCGAATCCGGGTCGGACGCCTGGGCGTGGTACACAGAGGGAGACCTCCTCGAGAGTGGCCTCCCCGAAGATGTCGTCGAACTCGGGATCGAAGCGATTCGGGCTGCCGAGACGACACCGGTGAACTGACTCCGTGCCGAAAAGCCCGTTACAGCGACAGCGTGTCGAACCGGTCGGGAATCACGATGCGACCGTCGAATTCGGCGCTGGCCTCGCGTCGTAACCGGTCGGGGCGCTCGTAGCGGTCTGCGATGTGGACGAGCCACAGTTCGCTCGCTCCCGTCGCCTCGGCGAACGCGCCCGCCTCACGAGCGGTCCCGTGGCCGAGGTCGGCCGCGAGAGCCGCCTGCTCGTCGGCGTACATCGCTTCGTGAACGACGACATCACAGCTCCCGACACGCTCTCGAAGCGCGGGCGTCGCCGTCGTATCGGCGGTGTAGACAACCCGTCGCTCGCCCTCGAAGCAGAGCCCCTGGGTCGGAACGGGGTGTTCGGCCGGGAGGACCGTCGCGGTGATGTCGCCGATCGAAAAGCTATCGCCGGCCTCCGTCCCGCGCAGTTCGTCCTCGTCGGCGAGCAGTTCGTCGAGTCCGGGCGTCACGATACCGACCAACGCCCGTAGATCCTCGAGCGTCGCCTCGTTGCCCCGTACCGTCAGCGGCGCCGCCGGTGGCGTTGCGCGAATCGCGCCGATTCGGGCGAAAAACCGGCCGAGCAACACGTTTGGGACGCCGAGGAGGTGATCGGCGTGAGAGTGCGTACAGAAGAGATCGGTCACGTCGCCCGGCGAGTAGCCCAGTTCCTCAAGCGTCGCGGGCGTCCCCGTCCCGGCGTCGACCAACAGGCAGTCCTCGCCCGCGCGAACGAGGAGGTGGACCGTCTCGCCGACGCGCGGGTACGCCGCCGTCCCGAGCAGCCGAATCGTTGCCATAGCCCCCCTTTCTGATGGGAACGGTTCGGTGTTGTGGATTTCGTCGCGTCGGCATTCGAGTCGTTATCCTGGCGTCGGTACGCGAGTCGTCATTCGGGGTCGAACAGTCCCGGGTCGTCGTGCTCGAAGACGGCAGCGCGCGTTCCGTCGAGGCGCTGGACGTGGGTGTAGATCCGTCCCTCCTCGGCGGCGGCTGCGAAGCAGTCGCCGGCCGTGGCGTACTCGAAGGCACCGGCGAGCAACACCGCCACGCGAGCGTCGGGGTCTCTGACCACCGTGACGGCGTACTCGACTCCACCTGCGACGGCGACGTACGCTTCCGAACTCGTGAAGTCGTTCGGCGGAACGAGCGACTCGAGTCGGTCGGCGTCGTCGCCTTCCACGACGTGGACGATGCCGAATCGGTCGTCCGGCCCGACGGCGGGACTGACCGGAGTGGTGTCGCCAGCAACGATCGTGACCGTCTCCCAGCCGTCCGCGGCGAGTTCCCCGGCCATCGAGTGCATATCCTCGAGCGTCGCTTCCCAGGGGGTTTCCTCGGCCATCGTTACGTGTTCGTTCCGGGCCCGGACGGTAAACGTACCGACTCGGATCCGGGCCTTGGGCCCCGTGGCCGGAGCGCCCGTCTCAGACGCCGACGCCGAAGACGGCTTCCAGTCCGTAGGAAACTACCAGCAGCGCCAGCCCCACAACCGCGATCTTCGCGGCGTCGGGCAGGCGTTCTCCCGGCGGGACGATCCAGCCGTCGGGAAGGCACGCTTCGAGAAGGGAGCGAAGTCGGGAGCGGCGAGTCGGATCGACCGATCTGGACGGCGACGAGGGGTGGCCCGCACTCGCGTCGCTGCCATCTCGCACCTCGAGGCCGGTCCTGTACTGTAGCGTTCCGACGCCGGCCAGCAGCAATCCGACCGCGAACAGGACGTGTTTGACCGTGACGAGGCCGTAGCCGAGCCCGAACGCGCCGGCGGTGACGGCGACGACGACGAGCGCCGCGAGAGTTACGGCGGCGAGGACGAGATCGAGAACGACGAGTGTCCGTACCATCGCTACCGGCCGAACCGTCCGCGATCGACCGCGGTCGATTCGTCGTCGCCCTCGCGGTGACGATGACAGCGGCTCGTCCGGCCGGTGGCGTCAACGGCGTGGTCGTCCGGGAAGACAGCGTCACAGTCGCTGCCGAATCGTTCCCGGAGGTACTCGAGTGCGGCCGGTTCGCCACCCTCGGCGAGTCGGCGCTCCGTCTCGTCGAGTTCGGTCGCGACCGACTCGGGGACGGACACGTCCTCGAACACCGAGTCCCGAATTGTCGCGAAATCGGCCGTCGGATCCTCGAGACCGACTCGCCGACGGATTTGTGTCGGAAGGTTGTCGGCCCGTTTCGAGCGTTCTCGCAGGATGTCCTGGAGGACGTCGAGGGCGTGCCAGAGATCCTCTGAGAGCTCGTCCCACTTGTCCGGCCGCACTTTCATCGGACACCGGGTCGAGAGCGGACAGCCGGCGGGTGGATCGCGCGGACTCGGCGGCGAGCCTCGAAGCGGGATCCGGTTCCGGTCGACGGTCGGATCTGGCGACGGGATCGCCGACAGTAGCGTCCGCGTGTACGGATTCGCCGGCTCGGTAAACACCTGCTCGGCCTCGCCGATCTCCATGATATTGCCGAGGTACATGACCGCGATCCGATCGCAGGCGTGACGAACCACGGAGAGATCGTGGGCGATCAGGAGGTACGTCAATCCCAGCTCGGCCTGTAACTCCTCGAGGAGGTTGAGGATCTTCGCCTGCACCGAGACGTCGAGCGCGCTGGTTGGTTCGTCGAGGACGACGAAGTCTGGGTTCAAAGCGAGCGCCCGCGCGATCCCGATTCGCTGGCGCTGGCCGCCGGAGAACTGGTGAGGGTATCGGTAGTAGTGTTCGGGCTGGAGTCCGACGAGATCGAGCAACTCGCGGACTCGAGCGCGTCGTTGTCGCGGCGTCTTCCAGTCGTAGGAGTCCAGCGGCTCGCGAACGATCTTACCGACCGTGAGCCGGTCGTTCATGCTCGAGTCCGGATCCTGAAAGACGATCTGGGCGTTCTTTCGCCACGCCGTCAGCTCCTCGCCCGACAGCGTCGTGATGTCCGTCCCGTCGAAGGCGACGCTGCCACCCGTCGGCCGCTCGAGGCGAACGAGCGTGCGCCCGAGGGTGGTCTTTCCGCAACCGCTCTCGCCGACCAGCCCGAGCGTCTCGCCGCGTTCAATCTCGAAGCTGACGCCGTCGACGGCTTTGACGGGGTTCGACGAGCGGATGCCGCCGGTATCGTAGTAGGTCTGTAGGTTCTCGACCGAGACGAGCGGCTCGGATTCCGGATCGGTCGCGACCGATTCGTCCGCATCGACTCGTGGATCTGTCTGGAAACTCATTCGTCGATCACCTCGTTGGTCGCATCGTCACGCGTGTCCGCGGATGCATCATCGCCGGTCGCCTTGCCCGCGCCGCGGCTGGTCGTTGCGTCTGCGCCGCGGCTGGTCGTCTCGTCCGTGCCGCCGTCGGTCCTCGCACCCTCGAGATCGGTCGCGTCGATGCTGTCGCCGTCTCGGTGACCCTCGAGTCGCCACTCTCGAGAGCGATCCTCGGGATAGAGGAGACAGGAGACGGTGTGGCCGTCGATGGCGCCGTCGTCGGCGCCGTCTGTGCCCGCCGAATCGGCGTCGGCGTCGTCGACCGCGACGGCCGAGGGGTGGACCCTGTCGCAGCCGTCGATCGCCTTCGGACACCGCGGTGCGAACCGACAGGAGGCGGCGGGTTCGGTCGCCGTCGGCACGTCGCCCTCGATCGTGTGCAGGCGCGCGGCCTCGGGGTTGCGTCCCGGAATGCTTTCGAGCAGCCCCCGGGTGTAGGGGTGTTTCGGCTTGGCGAACAGCCGTTCGACCGGCGCGCGCTCGATGATCTCGCCGGCGTACATCACGCCGACGCGGTCCGCGATCTCCGCGATCACACCCATGTCGTGGGTGATGAAGATCATCCCCAGATCGCGCTCGCGCTGGACGTCCTGGAGCAACTCGAGGATCTGTGCCTGCGTCGTCACGTCGAGTGCCGTCGTCGGTTCGTCACAGATGAGCACCTCGGGATCACAGGCAAGCGCCATCGCGATCAACGCTCGCTGGCGCATCCCGCCGGAGAACTCGTGAGGATACTCCCCGAGGCGGCGTCGCGCGTCGGGGATGTTGACCGACTCGAGCAGCGAGGCGGCTTCGTCGGTGGCCTCGCTGCCGGAGAGTCCCTGGTGTAACTCGAGGGCTTCCTCGATCTGGTTGCCGACGGTGTAGACCGGGTTGAGACTCGTCATCGGGTCCTGGAAGATCATCGCGATGTCACCGCCGCGATAGGCCCGGAGTTCGTCCTCGGACTTGCCGACGAGGTCCTCGCCGCGGTAGCGAATACTGCCGTCGACGATTCGTCCGGGCGACTTGACGAGCCCCATGATCGAACGGGCGGTGACGCTTTTGCCCGAGCCGGATTCGCCGACGATGCCGAGCGTTTCGCCTTCGCGAACGTCGAAGTCGATGCCGTCGACCGCGTGGATTTCCTCTTTGTCCGTCGAGAAGACCGTCCGGAGGCCCTCGACGGCGAGTAGCGGGTCGGCGTTGGCGCTCGACTCTGTCGGACCGTCCGAATCGGCGTCCAAGGTCATGCGCCGGTCCCCCCGGCGGCGGCCTCCTCAGAGTCCCCGCCAACGTCGCTCTGTGGATCGATCGCGTCCCGAATGCCGTCCCCGAGCGCGTTGAACGCCGTTACGACGAGGACGATGAACAGTCCGGGAAGCAGCGAGATGTGCCAGGACGCCGTGGTGACGTAGTCCTGGCCGGCGTCGATCGCTCGGCCCCACTCGGGCGTCGGCGAGTCGACGCCGAGCCCCAGAAACGAGAGGCCGGCGACGCCGACGATGATGCCGCCGAGCGTCATCGAGGCGTAGATCAGCAGGTAGCCGAGGATGTACGGCAACATGTGTCTGCGCATCGTCGTCGTCGGCGCCTGATCGTAACTCCTAGCAGCGTCGATCCACTCCTTTTCGGCGACCTGCAACGCGGGGCCACGAATCGCCCGCCAGAGCGCCGGCCAGCCGGTCACCCCGAAGATCAACGCGAGGACGACCGCACCGCTGTAGAGCCCGCCGATCCACGTGTCCGCGAGTATCACCGAGAGTAACACGAGCAGTAACAGCCGGGGCATCGCCTGGACAGAGTCGCTCATGACCACGAACGAGAGGTCGAGTTTCCCCTTGTAGTAGGCCCCAAACAGTGCGAACCCCGCGGCCGCGACGCCGCTGATCGTCAGGCTCAACAACCCGATCAACAGCGATACTCGCGCCCCGAAGACGATGAACGTGAACAGATCCTGCCCGGAGGGCATGGTTCCGAGCGGGTGGAACCGGTCGTAGTCGTCGTAGCTCATCGGTCCGACGTTTCGCGCGTCCTGTCCGCGGGATTGGGAGTTGCGGTTCGCGTCGCCGACCGTCGTCTCGACGACCTCGCCCGCATCATGGTCGTAGTACTCGATCGTGTGCGAGTAGGGATCCTCGATGTTCTGGGCGACCGGTGCGGTCGCCAGTGCAGGCGCAAAGATCGCCATCACCAGGAAGGCGAGCACGATCACGATACCGAACTGCCCCCACCGGTGGGTCCGCAGTCGGTCGACGACATCGTCGCGAGGGGTCCAGTCGGCGTAGCGATAGTGCCGCCGAAAGAGGACGTACGCGTACCAGATCCACGCCAGCGCCGCGAAGGCGTAGGCGTAGACGAGGACGACGCGGATCCCCCACGCGATCGCCGGCGAGAGGCCGAGGAAGGTTCCGTGCCACCCCTCACCGGGAACGTAGTACCCCTCGTTGGGAATCAGTTCGGGAGAGAGCAGCGTCGGGAGGTCAGCGAACCACTGGCCCACTGCGGCAAGTATTCCCGTTCCGGGAATCGACGGCAGTGCACCGAGTGCGACTCCCCACGGCATCGCGTTGACGATCACGTCGGCGATCGCACCGAACTGGACGGCCACGAGCAGTGCGAATCCGGCTCCCCACACCGCCGCCGGCCGCGGGTTCGCTGCGATCCGTTCGCGAAGCGGCCTGTCCTCGAACGAATCGGTGTCGCCGTCGGTCGAGCGTCCATCGGCGTTGCCGCCGGCCGAGCCTCCGTCGCCGTCGTCCGCGTCTCCACCGATCATGCGCTTCCCTCCTCGAGTCCCACGCGGGGATCGATGATGGTGTACAGGATGTCTTGGATGATGTTCACGCCCACGAGCACGAGGATGAATACGTACATGAGTGATGCGACGAGCGGCAGATCGCCGTTGATGACGGCCTGGAAGAAGAGGTAGCCCAGCCCGTTGATGCCGAAGACGACTTCGACCAGTACCGCACCGCCGATGAGGAGAAACGCCTCGCTCGTGATGACCGGTACCAGCGGGATCAACGCGTTCCGGAAGACGTGTTTCCAGACGATCTTTGTGGTCGAGAGCCCTTTCGCCTTCGCGGTCTCGACGTAATTCGAGTTGATCGTCTCGAGGACGGCGGTCCGGCCAATTCGCATCTCGTTGCCCATCGACGCCGAGCCGAGAACGAGTGCAGCGGGCAGAACGCGCTTGAACTCCCGGACGAAGCCCTCACTCGTCGTGATATCGCTAAACTGGTAGGCGCCGGTGACCTCGCTGTCGACCACGAAGCCGCTCCAGTCGAAGCCGAAGAAATACTGTTGTGACTGGGCAAACAGCGCGAGCAGGATGATCGCGAGCCAGAAGTTCGGCATCGCACGCCAGACGATCCCGCCGAAGGAGACGAGGTAGTCGGCCCGCGTGTTCGGATTGAGTCCGGCGTAGAATCCCAGCGGGATCCCGACGAAGACGGCGATCAGAATCGACCAGAACCCGAGCCAGAGGGTTCGTGGAGCGTACGTCAGTATCAGATCGTACGTGTTCGTCCCGGGACTCAGGACCCACGACTGGCCGAGGTCGAACAGCAACAGATCGGTCATGAACTCGACGTACTGGTCCCACAGCGGTTGGGTGAGCCCGAGCTGTTCGCGGGTGCGTTCGTACTGTGCCTGGGCGGATGGCGTGTCCGGCGAGCCGACGATCGCCGCCGCTGGATCGATCGGCCCCATCCGGATGATCAGAAACGTCAACGACGTGCCAAAGAGCACGACGGGGATCGCGAGCAACAGTCGGCGAGCCAGATAGCCGAGTCGGCTCATCGGTGCCATCCGCCTCCTAGGAGATGTCTACAAACCGGTCTACGCCAGTCGACGGCCGCCACGATCAGCGACGCTCCTCGAGCGCCTCGACAGAGTCGGTCTCGAGTGCCGGATTCGCCTCGAGTGCTCGGCCGATCGAGTGCCGGTGGCGGGGTGTTCGATGGGTGTAGCGGACGCGTATACTCCATTTTGGTAGTGAGTCGTCGGGTCGGGCAGCGCAGTGTCGGTCGGCGTAGCGGTTACGGCTGGTCGTCGATCGAGACCGTATTGTACTGTTGGTACTCCATGGCGCCGTGCATGTCGATGTCGACCCAGTCGTAGACGAACCGGTGAACACGCTCGTGGAGCAAGGGAAGCTGGGCAACCATCTCCAGATTTGCCGTCTCGATCCGCTCGAACGCCTCGTTTCGGGCCTGTTCCTCCGCATCACTCGGGCCGCGATTGTCGAGGTACTGTTCCCACGCGTCGGCGGCCTCGTCGGCGTATTCCGAGTCGACGCCGGCCGAAATGCGGGTGAACTGCGGCATCTCCGGCGTCGGGTGCAGAAACCGGTGGAACACGTCCGGACCGGGGTAATCCATCCGATCCCAGAGCGTGAACGCGTCCATCGTCCCCTCGATGGCCTGGTTGATGATCGTCGATTGGGGTGCCTCCTGAACGTCGATATCGATGTGCGCTGCGCGCGCTTGCGAGGCCAGTAGTTCGCCGAAGTCCTGCCAGATGCTATCGGGGTAGACGGTCAGCGACAGCTCGTACATGTCGTCCTCGCCGTATCCCGCATCTTCCATGAGTTCGCGAGCTTCGTCGATCTGACTCTCGGCGTAGCCGTACGGGTAGTCCGATTCGGCCATCTCCCAGTAGTTGTCCTCGCCACCGGGGAACGCCGACGGCGGCACGATGTGGTAGCCGGGGTCGTACATGTCGTTGAACTCGTTCGCGGCGAGTTCGTGTTGATCGATGACGTGGCCGATCGCCCGACGAACGGCGAGTTCGTCGACGTTCGCGGTGTTGAAGACGATGTAGTACGAGACGAGCACCTCGGAGGACTGGTACTGGACCATCTCGTCGTTGTCGAGCGGTCCGTAGGTGCCGAACTCACGGCCCTGCTCGTCGGTTTCCTCGATCTCGAGGAGGTCGGGGTCGAACTGGGACGGTTCCATCGTGAACACGTCGAGGTTCCGGTTCAGGGCGCGGTTCAGTCGCGCATTCGAGTCGTCCATGATCGACCAGTGGACGCCGTCGATATCGGCGACTTCGCCGTGGTATTCGTCGAACCGTTCGATCGAGAGGTGACTCCCGTCTTCCCACTCTTCGAGCTGGAACGGGCCGGACCCGATCGGATTCTCGGTGCCGAACTCCGACTGGGACATCTCGCCGTCGTAGCCCTCGATATCGCCGACGACGCCCGCTGGATAGACGGCGAAGGAGATGTTCGCGAGCTGATCGAGGGTCAGGTAAAACGGTTGGGCGAGTTCGACGCGGACGGTGTAGTCGTCGACCGCTTCGACCGCCAGCGAGTCCGGAACGAGCTCCCCGTCGTCGTCGCGTTCGTGGGCGATCTCGAACGTGTCCAACAGGTCGTCGGCGTTTCGCGTCTCCGGCGACTCGGCCATCCGTCGCCAGGCGTAGACGACGTCGTCGGCGGTCATCTCGCGACCGTCGTGGTACTGGACGCCTTCCTTGAGGTCGAACTCGTAGATGCGGCCGTCGTCTTCGGTCCGCCAATCCTCGGCGAGGTTGCCCTCGGCCGGAAGCTGACCGTTCCTGTGGTCGGTCAGTCGTTCGTAGATATTGTACTCGCCGACGCTGTCGAGTTGGATGATCACCGGATCCAGCGAACTGACCGAGTCGACGGCCATCCGAAGGTAGTCGCCATCGACATCGGTGTCCTCGTCCGCACCGTTGCCGGCGTCGATCTCCTCACCGTCACTACAGCCGGCGAGCGCGGTTGCAGCCCCAGCCCCACCTGCGGCGAGAAACGACCGGCGCGAAAGGTTGTCGGTCACAGTACTGTCGTCGGCCCCCACTGAACGGGTCATATGGTCATTGAGTAGACTCGCTAAATAACGGAAAAACCTTTCGTGATTGTGGTATATATGTCTACTGTGGATATAGTACGGTTCAGTTCGTCACTGATACGGATTGTTGTAGCGTTTTACCGGTGATCACCGGTAAAGAACTACAACGGTCCGTATGAGACGCTGCCGGATTGATGCATTTGATAATCGCCAATAGTTTCGGTCCAGGGAAGGATACGGGTGACCACCGTCCGAGTCAGAAGAACTTGAACAGATCGTCCCGGTTCTGCTCGTGAAGGTGCTCGCGAACGGCCTCGTTCAGCGGCTCGATCTGGCCGCGTTTGGCGGTGATCGGCGCGATCGTCTCTTGCCACTGTTTCCAGGGCGGATAGAGGCCGAGGCGATCACAGAGCTCGTTCAGACGCTCGTCTCTGTCCTCGACTTTGTCCATCTTGTTGACCGCGACGACGACCGGTATCTCGAGGTCTCGCAGAAAGTGAAACATCTCGACATCGTAGGGGATTTCATCGGGCCCGGAGTGGCGGTCAATGATATCAATGACGCTCTTGCCGTCGACGACCAGAACGCCGACGCAGACGTTGTCGGCGTACTCCTCGAGATACTGCACGATGTTCGTCTTGATCTCCTCGCGGTAGTCCTCGTCGACGCCGCTCATGAAGCCAAAGCCCGGGAGATCGGTGATAACGAAGTCCTCGGCGGCCCAGTCGTAGTGGTTTGGCTCGCGCGTGACCCCCGGCTTGCCGCCGGTGTCGAAGCTGTGGCCGGTGATCTCGCGCATGAGCGTCGATTTCCCCACGTTAGAGCGACCGACGAGGGCCACCTCGGCCTCCCGGTCGGGACGCATCTCGAACATACCCGGGATAGGGTGGTCTCGAGGTTATACCTGACGTATACGATCGACGCGACGCTGGTGGGCGTCGGCGCCACGCATTCGAATCCGGTATCGTGTCCCCATCTCGCGAACGAGCGAGAGGGAAGCCGCTCATGCGGCGCCGTCCGTGGCAGCCGCCTCTCGAACCTCGTCCCAGCGTCCCTGCGATTCGAGGTGGTTCTGGAGTGCTTCGGCGTACTCCTGGGTGAGTCGTTCAGCGGCGTCGCGTTTCTCGTCGTTCGACCCGTTCTCGCCGCCACCGAGACCGAGCGCGCCCTTGATCGAGTCGAGGAACCCGCCCGAGGCGTTACTCGAACCGCCCCCACCGCCAGCGCCGCCCATGGCGCCCATCCCCTGGCCGACGTTCTCGAGTTCGGGGATGATCTGGTCGACGTTGTCGGTGTTGGCGACGATCCGGGCCTGCTCGGGGTCGGCGGGCTGTTCGATTTCGAACTCCGTCGCCGTCATGATGAGACTCCACTGCTGGTTCGAAAACTCCGAGGACTGCACTCGGGAAGAAAACTCCTGATCGACGGTCATTCGATCACCGACGATCCGATCGGTCCACGACGAGTCGCTCATGGCCATCGATTAGAGCGGTGTGTGTATCAGCGTTTCCCCTCGGGGACGGGACGTAACTCGGCCGAATCGGTGTTCCGTTACGTCGACGGAGTCAGTTCCGTCACTCGAGTCGCTCGGAGGCCTCGTCGTGGCGACTCGAGAGCTCGACGTATCGGTCGGCCGTCGCCTGGAGGTGGGGGCTGTCGATCTCGGTCTTTGGTTCGGCAGGCGATCCCACGACGAGCGTCGAGGGCGGAACGTCGGTCCCCTCGGTGACGACGCTGCCGGCCCCGACGACGGCCCCCTCGCCGATCTCGGCACCGTCCAGGACGACGGCGTTCATCCCGATCAACGCGTTCTCGGCGACGGTCGCGTCGTGGACGATGGCGCTGTGGCCGACCGTCGAATAGGGCTCGAGTTCAGCGTCCTCGTGGAGGACGGCGTTGTCCTGGACGTTAGCCCCCTCTCCGATGACGATCGTCCCGTGATCGCCACGTAACGTCGTGTTCGGCCAGACGCTGGCGTCTTCCTCGACGATCACGTCGCCGATGACGACCGCCGCCTCGTCGACGTAGGCCGAGTCGGCGACCTGCGGTTCGGTCCCTTCGAACGAGCGAAGCATACACCACGGTGGGTCGAGCACCGCCTTGAACGTACCTATCCCAACAACTGCACCCCTGACTCCCAACACATGTTGGCAGCACGGTTACTTGTCACGGGATCGGAAGACGAACTGCAGCGGGCACACGGCTCACCCCGGCGTCAGTCCGCTGTTGTGCACCCCACCGCTGTCGTGTCTCTCCCCACACCCACGTTCGCTCGGCCCCACATCGGGCCACCCCCTTTTCGAGTGCCGATACAGGGCACGTATCCGTTCGTACGTACCGATGTACCCGCGCAAGCTCCGGGTCGCAGTTGCGCCGGAAAGGACGGACCGTAACCCGTCTCACTCCTCGACTGGCGGCCACTCCCAGGCATCGGCCTCGACGACACCGAGTAGCTTTCGACGGCGATCGACGAGCGCTGTAAGGGCCGACGCGAACTCCTCGTCCGATACCGTCGGTACGCCGTCCTCGCGAATGCGCTCGAGATCGGGCTCCGGCGGCGCTTTCTCGGCCGGCTCGATGAAGGCCGTATCCAACGTCTCGAGGTAGCTGTCGACGCTCGAGCGGGCGTCCGTGACCAGCGGGGGGTTCGGTTCGGCGTCGTCGGCGACTCCGTGGCGATAGCACGACAGCGCCTCGTCGAGAATCGCGACGGCGACGGCGGACGCGCGGTCGGCACTCTCGCTGTGATAGTAGTGGAGAATCGGATACGATTTGTGCTGGTCCGCAAGCAAGGAGAGATCGGCGGCCATCGACTCGAGTGGCAGTCCGATCCCGTCAAAATCCTCGTCGTGCCAGCTCGCCCGGACGAACGCTTCGGGGCGCTCGCCGAGGCCGGTGACGTCGCTTGCGAACGATCGTTTCTCGGAGACGGCCCCGAGCACCGAAAGGACGTACGACACCGCGAGCGTGACAAAGGCCATGCCCGTTGCGGTCGTGAACGAACTGGCGATCTCCCAGGTCCCGGTCGTCGGCGTGTAGTCGCCGTTACCGTTCGTAAACATCGTGTAGGCGACGTAGTAGACGTGTCCCGTCCAGTCAGCCGGATCGCCGGTGTGCGTGCTGACGA
Organism: Salinadaptatus halalkaliphilus; assembly: GCF_006543045.1. Lineage (GTDB taxonomy): Archaea > Halobacteriota > Halobacteria > Halobacteriales > Natrialbaceae > Salinadaptatus > Salinadaptatus halalkaliphilus. The sequence continues at coordinate 147,085 of NZ_RBZW01000055.1, read as the reverse complement.
GCGCGGGAGAACCTCCGGCAAACAGCAGCGTCCAGCCGAGCCAGAGCAGGCCGATCCACATTGCCAGCGTCAGTACCAGAATGATCGGTCCGGCGAGACTGAGCGCCCGGTTTCGATCCGTCGCGATCCGTCGAAGCCCGCGCCAGACAGCCGTCGACAGGCGCCCCGAGAGCGGTCCCGAGCCGCCGTCGACCCAAAGGGTCGTCCAAAGAATGTCGACGATGACCGCGAGCAAGAGAACGATACCGACGCCGAGCAACAGCGGTTGCATTTTGCCAGGCTACGTCCCCCAACCCCGTCAACGACCGCCCGGCACATCGGTATCTGCTCGTACCAGCACGGATCATCGCGACGCACGCGGCGGCGACGGCGACGTAGCGAGACGCGACCAGCCGATCGAACGATCCGGCGACGACGCGTTACTCGAGCAGGCCGAGATCCTCGAGTCGCGAGACGATCTTGTCGACGGCGTGTTCGGCGTCTTCCGGTTTCTTCCCGCCGGTGATGACGAGCTTCCCGGAGCCGAACAACAGGGCCACCACTTCGGGGTCGTCGAGTCGGTAAACCAGCCCGGGGAACTGCTCGGGTTCGTACTCGATGTTCTCGAGGCCGAGGCCGATCGCGATCGCGTTCAGGTTGAGGTTGCGGCCGAGATCGGCCGAGGTGACGATATTCTGGACGACGATCTCGGGGTCCTCGTTGACCTGAATCTGGAGTTCACGGAGCTTGTCGAAGACGATGCGCAGGCTCTCGTGGACGTCGTCCGTGCTTTTCGCGCCCGTACAGACGATCTTCCCCGAGCGGAAGATCAGGGCGGCGGACTTGGGATTCTGTGTTCGGTAGACGAGACCGGGAAACTGCTCGGGGTCGTAGTCGGCCCCCTCGAGGTCCATCGCGACGCTCTGGAGGTCGAGTTCCTGTCCGATGCCGGTCGACGCCACCACGTTTTCGATATTGATGGTGTCCTTCGGATCCGTCATAAGTCGCTTTAAAAAACGTATTTAAGGCTTATAAAGGTTAGTACCGCCACCTGATATATCCGGTATATTTCCCAACGCGGCGACGCTCGTGGGTCTCGGACGGTTTCCTGTAGTCAGTTCCGGCCCAATCGCGACTCAGGTGGCGATTGGGCCGGTAGATCGGGACAGTACTCCGTATCAGTACTCGGGAGCGCCGAAGCGACACGCTGATATCCGAACCGGAGCGAACATCGGCCGTGTATCTGCTCGAGTTAGGCGGCGAGGACGACGCCTTCGCCGCCCGCGAAGCGGCGAGTGCGGCGACCGGCGTCGACCTCGTCGGGCCATCGGTCGCCCTCGCCGACGCCATCGTCCCCGAGCGCGTCCGCGGGCTGGCTTATACCCACCGCGCGAGCGATCTCCTCGGCCGGACCGACGCCGATCTCACGAGCGCTCGCACCCTGCTCGAGGCCGCCACCCTCGAGCGCGAGGGCTCGATCGCGGTGCGGGCGACGGATGTCCACGGGGAAAGCGGCGTCGACACCGAACGCGCCGAGCGCGAACTCGGCCAGGTGCTCGTCGACCGCGGCTTTTCCGTCGACCTCGAGGATCCCGACCACGTCCTGCGGGCGGTCTTTTCGGCCGGCCGACTCGAGGCGGACGCCCTCGATGGGGACCTGTTCGAGCGTGAGGACCGCCGCGACGGGAGAGCCGAGGGCAACGCCGTCTCGATCTGTGCCCTGGGCTGGCTCGCGGCCGCAAGCGTCCGTGATTTCGGCGCTCGAGCGCCGACGGACAAGCCCTTCTTCCAGCCGGGCAGTATGGATCCGCTGCTCGCTCGCGCCGTCGCGAACATCGCGGGCGCGAAAGCGGGCGCGACCGTGTTGGATCCGATGTGTGGCACCGGCGGCGTCCTCGTCGAGGCCGGCCTCCTCGGCGCCGACGTGATCGGCACCGACGCCCAGGCGAAGATGGCGGCGGGTGCTCGGACGAATCTCGAGCACTTCCTCGAGCGCGACGAACCCTCCCCCACAGGTGTTTCCCGCGGCGACTGGCACGTCGGCCGCGGGGACGCGACGCGGCTCCCCCTCCCGGACGATTCGGCCGACGCGGTCGTCTTCGACGCCCCCTACGGTCGTCAGTCGAAGGTCGAAACCCACCGGCTCGAGGATCTCGTTTCGGGCGCGCTCGCGCAAGCCCGACGGGTCGGCTCGCGGGCCGTCGTCGTCGCGGATCGGTCGTGGGCGAGCGAAGCTCGCGAGGCCGGGTGGGAACTCGAGGCCGCCTTCGAACGGCGGGTTCATCGCTCACTGACGCGGTACGTGCTGGTGCTGGAATGAGGAGACGCCCGACCGAATCGTCCCCGATCTTATGGTGAACGATGCCGTCCTTTCTCGACAGGCGATTCGGTAACCGAACCCCAGAACAATTCGACCGACACGTATGGTTCCGTCCAACTCGACGGTCGCCGTCGGGTGACAATTCCGGCGGCACTGCGCGACGAACTTGACCGCAAGACCGGAGCCGAATTCCAAATCGTCCGCGACGCAGGCGAAACGACGTTCGGGAGTCGGAAGACGGTTAGTACTGGTCGCTCTCGAGTGCTCGCTCGCGCAACCGTTCGCCCTCGTCGCTCTCGACGGTGAGATCGGGAACGGGCTGTGGGCCGCCGTCGGCGTCGATCGCGACGAAGGTGAACGACGATTCGGTCGTCTTCTCCGTCTCGCCGCTGCGTGGTTCTTCGCGCCAGGCCCGGAGCGCGACGTGGACGCTCGTGTGGCCGACGTCGTAGACGTACGCTTCCACGAGGGCCGTATCCCCGATTCCGATCGGGCGCTCGAAATCGAGATCGTTGACACGAGCGGTGACGCAGGTGTCGCCTGCAAAGCGCATGGCCGACATCGCGCCGACCTCGTCGAGCCACTTCATGAGGTTCCCCCCGTGGAGCGTGTCGTTGTTGTTGGCGTGGTTCGGCTGGACGCGAAAGCGATTCTCGATGTGAGTCTCGACGACGGTCGGCATAGCTGGCCGATTCGATCGCCCGCGAGAAAACTGTCCGTGGTCCCGAGCGGCGGCGGTCGTCGGAACAGTAGTCACCGTGATCGGCGCACGTCGACGGTCGATGGAGACGCCGTCACGGTTCCTCGCCAGCGTGCAGCCGGTCTCGACCCGTCCTGGGCCTGCAGCGCTCGAGCGCCCGCGCCGAAGCCGAACATCGCGGCGCCCAGCGAGATCGCCCAGCCCAGCGGTGCGGCGTAGTTGCCGGTGGGTAAGAGGACCGGCAAGATCGGCACCGAGAGGAAAATGGCGGTACCCACCCCAAGCCACAGTGGCCCCGAACCGCTGGACCGAGTACGCGAAACAGGACGAGGCCGACGACCGCAGCGACCGTCGAGAGCCGATCGGCGACGGGACCGAGTGACGCACGCCTTGGGCAAACTACCTGGCTGTCGCGGCTGTATCGAAACAGACGACGACGCTCGTATCAGGCCGGCTGCTTGGCACCTGCGTCGATGCCGGCCGTCTCGTACTCCGCTTCGATGACCGTGCTCGCATTGAGCGCGATCAGACCGAAGCCGACCTTCGTGAGGAGATCGAGATAGGTAATCAGCATGACGTCGACGCCGGGCGTCAGCAGCGCCAGTCCCGGCGGCCCGAGCAGCCAGATGATCGGGTAAACCGACCAGAGGATGATCGTGAGGTTTCGCAGGCTGTTGAACAACGATTCCGTCCCATCGTCGCGTTCGGCCGCACGCGCCGTCATCGGACCCAGGACCAGGTAGACGAGGACGACGTATGCGATTCCGCCGACGGCAAACAGCGCGTACCGTTCGACCCCCGAGAGGATGGCCGCGACGAATCCGGCCACCATGACGACGGTATTGACACCGACGACCTGCAGCAGGGTCTCGCGCTCGACGCCCGCGAGCCACCCCAGAAACGCCAGCAACAGCGGCGTGGTCAGAATCCAGTCGACGTACCGCGGCGCGAAGACCACCCGTTCGTCGACCGTGATCCACCCTACCTCGAGCGCCATCAACGCGTACGCCACGGCCGCGATCAGGCTGATCGCCGAAAGCGTCGCGTAGTAGCGCCGGTCGTCGTCGCCCGCTGAGAGCCACCGCCGGAGAAACGCCGCGGTGCCGACGAGCATCCCAACCGCGCCGATCGTAAACCAGGTCGTGATCTCGATCATACCGCATCACCAGTGACGGTCCGTGCGGGTTGCTCGTCGGTCCGGCTTTGGGAGACCTCCGTATCCTGCAGGATGTCGAGCAGCGCGTCGGCCTGCTCGGCGAGGTCGTCGACCCGTTCGAAGACGTCCCGGACGGATTCGGACTGCGTTTGTGCGGCGTTCGCGACGCTTTCGGCTTCCGCGGCCGTCTCCTCTGACACCGCGGCCACGTCGTCGGTCATGTTTACGACCTGCTGTGCCGACCGCGCCTGCGTATCCGTCGACTCGTTGATCTCCTGAATGCCGGCGTTTGCCTCTTCGACGGCCTCGACGATCCGCTCGAGCGAGTTAGCGGTTTCCTCGACGGTCTCGACACCGCTCGAAATCCGATCGCTCGTCTCCCGGATATCCTCGACGGTTTCCTGGGACTGATTCTGAATGCGCCCGATCAACGCGTCGATCTCGCCGGTCGCTTCTTTCGTCTCTTCAGCGAGGGATTTTACCTCGCTGGCGACGACGGCGAACCCGTCACCGTCGTCGTTCGCGTGAGCAGCCTCGATCGAAGCGTTCAGCGCGAGCAGATTCGTCTGTTCGGCGATGTCGGCGATTAGTTCGGTCACCTCGCCGATCGCCTGGGTTTCCTCGTAGAGGGCTTCGATCGCTTCGACTGCCTCTTCGGTCTGGGCTTCGACCTCGTTCATTTCGGTGATGGCCTTCTCGGCGGTTTCACGGCCCGTTTCGCCGGCAGTAGCGGCCTCTTGGGAGGTTTCGGCGACGCCGGCGGCGCTTGCGGCCATCTGTTCGGTCGTCGCCGAGATGTCGTCCATCTCGCGGGCGATTTCCTGAATGTTCTCCGTCTGGTTGTTCGCACCGCGAGAAATCTCCTGAATGGTCTGGGTGACGTCGTCACTTGCGTCCATCACGTGCTCGGCGTTCGTTCGCACCTGTTGGCTGCTTTCCGAGACGTTCTCGGCGAAGGCGTCGATCCGGCCGACGAGGTCCTCGATCCCGTCCATCATCTCGTTGAACGAGTCGGCGATCGCGACCATCGCGTCGTTCTCGCTGTGGGCCTCGAGCCGACGGGTAAAATCGCCGTCGGCGCAGGCGGCCATCACGTCGCTGAACCGCTCGGCCTCCCGCTCGAGGTCGTCGTTGATCTCCGCAAGGCGCTCGCGTTCGCGTTCGACCGCTTCGCGGGCCTCCTCGGCGCGCTGGCGCTCGCTTTCGGCTTCCTCGAGGGCGTCTTCGGCACGCGCCCGCTCTCGCTCGGCAGTCTCAATCGACTCACGCAGCGAGTCACGCATCTCGGCGAAGGAGTCGTACAGGTCGCCGATCTCGTCCTCGCGCCGACTCTCGAGGTCGACCTCGAGTTCTTCCTCGCTCATCCGACTGGCCTTGTTCGACAGCGAGGCAAGCGAGGCGGCGGTGTTGCCGCCGACGGTCGCTGCAACCAGTCCGAGATTGATTACGGTCAGTACGATCAGACCCAAAATTGCCGAGACGGCAACTGCCCCGACAGTCGCGTCCGCGCCGGCGTTCGCGTCGGCGATGGCAGCCGTGATCTCGAGGTAGACTGCCCCGCCGAACGCGACCGTCACCGCGATCACGAGGGCGAAGATCGTCCCCAGTTTCGCGGTGTAACTGCGCCGGACGCGGGTAGGGAGATGGAGTCGTGCCACGTTCATCTACTCTCGAGTGAGCATCCACGGATAGCTGTACTGGCCGCATTGTTTGGGTTCGTCGGCTGCGTTCCCGAGCGTCGAACGAGAGACGCGCTGTGGGAGATCGCGTTCAGGCCGGCTCGGCCCGCTGTTGGGCGCGGATCGCCCGAACGGTCGCGCCGAGGCCGAACATCGCACAGCCAAGCGACACTGCCCAGCCGCGTTCCGCGGTGTAGCTGCCGGTAAGCAACAGGACGACGAGGATCGGCACCGAGAGGGCAACGGCGGTGACGACGCCGAGCCACAGCGGCGGGCGAACCTGCGGGCCGACTACCCGGTACGACGCGAGGCCGACCAGCGTTCCGACGGCGAGACACGCCAGAAACACCGTCGGGAGGCCGATGTCGGCAAGCGGCGGCGCGTCGTTGGTCGCAAGCACCAGAAAACCGACGACGGCGACGACCGTCGATAGCCGATCGACGACGGGGCCGCGACTCGAGGCAACCGACTCGCCGTCGCGATCGGGCTCGTCCGATTCGACGTTCGATCCACTCATGCGTTTCAGGCGTCGCGGCCGAGTTCCGCAAGTAGATGCGAGACGTGAATGCGGTCGCTGGACCCCTCGTGCATCTCGAACTCGACATCCGCGGCGAGTCGGTGAGTGCGTGCCAGTTTCTCGCCCTGATAGCGTTTCCGGGCGATCTCGAGGATGCTCTCGAGGACTTCCTGCCCGTCGAGTCCCTCGTCGACGAGCAGGTCGTCTAAGGCCTTTCGAGCGTCGGTAAACTCGCCGGCCTCGGCGTCTGCGAGCATCGACTCGATGTCGTCCTCGAGACCGACCTCGCCGATGGTTTCGTAGGCCCCGGTCATCGTCAACTCGCCGGCGTCCTCGACGGTGGTCTGGGCCGCCAGGATCGCCTGCCGGAGGTTGCCGTCGGCGTAGCCGGCGACGAACTCGAGGCCGTCGGCGTCGTACTCGACGCCCTCGCGCTCGACGATTCGCTCGAGGACGGTGACGGTCTCGGCGGTCGTCGGCGACCGGAACGAAACGGGGAAACACCGCGAGCGGATCGGCGGGATGAGCTTCGTCGGCTGGCGCGTCGCGACGATGAACTGGGTCGTCCGGTGGTGTTGTTCCATGATCCGTCGCAGCGCCTGCTGGAAGTCCTCGCGGACGTCTTCGGCGTTGTCCAGCAGGATTGTCTTGTACTCGCCGGAGACGGCGGCGTAGCTCGCCGATTCCTTGAGCACGCGGTTGATCATGTCGCGCTTGGACATCGACGATCGCCCGGTCAGAAACTGCGCGAATCGGGGATCGTTCTTGATCTCGGTCTTCGTCCGCCCGAAGAAGTCCGCGACGTTGATCTCGATCAGGTCGTTGTCCGGATCCGTGTGGGCCTCGCGAGCCAGCGCTCGCGCCGCAGCCGTCTTTCCGCTTCCCGGTGGCCCCTGGAGGAGGAGGTTGATCGGCTCGTCGACGGCCCGCTGGAGGTACTCGCGGGCGTCGTCCTGTGGTAACTCGGCCAACTCCGGGGCGTACGTGTCGGTCCACAGCGGCGCGTCCATCGCCTCCCAATAGGGACGGCCCGCGTAAGAATCGGTCGGTTACGCGCCGAGAGCGGTCTCCACCGTCGGCTCGTCGTCCGACGCGTCGTCGGCCGCCGTGTCGTCCTCGAGCGTGATCGTCGCTTCGACGGGGTCGCCATCGTCGTCCTCGATCACGGTCGCGGCCTCGAGGTCGTCCGGATCGCCCTCGTAGAGCACCGCGCGAAGTTCGTCGTCGGCTTCGATCGTCGCGTTCTCGTCGAGACTGATCCGGATGTCGTCGTGTTCGCCTGGCTCGAGGCTGGCGCTCGTTCCGAGCGTCTCGTCGGTCTCGTTGTGCTCGATCGCAACGAACCCCGCTGCAGGGATCGCCGCGTCGACGGTCACCGACTCGTCGCTGGCCTCGCGAACCGCGACCATCGGTTCGGCGTGGAACTCGACATCGATCGACACGAGCATCCCGTCGCCGTCGGTGTAGACGCCGATCGTTCGCTCGCCGGGGTGGACGCTTCGCATGTCGATCTCGGCGGCGATCTCTCTGGACTCCCCGGCCTCGAGATCCAGCGTCTGTTGTTCGACGAGCTGGCCGTCGATTCGGAATTCGATCGGCTGTTGGCTCTGGAGATCCGTCGGATTGGAAATGTCGGCAACGATCGTGGGCGTCTCGTTCGTGGTCACGGTCGAGGGACCATCGACGGCGTCGACGGTGAACGAGTCGGTCACGAGCCCCTCGTCGTCGGTCGTCGTCACCGTCGCGGTATCGGTGACCGGGAAGCCGTTTTCGAGGTAGGGGTGATCCTCCGTGCCGTCGGTCTGTGCGTAGGCATAGCTCTCGTCGTCGGTCGTATCCTGGTGTACCGTCGCGGTCAACCGACCGAGGAGTTCGGTGTCGTCTGCGTCCTCGTTTCGCTCGACCGTGACGTTCTCGTGGCTCCCGGCCTCGAGGTAGTCCGAGACGGCAAGCGGCTGTCCGTCGTCGTCGGTGATGACGACGAAGCCGCCGTCGGAGAGCGCCACCTCCGCGACAGTGACGTTCTCGCCCTCGCCGTGTTGGTCCTCGAACTCGATCGACGCCTCGAGTTCCTCTTCGACGCCGAACAGCGCCGGCGCCTGCCCGACGATCACGCCCGCCGCGAGCACGATGGCGATCGCCAGCAGGATGGCGACGATTCGTTTGACCGTACCGAGGGTCGATCTCGAACTCATTGGGGGTTTCGACCGATACCTGCATTACGACGCCGGGGCACCTAAAACACGTCGTCCGTTCACAGGGTGGCGGTCGGTGTCGTCGATTCGGTCGGATTCGAACCGTTTCGAACGAGTGGAGCTGTGAGAACTTCGTGATCGCCGGCCACCGCAGCCGGTCCACGGCCCGCCTTCGAGAGGAGGTCCCGAGAACGTCTCGAGCGATCGAAGCGGGTTTAGCCGCGGGCGGTCGAAGGGATAGCTGATGCCACTGCGCGTGACGTTTCTGGGGACGGCAGGAGCGATTCCGACGACCGAGCGGAATCCGAGCGGAATCTTCGTCGCCCGCGAGGGCGAGCAGTTGTTGTTCGACGCCGGCGAGGGAACCCAGCGTCAGCTCATGCGCTTTGGGACCGGTTTTGCCATCTCGCAGCTCTTTGTCACGCACACCCACGGCGACCACGTGCTCGGTATTCCGGGCTTGCTCCAGACGATGGCGTTCAACGATCGCGAGGATCCCCTGACGATCCACACGCCTCGGGGCACGCGCGAGCAGTTGCGCAACCTGATCGAGGCGCTGAACACCCGCCCCTCGTTTCCGGTCCACATCAACGAACACGTGGCCGGCGACATCGCCTACCGGACCGACGAGTACGAGGTTCGGACGCTCGACACCGATCACGACACGCGCTCGCTCGGCTACGCGCTCCTCGAGGACGACCGCAAGGGTCGCTTCGACCGCGAGCGCGCCGAGGAGCTCGGCGTCCCCGTCGGCCCGAAGTTCTCACAGCTCCACGAGGGGACGCCCGTCGAACTCGAGGGCGGCACCGTCGTCCACCCGGAGCAGGTCGTCGGCGACCCCCGACCGGGCCGATCGATCGTCTACACCGGCGACACGCGACCGACGACGGCGACTATCGAGGCCGCCGACGAGCCGGATCTACTCATTCACGACGCCACCTTCGCCGACGACCGCGCCGAGCGAGCGACGAAGACGGCCCACTCGACGGCCCGCGGTGCCGGCGAGATCGCCGCTCGAGCCGGCGCGAAACGGCTCGCGCTGGTACACATCTCCTCACGGTATGCCGGCCACACCGACGACCATCTCGCACAGGCCCGCGAGACGTTCGACGGCGAGGTGTTCGTCCCCGACGACGGGACGAGCCTCGAGATTCTGTATCCCGATCGCGACGTGTAGCTGTCGAATTCGACGACTCCTTACCCGATCGGCGTCACGTCGTTCTGTCCGACAGTATGAGCGCCGCGCACGTGCCAACGGGAAACCTTTGGGGCCGAGTGATGTCCCTTCCGACGGTGCGACACATCCAGGTCACGATTCCGGCCGGGAAACGCCGGGCCGTCTTCGGCATGCTGGACGAGGAGGGAATCGACTACGTCGTAACCGACGAGACCAGCACCAGGGAGTACGACGGCGTCGTCCACTTTCCGGTCCCGACCAACGCCGTCGAACCGATCCTCGATGCGCTGCAAGACATCGGCGTCGACGAGGAGTCCTACACCGTCGTCGTCATCGAAGTCGGCGGCCCACCGGATATCTACGACCCCGACCTGATCGCGACGCTCGAGGATCGTATCAACGAACACGCGGCCTACGAGGTCGCCGTCCAGGTTCGGTTCGTGACCACCGGCGAGCAGTGACTAGCCGCGGGTTCGCCCGGGAGCGTCGACGACACGCCGCCCGTACACCAGAAGCGATCGCTATTTACTGTTACCGGGACGTACGACGACCGAATGCACACCGTCGAACTCTCGTACACGGTCGAACCGTCCGCCGAGGAGCTACTGGCGTCGCTGTCGCCGACGGCGATCGTCGAGTACGCGGACATTTTCGCGATCGAGTCCCACGAGACGGTCGGCGAGACGGATCGAATGACGGTCTCGTTCGACGAGAACACGATGGTTCTGGAGTTTGTCGAGTTGTCCGACGGCTACGAGTACACGATGGTCGACGGCTCGGGGCTGTTCGCGACGCGCCAGTCGACGATCCGCGTGAAAGACGAGTCCGAGACCGAAGTCACTGCCACGATGGAGTACACCCTCGACTCGAGGCTGGCGTTCGTCCTGAATTATCTCGCCGCGAAGACGGTCCGCCGTGAACTCGAGCTTACCGTCGAAAACCTCGTGGCCCAGACGATGGACGCCGAGCCGACGCTCGAGTAGCATCATACGGTTTCCTGTAGTCAATTACCGCCGATCGCCAGAACGGGGTCGGCGATCGGCGGTAAATAGTTACAGTACACCGTATCACAGCGTCACGACCGCGGTCATCCCGAAGACGGCCACGTTGTAGAGTCCGTGACACAGCGCCGGGACGACGAGGTTCGCCGTTCGACATCGACGCCGCGAGTATCGCCCGCCGCTGTGAAATCGCGTCCGCGAGGCACTTCTGGACGACGTTGCGAAAGAGAAACTCCTCGACGGGTGCGTTGACGAAGACGACGAGCGCGAAGAGCACGGCGACGAACGCCCACCCGCCCGCCGCGATATCGTCCGTGATCGCGTGCGTGACAACCGGGGCGTCGAAAAGCGACACGGCCGTCACTAGTCCCGCGTGAAGTACCACGGGCACGGTGGCCCGTGGCGTCCGGGTTTGGGGCCGCACTGCACCGGCACGGCCTTTAATTCCCTCCGCACTTGACTGAACGTCTCGTGCCCGGCACGGGTAAACACCCGAACACTCGCCTACAGCGAGTGTCCATGGAGCTCGGTCGCTCTACCACGACCCGACAACACCCGTCTCACCACGCCAATGACGCGGATTTTGAGAGGTGTCGCATTTTCAGTGCCGACAAGCCAGCAAAGGAATTGAGGTCGTCAATTCCCTACTTTCAGGTTGTTGATTCTGGCTTGTTACTATTATGTACGTGAGGTAGTTTATTAAACACTTCGACGCGCTTCACCCCCGACCACGGTGGGTCGGGGTACTCGCGCTGTTTTCTTTATAGACTCCGAACCCACCCACTCATACGGATTGCTGTAACGGTTTACCGGTGCAACCGCAAGACGGGACGCGGTTGCACCGAAAACGACTTACAGTAAACCGTATCAGCGACGGGAGAATACCCGTCGTATTCTTCCGTCTCGCAAAAGGTTTTTCCGCTTCCTATGCCACACGAGGGCATGGAACGAATCGAATTATCGAACTCGGCGTTCGAAGGGGACAACAACGCGTATCTCTTCGCCGACGGTGACGAGGTCGCACTGATCGATACCGGCGACTGGATGGAGACCACTCGAGAGCAACTCGAGGCCGAATTCGACGAGCGCGACGTCGCCTTCGCAGACGTCGATCGCATCTTTCTCACCCACTGGCACCACGACCACGTCGGCCTGGCCGGCGAGATCCAGGCCGAAAGCGGTGCCGAGGTCTACGCCCACCCCGCGGACGCCGCGCTGATCGAGGGCGACGAAGACGCGTGGACATCGATGGAGGCGACACAGAAGGAGTACTTCGACCAGTGGCGGATGCCCGAGGACGACCAGCAAACCCTGCTCGATCGGATGGCCCATGGCGACACCCCCGTCGCCACGCCCACCGTCACGACCTTCGAGGACGGCGACCAATTTTCGATCAACGGCTACGACCTCCGGGTCGTCCACACGTCCGGCCACGCCGACGGCCTCTGTCTGTTCGAACTCGAGCACGATGGCACGACCGAGATCGTCTCCGGCGATGTCTTGCTTCCGGTCTACACACCCAACGTCGGCGGTGCGGACGTCCGCGTTGAGCGCCCACTCGAGAAGTACCTGCGAGCGCTCCAGGGAATCGTCGACGCCGACTACGAGCGTGCGTGGCCAGGTCACCGGGATCCGATCGACGATCCGGCCGGTCGCGCCGCCTACATCATCGACCACCACGAAGAACGCTCCTGGCGCGTCCTCGACGCGCTCGATCGACTCGGCCCCTGTGATACCTGGACCGTCAGCGCCGACCTCTTCGGCGACCTCGAGGGGATCCACATTCTGCACGGACCCGGCGAATCCTACGCCCACCTCGAGCACTTAGAGCGAGCCGGCACCGTCGTCCGCGATGGCGACGAGTATCGACTCGCCGACGGCGTCGCCGACGAACTCGCCGCGACAGATGACGAGCGCTGGCCGCTCGAGTACTGAGAGCGGCGGCTATCGCGTCGTAGCAAGTGTCGTTACCGAATCAAAAAGCTACCTCTGGCGTTCGTTTCGTCGTGTTTCTCACGTCGGTCGAACCACGCTGCTCGCGGGCCGATGGCCCACTCGCCTTCTCGAGGGTTTCCCTCGCTGCGCTCGCGTCAACCCTCGCCTACATCATGCCGCCCATACCGCCGCCCATACCGCCGCCCATGCCGCCGCCGGGGGCGCCTTCCTCGTCGTCGCCCTTGTCGGTCGAGAGGTCGCCGGCGGAGATGATGTCGTCGATTTTGAGCACGAGATTTGCGGCTTCGGAGGCGGAGCTTACGGCCTGCTCTTTGGCGTGAGCCGGCTCGACGACGCCAGCCTCGAAGGTGTTCTCGACATCGTTCGAGAAGACGTTCAGGCCGGCTTCGGCGTCGCCGTCCTCGTGGGCGGCGCGCAGGTCGACCAGCGTATCGATCGAATCGAGGCCGGCGTTCTCGGCGAGCACGCGCGGGACGAGCTCGAGCGAATCGGCGAAGGCCTCGACGGCCAGCTGTTCGCGCCCGGAGACCGAGTCGGCGTAGTCACGCAGTCGCGAGGCGAGTTCGACCTCGATCGCACCGCCGCCAGCCAGCACGCGACCGTCGGAGACGGTTTGGGCGACGACGTCGAGTGCGTCGCCGACGCCGCGCTCGAGTTCGTCGACGACGTGGTCAGTCGAGCCACGCAGGAGGAGGGTGACGCCGTGGGCGTCGTCGCCTTCGACGTAGAACAGCTCGTCTTCCTCGTCGCGGGTGATGTCGCCGTGACCGAGATCCTCGGCCGAGGCACTCGAGAGATCCGAGACGATGGCCGCGTTGACGACCTCCGAGAGGAACTCGAGGTCGGACTTCTTCGCGCGTCGGACGGCGAGGACGCCTTCCTTGGCGAGGTAGTGCTGGGCGAGGTCGTCGATGCCTTTCTGACAGAAGACGACGTCAGCATCGGTGTCGACGATCTGTTCGACCTTCTCTTTGAGCTGTTTTTCCTCGCGATCGAGGAACTGCTGAAGCTGGTCCGGGTCGGTGACCGACACTTCGGTGTCGATGTCCGTCTCTTCGACCTCGATGGCCTCGTTGAGCAGCAACACGTCTGCGTCCTCGGCTTCGACGGGCATGTCGTCGTGAACTGGATCCTTGTCGACGATGCCACCGACGAGCAGGTCGGACTCACCGGCGCTGCGACCGGTCTGGGTCTCGATGTTTAAGAACTCGAGGTCGACGACGTTTTCGCCCTCGCCGTCCTCGACGGTGACGGCACTGACCGCGTCGACGATCAGCTGGGAGAGGTGTTCCTTGTTGACCTCGGCGCCCTTGCCGGTCATCGAGGTTTCGGCGACCGACCGAAGCAGTTCCTCGTCCTCGGTGTCGACTTCGGTCGCGATATCGTCGATCTCTTCGCGGGCCTGATCGCCCGCGAGGTGGAAGCCTTTGATGATCGCCGACGGATGGATGTCCTGCTCGAGGAGATCCTCGGCGTTTTTCAGCAGTTCACCGGCGATCGCGACGGCCGTCGTGGTGCCGTCTCCGGCCTCGTCTTCCTGGGTCTCGGCGACCTCGACGATCATCTCGGCCGTCGGGTTGTCGATGTCCATCTCCTCTAAGATGGTGACGCCGTCGTTGGTGATCGTCACCGATCCCATCGAGTCGACGAGCATCTTGTCCATCCCTTTTGGACCCAGCGTCGAGCGTACGGCCTCGGCGACCGCACGGGCGGCGCTGATGTTGTAGTCCTGCGCGTCCTTGTCCTTGACGCGCTGGGAGTCTTCGCTCATCACGATCATCGGCTGTCCCTGCTGCATTCGCTGGCTCATAGTCAGTCGATTCATTGATTGTGATTCTATATAAATCATTCGCTATCGACCATCGACGTTCGCCAGTCGTTGACGTACGATACCGGCACAAACAGCCGTACTGCGGCCGATTTCTGTGCCATATCTCGGCGACGATCTACGTGGGCCTGTCCGCCGAAATCGTGCAGTCATCCGCCACGTTTAAATATGTTGGGCTATCGGTTCAGGACTCGACCGGCTCGAGCAGCGACGGTTCGTCGACCGACGGATCGTTGACCGCCGTCGAGACCGGATACGCACGCATGTCGTCGGCGGGATAGGGCTCGAGTAGTTCGCCCGTCTCCTCGCCCTCGAGCCAGCGTCGTTCGGCCGACGGCTCGAGCACGACCGCCATCCGGTGATGGAGGTCGCCAACCAGCTCGTTCGGTTCGGTCGTGACGACCGTGAACGTCTCGAGCGGGCCGTCGTCACCACCAGCGTCCTCACTCCCGCCGCCGAAGGCGTCCAACCCCGCCTGCGTCGTCGGCTCGTCGGGCTCCCATCGCTCCCACAGTCCGGCCATGGCGAACGGCCGCTCGTCCTCGAGGGTTACACGATAGGGCTGTTTCCCGTCGTCCGTCTCGACCCACTCGTAGAAACCGTCCGCGGGGACCAGACATCGCCGCCGTTCGTAGGCCTCCCTGAAGCTCGGTTTCTCGTCGACCGTCTCCGCACGCGCGTTGATCATCCCACCGCTGCCGTCGTCGGCCCACGACGGCACCAGCCCCCACTCGAACCCCTGGATCGTCTCCGGCTCCTCGTTCGTGATGACGGGCACGTCTTGGCCCGGCGTCACGTTGTATCGCGGCTCGAACGAGCCCGCGAATTCGGCGTCGAATCTGTCCTCGAGGGTCTCGCGCTCGAGGGCGAGAGTGTAACGGCCACACATACGTATCTGAATGCGCTCGGCAGTGATACGGCTATCCGTTCGCTTCAGCAAAGCGCCAGAACTGGGATATCAACTGTCCCGGTTCGATACCTGGACTTGTCAGTGAACTCTCCCTCCGACGCTATCCGGTAGCGTACGGCCTAACTGTTCCGTTCGGTGTCACCGTTCCTGACTTCAGGGCGAGTTGACCGTCGCCCGTCCGACCCGACGACTGTCGGCCGTGCCGGACGAACCGCATGCCGACGTTTTTTGCGCCGACGTAATCCGCATTAGCAGTCGTTCCACACCGTTTGCATTCGAACTGAGACTGTGACGTTCGATTCCTGTCACTCGTGTAGCCACAGTCCGGACATCGCCGACTGGTGTTTGCTGGCGAAACGAATTCGACATCGATGCCGATGGCTCTCGCCTTGTATTCGACCAACTCGACGAGTTGCCGGTGTGCCCACTGATGAAATTGTTTCCCCGGCGGTGCGTTCTCTCGAATATGCTTTAGATCCTCGAAGACGATATGTGTACACCCGTGGACCGTGGCTTCCTCGAGGATGTCGTTCGCAACCTGATGCATAACGTCTCGAACGTATCGTGACTCGCGACCGCTCATTCGACGTATCGTTCGGTATGCCGATTGGGTACCTCTCTGATAGAGGCTGTTTCGCACACGTTCGAATTCACGGTGTCGGTGCCGGAGTTCCCGTCCAGAGGCGAAGTACGCCGTACTCGTCGTCGCGATGTTGACGATACCGAGGTCGACACCGAGAACTGTCCTGTCCGCAGTATCGGCCTCGGTTTCGGTTTCTGACGCCGGTGTTGGTTTCCGAAACCCGATATGGAGGTAGTACTCTCCATCCCGTTTCGAGAGCGTCGATTCAGTGACCTCCCAGCTCGCAGCGTCGAGATATCGGTATTGGTGGCCCCCATCGTCGTCTGGCAGGACCAACTCACACCGGATTCGTTCGTCGACCGTGGCCAACGACACGGTATCGTCGTCGAACAGCGTCATCGACCTCGGATCGTAGGTGATGGTGTCACTGGTAAAAGACGGACGAGAGGTCGTGTATTCGGCGTCGGTTGAATCGAGGGCTTCGATTCCGTCGAGAGCGGCCGCCGCCTGACGAACCGCGAGAATCGTGTGTTGACTTCCGAGTGACGTCTGTTCGCGGATATCGTCGTACGCGAGCTGTTGTAAAGCTGCGGTCTGCGTCTCGCCTGTAGCCCGCCCGATTCGACTGGCGGTATTACAGGCCTGCTTCCACTCGGCGATCGTTCGGTCGAGTAACGTCTGCTGATCGTCGCCAAGGGATAGCCGGGTGATCGCCGTTCGGCGGAGGTAGTCGGTGGCCACTGACGACTACTGGCCTCGCCATAGTATATAAACTCGAGCACCTGACGAAAACTTCACGAGCTACCAGATATTTGTGCGTAGCCCACCATATATTGGATAAAGCCTCAAAAAAGCGCCAGGACAGGGATTTGAACCCTGAATCCCAAAGGGAACACGCTTTCCAGGCGTGCGCCTTACCGTTCGGCCATCCTGGCTCACGTAGTCGTAACCACGTCCGTCGTTTAACTCTTACTTTTACCGTCGCCGCCGTGTGATTCGGGTTCGTCCGCCACGCGGCGGGCCGCCAACGCCGCGATTCGGTGCTCGAGTACGTACGCCGATCCCGCGGTTGCGAGGCCGACGACGAGCGCGACGGCTGCGCCCTGCGTGATCGAGACGAGGGGGCCGGATACGAGTGCGTACCCCTGTATGAGCACCAGAAACGCCATGACGCCGACGGCGCCCCACAGCAGCGCGGATTTGGTTCGCGGATGCATGCCCTCGGCGTCGGTTTACTCGAGGGAGGCGACGGCCTCGATTTCGACGGCCGCGCCGGCCGGCAGCGACGCGACCTCGAAGGCGCTTCGGGCTGGAGGCTCGTCCTCGAAGTAGTCGGCGTAGGTCTCGTTCATCGCGTCGAAGTCCTCGATATCGCCGAGGTAGACGGTGACTTTGAGGACGTCCTCGAGCGTCGCGCCTTCGGCCTCGAGGATCGCCGTGATGTTGTCGAGTGCGCGTTCGGTCTGGGTCTCGATCGGTTCGTCGGCGAGTAAGTCGCCGTCGGGGGTCAGCGCGATCTGGCCGGCGGTAAACAGTAGCGAGCCGTCGGTCGTCGCCTGGCTGTAGGCCCCGACCGCGTCGGGGGCGTCGTCGGTGTCGATGATGCGTTTCACGTGCTTGTTCTCTCGGTCGATCGGCTTAAATGCCGGCGACAGCAGTTCGACACAGGGCCCCGCTGTGTCGCTTTCGTCTCGAGGAGCGAAGCGGCCACGGATACCAGCAAATTTATGTTAAATTGGTGTCACACGTTCGGTGATGCGATGGTTCCCGCTCGCACGTCAAGAGTGCAAGGCCCTGGTATCCTCCAAAGGGGTCTGGCTGCTCGCGCTCGTACTGCCGTTGTGGACGTATCGCCCGGCCTATCGAACGTGGAACGAACTCGGGCCCGACATGACGATCGGGTTCGTCCAGCACAGCGCCGCGTTTGTGCTTCCGCTGGCGGCGATCGCGCTCGGCTATCGGGCTATCGTCGGTGATCGGTCCTCCGGCAGCCTCCGGTTCGTACTCGGCTTGCCACTGACCCGCAGAGACGTGTTGCTCGGCAAACTCGTCGGTCGGACGGTCGGCATCGCGATTCCGGTCGGCATCGCGCTGGCGGTCGTCACCGTCGTCGGCGTCGTCCGGTTCGGGCTGTTCTCGCCGCTTCGATACCTTGCAGTACTGGTCGTCACCTTCGCGTACCTCGCCGTGCTCGTCTCGATCGTCGTGAGTGTCTCGGCACTCGCCGGCCGGGCGGCGACGGCAGCGGCGACGCTGTTCGTCGGCTTGCTCGTGGTGTTCGAAACCCTCTGGCAGCTGCTGGCACCGATGCTGTACTCGCGACTCACCGGCACGCCGGTCAACCTCTACGATCCGCCGGCGGACGGGCGACTGTTCCTGATCGATCGGCTCGCCCCATCGAGGGCGTACAACACCGTGACGAACTGGCTCCTCGAGGCGGGCAACTCGGCTGGCTTTCACAACAGCGTGATCTCCGATCTCGAGCCAAACGTCAGTTCCAACGTCCTCGTCGTCGACAACACGTTCGAGCCGGGGGCCGTCCCGCTGTACCTCCACGAGGCCGGCGGGCTGGTCATTCTGGCCGCCTGGGGGCTGGTACCGCTTTCGATCGCCTACTACCGGTTCGATCGGGGTGATCTCGCGTGAGTTCGAACGACGACGCATCCGTCATCCGGACCGATGGCCTGACGAAGCGATACGGGTCCGACGCGGCGGTCGAGAACCTCTCGTTCACCGTCGATACCGGGGAGATATACGGCTTTCTGGGGCCAAACGGCGCGGGCAAGTCGACGACGATCAACATGCTGATGGACTACGCGCGACCGACCGAGGGCGAGATCAGCATCCTCGGGATGGACCCGCGCGAGGACGTCGTCGATGTCCACCAGCGTGTCGGCATCCTCCCCGACGGATTCAGCGTCTACGAGAATCGGACCGGCCGCGATCACCTGCGGCTGGTCATCGACACGAAAGCCGCTGACGACGACCCTGAGGCGTTGCTCGAGCGGGTCGGGCTGGCCGACGCCGTCGACGACGACGCCGGCAGCTATTCGCGGGGGATGCGCCAGCGTCTCGCGCTCGCGATGGCACTCGTCGGCGAACCGGAGTTGCTGATCCTGGACGAACCCTTCTCCGGGCTCGACCCCCACGGCGTCCGGACGATCCGCGACGTGGCCCACGCGGAGAACGACCGCGGCGCGACGGTCTTTTTTTCGAGTCACGTCCTCGGTCAGGTCGAACTCGTCTGCGATCGGATCGGTATCCTCCACGAGGGCCGACTCGTCGCGGAGGGAACCCTCGAAGAACTGCGAGCGAGCGCACCGGTGACGACCGAGTTCGAACTCGCCGTCGATGGCAACCTCGAGCAGGCTCGACGGGCGGTAAGGAACGTCGAGGGCGTCGTCGACATCTCGGTGTCGTCGGCAAGCGACGGAACGACGGTCGGCGACGGTGCGACCGGTGGCGGCCCTGAGACGGGCGCGGCGGCCGGTGGGGCCGGCGCCGGAGCCGAGGCTGATACGATGGCCGGTGGTACGATCGTTACGCACCTCGAGTCGATCGACCGGCGCGAGGCCGTCGTCGAGGCGCTCGAGCGCACAGACATGACGATTCGACGAACGACCGTCGAGGAGCCGTCGATCGAATCGATCTTCGTCGCTCATACCGGCGGATCGCCTGCCGGGGGTGAGCACCGATGACCGACGACGCTCGCGAGGACCGACGGTCGACGCTCCGACGGCGAACGCTGCTTGGAGCCGTCGCCGGTTCGACCGCCACCCTCGCGGGGTGTATGGGCGACACCGAGTTTTCGATCGTCTCCGTCGACGTACCGACCGACTTCGACGGGCCGCTCTCGTTCGACATCGACGCGTTCGATCGGGATGTCCTCGTCGATTCGCCGGCCGCGTTCGAACTCTCGGCGACCAACGACTCCGACGATACCCTCGAGCTGGTCAGCATGGGGATTCGACCCTTCGGCGTCCTCGAGTTGCGCGGCGAAACCGACGACTACGGGGAATCGTGGATCCGACTGTGGACCGACGCCTACGAGGACAGCGACCACATCGACGTCACTCCTGGCGGGATGGGTGCCGACGGCGAGGAGCTGGTGATGACGTTCTATCCGGGCGAGACGGTGACCGCTGAGTACGAAATCCGCGGTGAGAATGTATCAAACTCCGACGGGACCTACGAACTCGGCGGACGGCTGGGTGACGATCACGTCGTGACCTATCGGCGTCCGGACGAGGCGGCTGCGGGCAACGCGGACGACGAGTCTGGAGACGAATCCGCGAACGACGATGGTCTGCCGGGAACGGGCTACAGCCCCGGGATCGCTTTCCGCATCGAAACGCGGAGTCGAATCCCGTTTCGCTGATACGGATTGCTGTACCGATGTACCGGCGCATCCGCCCCTGGGTCGCGGGTGCGCCTGAACTGACTGACAGTAAACCGTATCAGGCGAGGACGTCGACGGGATACCCAGCTGCCCGCAGGTCCGACAGAAACGCCTCGACGTGGTCGGGGCCGCGCATCTCGAGGTCGATCTCGACTTCGGTGTCGCTCATCTCGACGTCCCGGGAGGTTCGGTCGTGGTGGATCGCGTAGATATTCGCCCGGTGGGCGGTGAAGATGTCGAGGAGGTCCTCGAGTGCGCCGGGCCGATCTTTCAGGACGGTGCGGATCTTCAGGTACCGGCCGGTTTCGACGAGGCCGCGGATGATGACGTTCGTGAGTGTGTTGAGGTCGATATTGCCGCCACAGAGAGCGGCGACGATCGTCTCGTCGGGCTCGTAGTCGAATTTCTCGAACAGCGTCGCAGCCAGCGGGACCGCGCCCGCACCCTCGACCATCGTCTTCGAGCGCTCGAGCAGGTAGACGATGGTGACGGCGATCTCGGGATCGGAGACGGTGACGACCTCGTCGACGTACTCCTGAATGTAGGGGAATGTCTGCTCGCCGACGCTGCGAGTCGCGATCCCGTCGGCGATCGTATCGACGCCCTCCAGCGAGACGCGCTCGCCTTTCTCGAGGGATTTCGCGGCGCTCGAGGCACCCTCGGCCTGAACACCGACGACGCGAGCGTCGGGCGTTTCGGCCTTGATCGCCGTCGCGATACCGCTGATCAGTCCGCCGCCGCCGATAGGGACAACGACGGTGTCGAGATCGGGACAGTCCTCGACGATCTCGAGGCCGATCGTTCCCTGGCCCGCCATCACCATCTCGTCGTCGAAGGCGTGGACGTAGGTTCGACCCTCCGTGCGTTCGATCTCGTGGGCGCGCTCGGCGGCCTCGTTGTAGTCCGTCCCCGCGAGAACGACCTCGGCCCCGTAGTTTCGCGTCGCCTTGACCTTCGCGATAGGAGCGTATTCGGGCATAACGATCTTCGCGTCCACGCCCGCACGCGTAGCCGCGAGGGCGACACCTTGGGCGTGATTGCCCGCGCTCGCGGTGACGACGCCGGCCGCCTTCTGGTCGGCCGATAGCGTTGCGACCCGATTGGTCGCGCCCCGAATCTTGAACGCACCCGTCCGTTGGAAGTTCTCGAGTTTGAGATGAACGTCGGCGCCCGTCATCGCCGAATAGGTGTGAGACCGTTCGAGCGGCGTCTGTCTCGAGGTCGCTCGAACCCGCTCGCGAGCCTCGAGAATGTCGTCGTGATCGAGCATACTCTATACTGTCGGTTGGACCTATTTGTGAGATTCGCCACGGCGGACGGCGACTCGGTGGGGCCGTCGCTGTCTTCGGTCGGACAGGAATGTGTCGTCGGGCCGGGGGCCGCGACAACACGACAGGGAATACAGGATGCACGGCGTGTGACGTGCGAGTGTAGACGGGGGCGCCGATTACATAAAACCAATCCCTCCAGGGTGAAAGTGAAACCGAACGACTGCGTCGGGTTAGGTGCCCTGTCAGACGGGTGTCTGCCGATCGTCATTCGCGACGCTGTACCACGGGATCGACCCGCTCGAGCAGCGTCCGAACGCGATCCTGAAACGAGGATCCAGCCGGCCACCAGTCGGGCTCGCCGAGTCCGAGTCGCGCCGGATCGCCGACGTACGTTGCAGCCGACGCACCGCCAGTTCGAAACGGGATCGAGACGCGCGCGTAGAGTCCGTTTTCGACGCCTTCGTATCGGTCGAGCGCCGCCAGCGCCGCCGAGTCGACCTCGAGGAGTCGTCCGTCGACGCTCCCGCCCGGTGCGAGCGTCGGGTATTGCCCCTCGACTCGGTGTACCCCCTCGAGTATCGCGTCGTCCTCGAGTGCGTACCGGTGACCAGTCAGCACGCGATCGACCCGTGCGGGATCGGTCAACGTCCCGTAGACGAAGACGTACACGTCCGTCGATACGGACGCCCGATACGTCTGCGTTGTGCCGTCTGCGGGATCGCCGTGGCCGATTCTTTCAACTCGAACTACACAAAGCATTTATATTTCTGTTCGAGAGGGGTGGACATGAACCGCGAGTACGCGCTCGCGATCGTCGCGCTCGTGGTCGTCCTCGCTGCGCTCACGACGCTTGCCCTCTCCGGTGCGATCGCAGACCCAAGCGAACCCGAGACCGACGCTGCCGTCGACGGTCACGCATCGCTGCTCGAAGTGACGTTCGCCGCCGAGGAAATCTCCGGCGAGACGGCGACGCTCGATGTCGATAGCTACCTCCAGAGCCACGGTGGCGCCGTCGAGAACGTGACGATCGTCCACCGGGCGACCAACGCCGAGACCGGCCTCGTCGAGTCGACGACCGAACGCGAGATCGACCGCCTCGAAGCCGAACACGAGGACGTCGTCCCCGCAGCGCTCGAGGTCCCACGCGAGGGGACCCACGAGATCGAGACGTTCGTCTACGTCGACGACAGACGGACCGAGTCGGTGTCACATCGCGTCTCCGGCATGGACTCGTTGACGCCAGCCTACGCGGATACCGGTCTGGAGTTCCACCGGTTCGGTAGTGAACATGGGATGGCGCTTGCGAACGTCCCTGCGATCGAGTATACCATCGCGTCGACAGCCGGCGACGACACCACACTCGATGTCACCAGCTACCTGACGAACACGGGCGACGAGCGAACGGGATCGCTCGAACTCGAGGTGACGGCTCGGCAGGCGGATTCGAATATCGTCGCCGATACAGAACGGGTCGATGTCGCCAACGTCGATACCGGTGAGACGGTGACGCCGACGACGACCGTCGACGTGCCCGACGACTATCGGTACTATCTCGATGCGACGCTGTGGCTCGACGGAACGATCGTCGCCACTGACCGGGCGGCTGCCGATCTTCGGCCCGAGTCAGTCGTCGAGAACGCGAGCGAGGAAGACAGTCGACTCGACGCCGGTGCGTTCGAGGACGACGAGAGCCTCGACGTCGAGGCGGACTCGGCACCGGTTCGTGACGAACCTGTCGAGGACACCGAAGCCACAGACACCGACGATGCGGTGCCCGGGTTCACCGTTACTGGGGCTGCGCTTGCACTTCTTGCCACGCTTGCACTGACGCGGAGGCTGCATACATGACCGATACGACCACACGCAACTCGGCGACCGAACCGACCGTTGACCAGCCACCGGTAGACGGTACGGAACCGCCCAGCGAGAGCGAGACCCGTTCCCAAGATGTCTGGCGGTTGCTCGCCTGGGCCGGGCTGGCGATCTGCTCGCTGGTCGCACTCGTCGCGCTGGTCCAGTTCTACGCCAGCGTGACCGACGCGATCGACCTCTGGGTCGAGCCCAGACATCAGCCGCTGATCCACGCCGCGTTCAATCTCGTCGTCCTCTGTGGCTCCCTCATCGGCGTCTCGGTGCTCGTTCGGGAGCTGAGCTGACACTCGAGTTGGTCTGCTGTCGTGTCGGTACGAGCAGGCCCTGGCCGAGCGAAAAATGAACCGTGATCAGCGAATCGACGCTATCGATCCTCGAGCGGAACGAACTCGAGATCGTTGTCGCCGGTGTAGCGGGCCCGCGGCCGGATGAGACGGTTGTCCTCCTGGTACTCGAGAACGTGGGCGATCCAACCGCCGGCACGGCTCATGGCGAAGATTGGGGTGTACATGTCGATCGGAATGCCGAGTTGGTAGTAGACCGAGCCCGAGTAGAAGTCGACGTTCGGCGCGATGCCGTGTTCGGTCAGTCCCTGCTCTTCGCTGAGGAACTGTTCGATGGTCGTGGTGTAATCGTACCACTTGCTCTCGCCGTTTTCGGCGAGTTCCTCGCTGCGTTGTTGGAGAATGTTCGCGCGCGGATCTTTGACGTTGTAGACGCGATGACCGAAGCCGGGAATACGGCGGCCTTCGTCGTTGGCTTGCTCGACCCACTCGCGGTGATCGAGGTCGCTCTCGTCGATTTCGATGAGAACCTCCATGACGTCCTGGTTTGCGCCGCCGTGGAGCGGCCCCGACAGTGCCGCAACGCCGCCGGTGACGGCGCTGTAGATGTCGGCCATCGTCGAGCCGATGACCATCGAGGTAAACGTCGAGGCGTTCAAACCGTGGTCGGCGTGGAGGATCAACGCCTGGTCGAAGGTTTCGGCCGCGATGTCGTCCGGCTGCTCGCCGGTCAGCATGTAGAGGAAATTCGCCGCCAGCCCCAGTTCGGAGTCGGGATCGACGGGGTCCTCACCCAGACGGTAGCGCTCGAACGCTGCGAGCGCGGTCGGGATTTTCGCGGTGATACGTCGACCTTGCCGCAGCGTCGCCTCGAGATCCTCCGGGTCCGCGTCGCGTTCGGGCTCGGCGGCCGAGAACATCGACACTGCGGTGCGGAGGGCGGCCATCGGCTCCTCGCCAGCGTCGGCGAGTCGCTCCATCGTCGCCAGGACGTCGTCGCTGACCTCCCGCTCCTCGGTGAGTGAGGCGGTGAACTCTTCGAGTTCGGCCTCGTCGGGGAGGTGACCGTGCCAGAGGAGATACAGCACTTCCTCGTAGCTTGCTCCTTCAGCGAGGTCCTGGATGGAGTAGCCGCGATAAATCAGTCGCCCGGCGTCGCCGTCGATCGAGCTGAGTTTGGACTCTGCAACTAAGACACCCTCCAGCCCTTTCTTGAGGTCGTCTGCCATACCTTCGATTTTTCGTGGCCGATGGAAAAGCATTGTCGTTTGGTCGCTGATAGCGACTAATGACTGATATCTGGTCGTCAATTGTTGTAACTGTGCCCGGACAGTTTATATGCGGAGCAGGCGCAATACCACGTCGTTCACGGCGTGGATACGCGCCGTCACTTAGTGCGGCGTTCTACCGACACCGACAGGCCTGGATATTCCACTGCCATCAAACACTAACCTTTACAAGAAGTGTAGATATAAGTGATTATACAGGCGTTCAGAATGCTGGAGGTTCACCGCACATATCGAGCGAAAATCCGCAACCACTCACAGGTGGCAGAGTCGCTCGACCGCCACGGGTGGAGCGCCAGCAAACTCTGGAACGTTGCCAACTACCACTCCCGAGAAGTGTGGGAGGAGACGGGCGAGATTCCTGACCACGAGGAGTTGAAAGACGAGTTGAAGACCCATCCAAAATACAAGGGACTGCACTCACAGTCCAGTCAGCGGGTTCTGGAGGAACTCGCTGAAGCCTTCAACTCGTGGTACTCCAGCGACGATGACAGGGACAATCCGCCCGGCTACCGCAAAGAAAACTACTACGACGACGAGGGTCGCCGCGTCCACGAAGAACACCCCCGCTCGACGGTGACGTGGAAGCAACACGGTATCCGCCACGACACGAAGAACAACCGTGTTCGCCTCTCAAAAGGAGCGAATCACAAGGAACACCCGAAAGCGTGGGAGTACATCCTCGTCGAATACAAGACACGACCCGGCGTCGAGGTTGAGAACCTGCAACAAGTCCGCTCCGTCTACGACCAAGCAAAGGAGCGATGGGAGTTACACCTCGTCTGCAAGGACGAAATCGAGACGCCAGACGCTCCCGGCCCCGAAACGGCGGGTATCGACCTCGGCATCAGCAACTTCGCTGCCGTCGCCTACAGTACTGAAGACGCCGACTTGTATCCAGGCAACCGCTTGAAGCAGGACGGGTACTACTTCCCGAAAGAAATCGCCAACTGCGACAATTCTGGTGGCGACAGGGCCACACGACTCCACCACAAGTGGTCGGAGCGCCGGACTCACTTCTTTCACAGTCTCGCCAAACACATCGTTCAGCGGTGTGTCGAGAAAGATGTTGGTCGCATCAACGTCGGAGACTTGGAGGGAGTCCGTGAAGACGAAGATGGTGCGTCGAAAAACTGGGGTAAGCATGGCAACCTCGATCTCCACGGGTGGGCGTTCGACCGCTTCACCTCGATTCTCGAATACAAGGCGAAGGTCGAGGGCATCGAGGTCGTGGAAGTGTCCGAACGCGACACGAGCAAGACGTGTTGTGTCTGTGGGAAAGAAGACGAGAGTCAGCGTGTTGAACGGGGTCTGTACGTGTGTGAGGATTGTGATGCGGCGTTCAATGCCGACGTGAACGGGGCGGAGAACATCCGTCTGGACCTGAACCAAAGTAACTCCGAGTCTTCGGCCAATTTGGGCGAGGATAGGAGTACCGGCTGGTTGGCACAGCCCGGAGTCTACCTTCATGACTTGTCTCACGGATTCTCACCGAGGGAACAAGTGGTAGACTGCAAACCCTAATATCCCAATCCAGCGGTGCGGTGCCGTGGGATTCCTCCGCGTTCACGCGGAGGAGGATGTCAATCGAAGCAAGGGGGATCGTAGCCACTCGTCGACGAATCCCGAAAGGAGAACCGATAGTGACCGCTTAGCGCTGGCCGCGACGACCGTTGAATCCACTGACGGCGCCTCGGACGAGAGCGAGCGGATCGGGTTTCCCGATGGCAACTTGCACCACGTAGAGGGAAACTGCGAGTCCCAATGCGGCAAGCTGGATCAGCTGCTCCCAGTAGACCATCGCAACGATGCCGCTGACGATGAATCCGACTCTGAGACCGTAGGTCTGGGTACGACCGAACGTGAACCGGTAGTTGATGCCGTGGATAATGATGATCGCTGCCAGCAACGCGATCCCACCGGCGATGAGTGCCTCCGACGTGAACTCGCCGCCGACGAGTTCCGGATGGTAGACGAAGGCAAACGGCAGGATGAACAGTGGTGCCGAAATCTTGATCGCCTCATAACACGTTCGCCAGAAGTCGGATCCGGCGATGCCGGTCGCGACTGCGACACAGGTTGCGATCGGCGGCGTCAGTCCGGCGAGGATCGCCGCGTAGAAGACGAAGTAGTGGGAGGCGAGTTCGGGCACGAAGAACTGGTTGATCAGCGTCGGCGCGACCAACAACGCGACGACGGTGTAGGCTGCCGTCGTCGGCATTCCCAGCCCGAGGATGATACAGATAATCATCGCGAGGATGACTGCGATGAGCATGACGCCGCCCGACAGGTCCATTAGCGTGAGCGAGATCGCGGTCGGCACACCGGTCGCCATCAAGAGATCGACGACGCCGTTGATCGCCGCCAGGATGATGGTGATCGGTGCGACGACGATCACACCCTGTCGAAAGCCTTCGATGGTCTGTTTGCCGGTGTAGACGGCGGCACCACCGACATCACCGCCGTCCAACAGCGCCTCGACGATCGGGATCGTGATCCCAAAGACCATCATCGAGATGGCCGTCCAGAACGCCGCAGTCATGACCGTCGTCTGGAGATATCCCAGCAGGTAGACGAGAACGAGGAGTGGAACGCCGTACTTGATACCCTCGAGGACGAGTTGCTGGGTCTCGAGTTTGTCGTCGAACATGCCGCCCATCTCGGGATCATCGATCTGGGGGGCCGCAGCGTAGTGGACGGCGACGACGATCGAGACGACGAGGATGAACGCCGGGATGAGCCCGGCGATGATGACATCGACGTACGTAATGCCGCTGATCAGCGATGCCATGATGAACGCGCCTGCGCCCATCACGGGCGGGAGGACCTGTCCGGCCGTCGAGGCGACGGATTCGATGCCGCCGGCGGTTGCGGGTTTGACGCCGCTCTTTTTCATCAACGGAATGGTGAACGAACCGGTCATCCCGGCGTTTGCGGTCTGGCTTCCGTTGACCGAGCCGATGACCGCACTCGCGAGGACGGCGGTCTGGGCGATACCGGAATCGACGTACTTGGCGGAGCGGACGGCCATCCGGAGGATGAGATCGAACGCCCCGTAGGCTTTCAACAGTCCTGCATACAGCAGGAACAGCGCGATCCACGCGGCCACCAGTTGCGTCAGGAATCCGTAGAAGCCGTCACCACTGACCGCGAGAATGCGAAGCGTTCGCTCGGGCGAGAGACCGCCGTGACCGAGCGTTCCCGGAATGTACGAGCCGCCGAGTCCATAGAGGATGCCTGCGATCACGACGACAAGGAACGTCATGCCGAACGATCGCCAGGTGAGATAAATCATCACAAACACGAACGCCAGCGCGAGACCGATCTCGTAGCCGTAGGCGTGGCCTGCGCGGTCGATAATCGCCCACTGGTAGTACGTAAACAGATACACTGTCGCGGCCAGTATCACGCCCGCCGAGACGACCAGCATTCCCGCCTCGAGTCGGTTGCCATCCTCGAGATCGTCGGGCAGCTCGAGGAGGATATACAGCAACAGGACGCCGCCGAGAAAGAGGGTTCCGTATCGCGCCCGCGGCATCATCTGGGTGTAGGAATACCAGAAGACGATCAGCCAAAGCGGAATCGAACCCAGGATAACGGCCGTCTCGAAGCGGCCGCGAAGCCCGTCCGAAATCGACAGTGGCGGCTCGTCGTCGAGAACGCCGTCGCCGTTACTATCGGGTACCGCCGGCTCGTCGCCCTCGGTAGCGGTCGTCTCGTCGGTCGAGTTGGTATCGTCGTTAGTCCCCATCTGTTAAATAGTATAAGTTCGTCTGAACGTTATTCTCCCTCGAGACGGCCGTTATTCGGCCTCGCCTCGCTCCCAGGCGTCGTCCCAGACGCCTTCCTCTTCGAAGAAGTCTGCAACGCCTTCGTGGACCGGAACGTCATCCATGACCGTCTCGGCCATGTACTCCGGCGTGAAGTCCGGGGCCGTCTCGTCGGCTTCGCGAATGACGTCGTCGTGTTCGAGTGCGAGACGCGCTATATCGTAGGTCGCCTCCGCGGAAATTTGTGGACCGAACGCCCACTGTGCGGGCAGTGCCCAGGACACCGCCTCGTCGGTGAGTTCGGTGACGTCCTGTTCGTAGCCGTACGGTTCGTGGTGGTTGAGCAACGCACCGGGGTGGTCTTCGATCGTCTGCTCGAACTCCTCGTCGGTCTCGAGCAGGTAGAGCCCGTCGCCGCTCCGGACATCGACCTCCTGACACCAGCTGGCGAGTTCGACGCCGTTCGAGCCGTACAGACAGAGGGCGTCGACGTTGCCCTCTTCGACCTGTCCGGGGATGTCGCTCGTATCCACGTTCGAAATCTCGTTTTCCTCCCAGATGCCTGCATCCTCCAGGATTTCCTCGGTTAGCAGCCGCGTTCCGAACCCGGGCTGGATCGGGTAAATCGTGTAGCCGCCGTCACGAAGGTCCTGGACGGATTCGACGCCACCGCCCTCGAGACCGACCCAGTGAATCTGGAGCGCTGTGAACTGAAAGCCCTGATGAGGCAGTGTATCGACCGGGTCGTCCGCGAACGGCCCCTCTTCCGCGATAGCTTTCGACATCGAGTTGTTGTCGACGCCCATCGCTGGGATCTGATCGTTGTCGTACTCGTAGAGGTTCGCCGTCCACCCGTCCGTCTCCTGGACGGAGACTTCGACGACGTCGCTCTCTTCGGACGCGGCACGGGCGAGTGCCTGTCCCGCGGCCTGTGTCGAACTCCCACTCGAAGTTCCACCGATCGTCACCGTCTCGAGTTCGTCGTCACCGAGACATCCGGCCACACTCACGACACCCACTGCTGCTGCACCTTTCAGGAAGTTACGCCTGTTCTGTTTGCCACTGTGGGGCATATAAAACTCGTTCAGATTGCCGGTATAAAAAACTGTTGTTTAAACCCCGCAATCATCGATTATTTATTCCGAATGTACATTCTTCCCGTAATAAGACGGATATTCCATCATAATAGGTGACAGTCCCCGAATATGACGGGGGTGTTGTCTGCATATATACTGTTGGCTTCACCAACTTTTTGCCGGATGCACTACTGCAGTCCCGAGAGCAGCACACTTTTTTGACCGGTCATCCAACGGCCACCAATCGATGGATTGGTCATACTGGAAAACCGTCTTACTCATTACTGTCTGGCAAATTTCGGCGAGCGTTTGCTACTATTCTGTGTTCGCTGCGACGCCGTTTTTTCGGGATGCGTTCGGTCTCTCTCGATTCTCCGTCGGTATCGTGGTCACGATGGTCACGTTCGGATACGCCGTCTTCTTGCTGCCCCTTGGTGCCTTGGTAGATAGATTCGGCGAACGGCTCACGCTGACGCTCGGACTCGTTGGACTCGCCACGGCGACGGCACTGGTTGCCGGTGCGCCCACCTACGCCCTATTACTGGCTGCAGTGTTCGTGTTGGGGTCGCTGTATGGCACCGCGATGCCGGGAACGAACAAAGCCGTCTTCGACAACATTCAGCCCGGCAAGCAGAACTTTGCGATGGGTATCAAGCAGGTCGGTGTTACCGGCGGGAGCGGCATCAGTGCGTTGCTGGTGACGGGGCTCGCCGGGATCGTGTTCTGGCAGGCGGGATTCGTCGTCGCCACGGTGTTCGGTCTCGTCGTCGCTTTCGGGTTTTACGTGCTCTATCCGCATACGAGCGGCGATGGGACGGCCGACTATCCGGACTTTCGAATACTGCTGTCGAACCGACCGTACGTGTTGTTGACGGTTGCTGGACTGTTTCTCGGCGCTGCCTTGTTTACGACGACCGGCTACACTGTTCTCTACGTCGAGGAGTCGATCGGCGCGTCGGTCGCGTACAGTGGCGTCGTGCTCGCGCTCGTCCAACTGTTCGGCAGTATCGGTCGTGTCGTGACCGGATGGCTCGCCGATACCCTACCTGGCGATCCCCGGACGCGTATCGGCGCCATTCTGATCGTCCAATCGCTCGCCGGGGCCGGCATGTTCGTCGTCGTCGCGTTGACCACGACGGTCGTCGGCGCCACACTCGCGTTTGCTGTACTCGGCTTCTTCGTTCTCGGCTATACCGGCGTGTACTACTCCGTCATGGCGACCCTCGTCAGCGCAGACGAGATGGGTGGTGCCACCGCCGGCGGCCAGCTCGCACTGACCAGTGGGGCGCTGTTTGCGCCACCTGCCTTTGGCTTCCTCGCGGACACGGTTGGCTACCGGGCATCCTGGCTCTTGCTCGCTGCACTCGTCGTCGTGGCTGCGGGATTGCTCGTCATCGTGATCCAAACGCCTGCATCCGTCTCGAAGCCGGCTGCCATGGATACGTAATTCTATCCCCGGCCCAGCGCAGCCACACGCGCGGACAGAAACACTACTCGACGCGTTCGACGAGTTCGACGACGTAGCCGTCCGGATCCGCGACGAACGCGACGCGGCGATCGATGTGGTCCATCGTCGTCGGTGCTTCGCGAACCGGCGGATCGGCTCGCTCCTGCAGTCGTTCGAACGTCTCGTCGGTGCTCTCGACGCCGAGGGCGACGTGTGCCATCGTTCCCGGATCGATCGCCGGGCCGCCGTCGGGATCGTACTTGAACTGGAACTCCGCGTTCTCGCCGCCGATGTAGACGTTTTCGACGCCGTCGTCGGCGGTGAACGACCAGTTTTCGGTGAGCCCGAGCCCGTCGACGTAAAACGCTCGCGTCTGTTCGATGTCGGACACCCAAAGCGCCGTGTGAATGACGTCCATATCACCGGTGATGAGGCCAGTCCTAAAAGGGGTACCGGCACGCGGCTCGAGGGCACCCCTTCCGAGCGGTTCGACGGTCACTCGAGGCGATACCCGAATCGGCAACAGCCGACCGATATCCGATCGTTTAAGCTATCCGAGACGAGTAGCCTCGAGCGAATGGAGCGAACGGATCGTCGCGTCGTCCTCTTTACGGCCGCCGCACACGGACTGGTCCACACGTACGAGCTGTCGATACCCATCCTGATGACCGTCTGGCTCGCGGAGTTTTCGACGACCGCCGCGACCCTCGGCGTGATCGTCACGATCGGGTACGGACTGTTCGGCGTCGGCGCGTTACCCGGGGGCGTACTCGTCGACCGCTACGGCTCGAAGCCACTCATTCTGGCCTGCCTCGGCGGCATGGCCGGCTCGTTCGTCCTGGTCGGTCTGTCGGGGTCGATCCTGTGGCTCGCACTCGCGATCGCTGTCTGGGGTATCACGGCGAGCGTCTATCACCCGGCTGGCCTCGCGTTGCTCTCGACACGCGTCGACCGGACGGGCATCGCACTCGGCTATCACGGGATCGGGGGCAACCTCGGCATCGCACTCGGCCCGCTTGCGACTGCGTTGTTGTTGCTCT
Source organism: Salinadaptatus halalkaliphilus (assembly GCF_006543045.1). Taxonomy (GTDB): domain Archaea; phylum Halobacteriota; class Halobacteria; order Halobacteriales; family Natrialbaceae; genus Salinadaptatus; species Salinadaptatus halalkaliphilus. Next base: position 114,639 of record NZ_RBZW01000055.1, on the reverse strand, counting down.
GGTTCGACTGGCGTGTCGTCTCGATCGTCCTCGCCATTCCTGCTCTCGTCGTCCTCGTTCTCGGGCTCTTCGTCGATATCGCGCCTGGGAAAACGGAGACCGCAACCGCGGCCGACGGCGGCGATGCCGGCTCCAACGACACGAAAGGGCACGTCTCGCTGGGGACCGTCCTCGAGGACACGCGGCGGCTCGCGACGGTCGCGTTCGGGTTAGTGATCGTCATCGTCATGATGAGCGGCCTCTACTACCGTGCGTTTCTCACGTTCCTTCCGGACCTGTTGAGCGACGTCCTCGCGGGGCTCGTCGACGTCGATTTGATCGACCCTGATAGCCCATACGCCGCAGAGTTCGACCTCGCACGGTACTTCTACGTCGGCATTTTGATCTTCGGCGTCGTCGGTCAGTACCTCGGCGGTCAGCTCGCAGATCGGATCGCCGTCGAACGCGCGCTCGTAGGCGTCCTCTCGACGCTTGCGGTGCTTGCGTTGCTTTTCGTCCCCGCCAGTGGCTCGACTGCGTCCTTTCTCGTGGTCTCGCTGTTGCTCGGTGTTGCACTCTTTACGATCCAGCCGCTCCAGCAGGCGGCGGTCGCGAAATACTCCTCGCCGGGCACGCGTGGTCTCTCGTTCGGCTACACGTTTCTCGCGATCTTCGGTATCGGTGCACTCGGGGCTAGCCTCGCCGGCTTCGTCCTCACGTACGCCGGTCCAAGCGAGCTGTTCGTCGTCCTCGGGACGATCGCGGCGATCGGTGCGACGGTAACATTCCTTCTCCGTCGGACCACTGGCAGCTGACCGTCTACGAGGATCCGGCGAGCGTCCCTCGAGCCCGACGCCGCAGTACGTTACCCGAGAGACCGCCACGTATATTGGATGGGACGACACAGCATCGTGTATGTACTCCGTTCTCATCCCTCTCGACGAGGACAAACAGCGCGCGGACGAACAGGTCGACACGTTGCTCTCGTTACCGGGTGACGCCGACGAACTGTCGGTCACGCTGCTTCACGTCGTCGAAGAGATCGACACCGTTCCGGACGAAGCCGGGGCGACCGTTATCGAGGATATCAACGAGTCGCTACCGGAACTCCGTGGCACACCCGACGCCGTCGAACAGACCACACGTCGCCTCGAGGATGCTGGCGTCGAGACCGATTTCCAGCGGATGGTCGGTGATGCCGCCGACGGCATTCTCCACATCGCCCGTGAGAACGACGTCGACGCGATCATCCTCGGATCACGCAAACGCTCACCCGTCGGCAAAGCCGTCTTCGGCAGCGTCAGCCAAGAAGTCATCCTCGAGACCGAACGGACGGTTATGGTCGCCCACTGACACGGACTGCTGTCCGTCGTTTCCGGCGCAACCGTGTCCCGTCAGGCCGTCGAGGCTGTCACGGCTCGTCTTCGGTCGCTGCTGGGTCGTCAGTCGCCGGTGGGTGATCACGTCCAGCGTCGGTCTCTGCCGTCTCGTCCGGCTCGTCCGACGTATCCGTCAGCTCGTCCGCGAAGTCCGGTGGTTCTACCCACTCGAGTTCGGTGCCACTGTCGGAATCCGCGTTGGGAGTCGTTACGGTGCCGGTCGGCTCGTCTAACTCGGGGTGGTCGGTACCGGCCTGCGTTTCGACGGCGTCGAGGATGTCGGTCTGGCCGCTCGCGATATCGATGTCGGTATCGAACCGGTCGAGCGCTTCCGAGAGCTGGGTCGCCTGGTCGGAGAGGTCGTTGACGCTGTCGGTTACCTCGACGAGCGCGGAGGTCTGCTCTTCGGCTGCAGCGGCGACGTTTTCGGCTTCGACGGTCGTCTCTTCGGAAATTGTCGCCGCTTCGTCGATCATCGAGACGACCTCCTGTGTCGAGGCCGCCTGTTGTTGGCTTGCGGCCGAAATCTCCTGGACGCCATCGTTCGTTTCGCCGGCGTACTCGGCGATTTCGTCGAGTGCCGTAGCCGCACGCTCGACCGACGTCGTGTGTTCGGCGACCCGGTCGCTGGTCAGTCGAACTTCGCTCGCTGCTTGCTCGGTTTGGGTTTCGATCCGTTCGAGGCGCCCTTCGATGTCGTCGGCGGCGGATTTGGTCTCCTCGGCGAGCTCTTTGACTTCGGCGGCGACCGTTGCGAATCCGTCGTTCGACTCGGTCGATCGGGAGGCTTCGATGTTGGCGTTCAACGCGAGCATGTTGGTCTGCTCGGCGATCTCGCTGATGAACTCGAGGAGCTCGTCGATCTGTTCGACTTCACGCTGGAGTTGCTCGATCTCCTCGACGGCAGCGTCGGATTCGGCTTCGATTTCGGACATCCCATCGATCGCCGCCTGTGCTGCCTCGCGGCCGCGAGTGCCGGCCTGTGCGGTTCGTTCTGCGACGTCTGCCACCTCGTTGGACGCGGAGGCAATCTGCTCGATCGTCGTCGACAGCCCGTTCATCTCCTGGTTGACCGCCTGGAGGCTGTCGTTTTGTCGTTCGGCACCGTCGGAGATTTCCTGGATGGAGTCGGTCACCTGGATCGAGGCGGATCTGACGCTCTCGGAACTCGCCGTGACCTGTTCGGAAGCGACGGCGACGTCGTTGGCAAAGCGCGTGAGCTGGGCCGTCGTTCGCTCGATGTCGCCGATCATCGCGTTGAACTCCGTCGCGATCTCGCGCATCGATTCGTTGTCGGTCTCGGGATCCATGCGCGTCGTGAAATCGCCCTCGGCACACGCCTGCATCACTTCGCGGTACTCGTCGGCTTTCCGCTCGAGTTCGTGGTTGACTCGTTCGGTCTCTTCGCGTGCCTGTTCGGCCTCTTCTCGAGCGAGCTCGACCGTCCGGATCTGGTCTTGTAGCGAATCACGCATGGCCCCAAACTCGTCGTAGAGTTGCCCGATACTGTCGACGCGTTTGGATTCGAACTCGACCTCGAGGTCGCCCTCGCCCATCCGTTCGGCCTTGCGTCGGAGCCGATTGATCGACTTGGAGGTGTTTCGACCGACGATGCCACCGAGTAAGACGACACCGAGAATGCCGGCTGCGGAGGCATAGAGGCCGTACTGCTGGACGGTGTGGACGAATCCGAGCGCGTCGTCTTCTGGGGTGTGATGGACGACGTACCAGCCGGTGTCGCCGGGCAACTCACCGTAGGACGCGATGTAGGCTTCGGTTTCGTATCCCTCGCCCTCGTTTGCCGCCGCGATCGAGCCAGCGAGGTTATCGCCCGGCGTTCCGATCGAGTGGGAGCTCGATTCCTCGATGAGCGCGCTTCCGTCACGGTAGGTGTGCCACAGCGATTCGCCCGTGGGATCCATCAGGATGCGGTTGTTGGCCGGGTTGACGAGATACGATATCTGGCCATCGTTCTCGATCAGCTCTTCACCGAAGGGCTCGAGACCGACGGCATAGACGGCGACGCGATCGGAAACGCCGTCCTCGCCGTCTGGGATCGGTGCCGCGTAGCCGACGACGTACTCGCCGTTGGGGTCGGTATACTCGCCGAGGAACTGAGTTTCGCCAACGACGAATCCGCTATCGTCGACCGTCGCCTCGGCGTCTAGCTCGGCCCAGCCCGTATGGACGTCTGCAAGTTCGGTATCGACGAGTGCCGGATCCGTACTGGAGACTACCACCCCGTCGTCGACGTCGACGATGTGGATATTTTCGGCGCCGTCGTGTCGATCACGTTCGCCCTCGAGATAGGTCGTTATCTGTTCGGACGATCCGTTTGCCGCGTCGGAGACGACCACGTCTGATGTCGCGATCGACTCGGTAACGAGCCTATTTCGTTCGTGGAGGTTCTGGATGTTCTCCGCTTCTTGGGCGGCGAACTCGGCCTGCTGATCGAACGTTTGCGCTTCGGTCTCCTGTGCGATGAGCTCCGTCCCGGCGTAGCCGACCGCACCGACGGTCAGCCCGAGAACGAACAGTGCGATCATAAATTTCAATGCATAACTGCGTCGAATAGTACTTGGTATTACTCTCCGGAGCATCCTTGTTACCCCGTCGAATGAACGGAAACGTAATAAATTCCCGCTCTAAAATAACGCTCTCGACGAAGAAACCTCCGTCATCGCCGGTCGTATTCGACGCGGTACCAACCGACCGACGGCGGCGCTGGCCGCTCGTATCCCACCGCTTAGGACTCGAGGATCGCGTCCAGCAGTTTCGTCTCGGCAGCCGCGAGGTGTTCGGTGAACGTCGAGCGGGCGACGCCGAGTTCGTCGGCGACTTCGCTCGCGTTCGCGCCTTTCGGATAATCGAAATATCCCAGTTCGTGGGCGGTATCGATGATCTCTCGCTGGCGCGTCGTCAACACGTCGCGGTCGACGACGACGCGGTCGCTCGAGCCGGCGTGATCCTGTGCGAGTTCTTCGACGATGACGCCGTCGAACTGCGCTCGGAGGTCGTCGACGATTTCGGCGACCGCATCGAGCTCGAACGTGCGAAAGGAGATGAGCAACGAGCCGTCTTGTGCGCGAACGGAGCCGATCGGCGTGCCGGTCTCTTCGACGACCTCGCAGGCACAGGCGTCGCTTCCGTCGCGTTCGAAGCGATAGACGACCTCTTGATCGGTGTGTTGGACTGGCATTAGCTCCGCATCGGCTGCCGACTCGACCGCCGACTGGGGCGTCTCGGGGCTGGCGCTGAACTCTTCGACGACCGGTTCGCCGTCAGCTTCCGGTCGCGTTCGGTGAACCGAGTCGATCGACTCGGCACTGGTCGTCGAGACGGCGGCCACTGGACACTGGCCCGGATCGTGGACGACGACGGTTGCACGAAACCCTGACATAGATGGATCTACCGCGTCCGTGCTCATAACCCGGTCCGTAATTCCCGGCGGGTGAAAATACCGCCTCCAGGCTGTCACCCGGTCGCGGGGCGACACTGCGACGGATCGCGGTCGGATCAGCACCACTCCTCGTACTGGTGGACGCGGGCCGGGTCCAACTACCAGTGATCCGAACCGATTTTTTACCGACCGATCACGATTCCGGATTCCAGCCGCCACCCCACCGATCCGATCTGTGGGCATCCATCACGGTCACCGGACAGATTGCCCTCGTATCACAACGTTTATCAAGTGAATTTTATCTAGTGAAACTAAGGTTGCCAAATGGTAAGTCAATTAGTCCGCTGTCGTCGACCTCGTCGGAACGCCCTCCAAATAGTAACTATAGACAATATTTTAACAAGCCTTATTGATAATAGGGTTAATTTTATTACCAAACGATGACGGGGAAGCGATCACCAACGACGGAGTCCTCACTCGAGCGTGGCCTCGAAACGGCTGTTTCGACGAGACGGGGAGTGTTGTCGAGCGTCGGCGGTGGCGTCGCCGCTCTCGCTGGCTGTCTCAGCGGTGGTGGGGCCGCCGGCTCACGCTCGGAGCTGCGGGTCGGGCTGGCGTGGCCGGTACTCGATTCGGTCGACCCCGTCCAGACCGGTATCGCACGTCGCACCCAACTATTCGAACCGCTCGTCCACTTGACCCACGACGCGGAGTTCGTCCCGGGGATAGCCCAGTCGTGGGCCGTCGGTGAGGAAGACCGCGTCTGGACGTTCGACCTCGACGAGGATGCGACCTTCCACGACGGATCGCCGGTCGACGCCACAGCGGTCGAGTGGTCGCTCTCGAGGGCGTTCGCCGAGGCCGAGGACTTCGAGCCGGTGCCGATCGACTCGGTCGAAGCGACCGGGGATCGTCGGCTCGAGATCGCGACGACGGAACCGTTTGCCCCGCTGTTGGGGTATCTCACGCTCGATCCGGCCTGGATCCTCAGCCCCGATTCGGTCGACGGCGACGAGGTCGTCGAGCCCATCGGCGCGGGACCGTTCCGATTCGATTCCTGGCAACAGGGCGAGCGCTTGACCGCCTCGCGATTCGACGACTATTACGGGGAACCGCCAGCGATCGAGCGGGTCGTCTACGAGTACGTCCACGACGACCAGACGCGATCGCTCAAACTCCAGAACGACGAGCTCCAGCTCGGCCGCGCGATCGCGGAGTCGTCGGTCCCGACGCTGCGTGAGGACGACGCCGTCGACCTCCACGTCTACGACGTGCCGCGGATGCGATTTCTGGTGTTCAACAACGCTCGAGCGCCATTCGACGACCGCGAGACGCGACGGGCGGTCAGCCTCGCGATCGACCGTGAGGCGATCGTCGAGGGGCCACTCGAGGGCCTGACCGAACCCGCCGTCGGCCCGGTCTCGCCGACGATGGCCCACTGGCCCAACGACGACCTCGAGGGCCACGACTTCGATCTCGAGGCGGCGAACCGGCTGCTCGATACAGCGGGGTGGGACGAGCGCGACGACGACGGCGTCCGAACGCGCGACGGCGAGCGCTTCGAGATCACCCTCTGGGGGTACGAGTCCCACGAGATTCCGACGATCGGACAGGTTCTTCAGTCCCAGCTCGCTCAGGTCGGCATCGACGTGGATATTACCGTCACCGACTACGGCGCACTGAGCGACGCGAAACAGCGTGGCGAGTTCGATCTCTCGCTCGAGTCCTGGGCGACGATCATGGGCGGCGATCTCGACCGGATGCTGCGATACTTCCACTCGACGGAGACGCTGATCGACAGCGGCTACGAAAACGAACGCGTCGACGAGCTGATCGAACGCGGCCGGCGAACGCTCGACCGGGACGAACGCAAGGAGCTCTACGACGAGATCCAGCGGATCGTTCTCGAGGAGGTCCCCGTCGCGTTCCTCACCTACTACGCGCGGATCGCCGCGACCCGGCAATCGGTCGAGGGCTTCGATCCGCACCCGATCGAACACACCGTCGACGTCACCGGCGTCGACTACACGCCCGAGTAGCATCGCTTTCGAACCGATTCGACGATACTACCGATGACCGAACCACACCACGATACGTCACGACGGACGGTACTGCAAGCAACACTCGCGGGCGGCGTCGGTGCGCTGGCCGGCTGTCTCACCGACGAGGCCACCGGCGGCGACGACGGCGCCTCGGACGAATTTACGATCGGCTTACACAGCGATCCGACCGACGACGACTGGGACGCCTTCGACTACGTCGTCCCCTACTTCACGCAGGTGGTCGAACCGCTGGTCGGCGTCTCGAGCGACGTCGAACCGGAGCCCCTGCTTGCAACCGATTGGACGGCCATCGACGACACCACCTGGGAGTTCGACCTCCGGGAGGGGGTCACGTTTCACGACGGCACCGACCTGACCGCCGCCGACGTCGTCGCCTCCTTCGAGGCCACGTTCGATCACTGGCCGTGGGTCGACGGCTGGACCGGCCTCGATCCCGGGAGTACCACCGCGGTCGACGAGACGACGGTCAGGTTCGAAACCACCGACCCGTTTCCGGCGTTTCCGGGTGCGATCTCCCATCACTACTTCGCGATCCAGAACCACGACGCCGCCGACGCCCCGGTCGGCACCGGCCCCTTCGAAGTCGACACTACCGAGGACGGCGAGGTTCGCCTCGTCGCGTTCGAGCAGTACCGCAACGAGACGCCCGAGCCGTCGGCACTGACGTTTCGCCACCTCGAGGACGACACCACGCGAGTGCTCTCGCTCGAGAACGGCGATATCGACATCGCCCACGATGTCCCCAAAGACCAGGCTGCGGCCGTCGACGAGCACCCCGAGACGACGATCCAGACGCAGGTCGGTAACCACGCCGGGCTCGTCGCGGTCAACCTCTACAAATCACCCACCGACGACGAGGGACTTCGCCGGGCGCTGAACTGGGCGGTCGATCAGGCGGAACTCGTCGAGACGGTCCTCGACGGGATCGGAATGCCCGCACGGGGGCCGTTCTCCTCGTCGATCCCGTGGTCGATCCACGAGGAGTTGCCGGCGTACGGCCCGGATCGGGACCGGGCGAGGGAGCTGGTCGACGACTCGAGCTACGATGGCGAGGAACTGTCGATGCTGGTCGACAGCGAGGATGGCGACGACAGCCGGATCGCGGAAGTACTCCAGAACTGGTTCGACGAGATCGGCGTCGCGACCGAGATCGTCCAGGTCGATCCCGCCTCGTTCTACGACACCTTCGTTGCTGGCGAGGCCAATCTCACGATCGTCGGCTTCGGCTCGAACAGCGCCGCTTCGGATTACCTCGTGCGGGCGATGTTCCACTCGAGGGGCAGCGATAACTACCAGCGCTACGAGGCCGACGGAACCGGCGTCTACAACCCCGGCGACGAAGTCGACCGGCTCATCGAAGACGGCTATCGGGCCGAGACGGGTGCGGAAAAACGCGAGTACTACGGCGAGGTCCAACGTCGCGTCCTCGAGACGGGGGCGATCGTTCCACTGTACTACGACGAGTACGTCCTCGGGACGCGAGCGTCGGTCTCCGGCATCGAAACCCACCCGATCGACAAGATGCTCGAGTGGACCGAGCTCTCGCGAACAGCGCGAGGTGACGACGGGGCGTGATCTCGCGGATGTACCTGCTGTACCGGTCGCTGACGGCGACGGTCGTCCTCCTGGGGGCATCCGTGCTGACGTTCGGACTCGTCTATCTCACGCCGGGCGATTCCGCCGAGACGATCCTCATCCAGCAGACCGGCCACCAGCCGAGTCAGGAGGCCGTCGAGTCCTTTCGCGAGGAAGAAGGGCTGAACGAGCCGATCCCCGTGCAGTTCGTCGACTGGCTCGGCAGCGCACTCCAGGGTGACCTTGGGCAGTCGTACTACAGCAACCGTGCGGTCACGGAGTTGCTCGTTCAACATCTACCCGCGACGATCGAACTCGCCGTCGCGTCGATGGCCGTCGCGCTGCTCGTCGCCATCCCCACCGGCGTCGCAAGCGCCGTTCACCACGGGTCCTCGATCGACGCCGGCAGTCAGCTGGTGGCCCTCGTCGGCGTCTCGATGCCGAACTTCTGGCTCGGCTACCTGCTGATCATCGTCTTCGCGCTCACGCTCGATCTGTTCCCGGTCGCCGGCACCGGCGGGCTCTCGCATCTGGTGTTGCCGGCGATCGCACTCGGCACGGGGATGGCGGCAATCGTCATGCGGCTGGTCCGGACGTCCATGCTCGAGGTGATCGACCGCGAGTACGTCGACGGCGCTCGCGCGAAGGGCCTTCGCGGCCGGATCGTCGTCTACAAACACGCGCTTCGAAACGCCTTGATCCCGGTCGTCACGGTGATCGGTCTCCAGTTCGCGTTCGTTCTAAACGGCGCCGTCGTGATCGAGGTCGTCTTCCAGCGACCGGGGCTTGGAACGCTGCTGGTCGATGCGATCTTCGCCCGCGATTACCCCGTCGTTCAGGGCGTCGTGCTCGTCATCGCGGTGTTGTTCGTCGTGACGAACTTCCTCGTCGACCTGACCTACCACTACCTCGATCCGCGAATCTCCCTCGGTGGTGGGACGCGATGAGCGTCCTCGAGGACGCTCGAGACGGCGACGGTGCGGGAAGACGACAGGTCGGCCGCGCCATCGTCGGCCACCTGCGTCACAACCCGTTTACGTCCGCCGGTGGGATCATCGTCGTCGTCCTGGGGGTCGTCGCGATCGTCGGCCCGGTCGTGGTTCCACACGATCCGACGACACAAACGCTCCAGAACCGACTGCAGGCGCCGTCGCTGGTCCATCCGCTCGGGACCGACCAGCTCGGCCGAGACGTGCTCGCCCGAATCGTCTACGGGGCGCGCTATTCGCTGGGCATTGCCCTGTTGGTGACGGCGATTCGCGTCGTGATCGGCACCGGCGTCGGGCTGGTGGCGGGCTACGCCGGCGGCTGGATCGACGAGATCCTGATGCGGCTGGTCGACATCCAACTGGCGTTTCCGGGGCTGGTGCTTGCACTGGTCGTCGCCGGAATACTCGGGCCGAGCCTGCGAAACGTGATGATCGCCCTCGCCGTCGTCGGCTGGACGACGTACGCACGGGTCGTCCGGGGCAGCGTCCTCTCGATTCGGGAACGCGAGTACGTCGCGGCCGCGAAGCTCGCGGGGACGCCACGTCGCCGGCTCTTCCGCCGGCATCTCTTGCCCAACGTCGTCAACCCCGTGCTCGTGATCGCGACGCTCAACCTGGGCACGGTCATCCTCGCGACCGCCGGGCTCTCCTTTATCGGACTCGGAGCACAGCCGCCGACCCCGGAGTGGGGGACGATGCTCTCGGACGGTCGCAACCACCTCCGGAGCGCGTGGTGGATCGTCAACGCGCCCGGGGTCGCGATCATGCTCACCGTGCTCGGTTTCAACCTACTCGGCGATGGGCTTCGGGACGCACTGGACCCGCGCCAGCAAACCAAACTCGAGGAGGTCTAAGATGACGCTACTCACCGTCGATAACCTACACACTCGATTCGAGACGAACGATGGAGTCGTTCGCGCGGTCGACGGCGCGTCGCTGACGATCGATCGCGGCGAGATCGTCGGCCTCGTGGGCGAAAGCGGCAGCGGGAAGTCCGTGCTGGCTCGATCGATCGTCGGCCTCCACTCACCCGGTCGGATCGTCGAGGGAGCGATCGACTTCGACGGCGTCGATCTGACCGACGTCTCGGCGTCGACCCGCGAGCGGTATCGCGGGACCGACATCGCGATGGTCTTTCAGGATCCGACGGCGACGCTCAACCCCGTCTTCGACGTCGGCGAACAGATCGCGGAATCGCTTCGCGTCCACGACGACTCGAGCGGGCAGTCGCTGCTCGACTTCTGTCACGTGCCGTTGGTCTCGGATCGCTCTCGCTGGCGACGCCACCGCGAGCGCGCGATCGAGTTGATGGATCAGGTCGGCATCGCCGACCCCGAGGACCGCGTCGACGCCTACCCCCACGAGCTCTCCGGCGGCATGTGCCAGCGCGCGATGCTCGCCATCGCGCTGGCCGGCGATCCGGATCTGTTGATCGCCGACGAGCCGACGACCGCCCTGGACACGACGACACAGGCCCGCATTCTCGACCAGCTTCGCGAACTCGCCGCCGAGACCGACACCGCGGTGCTCGTCATCAGCCACGACTTCGGCGTCGTCGCGGACTGCTGTGATCGTGTCGCCGTCATGTACGGCGGCGAGATCGTCGAACGGGGACCGACCGATCGACTGCTCGAGTCGCCCGAACATCCCTATACCCGAGGGCTTCTATCGTGTCTCCTCCGGGCGGACGACGGGCGCGACCGTTTGCCGACGATCGACGGGACCGTCCCCGAACGTTTCGACGGTGGCCCCGGTTGTCCGTTCGCCTCTCGGTGTTCCTACGGAACCGACGACTGCGAGCGACGCGATCCCGCCGTCCGCACCGTCGGCCCCGACCACGAGGTCGCCTGTCACGAACTCGAGGCCGTGCGAGCGGACGATTCGCCCGCGGCGGCGGGCTCTCCGTCCGAATCGACCCCGCCCGGTCGCCCGCGGGCCGATCCGAGCGAATCGGTGACCCGCGACCGTGCTCGAGCCGACGGCTCGAGGACGATCGATGCGCGCGGCCGATCCGGTTCTGCTGGCGGGAGCGCCGACCGCGGCGATCCGATCCTCGAGGCTCGGGGCGTCACGCGAACCTACGATCTTGCCGACTCAGCCATTCAGCGCGCGTTCGGCGATTCGCGGACGCTTCGGGCCGTCGACGGCGTCAATCTCGCGGTCTATCCTGGCGAGACCGTCGGGCTCGTCGGCGAGAGCGCCAGCGGGAAGTCGACGCTCGCGAAGCTCCTGACCGGCCTCGAGGCGCCCTCGACGGGCGAGGTCCGGTTCGACGGCGAGCCGGTCGGCACCGTCGCGGACCGAACCGCCGACCAGCTCGCCGATGTCGGCGTCGTCTTCCAGAACCCACAGGGAAGCATCAATCCCCGACAGCGGGTTCGCGAGACGATCGCCGAACCGCTGCTCGAGCGGGGTTGGGACAGCGAGTGTCGCCGCGAACGCGTTCGAGAGTTGCTCGATCTCGTCGGCCTCGCCGAACGGTATGGGTCGCGCCGGCCCCACCAGCTCTCGGGCGGCCAGCTGCAGCGGGTCGCTATCGCGCGAGCGATCGCCCTCGAGCCCCGCGTCGTCGTCTTCGACGAGCCGGTCAGTGCGCTCGACGTCTCCGTCCGAGCGCAGTTGCTGAACCTGCTCGCGGATCTACAGCGGCGACTCGGGTTGACCTACCTCGTGATCTCTCACGATCTGGACGTCGTCCGCCACGTCGCCGACCGCGTCGCGGTCATGTACCTCGGCGAGATCGTCGAGCGAGGGCCAGCAGAGCGCGTGTTCGACCGCCCGAGCCATCCCTATACGGCCGCGTTGCTCGAGGCCGTTCCGCGGATCGACGACGGGACCGACGCGACTCGGCTCGAGGGGCCGATCCCCAGCGGCGTCGACGTTCCGTCGGGCTGTCGATTCCATCCTCGGTGCCCGATCGCCGAGCCGGTGTGCGAGACCGACGAGCCCGATTCGGTCGCCGTCGGCGGCGTCGACTCACACTGTCATTTTGCACAGCAGGTTGCCTCACGGGGGGTCACCGAAGACAGCGAATCGCCGCGGGACCAGTCTCCAGACCCTCCCGACACGACGACGCGATAATCAACTCATCAACCCGACACTTGATCGTTCATGACACGAACCGATTCCACCGAGACAGCATCGTTCGACGTCGCCGTCGTCGGCGCCGGTCCGGCCGGCTGTGCGGCCGGCGTCTTCTGTAGCCGGGCCGACCTCGAGACGATCGTGCTCGAAGACGGCCGCTCGACGCTCCAGAAGAGTGCCTACGTCGAGAACTATCTCGGCTTTCCGGCCGGGATCGAGCCGCGCTCGCTGCTCGAGCTCGGCCGCGAACACGCCCGCGAAGCCGGCTGTACGCTCCGCGACGGACGCGTCGAAACGCTTTCTCGGAGCGACGACGGCTTCGAGCTTCGTCTCGAGGGGGCCTCGATCGAGGCCGACGCCGTCATCGCCACGTCCTGGGCCGACAGCGACTACCTCCAGGACGTTGGGGTCTCGACCGAACCCGAAGAACCGGGGCCGGTCGATATCGTCCCGACCGATGGGGACGGACGCACCGATGTCGAAGGGATCTACGCGGCCGGGCGCCTCACGAGTACCCACCACCAGGCGCTGGTCGCCGCGGGCGACGGCGCCAGTGTCGCACTGACGCTGATCAACGACGTCGTTCCCGACTTCTACAACGACTGGATCGCTCTCGAGGGGTACTACGCTCACTACGACCGCGAGGTGCCGGTCGGCGTCGAGGAGATCGATCACGAAGAGCGAACGCGACGCGCGAACCGGGGGCGGGAGCGACTCCTCGAGTACTTCGGATCGAGGGACGGCTGATACTGTCGGACAGCAGTCAATACGAAGCCGATCGTTCTGCTGGGATCACGGACGGTGGGGGACGGCACCCTCCCAAGGGCGACACTTTTGACAGTGGCCCAACTAGAGTCGGTCGGCTATGCCCTCGAGCGATCGTGTCGATTCCGGCGTCGGTCTCCAGGCGACGCTCGGCATCTACGTCGGGGCGATCGCCACCGGGCTGGTCGCCATCGGTCTGGCGGCGAGTGGGGTCTCGAGTGGCGTCTTGCTCTCGACGCTGCCGACGGTCTTTACCGCCGGATTACTCGTGGGCGCACTCTACGCCTGGCATCGGCCCGGGTTCGCCCGGCGGCTCGGTGGCTGGCGAGGGCGACGCAGCTGCTGTGTCGTCCCCGCGGTCGTGCTCGTCGGGCTCGGAACGGGGCTCTGGCAGCTCGAGGTCGTCACGGCGGCCTGGTACGTACTTCCCGTCGGCGTCGCGGCGGTCGCGGTCGCCGGGGCGGGCTGGGAGCTCGCCGCAATCGGTCACGACGCCTACATCGACAGCGTCGTCGACGCTCCCGTGGTTCGCTGGGACTGGCGACCGGCCGGCACCGACATCGGCATGGTCGCCGTCGGTCTCGGATTCGGCGCGGTCGGACTGGTGGCGACCGTCTTCCTCGATGTAACGGCAATCTTACTGGTGCTGTTCGCGCTCATGTTCCTGTTTCAGGCACTGGCGCCCGATTCCCTTCGGTCGGATTCGGTCTGGAAACCCTTCGTCTTTCCATGGGTTCCACACGACGATCAGCTCGGTGACGGCGTTCGCGGCGAGCTACAGGCGACGAGGCCAGGACTGGTCGTCGCGCCGTCGATGAAACCGTCTCACAGAACGTTGTATCCCTGGAACCGCATCACCGACCTCAGGCTCACCGAGGACGAACTCGTCCTTGAGCGTCGGTTCCGGCCAGCGATTCGCTGTGAGAGAGACGCCATCGACGACCCGGAAGCGGTCCTCGAGACGATAACAGAATACGTCGACTCAGAGTGACTGGCCGAGCTTTTCGCGGCTGATCCGAACGCCGGTTGGCGTGATGATCATCTGATCGTCACCCTTGCGAACGATATCGCCGTCGACCTCCTGGGCGACCTGACGGAGTTCGTCGACGATGTGTTCGACGGTGTTGTCCTCGGTGCGCAGCCGAGTGATGTCGGCGATGACGATGTCGCCATCGTAGACGGCTTCTTTGATGTCGATCGCGTCGGGCTGTCCGCCGACTTCGGCGATGCGGACTTGCATCGCCGCGTCGGCCGTCCCAGTCGATACGTCGTCGAGGTCCAGTTCGACGTAATCCTCGGCGGCCCGGGACTGGTCCCCGCCGATGATTCTGCTCATAAGTCCCATCGCCCGTACCCACTGTCGCCGTCAGTATAGTTCTTACGTCAGACACAGTCGCCCGGATCTGGTTCTGAGGAAAACCCCGCGCAGACGAGTGGAAGACGGTGTCGAGGACCGGAACTCGGCATCGTCAGTTGGCGACGACACGCTCTAGTGGCGTTCCAAGGCTGCACTGCAGGGTCGAATCCGGCTGCGTCGGGCGATTCGAGCTATCAGTCGACGATTGGAACGGTACTAGCCAACGCAATTTTATATTTGTGCTCCGTATCCGCTGAGGACGGATGGGGGAACATTCGATCAACGTTCTTGCCGTTGATGACACTGGTCCGTTGACTCTTCCGAGCGACGACCAGTACCAGTTTACGGTCGAAACGACGGCCACCGCCGACGGCGTCCTCGAGTATCTCGCCGGCGAGCGATCGACCGTCGATTGTGTCGTCAGCCGAAACGAGCTACCCGGAATGGGCGGACTCGAACTACTCGCGGCGATCCGGGATCGGTATCCCGAGCTGCCGTTCGTCCTTCGTATCGAGCCCGGCTCGGAATCGGCGGCGGAAACGGCGATCGAGTACGACGCGACCGAGTATCACTTGCACGATTCGGCCGACGACCGAAACGTCTTGCTCGCGAACCGAATCCAGACGCTCGTCGAAAACTACCGATCGCGACGCGGTCTCGAGCGTCGAAACATTCGCCTCGAAACGCTCATCGACAACCTCCCGGGGATGGTCTATCGCTGTCGGAACGAACCCGGGTGGCCCATGGAGTATATCGAGGGCGACTGCGAGCAAATCACCGGTTACGCGGCGGGTACGTTCGAATCCGGTGCGGTATCGATCGGTCACGACCTCGTTCACCCCGACGATCGCGAGGCGATCTGGGAGATCACACAGGCCGCTCTCGAGAACCGAGAGGCGTTCGAGGAGACGTATCGGATCGAGACCGCAGACGGCGAGACGAAGTGGCTCTGGGAGCGCGGGCGCGGTGTCTACACGGACGGTGGCGATATCGAAGCGCTCGAGGGATTCATCACCGACGTTACCCATCGCCGGGAGCAAGAACGCAAACGGCGGCGGAACCAGCGCCGATTCGAGGCCGTCTTCGAGGATCCACAGATGCTCGTCGGGCTGCTCGACCCCGACGGGACGGTACTGCAGGTCAACGGGACCGCGATGGAGTACGTCGACGTCGATCGCGATCGGATCGTCGGCGAACCGTTCTGGGAGACGCCGTGGTGGGCAGACGACGCTCGAGACAGTGTTCGCAAGTGGGTCGAACAGGCTGCGACGGGGGAGTACGTCAACTACGAGTCGGACCACGAGCGGCCAGACGGCGAGTCGCGGCGGATCAGCGGCACCGTTCGTCCCGTCACCAACGAGGGGGACGAACCCACGTCGCTGGTCGTCACCGGCCACGACGTGACCGACCGCCGCGATCAGTACGAGCGACTCGTCGAGACGCGGGACAAACTCGCGGTGCTCAATCAGGTCGTTCGCCACGATCTGCGCAACCACATGCAGGTCGTCCGCGGTCGCGGTCGACTCCTGGACGATCACGTCGAACCCGCCGGCGAGACACACCTCGAGGAGATCATCCTTTCGGCGGACGAAGCGATCGATCTGACCGAGACGGCACGGGATCTAACTGAGACGGTTTTCGCGTCCGACGATACCGAACTCCGGTCGATCTCCGTCCAGGACGTCGTCGGGTCGGCTGTCGATTCGGCACGCTCTCGCTACGAGGAGACGGCTATCACCGTCTACGGACTCGGGACGGACGTCACGGTCCAGGCCGACGGAATGCTCGAGTCTGTCGTCCACAACCTCGTCCAGAACGCGATCGTCCACAACGACGCCGATCTAGCCGAGATCGATGTCGCGGTCGATCACGACGAGGACAGCGTGTTGGTAAGCGTCGCCGACAACGGGCCGGGCATCGCCGACGAGCGCAAAGACGCGGTCTTCGGCCGCGGCGAGAAAGGACTCGAGAGCCCCGGGACCGGGATCGGCCTCTATCTCGTTAGAACGCTCGTCGAGCAGTACGGCGGCGATGTCTGGATCGACGACAACGATCCACGAGGGAGCATCGTTTGCGTCGAACTCCCGACCGTCGACGATCCGTCGTGACGATCGACGAATCGCCACTACTCCGGCGACTCGAGCGCGCATAGCTCGCGGACGACCGCCGCACGGTCGCACAGCTCCGACAGTCGCTGGCTGTGGCGCAACAACCGCTTGAGTGGATCGTACTCGACCACGTCGACGTCGTCCAGGGCCGGGAGTTCCACGTGATGCAAGACGACCTGGAGCGGTCGGCCGTCGGCGTCGGCTGATCGGCCGACCCCGAACGCTGCAGGCGGTAGCATCGCCGCGAGGCGCTCGAGGGAAAGCGGTGCGCGATCGGTTACCAACGAGACGATCCGTCGTCGGTTGGGACAGCCGACGAGCGCCGCAAGTGCGTCCCACCCCCAGGCGGGGAGCTCGAGTTCACGAAGGTGGCGAACGGAGAGACGCGTCCCCTCGAACGGCGTTCGGTCGGTGACGAGAACGATGTCCGATTCCTGGCGAACGATGTCCGCATCCTCGAGGACTGGCAGGTACTGGTGGACCAACAGCGAGCGGGACCGCGTTCGTTCGACGGCTGTGACTTCCGTCGGCGGTTTGTCGCCGATCGCGGCCGCGAGTTCGACGGCGAGGTCCCGAACGGTCAGCGGCTGTGGGTTAGACAGCAGCACGGAACAGAGCCGTCGCAGTCGCGGATTGGCGACGATTGTAGATCGTGTGCCCTGGCTACACCCTGTCGAACCGAACCCGTCCACCATGGGAATCAATAGCTCGATCCTGGTGATAGTCGGGGTGCCCAAAATATGTGATCACCTACTGCTCTTCGAACAACACGTCGAGGAGTTTGTTCTCCGCTTTCCGGACGTGCTGATGGAACGTCGAGGAGTTGATGTCCAGTGAAGCCGCGACGTCCTCGCCCGAACGCTCTCGCGGCCACTCGAAAAAGCCGCCGTAGTACGCCGCCTCGAGGGCCGTCTGTTGGCGAGCCGTCAGCCGATCCAGAAGCGACTGGCGCAGCTCCTGGGGTGAGCGTGCGATCTGTGGACGCTGTCGTCGCCCCACCATCTCGGCACCGGGACACGTGGTCGTTACCGCATCGACGATCTGATGTATGTCCCGACCGGGTACGGCGTGAATCTGCATGGTGAGATCCCCCTCCGCGAGTCGGAACGTCTCGAGTATGGCCCCGTGAGACGTCAGTGTCGGCAAGAGTGGCGGATCGCGCAACCGGACCTCGAATCGGGTCGCCGTATCGGTTTCGTGGAGCACCGTCGCCGATGTGACGCATTCGATCGCGTCGTCGTCGACGAGTTTCTCGACGACGGCCATGCTCTCTGCCGTGGCCGTCCCGTAGCCGAGAAACGACTCGTCGTCGAGGGCGACGACGTGCTCGAGCGCGATCGCACCATCGGCCGTGACGGGGCGATCGAACAACTGGAAGACGTTTCGGCTTCGAAACTCGAGCTCGACGATCGAATCGGTCAGTAACGCTTGTTGCTGTTCGACACTCGCGATCGCGGCACCGACGAGCCGGCCGAGCTGTTCGACCATCGTTCGCTCCCGTTTGCCGAAGGCGCGGACTCGTGCCGAGTAGATGCCAAGCGCACCGTACTGGGTCGATCCGTTACTGATGGGAACGACCGCGACCGATCGGAAGCCGTACCGCTCGGCCTCGGATCGCCAGGGCTCGAACGACGGCTCTTCGAATACGTTTCGTAAAACGTGGCTCTGCCCCGTTCTGAGAGTCTTGCCACCCGGCCCCTGTCCGGCCGGATCGTCGGGATCGGTCGTGAGTTCGATCTCCGAGAAATACCCTTCCACACCGGCCATCGACCGCGGTGTCACGTCACCTGTCGTTCGGTCAACCTCGGCGATCCAGGCGAACTCGTAGGCTTCGGATGCGGCGAGTTCCTCACACACGGTCTGCTCGATGGTCTCTCGGGTCGACGTTTCGACGATCTCGGCCGCGACCGATCTGAACAGTTCGTCGATGTCGGTGGCGTCGTGGTGCTTGTCTGCAGGGACGGACGCTCCCTCGGTTCGATCCGGCCGGGGCCACACGAACGCAGTCCGGATGCGTTCGTCCTGATACTCGTAGGCGTCGACCCGGACGATCATCGCGACATCGGTCCCATCCCTGTGTGTGAACGGCAGTTCGATCTCGCCTTCCTCGGGCCCATCCGCTCCGAACGAGGCCGCCGTCTCCAGTGATTGGCTCCGTTCGGGGACGAGTTTGCACACGTGTTTGCCGACGAGTTCGTCCGGCGAGTAGCCGACGAATCGTTCGAGCGCGGCGTTCGCGTCGACGATCGTATTCTCGCTATCGATCGTCACAACCCCAACCGGGGCGCGTTCCACCACGGTTTGATAAAATTCTGCACCAGTAGGCTGAGAGACAGATCCGGAGTCGTCAGTGTCCATTCCCTTTCGACACTCACTTTCAACGATATGAAACATGTGGCCAGCATCTCTTATTCTGATCAGATACCCATGATATGATGGGTTATATCCTTGTATACACCACCAATATCCCGATGCATTAATCGGGAATAATATCTGCACACACGAATCCGGCCTCCCGTTCGACGATCGCAGAACAATCTCCAAATATATTATATTTTAAACAAATCAAAATTCGAACTGTTAGGGGTGCGACGACAAAACGTATCAACAAAAACTCACTAGCCGGCGAACTCGTAGAGGTCGTCACCGACGTGGTGGAGCGAGTCGACGACCTTCCCCTCGTCACCCGCCATGTCGGCACCGTCGACGCGAGCGCGACCGATCGCGAGTACTTTCCCGTGAGACTCCTCGGCGATAACGACCAGATCGTCCGGCGAAATATCGTGGGTCGCTTCGGTGATGCCGGGGCGCATGATATCCGCGCCGTCGCTGACGAACGAGATGGCACCCGCATCGACGGTCACCACCCGCTTGTCGGGATCGTAGGCGTTCGCGCCACGAACCGTCAGGAACGGCTCCGAATCGAAGTACGCCACCTGCGGTTCGCCGTCGATGAGGACGACTTCCCAGTCGGTCTCCTCGAACTCGACGCGCTCGTAGGTATCGCCCTCGGCGGCGACACCCAGCTGGTCAGCAAGCGCATCTTCGAGTTCCGAGACGGCGTCGCTGCGAAGGTGGTGTCGAGATTTGACCTGCATACAGGCGCTTCCCGACGTATGCATTTAACAGATTAGTTTTGCTCCGACGGCCTCGGTGTGGCGGTGAGACATCGGGAAAGGGTATTCTCTCTCGAGTGGTGGCTCCGTCGAACGACGAGTAACCCGTCGGATCGTTGCCCACTCCAATTCGACAACTGATCGGCCAGAGAGACTGTGTTCGTGGCCGGATAGCGTGACAATTGCTAAGTATTAGCATGTCTTCCCGGCTAGTATGTGGCCCTCCCGGAACGCGAGTGAGTCGGTCACGTGTCTTGCCTGCGGCAAGCAGGTCAGCCGGTCGATGGCCCGCGAATACGACAAGCACGGTGACCGCTGGGATCGTACGGACAAGCGCTTCGAGTACTGCTGTAAATCCTGTCACGACGACCTCTGTCACTATCCGCGGGACGAACTCGAGGCGTTGTTGATCGAACTCGACGCGGGCGAAACCGATCGGGACGCGTTTCTCTCGAGCTACCTCGAGATTGTCGAGGAGCGATACGGGACGCTCGAGGAAGAGTATTGAACCGCCCAATACGGATACCGCCAGCGGGGCGACCGTGCTGTCCCGCCCGCGATCGGACAGACCAACAGCTCTCGAGGGGCCACTCCTCACGCGTCGTCGGCCGACGGACTCCGAGTCGCTGCGGATGTTCGGGACGTGGGTCCAGTGTCGAACTCGAACCGGGCACCGCCGTCGGCGCTTTCGGTAATCCGAAGCGTCCAGCCGTGGCCGTCAGCGATCTCGTCGACGATCGCGAGTCCGAACCCGGTTCCGGACCCCGACGAGGTCTCGCCGTACTCGAGGACGCGCTCGAGGTCGACCGGTTCGGTGTCGTCGATCGGTTGTCCCTCTCGAGCCAGGCGTAACACGTCCTCGATGATCGCCGCCATTCGGTCGTGAGCGAGTTCGATATCGTCGTGATACGCACAGTCGATGTCGTCGCTGGCCAGTTCGAGGTAGCCCTGGGCGACGTTCAACGGATTGCGCAGATCGTGGCTGACAACGTCCGCGAACCGCTCGAGTTGCTCGTTCGAGCGACGGATCTCGCGTTCGCGTTGCTTGCGGTCGGTGATATCCCGCGTGTTCAAGACGACGCCCTCGACGAACGGATCCTCGAGTAAGTTGCTCCCGGTCGTCTCGACATCTCGCCACTCGCCGTCGGCGGTCCGGAGCCGATACTCCGCCCGATCGACGGCGATATTCGATCTGGTTCGTCGACGCCTCGTCGCGAACGATCGGCGCGAGCTCGGGGAAAAGCCCAGTCATGTCCTGGCCGACGATGGAAGAGGGTATGTCGCGGGCGACGCTCCCTCGAGCGGCTGCGTTGGCGTCTCGGATACGGCCGGTCCCGTCGATCACGAGAAAGCCGTCGCGCATGTCTTCGACGACGGCGGTGCGGGTGACGGGAGCGATATCCAGGAGGTGATGGCGATACATTGCGACGGCGAACACGACTCCAGAGACGGTGAACGCGACGGGCGTCAGATCGAGGTTCGCTCTCGGACCCAGACCGAGCGCCCACGCAACGTTGGGAACGAACGGAACGAAGATCGCGATCAGGATGGCCACGGACTGCAAGCGGTAGACGCGTTGTGATTCGTACACCGTTTTGAGCAAGAACCCCGCGGCGACGACGACGAGGCCGTACATGAACAGAAGGGTGACGATCGCCGCCGGTTCCAGGGTTCGATCCAGAACGACGATTCCGTCGACGACGGTAGTCTCGATTGGACGTTCGTACAGGTTTCGGTACTGAGTCGCGTGCAGGACAAACCCCACTGCGGGGACGGATGTCACGGCAAGAAGGGTTCGTCGGGTGAGCCACCGTTCGTGATTCGAGTACGCGACGGCGAAGGCGAATACCGAGGCCACCACCAGAATCGCGCTGGCGAAGGCGATGACCAACCAGAGCCGTTTCATCGGCAGTTCGACGCTCAGCAACTGCAGCGCGTACGCTCCGGACCAGAGCGCAGCCCCGGCGTTCAGACCGACGAACGCCCGAACGCTCGGTTCATCCATCGCGTCCGACCGAGTCACCACGGTGTAGAGGGCCAACGTACCGGCAATAACCATCGCCAGAAACAGCACGCCGATATACGGGAGGAGATGGGGCGGATACTGCCAGGACATGTCGCCGGGTTCGTCCCCGTCTTTCCCTCGGACCCATATACCCGTTCTGGCTGACTCACGGCCGGTCGAGTTATACGGTTTCCTGTCAGTCAGTTCGGGTGCAACTGCGACTCGGGCGGTGGGTGGGCCGGGAGATCGGGACAGTAATCGGTATCGGTCACAGTAGACCGTACCCATCCCGACACGACTTTCACCCTTTCGTCCGTACCCCACCGTATGAGCGACGACGCACAGGCCGAAGCCGGCACGGCCGAAGGGCAGGGCCCCGTCGAGATCTCCGAAGACCTCGCGCGCCACCTCGAGAACAAACGCGAGGAGCTGTTCGAGAAGTTCGAGATTCCCGACGGCTTCCCCCCCGAGGTACTCGAGGAAGCCGAGGAACGCACGGACGGCGTCGAGGCCGAAATTCAGGACGAGATCGACGAGCGGGAGGATCTGCGCGACCTGACGACCTGGACGACGGACCCGATCGACGCCCAGGACTTCGACGACGCCATCTCGATCGAAGAACGCGAGGACGAGTACGTTCTTTGGGTCCACATCGCCGACGTAACTCACTACGTCAATCCCGACACCGCGATGTGGGACTCGGCCGTCCAGCGATCCAACACGGTCTATCTCCCCGGCTATACGATTCACATGCTGCCACCGGTGCTGGCCGAGACGGTCTGTTCGCTGGTTCCCAACGAGGATCGACTCGCCCACACCGTCGAGATGCACCTCGACAAGGAGACCCTGAGCTACGAGAACATCGAGATCTACAAATCCGTCATCGAATCCGACGAGCGTCTGACCTACTCCCAGGCCGAGAACCGCCTCGAAGATCCCGACGCGCCGCTGCATGAGGAGAACAAACTGGTCCACCAGGTCGCCGATCGGATGCACGAAATCCGCAAGGAGGACGGCTCGCTCGTCCTGAACCCCGCCCGCGACCGCGCCCACACCATCATCGAGGAGTGCATGCTCAAGGCCAACAAGGCCGTCACGCACGAACTCATGTGGAATCGCGGCGTCTCTGCGATGTATCGGGTCCACCCACAGCCCAGTCCCGACGAGTGGTCCGAAGCCCTCCAGGAGATTCAGGACCTCGATGGAGTCTCGATTCCCGGCAGCGCCTGGGACGATCCGCGAAAGGCCGTCAACGCGACGCTCGAAGAGGCTCCTGCGCGCCAGCTCGACAAGATCCAGTGGGCCGTCATGAAGGTCATGCCTCGCGCGAAGTACATGGACGACCCCTTTGGCGGCCACCACGCGCTGAACTTCGAAATCTACGGTCACTTCACGAGCCCCATCCGCCGGCTCTCGGATCTGATCAATCACTGGATCGTCTACCAGAACGACGTTCCCGAGAACCTCGTGGAACTCTGTGACCGCGCGAGCGACAAGCAGAAAGACGCCGAACAGTGCGAACGCGAGTACAAGAACTTCCTTCAGGAAGTGGGCCTCGATCCGATGGCGGTCAACAACCGTGGAATCGAGGTCGTGGAGGAGGGGGAAGCCGAGAAAACGCTGTAACGGTAGCAGCCTCGCCGAACGTCGCTGTTTGCAGAGACAACAGGGCGAGTGCCTCGAGACTCGCCTCCGAGGTGCGTCACCGTTTCGCTCCCGTCGGTTCTACGCGTACGTCTCTTCGAGGAAGTCGACGATATCGTCGCTCTCGTGCATGCCGTCGACGCCGTGAGCGTCGTCGATGATAACCGGAACGCCGGTTTGGCCGCTAACCGCCTCGACTTCCGTTCGCTCGCTGTGAGAGCGCGGCACTTCGATGATGTCGTACTCGAGCTCGAGTTCGTCGAGTTTGGAGCGGACTTTCGCACAGTACGGGCAGCCTGGAAGTTCGTAGATCGTGATATCTGCCATACTCGTCGTAGAGGCGAGAGACCCAAGAGTGCACCGGTCGCAGAGCCGATCGGCAATCGAACCGTGAGAACGGAGACCCGACTCTTAGAACGTCACGACGCCAGCCTCGGTGGCGAAGTACGCGACGAAGTAGCAGACGAAGGTGATTGCCAGTACCCACTGACCGAACGAGACGTCTCGAGCGTCGCCGATGGCGGTCTTGAGCAGCGGGTAGCTGATGATGCCGGCCGCGATGCCGTTGGCGATCGAGGCCGTCAGCGGCATGATCGTGATCGTTAGGCCGCTCGAGATGAGCCAGACGGGGTCTTCCCAGTCGATGTCGGCGACGCCTTGCAGCATGATGATGCCGACGACGACAAGCGCGAGGTAGGTCGCGTACTGGGGAATCGCCTGCATGATGGGGACGGTCACGAGTGCGATGCTGAACAGGACGGCGACGACGAGTGCCGTAAAGCCGGTGCGGCCACCCTCCTCGACGCCGGTCGAGGACTCGATGTAGGTCGTCACCGTCGAGGTGCCGATCATCGCACCGACGGTGGTCCCGACGGCGTCGGCCATGAGCGGTTCGTCGATGTCTGGGAGATTACCGTCGTCGTCGAGAAAGCCGCCGAACTGCGCGACGCCGATCAGCGTCCCTGCCGTGTCGAAGAAATCCACGAAGAAGAACGTAAAGACGACGAGAGCAAACACGAGCGGGTCGTCTCCGATCATACCGAGTCCGTCGACGAAGCCCCAGAACAGCGGCGTCACGTCGTACTGAACCGAGAGGAGCAACGAGAGCAGCCCTTCGTTTGCGATGTCCTCGTAGGCACCATCCGGCGTGAGCACGCCCGGCCGAACGATGCCAAGCAGCGTCAGCGCCCAGCCGGCGATCGCGGTCGTGAGGATGCCGATGACGATCGACCCCCGAATGCCGCGGGCGTAGAGGAAGAACGTAAAGCCGAGTCCGACAACCGACAGCGCCGCAACCGGGCTCTGGATGGCGTTACCGAGCTCGACCAGAGTTCCGGACGGGAGGCCGTCGGCGTCGACGTACGGGACGACGAGATCCATCTCCTGGAGACCGAGAAAGAGCAGGAAGATCCCGATACCGGCGCCGACGGCGAACTTCACCGGCTCGGGGAACAGTTCGATGATGTACTCACGGGCACCGACCGCCGTCAGTGCGATGAAGATGATTCCCTCGACGAAGACTGCAGCGAGTGCGAGCTCCCACGGAACTCCGAGGACGATCACGACGGTGTACGTAAAGAAGGCGTTCAATCCCATGCCCGGCGCCAGGCCGAACGGCCGATTCGCGTAGAACGCCATCACTGCCGTCGCGACGATCGACGCGATGATCGTCACGATCGCGAGCATCTGAAACACCTCGCCCTGGTCGTACCCCTCGATGACGATCGCATCGCTTAGGATCGCCGGATTGACCACGATGATGTAAGCCATCGCGAGAAACGTCGTCAACCCCGCAAGCGCTTCCGTCCGATAATCAGTGTTGTGCTCCTCGAAACCGAAGTACGCCGCGACCGACTCTATTGCCCCCATGTTGGACGCTCGAGCGTAGCTACACCAGGGAGTTAAGTATTCCCGTCTCCGATCTCGGGTTGTTGTCCACGGCTGTGCATATGTTGGTCACTCGAGCGGCGGCTGGGCGTCGGGACCAACGTATTTGCCTTCGGAGCGCGTACGACGATATCATGATATTCGTTATCGTGGGGTATGGTCGGGTCGGCGCTCGAACTGCACGGATTCTCTCCGAAGAAGGACACGACGTGACGGTCGTCGACGACGACGACGACCGTATCGACCGCGCCACGAGGACGGGGTTCGACGCGACCTCGGGCGATGGTGCCGACGAAGCGACTCTCCTCGAGGCCGGTATCGACGAGGCCGACGCGATCGGCGCGTTCACACCCGATCTCAACGTCAACTTCGCCGCCTGTATGGTCGGTACGCACTACGACTGTCGGACCGTTCTTCGGATCGACGAGGATTATCGTGAGGACATCTACGAGAAGTACGCCCAGGATGTCGACGAGATCATCTATCCCGAACGACTGGGCGCTGCCGGCGCGAAAACTGCGCTGCTCGGCGGCGATTTCAACGTCGTTGCCGACCTCGCTACCAACCTCCAGTTGACCGTCCTCGAGATCGATACGGAGTCGCCCGCCGTCGGCAAGCGGATGAGCGAACTCGATCTCCCCAACGGTGCGCGAATATACGCCCACGGTCGCGCACGCGAATCACTAACCATCCCGCTTCCTGGCACCGAACTCGAGGCCGGTGACGAAGTCGCGGTGATCACCGAGACGGAGAGTACTGACGAGGTTCACTCGCTGCTTACCACCGCACGTCCGTAAGTGCCGACGCCCGGTCGCAGGCGGGGTCGGCGACTACCCAAACGGCGTCTCCGTCGAGCTGGCCGTTGGCGTGGCCGTCGAGTCGCCGTGGAACTCGGCGACTGTCGGTACGTCGTCTGGGTCCTCGAGCGTCCGTTCGAAGAATGCTCGCCGGTTTCGAAGCGTCGATTCGTCCCAGTGCCACCACTCGAGGTCGAGCAGTTTCTCCCGGATCGGTTCCGAAAACCGCCATCCGACTCGTTCGGCCGGCACGCCGGCGACGACGGCGTAGGGGTCGACGTCGTCGGTGACGACCGCTCCGGCACCGATAACAGCGCCATCGCCGATCGAGACGCCCGAGAGGATCGTGGCCCGTGTCCCGACCCAGACGTCGTTACCCACCGTGATCGGCCCCTCGGAAGTTGGCGCAAGGTCGCTATCCAGAACCTCGTCGTAGAACCGAATCTGCATCGACGCGCGATCCATCTCGTGATTTGGCTCCTGGAACGTGGTCTCTCTGGCGATCGCACAGTAGTTCCCGATCGTCACGTCGCCGACGAGTTCACAGTGGGGCTCGAGGTTCGTTCTCCGGCCGACGGCGACGGTCCCGTTGAGTAGACACCCACGGCTCACCCGCGTTCGAGGTGCAAGCGAGACACGCCCGCGGAGCAAACACCCCTTCGCGATCCGGGCCGAGGACGCGACCTCGAGCGTCGTCGAGTCGCTGTACCGACTGAGCAGTTCCCGTGCGACGGCAGGGTAGCCAAGCAGTGACAGCGATCGGTTCACCACGGTGGCGAGTGTCACGGTGGTCCAACGTCCCACCAGCCGAACATATATAGTTCATCGACCAGTGTTGGATACTCACGATACTTGACATCCTCCCCGCGCTAAACAGTAGTTGCCGAAGTGCCTGAAAGACAGTTTTCTCCGGTGACATCCTATTTAGAACATGGTCATTACTACCGAGGCACGGCAAGTCTGCCGTGCCGTAGGTCGCTGCTGTATCCTGCTCTGGACTTCGGAACGAAGCCTAACGGCACCTACCCGAGTGAGGACTTCTCCAGAGTCCTCACTCGGAGCGCATTCCACCGTGAGTTCACGAACACCAGTGCTAGACACCTCCAGTTGGCTCGGGGCGAAGAGCTGAACCTCGAAGACCGAAGCCCGCTCTCGAAGTCGCTGCTGTACCACCTTGGTGAGATGGATGCGGATGCCATCGACGACCAGTTCGATGGCATCCGCATCCATCTCACCAATAAAGACGCGGGTTTCCGCCTTGCATTCATTATGAGTTACGTAGCGTACGAGCAGGCGGTTTTCGAAGGGGAGCAAAAGCGAGGGTATCGAGCCCTCGCCGGCCGCGGATCCCAACCGCGGAAGTCGTTGGGGATGGGGATGGAATGACAAGCGGGTGGGGGTCTGCCTCCAGACGAAACCATCTGGATGGGCAGTATGTAATTATTGGTGATAGCTAATAATTCTTTCGATGAGTATCGATCGATTACGTGTTGGCTAGCATCGCGGGGCGTTTCGAGGCGGATAATCGCGTCGCAAACGTGAACCGTTTTGAGCGTCCAGCACCGATACCGTCGTATGCACCAGCTAACGACCGTACAGACGGTCTACGAGGCCGGGTCGTGGCTGTTTACGGTCCGGGACCAGTACGGTGAGCTCGAGGAGGTGGTTCTCGTCCCCTGTGAGGACACCGTGGAACACGATTCCACGAGTAGTCGGCCAGGGTCGGACGACGGCGTCGAGGCGTGGATCAATCGCTGTACGCACGAATCGCAGCGATTCGACACGGGCGACGGTGCCCCGATTCGGAACGGCCAGCTTATCTGTCCGCGACACGGCTCGCTGTTCGACTCGTGTTCGGGCGACTGTGATAACGGCGAGGCCGCCGGGACGACGCTGCCGTCGGTCAATATCTCGGTCACCCACGACACGATCTATCTCACCGACGACGACGTTACGTTCGCCCACGAGGGCGGCATCGACGAGGACGAGGGGCCGGACTCGACATCGCATATCTCCTTCTGATCGCCAGGATTTCGGCCGGTCACGGACCGTGTGTCCTTTCCCACGAGACGATATAGTACTTGTATATTTTGCTGGCTAATAAAATAATTTGGTGCGTCTAATTCCGAGAGGAAAATTCACTGGCGGGGACTGACCGGACTCCACAGCCATAACTCCTGTTGGCCCGTCGTTGCCAGTTGCGGTGCTACCAGAGCGGCTCACCGAGCCCGGACCAGCTGTAGAGGGCGATCGCGACGATGACGGTCATCACGCCGGTCGTGACGTTCCAGTAGGACGAGAGGCGGGTCCTGCCGACGACCGCGATTTGACTGATGGCGCTCAGTCGGCAGTCTGTTCTTCGGCGGTTGCATGGATATCGCCCACCGTTTTTCGATTCGACTGAACTTTCCCGAGGAGGACAGCCCCGACGTAGAGTGCAACGGCGACGAGGACGATCGTCCCGCCCGCGGTGGCCTCGTACTGGAACGAGAGCGTGATTCCTACGAGCACGGCGAGTTCGGCGAGGATAATCGACGCCAGCAACGCCTCCCGGAAACTCCGGGCGAGCTGGGCCGCGCCGGCAACCGGGACGACCAACATGGCTGCGACGAGGATCACGCCCATAATCTGCATCGCGCCGACGACGACCATCGCGGTGAGCATCGTCATGATCCGATTGTACCAGGGAACGTTGAGGCCGGCGACCCTGGCGGCGGTCTCGTCGAAGGTCACGTACAGCAACTGCTTGTACGTGGTTCCGACGACGAGCGTGACGACCAGAAAGAGGCCGATCAGGATCATCGCGTTCGACCGCGAGACCGTCGCGAGGTTCCCGAACAGGTACTGGTTGATCCCGACGGCGAGCCCGCCGGCGTTGAGGCTGATCAGTACGGCCCCCAGTGCGAACCCGGTCGAGAGGACGATCGCCATCGAGACATCGTTGTAGGCGTCGGTAACCTCCGAGATCAACTCGATCGCGAGCGCAGCGATCATTGCGACGACGACGGCGGTAAGATACGGCGAGATACCCGTCCCCAGCACCGCGTTGACGAACAGTCCGACCGCGACGCCGGCGAAGGCCGTATGTGCGAGCGCGTCACCGATCAGCGCGAGTTGACGGTGGACGAGGAAGGTTCCGATCAGCGGTGCCATCACCGCGATCAGGACCCCGACCAGAAACGCCCGGTGCATGAACCCGTACTGGAGCATTTCGATGCCGGCGGCGTCGCCAACGGCCGACAGCAGATCGCTCCAACGATCGATGAGCCAGCCGATAGCACCCGTCGGCAAACCGGTCACACTAGGAACGACGAGGCCATCGACGCTCGCGATTGTCAGCGTCGATGTCGGTGACGGCGTCATGGTGTCACTTCTCCTCGCTGGGTTTCGATGCCGTAGGCCCGCTCGAGCGCGTCGCTATCGACGAACGCGCCGGGTGGACCGTCGAAGTACAATGTCCGGTTGAGACAGAGTACGCGACCGGTGTGCTCGAGGACGGCTTCGATGTCGTGTTCGACGAGCAGGATCGTCATGCCGTCGTCGTTGAGTCGATCGAGCAGGTCGAAGAAGTCCTCGATGGATTCCGCGTCGACGCCGACGGTCGGCTCGTCGAGAACGAGCAAGTCTGCCTCGCTGGCGAGTGCCCGTGCGATGTATGTCCGCTGGCGCTGACCGCCCGAGAGCTTCGTAATCTTCCTACCGGCGAGGTGATCGATCCCTACCGTCCGGAGGGCTTCTCGCGTGCGCCTGCGATCGTCGGAGCCGACTCGCCCGAAGCCTGCATGGGGAAATCGCCCCATCAGGACGACCTCCTCGACGGTGATCGGCATCTCTTTCGTGTTCTCCGTGACGTCCTGAGCGACGTAGCCGACGCGTTCGCGGTCGACGAAGGCTCGAGACGGCTGGCCGAACAGTTCGATGGTTCCCTTGTCGGGTTCGTACAGTCCCAGGATCAACTGGAGAAGCGTGCTCTTGCCGGAGCCGTTCGGCCCAATGACGCCGACGTACTCCCCTTTCTCGACGGTAAACGATGTGTTTCGGACCACGGGACTTGCGGTGTATCCAAACGAGACATCCTCGACCGATATGTGTGTCATTATGATGGGGTTTGCTGGTGGGTGGAGATTGTGTCAGTCGAAGTTGCGCCACTCCTCACCGAGGGTCGTCTCCGACGGATCCGCTGCGTCGAGAACGATCTCGAACGTCGGCATGTTGATATTACGAGCGATGTCGAAGTAACCCCAGCCTTGGTCGACCCACTCCTCTCTCGTTCCGGCGTAGGGGGTCACGGGATAGTACGCCTCGGCATTGGTCTCGTCGACTAACTGCTTTGCCCAGGAGTTAGGCTCGAAGATCGCTGCTCCGATGTACTGGATGTCGTGTTCGGCGATCATGTCTTCTGCGTACTGCATGTCACTCGTCCGGACATCGTCGGCCGCGGCGAGGTTCGCGATCAACGGCTGGATCGTCGTGGCGTATCGCTGGCCGAGGTACTCGAAGGCGTTGTGTGCCGCCAGGAAGACGTATTCTCGCTCTGCCTCCTCGAAGATCGCCTCCCACTCCGCGTCGAGTTCGTCTAACTCGCCTTTGAGTTCGTCGGCGTTGTCGGCGAACTCGCCCTCGTGGTCGGGTGCGACCTCGGCGAGCCCGTTCGCGATGTTGTCGACCGCGTGTTTTGCCAACTCCGGATCGAGCCAGAAGTGGGGATCTTTCCCCCCCTCGATTTCCTCGTCGTCCTCCACGGTCTCGGCGAGGTCGAGCAGTTCGACTCCCTCTCGAGCGTTGATGAGGTGGGTATCTGCACCGTCGTCCTCGACCGTTTCGATCGCCCGATCGGCCCAGGGCTGGAAGTCCGGACCAACGTGGATGAACGCGTTGGCATCGACGATGTCCTGTGTGATCGTCGGGTCCGGCTCCCAGCCGTGGCCGTGGAGGCCAACGGGAACGAGATTGTCGACCGACATCGGCGTTTCGTCGGCGATCTGCCGGGTAAAGTCGTAGAACGTAAAGAACGACGCGACTGCGACGTTCTGATCCTCGGGGTCGTCGTCCGAAGCACCCCCGATACATCCAGCCAGACCGGTCGCGAGCGCTCCCACACCGAAGGCAGTGAATCGTCTGCGCGACACGCTACGTGTGCCATCTCGCTGCGATGGAGTATCACTCATCACTCTCCCGTTTAGTGGACCGGTATTTGAATTTTATGACTCAAATCTATAGATTAGATCACTCTAAAAACCATTCTCATTCCGCGGTGCTGCTCGAGCGCCGAGTCGTCGTGCGACGTACGTCGGTAACGAGACGGGCTGGCCGTCGGACGTGGGAACGACGGTAACGAGATCGATCGGCGAAATCTCGTCGACGGTGAGGCGCGTTCCCGGCCCAATTCCGTGTCGAGACAGGTACTCACGAATATCCGGATCGCGATGTGGTACCTGGTCGACGACGACGGTCTCACCGACCTCGTATTCGGTAAGCGGTGTGTATGGCGACTCCTCCGGCATCGAAAGCTCCGCGTCGGGGATTGGATCCCCGTGTGGGTCCATCGACGGCTCGCCGAGAAACGCCTCGAGCCGTCGGGCCAGTTCGTCGCTGACGTGGTGTTCGAGTCGGTCGGCATCGTCGTGAACCTCCGACCACGAGTAGTCGAGACACTCCATCATGAACGTCTCCAGCAGGCGGTGGTTCCTGACGAGACGCAAAACGACCTCCTCGCCCCGGTCGGTCAACTCGACGCCCCTGTACGGCGTGTAGTCGACGACCCCGCGTTCGTCGAGCGTATCGATCATACTCGAGACTGAGGGGGACGTTACACCCAGTTCCTCGCTGATCTCGGCGGTACGAACTGGCCGCTGGTGTCCGTCCTCGAGATGATAGATCGCTTTGAGATAGTCCTCCGCGATCGGACTGAGATCCATCAGACGACTATTGTCCGACAGAGAATAATAAGTTTACTATACACAACTATATATTTAGGTCCAGCTAACTCATGTATTGTAGTGCTGCCAGTTCGCCGACGAATCGTCTCGGGCGCCACGACTCGAAACCTTCTACCGATGTCTCACACTACAACGGGTATGCTCACCTTCATCGGTCTGGGGCTCTACGACGAGCGCTCGATAACCGTCGAGGGCCAACGGGCGTTGCGGGACGCCAACCGGGCCTACGCCGAGTTCTACACCAGCGAGTTGATCGGGACGAGCGTGGCCGACCTCGAGTCCCACCACGATGTCGATATCGAGGTCCGAGACCGAGCCGGTGTCGAGCAACGTCCCGAGGATATCCTCGACGCCGCCGAGGACGAGGACGTCGCCTTCTTGACCGCCGGCGATACGATGATCTCGACGACCCACGTCGATCTTCGATTGCGAGCCCACGAGCGCGGGATCGAGACACGGGTCGTCCACGGGATCACCGCCCAGACGGCGACGAGTTCACTGACCGGCCTCCAGAACTATCGCTTCGGCAAGGCGACGACGCTGCCCTTTCCCTACGCCCACGGCGCCGACGGCCTCCCCGCGAGCGTCACCGAAACGATCGACGACAATCGCGCCGACGGCCTCCACACCGTCGTCTACCTGGACATCAAGATCGGCCACGACCGCACCGACGCAGACGAGTATATGACCGCCGACATCGGTGCCGAACTGCTCGCCGAAGAGTACCCGGACCTCGTCGGCGTCGTCGTCGCCCGTGCCGGCAGCCCCGATCCCCTCGTCGAGGCCGGGACGATGACCGATCTCGCCGACCGCGACTTCGGCGACCCGCTGCACCTGCTCGTGGTGCCGGGCGACTGCCACCTCTTAGAGGCCGACGCGCTGGTCGAACTCGCCGGCGCCGACCGCGACACACTCGACATCGTCTGACCCTGGACCGATCCACACCCTCACTCGAGGACATCCTCGAGACGCCGTCTAAAATCGCCGGGCACCTCGACGTGGGGCGTGTGGCCGGTGTTGCCGAAGACGACTTCCTCGAACTGGCCGCCGCGGTCGGCGTAGCGTTCGAAGACGGCTCGCGTCTGATCGACCATCGGCTGGGGTGGAAAGACATCTTCGCCGGGCCAGCCCGGGACTTCGCCCATTCGTCCGAGCGCGCCGAGGTCGAACAGCGATTCGTTCGAGACGATCTGGTCGGCGTCGCCGCGAATCCACAGGATCGGTGGTTTCGCGTCGGCGTCGATCTCGGTGATCGCCTCGAGGTCGCAGTACTTCGGCGAAATAGCGTTGTTGACCCCCGTTTCGCCGGGTGCAACGCCGGGCCAGTTCTCGCTCGGGACCGACGACCCAGGGTAGTGCTCGTCGCCGGTAGTCGTATCGAGCATGCCCGTCAGATACGACTCCTCGCGATCGGAATCGAAGGTGTAGGAGGGGGCGACGTAGTACGTTCGGAGGATCTTTCGGGGGGACGCTTCGCCTTCCTCGCTGCGATCGCGAGCCCCGAGTGCCTCGACGAACGGATCGTTCCCGATCCCGCCGCCGGAGCCGGCGTAGTCGTCGAAACACGGCGTTCCATCGAGGTCTTTCGTCCCGCCGAATCCGTACGGCGAGACGGGGTTGACAAGCACCAGCGAGTCGACGTCGTCGGGCTGTTCGATCACGTAGCGCATCGCCACGCCGCCGCCGTTGGACCATCCGACGAGCGTCAGCGGCACCTCGAGTTCGAGCGCATCGACCAGCGATCGGAGGTCCTGCTCGAATCCCCCGAAGCCGTTCGTCGCGTCGACCGGCTTTCGTTCCGAGTCGCCGTACCCTCGAAGATCGGGTGCGATAGCGTGGTACCGATCGGGGAGCGCGGCCATTACGTCCTCGAAAAACCGAGATGACGAGACGTTGCCGTGGACGAATACGACCGTGCCCTCGCCGTCGTCGGACCCAGACTCGAGATAGTGGGTCTCGAGGCGGTCGGTGTCGACAACGCGTGATTGGACGCCCTCGAGCGTCGTGGCTCGCGTTCGTGTCATGGTGGGCGTTACCACGTCACCTGTGATATATTGTGGGCCGCCACGAAACTATAGAATTTCAGAAACGTGCGTGCGCGTCGGCGATCGGTCGAAATCCGAATCGTTACCGAGGATGCTCCGAAACGAGGTGGTATGCACAGCAGGGACCGTATCCGTCGGACGCTCGCCGGCGGCGGCGCACTCACGCTGGCGATGGTCGTCGTATTGCTAGCGATCGCCGACGTACCGACGGCGCCGGCCCAACTTCTCCCGATCGCGTGGTTCGGCGTCGGCGGCGCCCTCGTGATTCTCGCCGGCCGCCGCGATCGTCTTTCGCTCGGGACCGTCCGCGTCGGCTGGCCGCGCGTCGCCGCCGTCGGACTGGCACTGCTGGCGATCGGCTCGAGTACGCTCGGGTTCGTGCAGTTGCTGGTCGGTACCGGTGGCTGGGGACTCGCCCAGGCCGCGATCTCGCTGCTCGTCTCGTTCGTCCTGGCCGTCGGTGCACTCGAGTGTCTGCTCGGTGGCGTTGCCATCGACGAGGATGCGTTCGACATCGAGTCGCCCTATAATGACGACTGATACGGATTGCTGTAACGATTTACCGGCGAAACCGCAGACGGGTCGCGGTTTCGGCGGTAACGACTTACAGTAAACCGTATGAAACGATTTACACCTGATCGCACAGCCCACTCACGAGTCACGCCGTTCCCCGTTCGCCGTTCCGCGGTTCTCGCTCGTGCTGTTCGCTCGGAACCGCGCGTTCGTCGTGCGATCAGGTGTGCATTGACTTGCAGTGGCTACGATAGCCGTTGCTATCGTGGTGTCGTCGCCGATACCGACGACGCGTCCGAACACCTCGAGCGATCAGTCGTACTTTCGAAACCCCATGTCTCGAGCCATCTCACGAAACGACTGTCGGCAGAGCCAGATATCGTACTTGCCGATCAGTCCCTGTTCGCGGCCGGTCGCGCGACAGACGCGCGTCTGGCCCAGTTTCGTCCGGGTCGCTGTCGGTGGAATTGCCCACGGTATCCCCGACCGACGGTTGCCATCGACAAATGGATTGCCAATTCTGGAGGGCGTGTTGTTAAAACGACTGCGTCCGAACTCGAGACGGCGCTGCGAGCCACTCTTAGTCGGAAAATAGCGCCGAGTAGCGGTTCGTCGGACTCGCCGCCGAGTCCCCCTCGAGTTCGTCGGCGAGCAACGATTGGATTCGCGTTCCGGCTCGTTTGGCGCCGATGATATTGCGAGCGAACGGCCCGAGTACGTGCTCGGCGGCCACACCGGTGACGGCGGTCCGCGACGGCGTGCCGTCAGCTCGCCGCCATCGCAACGTCTCGTCTTCGAGGATCGGTATGTCACGGTAGCCGGTTTGCAGGTCCGTCTGCTGGCGGAGTCGGCGAAACAGCGCGCCGAACGCCACCGCCAACGATCGTAACGATCGTTTCGATCACTGTTGCTTGGTTATTTCCGTTGCTACTCGGCGGGTGGCCAGGCAGCCAAGCGGTTTGTACGAGCGGATCGTACGGTCGGTATGGCAAGCGTCTACGCCGCACTCAGGGATCGGTTGCTCGTCTGTCGATCCCCAGGGGAAGCCGGTGGCGACGGCTGGGGGACCGAAACTCGTCTCGAGGGCCACGACCTCGAGTGTGTCGTCGCCTCGAACGACGCGCCCGATAGCGCGTTCGTCGGCACGTTCGATGACGGCCTGTTCAGAACGACCGACGGCGGCGAGACGTTCGAACGGCTCGAGACCGACGCGGTGTTCGACAGCGAGGCGGTGACGTCGCTTGCGATCAGTCCCCACGACGCCGACGTGGTCTATGCCGGCACCGAACCGAGCCGCGTCTACTGCAGTACGGACGGCGGCGATTCCTGGACCCACCTCGAGGGAATCGTCGATCTCCCCTCAGCCAACGAGTGGTCGTTCCCGCCGCGGCCACACACCCATCACGTCCGCTGGCTCGAGGTCGATCCGTTCGATCCCGACCGTCTCTACGTCGGGATCGAGGCGGGCGCGTTCGTCTACAGCGACGACGGCGGCGAGACCTGGCACGAACGACCCGAGGGTTCGCGCCGGGATAATCACACGCTCGCGACCCACCCCGACCGCGAGGGGCGTGTCTACACCGCCGCGGGCGACGGCTACGCCGAGAGCGACGACGGCGGCGAGTCCTGGGTGCATCCACAGGCCGGCCTTGAGCACACCTACTGCTGGGGCCTCGCTCGCGACCCTGGCGATCCCGGATCGGTGATCGTCTCGAGCGCTAGCGGCGCCTCGAGCGCCCACACGGCCGAGCGCGCCGAGTCGTACGTCTACCGACGATCCGCGGCGGGAGACGAGGACGCCGCCGATACGGCCTGGGAACGACTCGAGGATACCGGGCTCCCGACGGGCGAGGGTGTCGTCCGCGCGGTCTTCGGGACGACCGGCGAGGGCGGCGTCGTCTACGGACTCTCCAATCGGGGGCTGTTCGTCTCCGAGGACTTCGGCGGTCGCTGGGAGCGAGTCGACATCGACTGGGCCGACGAACTCGAGAGTCAGACTCCACGCGGACTCGCAGTGGTGTCGGCGTCGCTCACTCGTCGCCCTCGAGACCGAGTACGGTAACGATCGTCACGGCGTGGAGGGGCGCGACGATGGCCGTGCTAAGCAACGCGCCGACGCTCGAGACGCCGGCGAGCAGCCACGCGCCGAGGCCGAACGCGAGCACGAGGCCGAAGATACCCCAGCCACGTCCAGCGATCCGACGGGAGCTCTCCGTAATGGCGGTCGGCAGTCCGCGACCGGCGACGAGCAAGCCGGGAACGGCGAACAGCCGCACCATGACGAGGAGATAGAGCGCGAGTATCGGGAGGCCCCACCACAGCCCCATCCCCTGCAGGGCGTCGATCGAGCCGAACAGTCGTTGTGCCAGGTCGATAGCGAGCGCGAATCCAAACAGCGACCCGGTCGCCGCGAGCCACGGCTCCCGACCCATCGCTCGAGCCATCGTATACGCGCCGGCAGCGGCAACCGCCAGCAGCGGGAGGACGTAGCTAGCGATCCCCCAGACCAACAACTGCGGGTAGAGGTCGACCAGCGACTCGAGCGACACCGCCGTCTGGGTAACGCCGGTCGGATAGCCGGCGAACTCGATCTGTACGTCGAGGGTGGCTCCGTCGAACGCCGTTTGCTCGAGGGTCGGGATGGGATCCTGTCGGCGCAGCCAGTCGAGTGCGGTAAGGGCGACTCCGACGAGGAAAAACGGGACGAGCAGCCACGGATCACGGCGAACGTGTCTGCCCGCTCGCACGAGTGGATGGGACGGATCCTCCAGCGTCCGCGAGTTCTCGAACTCGTCAGCGGGTGTGGTCTCGGTGTCGCCGTCGGTGTCTGGCGTCGAATCGTCGGTCATGGTTACGTGGCCTCCTCGAGTGCGAGAATGCGCTGGTTTTCGACGACGTAGCAGACGCCGTCGCCGAAGATCGGCTGGGAGAAGCCGGCCCCGTCGTCGTAGGCGAGTAGGGACTCACCGGTCTCGGCGTCGAACGCCAGTAGCTCGTCCCACCGAAAATCGCCGAGGTAGACGACGCCGTCGGCGACGACAGGATTCGTCTGGAAACTGTACTCGGTATCCGCGGTCCAGCGTTCGGTGCCCTCCTCAAGGTCGATCGCGTGCAGGCTTCCCTCGCCGTCGGTGCAGAACACGGTTCCCTCGGCGACGGCGACCCTGCCGTCGTCCGCGTTCCCGTCGTGGGTGTACTCCCATCGCACGTCGCCGTCGGCGTGTCCGAGCAGCGATACCTGCCGATTGCCGGGCACCAGCACGCCCTCGGGGGTCGCCGTCGGCGGGAGGAGATCGATCTGCTCTAAGCCGGTGGCCCAGCGTCTGGTCCCCGATTCGGCGTTGATCGCGGCGACAGTCGTCGGCAAGCCGACGAGGTAGACGGTGTCGTCCCAGACCACTGGTCGATAGGGTGTGGCCAGCGGGAGCTCGTCGATCGAAAACTCCCACTCGAGGTCGCCGCTGCTGGCGTCGATCGCCACCGCGCGGTGGGCGTTGGGCGCGATCGCGTACACCGTCTCGCCGTCGGTCACGGGCGGTCGAGTCGTCGGGTCGGACCGGAACGGCGTGTCGAGACCGCGGCCGACGCTTCGCCACCGCTGGCTGCCGAACTCGAGGCCGAACAGCTCGTAGCCGCCGCCGGCGTTTAGCCCGTCGATGCTGTCGGGGCTACTGACCGCGAGCGTATCGGTTCGATACGCACTCGCTTCGGCGTGGGCCGGCGCTGAACGGAACGCGCCCGATCGGGTGAACTGAACGTCGCCCGTCTCACGCTCGAGGGCGATAATCGAATCGCGGCCGGTCGCAAACAGCGTGTCGCCGGCGAGGATCGGGGCTTGCCAGGCGAACTCGCCATGGTCGATTTCGTATTCCCACCGCACTCGAACGTCGTCTGTCGGCCCCGAGGCATCGGGGTTGTAGCCGGTCCCCGCGGCGTCGTAGCGGACCATCGGCCAGTCGACCGTCTCTGTGAATGCCGTCGACACCGCCGAATTCGGCTCCGGGCCGTCGACGACCGCCCGCACGCTGTCGGCCAGTCCGGCGGCGACGAGACCGCCGGCTGCGAGGACGCTGCGTCTGGAGGGCATCGCTCGAGTGATCTCTCGAGTGACGTGAATATCTTTCTATACGACGAGGACGACCGATACGTGACGCGAGCGCTCGATCGCTCCCGCGCTGGCGGCGGCGACCGATCGATCCGCGGTGGGGTGCTTCGAAATCCTTTTAGGCGCTACACGGGGATAGTAGAGTAACTGAGTGATATCATGGATATCGACATCATCTCCGAAACGGAGAATCCCATGTTGCATCGGACCGACGTCACCTTCGAACTGACCCACGACGAGGCCACGCCCGAGCGTCTGCAGGTTCGGGACAGTCTCGCCGCCAAACTGAACAAGGACGCCGACGAGGTCGTCGTTCGCGCCCTCAAGACGAAATTCGGCATGCGAAAGACCGTCGGCGAAGCAAAAGTGTACGAGACCGCCGACAACGCCCGCGATGTCGAGCAGGACCACATGCTCGAGCGTAACAAGATCGGTGTCGACACCGAGGACGACGCAGACGTCGAAGCGGAGGAAGCCTAAGATGGCCCGCTACGATCTCTACGGCGACGACGGATCCGTCGAGGGCGAGCAGTGTCCCCGCTGTGGCGACACGTTCCTCGCGGACCATGGCGACCGCCAGCACTGCGGTCAGTGTGGCTACACCGAGTGGGCGTAACGAGCGAGTGACTGCGCTCGACTCGTGAGACGGACTGCTGTACGTCGTTTTCGGCGCGTTCGCAACCCACTGTCCGAGTGCGCCGAGAAATAGTTACACCAGACCGTATGAGCCACACACGAATACTCGGTATCGAAGGCACCGCCTGGGCCGCCAGCGCGGCCGTCTACGACACTGCGGCCGGCATCGATGCCGTTTTCATCGAGACCGATGCCTACGAACCGGAGAGCGGCGGCATTCACCCGCGCGAGGCCGCCGAACACATGCACGACGCGATCCCCCGCGTCGTCGAGCGAGTCCTCGAGCACGCCCGGGAGACGTTCGACGGTCCCGACTCGGAACCGCCGGTCGACGCCGTCGCGTTCTCTCGGGGCCCCGGACTCGGCCCTTGCCTGCGCATCGTCGCGACGGCGGCCCGTGCGCTGAGCCAGGCCCTCGCGGTCCCGCTGGTCGGCGTCAACCACATGGTCGCTCACCTCGAGATCGGACGCCACACCGCCGCCTTTGGCTCGCCGATCTGTCTGAACGCAAGCGGCGCGAACGCCCACTTGCTCGCGTATCGGAACGGTCG
The DNA here is from genome assembly GCF_006543045.1 of Salinadaptatus halalkaliphilus. Lineage (GTDB taxonomy): Archaea > Halobacteriota > Halobacteria > Halobacteriales > Natrialbaceae > Salinadaptatus > Salinadaptatus halalkaliphilus. Next base: position 74,702 of record NZ_RBZW01000055.1, on the reverse strand, counting down.
CTATCGCGTCCTCGGGGAGACGATGGACACCGGCGTGGGCAACGCCATTGACAAGTTCACCCGCCACGTCGGCTGGTCCCATCCCGGCGGACCGAAAGTCGAGGCGGCGGCCGACGACGGCGAGTACATCGATCTTCCCTACGTCGTCAAGGGGATGGACTTCTCCTTTTCGGGGATCATGAGCGCGGCCAAACAGCGCTACGACGACGAGATTCCCGTCGAGGACGTCTGCTTCTCGCTGCAGGAGACAATCTTCGCCATGTTGACCGAGGTCGCCGAGCGCGCGCTATCGGTGACCGGTCGCGACGAGCTCGTCCTCGGTGGCGGCGTCGGCCAGAACGCCCGCCTGCGGGCGATGCTCGCGTCGATGTGTGCCCAGCGCGGCGCCGACTTTCACGCGCCCGAGCCGCGATTCCTCCGGGACAACGCCGGGATGATCGCCGTCCTCGGCGCGGAGATGTACGCGGCCGGCGACACGCTCGCCATCGAGCACTCTCGGGTCGATCCGAACTTCCGCCCCGACCAGGTGCCGGTGACCTGGCGTGAGGGCGACGATCGCACGCGCGCTGACCGACTCGAGGCCGAACGCGAGATCCGCGGTGCCGAAGCCGTCGTCGACCTCGACCCCGCGAGCGGGCGAGCGACGAAGCGTCGCCGACCGAAGCGCTACCGCCACCCCGAACTCGACGAGCGCCTTCGCCGCGAGCGGACGACCCTCGAGGCACGCCTGACGAGTCTCGCTCGCCGCGAGGGCGTGCCGACGCCGGTTCTCTCGGACGTCGACCCTCACGACGCGCGCCTCGAACTCGAGTACGTCGGCGAGGCCGACCTCCGAGACGCGGTCTCGATCGAGCGCGTTCGGACCGTTGGCCGTCACCTCGCGACCATCCACGAGGCCGGCTTCGTCCACGGCGATCCGACGACGCGAAACGTTCGCGTCGGCAGTGGCGGGGGCTCGAGCACCCGCTCGACGGCCAGCGGCGAGCGAGACCGCACGTGGCTCATCGACTTCGGTCTCGGCTATCACACCGATCACGTCGAGGATTACGCGATGGATCTGCACGTCTTCGAGCAGAGTCTCGTCGGGACCACAGACGACCCCGACCGGTTGTGCGAGGCCGTCCGCGATGGCTATCGCGAGGTCGGCGACGAGCAAGTACTCGAGCGCCTGCGTGCGGTGGAGAATCGCGGCCGATACGTCGTGGACTCGTAGCGTATCGTCCCAGGACGCCCGTCTCAGACGGATCGGTGTCGCGTTGTCCCGGTCATCGCTCAAGCGGATCCAGCGATGACCGGAACGGACCGACATCAGCCCGTATCAAGTGGTGTCGATACCGAGAAGGTGATTGCCGCCGCAGTACCGCACCAGCGCGTTTTGGAGGAGTCCGGCGCCAGCGATGGCAGCGACGAGCGCTCGCTCTCGCTTGTCGTCCCGGTAGGCCGCGAAGGCGACGACGAGCCAGATGCCGAGGACGCCACGAACGATACGATCGAGTCCGCCGACGTTTCGTTGCATACTGCTCCGAACGAGGTCGTCGTCGATAACCGTGGTGCCGCATATCTCTGCTTGCTTTATATAGCGGCTCCGCTCTGGCGTGGCAACTCTCGAGTGGGTTCGGATCGGTACTGGACGGGGTCGACGCCGCCGGTCTCGATGGATCACTCGAGTTATCGCCGGAGGAACGGATACGCGAGTAGCCCCGAAGCGAGGATCAGTAGGCCGAAGCCAAGGATGAGGGTGCGGTAGCCAGTCGTCGACGTCTCGAAGGCGGTCTCGGCGAGGAACGTAAACGCGACCGGGCCGAGGGTCTGACCGAGACGGAGGACGCTCGTTCGCATTCCCATCATGCCGGCTCGGAGCCGGTTCGAAACGAGGGTTACGATCGTCGTATCGACCGACGGCATGACAATCCCGAAGCCGACGCCGAAGGCGAGCAGGGAGAGGCCGACGAAGATCGGCGACGGCGCGATCCAGAGGCCGAGCAGGCTGATCCCGTAGGCGACGAAGCCGAGTGCGACCAGTTCGGGCGCGGTTCGCCACTGGGAGATCCGGCCGTACTGCGAGGAGACGGTGGCGCTAGCGACCGCGACCATCGAGAGCGTCACGCCGATCTCGCCAGACGTGAGTGCAAATTCGTCGCTGAGTAACAACGGCAGCGCCGTCTGAACGGCCCCGTAGAAGACGAAAAAGATGACGAAGATCGCCACGAAGATGGCGGCCGCCTGCGGATCGGTGGACACGTCTCGTAGCCGACGGATATACGTCCGAACGTCGGTCGACTGTTGGCCGTCGGGTTCCGGAAGGACGACGAGCGCGAAGACGCCGACGAGGATGCCGACCCCGAAAAACAGGAACGGCACGTTCCACCGGATCCCCGCCAGCCCGCCGCCGATCAACGGATACAGCGCCGCGCCCGTGCCGAGCATGCTCGAGTTGACGCCCATGACGGCGTTCTGACGGCCGCCCTCGTAGACATCGCCGATCAGGGTAACCGCGAGCGTGACGAGCGCGCTCGCGCCGATCCCCTGGAGGAACCGAAGCGCCAGTAGTTCGGTGAAGGAGGTCGCCAGCGCCATCCCCGCGCCCGCGGCGCCGAAGATGAACAACAGAGGGATGATGACGCGCCGCCGCCCGATCCGGTCCGCGATCAGGCCGATAAAGGGCGTCAGAAATACGCCCGGAAGCGTGTAGGCTGTGATGACGAGTCCGATCTGGGCGTCCGACACGTCGAAGACGGCCTGTAGCTGTGGCAATACCGGGCTGATGAGCGAGACGCCCATCACGCCCATCAGCGAACTGCTCAGGATGACGTAGAACGTTCCGGAGTCCCAGGGGATCGTCCTCGAGTTCGATTCGTCGGTAGCTGTCCCGTCCATCGGAGAGCGTCGTACGTGCAACCAGAGCGGAGAGTCAGGTCAACGTATGGGTTCGTTACCCAGGTTACCGGAGGGTAGCGGCGAGCGTCGAATTCCGTTCGATCCGGCTCGAGACTACCGTTCCGGATGAATCGGCGCGTCGAACCCGCCCCGGATCAGCGGCGTCGCGATGTGGCGACGTGCACACGGCGGCACCTCGTACCAGCCCACTTCGAGGTCGCGCTCGAGCGGGACCGTCGCTTTCTCGGCTGCGCTCGTCCCGCAGTCCCGACACCGATACCCCTGGTCGCGGCCGGCGCTTTCCATCCGCCGCTCGCAGTCGGGACAGGTCGGCGTGACCCGCTCGGTAGTGACGAGCTCTCGCACGGCGAACTTCTCGAGTTTCAGCGTTCCGTCTGCAATCTCGCCACAGACGGTGAGGCGATCGCCGACACGCAGGGCTCTGACGCGGTCGCGAAAGCGTTTCGTCGGCTCGAAGGCGGCGCAGGTGAGCCGCGGAGACGGTTCGCCGCCGGCTTCGGCGGCCGTCTCATCGTCGGTAGACACGAGGTCGACGAAGACGTGGCCGCCGCGTCTGGTCTCGGGCTCGGTCGCGACCCGGCCCTCGAGACGATAGGAGCGTCCGTCTCGAGCGGCGGCGATCGACCCTGCCTGCAGGTGGACGTCGGTGCCCTGGTTCGTGACGAACAGCTGTGACTCGGCGACGGGTTCGCTCTCGATGTGATCGGCGGTCGTCCGCACCGCCCGGGGATCGTCGCCGCGAATGCCGTACAGAATCGGGCCGGGCGTGTGAGGGACGCAGACGGTCTCGTCCTCGCCGCGATCGACCGTATCCCAGACGTCGGGATAGCCGTCCTCGGCGGCGGCGAAGACGCTCTCGTGGTCGACCTCGCGGTCCGTTCCCCACCGATCCGACTGACGGTAGACGATCTGCTCGTAGGTCCACTCGGAGAGCGCGCGCCAGCTCCCGATGGCGGCGAGCGCGCCGATGCGTCCCCGGCCGGTGCCCGCGTGCCAGGTTCGATAACCGTGGCGCTGGCAGCGGGCGACGGCGTCGGCCGGCTCGAGGTGGTCTCGAATCGCTCGCTGGGCGAACGTCGCTACGTCTTCGGGGATCGAATTCGGATCGGCGTCGTGGTCGGCGACGACCAATCCAGGGTTTGTCCGCTCGTCGTCGGTTTCGGCAAGCGACTCGAGACAGTCGCGAGCGATGTCGAACGCTTGGTCGGGATCGCAGTCGGTGTGGATCGCCAGGGCGGCGTTGCCCCGCGTCTTGTACTCGACGGCGGGATTGAGTCTGACGAGGAGGATGCGAGCGATCGGATCAGTCGCCGCCGAACCGCCGGTCGTCGCGGAGCTGTCGTCGGTCCTCGCGGCGCTGCCCTCGGGAGCACGCTCTCGACGCAGTCGCTCGGCGACCTGCGTCGCGACGTAGGTCGTACACATCCCGCGTTCCCTCGAGTCGGTATCGTCGAACCCGACGACTGTCATCGCCGGCTCTTCGGGCGCGAGCGGCTAACGCGTTTCGCCAGCGGGGGACCGATCGTATATAACTGTGCTGCCGGTTGGGGACCGAATCGCGACACGGCACCCGGACATACCGGGACAAAGCTCTTATACGAGGAATAGCTTACGTACGTCTATGTCCCGTTCCGCACTGGTCGGCAACGTGACCGCGATGCTCGAGGACGCAGGCTTCGTGGTGAGCGACCGGTGTGCGATCCGACCGAAGAGCTTCGACATCGCGGCCCGCCGCGGCGAGGACCTGATCCTGGTCAAGATTCTCGGCAACATCGACGCGTTCAACGAGGCCACCGGCCACGAGATGCGCCGGCTCGGTACCTACCTCGAGGCGACGCCGCTGGTCATCGGCCTCCGGAGTCGCGACGAGGACCTCAAACCCGATGTCGTCTACTTCCGTCACGGCGTGCCGGTGTTTAGCCCCGATACGGCGTACAACCTGTTCATCGAGGACGTTCCGCCGTTGATCTACGCCGCCCCAGGCGGCCTCTACGTCAACATCGACGGCGACCTGCTCGCGGACAAACGCGAGGACAGAGACTGGAGCCTCGGCCAACTCGCGAGCGAACTCGGCGTCTCGAGACGCACCGTCTCGAAGTACGAAGACGGCATGAACGCTTCCGTCGAGGTCGCGATGGCACTTCAGGAGCTGTTCGAAGCGCCCCTGACCAGCCCTGTCGATGTCCTCGAGGGTGCCGACGACGTTCACGAGACCGAGACGACGCCCGACGACCCCGAAGCCGACCCCGACGACGAACAGGTCGTCGCGGTCTTTACCCGCGCCGGCTATCGCGTCCATCCGACGGCTCGCTCGCCGTTCAAGGCCGTCAGTCGTGATGCAGACGACAGCGACGACGAAGTCGTCCTCACCGGCCACTCGGAGTTCACCAAAGCCGCCGAGAAGCGAGCGCGCATCATGAGTTCGATCAGCCACGTCACCCGCACGCAGTCGGTCTACGTCGTCGACCGCGCGAAACAGGAGTCGGTCGACGGCACCGCACTCGTCGAACGCGACGAACTCGAGAAGCTACGCGACGCCGACGACCTCAAAGATGTCATCCGCGAACGCGCAGAGCGAGAGGAGGCTGCCTGACCGACGGTCTTCGGATCGGTTCGGGCGTTCGGTCGTTTTACAGGCGGTATAGGAGAATGCCCCGGGGCTTGACCCCGAGGCGATTCACAGCCAGGTCGACACCACCACACGGGTGACTGCCGACCACCATTCGAGCTGGTTGCTAGCACGAACCACGCTAACGGGCTTTCAGACTCGTTAAGTCGTTGCAGCCACTGACTCATTCACAGTGAATCGAGCAGCGAGTCCCACACTACTGCAGTCACCAATCTACTACGCATGAGCAAGGACTACATCGAGGTGCGGGGTGCAGAGGAGCACAACCTCAAGGACCTCGACGTCACGATTCCCCGCGAGGAGTTTACCGTCGTCACCGGTCTCTCGGGGTCGGGAAAGTCGTCGTTGGCGTTTGAGACCGTCTACGCCGAGGGCCAACGGCGCTACATTGAGAGCCTCTCGGCCTACGCTCGGAACTTCCTGGGCCAGATGGACAAACCCCAGGTCGAGACTGTCGAAGGGCTCTCGCCGGCGATCTCGATCGACCAGAAGAACGCCGCGAACAACCCTCGATCGACCGTCGGGACCGTCACCGAACTCCACGACTACCTCCGGCTGCTGTACGCCCGCGTCGGCACGCCACACTGTCCGGAGTGTGGCCGCGAGGTCGGCGAGCAATCGGCCCAGAACATGGTCGAACGCTTGCTGGAGCTCCCGGACGGAACCCGGGCCAAACTCGCCGCGCCGGTCGTCCGCGACCAGAAAGGGGCCTTCGAGGACCTCTTCGAGGAACTCGTCTCGGAGGGCTACTCCCGCGTCGAGGTCGACGGCGAGGAACACGATCTCACGCTCGAGACGCCCGACTTAGACGAGAACTTCGATCACACGATCGACGTCATCGTCGACCGCGTGAAGGTGAGTACCGAGGCCCGCCCGCGGATCGTCGACAGCGTTGAGACCGCCCTCGAGGAGGCAGAGGGCGTGCTGAAGCTCATCCTGCCGGAGCCGCCCGAAGACGTCGCGAGCTATCTGGGTGAGGAAGCGCGCCGGACGGGTGCGCTGGGAGACGAGACCGACGAGGACGACCGCTTCGTCGTCGAGTTCTCGAAGGATCTGGCCTGTACGCACTGCGGGATCGACGTCCCCGAAATCGAGACGCGCTCCTTTTCGTTCAACTCGCCACACGGTGCCTGTCCCGAGTGTGAAGGGTTGGGCGAGACCAAGGAGGTCGACGAGAATCTCGTCGTCCAGGACGAGTCCAAGCCGCTAAAACACGTCTTCGAGGCCTGGAGTTACAACCGCTCGTACTACCAGACGCGACTCGACGCCGTCGCCGAGCACTTCGATGTCTCGCTGTCGACCCCGTTCGAAGAGCTCGAGGCCGACGTCCAACAGGCGTTTCTTTACGGGACGAGCGACCAGGTGCTGTTCCAGCGCCAGACCAAAAACGGCACCCGGCGCAAGAAAAAGCGCTTCGAGGGCGTGATCCCCAACCTCGAGCGTCGATACGTCGAGACGGATTCGGACTCGACCCGGGAACACATCGAGGACTACATGTCGGTCACGGAGTGTCCGGCCTGTGACGGCACCCGACTCAAACCCGCGAGTCGAGCCGTGCTGGTCGACGACACCGCGATCACCGAGATCAACGCGCTGTCGATCGGCGACGCCCTCGCCCACTTCGAGTCGATGGAAGCCGACCTCACCGAGCGCGAGAAGGTCATCGCCGAGGAGATCCTCAAAGAGATTCGCGCCCGGCTGGGATTCATGGTCGAGGTCGGCCTCGAGTACCTCACACTCGATCGGGAGGCTTCGACCCTCTCGGGCGGCGAGAGCCAGCGGATTCGACTCGCGACCCAGATCGGCTCCGGGCTCGTCGGGGTCCTGTACGTCTTAGATGAGCCCTCGATCGGGCTCCATCAACGTGATAACGACCGCCTGTTGGACACCTTAGAGGAGCTTCGGGATCTGGGCAACACCCTACTGGTCGTCGAACACGACGAGGAGACGATGCGCCGGGCGGACAACGTCATCGACATGGGGCCCGGCCCCGGCAAGCGGGGCGGCGAGGTCGTCGTCAACGGTTCCGTCGACGAACTCAAAGCGTGCGAGGAGTCGATCACCGGCGACTACCTCTCCGGTCGTCGACAGATCCCCGTTCCCGAGCAGCGACGTGATCCCGAGGGTGCATTGACGATTCTGGGTGCGCGCCAGCACAACCTCGACGATCTGGATGTCGATATCCCGCTTGGCTGCTTTACGGCTATTACGGGCGTCTCGGGCTCGGGCAAGTCTACCCTGATGCACGAGGTGCTCTACAAGGGACTCGCTCGCCAGATGAACGACAACACGAGCGTCATCCCCGGCGATCACGACTGCCTCGAGGGGCTCGAGGAAATCGAGACCGTTCGCCTGATCGATCAGTCCCCGATCGGTCGCACGCCGCGGTCGAACCCCGCGACCTACACCAACGTCTTCGACTACATCCGCGAACTGTTCGCCCAGACCAAGCTCTCGAAACAGCGCGGCTACAAAAAGGGACGCTTCTCCTTCAACGTCAAAGGCGGACGCTGCGAGGAGTGTGGCGGACAGGGAACGGTGAAGATCGAGATGAACTTCCTCTCGGACGTCTACGTCCCCTGCGAGGAGTGTGACGGCGCTCGATACAACGACGCCACGCTGGACGTTACCTACAAGGGTGCGACCATCGCCGACGTCCTCGAGATGTCCGTCGAAGAGGCCTACGAGTTCTTCGAGTCCTCGAGCCAGATCCGCCGCCGGCTGAAACTGCTCAAAGACGTCGGACTGGACTACATGAAACTGGGCCAGCCCTCCACGACGCTGTCGGGCGGGGAGGCCCAGCGGGTCAAGTTGGCCGAGGAGTTGGGCAAAAAGGATTCCGGTGAGACGCTCTACCTGCTCGACGAGCCGACGACGGGACTCCACAGCGAGGACGAGCGCAAACTCATCGACGTACTCCATCGCCTGACCGACAACGGTAACACCGTCGTCGTCATCGAACACGAACTCGACCTCGTCAAAAACGCCGACCACATTATCGACCTCGGCCCCGAAGGCGGCGAGCACGGCGGCGATGTCGTCGCCACCGGCACGCCCGAAGATGTCGCTCGCCTCGAGGACTCACACACCGGCCGCTATCTGCGGGACCTGTTGCCCGACGTGGAGCTCGAGGGGCCACGCGGCGAACGCGTCGAGCCCGTGAGCGCGCCCATGGACGACGACTGAACGGCATCTGATTTCGGTTTCGGCGATGTCGGGCGTCTTGATACAGGTCCCGCGTCCCCCCAGAGGGTCGGATAGTCGACGCCTGACTCGAGGCGAAGCCGCCTCGTAAACGCCCCGGTTGAGCGGGCCGTAGCGGTCGTGGCTGGTCGCGACGGTGGTGTGTTCACGACACGCAGGGCTTCGACACGCTTTACCACCGCGACTCCTAACCGGCTGCTATGAGTTCAGTCCCCGACCGCTCCGAGGTCGACGAGGAGTATACCTGGGATCTCGAGAGTATCTACGCGAGCGACGACGACTGGGAGGCGGCCTACGAGAGCGTCGCCGACCGCGTCGACGAACTGCAGACCTACGACGGACGGTTGACCGACGACGCGACGATGCTGCTCGAGGCCTTGGAGTTGCGCGACGAAATCATGCGCGAGGTGTCGACGGTCGCGGCCTACGCCCGGATGCGCCGCGACGAGGACACGACGGATCAACAGTATCAGGCCCTGACGGCTCGAGCGCAGTCACTCGCGGCCGACGCCCAGTCGGCGGCGTCGTTCATCGAGCCCGAACTGCAGGAACTGACTCGCGAGGAGTTCGAGGCGATGATGGAGACCGAACCCGCCCTCACAACCTACGACCACTACGTCGACGACGTGTTGCGGATGAAACCCCACACGCGCTCGGCGGAAGTCGAGGAACTGCTTGCGGACCTGAGCGAGGTCACGGGCGCGACTGGGGACGTGTACAACATGCTCTCGAACGCGGATATGTCGTTCCCCACGGTCGAAAATCCGGAGGGCGAAGCCGTCGAGATCACCCAGAGCAACTTCACGAATCTGCTCAAGCGCCCGGATCGAGACTTTCGCCGGCGCGTCTACGAGGGCTACTTCGACGAGTGGTCCGAGATGCGAAACACGGTCGCCGCGGCCTACAAGAACAGCGTGAAAGCAGACGTCAAGACGGCGCAGGCGCGCAACTACGAGACGGCCCGAGAAGCCGCCCTGGACGGTCCTAACGTCCCTGTTTCCGTCTACGACACGCTCGTCGAGACGGTCCACGACAATCTCGACAAACTCCACCATCACGCCGAACTCAAACGCGAGGCACTCGATGTCGACGAGGTTCGGATGTGGGACATCTACATGCCCCTGACCGGCGACGAGGGCCCCGACCTCGAGTACGATCAGGCCACCGAGTACGTCGTCGACGCCCTCGAGCCGCTGGGCGAGGACTACCAGTCCCGTGTCGCCGACGGACTCGAGTCCCGTTGGGTCGACGTCTACGAGAACGAGGGCAAGCAGTCGGGGGCCTACTCCGGAGGTACCTACGACACTCAGCCGTTCATCCTGATGAACTACCAGGACGACATCGCCTCGATGTACACGCTGGCCCACGAACTCGGCCACTCGATGCACTCCGAACTGACCAAAGACGAACAGCCGTTCGTCTACTCGAGCTACGAAATCTTCGTCGCCGAGGTCGCAAGCACCGTCAACGAGGCGCTGCTGACGAATCACCTGCTCGAAACCATCGACGATCCCGAGTTCCGCAAGCACGTCCTCAACGAATTCCTCGAACGCGTGCGTTCGACGCTCTACCGCCAGACGCTCTTCGCGGAGTTCGAACACGAAGCCCACCGCCTCGAGGAAGAGGGCGAACCGCTGACGGCCGACCGACTGGACGACCTCTACCGCGGGCTCAAGAGCGACTACTACGAACCGGCAGCGATCGACGACCGGATCGCTCGCGAGTGGATGCGCATCCCGCACTTCTATCGGGCGTTCTACGTCTACCAGTACGCGACCGGCATCTCGGCCGCGCTCGCGATCGTCGACGACGTGCTTCCGGACGGTCCCGGTAGCGACCCGAACCCCGACGCAGCCGAGGACTACCTCGCGTTCCTTCGGCGTGGTTCGCGCGAGTACCCGCTCGAACTCCTCCGGACCGCCGGCGTCGACATGAGCACGTCAGACCCGATCGACCGCGCGCTCTCGACCTACGGCCGACGTCTCGAGGAGATGGACGCGTTGCTCGAGTGAGCAGTCGTCGATCGGAAGTATCGCTCTCCCGAAAACCGACCGCGACCCAAAGGCACATTTATCACCGAGAACTTATCGGTTCACGTCAGGATGTCTCGAAGCCCGTCTCTCCCCGACCGACCTCATCGCGATATCGATCCCGATCTCCCCGACGACGAGCGACTCGAGGCGCTTCGTGGTCACTACGCGGATCTCGTCGATGTCCACGAACAACTCGAGAGCCAACTCGAGGAGGCCGAGGATCGCCGGCAGGGTCTGCGCGAGAAGGTCGACCGCGTCGAGCGTGAAAACGAGACGCTGAAGAGTTCGTCGCTGTACATCGCGACCGTCGAGGACGTGATGGACGACGGTGAGGTCGTCGTCAAACAGCACGGCAACAACCAGGAGGTGCTCACCGAGGTCTCCTCGCGGATGGCAGACCGCGTCGAGGCTGGCGACCGCGTCGCGGTCAACGACTCCTTTGCGATCCAGCGAATTCTGGATGCAGAAACCGACGCGCGTGCCCAGTCGATGGAGATCACCGAAAAGCCCGCCGTCGGCTACGAGGATATCGGCGGCATCGACGAACAGGTTCGGGAAGTTCGCGAAGCCGTCGAACAGCCACTGGCCGACCCCGAAATTTTCGAGGAGGTCGGCATCGAGCCCCCGAGCGGGGTCTTGCTCTACGGACCGCCCGGAACCGGCAAGACGATGCTCGCGAAAGCCGTCGCCAACAAGACCGACGCCACGTTCATCAAGATGGCCGGCTCCGAACTCGTCCGGAAGTTCATCGGCGAGGGCTCGCGGCTCGTTCGGGACCTCTTCGAGATGGCCCGCGAGCGCGAACCCGCCATCATCTTCATCGACGAGATCGACGCCATCGCGACCACACGCACGGAGTCGAAAACCTCCGGCGACGCCGAGGTTCAACGCACCATGATGCAGTTGCTCTCGGAGATGGACGGGTTCGAAGCTCGCGGCGAGATCCGTATCATCGCCGCCACTAACCGCTTCGACATGCTCGATCGTGCCATCCTTCGGCCCGGCCGCTTCGACCGTCTCATCGAAGTCCCCGAACCCGACCGCGACGGCCGCGAACAGATCCTCGAGATCCACAGCCGCGGCATGAACGTCGCCGACGACGTCGAGTTCGCCGAGCTCGCCGACGATACCGAGGGCTACTCCGGGGCCGAAATCGAAAGTCTCGCCACCGAAGCCGGCATGTTCGCCATCCGTAACGACCGCGAGGAGGTCCGTCACCAGGACTTCCTCGAGGCCTTCGAGAAGATCGAAAACGACGACTCGAGCGATGTCGTCTCCTCTGCGGGCTACTTCTACCAGTAATCGCAATCGGTCGGTTACGGCGTTCTCGACGGCCGTTCCGAGATGTGAACGGCGAGCACCGATTCACCCCGCCGCCAGTAACACCACGCGATCACGAGCCCGAAGGCGACGAGGAGACCGGGGACCATCGTGAGACCAGCGATCGGATGCCACAGTTCCGGAGCCGTAATTTCTGTCCGGAGAACGGTCGGGAACAGGTCACCGCCGAAAAAGACGCTATTCGTCGCGTAGTTCACGGCGAAGTGGATCCCGATTGGAAGCGCCAGTTGGCCCGAGAAGATGTACGCGAGACCCAGCAGTCCGCCAAGCGAGAGCCACACGGCGAGCATTCCGACGGGCGATGCATCGCCCGGAACGGTTCCGAGCGGGAGGTGAACAACACCGAACAGGACGGTGCTCACCGTCCAGGCTCCGACCAGCGCCTGTGGGGACGAAAGCTGTGTCCGAAGACCTTCGGCGACGTTCGTCACGACGACGCCCCGAAATATTGCCTCTTCCCAGAATCCGACGCACAACATGATGACGAGCATGAGGACGATCCCTCCAGCGAAGGTGCCGGCATCTCCGGTCGACCACACGTCGAGGACGGTGACCCACTCGAGACGGTACGCGAGACCGAACGCTGTCCCGACGAGGACACCACCGACTACCACCCCAGCAACGAGGTCGGCCCACCACGCTCGAGCGAAGACGAACCCGTACGCACGGAGCGGTCGGTGATCGAGATAGCGCGCGGCGAGAACCAGCGCTCCGAGCGCTGCGAGGGCGAACGACGCGTTACTGACGAACGCCATCGAGAGGGTCCCAAGCGAAAAGAGTTGGGACACGGTGCCAGGGACGGCGATACCACCGACGACGAACGTAGCCACGATCGGAACGCCGATTCGCCAGATGGACCGAATTCGGTTCGACGCGTCGTCTCCTCGTAGCAGCCACCGCGAGTACGCACTTGGTCTCATGGCGAACATGTTCTTATGATAACTATTATATGTTGTCGTATCCGTCTCCGAGTTCCACGACACGAGAAGCTGATTCGACGCGATTGGAGGTCGTTGGGCTACGGCCGTAGAGCGGTTCTGTTCGGTCGCTAACCGGACTACGAACCGTCTTCCAGTATCACATCGACTTCGGCGTAGCGCCGCCCTGATACGGTCTGCTGTAACTACCGGAGCGACCGCGAGCCGACCTGCTGACGCTCCGGTAACGACTTCCAGTAGTCCGTGTGGGTGTCGTAGAACCGTTCGCATACCCTCTCTGTGGCTACCCGACGAACGGTAAGTTCAGGTGACATACCTCTTAGAGGAATCCTGTTACGCCGATGAATAAAAATAGCACACCCAATCCGCGATAAAGCCAGACAGGGGTGTTGGACTCTTCAGATTGGTCAGATGATGAACGCCGAAGGAACTCAAATCCAAACGTGTGAATTCTCTTCGGAAGTATAACGTAGGCAAGACCAAGGACGACAGCTATGACGTATCCGAGTTGCCACAGAATGCTCATATAATCTTTTAAATGAGTGGCCATTTATATTTAATGGGAGATATACAGATCTACGTATCAGTTGGTTCACCGAAACCGAAGTGAAAACAATTCTACGCGAATAGTTCTATGACACCCTCGTAGTCCGTACGAATCGCAACCCCTTACGCCGTCGAACCCCGAACGCGACTATGAGCACGATTCGAGTCGTCTGGGGGTCGGCATCGGCCCCCACGTCGATGGCCTCCTACGACGCCGCACTCGCGGCCGCGGGCGTCGAGAACTACAATCTCGTCTCGGTCTCCTCCGTCATCCCTGCCGATGTCGATGTCGAGGCCGTCGGCACCGCCCCCGATCTCGGCCCGGCCGGCGAACGCCTGACCGTCGTCGAGGCTCGAGCGACGACCGCCGATCCGGGTCGCGTGAGCGCGGCGCTCGCGTGGTCACAGTCCGTCGACGGCGGGCCGGGACTGTTCTACGAGACCTCGGGTGAGATGGGCCGCGAGGCCGTCGAACGCCGCGTTCGTGAGGGTCTCGAGTCGGGACAGCAACTCAGGGAGTGGCCATTCGGCGATCCTCGGGTCGCCGTCGAGAGCTGTCAGGCGGACGCCGGAACGTACACCACGGCAGTCGTCCTCGCGGTCTACGGCGAGAGCGATCCGATTCTCTAAGCCTCGAGAACCCCGTGCGATCCGCGAGCACACGCTGCGACGACGCGGATTGATCGAAGGCGAACCCTTTTGACCCATCGGCTCGTTGTGACGGTCACACACTTCTCATGAACGGAAATACGCCGTACGGAGGGCTGCCTGGAGAGACAGCTGCTGGTCAGCGTGCCGCGGCGGACGTTCCGAATCTCTCGACCACACAGAAACGATCGCTTCATCGCGATGTCTCGCGAATCGCCGCACAGACGCGCGAGTTCCTCCCCGACGAGTACGTCGTCGACGCCGACGTCTCGAGTGGCATGAGCGGCCCGCAGGTGACCGTCGCGGTCCGACCACCCGTCGGCCACGCCGTCAGTGCCGGCTTTACGCCGGACTTCGAGGAGGGAACCGAGGAACTCATCACCGACACCGAACGCGACGAAGTCGCTCGCGGGCTCGCCGCGAGTGCCGCCCTGCAGGTCAAACAGGCGGTCAAAGGCTCGGTGCAGCCGACCGGGAAGTAGCCCGGCCGTTCGTTTTGCGGTCGCCGATCCATGCCTCATACGGATTGCTGTAACGATGCCCCGGCGTAACCGCCACCCGAGCGCGGTTGCACCGGTACTGTCCGACAGTAAACCCCATCGTACGACCTGGTGTTCCGTATCAGTACAACAGTTGTTCGAGTTGGTGTAACCGACGCTCGAGATCCATCGCCGGATCGACCCCAGGATCGGCGACGAGTCGGTCGATAACCAGTAGCGGGTCGGTTCCCGCTCGTTCGACGTCCCGAAGCAGCGATTCGATCGCCGCCCGATTGGTCGCAAGCGACGACGACAGGTCGAGGACGATCGCGAGCGCAATCGCCCGATCCGGATTCGTCGGGAACGCATCGCTGACGCGACCGAAGTCGGGCTTTCCTGTCGATGGTGATTCCGATGCTGTCGGCTCGAGTGTCAGACAGCGAGGGCAGAATGCGACGGTCGCCCCACCGTCGGCGACGTGCTCGCGGTACTGGTCGGGGACCGAAAACGGGATCGGCGACGACTCACACACCGGGCAACTCATAGCTGAAAACTGGCTCGAAGGTTACTCGTTGGCCGTCGGGGATTGGGCGGCGGTATCCGGCTGGCTGTCCTCGCGGTCGTCCTGGTCGGCCTCGGCCGCTTCTGCCTCGGCTGCTTCTGCTTCCTTCTCGGCTTTCTCTTCGGCTTCTTTCTTCTCTTTGATCTTTTTCAGGCGGAACGTCTCCTCGCGTTCCTGTTCTTCGAGGGCCTGCTCGATGTACTCCTGGCCATCGTAGAGTTCGGGCAGGAGTTTGAACTCGAGCGCATTGACACGGCGCTTGGTGGTTTCGATCTCCCGGAGCATCTTCTTCATCGCCGTCTCGACTTCGGCGGCGAGGATGATGCTCTCCAAAAGGTCTTCGTAGGCTTCGGCGGCCTCGTCGATGCGGGCGGAGGTGCCCATGATCCCGTAGCCGCGTTCGTCGAGACCCTTCGAGACGCGCGAGGATTCGATCTGCGGGACGACGACACCCATGATGTTTTTCGACTCGGTAGTGATCTCGGGGTGTTCCTGCAGCGCAGCGGCGGCGCCGCGGACGGCGACGTCGCCTTCCATGGCTCGTGCCATGTTGATCTTCTTCTGGGCGTCCTCGTAGTCGTCGGCGAGGTCGCCACGAACGTCCTGGGCCTTGTCCAGAATGTCCATGAACTCCATGATCAGCCCGTCCCGTTTCTTCTCGAGCGTGCCGTGCCCGCGTTCGGAGAGTTCGATCCGATCCTCGATCTCCATCAAGTTCTTGCGGGTCGGCTTGACGTCCTTGGCCATCTTGGGGTGAGATTGCGGACCCAGTCGGATAACTGTTTACAGTTTCAGCCGTCCTGGAGCGCCGCTGTACCTCGCCAGCGGTGTCCGAGCGGGGCCGTGGACTACGGATCGACGGCATCTCGGAACCGCGGCAGCGCCTCGGTGACGTCCTCCCGACAGCGGACGTCGGCGATGCTATCGCAGGGCGTCGCCTCGAGGTTGACGACGGCGACGGTCGCGCCGGTCGAGTTGGCGATACGGGGCAGGGACGCCGCGGGTTCGACGACCAGCGAGGAGCCGATCGCGAGAAAGACATCGCTCTCGCGGGTGAGCGAGCGAGCCCGCTGTAGCACCGTCGCCGGGAGCTGTTCGCCGAAGAGGACGACATCCGGTTTGTAGACGCCGCCACACTCACATCGGGGCGGCACCTCGCCGTCCTCGACGCGCTCGGTGATGGTGTCGTTGTCTTGGCGTTGCCCACACTCCACACAGCGCACGCGCTGGGAGTTGCCGTGTAGTTCGAGGATCGGCGTCTCCGAGTCGGCGTCCGTCCGCCGATCTCCACCGTCGGCGTCGGTAACGGATCGTACTGCTTCCCGGTGTAACCCGTCGGTGTTCTGCGTGAGAATGCCATCGAGGATACCCTCGGCTGCCAGATCGGCCAGCGCCACGTGGCCGGCGTTCGGTTCGTACTCCTCGTCGAACATCACCGCCTGCAGCTCGAGGCGATCCTCCCAGAAGCCGGCGGGGTCGCGCTGAAAGCGGCCATACTCGAACTGTCCCTCGTCGAAGCGGTCCCAGACGCCGTCGTCGCCGCGGAAGGTCGGCACGCCCGAGGGCGCGGAGATACCGGCGCCGGTGAACGCGACGACCGAATCGGTTCCGTCGACGGCGGCGGCGAGTGACTCGAGGTCGTCCATATTGCTAGCACGGTCTGGAGCGTCAAATCCGTCGTGGTCGACTCGAGCGGCGAAACCAATATACTGAGTTACACCGTGAACGAAAACGACGAGATGGGAAGGAACACTAGTGCTTTCGATGCCGATACGTATCGGCGACTTCTGCAGACGAAGCGAGACGACGAGAGCACCAGCGATGTGATCGACCGACTGCTCGCCCGACACGAATCGAATCCGCTTCGGGAGCTGATCGGACTCGTCGACGGAGACGAGCTCGAAACGGTCCGTAATCGGTCAACCGCGTTTAGAGCGGACGTCGACGATTCATACGGTTTACTGTAAGTCATTACCGGCGCAACCGCGACCCGGACGGCGGTTGCGCCGGTAAATCGTTACAGCAATCCGTATCAGTCCCCCCTCATAGATGGCCGTGAACACTTCTGTACCGAACGACCGAGGGCACTGGCTGTTACTCGCCTCGAACGGTTGCGCTTAAGTTTCGCCTGCGTGAATCGGGTGGTATGCAGGACAGAACCTATACTGCTGACGCCGAGCCCGGCGAGGACGCGACGGTCGCCGGCTGGGTCCACGAGATTCGCGACCTCGGCGGTATCGCCTTTCTGATTCTCCGGGATTCCACCGGCAAGATCCAGATCAAGTTCGAGAAAGACGAGATGGACGACGGGCTCGTCGAGACCGGCCTCGATGTCGCTCGAGAGAGCGTCGTTCGCGTCACCGGCGCGGTCGAGGAAGAGCCTCGCGCGCCGACCGGCGTCGAGGTTACGCCCGCGGAACTCGAGGTCGTCTCGGCGGCCGACCCCGAACTGCCCCTCGACCCCTCCGGGAAGGTCGACGCCGACATCTCGACGCGACTGGACAACCGCACCCTCGACCTGCGCAAGGACGAGGTCCAGGCGATCTTCGAGATTCGCGCGGAGATTCTGCGAGCCGTTCGCGAGCAGTTCCGTCAGTTCCACTGTACCGAGATCACGACGCCGAAGATCGTCGCGACCGGGACCGAAGGCGGCACCGAACTGTTCCCGATCACCTACTTCGGTGAGGAAGCGTTCATGAACCAGTCGCCACAGCTGTTCAAGCAGCTGATCGCCGGCTCGAGCGTCGAGCGGGTCTTCGAGATCGGCCCGATCTTCCGCGCCGAAGAGCACAACACGCCGCGACACCTCAACGAAGCCACCTCGATCGATTTCGAGGGCGCGTTCTGCCAGGCCGACGACGCCATGGACGTCGCCGAAGGGGTCGTCACGGCCGCTTACGAAGCCGTCGCCGAGAACTGCAGCGAGGAACTCGAGGCCCTTGGTCTCGCCGAGGACTTCGAGGTTCCCGAGGACGGCTTCCCTCGCATCAGCTACGAGGAAGCCCTCGAGCGCATCAACGCGACGGGCGAACTCGACGAGCAACTCGTCTGGGGTGACGACCTCTCGACGGCGGCCGAGGAGGCCCTCGGTGACGACGTCGGCGGCCACTACTTCATCACCGACTGGCCCAGCGAGATCAAGCCGTTCTATATCAAAGACCACGACGACGACGAACAGCTCTCGACCGGGTTCGACCTGATGCACCCGCGGATGGAACTGGTCTCGGGTGGCCAGCGTGAACACCGCCACGACAACCTCATCGACGGCTTCGAACAGCAGGGCCTCGATCCCAGTGAGTTCGAGTACTACACGAAGATGTTCAAGTACGGCATGCCGCCACACGCCGGCTTCGGCCTCGGTGGCGAGCGCCTGATCATGACGATCCTCGGCCTCGAGAACATTCGCGAAGCTGTACTCTTCCCGCGAGATCGGCAGCGTCTGAGTCCGTAAGGCGAGGGCGTAATCGTTCCGTTCCGAGTTGGTGACGGAGAGGCTACCCGACTCTCGAGTGTCGAATCGCCCGTTCGATGGTTCAAAGCTGCTCGAGTCGGTCGTCACCGAGACCATTATCGGGGCCATCGTCGTCATCGTCGCCGTTCTCGATCGCGCTGGCGAGGTCGTCGCCGACGAGACTATCGCCGAGGAACTCGAAGTAGTCGCCGACGCTGTCGGTGACGTCGATGTCGATGTAGCCGTCGGGACCACTGTGCCGTCGCCGAACCGGGGCCCGCAGCGAGTCCAGCGCCTGCAATCATCGTCGTGCCCGCAGCCTCGAGCATCGTTCGCCGCATCGTACTCGATTCGTCCGATTCACCAGCGTCGCCTGATTGCCGCGTCCCGTTGTCTGCCATGTTGCATGCTAGTCGTCGGCCGAACTGGATAAACCGATATTTATTCTAGAGTGGATGATTTCATATTCTCATAGATAAAAGTGAAATTAAGATGCTTAACGTCATCCAACCATTCCAATAATCTCATACAGGAACCCTATACGTCTACATTACGGCCGATCGATCGTTCCTCGAGCCCCACCGTCGCCACGGTGTGATCGTCCGGTATCCGATGACGGTCGTCGATTCCGAGCGGTCGTCGCTTCGCGTGACCGTGATCGGTCCGGACGAGGATGTCCAGGAGCACGTCACCGAAACGCGATCACTCGGCGAGCTCACCGTCGAAACCGTGATGTCGTACTATCCGTCGACTACGCACCGGTTCGACGAGCTAACCGATCGCCAGCAGGAGGTGTTGGTGACGGCGTACGAGCAGGGGTATTACGACATTCCACGAAACGCGACGTACGAAGATATCGCCGCCGAGTTGGATTGTTCCGCGAGTTCGGTCGGCCAGATCCTTCGGCGGACCGAAGCCACGCTCGTCACTGCGACCGTCCTTGATCGGCGACTCGACTCCTGACGGCGAGCAGCGGGACGGAGTCGATCTCGCGTTGTGAACGGATCGTCGTCGCTACCACCAGCCGCCGCCGTTCTCGGGCGCTTCGCCGTGGTCTGCACCCTCGCCGTCGACGATAGCTGCGGCCAGGTCCTCACCGACGAGGTCGTCACCGAGGAACGCGAAGTGATTGCCGACGCTGTCGGTCACGTCGATGTCCGCGTAGGTATCGGCGACCTCGTCCGGGCAGTCCGAGCCGTCGGCACCGAGCGCATTGCCAGTGAGTCCGCCGTAGGCGGCACCGACCGTCGAGTCGTTCTCGGAGTGGTAGTTGCGTACTTCCCCGGCGTTGTCGGCGATACCGTCGTACCAGCTGTCGGCGAAGGTCCCGTCGACATCACAGACCATATCGCCGTTGGCAGCGGCTCCCAGCGGGGCGACCGTTTCGATTTCGTAGCCGTCCTCGAGCGCGTTGATCGTCTCGAGAACGGCACGGCCGCCCAGCGAGTGACCGACCAGCCGGATGTTGCCGCCGCCGCCGTCGTAGAAGTCCTCCGCGAGGCCTGCGACGATTTCGCCCACATTTTCGGTTTCTGCCGTCGCGCCGATGAAGTTGATCGTGGTCGCGTCCCACTGGATGCCGATGTACTCGTCCGGCTCGTAGCCGCCGTCCTCGAGCGCCTCGGCGACGTCTGCAGCCTGGCTGCGGACGGTCGAATCGCCGAACCAGCCGTGGATGAAGACGAACAGTTCGTCGACGACCGGGAGCGGATCGGGGCCGCTCCAGCCGCTGTCGATCTCTCGAACCTCGACATCGAACGTGGAGACGGCAGCCGCGGAGCCGGTACTGGCGGTGAGTCCAGCGCCGGCGGCGAGTGCTGTGCCGCCGGCCTTGAGCATCGTTCGTCGATCCGTCGTCGTTTCGTCGACTGGTTGTGTTCGTTCGTCCGGCTCGTTCGAGCGTTCGTTAGTACGGTTGGTATCCGACATGTGTCCTTCAATAGGTACCACAGCAAGTTAATTCTACTTGTTCAAAAGAGAATTAATTTATAACACGATCAGTATCGGGGGTTTCTGACTATCGACGAGAACCGGTCACGTGCTGATGAACTCGACAGTGAGATGACCGTTCTCGGCTCGAGATCGCGCCGAATCTTCAACGTTATACCGGTGCAGTGGTAACCCCGGCCAATGCGCGACGAGGCGACGGCGTTCGTCCCCGGACACATCACTGGCTTCTTCAGCGCCCACCCGGACGAGGATCCGACGAAAGCGGGTTCTCGAGGGGCAGGGGTGACGCTCACCGACGGGGTCGACGTAACGGTCGAACCGACAGCGAACTCCGACTCGACGGTCGTCCTCGACGGGGTCGAGATCGAGGTCGACCCGGTCACGACGGTGCTGGACACGCTCGAGGTCGACGCTCGTGTTCGGGCCGAATCCGACGTTCCCATCGGTGCCGGATTCGGCGTTTCGGGTGCGTTAGCGCTCGGCACGGCGCTCGCGGCGAATCACGTCTTCGAGCGGACGCTGTCGTACAACGAACTCGTGACGATCGCTCACGGGGCGGAGGTCCAGGCCGGCACCGGTCTCGGTGATGTCGTCGCCCAGGCCCACGGCGGCGTCCCGATCCGCCTCGAGCCCGGCGGGCCACACGCGAACGAGCTGGATGCGATCCCCGCTCGAGCGCGCGTCGAGTACGTCTCCTTCGGCGAACTCTCGACGGCGGACGTGCTCTCGGGTGACACCGAAGCGTTGACCGCGGCCGGCAAACAGGCGCTTTCGAGAGTCGTCGGGGAGCCGACCCTACTCTCGTTCATGTACGCCTCCCGCGAGTTCGCTTGCGAGGCCGGACTGGTGACCGATCGGATTGCCGAGACGATCGACGACGTGGCCGACGCGGACGGCCAGGCCTCGATGGCGATGCTCGGCGAGACCGTCTTCGCGCTCGGGACAGGGCTCTCAGATGCGGGCTACGATCCGGCCGTCTGCGGGACCCATCCGGCGGGCGCGATGATGCGGTAGGGCCACCCGTACGGGGGCGAAGTGTTCTCGAGGGAAACCGTGTACAGACGGACGCCGAATCGCGGCGTTCAAACCGCTGGCTCGCCGAGTCGAACGTATGAGCGACGAGCACGAAACCGAACGCGAGACCTTTTCCCACGACCCCGTCGGCCACGCCGAGGTCCGGGCCGGGATGACCGTCGGCGAACTCGCCGACGAGTACGGTAACGCCGGGGTCGGCGCGACGGACCTCCACGAGGCCGTCCGCGTCACCGAATCGATGTTCGACGACGACGTGACGGTCTTCTTCTCGCTGGCCGGTGCGATGGTCCCCGCAGGGATGCGTCGCATCGTTTCGACGTTGATTCGCGACGGTCATATCGACGTGCTGGTGACGACGGGCGCGAACCTCACCCACGATTCGATCGAGGCCATCGGCGGGAAACACCACCACGGCGAGGTGACACCCGAGGGAAAGACCGAACGAGAGCACGACGAGACGCTCCGGGACGAAGGTGTCGATCGGATATACAACGTCTATCTCCCCCAGGAGTTCTTCGCGACGTTCGAGTCCCACCTTCGCGAGGAGGTCTTTCCGCCCCTCGAGGCCGAGTGCGAGGACGAAGGTGCCGTGACGATCGAACGCCTCACTCGCGAACTCGGCAGGGCCAACGCCGCGGTCAACGAACGCGACGATATCGACGAGGAGCCGGGGATCGCCGCGGCGGCGTACGAGTCGGACGTGCCGATCTACTGTCCCGCCGTACAGGATTCCGTGCTCGGGCTGCAGGCCTGGATGTATTCCCAGACATCGCCCTTTTCGCTCGACGCGCTCGCGGACATGACCGGCCTGACCGACATCGCGTTCGACGCCGACGAGGCCGGCGCCTTCGTCGTCGGCGGCGGCGTTCCGAAGAACTTCACCCTCCAGACGATGCTCGTCACGCCCCGAGCCTACGACTACGCCGTCCAGTTGACGATGGATCCGAAACAGACCGGCGGTCTCTCCGGCGCGACCTTAGAGGAAGCCCGCTCGTGGGGCAAACTCGAGAAAGACGCCGACAACGTCTCCGTCTACGGCGACGCGACGATCTCGCTGCCGCTGGTGATCGCGGCGGCTACGGAACGACTCGAGAATCAATAACGGAATCAGTACGTTCGATACGATGTCGAACCGACATCGATACGGACGAGCGTGTTTTCGGCGTAGGCGTCGTGGTCAGCGCCGTACTTTTCGTTGATTTGCTCGCGGACCTGTGCCGTCGCGGCTTCGTCCTCGACGACCGTCGCCGTTCCGAGCAGCGTCACCATCCACTCCGTCTCGCCGGCGTCGTCGGCCTGCACCGAAAGGGCAACGCGCGGATTTTCCCGTACGTTTGCGAGCTTTCGGCCGGACGTGACGACATCGACGACGCTGTCAGCATAGCAATACCAGACTGGTGCGACGTGGGGCCGTCCGTCTGCACACGTGCCGAGATGGGCCATCAGTGGTTCGCTCTCGAGCAATCGTTCCGCTTTGGATGGGACAGTCACGCTCGCACCCAGGGCCGGGACGGGCAAAAGCGAACGCCATGGGGCTGCGACGGGAAACAATGTGACCGCTCTCGGCGAAACCGCACTCGAGATTGTCGTACTGGGTCACAGCGACTCCGGTTCGAGCGCTGTAATACCGCGTCTGAGGACGGCGAGAGCGAGGGCACCACACAGCACGTACAGCGCGAGCAACAGCCAGGTCGTCTCCGTCGGATTGTCGATCGCGAACTTCGCGACGGTGTTTGCGGGGTGTTCGGGCAACAGGGTGGCGACGACTAACGCGGCGACGATCGCGATGGAGTACAGCAACTGGGCCTGCCGGCGATCGGGCGCGTAGAGTGCGACTCCCGAACCGATGGCGACGACGAGTAGCGACAGCGCCGTGACGAGCACAAGCAACGCCGCCGAATTCCCGATTTCCGTCCCGTTTGCCGCGAGTAACGCGAGCCAGGCGACCGCCTGTATCGGCGCCAGTGCCGTCGTCGCGACGAGTTTCGCGTCGACCACGTCGACGAACGACAGCGGCGCCACCCGCAGCAATTCGAGGGTGCCGCGCTCGCGCTCTTCGATCACCGAGTCGACGACGATCGAGCCGCTGATGAACGCCGGTAAGAAGAGCAACAGCGGCACCAAGATGGTGTAGGTGAAGCCGACGTACGGACTGGCCTCGACCGCCGGCGGAATCTCGAGTGGCGTCGCCTCGAGGCGGTCGTCGTTGGCCACGCGTTCGTCGTGTTCGACGGCCTCGAGCGTTTCGCGGAGCTGGACGACCAGCAAGGTGGTCTCGAGACCCTCTTCGGGAAGCGTGGTCCTGACAACGAGCCGGCCGTCGTCGTCTCTGTTCGCATCGAGGACGGCAGTGACGTGACTCGAGCCGGATTCGAAGTCGTCGTAGGCGTCGGCGGGGTCGTCGTAGGTGATCGCCCGGAGTCCCTCCTGCTCGTTGGCCGCGGCGAGTAGGGCGTCCGTATCGTCACCGGTTATCGCGACCTCGGTCTGGTAGCCCTCGACAGAGCCGGGATCGTACATCGAGACCAGCCCGACGACCAGAAACGAGGAGAACGCGGCGATGAACAGCTGGATGGCGATCGCGAGCAGGATCGTCTTCTCGGATCGCAGCGAGCGGAGTTCGCGACGGACGAGCGCCCATCTGGCGTGCCAGACCGATCGCGAACCGAGATCGTCGGATCCGTCGGTCGGAGCCGGGGGATTCGGCCCACGCTGGACGGCCGTCTCTCGCGTGTCAGCCGTCTGCTCGTCCGCGTCACGCGACAAGGGCGATCACCCCCAGGTTGTACAGTGCGTGGACGAGCGTCGCGATCACGAACGCGACGGCGTACGCGTGCCGCCCGCGACTCGCGCCCAGCGAGCCGACGACCGCCGTGACGACGTGCAACACGAGCGGCGCGAAGAAGATGGCCAGGAACACGAGCGGCTCGCTCGAGAGCGCGGGGCCAAAGGCCGCGGCGCCGACGGTGAGATCGGGGAGCCCGACCAGCTGGACGGCGTGGGTGAATTTCTCCGCGAGGAAGAAGCCGGCCCCGGAAAAGACCCCGAGGACGGCCGCGACGCGGAGCGAGGCGTCGAACCGCGAGCGCGCGTAGCCGGCATAGACGTGAACGCTCTTGGCGAACTCTTCGATCGCGGCTGCGAGGACGAACATGACGGGCAATGCGATGGCTTCGGGGACGACAAACAGCAACGCGACCGCGAGCAACTGCGCGGCGAAGACGAACGGAATCGCGAGCATCGAGAGGACGAACGGGCTCGCGTAGGCGTGAACGCGACTCGAGATCGTATCGATCTGGCTCGTGATCGCGTCGACGATCTTGGCCGGGATCGGCTTCTGGGAGAACATATCTTCTTCGCGGTAGACGCCGATACCGACCAGAAAGCAGACGGCTGCGCCGAGGTAGAACGGGCCCGTCGAGAAGAGGAACTCGCCGATCTGGGCCGACTCGTTCTGGAGGTCCATCACGATCAGGGTAAGCGGCGAAATCAGCGCGATCGGCGTCACGTCGGTGAAGATCGCCGGCACGAACGTGTACGTCGTCAACACGACGCTGATCGTCACCGTCACGAACGTGAGTTCCTTGAACGAGCGGGCAAACATCGCGCCGACGAACGTCGCCGCCAGGAAGGCGAGCGCGATCGGCACTGCCGCCGCGATCGATTGGCCGCCGCCACCGATCGCCCGCGCGATGACGACCGTGACTGCAGCGAGACCCAGCAGATACGGCAGCGTCTTGCCGGCGACGATTTCGGGACTCGAGGCCGGCGAGACCAACAGCAGTTCGCCGCGGCGCTTGATCCGCTCGTCCATGATCGTACTGCCGTAGGCCTGGATCACGAAGTTCATCGGCACGATGAACAGAAACGCCAGCACGAGCGCCTCGAAGGGGAACGGTGGCTCGAGCGCGCCCGGCGACGTCGGCGTCGTCTGTTCCGTGACGGCACCGTCCCCGACATCGGGCACCTGGAGTGGCTCGCTCGAGTCTCCGTCGGATGCGACCGCGTCCTGTTCGCCCGTGACCCCGTCGCCGCCAGTGTCGATGCCGTCGTCGGAGTCAGCGTCTTGGCCGGGCGTTTCGGCGCCAGCGCCGTCGTCACTCGAGGCGTCGGCCGCCCCTCCGTCAGGTGTGGCCGCGCCGTCGGCAACGTCCGCAAGCGTGCGCTCCTGGTAGTTGACGGTGACCAGGACGGGATAGGCAGCCGCTTCGTCGGCTTCGTCGGCCATGCGTTGCTCGTTGTAGTCGTCGATGGCATCCCGGAAGGCGTCGTAGGCGGCCTCGCCGTGCTCGCCGGCGACGTATATCTCGCCGTCCCTGGTGAGGATAACATCCGCGTTCACGTCGCCGCCGTCGTCGTCGACCATCGAGAGTGCGATCGGTCGAAACTGCTCGCTCTCGCTGGCCACATCGTGGTATGGATCGTCCTCGTCGACGCCGACCACGTAGATTTCGTCCTCGAGGCCGAGGCCCTCGTCGGCCACCGAGAGCCCGACGACGCCGGCAACGGCGACCACCGCGAGCACGAGCAGGATCGTCTTTCGGTCGATCGTCCCGGCGCTCTTTGTCAGCTCCCAGCGGGCGATTCGCCCCACTCGAGTGGCGCTACCGGCAAGGTGGCTGGCGGCGCTGACGAGTCGGGGAGGCTGGACCGAACGGGTTGGGCCCCGATCGGCCGAGTCGTCGCTCACGGCGTCGCCGCCTCCGCTTCGGACCCGGTGGCGATCTCGAGGAAGATCTCCTCGAGGGTCGGCGTCGTCGTCCGAATGTCGGTAATCTGCCCGCCCGCCGCGTCGACGCGCTCGCGGACCGCCTCGACATCGTCCATCGACTCGACGACGTGGGTGACGGTACCGTTCTCGCGGACGACCTCGACGGCGTCGCTATCGAGGGCGCCACTGGCGTCTGCCGTCGCATCGACGCGGTACTCGGTCGTCCCGTGGGTCTCGCGAATCGCCTCGAGGGTTCCGCGAGCGACGATCTGGCCTTCGTTCATGATTACCAGCCGGTCGCAGATGCTCTCGACGTGAAAGAGGTTGTGCGCGCTGAAGACGATCGTCTTGCCCTCGTCGCTCAACTCGCGGGTAAACTCGAGGATGTAGTTCGTCGTCAGGGGATCGAGTCCGGACGCGGGTTCGTCGAAGATCAACACGTCCGGGTCGTTGACCAGCGCGCGGGCGATCGCGACCTTGCGTTTCATTCCCTTCGAGACGTTGCCGAGTCGGCGGTCGCGGTGCTCGAGGTCGAGTCGATCGAGCGTACGTTCGATCCGGTCGCTGGCGACGTCGCTGGGGACGCCATAGAGGTCGGCGAAGAACGCGAGGTAGCTGCGGGCGGTCATCTCCTCGTACAGCGGCGACGCCTCGGGAAGAAAACCGAGCCGTCGCTGCATCGCCCGTTCGCCGGGTTCGTGGCCGGCGACGACGGCGGTGCCGTCGGTCGGCTCGATGAGCCCGGCGATCATCTTCAGTGTCGTCGTCTTGCCCGCGCCGTTGGGGCCGACGACGCCGAAGACCTCGCCGCGCTCGATCGAGAACGTACTTCCCTCGACCGCGGCGAACTCCCCGTACTCCTTTCGAAGGTCGGTGACGTCGACGATCGGCATTCGTTACTCGAGACTGGCGGTCGCCTCAAAAGTCTAGTGGCAGACGACTGTCGGACACGTAACAACGAGAGAGTTGAGGCCCTTCGGCCCGTCCTCTCGGACGATGACGCGCCTTCGAACGACGCAGACCCCGTCTGGCCTCCGACTCGAGGCCTCCCAAGTTCTCGCGGTCGCCCCTGAAACTGCCTGGGACCCCCTCGTAGATACGACGCGCTGGCCGGAGTGGTCGCCGGTAGTTACGGCGGTCGAGGCCACGGACCGTCGCGTTTGCGAGGGGACGACCGGTCGCGTTCGCACACCTGGCGTCTGGCTTCCTTTTCGAGTGACGACGTGTTCGGAGCGGCGCTGGACCTGGCGGATCGGCGGCGTTCCGAGTTCCGGCCATCGAGTCGACGATCTCGGCCCGCAGCGCTGTCGCGTCGCCTTCGAACTCCCGCTACAGTCGGCCGGCACGGCACCGATCTGTCTCGCAGCGCTCGAGCGCATCGACGAGTTGTTGACGGACGACTGATACGGTTTCCTGTCCGTCAGTTCCGGCCCAACCGCGACCCGGGCGGCGGCTGGGCCGGGACATCGGGACAGTAATCGTCTGATACGGACTGCTGGATGTCGGTACCGGCGCGACCGCGAGCAAATGCGGTCGTCCTGGTGAAACGACACAGCGGTCCGTATGGCTGGCCACACCGCCGGCTTCGGATTGTCGGGAGCGCCGACGACCCCGTCGGTTAGCGCTCGCGTCGCCAGTCGGAATACCCATCGAACCGAGCGATCGAGACGGTATCGTAGTGGCGCGTCGGATCGTCCTCGAGTACCTGTCGAGCGACGATCGAACCGACCGCGGGCCCGAGTTGGATTCCGGCGGGCGTGACCGCCAGCGACAGGCCGTCGATCGAGGTCCAGCCGGCCAGAGGGCGACCGTCGGGCGTTCGCGTGCCGAAACCGAGCCACTCGTCGGTGATCGTCGCCTCCTCGAGGATGGGCACCAATCGCGTCGCTGCCTCCAGTGCACGTTGGCGGTGAGTCTCGGACGGCGTGGGATCGCTCCTCTCGAACGCGTCTCGAGCGGCCGCGTCGTCGGGCGTATACGTCAACAAGATCGTCTCGTCGCGCTTCGGATGGATACCGACGGACGACTCGTGGTGTTTGATGGCCGGCAGCGTGTACGACAGCGGTTGCTCGAGCGTCAGCGCAAACACCGGCGATGGGACGCGGTCGACCGGGAGCTCGAGGCCGGCACCCTCGAGGAGCGGTTCGGTCCACGGCCCCGCCGCACAGATCACCTCGTCAGCGGCGACGAAGCCGTCCTCGGCCGTCTCGATACCGGTCGCACGGCTGCCCTCGGTCCGAACGGCCGTCACGGTCGTCCCCGTCCGGAACGTGACGCCGCCGTCTCTCGCCCGCTCGACGAACTCGAACGCGAGCGCCTGTGGACCGAGTGTGCTGGTCTCACTCGTGACGTAGCCGTACTCGGGTTGATAGAGTGCCCCCTCGACGAGCGCCGTCTCGAGGGGCGGCAGGAGAAACCGGTCGTGTAGCGACTCGCCTGGGACGTATTCCCGAAGGGTGTGTTCGAATCGCGACGGCTGAAGGCCGGCTCGTTCTCCGTCGCCGTCGCGATCGGGGTCGTCCGCGACGAGCCGCTCGAACGCGGCGGCACTGTCCTCGGTAGTCGCGACCCGGAGCCGACCGGTGTGGACGTAGGAGGGGTCCGCCGCCGGATCGGCGAAGAAGTCGTTGTACAACCGAAACCCGTAGGCTTTCAGCCGGCGAACGGGCTCCGGACCCGCCACGCCGATCATCGCGGTGGACTTCGCGGTCGTCGCGGAAGCCAGACCCGCTCGCTCGTAGACCGTGACGTCGTCGGCGCCTCGCTCGCTCAGGTGGTAGGCGACGCTCGCCCCGACGATCCCCCCGCCGACGATCGCGTAGCTGGTTCGAGTCACCGATACGACTACTCGAGACGACGTTCACTAGACTGTGGTGGCGGTCAATCTTGCAGCCATTGGACGCCCTGCTGGGATTCAGTTTCGCCACCACCGCATACCGTTACGGTGTCATCGAGACACAGGTACACCAGTCCGTATACGGGGGTATACGGCGTCGGCTTCCCGGCACCCGCGTGATGAGTGGCGAGCAGGGTGAGCGGTGGTTCGTTTCCGAACTGCTATAGGGCTCGGTCATCTACGATTAAACAGCCAGATGTCATCTCAACAGCCCCGTTCCCGCGCCGAAACTCCTGATGCCTGTCCCGTCATCGCCTCCCTCGAGCAGATCGGTTCCCAGTGGCGACTGGCAGTCCTTCACGAACTCCTTGAGGGCGAGCAACGATTCAACGAACTCAAGCGCTCGACGGGTGCCAACGCCCGGACGCTTTCCCGCGTCCTCGACGATCTGGGCGAGACGGGGTTCGTCGAGCGCCGAATCGAGGAAGACGCCCCTATCGCGACCTACTACAGCCTCACCGACAAGGGCGAATCCCTGGAACCGGTCTTCGACGAAATCGAGTGCTGGGCCGGTAGCTGGCTCGAGGGCGACGCACTCGAGTAAAAGCGAAACCCCCTAACCCGCGCCGGGAGTCCACTCGAGCATGCAGACGGCTCCCGAAGTCGCCGTCCTCCGGCTTGGCCACCGGCCTGGACGCGACGAACGCATGACGACTCACGTCGGGCTGACCGCTCGAGCGCTGGGCGGTGACCGGGTGATCCTCCCCGACAACGCCGGCCAGTCCCAGTCGACGGTCGCGGACATCACCGACCGCTTCGGTGGTCCGTTCGAAGCCGAACTGACCGAGTCGCCGAACGCGGTGATTCGCGAGTGGGAAGGACGCGTCGTCCATCTCACCATGTACGGCGAGCGCGTCCAGGATATCGAGGACGACGTTCGACGCGCTCACCGTGACGACGGCGAAGCGCTCCTCCTCGTCGTCGGCTCGGAAAAGGTTTCCTTCGACGTCTACGAGGCAGCCGACTGGAACGTCGGCGTCACCAACCAACCCCACTCCGAAGTCGCCGGGCTGGCCGTCTTTCTCGACCGCCTGTTCGACGGTCGCGAACTCGAGCGCGAGTGGGAAGACGCCGACCAGCGCGTCGTTCCGACGGCGACGGGCAAACGCGTCGAACCAGCCGACGAGTCGTAACGAACTCCCGCGGCGACTGTGCCATCAATCGCCCGAGGGTGGGCGGAAACTATGTAGAACATGAACGTTTATACCTAATTCACGGTATCGTCCACCATGGAACTCGCGGACATCGATCAGTCGGCCAGATCGGGCAACGTTGCGCGGCTGTTCGACGAGACGGCCGCCCACCACGGCGACGAACAGGCGATGGAACATCATGGCGAACGGACGACTCACGCCGAATTGCGCGAGTGGACCGCAGAATTCGCCGGCGGCCTCCACGATCTCGGGGTAGCGCCCGGCGACCGAATGCTGTTGTTCATGCCAAACAGTCCGGCGTTTCTCGTCGCTTCGCTGGGTGCGTTCCGGGCTGGCGTGGTCATCTCGCCGGTCAACCCACAGTACAAGCGCCGCGAGGTGGCCTACCAGCTCGAGGACACCCAAGCGAAGGCGATCGTCACCCATCCGTCGCTCCGGCCGGTCGTCGATCAGGCGACCGACGACGCCGGGATGGATCCCGCGGTGATGACCGTCGAGAGCAAGTACATGGACCGCGATCTCGAGGACACCTTCTTCGAGGACGTTCGCGGCGAGCCGACGCTGGTCGAGCGCGAGGACGACGACGTGGCGTTGCTTCCCTACACCTCCGGGACGACCGGCGATCCGAAGGGCGTTCGACTCACCCACCGCAACACCCGCGCCCAGCTCTCGTGGACGCTGTCGGCCTCCAACGACTCGATCGAACCCGACGAGGTTCGCAGCCTCATCTGGCTGCCGCTGTACCACATCACCGGCTTTACCCACACCGCACTCCAACCGCTTGCCGGCGGCGGCACCTGTTACTTCCGTAGCGCCCTCGAGTGGGACGCCGAGGACTGTCTGCAACTCATCGAGGACGAAGGGATCACCCACTTCGTCGGCGTGACGACGATGTACGCCGACATGGTCGCGGCCGACACGTTCGGCGAGTACGATCTGACAAGCCTCGAGTCGGCCTCCGAAGGCGGTGCGAAGCTCTCGACCGCGGTTCAGGAGCGCTTCGAGGAGACTGCCGGCGTCGACATCTCGGAGGGGTACGGGCTCACCGAGACCCACGGCGCGACCCACACCCAATCGGGCTCGACGTTCGGCCTGCACCACGGGACGATCGGCCAACCGCTCCGGATGACCGACTGCAAGATCGTCGACGAGAACGGCGACGAGGTCCCGCCGGGAGAGGAGGGGGAACTCCTCGTGCGCGGCCCGCAGGTGATGGACGGCTACCACGACCTCCCAGCGGCGACCGACGAGGCCTTCACCGAACTCGGTTACTTCCGGACCGGTGACGTCGCCCGTCGCGACGGGAACAACTACTACGAGATCGTCGACCGGAAGAAACACGTCATCGTCACCGCCGGCTACAACGTCTACCCAAGCGAACTCGAGAATCTCCTGCTCGAGCACGATGCGATCACCGACGCCGCCGTCGTCGGGATTCCGGACGAACGGCGCAACGAGGTCCCGAAAGCCTTCGTCGTCCCCGCCGCGGACGTCGAGGCGGGGACCGACATCACCGCCGACGATATCCAAGAGTACTGTCTCGATCGTGTCGCCGGCTACAAACACCCTCGAGAAGTCGAATTCGTCGACGACCTGCCCCGGACGACCAGCGGCAAGATCCAGAAGTTCAAACTCGAGGACGACGTCTAGACTTCGTATCGCGCTCGCTCGAGGGCGATTCGACTCGTGACGGTCGAATCGCCAGCAAAACGGACGGCGTGGGTTACTCCATGACGTCCAGATCGCGGAAGTAGGTGACCGGACAGGGTGCCTGGAGGATGATCTCCTGTGAAACCGAGCCGAGGACGGCTTTTTCCGCTGGCGAGCGCCGACGGCCGCCGACGACCATCCGGTCGGCGTCGACATCGATCGCCATGTCGACGACCTTGGTGCTGACTTCGCCCAACTCGCCGCGAATCTCGTAGTCGACGCCTTCCGCCTCGAAGGTCTCGGCGAGGTCGCCGACCGGCGGTCGCTTGGTAGCGACCTCGTCCGGGTCGACGTCGTCGACGCGCGCGTCGAAGCCGAGATCCTCCCGGAACTCCTCGTACTCGTCTTCGGTGAACGCGTGACCGATCACGACCGTCGACTCGAGCGGCCCCGCGATCTCGAGGACTGTCTCGGCCAGTTCGTCGGCCCGAACCGCGTCCATCGGCCCCACCGCCAGCAGTATCGTATCGATCGCCATGCCCCACACTGGCGGTGCAACCCGCTTAAGTATTCCCGTACTTGCAGTATTGCTGGAGTGGTACGGTCGAGCGACCGCGAGACTCCATTCGGCGGCGTCGGGGCTGGTACCGGGTCGCTACTGTTGCACACGTCGATTCCGATCGGCACCGCCGGTTTGGGACAACTGCTGCTGCTGCTGAGTTCGGTGATACCGATAGCAGAGTACGAGTCGACCGAACGCAGGAATTCCTAACAGGGAAACGATGCTGTCCGATCGACCGCCGTTACTCGAGGCCGAGGTCCTGGGACATCGAGTTGCCGGCCCGTGGAACGCCTTTGACGGTGATCGTCTCGCCGTTCATAAAGGAGGCAGCGGGGCTGACGAGGAACTGGACGGCGTCGGCGATCTCCTCGGTGTGGCCGATGCGGCGATCGGTCTTCTCTCGAGCGGGCATGTCTTCGCTATCGATACCCAGCGTGTCGGCGACGCCGGGGGTCTGGATCAGACCGGGTGCGACGCAGTTGACCCGGATGCCGTCGCCGGCCCACTCGGCTGCGATCGTCTCGGTCAGACGGATGATCGCCGCCTTCGAGGCGCCGTAGTGGCTTTCGCCAGGCGCGGCGTGTTGCCCGTTGACCGACGAGAGGTTGACGATGCGTCCGCCCGACCCCTCGCGCATGACCTCGCCGGCGAGTTGCATGCAGTGGACCGTACTGTTGAGATTCAAGTCGATGATCGTCTCCCAGCCATTGGCCGAGATGTCCTCGAAGGGCGCGACGAACTCGCCGCCGGCGTTGTTGACGAGGATGTCGATGTCACCGAACTCGTCGACGGTCTCGTCGACGAACGCTTGAACCTGCTCGCGCTCGCGGACGTTACACTCGACGGCTAGCGCCTCGCCGGCGTCGTCGGCATCGTTGATCTCGTCGGCGACCGGGCCGACGCGCTCGATCGATCGAGAGCAGATCGAGACGTTCGCCCCGCTGGCTGCGAGCGTCTTCGCGATTGCCTCGCCGATTCCCTGACTGGCACCCGTAACGATCGCCGTCTCGCCGGCGACGCTGTAATCCGGTTCGTGCATGCGACTAGGTCGCTCGTCACATGTTCATAATTGTACCGGAAGGATTCGTGCCGTGCCGGAACGTCCGACCGAAGCCGGCCGCTATCGTTGACTCACCGCCGACGGCACTGGCCTAACCCAGAGTGATTGTTGCAGCCCCTTGGCAGCGATCGCCGGCGAATACTTCCGTCGTCCCCGATTACACAGAGACAGCGCGAAAGCCCACGACTGAAGTCGTGAGAGGAGGTCAGTCCTCGAGTCGTCGCTGCAACTCCTGGACCTGCGAGATCAACTCGACGGGTGGCGTCGTGTTCACGTCGATATCGGTGAGATCCGCGAGGACGGCCTTCGCTTCGGGGTCGATCGTCTCTCCGTCGGCCGTCCCGTCGTCCGCGTCACCCGGGTCGCCGCCGTCGGCGTTTGCCGGCCCGCGGAACTGGCCACTCGAGAGGTCGAAGACGGTCTGGACGGGGTCGCTCGAGGCGCCGCCTTTGGCCTCGATGGCTTTCTCCTCGCGTAAGCGTTCTAAGACGTCTCTCGAGCGGTCGACGACGGGCTCGGGGACGCCCGCGAGATCGGCGACGTGGATGCCGTAGGAGCGATCGGTCGGGCCGTCCCGCACCGTTCGTAGGAAGGTCACGTCGCCGTCGCGTTCGTCGGCCGCGACGTGGACGTTCGCGACGCGGGGGAGCTTCTCGGCGAGCCCCGTCAATTCGTGGTAGTGGGTCGCAAAGAGCGTCTTCGCCTGAATCTCGTTGTGCAGATACTCCGTCGCCGCCCAGGCGATGGAGATGCCGTCGTAGGTCGCCGTCCCCCGGCCCACCTCGTCTAAGATGACCAGCGAGTCCTCGGTCGCGGTGTGGAGAATGTTCGAGAGTTCGCTCATCTCGACCATGAACGTCGAACGGCCCTGTGCGAGTTCGTCCAGCGCGCCGACACGGGTGAAGATGCCGTCGACCAGACTGATCTCGGCCGCTTTCGCCGGCACGAAACTACCGATCTGGGCGAGCAAGACGATACACGCGACCTGGCGCATGTAGGTCGACTTGCCCGACATGTTGGGTCCGGTGACGACTAGGAACCCGCGCTCCTCGTCTGCGTGCCCTTCGGCAC
The DNA here is from genome assembly GCF_006543045.1 of Salinadaptatus halalkaliphilus. GTDB lineage: Archaea > Halobacteriota > Halobacteria > Halobacteriales > Natrialbaceae > Salinadaptatus > Salinadaptatus halalkaliphilus. The sequence continues at coordinate 39,884 of NZ_RBZW01000055.1, read as the reverse complement.
GGTCCTGGTCGGCAGCCGTAGCCGCCGACCCGAGTGTCACGTCGTTGGGGACGAACTCGGTCGTTTGCTCGACGACGGGGTGGCGTCCCTGCTCGATCTCGAGCCGGTCGCCACGGTGGAGATCGGGTTCGACCCACCGGTTTTCGGCGGCGTGGGTCGCCAGACTCGAGAGGGTATCGATGGTCGCGAGCGCACGGCCGATGTCCTGGAGCAGTTCGGCCTGTGTCGCGACCTCTTCGCGGAGTTCCTCGAAGAGTTCGTACTCGAGGTCGCCACGTTGCTCCTCTAATCGCATGACATCGCGCTCTTTGGCCTCGAGCTCGTCGATCGTAAACCGCTTGGAGTTTTTCAGCGTCTTGATCTCCTCGTAGTGGTCGGGGACGCCGTCGGCCGCGGACTTGCCGACCTGGATGTAGTAGCCGTCGGTCTTGTTGCGATCGACCGTGACGTGTGAAAGGCCGTGCTGGCGTTTCTCGCGGTCGGCCAGCGTCTCGAGCCACGTCTTGATCTCCTCGTGGCGCTCGATCACGTCGTCGAGATTGTTGTCGTACCCGCGCTGGAAGAGCCCGCCCTGGGTGACCGTCGACGGCGGCTCCTCGGCGAGGGCGTCCTCGAGCGTTTCCCGGAGCTTCCCGGCCGCCTCGCGGTCCGGCTGCTCGACGATCTCTGGCAGCGGCGAGTCGGCCAATTCGGGCGTCGACTCGATCGTCTCCGCGATCGCGGGCAAGACCGATAGGGTGTCCCGAACGGCGAGCAGATCCCGAGCGTCGGCACTGCCGTGGGTCGCCTTCGAGGCCAGCCGCTCGAGGTCGTAGGCCTCCCCGAGCGTCTCCTGGAGTCGCTCGCGGGCAAGCGCGGCCGTCGACAGCGCTGCGACCGACTTCTGGCGGCGCTCCAACACCTCCAGCGAGCGACGTGGTCGACAGAGCCACTCCGTGAGACGGCGGCGACCGGCGCTGGTCTCGGTGTGATCGATCGTCGCGAACAGCGAGCCCTCGGTCTCGCCTTGCATGGTTTCGGTCAACTCGAGGTTGCGCTGGGTGGTTCTATCGAGCGTGACGTGGTCCTCACCCTGGTGGGTCTGGATGCGGGTCATCGAGGCGAGCACGCCCGCACCTGTCTCTTCGACGTAGGCCAGGATCGCGCCGGCCGCGGCCAGCGTCGAGTCACCGACCGAGAGCCGCTCGACGGTTTCCTCGCCGAACTGCTCGCGAACCGCGTGGGCGCTTCGTTTCGGGGCGAACGCCTCCGTCTCGTGCAGCGTCAACGTGGCGCCGAGGCGTTCCCGAACCGTCTGGAGCAGGTCGTCGTCGGTGCGAGCCTCGGGACCGGGAAGCACCTCCACGGGACCGAACCGGTAGAGTTCGGTCAGTGCTTCGTCGATGTCCTCGGCGTCGGCGACGAGAAACCGGCCGGTCGTCACGTCGGCAAAGGCGAGGCCGTAGGCAGCCTCGGTACCGCCACCTCGACCGCCAGCAAGCGCCTCGCCGTCGACCACCGCGGCGAGATACTGGGCGTCGGCGTCGGTCGTCTCGAGCAAGGTTCCGGGCGTGACGACGCGGACGATTTCGCGGGCGTGTCCCGACTCGGTTTCGTACTGGTCGGCGACGGCAACCCGATAGCCGCGTTCGACCAGCGCCTTGAGATAGGGCGTCAGGTCGTCGATCGGCACGCCGGCCATCGGATAGGACGAGCCGTGGGAGGACTTCTGGGAGACTTTGAGATCGAGTTCCTCGCTGACCCGCTGTGCATCCTCGCCGAAAAACTCGTAGAAATCGCCACACTGCATCGCCAACAAATCGGCGTCGGTGTCTTCTTTGAGCGAGAAGAACTCACCGACGATCCCCGTCGCCTCGGTCATAGTCGCTCGAGTGTGCTCCGTGGGGTAAAGTGTGGCGGGTTTTCGATCAGACGTCAGTCGCGTCTTCGGTGTCGGCGAGATCGTCGACCGACTCGACGATCTCCGTTACGCGTCGTTTGGCCTCTTTGTTCGCCTCGACGAGATCCTCGGTTTCGTCGGCCACCTCGTCTGCACGCCCCATCACCTCGTCGGCCATACCCGAAATTTCCTCGGTGCTTGCGGCTTGATCGTCGGTCGCCGTCGCGACTTCGTCGATACCAGTTGCGGATTCCTCGATCGCGGTCTCGATCTCGGTTAGGTTCTCGACGGTCTCTTCGACCAGAGTACCGTTCTGTCGGTACAACGATCGGGTGATGGGAACGGCGTCGAAAGCGACGGTTTAACAACCCTGATCGCTCACAGATCACTCAATGGGCCACGGAAGCGACTCGGATTTACGGCGTGACCTCGGCGTCTTTGCGGTGTTTACGATCGCCTCCGGGACGATGATTGGGGCCGGAATCTTCGTCCTCCCGGGACCGGCCGCAGAGGGGGCGGGTCCCGCTTCGGCACTCTCCTTTGGAATTGCAGGTCTGATCGCACTCGTCGCGACGATGTGTGCGGTCGAACTCGCGACGGCGATGCCTCGAGCCGGCGGCCCCTATTTCTTCACGAGCCGTGCGATGGGGCCGCTCGTCGGGACCGTCGTGGGATTCGGTGCCTGGCTCGCGCTGATTTTCAAGGGGTCGTTCGCACTCGTCGGGCTTGGCTGGTACGTCACCGAGTTTTGGGCGGTTCCCGTCCTCGCGGTTGCGGTCGTCGGCGGGCTCTTGCTGACGCTGCTCAACTGGATCGGTGCGGAAGAGTCCGGCAAGCTCCAGAACGCCGTCGTCATCGGTCTCGTCGCAATTCTGGCGGTCTTCGCCGGCGGCGGATTGCTGGCGTCGAATACGGACAACTGGTCGCCGTTCGTTACGACAGGCGTCGACGGCGTGATCACGACGACCGGACTCGTCTTCATCTCCTATCTGGGGATCGTCAAGGCGACCGCGGTCGCCGAGGAGGTCAAGGATCCAGGAACGACGCTGCCGCGGGCACTGTTTGCGGCCGTGATCTTCGTGACGCTGCTGTACGTCGGCGTCATGCTGATCGTCACCGGGGTGATGCCGATCGCGGACATCGCCGATAGCTCGGCCCCGGTGGCCGAGGCTGGCGGGCTCTTCCTCGGCGCGCTCGGCGGTGCAGTCATCGCGCTCGCCGGTATCTTCGCGACGGTTTCGACCGCTAACGCAGCCGTACTCTCCTCCTCACGATTCCCCTTCGCGATGTCGCGGGACGGGCTCGTCACGCCGAAACTCAGCGAGTCGTCGGCTCGCTTTGGAACGCCGACGGTCTCTATCTGGCTGACGGGAGGGATCATGATCGTACTCGCCTTGCTGCTCGACGTCGAAATGCTCGCGAAACTGGGCGGGACCTTCGGTATCCTCGTGTTCGCGTTGCTCAACGTTACCGTCGTCTTGCTTCGCAGTTCCCGGCCGGAGTGGTACGACCCGGACTACGAGGTCCCCTTCTCGCCGATCCTCCCGCTTGCCGGCGCGGCTGCCGCACTCCTGTTGATCCCGTTCATGGGCTTGCTCTCCCAGATCACCGCCATCGGGTTCGTACTGGTTGGCGTCGGTTGGTACTACGTCCAGACTCGAACCGGTCGACCGGTCCAACCCGATCACGACATTCGCGATCAGGTCCTCGGTGCTCAGTACCAGCGCTCTCTCGAGGAAAAGCGGTCCCAGATTGGTAACCTGACCACCGGCGGTCCGCACATCCTCGTCGAGACTGTCGAGGGCGAAACGAATCCACATCTGCTCACGGCGATGCGCTCGTTCGTCGACCGCTTCGACGCCGACCTCGACGTTCTCACCGTCACGGAGGTTCCGTCCCACGTTCCGTTCGCCGAAGCAGAACACGACGTCGACGACGACTGGATGGATCACATCGAACGCGACCTCGCCTTGGACGATCACGTCGTCCTCTTCGATCACGTTCGAACGCGAGATCAGACCGACGCCCTCCTCGAGAGCGTCAACGACCGAACCGAACTGGTGCTGGTCGACTGGCAGGACCCCATCCGAAAACACCACTTACAGGAGAGCCACGTCGACGAGATTCTGCGTTCGAAGTTCCCGGTTCGACTCGCCGTCCTGAAACCGCGAGGGACCGATGAGATCAGTGACATCGTCGTCGCGACCGAGACTGGGCCCTACGATCAGGCCGAAGTCGAACTGGCCGACGCCGTTGCCACTGTAACGGGCGCGAACCTGACGCTGTTGAAGGCAATCCCCGAGGGCGCCTCCGAGGAAGCGGCGACGTCCGCCCAGGCGTACCTCGAGGACCTCACGGATCTGCTCTCGAGTCCCGCCGAGACCGAACTCCTCCACGCGGCGAGCGTCGACGACGCGCTCGTCAGGCGGGCTAATCAGGCTGATCTGCTCGTCATGGGTGCGCCCACTCGTCCCGACCGGATGAGCGAGTTCTTCGGCCAGACGACCGACTACGTCGCCGCCGAGACTGACACCTCGGTCCTCGTCGTGAAGGAACCTGGGGTACAGGTGCCAATGACGCGACGTCTCTGGCGTCGACTCCGCCGATTCGCCGATCGGGATTCGACCTAACCCTGCTTTTCCCGTCGATCACATCCGGCGACGGCCGCCTACTGTCCCGTCTGTCCGATCTCGGCCCGAGACGCACGGACCGCCACCTGCCAGGGGTATTTACCGCGGACCGTTGTAGAGGAACGACCGAGATGTCTTCGACTCGAGAGTACCGCGTGCTCGTCCCGGTCGACGTCCTCGGGGGCGAAACCGTTCCCCAAACGGTAATCGATGCGTTCGCGTCGGTCCCGGTCGTGTTGCTGGCGTATCGAGAGATACCCGACCAGATCGGGACCGATCAGGCACGCGATCAGTACGAACGACGCGCTCGCGCCGAACTCGAGGAACTTCGTGACGTGTTCGAGGACGCGGGCTGTCTCGACGTCACGACGCGACTCGTCTTTACGCACGACCGACTACAGACCTTCGAACGCGTCGCACTCGAGGCGGCGTGTGACGCGGTGGTCGTATTGAACCCCGCGCCGGTTCTCGAGTCGGTGCTCGTCGCCCTCCGCGGCGGGGTCAACCTCGAGTATATCGCCCGGTTCCTCGGCGTGTTGCTCGCCGGCACCGACCTCTCGGTGACGTTCTTTCACGTCGTCTCCGACGAAGACGAGCGCGACCAGCGGGCCGAACTCCTCGAGACTGCAGCAGCGACCCTTGCAGACACCGGCGTCGATCGGCAGCGAATCGACACCTCGCTCGTCGTCGACGGCTCTCCGACGCGGGCGATTCTCGAGGCGGCAGACGATCACGACCTGCTCGTCGTCGGCGAGAGCCGACCGTCAGTGCGTCGGTTCATCTTCAAAGACCGAGCGAAGAGCCTGGCCAAGGGCACTGTCGACCCGGTGTTGGTAATTCGCGGGGAATATCTTGAGGACGAGACGTAGCGCGATACGGACCGAGTCGACTCGTACGGGTTACTGTAGCCAGTACCGGCGCAACCGCCGCCCGGGTCGCGGTTGCGCCGGTAAATCGTTACAGCAATCCGTATCACACAGTTCGACGTACCGCCGGCACATCGGTACAGCAATCCGCATCACGACTCCTCGAGTGATGTAGGTTCCTCGGCAGCGGTGGTTTCGTCGTCCTCACCACGTCGGACGACCAGCACCGGACCGACGGACTCGGCGGCGACGCGTTCGGCCTCCTCACCGAAGACCAGCGTCCGCAACGACGGTGCGCGTTCACCCATGACGATCGCGTCGTGGTCGACTGCCGCATCGACGAGCGCCTCGAGCGGCGGCTCGTCGACCGCGAGTTCAGTTCGAACGTCGATTGCCTGATCCACAAGCGGCGTCGTAGCCGTCTCGAGCAGTTCCCGGCCGCCGGAGGCGTCGTCGGTCGCCAGAAAGAGCGTCACGGCGATATCACGGTCCCCGACGAGTTCCCCGACGAACGAGACGATCCGATCGACGGCGACATCGCCGGTCAGTGCCACGAGGAGCCGTTCGACCGGTCCCGTCGCGCCCGGGATGGCGTAGACGCCCGCGTCAGTCACGTCGGCGACGCGATCGACTGTCTGTTTTCGGTCGTGGGTGAACACGAGCCGATAGTCGGCGGTCCCCGCTTCGGCCCCGAACTCCGCTGCGAGGTCTTCGAGCGCGTCGGTCGCGCGCTCCTCGTACTGCAATCGGGCCTGGTCGGGCGGCGTCTGTTCGGGCAGGACGTGATAGCCCAACACGGTCACGTCCATCGGCTCGAGCAGATCGACGAGTCCAGCCGAGACCGATTCCCCCTCGAGTATCGCCAGTGGAACGAGTATGCGTGTCATAGTGCACCTTTCAGCTCGATGTCGCGGGCGTAGTAGACGTACCAGACGACGGTAAGAAGCATGATTCCAGCGCCGACGTATCGTGAGGCGGGTTGCATGAACGCGATCAGTGCGAAGCTACAGATCGCGCCCAGCGCCGGGACGATGGGGTAGCCGGGGACCCGGAAGTCGGGGTCGTACCACTCCGGTTCGTCGCGGCGCAACGCGATCAGCGCCACGCAGATCAGGCCGTACATGACGAGATGGAGGAACGAGGCGACCTCCGCGAGCAGTTCGACGCGTCCGGTCGCCGTCAGGACGAGGATCGGGCCGCCAGCCATCCCCAGGGCGACGTGTGGGGTGCCATAGCGGAGATTGATGCGACTCGCCCGCTGGGGTAACAACGCGTCCCTCGAGACGGCGTAGATCGACCGGGACGTGCTCAACACGGAGGCGTTGGCGCTCGACATCGTCGCCAGCAGACCACCAAAGACGATCGCAACGGCCCCGACTGGACCGAGGTAGTGGCGGCCGACCTCGACCATCGCCGTCTCCCCGAGGTCGCCAAGCGTGTCGCTCCCGAGCCCGCTGGTCGCAACGAAGATCGTCAGCACGTAGAGGACGCCGACGACGAGCACCGAGCCGACCATCGAAAGCGGCAGGTTCCGGCCCGGATCCTTCATTTCGCCAGCGACGGTCGCCACCTGTGCGAAGCCGAGGTAGGAGGTAAACACGAGCGCGGCGGTCGTGAATATGGGGAAGACTCCATCGGGTGCGAACTGCTCCGGCGTGCTCGATTCGCCCACGATTCCGGCCGCGTCGAGTCCGCCGTAGGTGAGGAAGACGACCAGAATCGAGAGCAACAGCGCGACGATTCCGTTCTGGAGCTTCGCCGCGTTCTCGGTCCCGGTGACGTTGAGGACGGTAAACCCCGCGCCGAACAGCAGGGCGATCGGAATGACCAGTCCCTCCCCGACCGCGATCCCGAGTTCGGCCAGCGTATCGACCGCGTAGTAACCGAAGCCGACGAGATAGAAGGCCGTCGCGAAGACCAGCCCGAACCACAGCGAGAGGCCGACGACGGCCCCAGCGAGCGTTCCCAGCCCGCGCGAGATGAAGTAGTAGCCGCCGCCACTCTTTGGCATCGCCGTCGCCAGTTCCGAGGCCGGCAACGCGACGAGCAGGGCGACGACGGCCCCAATGGCGAACGACGCCGACGCCGCGGGTCCGGCTTGATCCGCCGCCAGGCCGGGAAAGACAAAGATCCCCGCGCCGATCATCGTCCCGATACCGATCGCGAGCCCGCCGGTCAGGCCGAGCGTCCGCTCGAGTTCGCTGTCGTCGGTGATCGTCGCCTCGTCAGTCTCGATCGTCGGTTCGATCTGCGGGGATTCGCCCTCGATGTTGGCCCCCTCGGGCGGCGACGATGTTTCACCCATGTCGACTTCGTTTTTCGCAGAACGTATATTCTTGCTGTTGATTCCCACGCCGCCATCGGTCCGGCCTGTCGAGATCGATCAGAACAACAATCCACCCAGCGGGACCGCCTCGTCGGGTTCGACGAGCACTGGATACTCCTGGTCTCCTGGCACACAGACCGTCAGCGCTTCGGATTTGAAACCCGCGATCCGAACCGATCCCAGGTTCGTCGCACACAACACCTGTCGACCCTCGAGGTCGTCGGGATCGTAGTGGTGATCGAGCTGTGCGGCCGACTGGATCTCACCGTGGTCATCGCCCAGATCGATCCACAATTTCGTCATCTTCGGCTTGTTCGCCTCGGGGAAGGCCTCGGCCTCGAGGACGGATCCAACGCGAATTTCGACGTCGAACGGATTCTCGACCATACAGTAGAACGCACGGGTGTCGATAAAAAATCGACGAACGCGACGATGTGTGATACGGTTTACTGGAACAGACTTCCTGCGTGGAGAATTGGATTCGAGGTTATCTTGTCATCAGTAGCGAACGACCACTCCAGCGACCCAGTGAACGCATCTATCGCACGGAACTTCCCATCCCTACTGCCAAAATAGAGCCGTCCATCGCTGAGTAGTGGCCTGGACGGAATGCGACCGTCAGTGCTGTACTCCCAGCGCAGTCGGTCGTAATCAGGTTCGAACTCGGAGGATTGTTCGTCACTCATCGTCGCACACCCGCTGCTAATGACGGCGGTTGGGATCGTCGACAGCAGCCTGCGTCGGCTCAGCGCGGTGTCGTTGGAACTCATTACGAAGGGCGCTCGAGCGCGTAAATGTAGGTGTCGTTGCTTCCGAAGTAGATGGTGTCGTCGGTGACGACCGGTGTCGAATGGACTGCATTGCCCGTTTTGAACGTCCACTGGAGCTCACCAGTTGCAGCGTCAAACGCCCGGAGATAGCCGTGATTTTCGCCGATATAGACGGTGCCCTCGGTGACCAGGGGATCGGAGTTGATCCCACCACCGACCTCGTCACTCGTCCAGACGAATGCGCCCGTCTCGATGTCCACTGCGTACACCATACTGTTTCGACCGCCGAAATACGCGATTCCGTCGACGATCGCTGGCGCGGAATTGAGTCCACGGTGCGTATCTATCGACCAGATCTCACGTCCGTCGTGACGGTCGATCGCATAAAAATGAGTATCCCTCTCTCCAACCAAATCCTCTGATCCAACCAGAATCCGGTCTTCATAAATGGCTGCTTCTACATCTACGTGTCCGCCGGCCGAAAACTTCCACACCTGTTCGCCCGTGTCGGCCTCGAGTGCGTAAAGTGAATCGTCCCGACTGCCGACGTAGACGATGCCGTCGTGGACGGTTGGACCGGTGAAGACGCCGCCATCGGTCTCGTAGGCCCACTGTTCGGTGCCAGTGTCAGCGGAAACGGCGTAGACGTGCGCATCGGAGCTACCGACGTATACAGTTCCAGTATTGACCGTAGGGTCGCTACTCCAGATGCTATCGCCGGTCTCGAACTCCCATCGTTTCGTTCGGTCAATCTCGAGAGCGTAGAGAGTAGAATCGAGACTGCTAACGTACACAACACCATCGTCGACCGTCGGACTCGACCAGATCCCATCTTCAGCTTCGAATGCCCAATTGAGCGCGCCTGTGGACGGATCGAGAGCACGAAGACGACCATCCATACTCCCAACGAGTAGATGACCATCACTGATCGTTGGCGACGAGGCGACGCGACCATCGGTGCCGTACTCCCAGCGCAATCGGTCGTAATCGGGTTCGAACTCGGAGCTTTGTTCGTCACTCATCGTCGTACACCCGCCGCTGATGACGGCAGCTGGAATCGCCGACAGCAGTTCTCGTCGGGTAGGGTTCATGGCAGTCGTGGAGGTTGAACGCGAGTTCGTGCTGGTAAAATACCTCCGAATAGAAGTGGCACTGTCGTTGTTCTCGTTATTCCTCCCGCTTGATGGCGTAGATGTACGTGTCGTTGCTGCCGACGTAGACGGTGGTATCCGTCACGACTGGTGACGATCCTATTTTATTCGCAGTTTGGAACGCCCAATTCTGATCGCCAGTTTCAGCGTTGAGAACGTGAAGATACCCTCTACTTGCTCCAATATAGACGTAGCCATCCGTAACCGCTGGTCGCGAATCGATATGGCCTTCTATTGCGTCGCTTTTCCAGTATTTATCACCAGTTTTCGCATTGACTGCATAGAACGCTGGAACGTCAGTGGTTCCAAAATACACGGTATCTTCAGAGACGCGTGGTGGTCCGGTGATCGAGTTACCAGTGTTGTACGACCAGACTTCGTATCCATCGCGGCTATCCAAAGCATAAAAATTCCCGTCTCTAGAGCCAAGAAGCACTAAGTCATTTACAATTTCTGCTTTTGTAAATATTGGTCCATTAGTCGAATATTTCCACTCGATACCGCCACTGTTCGCATCAAGCGCATACAATGAACCGTCAGTGCTGCCGATGAAGATGACTCCATTATCTACTGCTGGTTTCGCTATTACACGACCTTGCGTCGGCTGTACCCATTGCTGCGTTCCGGACGTAGCGTCGACCGCATATACATTCTCATCGGAACTCCCAATGTAAACTATCCCGTTATGAATCGTAGGGCTACTAGTGATAGTGTCGTCGGTTTGGAACCGCCACTGTTCTCTACCTGACGTATCGATAGCGTAGAGGTTGTGATCACGACTTCCAATGTAAATTGTATCTTCGGATATTGCCGGATCCGACCAAATCGACCCTCCGACTTCGAATTTCCATTGTAGCGATCCAGTAGCCGCATCCAGTGACCTGAGACACCGATCATGGCTTCCAACGTATAACTGTCCGTCTTTGCTTATCGGTGACGAGGTTACTCGATCATCAGTGCCGTACTCCCAGCGCAATCGGTCGTAATCGGGTTCGAACTCGGAGCTTTGTTCGTCACTCCTCCTAGTACACCCGCCGCTAATGACGGCGGCTGGAATCGTCGATAGCAGGTTGCGTCGGGTCAGCGCAGTATCGTTAGGGCTCATTTCGACGGGTGCTCGATCGCGTAAATGTAGGTGTCGTTACTCCCGAAATAGATGGTGTCGTCGGTGACGACCGGTGACGAATGGACTGCATTTCCTGTTTCGAATTTCCAGTTATGGGTTCCAGATTTGGCATCGAACGCGTGAAGGTATCCGACTCGATCACCGAGATATGCAACTCCGTCTACGATAACTGGATCTGCATTAATCGGGCTGATTGGTGTCTCGTTGGCCCAGTTCACGCCGCCGGTTTCGGGGTCCAATGCATAGAGCGACGAGAATCGAGTTGCGACGTATACGGTATCTCTCCAAATCGTTGGTGCTGAATTAATCTTGCTGCCTGTATCCAGCGACCAGTTTTCGCTCCCATCCTCCCGATCGATCGCGTAGAAACGCCCATCTTTCGATCCGACGAAGACCTGGTTTCCGCTGACAGCTGCCTCAACATCGACGTGACCTTCGGTCGAAAACTCCCACACTTGTTCACCCGTGTCCCCCTCGAGTGCGTAGAGTGAATCGTCTTGACTGCCGACGTAGACGATGCCGTCGTGGACGGTTGGACCGGCGAAGATGCCACCATCGGTCTCGTACGCCCACTGTTCGGTGCCTGTGTCAGCGGAAACGGCGTAGACGTGCGCATCCGAGCTACCGACGTATACGGTCCCACTGTCAATCGTGGGATGGCTACTCCAGATGCTGTCGCCGGTCTCGAACTCCCATCGTTTTGTTCCGTCAGTCTCGAGAGCGTAGAGAGTAGAATCGAGACTGCTAACGTACACAACACCATCGTCGACCATCGGACTCGACCAGATCCCATCTTCAGCTTCGAATGCCCAATTGAGCGCGCCTGTGGACGGATCGAGAGCACGAAGACGACCATCCATACTCCCAACGAGTAGATGACCATCACTGATCGTTGGCGACGAGGCGACGCGACCATCGGTGCCGTACTCCCAGCGCAATCGGTCGTAATCGGGTTCGAACTCGGAGCTTTGTGTGTCACTCCTCTTAGTACACCCGCCGCTGATGACGGCGGCTGGAATCGTCGACAGCAGGGAGCGGCGATTGATATTCACGACCTGATGGTCAGTCCTTATTCGGACGTTGTAGCGCGACGCGGAATGCTGCTTCGATCTGTCAATTCGGTGGCAAGGTGTCTGCTACCGGGACGATCAGGGCTTCCGCCGGTGGGAATGGTGCGTCCGGATCGTCGATCGGTTCACCGTCCGCGTCGAAGCCGACCGTTACTCGCGGCGTCGTGGGAAGGAGTTCGCTCGCGCTCCAGCCGATTTCCAGCGCCTCGAGGGTCTCTTCGATTCGTTCACGATACTGGTTCCAGAGGTCGGCATCGGGACCAGTTCGAAGCATCGCCTGGAACTGCGTCAGCGGCGCGATATTGTACGGCGTCGCTCCTGCACTCGCTCTCATGTGGAATGCGAACATCGATCGGTTCCACAACTGCTTCGGCTCGTAGTCCATATCTTCTTTCTTGCGTAGGGTGCCATCCACGTACGTGTACAGCGACGGATACTGGCTCGCATCCCAGACCCTGGCGTACCGGCGACCGTCGGCGAGGACGATGAAGTCGATGAACGTCCACGTTCTGGGAACGGCTGTCGATGCGTTGAGGAAGAATTCGACCCGCTGTGGGGCACTCATCAACGCTAGTCTAGCAGCCGTCTCGCCGATCGTCCCCCAGTCCCAGATGTCACTGATGAATCCGGGAGCATCGGTGCTTAGCCGCTCTGAGATGTCCTGCATAAATCCAGCCACACCGCCCCTGATCGAGTTCGTCGAGGACGCTTCCGGTAATGTACCCCTCGTAGTCGACCAGGTGACAGTGCCGAAGGACGAGCACGTACTCGTCAGTCCCGTTCTCCGACAGTTCCGTTGCTGTCTCGAGCTGGCCGTCCTCCGACGAGATCGTTCTTTCGTTGCGGTTGGTATCGACTCCCTCGGAGACGGCGATCGGTGACTCAGTCATTCACTTCACCTCCGAGGTCGAACGCCTCGCCATCGATCGTATACCGAAACTGTCCGTCACCGAGCACCTCAAAGGTGTACGAGACTTCGGCTCCGTCGGCGAATTCGACCGTCCCTGCCTCGAAATCCTCGCCGTGTTCCTCGAGCGTCCTGTTCACGACCGCCCCGTGGTTTCGGTGGAGTTTTCGCTGCTTGGTTCGACTCGCGGCCGATTCGCTCTCGGATTTGTCGTCGGTCAACCTGATATCGTCGAACGCGACGAGTCCCTCGTATTCGAATCGCCGGTCGGTATCGAGTCGGTGATACCACGGTGGATGGTCCTCGAGGTACCAGACGATTTCGAGGAGCCAGGCGCTCTCGAGGATGTCGTCGTCGAGATCGGACAGATCCCATCGAAGTCGAGTAGGTGTGAGTTGTGAAACCGTCTTCTCCGTAGACTCTTCGACAGGGAGTACTCCTCTGGAACTCGTCTGGATGGATGCGTCCGTCTCACTGTGATCGACGTCATCGAGATCGTATTGTTCTTCCAACTCATCTACGGATTTCGTGTCGGAGTCGGAGTGTGTTTGCGCATGAGCGTCCGTAGATAGCGCAGTGTGGTACAGTCGGAACGTGAATACCAGATCCGACTCTGTTTCTGCTGCGTACCCCATGACGTGGGCCATCAGATACGGATGTTCGGTAAAATCTGCCTTTTTCACGCGTTTTTTGTTTATAATTCGCGGATGACGGCCACCATCAATTTCGACACCAAGTGCGTGCGAACCGACCTGGACCGTGCTTGGCATCTCCTCGTCGCTGATACGCTCGAGATCATTTCTAAAAGTCGTTTTCCATCCGTCACGACCATCACTAAACTCGCCGAGTTGGACGACGCTATCGTCGTTCGACGCCGCTGCTCGGCCGCTCGCAACTCCACCGAGTGTGAAGGACGCGCCCACTGCAGGGATACTTTTCAGTAATGTTCGCCTCTTACCTGACTGAATATTATTGTTGGTCACATCCAGTGAATACAACCAATAATTTATACTCTTTTCTATTATAAAAATTATATATTTCTGGTGGGATTAAGGGTTGGCATGTATACCATTCTCCGGGAGGTATTCGGGCCGCTTCGGGCCCGTAGCTAACGATCGTCCAGTATCTGCCATAACGATCTACCAATCCAGGGGCTGTCGCCGTCGAACCGATCCTATCGGTCGCCATCACGGATCGACGGAGTGTGACTCCAAGACAACTACTCGAGTGCGAGTAGCGAACGACTGTCGTGTATCGCCCCGGCGGTTCTTAGCGATCGACCGAGTGATTGACCGCGCCGGGCCCCTGTCCCACGTCGTAGTGGTGCTCGATCGCTCGCGAGAGGAAGTCCGTGGCGCCCTCGACGGCGTCCTCGAGGTCATCCCCTCGAGCCAGTCGCGCCGCGATGGCAGCCGCGAGCGTACAGCCCGAGCCGTGGGTCGCGTCGGTGTCGACGCGCTCGTGTTCGAACGTCTCCACTACCGGGCCGTCTGCAGCCGCGACGACGAGGACGTCCCGAATCGTCTCGCCGGGGACGTGGCCGCCTTTGACGAGTGCGGCGTCGGCACCGAGCTCGAGCAGTTGCTCGCCGGCGGCTCGCGCGCTATCGACGTCCGCGACGTTGACGCCGGTCAGCACCTCGGCTTCGTCGGCGTTTGGCGTCACGACCGCCGCGTCGGCGATCAGGTCTTCGTAGGCGCGCTCGGCCGACTCCTCGAGCAGCCGATCGCCCGACGTCGCGACCATGACGGGATCGACGACGAGCGGAAACTCGAAGTCGGGAGCGCGCTCGGCGACGAGTTCGACGACGGCTGTCGTCGCGAGCATCCCGGTCTTGGCCGCGCCGATGTCGAAGTCGCCGACGACGGCGTCGATCTGGGCCGCGATCTCCTCGGTCGGGAGCACGAACGACGACTCGACGCCGCGGGTGTGCTGGGCCGTGGCGGCCGTGATCGCCGCGGTCCCGAAGACCTCGTGGGTCGCGAACGTCGCGAGGTCGGCCTGGATGCCGGCGCCGCCGCCGGAGTCGCTGCCGGCGATGGTCAGCGCGACCGGACGCGTCTCGGGTGTGGGGGAGCTCATAGGGAAGTGTATTCGACGATTATACAAATCGGTGATGGTCCAGTTCACTCTCGAGCTCAGATGATCCCGACGACCGAGAGCCCGTATACCGACGCGAGGACGAGCGCGACCGTCCAGACGGCGATCCCCACCGTCATCCACCACGCGACCGACCGGCTCGAGCTGCCGGCGACGAGTGCGACGAGGGTCGCGATGTGGACGCCCGTGAGGACGGGACTGGCGAGCGAGAGGCCTGGGAGGCCGTACTGGTCCCAGAGACGGCGTGCTCTGGCGTACCGATCGGGTCGCTCGTCGGACTCACCGCCGCGGCGGTCGCGCCACCACCGCCGAAGCCGGGACTCGAAGCCGATCAAGAGGTAGACCGAGCCGACGTTCCCGACGAAGGCGGCGACGCCGGTCAGGAGCGGATCAAGGCCGATCCCGATTCCGACGGGGACGACGACCAGAATTTCGATCACCGGAATCGCGGCGAAGACGACGACGAGGACGTACTGCAACAGGCCGGTCGCCTCCTCGAGTCGCGTGCCGACGTCGACGAGCAGCGGGACCAGGGAGGAGTTCCCAGCGACTGCAGCGGGGAGGAGCGGGGTCACCACGTCGGTACAGATTTGCTACCGTGTCGTGAAAAACCGTCTCATTCGCCTGCCAGCGCCGCGTAGGCCGCCCAGGAGGGATCGACGCTCGGGTGGGGGAGTGGGTCGCCGTCGACGACCACGCGGGACTCGTCGCTCGAGGCAGGCCTCACGCTCCCGATCTCGGCGACGACGGTGTTGCGAGCCTCGAGTGCCTCGACCACGTCGTCGACACCGCTGGGTTCGACGGCGATCACGAGCGCGCCACAGCTGGTCGCCGCCCAGGGATCGATCTCGAGGGCCTCACAGACTTCGGCGACGCCGGGGCGCATCGGGACGGCTGCACGATCGATTTCGAACTGCAGAGCGGTTCCTTCAGTTCGCCTATTGGCCCCCTCGGCCATCTCGTTGAGCGCGCCCGCGAGCCCACCCTCGGTCACGTCGTGCATCGCTTGGACGGGGCCCGCGGCGGCCACAGTGAGCGCGTCGCGGACGCAGTGGACCTCCGCGAGGCGATCCTGTGCGTCTGCAACGACGGCGTCGGGGAGATCGAGCTGGTCACCGTAGAGCGTGCTGAGGAGGCCCACCGATTCGACCGCCGGGCCGGTCGTCAGGAGGAGTCGGTCGCCCGATCGAGCGCCGTCGGGGCGGACGATCGCCTCGTGGTCGCCGACGCCCATCGCGGTCGCCGCGCCGACCCACGGGTAGGACGGATCGGAGTAGCGGGCAGTGTGACCGGTGACCACCGAGACGCCGAGGTCGACACACTCCTCGTGGATCGTCTCCCAGACCGTCGCGAACTGGTCGTCGGTCATCGCCTCGGGGAGCGTAAAACAGATCGAGAGATGGGACGGCGCAACGGCGCTGACGGCGACGTCCGCGAGCACGAGATCGATAGCGAATCGAGCCGCCCGCTCGAGGCCCAGCGGCGGGAGGATCGAGACGGGATCCGTCGCGGTAACGAGCGCTCGTCCGTCGATATCCAGCACGCCGAAGTCAACACCGTGTGTCGGTCCGAGGGCGACATCGTCACGGTCGGCACCGAGGTTCGTCGCGACGTGGCGCTCGAAGAACGACCGATCGATCTTGCCGAGTTCACTCACGCCAGAGCAGTCAGGCTGCTCACAGATAGCGATACTGGTTTCACACCGACGGGAGCCCACGACTATCTGTCGATCTATGGTGTAATCAATCATGGTTGCCCTCTTCGACCGAAGTAATGCCGAGCGATTACGCACAACTGTAAAAAGCAACCCACAGTAAGGTGGGTATGAATGGCGTATTCCGTCATGTCCGAGCGTCACTCGGACCTCGAGTTTTCGATGTCGGAGCTGACGGGCGCGCTAGGAGATTCGGTTACCGTCCTGCCGCTCCTCGTGGCCCTGGCTGTGACGACGAGCGTCTCGATCCCCCACGTGCTGATCGGCTTCGGCGTCTTCCAGATCGTCTGGGGACTGTACTACGGGATGCCGATGTCGATCGAGCCGATGAAGGCCCTGATCGGACTGGCGATCGTCGGGACGCTCTCCTATCCGGAACTGGCCGCTGCCGGACTGCTCGCCGGCGTCGTCTTGCTCGTCGTCGGCCGCTTCGGTCTGGTCGGTCGACTCGAGCGCGCCGTCGGCGAGCCAGTCATCCGGGGCGTGCAACTGGCCGTCGCCCTCCTCCTGCTCGAGGCCGCGATCGGGCTCTCGGTCGAGAACGTCTCGGTCGCCGCTGGCGGACTCGCCATCGTCGCGGTGCTCGCACTGGTGGGCTATCGCCACTCGAGCGTGCTGGTCGTGCTCGGACTCGGCGCCGCGGCCGCCGTCGCCACAGTTGGAATGCCGACGCCGCGAGTACCCGAGGCCGCGATCTTCCCGGCTGGTGTGCCGTCGATGTCTCCCGCAGCACTCGAGGGGACCGTCGCCCAGCTGGGGATGACGATCGGGAACGCGGCCATCGCGACCGCGCTGTTGTGCGGTGATCTCTACGATCGGAACGTCTCCGCCGACTCGCTCTCAACGAGCATGGGCGTGACGTGTCTCGCGGCGGTCCCGTTCGGCGCGATTCCGATGTGTCACGGCAGTGGCGGACTGGCGGGCAAGTTTGCCTTCGGCGCCCGGACCGCGGGCGCGAACGTCCTGCTCGGGATCGGCTACCTCGCACTCGCCCTGGTCGCCACCGGTGCCTTGCTCACCGCCTTCCCGATGGCGCTTCTGGGCGTCCTGCTCGTCGTCGTCGCGCTCGAGCTCGGGCAGGCGGCGTTCGCACCGATCACCGACGGACGATCGCTCGCAGTGGTCGCCAGCGTCGGCGTCGTTGGCCTCGCGGTCAACGTCGGCGTCGCGTTCGTCCTCGGCGCCGTCGCGTTCTGGGCGCTGTCCCGCCGAACGTAACAGGGTCGCTCACATCCGCTCGGTCCCACAAACCAGGCGGGCTTTTAATCGCTCGGTACCTACGCCGGGGCAATGCCTGCGAGCTGGGCCGATCTCTTCGAGCGCGCCGCGTCGTACGATGTCGACCTCGAGACGCTTCGAGAAACAGCCACAACACGCGAGGACGGAGCCGAGACCGATGGCTGAGGGCGACCAGCCCGACCCGGCCCGCGTCGTCGCGGCCGCCGACGTGCTCGCGGTCGATCTTCTTGTTGGCGACGACGCCCGCGAGGCGCTCGATCACGTGCGGCGCCACTCCTGGGTCGATCTCGTCGCCAGTGACGAACTGCTCGCACAAACCGAGTCGCTCGTCGCTGACCTGGCCGAACCGGCGCTCGCGGCCGATCACCGCGAGCGACTCGAGGCCGCCCGGGTCGCCGTCGACCAACCCCCGGACGATCACCCGGCGCTGGCCTCGGCCTATCGGGGAGACGCGGCTCATCTGTTGACTTACGACGAGACGCTGACGTCGGCGAAAGCCGGACTCTCGATGCAACCCCGGCTCTCGGTGAGCGTCCGCCCGCCGGATGCCTTCGCGACGCTGTTCGACCCCGAACGCCTCTACGAGGCCGTCGAGGGCGGGACGTATCCGGGGCCGGATCTCGATCCGCGAGCGTAGCTTTCGTCGAGCGGCGGTTGGATCGCGACATCACTCGGGTTTTCGGGCTTCGATCCGTGCGGAGACGATCGGCAGTTCCTCGCTCCACTGGCCCGCCTCGGTGATCGAGACGTCGACGAACCCCGTCTCGGCGAGCAGCCGTTCGAACCGCTCGACCGTCGTTGCGCCGCCGACACACTCGGCAACTGCATCCGGATTGTCGCGGATCTCACGGGGCAACTCCTCGGTCGCGAGGAGGTCCGACACCGAGAGCCGGCCGCCGGGCTCGAGCACGCGAAACGCCTCTGCGAGGACCTGGGGCTTGTCCGGCGAGAGGTTGATCACGCAGTTCGAAATGATCGCGTCGACGGTCGCGTCGGCGACAGGGAGGTGTTCGATCTCGCCCAGACGAAAGTCGACGGTGTCGAACTCGCTCTCGCGGGCGTTCTCCCGGGCGCGCTCGATCATCTCGGCGGTCATATCAACGCCGATCACCTGGCCGTCGGCGCCGACCTCGCGTGCGGCGAGAAAGCAATCGAAGCCGCCGCCGGAGCCGAGATCGAGGACCGTCTCGCCGGCCTCGAGCCGAGAAATCGCGACCGGGTTGCCACAGCCGAGGCCGAGGTTCGAGCCGTCGGGCGCCTCCGACAGGTCGTCCGGGTCGTAGCCGAGATCGCTCGCTCGAGCGGGATCGGCCTCGACGGCGGTGTCGGTCTCGATCGCGGTCTCCTCGCCGTCGCCGGTCGACGATCCACAACAGTCGCCGGCGCTGGCCGCGACATCGCCGTACTCTTTGCGGACGTGCGCTCGTCTGTCCGCCGCTGCAGTGTCGTCGCCGATCGTGTCGGTACCACCGGCGGCGGTCGTCGTCTCGGTATCGGTCGTCTCTTCGGGTGGTGTCTCTGTATCAGTCATACTGGGATCACTGGTCGCTGGGCACGTCAACGGCTGCCGCGACGTCGAGCAGTTCGAAGACGGCGGTGTCGGCGATTCGGTAGTACGTCCATTTTCCCTTCTTGCGGGTCTTGACCAGTCCCGCGTCTCTGAGCGTCCGGAGATGCGTCGCGACCGTCGACTGGGGCGCCTCGAGGACGACCTGTAACTCACAGACGCAGAGTTCGCCCTCCCGAAGCGCCTCGAGCAGTCGGACGCGGTGGTCGTTCGCCAGCGCTCCGAAGACCGTCGCTTGCGTCCCGGCCACATCGTCGTCGGGCCGGCGCGCCTCGAGTCCGGCGACGGGATCGGGTTCGTCCTCGTGCAGCTGTTCGATCGTTCGACAGGCTGCCTCGAGCGTCTCGTCGGTCATTCTCGTATCTGGTTTTCACGATGTGATTTATCGAAGCAAACCGTCTCAGTGCTGGTCGTCATTGCAGTTCTCATATCGTGCTCTTCCGATATAACTCTTTGCTAGCCACGTGCGGTTGGACATACAGGTGCTCCTAATTGCTGCTGTGGGAGTAAGCGGCCAGACGAAGGACGTAGGCCGGCAGCCTCGAGTAGGATAGATCGGGGATTTTCGATTTACTCGTCGTACTCGGCGTACCACTCCGCGAAGGTCGACAGCGCGCGGCCGCGATGGGAGATCGCGTTTTTCTCCTCGACGTCCATCTCGGCCAGCGTCTGGCCGTTGTACTCGAAGATCGGATCGTAGCCGAACCCACCCTCGCCCCGCGGTGGGACGATCGTGCCCGCGAGTGAGCCGTCGAAGGTTTCGGTTCCGTTTTCGTCGGCGAACGCGAGCACCGTCCGGAAGCGCGCCCGTCGGTCGTCCTCGAGTTCGACCAGCCGCCAGAGTCGTTCGACGCCGACGGTGTCCTCGACGTAGGCCGAGTACGGCCCCGGAAACCCGCCGAGTGCGTCGACGAACAGCCCCGTGTCGCCTACCAAAACCGGTTCGTCGTTTCCGACCGCTTCGTAGGCTTCCCGAGCGCCGTGGGTGGCGATCGCCTCGAGCGAGTCGCTTTGAACCTCGGTGTAATCGTACTCGAGTTGCTCGACCGAGGCGAGCCCCTCGAGATATGCGCGAGCCTCGCGAACTTTGCCCTCGTTGCCGGTGACGAACCGAACGGCCATGTGCCAGCGGGCGTGCTCCGTGGGAATATAGGCGTCGGTCGAACTCGAACGCGTCGTGCGTTTCCGACTCCAGTAGAGTCAAGTGTCCCAGCGCGAATGCCATCCGCAGGTCGTTTTCAATTGCAATGGCAGTATCGTGATACGGTACTCGTTCTGTGTACGCTTGCGTTTTTCGTAACCTACTTTGCGAGGGTGGCAGTTAGCCCGGTGGTTCCGTTCATTACGGACGATTTTACGATTTCGAACACGCAGATTGGGGTCGCGCTGTCGGGGATGTGGATCGCCTACGGCCTCACGCAGTACCCAAGCGGCGTCCTCGCGGATCGGTTCGGGGAGAAACGCATCATCCTCCTTTCGGTCGGCGGGACGGCGACACTGAGTTTTATCGCCGCCATCGCACCGGCCTTTGCTGTGCTCTTTCTGGGCTTGGTCGGCCTCGGTGGACTCGCTGGACTCCACTACACCGTCGCGTCGGCGCTGCTGTCGCGCACCTACGACGACATCGGAACGGCGATCGGCCTCCACTCCCTCGGCGCACCGGCCGCCGGACTGCTCGCACCGATCGCCTCGGCCTGGATCGGCGTTCGCTACGGCTGGCGGCCCGCAGTTGCCCTCGTCGTTCTCGTCGCTGTGCCGATATTCGTCGCCTTTCTGTGGTACGTGAAACCGACGCCACCGCGTCGTCCGGAACAGGGGTCGGACCAACCAGCGGGTATCGAACTGTTCACGTCGTTTCTCTTGCGGCCGACGATTGCGTTCGCTGCACTCGTCGCCATCATCGCGATGTTCGTCATCAACGGGCTCATATCGTTTCTTCCGACGTTTTTAGTCGAATTTCACGGATACTCGCCGACAGTGGCCGGCGCCGTCTTCTCGGCGTATTTTATCGTCAGGGCTGGTGCCCAGACTGGGGTCGGTGCCATCTCGGATCGCTTCGATCGCGATTTCGTGGTAAGCGGCTGTTTGCTACTGGGAACCGTCGGCCTCGCCCTGTTTCTCGTCGGTCCCGCCTTCCTCGTCGTTGGCGCGGCCGTTCTCCTCTTTGGCATCGGAAACAGCTTCTTTGCTGCCCAGGAACCAAAAATACTCGATAGCCTGTCCGAGACGGACCGTAACGCCGGATTCGGCGTCTTTCGGACGGTGTACGTGGTCGGAGGGTCGACCGGATCGATCGGCGTCGGCGCGCTCGCGGACTTCGTCGGGTGGCACCAGACGTTCGTCGTACTCGTCGTGCTCTTTGCGGTTTCGTTCGGTCTCGTCACCCTGAACCGCGTCTTCGGAATCTACAACTGAGAACGGTCATTTTCGTCCGACTCCGAGGCACCCTCCGTGCTGTCGCTGTACACCCGGGCCTCGAGGTAGGCCTCGAGTTCGTCGCGAACGTCGCCCAGCCACGCCTCGCCCTCGTGGGTCGGTCGCCGATTCATCGCACCGTGTAACAGCGTCACGAGCGTTTCAGCGACGCCGTCCGGCTCACACTCTTGGAAGCGGCCCTGATCGATGCCGGCCTGGATCATGTCGCTGACGTATCGCACGAAGACCTCGTCGCTTCGGGTGAAGTAGCACCGGTAGGCCTCGTCGTAGACCGCTCGCGTGCGGAGTTCGACCAGCGTCGAGAGAAACTGCCGGCGCTCGGCCGGAATGTCGTCGCTGCTGGCCCACTCGATAAACCGCTCGAGGCGGCCCCGAGGATCGGTAATCGCTTCGTCGACGAGTTGCCGCTCGAATCGCTCGAGCATGTAGCCGAGACAGGCGATGACGAGGTCGTCCTTGCTGTCGTAGTGGCGATAGACCAGCGACGGGCTCTTCTCGAACTCCTCGCCGATCGCGTTGATCGTCAGATCGGCGTACCCCTCGTCTCGCAAACAACGGTAGGTCGCCGCCAGAATCTCTTCTCGAGTGCCGTCGGGATCGCTAAATACGTCGTCGCTCACACCTGGGCCTCCGCAGGCCGACCGTGTGGTTGCCCCATACAGCACGCCACGTGACGGACGAGCAAAAACGTCTTGACTGAATAGTCAATCACAAAAGCTATAGGAAGGCCAACACAGTAGCCGACAATGAACGAGATCGTTCCTGATACGTTCGGTCGGTCGATCTCGACCGGGCGATTGGTCCCCGTCAGGCGCTCGATCGCCAGCAGACACTCCGGTGGGGGTGCCGTCGGTGGCCGTTGACCGACGATCAGTTCGAACACTCGCCGTCCTCGTCGTTGCGCTCGTCGGACTGACTGCCGGTGGGCCTGCCGTCGCCGGCCAGGATCTCGGCTCCGGCAGCTCCGGTGAACTGACTCGCGGCGAGCCCGATCTGGACGCGTTCCTCCCCGAGCCCGAACTCGGGGCCGGGACCGAAGCGAGCCTCGAGATTCAGGTCCACAACAACGGCGACCTCAGCCTCGGCACCGACCGCGACCGGGTGACGACCGCCCGCGGGACGAGCGTCGAGATCGTCGACGAGGGTCCCTTCGACGTCAAATCCGGCACGGCAAGTCTCGGCTCGGTCACCGAAGGCCAGAGCCAGACGACGACCCAACGAATCGCCGCGCCAGAGGACCTCGAACCCGGCGAACACGATATTACGGTCGAACTCAGCTACGATTACACGCGCCAGGTCTCGGGTTCCGGCGTCGTCTACGACCGGAGCGGTCGCGACCTCGTGACGCTGACGATCGAGGTCCCCAACGAACCCCGGTTCGATATCGGCGAGGTCGACACCGAGGTCGAACCGGGCGGCGACGGACCGGCAACCCTCGAGATCGAAAACGTCGGCTCCGAAACCGCCTCCCAGGCTCGCGCGACGATCACCGGCGGTGGCGGCGTCACCGTCGACGGCGAGGCCGCCGATGCAGTGCTTGGCGACCTCGAGGCCGGCGAGTCCGAAACGGTTACCGTCGATGTCGCCATCGACGAGGCCGCAAGCGGCGGCGCGAAACCGCTCGATGTCGCGGTTACCTACCGCGACAGCGCCGGCGTCGAACGGGAGGCGATCCCGGAGATGGCCACCCTCGCCCCGGCACCCGAACAAACGTTCTCGATCACCGCGCTCGAGGACACGCTCGCGGTCGGCTACGACGGCACGGTCGCCGGCGAGATCACCAACGAGGGGCCACGGACGGTCGACGACGCCGTGTTGATCGTCGAGCCGATGTCCGAGTCGCTGTTCGTCGAGGATACCCGCTATGCTCTCCCCGAGATCGAACCCGGCGAGAGGGCCGCGTTTCGGTATCCGACGGATGTCAGCGGCCAAGCCGACGCCGGTCCACGGCAACTTCGATTCAGCGTCGAGTACACCGCCGGCGATCGATCGACCCTGACCGACGGTCCCATCTCCGAACGCGTCGTCATCGACGACCACGCCGACGAGTTCTCGCTGCTCGGCGACGGCATCTCGGTCCAACAGGGTGACTCGAGCGAGTTTACCCTCGAGATCACCAACGAGCGCGAGGAGACGCTGTCGAACATCGACGCGATGTTGTACACCGATAGCCCGCTGGCGACGATCAACGACGAAGCCTACGTCGACGAACTCGCGCCCGGCGAGTCCGCCGAACTCACCTTCGACGTTCAGGCGGCGCCGAACGCGCCGACCGAAACCCACCCGGTCGAACTCGACTTCGAGTACGATACCGAACGCGGCGAGACGGTGCTGTCGGACGTCTACCAGCATCCGATCGAGGTCGAACCCGGCGAGGACGACGGTGGAATCGGCATCGGCGGTATCGTCGTCCGGCTGATGGCACTGGCCACCGTGATCGGCATCGCCGGCACGCTGTGGTGGCGGCGACGGTGAGCCGAATCGATGACCGATCCTGATCGGCTCTTTGGCTACGAATCCGACGGCGACTCGAGCGCCCCGTCATCCGAAGACGCCGACGACCGAACGCCCGACGAGACCATTCGAAGCGGTGACGACGACCACGGCGACGATCCGTTCACTCGGCGAGTAAACCCGCTAATTACGAACCGGCCCTGGACCGTGGTCGTCGTCTTTCTGGTCCTCACGGGACTGTTCCTCGGCGCTGCCGGCCTCGGCGGTGGCGGACAAGAAGACGGCGGCGCCGACCAGTTCACCGAGGACTCACCTGCCCAAGAAGCGTTCGACGACATGCAGGAAAACTTCGATCGCCAGACCCGCGATAGCGGCGGGACTAGCGCCCAGCTGCTGATCGAAGACGAGCGCAACGTCCTCTCGAAGCCGAACCTGTTACGGATGCTCGAGTTGCAGGATCGTGTCGAGCAAACCGACGGGCTGCGGGTCAGTTCGACGACGAGTCCGGCCTCGCTGACCGCCCAGCAACTCGAGGAAAACGCGACGACGGCCGAACAGCAGTACCGGGCCGTCGAGCGGGCATCGAATCGCCAGCTCGAGGCGGCGATCGTCGAGGCCGACGAGCAGGCGGGACTGCCGGTGAGTACGGACTTTACGCGCGAATCGGCCTCGGCGAGCGTCGCCCAGATGGCGATCACCTACGATACGCCGCCGATGGCGGATACGAGCAACCACGCCCAGTACCAGTTCGAAACCGAGGCGATCGCCGACGATATCGACGGCTTCGACACCGGGGAGAACGTCCTCATCTTCGGTGATGCGATCCTCCAAGAGGAAACCATCCAGTTGACCACCGACACCGCGATCGTCGTCTTCCCGGCGGCGATACTGCTGATCATGTTCTTCCTCTTGGTTGCCTACCGCGATCCGATCGACCTCGGTCTCGGGTTGGCCGCGCTCGTGATGACGTTGATCTGGACGTTCGGCTTCATGGGCATCGCGAACATTCCGTTTTCGGACTCGCTGGTCGTCGTCTTCCCGCTGCTTTTGGCCGTCGGGATCGACTTCGGTATCCACATCATCAACCGCTATCGCGAGGAGCGGGCTACGGGTGCGTCGATCGGTGACTCGATGGGGATCACGACCACACAGCTGACGACGGCGTTTCTGATCGTCACGCTGACGACCGTCTTCAGTTTCGCGGCGAATCTCGTGAGTTCGATGGACGGACTCCAGCAGTTCGGCATCGTCGCCGCCTTCGGGATGATCTTTACCTTCCTCATCTTCGGCGTCTTCCTCCCGGCCGGGAAGGTGGGTTTCGACCGCCTGCGCGAGGGAACGCGGTTCCCCCGTTTCGGGACGACGCCGCTTGGCAGCGAGGACTCGCTTCTCGGCCGAGTACTCCCCGTCGGCGTTCGAATCGCCCAGATCGCCCCCGTCCTATTTCTCGTTGGGATATTACTCGTCGGCCTGGGCGCCGGCGCCTACGGTACCGGCGTCGACACCGAGTTCGACAACGAGGCGTTTTTCCCCGAAGACGAGCGCCTCGAGCAGTACGAGGCCCTCCCCGGCCCGCTTGCACCCGGTGACTACACGTTCCTGACGTTTCTCGACTACATGGAGGAGGACTTCGAACAGGGCTTTCAGGACTCCGTAACGATATACGTCGAGGACAGGGAGTTGCGCTCCGATCGCGGACTCACGGCGATCGACCGCGCACTCGACGACCCCGACGACGCGTTCGAAACCGACGGCCGACAAGCCGACGCCGACACGATCATCGACGTCGTCGACTCGCAAGCCGCCGCCGATCCCGAGTTCGACGAGACGGTCAGACGCCACGACTCGAGCGGCGACGGCATTCCCGATCGGAACGTCGATGCGGTCTACGACGAACTGTTCGACTCCGCTGCCGGCGACGAGGCGGCCAACCAGCTGACGACCGACCGAACCGCCACGCGAATGACGGTCCAGGTCGATGTCGACGCCGAACAGGAAGAAGCCGTCGCCGCCGCCGAGGAACTCGCCGACGAGATGGCCCTCGATGCGACCGCGACGGGCCAACTCGTCATCTTCGAGGCCGTCATCGACGACACCCTCGAGTCGTCGATCAACAGCCTGATCGTCGCGTTCGTTCTGACGACGGTCTTTCTCGTGGTCTCGTACTGGTGGCTCGAGGGGCGAGCGATTTACGGCGTGATCAACGTCGTGCCCGTCCTCGTGACCGTCGCCCTGCTCGCGGGTTCGATGCGGTACTTCGACGTACCGTTGAGCCCGATCAACGCGCCGATCCTCTCGGTCTCGATCGGCCTCGGGGTGGATTATACCGTTCACTTCATGCACCGGTTCGTCGACGAGTTCGAGACCGGCAAGGACATCGAGCAAGCCCTGCTGACGACCGTCCAGGGAACCGGCGGCGCGCTCACCGGCAGCATGCTCACGACGGTCTGTGGGCTGGGCGTCCTGTACGTCGCCTTGATCCCGCTGATCATGGAGTTCGGTATCCTGCTCGCACTCGGGGTCTTCTACGCCTGGCTCACCTCGCTGCTCGTGGTCCCCTCGACGGTCGTCGTCTGGGACCGCCTCGAGACCCAGTACGACTTGCGAGGGCGTCTTCCGGGGCGTTGAGGGCGTCGCGTGGCGAGTGAAACCGGACATCGTCGATGGTGGACGAACCTCGAAGCGTTCAAGCATGTTCGACCCCCGACGTACGAACCGTTGAATGGTCGACCCCGACGACGTAAAATCGAAACTGAACGAGCTCTCCGAATCGGTCGAAACGACCTCGAGTGCGACGAGCTTCCTCGGACGGCTGGCCGCCCTGGCTGTACTCGTGGGTGTGGGCTACGTCTTGCGTCCGTTCTTTCACGGGCCGGTGTACGCGATGGTCTACAGCCCCGGCGGCGCGATCGTCCTCGGGCTGACCGGCATCGCCGCGATCGCGCTGTTCTTACAGCCACGCTTTGGCGACGATTTGATCGACTCGATCGCGACGAAGGGTCGGATCGTCGGCTTCGTCTTTGCGGTCTCGCTCGTGCTCGCGTTGCTGGTCGGCATCCCAGCCGGCATGCTCGAGCAGCGGACGATGGCCGAGCAGACGATGGACGAGGCGGTCGAACTCGAGGAGTTTCCCGAAGTGAACGAGGACAACGCCCGCGTCATCACGCGGGATGTCTCTGACGTGCAAACGCGGGGCTCGGTCTCCTATCGCCAGCACAGACTCGGCGACAGCGATATTGCCCGCATGGAAGACGGCAGTCTGGCCTGGTCCTACGCCATCGAGCCCGACGACCTGCGCAACCGGCTCATAGAGCACCAGCGCGGCGTCGTGATGAACGAGATGACGAACATCGATACGCGGACGACCGAGACGGTCGACGATCAGGAGTTTACCTACGGCGAGGGGATGGCGCTCCACCGCTCGGCCGACTGGAACATGAAACAGGGCCACTTCTGGAGCCAGTACAACGACGATCCCGTCGAATTCATCCACGACGGCGACGCCTACATGTACTATCCGAAGACGGGCCACGAGTGGCACTTCTCGCCGATCCCCCACACCACGCCGACCTGGGACGGCGGCGCGCTCGTCCACACCGACGGCACCATCGAACACCTCTCGCCCGAGGAGACCCAGGATCACCCGGTCCTCGAGGGCCAGCGTCTCTATCCCCTCGACGTGAGCGAACGGGAGATGCAGTCGCTTGGCTACCGCAACGGCATCGTCAACCAGATGGACGTGATCGGCGCCCACGAAGATCAGGTCGAGGTCGCCGGCATGCCCTCGGGCGCCGGCAACAGCCAGCCGTTTGTCGTCGACCTCGAGGGCGAACAGCTGTCCTACGTCACCGCGATGGAACCCTACGGCGAAGACACCCGCGGCCTCGACGAGGTCTGGTTCGTCGACGCGACGACCGGCGAGTTCGAGTACTACGGCACCGGCGGCGACACGCTCACCGGCGCCGAGCGAGCGATGGGGATCGTCCGCAGCGAGGACACCCAGACCGGCTGGGGCGACGACTTCGAGGTCGTCGAACCCATCCCCGTGACCGTCGACGACGAACTCTGGTGGCACTCGAAGGTCGTCCCGATCGACAATACGGACGTCTCGCGGAACGTCTTCGTCAACGCCCACAGCGGCGACGCAGTGGAAGTCCACGGCGACGACGCGATCGCAGAGTTCCTCGCCGGCGACGATCCCGACGAGGTAGCGGAGGTCGGCGATGTCGATCAGGAGCCCGCCCCCGACGAACCCGCCGTCGACTACTACGTCGTCATCTACGACGAGGACGGCGACGAACTCGAGCGCATCCCGATCGAACCCGGCCAGGATGTCAGCCTCGTCTCCGAGACGGAGTAGCTGCGTTCCGTTCACAAAGAGCGGATTACCCGCTGTTCTCGCTCGAAAACTCACACCGTTCCATTCTCGCTCAGGGACCAGCGCCTTCCTCGTCTCGCTCGAGGACGTGACGCAGGACCGAGGGGACCGAATCCGGACGAACGTGCCCGAATCACAACCCTTTCGCCCGCACACCCGAGAGATCCAGTCGTGGACGCTGCTCGTGAAGACCGTCCCGATAGCCCTCACAGCTGGTTGGTCGCCGGGGCTGGTGCCGTCGCGATGGTTTTTACTTTCGGCACGCCGCTGTCCTACGGCGTCTTTCGGGAGCCGTTTAGCGACGCCTTCGCTATCTCGCCGGTCGCGCTGTCGGGCGTCTTCGCCGTCATGCTCTGTACGTTCTACATCGGCTCCGGGATCGTCGGCGTCTTCGCGGCCAGGCTTCCGGCTCGAGGCGTGATCCTCGTGTCGACGGCTGCAACGGCTGCGATCGCTCCGTCGCTCTATCTCGTCGACTCGCTGCTCGGGCTGACGATCGTGTTTTCGATACTCGGTCTCACGCTCGGCACCGTCTTCGTGTTGCTGGCATCGATCGTCCCGCGGTGGTTCGAACGACGCCGCGGCGCGGCGACGGGACTCATCTTCGTCGGCAACGGACTCGGGCTTTTTCTGTTACCCCCGATCTGGCAGCGGGCGATCGCGGCGTTCGGCGTTCGGCAGGGATTCGTGCTCGTCCTCTCGGTGACGACCGCCGCGTTTCTCGTCACCGGACTGCTCTGTCGGCGACCGACGTGGGCCGACCACTCGAGTACGACGTTTCGCGAACTTCGAGAGTGGCTCGGCCGTCTGGGGCGGACGCGGACGTTTCAGCTGCTGTTCGTCGGTATCGGCGCCGGGTTCGCGTGGTACCAGCTCCTGGCAGCCTACGCGGTCGATCTGTTCGCCGCGCGCGGACTGACGGAGGCGGGCGCCTCGTTCGCGTTCGGGCTTATCGGCGGCGTCAGCATCGCCTCGCGGATCGGCGGCGGCTACGTGGCGGATGTCGTCGGCTCGAGGCGCGCCTTCCTCGCGTCGCTGGCCTGTGCCGCCCTCGGCATCGCGCTGTTCGTCGCCCCCCAACCGCCAGCGCTTCTCGCTGGAATCGTCCTGGTCGGTCTCGGTCTCGGTGGCTGTGCAACCCTGTACATTCCGCTGCTCATGGGGATCTACGATCCCGAAAAGGACACCGCCATCGTCGGGATCTTCAACGTCGCTGCGGGGATCGGATCGCTTGGAATGCCCCCACTCGGGACCGCGAGCATCGCCTATACGGACGGCTACACGCTCGCGATCGGGCTGACCTTCCTCGTGGCGCTCGTGGCGTTCTGGACCGTCGCCGCCGGCACGGCCCGCTCGTGAGACGGTTTACTGTCCGTCATTTCCGGCGTATCCGCGACCCGGGCGGCGGGTGCGCCGGTAAACCGTTACAGTAATCCGTATGAGCCGAATGGCACACCTTCAAGAGTATTGACTCGAACCCACGGGTATGCGACTCGAGGAGTACTGGGGCGTCGGGCCGAAGACGCGCGCGCTTCTTGTCGAAGAATTGGGCCGCGAACGGGCGATCCAGGCGATCGAGACCGGTGACGTACGGGCGCTCGCCGACGCCGGCCTCGCCCGCGGCCGAGCGACCCGCATCCTGCGGCGCGCGACCGGCGGCGACGGGATGGCGATTCTGGCCACCAGCGACGCCCACGCGGCCTACAAGGACGTCCTCGAGCTGGCGGTCGATCACGCCGTCACGCAGCGAGCGGCCGATCGCATTCGCGTGCTGACGCCGCTGACCAGCCGCGAAGCGATGGACGACCGCCTCGAGGACGTGCTCGCGGCCCGTGACGCCTGGGCCGCCCTTCCCGAGGACGATCGCGAGGCCGTCCTCGAGGCCTACGAGCGATACGACGACCGCGACGGCAGCGACCACGCCGCGGTCGAGGCCGCCCTCGCGCTGTGTGACGCCGGCGTCGAGTCGGGCCCCTTCGAGACGATCGCCGACCTCGAGCGGGAACGGCTCGCCGCGGCGGCCGATGCCCTCGCCGGCCTCGAGAACGGACGCGTCCGGGAGGGTGTCGACGACGAACTCGATCGACTCCGGACGGCGCTGGGGACGATCGAGGATCTCGACGCGAACGCGCTCGAGGTGATCGACCAGCTTCGATCCGAGGGCGTCCGCGATGTCGACCAGTTCCAGGAGGCCTTCGAGGACCACCTCGTGACCGAGACCGCCGTCACGATCGACCGCGTTCGCGAGGCGATGCCAACGGACGCGACCGACGCGACGGACTTCGTTCGCGAGACGTTGCGAGGCCTCCGCCGTGATCTCACCGCGGCGATCGACGAGCACGAGGCGACCGTGACGACCGACCTCGAGACAACGCTCGAGGCCGAACGGGAGCCGATCGAGGCGGCGATCACCGCCGTCGACGAGATCGCCTTACAGCTCTCGCTGGCCCGGTTCGCGCTCGCCTACGACTGTACGCGACCGACGTTCGTCGAGGACGGCGAGCCAGCAGTGTCGGTCGTCGACGCGCGGAATCTGACGATCGGGGCCGCCGACGACGACGCCGTCCAGCCGATTACCTACGCGCTTGGTGACCACGGCATCGCCGAGGCGCCCGACGGCGTCGACTCGGTGCCGGCCCACGAGCGCGTCGCCGTCCTGACGGGGGCAAACAGCGGCGGGAAGACGACGCTGCTCGAGACCTGCTGTCAGGTCGTTCTGCTGGCGATGATGGGATTGCCGGTGCCGGCCGAGCGAGCGACGGTGACGCCCGTCGACACCCTCGTCTTCCACCGTCGACACGCGAGTTTCAACGCCGGCGTCCTCGAGTCGACGCTGCGCTCGGTCGTGCCGCCGCTTGCCACGGAGGGACGGACGCTCATGTTGGTCGACGAGTTCGAAGCGATCACCGAACCCGGCAGCGCGGCCGACCTGCTCCACGGACTGGTCACCCTCACCGTCGATCGCGACGCGCTGGGGGTGTTCGTTACCCACCTCGCGGACGATCTGGAGCCGCTGCCGCCGGAAGCCCGCGTCGACGGCATCTTCGCGGAGGGTTTGAATCCGGACCTCGAGTTGCTCGTCGACTACCAACCGCGGTTCGACACGGTCGGGCGGTCGACGCCGGAGTTTATCGTCTCGCGACTCGTCGCGAACGCCGACGACCGTGGCGAGCGTGCGGGCTTCGAGACCCTGGCCGAAGCGGTCGGCAACGATATCGTCCAGCGGACGCTTGCCGATACCCGCTGGCAGGAGTGATCGGCGACTAGAGACTGTCGCTATCGGTTTCATTCCCACTCCTCGTCGTCGAACCACTCGCTTTGGGGATGTCTCGAGTGAGTTCTCTCGCTTCCATTCTCCGTCGATGAGTCGATCGTCTCCTCACCCGAGTAAGTGTAGACGGTCCCGTCTTCGTCCTCGCAGACGCGTGACTCGAGATAGGCCTGTGCCGAGCGCCGCGAAAGTGCGCCCATCTCGACGAGATCGCCGAGTACGGTCTTGGTCGCGCGAAACCAGGTCTCGACCGCCCGATCGGTCGCCGATTCGCTCTCGACGATCGCGCCACGACCCTCCTCGCGGCCGTCGGCCCACTCGAGCCAGCAGACGCGATAGGCTGTCACGGTGTAGTTCTCGCCGGGTCTGACGAGATACAGTGCCTCGTGGATGCAGGGCTCGAGGTGAGCTGTGAGTATGCGGTCGCGGGCGACCGAGTCCGCCAGAAGGGGGGCTTCGACCGCGCCGTCGGCGAGGGGCGTCTCGGGGCCGATCGCGTCGACGAGTGCGAGATCCTGCCCGCCCCAGTGGCTGTAGCGCAGATCGTAGAGCCGGTCGGGTCGCCGGTAAGCGACGAGCGCTCTATGCCCCATCACGCTCACCGGGCAGTCGGGATCGATCCTCGAGGGCCAGCTCGCGGGTGCTCGTACCGTCGTCCATCGCTCACCCTGGCTGCTTGCCCGTACTTGAACCTCAGGACAGTCGGTTGCAGAACGGACCGGCAAATCGTTGACTCTCTCCCGTCATCGACCGACACCTGTTGCTCGACCGGAACGTCGAAATCCCCGTCCCGCCTACAGGCATTCGAAACCGATGGAAACGATCTACGATGCGGTGGTGTTCGACAACGACGGCGTCCTGACGACGCCGACCGATCGGACGGTCCTGCGCCAGGCGGTGTCGGACGCCTTCCGAGATGTCGGCGTCACCGATCCCGCGACCGACCACGTCGAGACGCTCCTGAGACCGACGCCGTCCTCGATTCGGTCGGTCGCCTCGAGTCACGATATCGACCCCCCCCGCGGCTGTGGCGCGCCCGCGAACGAGCGGCGATCGACGCCCAGCGTGAGGTACTCGCGACAGGGACCAAACGAGCGTACGACGACGTGGGCGCAGTTTCAGCGCTCGAGGTGCCGACCGGCATCGTCAGCAACAACCAACACGAGACCATCGAAAACGTCCTCGAGTACGCCGATGTCGGCGACTACGACGTCTGGTACGACCTCTCGCTCGAGCCGATCTACGAACTCGAGTCGCTCGAGGGCCTCGTCGAACTCCTGTAGGCGGCGTGGTCGACGAGCAGCGCCAGCAGAAAGCAGCCGATCGCGAGATAGACGAAGATGCCGACGACGAACTGCCAGAAGCCAAGCAGGGCCAGTCCGACGACGCCGGCAATCGTCACCGCTGGTCGCCGGGTACCGACTCCGAGACCGGCCAGGAGGGTCGCGCCGGCGATGAGTGCGAACAGGACGAGTCGGCCACGATCGTATCCCGGCTGGGCCAGATAATAGCGGAAGACGGCGAACACACCGAGGACGGTCCCAGCAGCGAACGCCCTCGAGATGGTCGCGGTGGAAACGGACGAACGCATCGACCGTATCAGTACCAGGCCCCACCCGAGGAGACGTTGATATCCTGGCCCGTCACGTGGTCGGCTCCCGAACTCGCGAGGTGGAGCGTCAGCTCGGCGACCTCTTCGGGCGGCACCAGTTCGCGGATCGCCAGATTCTCGAGGACCTCGCCTTTGGCCTCCTCGTAGTCGACGCCGCGTTCGTCGGCCTGGCGTTGGAACACGTTTTCGATGCGCTCACCCTCGACGGGCCCGGGACAGATCGCGTTCGCGGTAACGTTGTCCTGACCGAATTCGAACGCTAACGCCCGCGTAATTCCGATCACACCCATCTTCGAAGCCGCGTAGGGGGTCCGATTTGGATACGGGCGTTTGCCGCCGATCGACGAGATGTTGATAATAGTGCCGTTCTCGGAGTCCCGAAGGTGGGGCGACGCTTCGCGGACCGCGCGAGCGATCCCGACGACGTTGACGTCCAGCGTCTCGAGCCACTCGTCGTCGGAGGTGTCTTCGATCGGTGCTGTCGGCCCGGCGATACCAGCGTTGTTCACCAGACAGTCGACTCCACCGAACTCCGCGACGGTGGTGTCGATAGCGTCGGCAACCGACTCCTCGTCGGTGACGTCGGTCTCGACAGCGAGCGTCCGGTCGGGTGCGTCGATCAGTTCTTCGGTCTCGTAAATCCCGTCGCTGCGTGCGGCGAGTGTCACGTCTGCGCCCGCCTCGGCGAAGGTGATCGCGATTTCCCGGCCGATTCCCTGACTCGCACCCGTCACGAACACTGTGGTATTCTCATGCATACTCCTGTGATCACAAACGAGACGCAAAAGCCTTCCTCCACGATCTGCTCGAGGGGCAAACGGCGATCCAGTCGTACCGTGACACCGGCAACCCGTACGGGCGGCCCCGAGCATCATTACCGTCGAGAAAAATATGCAGGTATGCAAGCTGCAGCGTTTACAGCATTGACCGGCCCCGACGGCGTCGAGGTTATCGACCAACCCGAACCGCAACCCGGCCCCGACGAGGCGGTCCTCGACGTCGGCGCGTGTGCGATCAACCGCCACGACCTCTGGATCCTCGAGGGGGAGTCGGCGATGGTCGGCGAGGGCGCCTTGCCGTTCGTCACCGGACTGGATGTCGCCGGTACCGTTCGAGCGGTCGGCACGGACGTCCGTGGTGTCGAACCCGGTGACGAGGTCTTGCTCTGTCCGAACGAGACCTGTGGCTCCTGTCGGTTCTGTCGGGAAGGACCCGAGAATCGTTGCGAGCGCTTCTCGCTCTATCACGGCGGTCTCGCAGAGCAAGCCTGCGTCCAGGCGGATCGACTCCTCGCGCTCCCCGAGGGCGTCGACGCGAGGACCGCGGCTGCAATCCCGACGGCCTATATGACCGCCGCCCACATGCTCCGCCGGGCCGATGTCGGTCCGAGCGATCTCGTCTTCGTTCCCGGCGCGACCGGCGGCGTCGGCGTCGCGGCGATTCAACTCGCCGATATCCGTGGTGCTCGAACGATCGGGACCTCCTCCTCGGCGTCGAAACTCGAGGCCGTCAGCGATCTCGGCCTCGATCACGCCATCCAGGCCACCGACCCCGACGCGATCCGCGAGCAGGTCGAACCGATCGGCCAGCCCGACGCCGTGATGAACCACCTCGGCGGCGAGTACACCAACCTCGGCGTCCGTGTCATGCGCCGCGGTGGAACGATGGCCATCTGTGGCCGCACCGCTGGCGGTAGTTCGTCGATCCACCTCACCGACCTCTTTTTGAACCACAAGGAGGTCGTCGGCTCGACGATGGGGACCCAGGACGACCTTCGCCGACTCCTCGACCTCGTCGCCGTCGGCGAGCTCGAACCGGTGATCGATTCGACCTACCCGCTCGCCGAAACCGACGCAGCCTTCGCCGCGATGACCGAACGCGAGAGCGTCGGCAAGCTCGTCGTCGAACCATAACGGTCGGCCGACGTTGCCACCTCGAGTAACTACCTCCCGGTTCCCACCACGGGCCGATGTCGCTCGAGCCGCGTTCGGAGACGAATTCGTTGACCAGGCTGGTAGATTCGTCTCCCGTTTCGTCGTAGGACGTTTTCAGACGCTCCGAAACCGATATCGTAGCTGTGTCGACGGGACAATTACCATCTGTTCTTCCCAATAGCTATATTACGTCGCTGGACAAATATACGATATACTATGGGGGGCGATGCCAATACCGACATCGAGCAGATGATGACGGCAGTAGTCGTGGAATACCTCGAGCGCGACCTCGTCACTCCCGAGGGACGCCGTCGGGCGCAGCGACATCTCACGAACGACGAGCCAGCCGCGGCCCTCGATCTCGTTCTCGAAGATAACAAACGAAATCGACCGGAAGACACAGTTATCTGCTCGGAATCTATCGACTGACCGCAGCCGTATGACACGCCGTTGGTTCGCGTGTCCCCACACGAAGTGGTCATACTGCCGGATAGCAGACAGTGTATCGTCAGCCTGGCACGACCGGTCCTGGGGCCGTGCCTTCTCGTAACACATCGTAGGCATACCATCGGTTTCTGCTATGAAATTCGCAAGACTGCGGAGGGGTGCAACATGCAGCAAGTCCCCCTTCACGATTTTCGGCCGATTTTGGAATCGGGAATTCTGCCCGTAAACGGACAGACAAGTACGCAAACGTCGGTTTTCCACGCTGCCACAGTTCGACAAGGAGCGAAGTCCGCCCTCCCCGATTTGAACGGGGGACTGCGTCTCGGAATAAAGTGATCCTCGCTTCGCCTTCTGTCGGTTCGAGGTAACCATGATGAAGGAACTCGAACCCCTCGCACCTGGGGAAGCCAAGGAGATGTTCTTGGCGGAACGGTGCGGTCAAGTTTCGGACCGAACGGTACAGGCAGACGATTACCGCCTCCGTCATTTCATCGACTGGCTCGATGAGAACGGCATCGACAATCTGAACGACCTCGATGGTCGGACGCTTCACAAGTTCCGACTGTGGCGGAAAGAGGATGGGGATCTCAACAAGGTCAGTCTTCGGACGCAACTCAAGTCGCTGAGAGTATTCATCAACTGGTGCGAGTCGGTTGATGCCGTCCAAGAAGGACTCCATGAGAAGATCCTACTCCCGTCCCCCTCGAAGGAAGAGGAACGTCGAGAGGAAACCCTTCGGACGGGTCAAGCCGAGGAAATTCTCGAATACCTCCGTCAGTTCGAGTATGCTTCGAGGGAGCACGCCCTTCTCGAAGTGTTATGGCATACTGGCCTCCGAATCGGGGCCGTCTATGGTCTGGATCTCGATGACTACGATCCCGAGGAGGAACGTCTCGAACTTCACCATAGACCAGAGACGGGTACTGCTCTCAAGAACAAATCTGAAGGTGAGCGGATGATCGCTCTCAGCCGGTACGTCTGTGAGGTACTGGACGACTGGATCGAGCATAATCGAATCGACATAACAGACGAACACGGCCGTAAACCACTGTTTACGTCCGAACAGGGTCGACTGACCATCTCGACCATGAGAGAGCGAGTCTATACGGTCACTCGACCTTGCTACTACGGAGACGGGTGTCCTCACGATCGGGCTCCCGAAGACTGTGAGGCGACGAGATACGGGTATCGAAGTAAGTGCCCCTCGAGCGTCTCACCTCACTCGATACGGAGGGGTGCTATCACCCACTTCCTGACCAAGGACGTTCCTGAACAGGTAGTCTCCGATCGAATGAACGTCGACCAGAAGGTACTCGACAAGCACTATGACAAACGGAGTGAAGAGGTGAAGGTCGAACAGCGGCGAGGATATCTCGATAATATCTAACCCTACCGCTGTCTTCGGATTATACTTCCGCTTTGGTTGGATCCCATTTATGACTTAGTGGCAGAGACATGATCATATGGTTTCGTTATCAGATGTGCCGGAGGTTGTGTATACAAACGACGAGATTATCGATCGACTATTTTCCTATCTGAACGAAGGACAAATCCAAGAAGTAGTTGAACGTAGCTTAGAGTCGGAAGAATCAGATAAAGGAGGCGGGATTGACAAAATAATCCAACTGCGGTATTCCAAAACAGCGGAGGATGAGGAGGAACAAGAGCTCATTCGTGAACTGGACCCGATCGGGAAGTTTGCTATTCTCCACCGGCACCTTCAGGATGCCGATGACATCACAGAGTTTGAAGCATTGTCACCGAGAAAACGGTCTGAACTTGAGGAGGGAGAATTCATCCAGACCAGAAGTAGAATAACGTCAACTCCGATTACCGAACTTCAAGGAATGATGGAGGAGGTGATGCCATATTTTGATATGTTCGATATTGATACCACTTTTGAGGAGGAAGGTCAGGAGTTCACTATGGACGATATAAAACAGTTTCTTGACCAATTAGGTTCAGGTGAAGATATTTACCGATTAGATGCCTCTTCCGATAGTTTAGATGCAAACATTGTGTTCTCCTCAGAAGATACAGTTGGTGACTTGTCTTCAGAGTATACAGAATACTATGTTCTCGGGCGGGTTGAATACCTCTTTGATGAAGGTGAAGAAGAGTGGCTGATTGATATTATGGACGTGATGCCAGGTAGCGATCGAGACTCACGTCAAAACCGCCGGATGTTCTTGAAGCAGATGACTTCTGGTTCCTCTAAACTGTTAGAGAAGGATATCGATGAATCGGACTTCAAGATCGGATACCCTGATATTCGAATCAGACCCATGGCTATTTATCTATATTGAACGGCATATCATCCCCGTGTGATTGTTACGAGGTGATGAGACCAAGCGTAGGAGCGTTAGGGCGGGTTCTCTCTCGATGGAGGGGTATCGATTAAGGAGACTATGAGCACGACTCATGAATCGCTCTCGAACGCTAACGGAATTCACCATGATTTTATGTAAAATCCATCTCTCATCATATCTATGACCGGATTGAAATCCGAATATCATGATCGGAGGATCTTGGAGAACATAGCCGAAGTGGAGTCAGAAGAACGCCCATTCACTCATGAAACGGCAGGTGTTGAGTATGAGGATATCATCGACAATTTTGTCTTGGAAGATTATGGGAAGAGCCCGGTCCTCTACGTACCGCGTAGAATGGATGAACTAGCGAAGAACGATTATCTAACCAACGTGTACGATGGAGGATCAAACACTGTCAATGCATATCGGCTCACCTCGAAGGGGTGGAATGTAGTTGACTTACCAGAACCGGAGACGCCAGTTGAAGACCTGGAATGAGCGACACGCCAATTGTCTATTTCTGAGTTTCAAGCATTACTGACCCAACTTCGCTACTGTTCGAGAGCACTCGCCTTCTGACTGTCAGGGTCGTTCAGAACCCCAACGTCTTTGAGCATCTGAATAATTGCCTTGTCCCGCTTTCGTATCTCACCCAGAAGGGCTGTTTTCCGTTCATGAGACCCGTGTTCAGTAGTAATCGTCTCAACCAGGCCCGAGACGTTCATCACGTAATCACTGGCTCTCGAGACGATATGTAGCTCTATAGCGATCCTCATGGCCAATCTTCGGTCGAGATAGTCCACGTCGCCTGTGTTTGATCGGATTCGATCCTCGATGGTGGCGGCAGTCTCTCGAACAAACTGTTTCTGCTCCGGCTCGAGCGACTGGTAGTAATTCTCGGGATCGGCATGAAGCCCGTGAGTTGTTCGGTTCTGATTCCCCTCGGGTGCGCCGGTCGAACACCCTCCGTGATACTTACAGCGCCCTTCGCCGAGGTGATCGGTCCCCTTGCCAGCCGGGTTCTTGCAGTACCCGACAAACCTTGTCTGCCCTTCATGGGATCGGTTGGTCCGTTTCCCGTTGCAGTATTCACCCGGCTCCACTGTCGGTACTTCACCCGGCTTCTCACCGATCAATTCTTGCTCTTTCTCGAGGCTCATCGAATCACCCGTCTATGGGGTTGAATCGTGAAATAGGGGTTCGGGGATCGTTTGGGCGGGGCCGGACACTTTGATAGATCATGTTAGAACAATAGCAAGAAACAACCTACAAGATTCCGGGATTTTCTCCTTAATCCTCATCCCGAAGGTATATTTCAACGTTTCCGCTGGTTTGCGGACTATCATCGGCAGGGTCATACCGAACTGTCCAGCGTCCACTGGTCACATTTTCAAACTCCCAGACTCCTGAATCCTCGACACCTTCACTCAAAACAATCTCCCCTTCTGGGTCCTCTAATACGACGTGAGTACGGAAGCCATAGTTATTCTCAACTTCGATTCGAATTA
This sequence comes from Salinadaptatus halalkaliphilus, assembly GCF_006543045.1. Classification (GTDB taxonomy): domain Archaea; phylum Halobacteriota; class Halobacteria; order Halobacteriales; family Natrialbaceae; genus Salinadaptatus; species Salinadaptatus halalkaliphilus. The sequence continues at coordinate 187 of NZ_RBZW01000055.1, read as the reverse complement.
TCTGACCATCCTCAACTTCGAATCGTTCTGTTTCTCTTGTCGGGAGCCCTAAATCCACAGCCTTCTCACCCTTATCCGGGCTGGTTAGTTCTTGCCTTGTTGAACGCAAGACGGCATCGGGGTGGGGTTGCTGATCTACAATTTCACGGCGTTAGAGACGGCTTTTCGACCTCAGAAGATGCAGTAG
>NZ_RBZW01000054.1 GCF_006543045.1 Salinadaptatus halalkaliphilus | reverse complement strand
ATGAACGTCAATCTGGCACATCTTGTCCTCAGTCGCTTGGATCGAGGCTACCCAGCCACGTCCTGCGAACTGATATTGAAGATGCAACAGGCTATTTGAGCAAGAGGAAAGAATACAAAATACATATATAAATAATTGCTTTGAGTCTTCTGAAGAATTTCAATTTTACTCCCAAGAGTTTGAGGAGACAAACGCAAAAAGGATGGTTGAGGAAGGAGTTAATAAGTTCAATAAATCTGTCGAAAACGACCGTGGGTCTTGGGCAGGATTAGGACTCAAACCTGCTAAGACAATTTATGCTACTATAAGAAAACACAAACCAGAAACCATCATTGAAACTGGGGTATGTAATGGAGTTAGCACATTAATTATACTATTAGCACTATCGAAGAATGAGGGTGGGGAGCTGTATTCAATAGATTTTCCCATGCCTGCCGATGAATCTCTACCTGAATTTCGTGAGACCGCTTATCCTGAAGGTCATGCATTTTCAGCAATACCTGCGGATAAAGAACCGGGGTGGATTGTTCCAGAGAGTTTGGGAGACAGATGGGAGTTAGTTGTTGGGAAGAGCCAAAGGGAGCTACCAAAATTAATCCGAAAATTCGATGAAATTGATATGTTCATTCATGATTTAGAACACTCTCACCCTTGTATGATGTTTGAGTATGAATTAGCTTGGGAATGGTTACGTTCGGATGGGTTATTACTAACTGATGATATACACTTCAACGACAGCTTCAGTATTTTTTGTAATGTTCGAGAACCTAAATTATATGGGAAAATGAGTAACTCTACTGGTTATGCTGTGAAGACCTGAACCAAGGACAGTGATAAATCGCCATATAACGATGGATATGCCTAGCTCACAGCAAGCTTGATGTTGTAGACGGCACTTGCCAGAATGGTTTTACAGAATTCTCGTTACCAGCTTCGCGCACTTGTGGCGTCACCGAGAGTGCGCTTGATCACCGGAGACGGTCTCAGATAACGCTCTCTGACCGTAGATTGTTCCATTGACCCGCGCGGTGTGCGCGTGATCGATGGGTCGAAACTCTCGATGCTTAATCAGCAGTCAAATGGCTTCTTCTCGTAGTTTATCGTGCAATGTTTGACAGTCGATCTGCGTGTCGTGACGTTTCTCGGTCGCACAGCGAACGCTGAGGATAACTTGTGACTCAGTATCGGCGAGTACAGTCGTTTTGAGCACCTAAACACCATAATTCGTCTAACGAAAGTAGTGTTCACTCGCATTTTCGCGGTCAGAGAACGTCGCATCCATCGCAGCATGAACAGATGGCTCTTGGGGCTGCGCCGATAGGCATAGACCCACTCGCTAAACTGGCATTCTCTCCAACATATAAATGGCTTTATCAATGTCGTATGGTCAGTGATATCGGCCTTCTCAAAGCCGATTTCCGCCAGTATTCGTGGCACCTCGCTCAAGAGATCGAGTGCTTCGCGGTAGGGTTTCTCCAGGTATACCCGCAGACAATGCAGCGAAACGACGGCGTAGTCGGCGAATCCGCCACCACCCTCTGGGGCGACGGATTCGTCTTGACTACCAACAGCACTTTTAGCCACCTTCACCACTTTCCCTGTGAAGCAAGCTATTTTTGACATAGAGTATCCACCGTTTCCCGCTTCAACCCCCCCAAGTCTGACGGATTAACTTGACACTGTCTGGCGATTTGTCAAAGACTTCTAAGAGGCGTTCTCGTTGGTCTGTGCCGAGCTTCGGGGTCGGCCGCCCCAGAAATTCGGCATCCAAAGTTCGATACCACCCTTGTTCCACCGATGGGACCAGCGTGTTCCTGTAGCGGAGGACCTGCCAACGTCGTCGGCAGCGTACTCCAAGGTCGCGCCCTTGTAGAGCCGCTTGATGAAGATGAGCCGCTCAGTGACCTTGTCGTGAGCAGGCTCCGTAAGAAGTTGGTCGAGATCGTCCTTACTGAGGTGAGGACGATCTTTTCGTGGTGCTCCCCCGCCATATTCAGACAGCAGACTATCGACGAGACAGAGTTTCTCGTCGATGCTGGCGGCTATCTAACTACCCTCAGTACTTCACAAAGCCGTTAGTTGAGAAGTCCGCTTGGCTGAGTTGTGACCAAACAAACCGAGCCAGCGGACAGTGAAATCCACGAGGACCAACTCCTTAACTTTCTCGTCAACGTTCTCACCGGCGCATTCACCTTGAACCTCGGAGAGAACGCTGAAATCGACCCAGAGGACATTTTCGAGGTCCTCGTCGGCGCGACCGCCGACGGGACCTCGATCTCCTCCATCTGTTCTAGTTTAACGCACCGAGGCATCCAAGGACATCGGACTAGAATCATCAGTAACTAGGAATGTGAGAATCCGGTGGATAGTGTGACTT
>NZ_RBZW01000053.1 GCF_006543045.1 Salinadaptatus halalkaliphilus | reverse complement strand
GAGATTTTCACGAAGTTGACCGATCAGCTGAGTTTCGCAGGCTCCTGGATCGAAAATCACCTCGACGGATTCATCCAGAAGTTGCGTTAATCACTATCAGTCCCCGACCGTCGCTTACTTGGCGGCGTATGCGGATTCTCGTACTTTCGAAGCCGTGCTTCAAGTTCCTCAATACGCTTGCTTTGCTGTTCGATCACCTTTTCCTGCTTTTCAATCAGTTCAGCCTGTTTGTCGATCTGTTCGTTCTTCTGGATGAGTTGTTCTTCCAAGTCGTCGATTTTCTCCTCTAGTTGGAGAAAGCGTGAAAGGATTTCTTCCTTGGTGAGATCGTCCCAACTCATCGATCCCACCCCAGTCTGGCGTCAGCAAAGGAACCGGGATGGTCTCCGAGCAGCGGAGACCATCCCTGCGGAGGTGCAACTGACCCCTGCCGACAAAGCATATCTCCACCGTAGATCGCCTCCTACGAGATACTAACGAAATCAGCTGGGGCTAAACACGTACACGTAAACGAGACCGGGATGGCGTAGGACTCGTTTTCCTTCGCCAGCGAGAGAGTTCCCATCGATTGGTTTTTGAGAAATTCCTCAATTTCCGCTTGATCGAGAGCATTGGCGGCTGATTTTGTCATACGAAAACCTCCCTTCGCAACCACATAAATTCACAGTGAACTGACGTCAAACATGGTGACGTACCTGCGGGATTATTTACACTTACGGGCACAACTACGTAAACACATCTCGAATCTCGATTCGGTCGAGTGCAGAAAGAACGGCATCACGAAGACCGTCGTTGCCACGTTCGTCTTCACGCACGTGTTGGCTTGGCTGTACGTCCACCTTTCGGAGTGGGAGACGCGGATCGCTTCGCCATATCGGCCGATCCGACAGCAAGAATCCGGCGGTTGAGGACACATCCGCTGTTTCGTACCTGCACTGGTTGCCGGAACTGATCGACGAATCGGCAACCGTCACCCTGTCGCGAACCTTTTCTAGGGAACGGCCTTAGCCATCCACGCCGTTGTTATCCACGTGCTTTATGAAGCGAATCGTGGACAGATCGGATAGAGATACCATGGTCCAGCGCATTCTGACCCCGACCGACGGTAGCGACCCGAGCATTCGTGCGATCGAACAGGCCGTAGAGATTGCAAAGCCGTCCAACGCGACGATCCACGTGCTGTCGGTGATTCCAGAGATGACCAGAGGAGCCAGGGCCCAGGAGGAGTGGGACGAGCGCGTGGCTGACGCGCTCGCGAGCGCACGCGAGATGATCGATCGGGAGGGTCTCGAGTACGAGGAAGCGAGACTGAACGGCCCCGTTGCGCGCGAAATCGTCGATTACGCGACGGAGCACGATATCGACCTGATCGTCATGGGGACCCACGGGCAAAGCGGACTCCACAGGTTCCTGATCGGAAGCGTCACCCGGCGTACCATCGAAACGTCTCCGATTCCAGTGGTAACGGTCCCACCCGAAGAGTGACGCCACACGTGGACGAGGACTGAGCAGGGAAACGATACTCAATCTGCGCGGCGATCAGCCACGCGAACGCAGGCAGATTTGCCAGCAGCGTCACATCGATCGAATCGGAATTTGAACTGTCCCCTCATTTGGATAGTGTCCTGGTCGAAGATTACAACGGAACCGAGGATGCTATTCTAGCCCGCGAACGGTTCCGTCGTCGTCGACTTCGATGTCGGTCGCGGCCGGATCCGCGGGTAAGCCTGGCATCGTGAGAACGTCACCGGTGAGCGCGACGACGAAGCCCGCCCCGGCCGACGGATACAGTTCTCTGACCGTCAACTCCCAGCCGAACGGGACGCCAGCCTCGTCGGGGTCGTCCGAAAGCGATGCAGGCGTCTTCGAAAGACAGACCGACAAGTCGTCCAGCCCGAGGGCAGTCAGCGTCTCGATGTCGTCCCGCGCTTGCGGAGTAAACTCGACGTCGTCGGCCCCGTACACCTGCGTAGCGATTGCGCGAATCTTCTCGTCGATCGGCATCGACGGGTCGTACGAGTGTCGAAGCGACGTCACCCCGGATTCGGCCGCGTCCCGCACCCGTTCGGCCAACTCGAGACCGCCTGCTCCCCCGTCGCGGTGTACCGTCGAGACGGCGGCCGGAACGTCGCGCTGGTCACAGTGTTCGAGGACTGCCCGTACCTCCTCGTCAGTATCGTCGGGAAACCGGTTGACTGCGACGATGACCGGAAGCCCCATTGCGCGAAGGTTGTCGACGTGGTGATCGAGGTTCTCACACCCCGCGCGAACGACCGCAACGTGGTTCTCGCCAGCGTCGTCGTCGGCCTGTTGGATTCGTTGCTGTCGTTCCAGCATCGCCTCGCCGTGTTTCACGAGCGCGTCGACGGTCGCGACGACGACGGCGACGTCGGGAGCAGGACCGTTCCGAGCGACGATGTTGACGAACTTCTCCGCGCCGAGATCGGCTCCGAAGCCAGCCTCGGTGACGAGGTAGTCACCCAGACGCAAGCCGAGCTGATTCGCGAGGATTGAATTCGTGCCGGTCGCAATGTTTGCAAACGGACCGCCGTGAACGAACGCAGGCGTCCCCTCGAGCGTCTGGACGAGGTTCGGCCGTAGGGCGTCTTTCAACAGTGCGGTCACGGCCCCGACACAATCGAGGTCTGCGATCGTGATCGGTTCGCCGTCGGTGTCGTAGGCGACGAGAATCCGGGCAATTCGGTCCTCGAGGTCGGGAATGTCGGTCGCCAGACAGAGGACGGCCATGAGTTCGGAGGCGGCGGAAATGAGGAACGAGTCCTCTCGCGGCGGCCCGTTTACTTTGCCGCCAAGGCCGACGACGATTTCCCGAAGCGCGCGGTCATTGACGTCGAGCGCGCGATTCCAGACGACGCTGTCGGGCTCGATACCGAGTTCGTCATCGTGGGTCCGCTCGGCGTCGATCATCGCCGCGACGAGGTTGTGTGCCGCCGTGACGGCGTGGATGTCACCGGTGAAGTGCAGGTTGATCTCCTCCATCGGAAGCACCTGGCTATATCCGCCGCCCGCCGCGCCGCCCTTGATGCCAAACACCGGCCCCTGGGACGGTTCCCTGATGGCGACGACGCTCGATTCACCCTGTCGTGCGAGCGCCTGTCCGAGTCCGATAGTGGTGACGGTCTTGCCAGCACCTCGCTGTGTCGGCGTCATCGCCGTCACCAGCACGAGGGTCCCGTCTGCCGGTTCGTTCCGCTGTCGGCGAATGGCCTCCCAGGTCAGTTTCGCGACCCCGTCGCCGCGACGGTCGAGATCCGTCTCGTCGAGCCCCATTTCGTCGGCGATGTCTTCGATCGGATGTCGAGACGCGTTCCGTGCAATTTCACTGTCTGGGGGAACGGCTCCGTCGGAGTTCGTCTGCGTCATATAGTGTCCTATACGTACAACGCGCTAAAGTTCACGTGGGTAGTCCAGGAGACTGGTAAGCCTATCGAGACCGGTCTCTGAAACGAGTAACTCCCGACGCAACGGTTGAGAGTAATCTTTCCGCCTCGTACAAAATCACACTCTCCTACGCCGGTCAATCCATTCGTGTCGGGACGCCGACGGGAACCTGATCACTCGCTTTCGTACCACCGATCGAACCGCTCGGATAGCGAGTCGGAGACGTCCGTGAGATAGGCCGTTCCCCACAGGGTCACGATCACCGCGCCGATGGCGTTGAAAATCAGGTCGACGATCGTATCGTTGATCCCGTACTGCGCCAGGACGGCGTCGAGCCCGAGCACGATCGCACTCTGGTCGATAACGAACTCGAGGATCTCCCAGACGACCCCAGCCGCAAACACGAAAATGAGGATGAACGCGACCATTACCTTCGGCGGAATGTAGACGCGGTCGGTGTGGACGTGAACGGCTCGAAAGATCGCGTAGCCGGCGGCTGCGACGACCGACGCCGACAGTGCGTGAGTCAGGTGATCCCACGGATCGATCACGTCGTACAGCCCTGCCGAGCCGAGCGCGTGGAGGAAGACCGCGGTCGTGATCCACAGAACGAGCCCGGCGTCCATCGGGAGGTCGTACTCCCACTCGAGGATCGCCGGGACGAACGTGATCCCGAGCGCGACCGCGGCGTTGGCGATCGTCGGCAGGTCTCGGATGTACAGCCCCCAGACGAGAACGACGGCCAGGACGACCTGCATGGCCCGACTCGCCTGTCGCTGTCGCCGGGGTGAGATGCCGAGCCGATCCCGGAGTTTCGGCGATTCGGGTTCGGCGGTCGACGCTGCGTCGTCTTCGGCCTCGAGTTCAGCCCGGGGTTTCGGCGGGACGTACGTCCGCTCGGTCGGCATGCGGTTTCGCGAGCGGAAGTACAGGTCGAACACGAGGCCACTCACGACGCCGGCAATACCGGCGTAGATGAACTCGATCATCACGTCGGCGTTGATCGCGTCCTGGGGGCGGCCGTCTAGCACGAACGACGTACCAACGAGGATATCGGCGACCCACTGGAGAACGTTCCAGATACCGGCGACTGCGAGCGTCGTCAGCACTACGAGAGCGATGGCGAGGCCGTGGTTCAAGCGGACGGCAGTGAACTGGTGGAGTTCGACGGCTATCAACAGCGCCAGCGCGGCGACAGCGAGGTACGCCGGCACGTCGGTCACGAAGGCCCGACCCAGCAGCGCCTCCCAGAGGATCGGAACGGCGGCGATGACGATCAGTTCCCACGGCGGCATCACCCGCGGATCCCGGAACGCGAGCCCAGGCACGAGGTCGATCGCGACGACCACAAACGCGAGAAAGGTCCAGTCGAACGCCCCCTCGAGGGCCGTCAGGACCGCAGTCAACGACAGGACGACGACGACGACCCAGCCGACGATGGCGTTCGGGCCCGTCTCCGAGAGCAACGCCCCCATGTCGTCCGTCCGTTCCATGCACGACAATTCGAACGACGGCTTCAAATTCGTATCCCCGTCCGTCTGGCCCCAGCCGGGAAACGTTCATACCTATCCGTCGCTTACGAGAGGACACAATGATGGCGACGACGCACGCACTCTGGGGGATGGCCCTCGCACTCCCCGTGCTCGCGACTACCCCGGAGTACGCACCCATCGCGTTTCTCGCAGGACTCGGCGGCGGGCTCGCACCCGACTTCGATCTCTATGCGGGACACCGAAAGACGCTTCACTTCCCCGTCTACGCGTCGATCGCGGCGATCCCCGCAATGGTGCTCGCTGCGATCGTCCCGACGGCCGTGACGGTGGCACTCGCCGTCGGGCTCGCGGCCGCGGCGCTGCACACCGTCAGTGACATCCTCGGCGGCGGCCTCGAGCTCCGACCCTGGGAGGGGAGCTCCGAGCGAGCGGTTTACAGCCACTATCACGGGCGGTGGCTCCGACCCCGGCGGCTGGTTCGGTACGACGGAGCGCCGGAAGACTTCGCACTGGCCGGCATCGCTGCGGTACCGATCACACTCGTCGGCGACGCTCTGATCACGACAATTGCCGCCGCGCTCGTTGCGGTATCGGCCGTGTACGTGCTCCTTCGCAAGTGGCTCGCGGCGCTCGCCCCACGCCTCGCTCGCTTGCTCCCGGCGCCGCTTCGCCCGTACGTTCCTGCCCGGTACCTCGATATCTGACGATCGATCGGCTGAGAAGAGACTGTTTCGGGGTCTACCTTTTTGAGCATAGCCGGCGAACGAACCGTATGCACGTTCTCGTGCCGATTGACGACTCCGACCCCGCAGACGCCGCACTCGAGTACGCTGTTACCGAGTTCCCCGACGCCGACATAACGGCGTTGCACGTAATCGACCCCTACGAGACGAGTTTATCGTCGTGGCTTGGTGGGGACGAGTTCTCGGAGCGACTCGAGGAGGACGCCGCGGAACTGCTCGCGGCGGCCACGGAACGGGCCGCCGAGCACGACACCTCGATCGACACCGAACGGGTCGTCGGCAAGCCAAGCACGGAGATCCCGAAGTACGTCGAGGAATTGGATGTCGATCGGGTAGTGATCGGAAGCCACGGCCGTCGCGGCTCCGCGCGCGTATTGCTCGGCAGCGTCGCCGAACAGGTCGTGCGCCGCGTGCCAGTGTCAGTGACCGTCGTCAGGTGAGACGGACTGCTGTACTGCCGGCCGGGCGGACCGTCACCAGATCGTGGACTCATCGGCAATGGCGTACAGTGTGCCATACGACGCAGTCGTCGTTACGACACGCCGAACGGGACCCGGATCGGGACAGTATCGGCGATTTTGACCTGGATCGTCCGCTTCAGCACCGGCCAGAGTCCGCCTCGAATCAGGTCCGAGTCGGTCCCGACCGCCACGTCGTCGTCGACCTCGTAGTCGAGGCCGCGGGCTACGACGATCGGCGTCCGTTCGGCGGCCTGGCCGGAGAGCAACGCGGACGCGGCGGCGAGTTCGTCGGCCTGCAGGTCGACGCCACCGAGCTTTGGCGTCCCGAAGAGGTCCGTCGCGCCGAAGTTGCTGTCGACGGGATCGATCCCGGCACAGCCGATTGCGACGTCGACACTGCCGCCCCGGTAGCTGAGTTCGGAGTCGGCAACGATAACGGCAACCTCGATCCCCGCACGGTCGCGGATCTCCTCGCGGATCCGGCGAGCGCTGGCGTTTGGGTCGGCCGGCAGCAGCGTGGCTGACTCGCCTGGCGAGTTCGAGAGGTCGATCCCGGCGTTCGTACAGAACCGCCCATTCCAGAACGTCACCAGCAGTGACGGCAGCGATTCGAGCGCGGCAGACGCGGCCTCGGGGTCGACCGCGTGATCCTCGAGGCGATCGACTCCTGGGCCGATATCGGCGATGGGGATTGCCCCGAGAACGGTCGACTCCCGCAGTATCAACTCGACTTCGCGGGGATCGATCCCCGTCACGTCGGCGATCCGGTCGGCCCGCGAAGAGACGGGAACGGCCTCCAGGTCGACGTATCGACCCTCGGCGAGCGAGACGACCTTCGAGGAGATGACGAGGATGTCGCCGTCCCGAAGGGTGGGATTCGCTTTGACATCGACATCGGGGGCGAGTTCGGGACCGTCGCCCGATCCCTCGCGATCGGTCGCCGTCGCCTCGAGCAGCAGGCCCACGAGGTCCTCGTCGCCCTCGAGCAGCCCTACGTCGACCCCGTGGAAGGAGCGTTGCGGTTCGGTTTCGGTGTCGGTTCGACGTTCAGTATCGAGATCTGTCTCGGTCGTGTCGGCGACGAGCCACGTCGAGCGACGTATAGCCGTGGGGCTGTGGCGAAACGTGACAGACCGTGTTGACGGGGAGGGAAGATCGGTGAAACGTTTAATCCGCCGCTTGGTGGAGAGGCGACCGGGGACGGTATCGTCCCCGAGTATGCATGACGACCGACAACAACCCGTTCAGAAACCTGCAACGGCAGTTCGAACACATGCAGCGGCAGTTCGAGGAAGCGCTCGAGTTGTGGAACGTCGACGGGGTCGAGACGTCGACGGGCGACGCCGAGACGACGGTAGCGATGGGAACGAAACCCGGGATGGGGATCGACCTGGCCGACCGGGGCGACGAGTTCGTGCTGACGGCCGACGTGCCGGGGTTCGAGAAGGACGATATCGAACTCCACCTCTCGGACGACACGCTCCACATTGCCGCGGAGCACGAGGAGACTGACGAGCGCGAAGACGACGAGTTCTACATCAGGAGCGAGCGCCAGCGCCGGTCGCTGCGTCGATCCGTCACGCTGCCGGATCAGGTCGAGGAAGACGCCATCGAGGCGACCTACCGGAACGGCGTCGTGACAGTCACCATGCCGAAACGAGAGTCGACTGAGCCGGATGGTCGGACGATCGACCTCGAGTGACGACCCGGAGGTGGCAAGCGGCGAAACGCAGTAACTCACTACCGCCGGCCACCGATCCATCGACGAACCCGCTCGGACGGTGACCTCGAGGAGGGCGCCATGGTTGCCGCCGACTTGCTCGAGGCGCACTTGCCATAGCGCGGTCCCTCGCGCTCACGGGTCGCTTGGCCGGTTCCCGACCGGAAGCAGGTACAGCGGATCGAGCGCGTCCGAGAGCGACAGCACTGCCGCGAGTTCGGTGTCCGAAAACGCCCCGACTGGGCAGACGTTCAGACCGCGTGCCTCGGCGATCAAGTGAACGTTCTGAGCGACGTGACCCACCTCCATCCTGACGTACCGTTTTCCGTGGTCGGGATACTGCTCGACCGTTTGGTCGTCGTCAGCCGCGACGACGACCGTGGCGGGTGCGTCTTCGACGACCGGCTGCTGGAACGCCGCTCGCGCGAGGTCGTCGTGGATCGGCGCCTCGAGCACTTGATCGAGGCTGTGTTCGGCTGGCTCGTACTGGTACAGTCCCGGCTCGAGCACTCCGCAGCCGTCCGACGCGACCTCGAGGAAGACGGTGAGTGGATAGCTCGCACCGGCGCTCGGAGCCGCTCGGAGTGTGACTCCGTCTCGGACGTGTGTGAATCCCTGGGCCGCCCACAGGAGCTGGGAGGCGTCCTCGATGGTGATCGGATCGGACGCGAACGACCGGCGGCTGGCCCTGGTCGCGATCGCGCGCTCGACGCTCGTCTCTCCGTGGGGAATCGGCTCGGGGAGGTCGATCGATGTCATGGCCGTCATCGCACGTGCAGGATGAAAATACCGTTCCCCGCCGCCCACCGCGCGGTCGTCGCCCTACGACGCTAAGGAACCGCCGAACGAACGCTCACCTCTGACCAGTACGGTACTCGTTCCGATCGACGGTTCACCGCTGTCGTTGAGGCCGCTTTGCCACGTGTTCGACGCGTTTCCCGACGCCAAGATCGCCGTCTACCACGTCGTGGACCTCTTCGCGCCCGGCCCCGATCCCGGATACGGTGCCGACTCGAGCCTCGAGATACCAGCCACCTACGAACCGATGATCGGCACCGACGAGTGGTACGGCACCGTCGAAGAATCGACGGACCGCCTCTTCGAGGAGGGAGGCGAGGTCGCTGCCGAGTACGATCGGGAAGTAACGACCGAGTCCGATATCAGCAACCCGGCGCGCCTGATCGTCGAGTACGGAACGGAGGAAGCCGTCGACCACGTCGTCCTCGGCGCACACGGACGGCCCGACGAGCGACGCCCGCTGTACGGGAGTGTCTCGGAGACGGTCGTGCCGCGCGTACCGGTGCCGGTGCCGGTGACGGCCGTCCGGTGATCGAGCGACGGGAAGCTCCCGACCCCACGCACGTGTCGTCCACTGCGTGAATCGCGATCGCGGGTATCGACGCGCAGTTCGACCCCGCTATCCGCCCACACCTAGAATTATTCCGCGCCTCGTCGTCTGACCGCCCGATGCGGTATCTCGAGATCACTGTGCCGACGAGCCGCCGGGAGACCGTCCTCGATGTACTCGACGACGAGGGTATCGAGTACGTCGTCACCGACGAAGCGACCGGTAGCGAAACGACCGACGCAGCCGTCGTTCGCCTGCCGCTGCCGACCCGTGCCGTCGAGCCCGTACTCGATAGGCTGGCCGACGCCGGACTCGAGGACGCCAGGGTCGTCGTCATCGACGCCCAGACGGTCGTCTCGAAACAGTTCGACGAGTTGCTCGACGAGTACAGCCACGGCGGGACCCGCGGTGAGCGGACCTCGAGACAGGTGTTGCGGACGAAAGCCGACGAATTCACGCCGTCGATGACGATCTACCTCGTGATGTTGCTCATCAGCGCGGTCGTCGCGACCGCAGGGCTGCTCTCTGATTCGCCAGCGGTCGTCGTCGGGTCGATGGTGATCGCACCGCTTCTGGGACCCGCACTCGCAGCCAGCGTCGGGATCGTCACCGGCGACGACGAACTGCGGACGACGGGGTTCCGGTACCAGACCATCGGTATCGTCGTCGTGATCGTCGCCTCGATCGGTCTCGCAACTCTGGCTCGCCTGGGCGGGTTCGAACCCGGCGGCGTCGACATCGTCGTCGTCGCCGAACTCGAGGAGCGAGTCTCACCGAATCTGCTGTCGGTCGCCGTCGCGCTCGGGGCTGGGGTCGCGGGCATCCTTAGCCTTACCCGCGGTTTTTCGGAGGCTATCGTCGGCGTGATGATCGCTGCCGCACTGATTCCGCCCGCCGCGGCCGTCGGCATCACGACCGCCTGGGGGATGTACGGCGCGGCACTCGGCGCGCTCGTGCTTGTCGTCGTCAACGTCCTCTCGATCAACTTCGCCGCGCTGGTCACGCTGTGGGTCGCCGGCTACCGTCCGCAGGGGCTGTTCGACGTGCCCCCGACCCGGAAGCCGACGTACACGTACGGAGTGGTCTTCGGCGTCGCGCTGCTGTTGCTGGCGGCTCCGCTTGCCGGCGTCACGCTCGTCGAGTTCCAGGCGACGCAACTCACCTCCACGGCGAACGACGCAGTCGACGAAGCCCTTGCCGAACCGGACCACGCGGACCTCGAGCGTGAATCGGTCGAGGTGACGCTCGACGACGACTATCCGCTGCGCTCGATCGATCGAGTCGTCGTCACTGTCTCCGGGACGAGCCCTGGTGAGAGTCCTGGACTCGCTGATCGGATTCGGACCGTCCTCGAAACGACGACCGACGACCCGGTAATCGTCGAAGTACAGTACGTCGTCGCCGAAGAGAGCGGTCCAGACACCAACGTGGCTACGACCTCGGTCGCTGACGAGCAGTACCAGAAAGCAGCGTCGCACGAGATCGATCAGCCCGTTCCATGAACTCGAGAATACGGGCCGATTGTGTCCCGCACGTCGGTCGGCACCTTCGAGTCTCACAGAGAGTTCTACAGACGGAGCAGGCCGAGTGCCCGGCTGACGCAGTAGCGGAGATTTCCGTATCGACGCCTCGTTGCTGACCGTGACGTGAAACGGCTTGTCACACGGGACCGTTACGAAGACGGATACCTTTGGCTTACTAACGTGGAAAGAGGGGAATAACCGCGGCGTTCAGTGGCGGTTTTCAAGCGGGTGGGTTTTCGTAAGGACTGCTGTACGTCATTTTCGGAGCGAGTGCGGAACGGCTCGCGATCGCTCCGGGACACAAATACAGTAGACCGTATGGTACAGTGATTGTGTCATATAGGTCCATGATGGAATAGACAGTACTCACCACCAACTGATCTCACGTGGTGACTCTTTCCGACTGTTTTCCAATTATTATACTGTTACTGTATATGTGTGCAACCCAACACTATTTTACATAAGTACATGTGTAATAGGTAGGGTGTGTCTATGCGTATTATCGCACCGTAAATAACGGATTTCCACGACGATTCGGCGCTGTACCAGCCGCGAAATGCTCCCTTGTCTTCGTCCGAAGTCAGTTATCAGTACCTACGACGGATACCCACGCTCCTTGAAGACGAATCGATCGAACGACACGATACGGTCGAAACGTAGTTGACGGAACACGGTTGCGAACGAGCGTCTGTCGCGACCACTGCACGACCGTGTTGAATCGTCATACTGCGGTGGAATTCACTGTTTCACGGCTCAGTTGATCTGATGGCGACATATATCAGGGCGATGTCTTGGAGTACACGGACCTATAGTATAGTAGCCACTGCAAGTCACTGCACACCTGATCGCACGACGACTGTGCGATCAGATGTAATTTAGCCTGTTGCATCTTCAATATCAGTTCGCAGGACGTGGCTGGGTAGCCTCGATCCAAGCGACTGAGGACAAGATGTGCCAGATTGACGTTCATTT
>NZ_RBZW01000052.1 GCF_006543045.1 Salinadaptatus halalkaliphilus | reverse complement strand
GGAGTTTCACCTATGGAAACGCTGCTGTCCGAACAAACCACCGCTGGCGACAAAATGATTACGCCGTCCAAGAATCTGCTACTTTCCCAGCCGATATGCGGTCCCCATCGTGATGCGGTGCGGTCGCTGTCTGACGAAAGCAGTCGCTCTTGGAGGGCCTCGGCCGACCACTGAGGGCCGCCCGGCGGCCCTCAGATGCCTCGTCTATGCGCTCACTCCTGGCGGATCGTACACTTCGCCTCGGTCGAGCATGTGATAGATAGACACCAACATCTTCCGTGCTGTCGCCACGATTGCTTTTTGTGAGTTCTTCCGCCGTGCTAACCGGTCGTAAAACCGACTCAAATACTCGTCATTACTGTTGTGGACTGCGTTATGGGCAGCTTGGACGAGTAACCACCTGACACGGCTCGATCCACGCTTCGAAATGCTCCCCTCGATCCGCGAGTCGCCTGACTCGCGGATCACCGGGTTCAACCCGACATAACTGACGACCGATTTGTCACCGTCAAACCGACTGATCTCGCCTAACTCTGCGTAGATTGTTAGCGCCGTATAGTAACTCACGCCAGGAATCGTCATCAGCAGCTGGGTCTCCTTCAGAGACCCAGCGCACTCTTCGATTTGTTGTTCGAGGCTCCGGATCTCTTTGGTGAGCGTCTCAATCATCTCTAAATACGACTCCAACAGTGTGTCCCATGGCGTCGGGATCGAGAGTTCCCGCAGGAACTCTCGTCCCTCAACACGCAACGGCTTCACGTCCTCCGTAATCCCGTGATCCGAGAGTAGTCCGTGAATCTTGTTGGCGTATTCAGTACGGTCTTCAACCAACGTCTGACGCCCGCGCACAAGTGCGCGGGCTTTCCTCACCTCGTCGGTTGGGACGTAGCTTTCAGGCACCGAATTCAACCGCAACATCCGCGCTAACTCTTTCGCGTCAACGCGATCAGTTTTCTTGTCCGTATCCGCGATCTGAGTTAGTTCCTTTGGATGGGCAACAGTCACATCCAAATGTTCCGACAGCGTATCGTGGATGTGGTAGTAATTACTGGTCGCCTCGATCGCGGCTTGCGAACCAGCGTACCGCTGGGCGAGGTCGTCGAGGTTCGCGTTCTCGACGCGAACCTCTTCGACTATCTCTCCAGCCTCATCCATTACTGCCACCTGTGCGTACCGTTTGTGGACATCAATTCCGAGGTACATGGTCTGTTCACCCGGGACGCCAGTGCGTGAAGCAGAGATTCACCTATTCGAGCTTTCCCGGATGCCGCGCCGCGCGGCATCCGGGCTGTAACGCCCATGACTCGGCTTCTTTCGCACACGGACCAGTCAGGTTTACGTGCTCGATGGCACCGAAACTCCGTCGGTCTCTTGCGCCCCATGCTTACATTAGGTTCTCATGGAGTAGCAGCGTTTCCATCGAGTCAGGTTTGCAGT
>NZ_RBZW01000051.1 GCF_006543045.1 Salinadaptatus halalkaliphilus | reverse complement strand
TCTCTTCAACACCCTTACTGATCGACTTGGATTTGCCAAGTCCTGGATCGACCAGTTCCTCAGTCCATATTTGCAAAAGTTATCTTGATCATTACTGTGGGGGTTCGGTCATCGAGAACGCCGAGGAGATCTCGCCCTGGACGAGCGGCCGCAGCCACTCCTCTTTTTGTTCCTCGGTGCCGACTTTCTCCAGCGTGTGCATGTTCCCCTCCTGGGGCGCGTTCGCCCGAATCGAGAGCGCGCCGATCAGCGACCGCCCCACCTGCTCGAACGATGGCAACATGTCCTGGAAGTCGAGCCCCTGCCCGCCGTACTCCTCGGGCATCTGAGGGGCGAAGAGATCGCGCTCCTTCGATTGCTCCCACATCTCCTCGATCTCGTCCATCGAAATCTGCTCGCCGGACCGTAACACCTCCCGCTCCCGCGGGATGACGACCTCGTCCATGAACGATTCGACGCGCGCTGCAACGTCTCGAGCCGTCTCGGAATCGCCGTATTCCATACGATATGTGATACCAGTACCCAATGTAAATCTTCGGTCCGCGGAACGGTTCGTCGATGCCGCTGGAATGCCCTCCGAGCGCTCACCTACCCGAACGTCTGTTCTGGCGGACTATTCGCCGCTCTGGAGCGGTTCCATGACCTCGCTCGCGAAGCGCTCGGTGTGTTCGACGCGATCGGGCGGGAACAGGCACATGACGTGGTCGACGCCGACGTCGGCGAGGCGCTCGAGTCTCGCGCGACAGTCCTCGGGGGTCCCCGCGACGGCGAAGCGGTCCCCGAGGTACTCCCAGACTTCGTCGGGGACGGTTTCGATCGCGTCGGCGTCCTCTTTGCCGTGCTCTCGCATGTCGTGTGCGTCGGCGAGCCGTTGCAGGTCGTCCTGCAGGTGGGCCGGCGCTTCCGCTACGGAGAAGCTGAAGTTGTGCCAGGCGATCGGTTCGATGACGGGCTTGAGCAGTTCGACGGCCGCTGCTTGACTCTCGGCGACGCAGGTCGGCGCCAGTGCGATCAACCGCAGGTCGTCGGGGTCTTGTCCCGCTTGCTCTGCACCTGCTCGGATGTTCGTCCACCCGAGATCGTCGACGACGCTCGGGTTCGGCCCGCCGCCAAAGATGACGGCGTCGCCAACGGCACCGGCCATCCGGAGCGTTTTCGGCCCTTCGGCGGCGACGCAGATGTCGATGTCCTCGGCGCCGGCCGCGGGCTCGAGCGTGAAGGGTTCGCCGCCGACGGTCACCGTCTCGCCGGAAAGCAGCGATCCGATGGTTTCGACCGCCTCGCGCAGCTCCCCGACCGTCGTCGGTGTCCGGCCGATCGAGTAGACGGCGCTGTCGCCCGCGCCGATACCGAGGGTCGCCCGCCCGCCCGATGCCGCATCGAGCGCCGCGATCGCGCCTGCAGTCACGGAAGGATGTCTGCTCACCGGGTTCGTGATGCCCGGCGCGAGTTCGATCCGCTCGGTCGCGTGTGCACAGGCGGTCAGGGAGACGTACAGCTCCGTGTAGAGTTGCTGGGAGTCGATCGCCCACAGCGCGTCGAACCCGTTGTCCTCGACCACCTGTGCGTACTCGACCGCGTCGTCGATCGATTGTGCGGCCAGAAAGCCGCCGAATTCGAGCACGATCGGTCACCCCGTCGGATCGTAGTCGTAGACCTCGCGGGCCCGTTCTTCGGAGACGTAGCCCAGCCGAACGTCGGTCTCGACGCGGTCGTCGTCCCGGTCGGTCGGATCGCCGTAGCCCCCGGGCGTCGCGGAGACGAGCGAGAGGGTCTCCCCGGGCCCCAGGACGCCGGGACCGTTCGGTTCGACGGTTTTGTCGTCCGCGTCGGACTCGACGGTCGCGCGCTTGCCGCTCTCGCCCCCGCGGAACCCGTCGGGCTCCCGGTCGGCCCGCCCCGAGGTGAGGCTGAAGTACGCCGGCTGCTCGGTCGGATTGTGGTAGGAACTGCGCACGGCTGGCCCCGATCGGTACTCGCCGGCCCCCTCGCTGTCGGGGACCAGCGCCGTTTCGACCCAGCGGATCGGGCTGTAGCGCTCGAACATCTCGATCGGCGTGCTCTTGCCGTTGTACGGGAAGTAGACCCCCGGCGTGCCGTCTTTGCCCGCTCGAGGCGGGAACCCCCCCGCCGTGCCGCCGACGGCGATGAACTCGTTCCCCGCAGCGTCCTGCCCGCTGAACGGCGCCAGCTGGATGCCCGCCATCTCAGACAGCGCCGACTCGGGGACGACCTGGCCGAGCGCGCGGATCAGCGCGTCTTCGGCCCGCGAGTAGGTGAGGTGACGCCCCATCGTCGCCTTCGGCCGGTCGCAGTTGATGATCGATCCCTCCGGCGCCGTGACGTGTATCGGCCGGAAGAACCCCTCGGCGTTGGGCAGTTCCGGAACGAGCATACACTTGACGATGTACTCGGTCACGGTGACGATGTTGCCGAACGGACAGTTGATGCCGGCGTCGATCTGGTCGGAGGTTCCCTCGAAGTCGACGTAGAGATCGCTGCCATCGACCGTCACGGAGACCGCGATCGTGATGTCGAAGCCGGCGATTTCGAACGTGACCGACGCGTCGTGGGTGTCGTCGGGTAGCTCCTCGAGTTCGTCGCGAAGCGCCCGTTCGGAGCGGTCGATCACCTCGTCGGCTACGTGGTCGAACGTCTCGGGGCCGTAGTC
The DNA here is from genome assembly GCF_006543045.1 of Salinadaptatus halalkaliphilus. Classification (GTDB taxonomy): domain Archaea; phylum Halobacteriota; class Halobacteria; order Halobacteriales; family Natrialbaceae; genus Salinadaptatus; species Salinadaptatus halalkaliphilus. Next base: position 7,399 of record NZ_RBZW01000051.1, on the reverse strand, counting down.
CGCGATGGCCTCCTCGAGCCGTTCCTCCCCGAGGGTGTTGCCCGAGCGAAGCGCCTCGATGTCGCCGAGCGTCTGGTGAGGGATGCGGACGTTGTCGCGGATGATCGCCTCAATCGCGTCGTTTCGCTCCCCGGCGTCGTAGAGCTTTGCCGGCGGAATCAGGATGCCTTCCTCGTAGACCTGCTCGGCGTCGGTCGACCAGCCGCCGCGGTTGCCGCCGACGTCGTCGGTGTGGCCGAGGCTGCCGGTGATCCCGACGAGTTCGCCGTCGTAGAATACGGGATTCAATACGACGACGTCCGAGAGGTGGCCGCCGCCGATCCATGGATCGTTCGTGATGATCGTATCGCCCGGCTCGAGCTCCTCGGGCGGGAAGTGCTCCTCGAGAATGATGCGCGTCGTCCGCGAGAGCGCGCCCGACAATACGGGGACGCTCTGATCCGAGAGCCCGATCGCGTCCCCGTCGGCGGTCATAACGGCGGTGGAGGCGTCGGCACCCTCCCGAATGGAAAACGAGAAAGCGAGTCGCTCGGCGGCGTCGTACATCTCGTCGGCGGTCGATTGCAGTCGGTTCCACAGGACTTGCGTCTCGAGTTCGTCCGTCTCGTTCGTGGCTGTGTCGCGCATTGGTATCTGTCGTTTCGTGGTCAGTTCGTCGCACGTTGCTCCTCGAGCGAGATCGTCACGTCGTAGTCGTCGGCGACCGAGACCGTCGAGTCGGGATCGGCGACGACCGTCGTCTGGTCGGCTTCGATGACGAGCGGCCCCTCGAGCTGGATGCCGGGCTCGAGGGCCGACCACCGGTAGATGTCGGTCTCGACGGAGCCGTACGCCGGGCCGAAGTGGACGCTCCTGGTCGAGGGCTGGGCCACTCTGTCTGTCGGCGCCGCGAGCTGTGCGGCCGCTCGATCGTCGTTGGCTTCGCTGAGTTCCAGTCGGTAAGTCAGCACCTCGACGGGGAACTCGAGCATCTCCCGGTTGAACGTCTCCTCGTAGGCCCGCGCGAACGCCTCGAGCGCAGCGTCGGCCGTCACGTCGTCGATGGCGTCGGCGGGTAGCGGAACCTCGATCTCGTGGCCCTGATCGACGTGGCGCATGTCGAGGCTGAGGTCGACCTCGACGGCATCTTCGTCGACGTTCGCGCGGGAGAGCACCTCGCGGGCCTCCTCGTACAGCGGCCGGAACTGCTGCTCGAAGGCATCGCGGTCGAGGTCCTCGAGCAGCGCCTGCTGTGTCGAACTCGTCTCGTACATCCGTGGCGCCTCGGTCAGACCGATCGAGGAGCCGACGCCGGCGCCGAAGGGACAGATCACCTCGCCGATGTCGAGCTTTCTGGCGACGCGGAACGCGTGGGAGGGACCGGCGCCGCCCAACGCCGTCATCGAGAGCCCACGGGTGTCTATCCCGCGGCTCGCGGCGTAGCGGCGAAACGCCGTCGCCATGTTCTCGTTGACCACTTCGAAGACGCGCCAGGCCGCCTCCGTCGTAGACGTTTCGAGTGGCTCGGCCAGCTTCCGGTCGAAGACGCGTTCTGTCCGCTCCTGTGCCAGTTCCATCCGCCCGCCGTAGAACGTCTCCGGGTCGAGATAGCCAAGCAGCAACGAGGCGTCGGTCACCGTCGGCTCGTCGCCGCCGCGGTTGTAACAGACCGGTCCTGGATCCGAGCCTGCGCTCTCGGGGCCGACCTCGATCAACCCGACCTCGTTGACCGATGCGATCGAACCGCCGCCGGCGCCGATCTCCGTGAGGTCGATCAGCGGCGAGACGATGTCGTAGCCGCTTCCCTCCTTGAACCGGTGGACGCGGGCGATGTCGGTCGCGTACTTCATCTGTATCTCGCCGTCGCTGACCACCGACCCCTTCGCGGTCGTCCCGCCCATGTCGAACGAGAAGACATCGTCGTGACCGTGGCTCTCCCCGAAAATCCGACTCGCTAACACACCGGCCGCCGGGCCGGATTCGACGAGCCGAATTGGTTCGGCTTTCGCGGTCCGGACGTCCACCACGCCCCCGCTCGAGGTCATCATGTATACCTCTCCGGCGAACCCCTCTGCGGCCAACTCCTCGCTGAGGAAGTCCAGATAGTCGGCGACGACCGGCGCGACGTAGGCGTTGATCGCCGTCGTCGATGTCCGTTCGTACTCCCGAATCACCGGTACCACCGCCGACGAGAGCGAGACGTTCACGGACGGATACTCCTCCTCGAGTACCGAGCCGATAACCCGTTCGTGCTCGTCGTTGACGTAGGAGTGCAACAGCGAGACGGCGATCGAGTCGACGCCGTGGTCCGCGACGAGGCGGTCGGCCTGCTCGCGTACCTGCTCCCGATCGATTGGCGTAACGACGTCGCCGGCGTCGTCCAGGCGCTCGCCGACCTCGAGGCGTCGGTCCCGCGGGACGAGCGGGTCCGGATACGTCATCCCCCAGTCGAACATGTCGTACCGGGAGCCACGCCGGAGTCGAAGCGTATCCCGTATCCCCTCGGTCGTCAGCAGACCGGTCTTCGCACCGGTCTGTTCGATGAGCGTGTTCGAGACGAGCGTCGTCCCGTGGATCACGGCCTCGACGTCCTCGAAGCCGACGCCCTCCGACTCGAGCAACCGTCTGGCGCCCGAGAGCGCTCCCACCGCGGGATTGTCCGGCGTCGTCGGCTCCTTTTCGACGGCTACCTCGCGTTCCCCCTCGTCGACGAGGGTGAAATCGGTGAAGGTTCCACCGATATCTACACCTAGCGTATGCATGGGTACACCATACATATGTTATTTAGGCGAACACTTAGCTCTTGGTACCCAACGAGCGCGACGTGGCGACTCCGTGAATATCCCCAATCGTCCGTCGTCAGAATTCAACTCGACGGGAGTCCAAACCATTGGGTCTCTAATCACCTACACTCAAAGTTTCGAAACCGGCGGGACAGGACTCGCTACAGTACGCTTATGTGAGGGGCAACGGTATGCGGTAGCATGGCAACAGAATCGATAGCCGAGAAGTTCGACTTTACAGACGACGGCGTCGCCGTCACCGGCGGCGCAAGCGGTATCGGGAAGGAGGTCTGTGCAACGTTCGCTTCCCTCGGCGCGAACGTCACCATCGCCGACGTTGACCTCGAGGCCGCCGAAGACGTCGCCGCGGAGATCGAAGACGAGTACGGGACGCGAGCGATCGCGGTCCAGACAGACGTCTCCGACTACGACGACGCGACCGAGATGGTCGAGCGGACCGTCGATGAATTCGGCTCGATCGACGTCCTCGTCAACAACGCCGGCCTCAGTACGAAGACGTCCTCGTTCCTCGAGTCCGAACCCGAGGATTGGGAGCACTGCGTCGGCGTCACGTACTTCGGGACGATGAACTGCACCCACGCTGCGCTCCCGCACATGATCAACCAGGACGGCGGCAGCGTCATCAACTACGCGAGTGACTCCTACAAGGGCAACGACCCGTCGCTGGCCGTCTACGGCGGCGCGAAGGCGGGTAACGTCGCGTTCACGAAGACGGTCGCGAAGGAAGTCGGCGAACACGGCATCCGGCTCAACGTCGTCTCGCCGGGCACGACGGAGACGCCCGCCACCGAGGAGTGGATCGACGAGTACCGCGAGAAGATCCTCGAGTCCTACGCGCTCGATCGGCTCGGAAAGCCGGAGGATATCGCCAACACCGTCGCCTTCCTGGCGAGCGACGCCGCGGACTGGATCACCGCACAGGTCGTCAGCGTCAACGGCGGCTACATCCGGGGGTAGGCGATCGCAGGATCTCGGCAACCCGGTTACCGACCGGGTAGCGTGAGCTACAGCAAATCGGCCAGCGCCGTCATCGTCGTTTCCTTCTCGTCGTCGGTCATCCCGCCGACGAAACCGACCCGAACCGCGTCGACGCCGTCGACCGCTGTGTAACGCCGCACTCGAGACCGGACCTCGTCGGGTGTCCCCGCGGCTGCGAACTCGTCGAGGACGTCGTCCGGCAGCGCCGCGGCCATCCCCGCGGTGTCGCCGTCGGCCCACGCCGATCGAACGTCTTCGACGACATCTTCGTACCCCTGCGAGGCGACCGAATTACCGTAGTAGGGTCCGTAGGCACCGATCAGAAACGCGATCATCGATCGGGCCTTCGCCCGGGCCTGCTCGCGATCCTCGCTCGCGATACACCGCAAGATTGGGCTGACGTGAACGTCGCTCGAGTCGCGGCCGCCGAGTTCGAGCCCCCGTTCTACGTCCTCGAGGCGCTCCTCGAGTCCCGCCGTCGAGAAGAGCTGCGGAACCCAGCCGTCGGCGAACCGCCCGGTCAGCTCCGTCGCTTTCGGGCCGAGCGTCGCGAGGTCGATTCTCGGCGGCGACTCGGGGAGCTCTCGATCGTAGGATAACCCGTCGAGATCGAATATCTCTCCCTCGTACCTCGCGGCGCCGTCGGTACAGATCGCCCGGACCAGCTCGAGGGTTTCACGGAGACGCCGCAACGGCCGGTCGAATGATGTCCCGTGCCACTGCTCGGTCAGCGCCGGCGAACTCGGGCCGAGTCCCAGCCGATAGCGGCCGTCCGAGAGGTCGTTCAGTGTGAGCGTCGTCTGAGCGAGCACCGCCGGCGATCGCCCGTACGGCGAGAATACGTCGTTCGAGATGCCGATCTCGTCGGTTCGATCGGCGATCAACGAGAGCGTCGGCACAATGGTCCAGCCCGTCGCTTCCCCCATGGAGACGCGACTGTAGCCCAGTTCCTCGGCTCGTTGGGCGCGATCGACGATCGTCCCGTGCGTCTCGTGATCCCCGGTCATGACGACCAGCTCGAGTGCTTCGTTCATACGTCACCGCCTCCGATGATAGTCGATCTCCACCGATACATCACCCGTACTACCAGTCGATCGATAATAAACGTTCAGGAATACGAAAGTCGGTCCGAAACGCCGCGGAATACCCCAGTCCGGTCGCGCTATCACGCGGATTACTCCGTCTCCCCGCGCTTGAACACGAGCAGTCGGACATCGCCGACGGCGATGGTATCGTCGTCTTCGTTCCGAACGTCGTAGGTTACCGTTACCTGCCCGGCGTCGTCGGCAAACCGAGTATCGGACTCGCTCGTCTCCGCGACCGTCGCCACGACGTGGATCGTATCGCCAGGATGCGTCGGGACGTGAAACGTGAAATCGTCGAAGCCAAGGATCGCTTTTATAGTTCCCTCGAAGATATTCGTCCGTCCCACCAAACCGATCGCGTACGAAAACACCTGTGGGCCGGAAAATATGCGCTGGTCCATATGTGAATCCCGAGCGAACGGTTCGCTCGAGTGCAGCTGGTTCCAATCACCGGTGAGCGAACAGAAGTTGACGAGGTCCGCCTCGGTCAACGTCCGCGATGCAGTCGTGATCGATTCGCCGTCCTCGAAGTCTTCGAAGTACTTGGCGCCTCGAGCGCTCATATTTCTCCAATCGGCGGCTACCGATAAATACGTTCGAGTTCGTTCTGCCGTCACGAGAGAATCGATCGTAGCCGCCGACGAACCGTCGTCGGTCCCGACGGGAGTGCCGTCAGTGCCGTCCGTCCGCGGAGACGGTTCAACGCAACACCTAACTGGAACGATGGTAATTGTCAACACGGAATGCAGGTACACGACCGGGAACAGATCGATCGTTACGAGGCGGCCGGCGCATGGGGAGACGAAACGCTACTCGAGACGTTCGCGACGACGGTCGATCGCCATCCCGACCAAACGGCCGTCGTCGATCCGCCAAACACCGCGGAGCTGGTCGACCGGGAGCCGGAACGGCTGACCTACGGGGAGCTGTCGGCGGCCGTCGATGCCGTCGCGACGGCGCTTCGGGACCGCGGGATCGGGACGGACGACTTCGTGGTGGTCCAGCTCCCGAACACGTGGGAGCTGGCCATGCTGTATCTCGCCATCGCCCGTGCGGGAGCGATCGCGTCGCCGATGCCGATTCAGTGGCGCCGCCACGAACTCGAGCACGTCGTGGACGTCACCGACGCCGTCGCTTTCGTCGGTCCTCGCGAGTTCGACGGGTTCGATCACGTCGAAATGGCTGGGACGGTCGCCGAGGAGTCGGACACGCTCGAGCACGCAGTTTCGTTCGCCGAGATTCGCGAGGCGACGACGGGGGACGCCGAACCGTCGGCGCTCGAGGACATCGACGTCGGCGCGAACGAGCTGTTCAACGTCCAGTGGACCTCGGGAACGACCGCCGAGCCGAAGGCGTGTCCGATGACCCACAACAACTGGCACTCGAATCCGGCGCCGCCCCTCTGTGACATGACGGACGGCGAAACGATCCTCTGTGCCGCGCCGCTGGTCAACATGACGGCACTGGGGGTCAACTACGTGCCCTGGCTGCTCACCGGCGGAACGCTCGTGTTGCACCACCCCATCGACTTAGAGCAGATGGTCGGGCAGATGCAAGCGGAGGGCGTTACCTTCACCATCCTCGTGCCGACGATGCTCAACCAGTTGCTCAAACACCCCGATGTCGACGAGTTCGACCTGAGCGATGTCGAGACGATCACGACGGGATCGGCCGCCCCAGCCGAGTGGGCGATGCAGGAGTTCGACGAGCGCTGGGGGATCGAAATCATCAACATCTGGGGTCAAAACGAGGGAACCTCGGCGATCAGCGGTCCGAAGACGACGCCGCTCGAGCGCCGTGCGACCGATTTCCCGCGCTTTGCACAGGACGTCGACTGGGGTATCGACGATCCCCGGATCGATACTGTCGACATCCGCGTCGTCGATCCCGAAACCGGCGAGGAAGTGACCGAGGTCGGGGAGGTCGGCGAACTCGCGTACAAAGGGCCCGGCCTCATGGCCGGCTACTACAACCAGCCGGAGCTCACCGCCGACGCCTTCGACGAGGACGGCTACTTCCACACGGGCGACCTCTTCCGGGTCGAAGACGGCGACTACATCAGCTTTTTCGACCGAAAGAAGGACGTCATCATTCGCGGCGGCTTCACGATCAGCGCCAAGGAAGTCGAGAACATCGTCCTCGAGCACCCGGCGGTCGCGGACGCGGCCGTCGTCGGCGAACCCCACGAGGATCTCGGCGAGCGGGTCGCCGTCTACGCCGTTCCACGGCCGGGCGAAAATCTCGCGCTCGAGGATATCACGTCGTACATGGGCGACGATGTCGCGATCTACAAGCGACCCGAACGGCTGGAAGTCGTCGAGGAGATTCCCCGCAATCCGGTCGGGAAGGTTCTCAAGACGGACCTTCGGGATCGACTGCAGGACGGGGATGCCTGAACGGATCACCGAGCACGATCCGAATACCGTTCGTCACGGAGGCGGTGCTCGAGTCGCTGTACCATAGCCTGTTGCATCTTCAATATCAGTTCGCAGGACGTGGCTGGGTAGCCTCGATCCAAGCGACTGAGGACAAGATGTGCCAGATTGACGTTCA
>NZ_RBZW01000050.1 GCF_006543045.1 Salinadaptatus halalkaliphilus | reverse complement strand
TTCCCATTTGAGACTCTTCCAGACGAGCTCGATTGGGTTGAGATGCGGTGAGCCTACCGGGAGAAAGACGAGATCAATCCCAAGTTCATGTGCTCGCTTGCGCGTGTGCGCACAAATATGTGAGGAGAAGTTGTCCAAAACGAGCAGAATCCGCTCGCCCGGATTCTGCTCGCGTATTTCCTGGAAACACGCGCAGATCCGTTCTTTTTCTTGATTCGGCGGAAACTGGAGGACACTCTCACCGTTGAGTGCATAGAACCCGGCCGCTGGTGTGTCGATTTTCACCAGCGGCCGGGTGATCGTCGGCTCGCTTACCGTGTAGAGACGCTGGGAATTGTCCCATGGTTGCGGGTGCGAAACATCGAAGAACCCGACCGTTGTTCCGCCATCTGTTCGGACATCATCGTCGATCGTCCATTCCTCGTCACTGTCGTCTTTAGACTGTTTGTTGTGTGGCTCGTCTCCATCATCCTCGGCGAACGCGTCGGCAACGCGTTCGTCGAGGATTTCGTCGGCGTTCTCTGGTCGGTCTGGCCTCTCCGTACGCGGAATCGCGTACGAGAGGCCGAGATCATCGAGAAGGCGTGGCAGATAGTTCGGATGGAACTCGACATCGAACTCTTCGTTGATGAGGTGCTGAATCTCCTGTTTCTTCCAGGGCTCGCCCTCCTTGAGCAGGTCGAGGAGACGTTCTCGTTGGTTCTCGTCGAGCTTCGGGGGCCGGCCGCCCCCGAAGCTCGGTGTCAGAAGTCCGAGCCCACCCTTATTCCAGAGTCTGGCCCAGCGACTGCCGGTTGATTGGGACATCCCGACATCGTCGGCTGCGTCTTCGAGTGTTGCACCCTTGTACAACCGTTTGATGAAGGTGAGCCGCTTGCTCACCTTCTCGTCATCTGTCTGTGTGAGCAAGCGGTCGAGATCGTCCTCACTGAGGTGACGGACGATCTCTTTTTCCTGTCCCGCCATTACCCTACCAACTCAAAGCATACCTAAATCTTCTGTGAACCACTA
>NZ_RBZW01000049.1 GCF_006543045.1 Salinadaptatus halalkaliphilus | reverse complement strand
TGCCTTGTTTTGCCGCCGAATGACGACAGTCTCAGACGCTCTCACGGTTATCTTCCGTCAGATTAACTGGGAAATGGACGCCGTCTGGCGATATGGCATCGCTCAGACGGCTAGCACGAATGTGTCGAGACCTTGCCAAACAGCACGTTGACGATCCGGACGTACCCGCCGCGCCGGACGGCGCGGACGGGTACGCCAAGTGGACACAGATCGCGTTAATTCTGTTCCGCGTCGAACTGGAGAAGAGCCTCCGTGAAACTGAAGACTACCTCAACGAGATGCCAGGTGTTCTTGCTGTATTCGATCTCGACGAGGCACCGCACTACAGTTCGTTCTGCCGGTGGGAAGACGAGTATCGGATGCGTGAACTCCGCCGCCTGCTCCGCGCTTCGGCGGAGCAGGCGGGCTGGAGTGGTGAAGCTGCGATTGATGCAAGTGGCTTCCAGCGCGATCAAACCAGCTACCACTACCGCGACCGAGCGAACTACTCATTCCAGTCAATGAAGACAACGATCTTGATCGACGTGAACTCACTGGCGATCAAGGACGTTCATTTTACGACGCAGAAGGCCTGGGACGGCCACATCGGGATGCAGGTCTTCCGCCGGAACGCGGAAGACCTGCGTGTGTTGTCTGCTGACGCGAACTACTCGTGGAGCGACCTCCGTGAGGAGTGTCGCTCCGAGTCAACGCGACCGTTGATCAAGCACAGGGAGCAGACACCGTTGCAGAAGGCCCATAACGCACGAATGAACGATGACTACAACCAGCGCTGGATGAGTGAAACCGGCTTCTCGCAGTTGAAGCAAGACGACGGCGAGAAGCTCCGCTCCCGGAGCTGGCACGGCCAGTTCCGGGAGCTAACTCGCAAGTGCATCGTGCATAACCTAACGCAGGCGGCGAGTTAGGGCTCGCCGCCTGCTCCCCTTTTCCGGACATATCCGGGAGAGGCATCGCCGTCGTCACCGGAACAACGGAGCAAGGTACCATAGTTTTGACTCATCAGCAATTGCTGTGACTGACAGCTACTGCATCTTCTGAGGTCGAAAAGCCGTCTCTAACGCCGTGAAATTGTAGATCAGCAACCCCACCCCGATGCCGTCTTGCGTTCAACAAGGCA
>NZ_RBZW01000048.1 GCF_006543045.1 Salinadaptatus halalkaliphilus | reverse complement strand
TGAAAGGGCGAGACGGGTCGTGGCTGCTGTGGCAGCACTATCCGAATGCAATGAGGATATCTGTCACAGCAGCCACGAGCCAGTCGAGGGCTTTCAAAGTATTATTTTATATTGATAAATATCTCAATTCAATTCTGAAGCGATAAGTAGGAACGATGAAGGACTCACACCCAGAATCGATCGGCAGTCCGTACTCGAGCCGTCCCTAGTCGTAATCGAGCAACGCGTCGTCACCGTGCTCGGCCCGCAATTGCTCGAGATGCTCGCGCTGGGCCTCGAGTCGCGGCGTCGGTTCGGCGTAGGTGAACGCGAACATCTCGCGGGGGTCGGTCTCGACGCCTTCGGCGCGTTCGACCAGCTCTTCGAGGGTCGCCTCGATTTCGGCCTCGATGTTGTCGAGTCGGTCGTCCTCGAGGGCGCCCTGCTCGCGCAGGTAGGTCTCGAAGCGGTCGATCGGGTCGCGATCGCGCCAGCGTTCGACCTCCTCGTCGTCGCGGTAGGCCGAGGGATCGTCGGCGGTCGTGTGTGCGCCGTAGCGATACTGGATGGTTTCGATCAGCGTCGGCCGAGCACGGTCGTCGTCGGTCAGTGCCTTCCGCCGAGCGGCGCGGGTGACGACGTAACAGGCGAGGGGGTCCATCCCGTCGACCTGAACGCCCTCGAAGCCGTAGGCGGTCGCCTTCTGAGCGATGGTCGCACTTGCCGTCTGGCGCTCGCGTGGCACCGAGATCGCCCACTGGTTGTTGTTGACCGAGAAGATGGTTGGGGTGTCGAAAACGCCCGCGAAGTTCATCGCCTCGTGGACGTCACCCTCGCTCGTCGCGCCGTCGCCGAGGTGGACGACGCCGACGGTGTCGTCACCCCGCAGTTTCGCCGCCCACGACCAGCCGACCGCGTGGGGGACGTGGGCGCCGATCGAGATGTTCAGCGGGAAGACATTCACGTCGGCCAGCGCAGCGTTACCGTCCTCGTGACCCATCCAGTACAGCAGGTACTCCCAAGGCAATTCTCGAGAGACGATCGCACCGTGTTCGCGGTACTGAAAAGAGAGCATGTCCTCGGCCGACAGCGCGTACGTCGAGCCAATCTGCGAGCCCTCTTGACCCGCAAGCGGCGCGTAGGTCCCCAGTCGTCCCTGTCGTTGCAGGCTCACGAGTCGCTCGTCGAACCGGCGACAAAACCGCATATCTCGGTACATCGACCGCAACGTGTCCGCCTCGAGATCCGGTTCCAACTCGGGGGTGACGATCGACCCCTCGGCGTCGAGCACCTGGATGCGATCGTCCGGCGATCGATCGAAGAGATCCCGGTAAAGCGCGTCGCCTGACATGCGTGTGCCCTCACGCCGATTCCTCATAAGGGTACCCGCTCGAGGGGACCAGTAGCGTACCTGCTCGAGCAACTGACTGGACAGTTCCCGCTCGAGGCGGCGACCCGAAATCGCCGACGCTGCTGGGCGAGACACGGTCCAACTCCGCTGTGTGAGACGCGGCCCAACGTTTCTATAGGATGTCGATGTACCGACAGCCGAATGGCTGGCGACGATGTTCGTCGACGCGACTATCTGAAGATGGCCGCACTCGGGGGCGGCGTCACAGCGATCGCAGGGTGTAGCACGGTTCGCGACGACGAGCCGTCGGACGTCGCCCGGGGAAACGGTGGGCCGGACCCACCGGAGATCCCGTCACTACGACTTGATACCGCCGATTTCGCCTCGGTCCGCCAGTTCGACAACGAGAACTACGAGCGCATACACGCCACACGGAAGCGCCGGGCGATCGAGACGCTGCTTTCCGATCCGACGGTCAACGACTACGTCAGCGACTGGATCGGCGGTTTCGAGGCCTACGAGGTGCTGACCAACCACCTCGAGACGATCAGTCTCCAGGGGCCGACCGGACTCGACGTACAGGCGGAGGGATTTCCCGACGGCGAGGAGGCTGTCTTCGAGGTGACGGCGACGAACCGCCGGACGATCTACGGCCTGGTCGATCGCCACCGCGACGAGCTCGTCGCCCTCGAGACTACCGATCCGATCGACGTCAGCTGGACGGTGACTCAGAATCCCTCCCAGATGGCGATCGGGCAACTCATTCACCAGACCGAGTCCGTTCGAAACGCCTTCGGAGACGTGACCGAATACGAGTGGTATCCTTCCTGGAAGGGTGCAGCCGGCGGCTACGCCGGGATCGGGCAGGCCGACCTTCCCCACGGCGCGGGCTCGACTGCGGTCATGCACGTCAACGACGACGGCGACCTGCGGATCATCAGTGCGTTCATCGACGGCACCGACATCGAAAACCCCGAGATCGTCGACGTCGCCGTCCTCGAGAACGCCGTGGAGTTTCCCCTCCCGGAGCTGGCCGAGACGATCGAGCCGGCCGAGACGTCGCTGCTCGAGGTAGTGCCGGGCGTTCCGACCGAACAGCGACCGTACTACACGGCAAACGACGGCTATCACCGGGTCGAACCGCCCGAGGAGTCGTTCGAACGGGACGGCTGGGCCGTCGAGTGGGAGCCAGCCGACACGCAGGGCGTGACGCTCTCGGCGTCGTACGACGGCAGTCCCGTCTTCGCCGCGATGAACGCGCCGGTCACGTACACGGCGTACTACCTCCCCCCGCGAGAGGGACGGAACACGCTCGAGTGGTACTTTCCGGACGGCGATACCGTCTTCAACGGCGACCTCCTCTTCTGGGACATTCACGGGACGGTCGCCGGCGGTCCGGGGATGCTCGGTCGGCTGGACTTTCCGGCCCGGGATCGGACGCCGAGCGGGTTTCAGATCAAGACCCACTTCCACCCCAGCGCGGTGGGACAGGAGAGCGTCGATTTCCACTCCGGCATTCGGTTCGGCCCGTACAACTACGACATCGCCTACGAGTTCTACGCAGACGGCGTCTTCGCGCCCGTCTTCCGGCGAACTGGCCCCGGATTCACGACCAAGTTCGTACAGCAGGCCCGCGAGAACGCCGAAACGTACGGCGATTCCGGCTCCTACGTGGAGCCGGTCCTCCAGCACTACATCTCGGCACAGGCGATCGACATCACGCCCGGAACCGAGGACGGCGCCGCGGTGGAGCTGTTCGACGGCGACGAGTGGACGACGCCCGAGGAAGAGTTCTACCTCGAGGGCGAGCCCGGTGGCGTCGTCCGGTTTCGCAATCCGGACGGCTCGGAGACGATCGACGCCGTCCTCGACGACGACGTGGAAGTGGTCGTCGTCCGACGCGACGAGAGCGAGATCGGTCCGGGCGAGTCCTCGGCCCAGCGGCTCGTCGACGAGGGAACGCACTCTGCGTTCTCCCATCCGGCCCAGTACGTCGACGGGCGGCCGATCCAGGGCGAGCGCCTCGTCGTCTGGCTGCTCATGCTCGGCTCGACGAACCAGATGCCCCACCCGTCGGGACTGACGAACTTCGTGACGACGAACCGACTGTGGCTGTCGGGCTACTGAGCGTGACCGATGTCCGACGCTGACGACCCAAAGTGCGACCCGTCGCCAACCGGTTCGGAACCGGACTCGAAGCGGGACCATTCGCGACGCGAGTTCGTCCGTGCGGCGGTCGCGAGCGGCGCAAGCGCCACACTTGCCGCCTGCCTCGCCGGCGAGTCGTCAGTAACTGCTCCGGCGGGCGTCGCCGAGCCCGCGTCGCTTCCCGACCGACAGCACGCCTGGAACGACGCGTCGCCGACGGACGCTGACGGCAACGTCAGACCGCCCAGACACCACGTCTTCTGGAACCTGTCGCTGGCCGTCGAGCCCGACGGCGCGGCCCGCGACACCGTGGCGACGGCGCTGGCGGCGCTCGAGCGAGCCCTCGAGTGGAGCACCGACGGCCTCCTCTTCTCGCTGGGCTACACCCCGGCCTACTTCGATCGGTTCGACGCTTCACTCCACGAGTCCGTCGACCTGCCGCCGCCGGATCCGATGGTCGTTCTCGCGGCCGAGAGCGACGTGACGGTCGATACGACCGACGCACTGTTGCACCTCGTGAGCGACGACGGGGCCGTCGTGCTCGCTGCCGAGGAGGCGTTGTTCGGGGAGCGCGACCGACTCAACGGCCACGCCGTGTCGGCCTCGCTCGACGGGATCTTCGAGCGGACGGACCGTCGAACGGGGTTCGTCGGCGCGGGATTGCCAGCCGACCGACAGCGGGGACTCGAGGGCGTTCCCGACAGCGAGCCGGTACCCGAGGGTGCGCCGTTTTTCATGGGCTTTCGCTCTGGTTTCCGGGAGAGCCAGGCGACCGAGGATCGGGTGACGATTCGGGAGGGTCCCTTCGCCGGCGCCACGACGCAGCACTTCGAGACCGTCGAACTCGACCTCGATGCCTGGTTCGACGAGCACGACCACGAGCACCGCGTCGCGCGACTGTTCAGCCCCGATCACGCCGAGCGCGAGGCCGTCGGCGAGTACGGCGAGCGACTCGACACGACGACCGACGTAACCGCGGTCACCGACGAGATCCACGCGCACGCTCGAGATGAAGGGATCGTTGGCCACGCCCAGAAGCTCGCTCGAGCCCGCGAGGACGGCGAGCCACTACTGCTCCGGCGCGACGTCAACACGACCGACGGCGACGTCTGTGGCCTTCACTTCGTCTCGCTCCAGCGAGAGCTGGCCGAGTTCAGGCGCGTCCGGGAGGCGATGGCCGGCGAAGCGTTCGGCCAGTACGGGCTCGGCCCGCGCCAGAGCAACGGGATCCTCCAGTACCTCCGGCTCCGTCACTGGGGGAGCTACCTCGTCCCGCCGCGGTCGCGTCGGGCACTGCCCAGGCCCAATCCCAAAGCGTAGCCGTCCCTCGACTGATACGGTTTACTGTAAGTCAGTTCCGGCGCAACCGCCGTCCGAGTCGCGGTTGCGCCGGTCGACTCGCGTCGCTCCTCGACCGAGGCTCGCCCCACACAGTTCGACTCACCGCCGGGACATCGGTACAGTAATCCGTATAAGTCCAACAGGAGCGCCAACGGCGAGTCCGCCACACAGTCGAAAGAGCCACCGTCCTGGCCCCGAAACGCCTGAGTATGAGCTGGACGGTCATGGACACCTTCGAGGACTACGAGACGGCTCGAGCGAGCTTTGCCTGGGACCTCCCCGAGTCGTTCAACCCGGCGGTCGATTTCCTTCGGAAACACGAGGAGACGAGTGTTACGGCGTTGAAATACGTCGACCCTGACGGTGGCCTCGAGACGTACTCCTTCGAGGATCTCGACGAGCGGTCGGATCGGCTGGCCGCCGCAGTCGCGGATCTCGGCGTCGAAGCCGGCGACCGCGTCGGCGTCGTCGTCCCGCAAAAGCCCCAGAATCCGATTACCCATCTCGCGAACTGGAAACTCGGCGCGGTGTCGGTCCCGCTAACGGTGCTGTTCGGGCGGGACGCGCTGCAGTATCGTCTCGAGGATAGCGGGGCGACGGCGGTCGTGGTCGACCCGAGCGTCCGGACGACGGTCGACGAGGTTCGCGACGAGTGTCCAGCCCTCGAGCACGTGATCGAACTCGGCGACGCGGCGTCGATTGAGGGCGATGCCCACGCGTTCGACACACTGTGTGCGAGCCACGAGCCGGGAATTGACGTCTACGAGTCGACGCCGGCCACGCCGTCGGCGATCATGTACACGAGCGGTTCGACGGGACCGCCGAAGGGAGTCCTGCACAGCCACGCACTCTGGCTGGGTCGCGCGGCCGCGGCGTACAACTACTTCGATCAAGGCCTCGCGGAGGGCGAGGCGACGCTGTGGACGCCCGCGGACTGGGCCTGGGGCGCCGCACTCGGGGGCACCCTCTTTGCGGCCTGGCACCACGGCTGTCCGATCGTTGGCTGGCCCCGCGAGGAATTCGATCCCGAGGCGGTCTACGAGCACATAGAGCACCACGAGATCACGAAGGCGTTCATGCCGCCGACGGCGCTGCGGATGCTGATGAGCGTCGAGGACCCCGACGGAACGTACGATCTTGACCTCGAGACGCTCGCCTCGGCCGGTGAACCCCTGACCTCGGAGGTCGTCGAGTGGGTCGAGGAGACGTTCGACGACGTCGCGATCAACGATTTCTACGGCCAGACGGAACTCAACCTCGTGGTCGGCAACTCGGACGACTGGTTCGACACCCGGCCAGGGAGCATGGGAAAGCCCTTCCCCGGCTACGAGGTCGCCGTCCTCGAGCCCGACAGCCACGAACCGGTCGACACGGGCGAGGTCGGTGAACTCGCCGTCAAATCCGGCGACCGTCGCGTCTTCTTCGACGAGTACTGGGGGCTTCCCGAAAAGACGGCGAGCAAGCGGACCGAGTCGGGATGGTTTCTGACTGGCGACCTCGTCGAACGCGACGCCGACGGCTACCTCTGGTTCGTCTCCCGAACCGACGATGTCATCCTGACCAGCGGCTATCGCGTCGGGCCGATGGAAGTCGAGGAGGCGATCCTCCATCACGACGCCGCCGAACAGGCCGGCGTCGTCGGCGTCCCCGACGAGACTCGCGGCGAGGCGATCAAAGCCTACGTCCAACCCGCGACGGACGACTACGATCCCGACCGGCTTCGGACGGAGATCCGTGATCTCGTGCGCGAGCGCCTCGCCGAATACGAGTACCCACAACACGTCGCGTTCGTCGACGAACTGCCGACGACGACTACGGGTAAGATCAAGCGACGGGCACTTCGGGACGACGACATCTGATACGGATTACTGTACCGATGTACCGGCCCAGCCGCCGCCCGGGTCGCGGCTGGGCCGGAACTGACGTACAGTAAACCGTATGATACGGTTTACAACGACGACAACCGGCCGTACGAGATCGGTCCAGCCTCCGTCTTCCACAGGTGTGGAACCAAGAGTCGGTTTTATACACGCTTCGTTCGAACGAGGGGCTATGTACCGCACGCTGATTCCGGTCGATACGAACGAAGAGCGAGCGCGTAGACAGGCCGAATACGTCGCCTCGATGCCGAACGCGAGCGACGGCGTCGAAGTGTACCTGTTGTTCGTCTTCACCGACGAGGGCGACGACCTCCCACAGGAGTTCGAGCAGTTCAAATCCGCGTCTCGAATCGCTTCCGTTCGCCGCGCGTCGGAACTCCTCGAGGATCAGGGTATCGATGTCACCGTCCTGGAGGACAGCGGCGACACGACCGCGGACATCCTCGCGGAAGCCGACGAGTACGACGTCGACTCGATCGTGCTCGGTGGACGGAAACGCTCTCCGGTCGGCAAGGCAGTCTTCGGGAGCGTCACGCAATCGGTCATTCTCGAGGCCGATCGACCGGTCGTCGTCACCGGGAGCGGGCCGGACGCGTAGACGCCTCGAGTCATACTGTTGGACAGAACTATTCAACGATCGGTCGCAGTACTGCGGCCGTCACCGTAAGGACGGCCGCGAATTCGCGACCGACGTTCCACTGACTTCTGTCCGACAGTATCAAGACAGGTCCGCGTCGTCGAACGCCGAGTGCGGTAGCTCGCTCCCGCGAAGGCCAGCGAGGATGTTCTCGGCGGTCATGACGGCCATCTCCGAGCGCGTTGCCATGGACGCGCTGCCGATATGGGGCGAGATGGTGAGCGACTCGGGGGCGTGGTCCAGCAGTTGATGGTCGGCCGGCAGCGGCTCGGGGTTCGAGACATCCAGGGCCGCGTGGCGAATCCAGCCCGATTCGAGCGCCTGCACGAGCGCGTCGGTGTCGACGATCTCGCCCCGAGCAGTGTTGACGAGGATCGCCTCGTCGTCCATCCGCCGAAGCTCGTCCTCGCCGAGCAGGTGGTGAGTGTCCTCGAGCAGCGGCACGTGCAGCGAGACGAAGTCCGAGCGCTCGAGCACGTCCTCGAGCGAGCAGTAGGTGGCGTCGATACCGTACTCGGCCAGCTCTCGTTCGGCCGCCTCGTTGGGGCTCGTGTGGCTGTAGACGACGTCCATGTCGAAGCCCGCGGCGCGCTTGGCGAACTCGGTGCCGATCCGACCGAGGCCGACGACGCCGAGCGTCGCCTCGTGGATGTCACGGCCGAGCAAGACCGTCGGTCCCCAGCTCTCCCAGTCCCCGTCGCGAACCCGTGTGTGAGCTTCGACGGTGCGTCGAGCGCCGGCCATCAACAGCGCCCAGCCCAGATCTGCGGTCGTCTCCGCGAGGACGCCGGGAGTGTGTCCGACCGTGATCTCGCGCGCTCGAGCGGCCTCGAGGTCGATATGATCGTATCCGACGGACATGGTCCCGATCGCCCGCAGCGATTCCGAGGCGTCCATCACCGTCGCGTCGACCGTATCGGCGACGGTACAGAAGAGCCCGTCGGCCTCGAGATCGGCCACGCGCTCGATCAGTGTCTCGTGGGACGGCTCGACTGCGTCCGGCCAGACGACGACCTCGCAATGGTCCTCGAGGGCGTCGCGCCCGGCCTGGGGGATGTCTCGCGTCAGGTAGACGGTGGGTCGTTCGGACATGTGACAGGGATTCGCGAGCGACCGCAATAGTGTTTTGATGCCGATGGTGTGGTCGGAACGACACTCGCGGGACGCTATCTGTCGGGAGGTCGATACTAAAGCGTGAAACCGTTCAGTCGAGGGTATTTCCCCGTGCGATTCGACGACTCGAGTACGACCATGGGACGGAACGCGGTGGGTGACGTCCGCTGGGGGTGGCAGTGTCCACGCTGTGAGACGGATGTCCCGGTCACGAGAGATTCGGGCTCGGAAACCTTTTGCTGGGCGTGTCCGCAGAACACGTGTCCGGCAGTCGGATTCGGCTTTCGGTCGCGTCGCCGGGCCCGGATCGCGCTCAAAGAGTACCGGGAACGATATCAGGACATCTATCGGTGACACACGGGTTGGAGGGTGTACCGGCCGTTGCAATCGGCCACACGCTCGACGACGAGGTGGGAACCCACTGGTTTGTCACTACTATAGACGACTGCTGACGAGCATCACTCGCTGGAGACGGTAGCTCGATCAGTCTATATATGATTATCTCTATAGTGAATCGAAATCTAGACAGATATCTTATCTATATAATGATCGCATGTCGATAGCCGCAGTACGTGTCGGCCGTTCGCTCCTCGAGCACTGATTCTGTACTGTAGTGGCTCTTTACCGGCATTCTATCGCTGCCACGACTATCTGGCGTTCGTTCTTGAAGGGAAAGACCGACTCGACCCTAAGGGAGCGAATTACGAGTATCTGGGCTGCTACCGAGTGACATCGTGGTTCGAGGGTGTTCTCGATCGAGTGATTCGATGTCGGTGTGGAATGTAAAATCTCATCAAATAGTATGGATTGTAAGAAACCGAATAAATATGAGCGATCAGTAGTACTGTGGCTGGCTATCGAGGTGTGATCAAAGAGAGAGAGAGAGAGACGGTTGGGAATCCACAACAGCTGCAGGTTCGTCGACGGCTCACGGATTCGTCGCGTCGGCCTGGCGCGGTTCTCGATACGCCGTCAGCTGTGCCGTCTTCGTCTCGAGTGCCGCTTCGGTGTCGGGATCGAACAGGTAGAGGTCGTCGGAATCGAAGTCGATCCGGATCCGATCGCCGCGGGAGAGTCGGACGGTCGAGTCGATGCGAGCGGTCAGTTCCGTCGAGCCGAGGTCGACGTAGACCACGTTCTCGTCGCCCATCGCCTCGACGACTGTCACTTCGACGGGGACGCCACCGGTTTCGACGATCTCGAGGTCTTCCGGCCGGATCCCGACGACGACCCGATCGTACTCGGTTGCGCTCGAGGCAACCGAGCCGGCCGGCAGCTCGTGGCGAAACTCCCCGTCTGCCTCGAGCGTGGTCGTGCCGTCTGTCGATTCGACGCTCGCCTCGAGGAAGTTCATACTCGGGCTGCCGAGAAAACCGGCGACGAACTTGTTCGCCGGATCCAGATACACCGCTTCGGGCGGCCCGATCTGCTGGAGTCGTCCGTGGTTCATGATCGCGACGCGATCGCCCATCGCCATGGCTTCGGTCTGATCGTGCGTGACGTAAATGGCCGTCACCTCGAGTTCCTGCTGGAGTCGCAGGATCTCCTTGCGCATATCGGTTCGGAGTTTCGCGTCGAGATTCGAGAGCGGTTCGTCGAGCAGGAAGACCGAGGGATCGCGGACGATTGCCCGTCCGAGCGCGACGCGCTGTTGTTGTCCGCCGGAGAGCTCGCCGGGCTGGTCATCCAGCAGGTCCTCGATGCCGAGCATCTCGGTGGTTTCCTCGACGCGGCGTTCGATCTCTTGCTCGGACAGGCCGGAGGAAAGCCGCAGGCCGAACCCGATGTTCTCGCGGACGGTCATGTGGGGATACAGCGCGTAGTCCTGAAAGACCATCGCGACGCCGCGTTCTCTGGGCCGGGCGTCGGTGACATCCTCGCCGCCGAAGACGATCGAACCGTCGGTGATCGATTCCAGACCGGCGATCGCTCGCAGCGTCGTGGTCTTTCCACAGCCGCTCGGACCGACGAACACGAGAAATTCGCCGTCCTGGATCGAGATATCTAGATCGGAAACCGCTTCGATAGCTTCTCCGTTGGGATCGTAGACCTTGCTCACGTTGTCTAGGTCGATCGATGTCATTCGGGTCCTCTTTGTTCCCCTATCAGCATTAATGTGTGGGGTCGAAGCGGTACTCGTTGCAACGTGCCTTCGAACCGACCGGCGTCCCATCGAAACACGTGGCGAGGGACCGGCCGACGTTCGAGGCAGGCGAAGACGCATCGCCTGCTACATCGAGTTCGTGAACCCGCGGACGAAGTGTTCCTGTAACCACAGGAACAGCACGATCATGGGGATGATGGCGATGGTCGCCGCAACCATGATCTGGTCGAAGTAAATCCGCTGGTGGCCGGTCAGGCGCTCGATCGCCAGTGGAATCGTAAACAGCTCCTCGCTCTCTAAGATCACCAGCGGGTAGAGGAAGGCGTTCCACTGGGAGATAAACAGGATGACGGCGAGTGCCGCCAACATGGGCTTCATCGCTGGCAACGCGATACGATAGAAGATCTGGAACTCCGAGGCGCCGTCGATCCGTGCCGCATCGAGTAGCGAGTCGGGAATCGACAGCATGCTTTGACGCATCAGGAAGATGCCGACCGGGTTGGCGAGAAACGGCAGAATCAACGCGATGTGGGTGTCCAACAGTCCAAACTGGGCCATCAGCAAGTACATCGGGATGATCATGATCTGGACCGGCAACACCAGCGTCGCCAGAATGAAGTAAAACAGCGGCTCTCGGTACTTGAACTCGTACTTCGCGAAGGCAAAGCCCGCGAGCGCACAAAGAAACAGCGAGATGACCGTGTAGACGGTCGCGACGAAGACGCTGTTCCAGACGCTTCGCAGATAGGGGAATCTGGCCTCGAGCGCCTGTAGGTTCTCGAGGAAGTGCGTCCCCGGGAGGAGTCGCGGCGGCAGCGTGAAGAACTCTTCCTGGGGCAGCGTCGCGGCGACGACCATCCAGTACAGCGGGATGAACGTAATCGCGATGATCACGAGTAGCGTGATGTAGAGGGCGAATCGAACGGGCAACGATTTCGAGTCACTCGCGGTCGCCACGGTTACTCACCCCCCAGCTTCAACTGGACGTAGGCCAGGATGGTGACGAACACGACGAGCGCGTACGTGATCGCACTCGCGTATCCGAGGTTGAATCGACTGAACGCCTCCTCGTACATGTACATCACGACCGTTATCGTCTGGTTGGCCGGGCCGCCGTCCGTGATTATCATCGGCTCTGCGAACAACTGTAACGCGCCGATCGTCGAGAGGATGATCACGAACAGCAAGATCGGCCGGAGTTGGGGCAGCGTGACATAGCGGAACTTCTCCCACCGGCTCGCACCGTCGATCTCCGCGGCCTCGTAGAGCCGTCGGTCGATCCCCTGGAGGCCGGCAAAGAGGATGAGCATGTTGTAGCCCATCCAGCGCCAGTCCAGCGCCAGCGCCAGCGAGACTTTCGCCCAGAAACCGTCGGTGCGCCACGGAATCGTGGGCAATCCGGCACTGGCGAGCATGTAGTTGATGAAGCCGAAGTTCTCCGCGAACATCACCAGGAAGATCGCCGAATAGGCGACGTAGTTCGCCGTCACGGGCAACGCGATCGCCGTCCGGAAATAGCCCGAATATCGCACGAACTTCGCGTGCAGCATGAGCGCGACCGCCAGCGAGACGATCACCATCAGCGGCATCTGGATCAGCGTGATGATGATCGTGTTCTCGACGGACTGGAGAAACAGCGCGTCGCCGAACAGCCGACGATAGTTGTGCAGGCCGACGAACTCGAGACTCGAGATTCGTGGGACGCCCGCCTCGAACACGACGAGGTCGATCTCGAGGAGAGTCCCCGAGCCCGGACCCTGATACTCGAAGAAGGAGAGATACAGTGTGTAAACGACGGGAAACGCCAGAAACAGCCCGAACAGCACGTAGAACGGCAGGATGTACAGGTACGGCACACCCGGAACTGTCGGCAACGCATCGCGAACGGTGTTTCGCGTCGTTCGGATGCTCGTCTTGACCGATTTGACGTTTCGGTTGTCCCGCAACGACATGTGTCACGCGATCTCTCGGCCGAGATCGTCGGCGAGGGTCTGTTCGGCGTCGGCGGCCATCTCGTCGGCCGATTCGTACTCGTCTTCGACGTAGTCCGCGATGAAATCGCCCATGCGCTCGTAGACCTCGCGGTGGTCGGTTATCAGTCGCATCGTCGGAATCTCCGGGGCGAGTTCGACGATGGGTTCGTAGGTATCCCCGCCGAAGAACGCCTGTTCCTGTTCCCACCAGTCGTCGTCGTAGACCGTCTCGAGCGGCGGGAAAATACCGGCTTCCTCCGCGATGGTCATGACCTGTTCCTCGTTGGTCAGTGCGAACTCGAGAAAGTCCCAGGCGCGGGCGACGGCTGCGTCGTCTTTGTGATTCGCGATGATCAGGTTGGAGCCACCGTGGTTCGTCGCGCGGTTGCCGCCCTCGGTCACCGCCGGCGGGCGGTGGATTCCCCACTGACCCTCCATGTCGGGGACGGTGTCGATGAGCGAGCCGGCCATCCAGGCGCCGCTGGTGACCGTCGCGATCTGGTTCTCCTGGAGGCCGGTGACCCAGGGTTCGGTGAACTCCTCGGTGTCGACGGCTGTGTCGGTGTCGTAGAGCTCCTTGATGGTCTCGGCGGCCTGGCGTGTCTCTTCGGTGTTGATCAGCAGGTTCCCGTTTTCGTCGTAGGCCTCGCCGCCCTGCTGGCGCAGCAACATCTCCCAGCGCCACTCTAAGACGCCGCTGCCGACGCCCATCCAGTAGGTGTCCTCGGGGAGTTCGTCGGCGTACTCGATCACGTCGTCGTAGGTCTCGATATCCGCGGGCTCGATCCCGATCTCGTCGTAGATCTCGCGGTTGTAGAAGGTGACGACGGGCGCGATGTCGACCGGCAGGCCGTAGCGGCCGTCGCCGGTATCGTCCGTGACCGTGTCCCAGGCCCAGTCGACCATCGCGTCTTCGGTTTCGGCGTCGATCTGGTCCTCGAGGTCGACGAGCCCGCCCGTCCCGACGAGCTGGTTCGTCCAGCGGCCTTCGTAGGTGCCGATATCCGGACCGCCGTCGCCGGCTGCGATCGCTGCCTGCTGGGAGTCGTGGAGTTCGTCGTAACCGAGTTCCGACACGTCGAAGTCGACGTCGTCGCCCGTCTCGTCGACGTACTGCTGGGCGACTGCCTCGATGCCGGCCGGCTGCGTACCGAGACTCCAGATCTGTAACGCCTCGGCCATGGACTCGTCGTCAGGAACGGTGTCGTCACCCGTCCCTCCTTCTTCGTCGCCGATGCCGACACAGCCAGCAACTGCGACAGTCGTTCCAGCACCCATCGTACCCACGAACGTGCGCCTCGAGATGGCGGCGTCACTCCTATGTGACATACGTTATCACCTGCAGGACCACGATGATAAAACTTCCTATTTGATGGCTAACGAGTACACTCAAATAGAAATTATTTCGAGGATAAATTACACCACCTATTATATAAAAGCAGGTGTTATTTTGGGCCGTGATATCGAGTTACGTCGACTCCATCTCGGTGACGGCGTCCGGTTCCGACGACTGCACCGGCAGTAGTCGTTCGGTACGACGACCGACTCGAGACGAGTCTCCTGACCGGAGTATTTATTTTCCGCGTCGTTCAGGAGTGGATATGGCTCGGCACAGAGTCGACGGTCCAGAGCGGACCGTCCGTGATCCGGACGCGATAGTTGACGAGCTCACGCTCGCAGAGAAAGTCGGCCAGCTCGTCGGGACGTGGGTCGGCTCGATGGGCGAGGACGTGACACTCGAGGATGCCAAGACGATGATAGGCGAGGACGACCTCGGAATCGTCGCGGCCTTCGGGATCGGCGTCTCCTGGTTTCATGATCCCGCACGCCTCGCGCAGGTAGCAAACGAGTTACAGCGGACCGCGGTCGAAGAGACGGACCACGGGATTCCGCTCTTGCTCCCAGTCGACGCCGTCCACGGCCACGGCTACGTCGACCACGCGGCCGTCTTTCCACACGGGCTGGGCCTCGCTGCGACGCGGGATCCGACCCTCGCCCGAACGATGGGACGGGTGACCGCAACGGAGATGCGCGCGACGGGTGCGACCGTCGACTACGGCCCGACGGGCGACGTCGTTCGGGACCCGCGGTGGGGACGAACGTTCGAAACCTTCGGTGAGAGTCCGCTGCTCTGTCGCAGGTTCGCCGCGTCGACCGTTCGCGGTCTCGAGGCCGAAGACGGCGACCGCGTCGCTGCGACGATCAAACACTTCCCGGCCTACGGCGATCCGACCGGCGGCGAGGACACGGGTGCCGTCGAGTGTGGTCCCGCGACGCTTCACCGGGACTATCTCCCGCCGTTCGAGGCCGCGATCGAGGCCGGCGCCTCGCTGGTGATGCCGTGTTACAACGCCGTCAACGGCGACCCGGCCCACGGCTCCGAGTACCTGCTGACCGAACTCCTCCGGGAACGACTGGGCTTCGACGGTGCCGTCGTCTCGGACTGGGGTGGCGTCGATCACCTCCACGAGGACCACGGCGTTACCACCGATCGGCGCGATTCCGCACGCCGGACGATCACGGCCGGTCTCGACGCCATTTCGATCGGCGGGCGCGAGTACGCCACACACCTCCAGGACCTCGTCGAACGCGGTGAACTCCGCGAGCAACGCATCGACGAGGCCGTTCGCCGTCTCGTCTCACTCAAGATCGATCTCGGACTGTTCGACGATCCCTACGTCGACGTCGACGCGGCGCCCGAAACCGTCGGCGCGGACGACCACCGAGACGCCGCCCTCGAGGCAGCCCGAACCTCCCAGACGCTCCTGAAGAACGAGGGCGTTCTCCCGCTCGAGTCCGATATCGACGAGTTGCTCGTCGCCGGGCCGAACGCCGATTCGCTTCGCAATCAGCTGGGCGGCTGGAGCGTGCAGGATCCCGACCCCGACGCCGGAACCACCCTTCTCGAGGGCGTCGAATCCGTGGTTGACGAGGGGACGACCGTCCGCCACGAACGCGGAGCTGGCATAACCGGCCCGGACGATGTCGATGCTGCCGTCGAGGCCGCAGCCGACGCCGACGCCGCCGTCGTCGCCCTCGGCGAAAACTGGTACTACCACGAGTTCGGACCCCAGGAGGTCACTGGCGCGACCGGCGAGTTTCCCACCCGGACCGAACTCGGGCTCCCCGACGCCCAGCGGACCCTCCTCGAGCGAATCCAGGCGACGGGGACGCCGACCGTGCTCGTGTTGATCACCGGCCGCCCGCTGGCGATCGAGTGGGCCGCCGACGAACTGCCGGCGATCCTCATGTCGTACTACCCCGGCAGCGAGGGCGGGACCGCCATCGCCGAGACGCTGTTTGGCGAGCACAACCCGTCGGGCCGGCTCCCGATCACGGTGCCACGATCGGCCGGTCACCTGCCCGCCCATTTCGATCAGCTCGCACATCCGAGACCGATCGGCGACGACGAACACCCTCCCAGCGATCCGCTCTTCGAGTTCGGCCACGGCCTGAGCTACACCGAGTTCGATATCCGCGAGTTCGATGTCGAGGAGCCGACGATCGGACCAGGCGACGATGTCGCGGTGTCGGCCACCGTCGCGAACGTCGGTGATCGCGCCGGGCGACGCGCCGTCGACATCTTCCTGCGGGATGACGTCGCCTCTCGCGTGCGTCCCGTGCGGGAACACGTCGCGTTCGACGCGGCGACCCTCGAGGCTGGCGAGTCGACGTCTCTCGAACTCGCGATTCCCAACCGGGCGCTCGCTGTCACCGCCCCCGACGGCCGACGGACGGTCGAGCCCGGCACGTTCACGCTCTTCTGTGACGAGCACTCGGCGACCGTCGAGGTCGTCTCCGATCGGTAGTCTCGACGGGCAGTGTTGTCCTCGTCGAGAGCGCGCTCTCACCGCTGCCCGCCACTGTTCGTCGGTCCGTAGCGACGCGATTGCTCCCGACGGTCCCCCGAGTACGACGGATTCCACTGGCGCGATTCCTGTAAGGGCGCTTTTTTGTAGCTCTCTTAATGGATTTACCGTGCCCAAGACCGCGTCTTCGTCCCGTTGTTTCGCCAATTTAAATAGGATAGTATACATGTCTGTGTGGTTATTTGTATCGCGGTGATTCGACATCTCATCTCGCTGCAAACAGGAAGTTTTTACCGGCTGCATCGTGTGAGATACTATATGGATACCGAGACGTTGCGGCGATCGCTGAAAGAAGGCGGGCTCACCGAGTACGAGATCGACGCCTACCTGGCGCTGCTCGAGGTCGGCTCTGCGCCCGTCGTCACCATCGCCGAACGCTCGTCGGTTCCAGCGGCCCAGATTTACGACACCGTCCGGAGTCTGGAAGACCGAGGGTTCGTCGAGACGATCGACCGCGATAAACTCCACGCTCGAGCGCGCGAGCCCGTCGACGCCATCGAGCAGCTCCGCGAGAAGAGTCAGATGCTCGCCGATGCCGCCGACGAGATCGAGGAGCGTTGGGAACGACCGAACGCCCAGGACTACCGGGTGAACGTGCTCAAGCGCCGCGAGAGTCTCATCAACAACGCGCGGGAAGCGATCGAAAACGCCGACGTTTCCGTCGAGGTTGCCGCGACGCCCGAGCAACTCGAGGTGCTCCAGCCGGCGCTACGGGACGCCAACGATCGAGGCGTCCTGACGTGGGTGACCCTCTGTGGTGACGGCCGATCGGTCGATCCGAGCACCCTTGGCGTCATGCAGGTTCGCTACCGTGCGCTCCCGGGCCCGTTCATGGCCATCGTCGACCGCCGACGTGCCTGCTTCGCACCGGCCGACCACCACGGCGAACCCTACGGCGTCGTCATCAACGACGATATCCTCACGCTGGTCTTACACTGGTTCTATCTGACACTGATCTGGCTCCCCAGCGAGCAACGCTACGTCGACTCGAGTCGGCGGCCGACCTACATCAGTATCGAGGGGTTCATCTTAGATGTCGCCTCACTGTGGCACGACGGTGCGACGATTCGAGTCCGCGTGCTCGGAAAACGTCCCAAGACCGGTGAGTACACGGAAATACAGGGCGAACTCGCCGGTATCAGCGCTGCTGGCGGAACGGCGCCGCCTCGAGAGCCGACCGTGACGGAACTTTCGGGTTATGCGACGCTGACCATCGAGACGGGCAACCGCGACTACACGATCGGCGGGTGGGGTGCTGTCTTCGAAGATGTCGAGGCCGAGATCATCACCGTCGAGGGTATCGAATTTACCGACCCGTAAGTCGTTGTTCTCCTGCATTACAGACGTACGTGCGTAATAAAACAGTTGTTCAGTTGACTGCTGTTGGCTGGTATGTCGTTCGGATCATCCTCGTGGCCGCTACCGATCGAAAACGCGAGTTGACTACTTCGAATACATACATTATATCTAATAATTATTTGGGGTGTCGTCTTCGGTGGAACTTTTCGGATTTCACACTTTCGTCTATATCTGCCTATTCAAGATATAATAGTCGATATAATGAGAGTATTACCAAAAATTCTCTTAACTTTTGAAAATATTTCTATGTAATAACTGAAATTCACGCCTCGATCGTACTTGACCACTAGTCATGGGGGCGACCTATTGTTTGAAATTTTTACTATATGGCCTATATCTCAACAGCAATACTAATTCACATCGACTAGCCACACGCGGTCGACTCCAGCAATGCGTGACTGTGGAGACAGAATCGACCGTCCGACCTACGAAATGTGGCGAACGATCGGTGACGCGGACGGATCGGCACCCGAATCGGCGTTGGAGTCGAGTGTGATCGTGGGCTGGACGGACGGGATCGGTCTCGGCTCGGTTCCATCGGCACTCGAGAACGAAATCGACGGTTCATCCGCTTTCGTCTGTGATCTGTCCGTCTCGGTATCACTATCGGTCTCCTCGATCACGTACCGCTGGCCGAACATCGGATCGAGCAGACTGTCAACTTCGCCGCGGTCGTCTTCGAGCACCGGCGCGTCCGCGGTGTCGGGATCGTCGAGACGATTCTCGAGGGCGTCCTCGAGGTCGGGGACGCCCTCGCGTTCGTCGTTTCGCTCGGCGAGCGTCGGCGTCGAGAGGTCGGTGGCGTCGTCGTTTGCCGCGACGACCTGGATGTTCTGGACGCTGTTGGAATCCGTCGTCCGGAAGCTGGCGGTATCGGCGAAGGCCGTCGCCATCGTCTTTTGTTGGGCGTGGTAGAACTCCGCAGCGGGACCACTCGGCGCGGCGATGACGTTCGCGTGGAGGATGCCGTCGTCGGCAAGCCGATCCGAGGCGAGGCCCATGAACTCCACGGTCGTCAGGTGGAAGGGGACCTGATCCTTCTTGTAGGCGTCGAGCACGATCACGTCGTACGTTTCGTCGGTCCCCTCGAGGAACTGCCGGCCGTCCTGGGCGTGAGCGGTGATATCGTCGCGGTCGGTATCCAGGTCGAAGTAGGTCTCGGCGGCGTCTGTCACCTCGGGATCGATCTCGACGACATCGACGTGGGCGTCGTAGCGATCCGCGAAATCCTGGGGGCCGGTGTAGCCGCCGCCGCCGATGAACAGGACGCGGTCGACATCGTCGACGTCGTCGGTCGCGAGCATGGGGAGGTGGAAATACCGCGTGTAGGTGAAGACGTGTCTGTCGGGCTCCTCGAAATCCATCGCGCTGTGGCGCGCGCCGTCTAAGTACATCGTCCGCACGTCGCCGTCGTCGACGATCTCTACGTGCTGGTGTGGCGTGTTCGTCTCGTAGACAACCTCGCCGCGGTGGTCGAGATTCATCGGTGTTCCACCGGCGGCACCGACGAGCAGGAGGGCGACGAGGGCGCTCGAGGCGAGGGCGCGTCGAGAGATCGCGGGGATCGTGATCGCGACCGCCGTTCCGACGAGCGTGATCCCGAAGAGCAGGCCGATCGCATCGATGCTCAACGCGGGGATGAGCACGAACGTGGTCGCGGCCGAGCCGACGATACTCCCGATGGTCCCGAGCGCGTAGACGTGGCCCGACGCCTCGCCAGTGCCTTGCTTCTCCGAGAGTTCGGCCGCGTAGGGGCTGATGAAGCCGAGCAGGTACGTGGGCGGACCGAACAGCAAGATGACGGCCGGTAGCGAGGCGTACCGCGGCGGGAGTGCGAGCGTCGACGTGTACGACAACAAGAGGTCACTCGCGTAGACGACCATCGCGACGTAGACCGCGGTGGCGAGCAGGATCCAGCTCATTTCGCGGTTCGTCGCGCCTGCGGCGCGTTTACCTCCTTGCCAGTAGCCAAGGCTCAGCGCGATCAGAAAGACGGTGAGGATGCCGCCGACGGTGTAGATATGACTCCCGAACTGCGGGGCGACGATCCGTACCGCGAGAATCTCGAGGCCCATACTGGTGACCCCCGAGACGAACACCGCGAGTTCGGGTCGGGTCGGCCGATACGACGACACGGAACCGATCGCCATCAGCCGAGACAAATAGGCCACTCGGTGAGTACTTGTCGCCTCGTTTCATACGGTTTACTGTAAGTCGTTACCGCCGAAACCGCGACCCGTCTGCGGTTTCGCTGGTAAATCGGTACAGTAATCCGTATCAATCAGGCCGAGTCACGACGTGGGTCAGCACGAACAATCCGACGGCGACGATTACGACGTTCGTGACGGTAAACTCGACGGCTCCGACGACGTCGGCGCCCCAGACAAGCAGCCAGGAAAACGCCAGCGAGAGTACTGCATTGATGACGACGAGCACGCGCGGGTCGCCGTGGGAAGACTCGAGCCCCTCCCGAAAGCCATCTCGATCGGCGTCCGAATCTGCCATGGCTGATCAATTGCACGAGGAGTACTTAAACGCGTGTCTCCGCTCGTCGTGAGCCGAGGGGGTATAAAAACGGCCGTCAGCTGACGCGGCGGCGTTTAGGCTCGTGGCTCCCGTCCTGCGTATCGAATGACCGAACTCACGATTCCGCCGGACGCCGACGAACAGCAGGCCACTCGACTCGTCCAGGATCACGTCGAGATTGGCGATACGGTCGAAATCCGCGAGGCCGAACGAACCGGTGGCGACGACCCCGAAATCACGGGGACCGTCACCGGCGTCGAAGCCGGCTACCTCGAGCTCGACGACGAACCGCTGGACGGCAAAAGCGTGCGCTACGACGAGCTGCAGACGATCTCTCGCGTCGAATCGGCGTCGAAATCTGAATAGGGCGACTGCCGGAGATTACTCGAGCGAGATCCATTCACCCCGGTCGTCGCTCGTCTCGACGGCGTCGAGCACGCGTTGGGCAGCCAGCCCGTCCGCGAAGCTCGGCGCGAACGACTCGCCGTTTGCCACCGCCGTGAGGAACTCGCTGTTTTCGTGGACGAAGGTATGCTCCCAGCCGAGCACGTGACCCGGTGGCCACCAGTGGTCGACGTAGGGGTCCTCTGGGTCGGTCACGAGGATCGTCTCGTAGCCGCGGTCGCCCTCCTGCAGGACCTCGAGTTCGTTCAGGCGCTCGAGTGAGAACCGCAGGCTCCCCTCGGTGCCGTGAATTTCGATCGTGTGGTCGTTCTTGTGGCCCGGCGCGACCCGCGAGGCCTCGAGGGTTCCCATCGTGCCGTTCTCGAACTCGAGTTGGGCCGTATAGGCGTCGTCGACGGTGACTGCTCGGGTTTCGTCGACCCCGTCGTCACCGTCTACCGGTCGCTCCTCGAGGAACGTCCGACAGTGGCCGCTGACGCGTTCGATCGACCCCGCGAGGCCACCGTCGGCGACGAGATACCGCAGGAGGTCAACCGTGTGGGCGCCAAGGTCTCCGAGTGCACCGGCACCCGCGAGGTCGGCGTCCAGTCGCCACGACCACGGTGCGTCGGGATCGACCAGCCAGTCCTGGAGGTACCGACCGCGAACCTGGCGAATCTCTCCGATTTCGCCGTCTGCGAGCAGCCCCCTTGCGTAGCGAATCGCCGGCACGAATCGATAGTTGAACGCACAGCCCGCGGGAACGCTCTCGCCGGCGTCCCGAGCCGCCTCGGCCATCCGCTCGGCATCGGCGAGCGTCGGCGCGAGCGGCTTCTCGCAGAAGACCGGCGTCCCGGCCTCGAGGGCGGCAATCGAGGGCTCGGGGTGGACGTGGTTCGGGCCGAGATTGTAGAAGACGTCGACATCGTCGACGACGGATTCCCAGTCGGTCGCGATCGAGTCGAATCCCAACCGGTCGGCCGCCTCCGTCAGTGCATCTTCGTCGCGCCCGACCAGCACCGAGCGTTCGATGTCGGGGGCGTCGGGAAAGAACATCGGCAGTCGCGCCATGGCGTTCGCGTGGGCTTTGCCCATGAACCGATAGCCGAGGACACCGATCTCGAGTGTCATAGAGCGGTCTTCACCGCGCAGGTAGTAATACGATGTCCCGCCCGTGACAGGGTCGCCGACGGTCGGGCTGGCATCGTCGGTGTTCACGCACGAACCGCGCCGACTCATACGGTTTACTGTGAGTCATTTCCGGCGCACCCGCAATCCGGGCGGCGGCTGGGCCGGTAAATCGTTACAGTAATCCGTATCATACTGTTGGACAGAACTATTCAACGATCGGTCGCAGTACTGCGGCCGTCACCGTAAGGACGGCCGCGAATTCGCGACCGACGTTTCACTGACTTCTGTCCGACAGTATCACTCGCGGACTGCATCGACGATGGACCGAACCGACGCTGGCCCGTTCTCGAGCAGTGCGCGGGGAAACCGCCGCGTCTGATCGGCCAGCGCGTACTCGAGGGCCCGCGTCGCGTCGTCGAGGATTCCCTCGCCGTGGCCGACCAGGACGCGCTCGGGCTCGAGGGTTCGCAACTGTCGGGGCGGCGAGAGGCGTCGTACCAGCTCGAGTCCGAGCCGTTCCTCGCCGACGGTGAACGCCTCGATCGTCCCGATCGAGTCGGGGACGTACAGCGTCTCGTGGTCCTCCCAGAAGAGCATGGCTTCGCTCCAGCCCGGCATCGGCTCGCAGCGCTCGAGACGGATCGAGTCCGCGAGGTCGCCCCGATACCGCTCGAGCGGGGCGTCCACCCGCTCGGGAACGCGCCCCATCCACTCGGGAACGAAGACGGGAACGTCGTAGATCCGAGCGAATCGGTCCGCGTCTCGAGCGTGCCAGGCCGAACAGACGGCGACGCCGACGACGGGTTCGGGAAGGTCCTCGAGTCGGTCCTCGATACCGGGCGCCCAGAGCGGATCGAGGAGCCAGCAGCCCTCGGCGGTACAGACGGCGTGGCTGGCGCGCTGACCCGCTTCCTCGGGGTGGGCCAGCCAACCGACGCCCGATTCCCAGCGATCGATTTCACGGTAGTCGGTCGCTTGCCCTCGCTCGTACGTCATCTCGCTTGAGTGTACGGTCTCCAGATATATGGTTCCCGTGCTCGAGCGCCCCGAACGGTTTCACTTGCGGCCATCGACCTGCCGTGTCGGTCGGTATCCGGTATCGGTCCTCGTTAAATCCTATTGTGCGATAGTAAATCGAGTTCGCATCTCCGGACTCGAGCGAGAGTCGACGGAGGGACGGATTCGTCCTGGATACCGGCGTCGCGAAAACGTTGGGTCGGTACGGCTGTCCGAGCGTCGCGGTCAGAAGTGGCTGTCCGGGTGCTCCCAGTCGTCGTAGTACTCTTCCTGATTCTCGGTCAGATCGTCGATCGAGCAATCGAGCGTCTCGAGTTTCCGGTCGGCGACGGTTCGGTCGACGCGGTCGGGGATGGCGTAGACGCCCGGCGCGAGGTCCCGATCCTCGGTGAGCATGTCGTCGGCCGCCATCACCATCATCGCGAAGGTCATGTCCATCACTTCCGCGGGATGGCCCTTGCTGTAGGGGCCGGTGAGGTTGACCAGGCGGCCGTCGGCCAGCAGGTCGAGCTGGCGGCCGTCGGGCAGGTGATAGCGGGTGACGCCCTCGGTCGGCGTACTCTCGTTCTCGGCGAGGTCCTCGAGGTGCGGGATCGCGATTTCGACGTCAAAGTGGCCGGCGTTGGCCAAGATTGCACCGTCTTGCATCTGCTCGAAGTGCTCGCGACGGAGTACCTCGCGGTTGCCCGTCGACGTGATGAAGTAGTCACCCTCGGGTGTGGCCTCGTCCATGCTCGCGATCCGGTGGCCGTCCATGTGTGCCTCTAAGGCCTTCCGTGGATCGACCTCGGTGACGACGGTCTTGGCACCCATGCCGCGGGCCTTCCGGGCGATTCCCCGACCACAGTAGCCGTAGCCAGCGACGACGACGGTCTTGCCCGAGAGCATCGTGTTCGTCGTCATCAACGCGTTCGTCAACGAACTCTCGGCGGTGCCGTGGACATTGTCGAAGAAGTGCTTCATCGGCGTGTCGTTGACGCTGTAGACGGGGAATTCGAGGACATCCTGGTCTTCCATCGCCTCGAGGCGGGTGATGCCCGCGGTCGTCTGCTCGCCGCCGCCGACAATCGTCTGTGCGATCTCGGGGTGGTCGGCGTGGACGCGCGCGATCAGTTCGGCACCATCGTCGAGGATGAAGTCGGGTTCTTCCTCGAGGAGAGCGTGCTGGGCGTCGACCCACGCTTCCTCGCTCATGCCGGCCTCGACGTAGGATTCGATGCCGTCCTGCTCGTCGAGATACTCGACGACCTCGCCTTTGGTGCTGTGAGGTTCGCTCCCCGTAAAGAGCACCTCCGCGCCGGCTTCGGCGAGCGTCTCGACGAAGACGCCGCTCTTTGCCTCCATGTGAGTGGCGACGCCGATCGAGTACCCCTCGAGGGGCGTCGTCTCACCGTACTCGCGTTGATAGGAACGCAGCAACGGCGTGTGATCTCGCGTCCAGCCGAGCGGATCGGATACGTCGGTCTCGTCTGCCATGCTCCATCTGGTTTCTATGACGGTATAAAATCTGTCGCTCTGTCCGCACACGTATACCACGGCTGATATCTACTGGATCAACGGAGATACCGCCAGCCGTCCGTTTCGACGATCTCTCGTCGGACTCTCGGATACCTGTTCGAAAAGTGATGCCTTGTTTTGCCGCCGAATGACGACAGTCTCAGACGCTCTCACGGTTATCTTCCGTCAGATTAACTGGGAAATGGACGCCGTCTGGCGATAT
>NZ_RBZW01000005.1 GCF_006543045.1 Salinadaptatus halalkaliphilus | reverse complement strand
GATCCGACTTCTAGTCTAGTTAAAGTGACTATTTTAGACGCTAGTGCCCACACCATGATAGGTCGCAGCTAATTTCGAAAGCGTGCAACGGGCTATTGTACAGTGTCCACGTCAAGTGCTTCGGGACATCAACACCGCCATCATTCCCTGGTTTCAAAGGCTTATAACCGAGTTTCCGATAGACCTTCTCGGTTACCTCTGGTGTCTGTAACGGAAGAGGATGACTCATCCCATAGACGTAGGCATGAACGTAGTAACCGTCCTTCTCGTTGGAGTCCGCATATTCCTTCAAAACCGGCATGAGAAGTAATTGTCTCAACGTCTCATTAGTCCTCTCTCTTCCCCCTTGGGAACAGTCCGGATCTGTTATTGACTCAAAATGGACTAGTGCAGTATGACAGCTATGGACTGTTTCAGGCTATCTCTGTGAGAATTGCGACCACACGTTCAATGATAAGACCGGCACGATCTTTGCCCATTCGAAGGTCGCGCTCAGGAAGTAGCTGTTCTCGATTCACACGTTTCTCCGGTTTAACACGAGTCTTCGCAACTTCAGCTAGAGACCGACGTCCAGTACAAAACGATCTGCCAGCGCGTCGAGCGCTTTACGAAGGACTCAACGCGCCCTCACTCAACCTCGTCGGTCCGATCGAAATCGACGAAGTCTACGTTTCTGCAGGGTTGAAAGGCTGCGAGTGCGACCGACCGTCGCGCTCTAAATTTGTTTTCGGCGGTGCTTCTACTTCGTGTTCTTTATGAAGTCGCGGCTATCGGCGATGAATGACTCGCCAAACTCGTAGTCACCCCACCATCCATCGTCATCCATCCGTTCCGGGTAGACCACTCCTGCAACCGTATAGGATTTGCCCCGGTTGTAGGTCTGGACAACGAGGAAGCCACGGTACTCAATTTCGAACTCTTCGTCGCCGTTTGTTGCTGTGTGCGTGGCAGTGATGGTGAACGAGTCCTCAAGGATGGCCTCGGCGTTGCTATAGCTGACATCGTTGAACCGGCAGCTGAGCCATTCCTCATCGTAGAGCCCTGAGCAGATATCGATCTGACTAAACGGGTAATCCGACTCGACCTGATCCGTGAACAGCTCTACGGCGGTGGCACTGACCACACTCTCCGTGTTGTCCTCGAGAAACTGGTTGATTTCGTCTAGGTCAATAAACACCGAGCCAGGTCCGATGGGCAGCGATACTTGGCTCAGGAGTGGGATGCCTCCACCGTCATCGTCACTGTTGTAGTCGATGTATTTCTCGCTGCGGATCGTCTCAAGGTTCCACGTGTACAGGTTCCATAGCGGTGGGCTGATGCCGAGGTTTTTTTCGACACGGGACTGCATCGTGGTGTTCTGGAGAGACTGACCGACCCAGGCGACGTCATTGTTATCGTCTTCGCCCAAATCGTTCTGTTTCCAGGACTCACCGCGAAATGCATTGGGGATCGACGGCTGACCGAACGAGGATGAGCCTGTCGTGTTCGCAGCGCTGGTTGCAGTTGGAAGGGCGGTGATGGATGCGAGGCCGGTCAGGATTGCGCGGCGCGACAGGGTCGTACTGCGAGAGGAGTCGGGGTTCATGATGTGTCTTGGTGGTATCGCAAGTTTGGTTGTAACCGCTTCGGCTGTTGTGAATTTCAGTGTTTGAAGGATTTATCGGCGGTAATTCGAGCCGCGACTTAAACGTACGTCAGACATGTATCATGCGTTAGACAGACGGCTTGCGATCAGGCGGGTAGCTTGAGTTTGAACTGAGTCATCACTGTAGGTTTATACTTGGCCAAGGACTCAGGAAGACCATGACCTCGCAGCGGATCCTCGTGATGGGCGACAACCACGGGAATACAGAATCATTAGAACGGGTTGTGGCCGATACCGAGGGCGAGCGCTTCGATTTTGTCGTTCACGTCGGCGACTTCACGAACGCCCACAACGAGGATAAAGCGACTGGCGGGGAACAGCTCCGGGCTGTCGAACCGTATCTGGAAACGCTTGCTGACCGCGCCGACAATGGCCTCGTCTATGTGTACGGAAATCGGGATTACTACGGCGATCTTGACCACACTCTTGATGTCGGGGCTTACGTCCCACAGGAAGGCTCCGTCACCGTGGGAGACCAACGCTTTACCCAGGATCCGGACGCCGTCGCCCCCGACGATATTCTCGTCACACATACAGAGAAGAAGGCGATGATCGACTATTTCCCAGGCCGGGCTTACTTCTGCGGCCACACGCACACCGGCCGGTACAAGGACCGGATGCTCAACTCCGCATTCCTGTACCGGGATGATTCGAAAGCCGCTACGACTCTATATGGCGGATATTTCGTAGTCGAAGTTGGTGACGAACCACCGTTTGACGTTGACTTTCGGAACATCGGTAGTCTTGATACGACCATTTGTCAGCGCCACCTGGAGCGAGGAGTCTTGATCGGGCCGGAGTACCACAACTGCATGTTCTGCTGGAAACCCGTCAAACTATTGCGTGAAATGTCGAAAACCGCCTTCTACGGCGTTACCCACGGACTTGACCGCGACCATGCGTCCGAAGACGAGATCGTCGAGTGCGCGGTAGAGCTGTGGGAATCGCCACCGACAGGGTTTGCGGACGAATTCTCTGAGTATATCTCTCAGGTGGAGAGAGATCCGAAAGGGTCGCTCGTCTACAACGACGATGGGCACTTGATCGATTTCTACGCTAATCGGAGTTGAGAACCCGATTCAGAATTCAGGTAGTTCTCCAAGGTTGTCCTGCTCGATTTCGTTGCCGTCCGTCCGGAGGTACGTCGTGTCGCTGATATCGACCTTGTGGATGTCCTTGCCACGCACATAGTTACCGTCGCTGTTCTTGTAGGCGGTACAGTATTCGAGACCGACTGTGAGCCCCATGATCACCTCCCATCGGTCCTTCTCTTCCGGTTCGATCAGTGTTGTTCCGGCATCTTTCCGCCGCTTTACCGCGGTGATGCGGTCACCGTCCTCATTGTATCGGACAGTCGATGATGTCCGGGTTGCAATCTACTCAGCGACGACCTACGGTGGGTGGCACTGGGGTCTGCGCCGGTCTTCCGGTGGCGATACGGTGTACCGGCTTTGGGGCAGCCGCGGCGTCGAACTTGTGTTGACCGATGGGCCACGGATTTTCATCGGAACGCAGCAACCAGCAGATTTCGAATCGGCGATCACAGAGACGATTTGATTGGAGCGTGCGATGGAATAGGGCAGGGGACCGTATACAGACCTGGAAGAAGGGAGTCAGGTTTCCGGGTGATCGTATTGGTGGAACCGGTAGTTGCCTGTTCGCATCACCCAGTACCGTCCATCGAACTCGAGAAGATCGTCGTTGTTGACCGCTTTTGAGAGGACGCCCGAGATATCGGTATCGGTGATACCACGGTCGTGGGCCAGATCCGTGATCTCTTCGACGGTGGCTCCCGGGTTCTCTGCCACAATCTCTAGGATCTGCTCGTACGTTTCGGTCATCAGTTAGGATATTTGGTGCTGAACGATTGCGTCTGCCCCACAGGCAGGACAGGTCTCGGTCTCGCTGTCAACGGTGGTGCCGCAGCGCCGGCACTCGTACACGACCTCTTCCTGCGATGTCCGAGTCAGTAACCGATTCACACCTTCAAATAGCATGGTACGGCGGTTATTGCGGGTTTACGACGTCTCGGCACTCGGGACACTCGGCGTATACTGCCGGTCCCGTCTCTGTTTCGTACTCGAGGATCACGTCGGTCGTCGTGATCTCGGTATGGCAGAACGGGCATGTACCGAGAGATGGTGGATTCGTCGTGGACATGGTTAGCTGACGGGAATATGGAAAGGGGGAGCGCGTGTGACGGTGACAGAGTGGTTGTAGTTGCTCCCTCTACTACCAGTGTAGCACCCGGATCTGTATATAACCGACCCAACCACAGTGAAACTGAAACCACTAGGAGCAGAACGTGAGGGTCTGTATCTCCTACGCGATTTGTCTTTTTTGATTAATTTCAGGACTAGGGGAACCAGTTTGTGATGGTCTCCTTGATACGGTAACCGAGTGTGGACGGGTTCTCTGTTGATTCTGCTTGGTTGTCATCCGATTGGTTATTGAGGAGCAACGCCGCTCTGTGATACGTATTGGCTCCGTTTGGGAGGAGATAGGTTTGGATGGGTGGGAAGGTATTGGTCTGTTGGCCGAACAGGAAGGCGAGTCCTGTTGGAGCTGCCATAAAGAGATGAATCTTGGACACTGGGGCGATCTCATTAACCGTTTTACGTATCTCCGTGCGAAACACGGATGCAGCGTGACCTGCTTGGTCAGGAGTTAATCTGATGTCTGGCCCGTCACCCGGTGTGAACTCAAGGACGCCTCGAAATTCGGAGAGATCCGATACCGTGTTTGCCACTTCAGGACGTACATTATCAGAAATACTGACTAAGACCGCAAGGTCCGATTCTGAGGCATTCTTCCGGGTAAACTCGGCTGATATCCCACTGGCCTCTGCATCCTTGTCGAGCGACCATGCTTGCGTGTTTCCAGCTTGATCAGCTTGCATCCACGTTGCATTGACATTCCGCGTTGCTTGGAGGCACCGACCTAACGCAAACGAGGCAGGGAGGTGGCTATAGCCACGCATCTGGATCGGGCGACCAGGCGCTTCGGATCTGATCCGATCGGTGACCGTCGTGAGCGCGGGAATCAGCCGCTGGTTCCAGATCTCCTGTGAGGGAGGCCCAGGGTCAAAGTGCTGGGACCAATCAATTCTGAGGTCAGACCGTGGCTTGTGGGCTGGTTCTTCATAGGTATCAAGCGAACACGTAATGGATTGGCCATCGTCAAGTGCTGCATCCAACTTAGTGAGACGCTGCTGCAGCACGAAGTCAGCGACCTCAGCACCCGCTTCAGGCGTCTTTTCGTCCAGTTGTTCCATATACCATGAAGAGAAATCATGGAGGGACGTGGATTTGCTGAGGATAACTTTCGCATCCGACACACCTATATCTGGACACCGAACGATGACTGCCAAGAACGTGTCGTCAGCTTCCCACCGCTCCCGAAACCGAGGGAGTTCAACATCTAGAATTACATCTGAGTCAGCAACATCCTCACTGATCAGTCCAATCCCACCAGCGATCTGCCGTTTGTCCTCGATGATGTGTTCTAAGCCTGATTCGAGTGGCTCTGATGGTTGATCCGATTGGTCTCGCCACACCGGAACACCATGCTCCCATAACGCATCTTCGAGCAGATCTGCGGTGTCCGATTGCTCGTGCTTGTAGCTGAGAAAGATCTTGCCTGTTGGATCAGTCATACTGTCTTACCATCCGTACCCGCCTCCCCTGTATCATCTG
The DNA here is from genome assembly GCF_006543045.1 of Salinadaptatus halalkaliphilus. Classification (GTDB taxonomy): domain Archaea; phylum Halobacteriota; class Halobacteria; order Halobacteriales; family Natrialbaceae; genus Salinadaptatus; species Salinadaptatus halalkaliphilus. Next base: position 6,230 of record NZ_RBZW01000005.1, on the reverse strand, counting down.
GTTGGTCATTCATACGGTAGAGTTGCTCATAATCGTTATCGCGGTGGAACAAATACGCGTTGACCGCGAACTCCTTGTTGTCGCCCTGACCGACAATGAAGAGTAAGGGGTGCGGGCAGTCATAACCATCGTCAGCAGCGATCTCGTTCATCGCTTTCCGATCGTCGGGACTGATCTCGGGTGGTGCTGCGGGATGGTAATGCCATTCACCAAGATAATCTATTCCAAGGCTTTCCCGGGCATCTCGAAGCCAGTCCTCGACCTTGTCGGTTCCACGGAGGAACTTTGTTGGCTCTTGAATTGAGTCAGGGGGTGGATCTTGGGCATTGATGAGGAGTGCAGGGTCGTCGCCGCGGTCGATTCCTGCTAGGATTCCACCTGTCTCGCAAGGGTGATCCTGCCGACAGCGTTCGAACATCGCCTCATGACATTTCTCGGGTACTTGGACCGTGACTGGCGAGGTCGGGGCCTGCCATGTCGTCATATCTTGGAAGGGTGGGTTAGCCTGCGAGATCGTTGGTATCTCGCCGTCTTCAGAAGTTTCCAGCACGGTGAAATCTGTTTCTCCGAGAGTCAATGCAGTCGCATTGTCGAGAAGCCGTGTCACGGTTCCTGCCCATGTCATAACGCGATCTGTCCGAACGACTGACGCAGGGTGCCAGCAACCGATACGCTCGGGAACTGCATCCGTCTCATCGTCCCATTCAACCTGTTCCTGTAACCGCCACAGGTTAAAGGCCTCCTCGTAGTCAGTGTACGGAAAGGTGTGGGAATAGGCGGTGAAGGAGAACAAACGGTTGGCTCGGCGACCCATGGCAGCAGAGCAAAAGACGACGCGGTGGTCCCAATGTTCGTCATAGAGTGCGCGGCGAACAACACGCGAGGCTGAACAATCAATGACAACCTCTGCGTCGCTGATTGACGCTGGCATCTCACCACTCGGTGGAAATGCTGTGTCTATGTCGACAGCCTGAACATACGGGGCCACAGATTGGAGACGGTCAGCGAGCGCTGTTGCTTTGTTGCGGCCTACACCATCCAGCGACAGGGTATGACGAGACACATTCCCGATCTCATACGTGTCGCTATCGACAATGGTGAGCTGCTGGCACCCGGCCCGCACTAAATTCTCTGCCACCATACTGCCGAGTGCACCCGCTCCGATGAGCACGATGGTGCGATCAAGAAACCACCTGTCCATGTGGCCACGTCGGATGAGCTGGTCATGCGACCAGTTGTTTGCTTCAAGCCACCGGATCTGTTCGCGCCCCGCTACAATCCGGGCAGCTCGGCTTTGTCCTTGACCGGTTGGTCGGTGACCGACATCCTGTGGATCTTTGAACTCCTCAATCTCAATCGGTTGCCAGTAGATGAGTTCTGGCTCGTTACCAACTTGTGCAGGGATCGGAAACCCGATTAGGAGGATCTTTACCGATTCTTCCTCCAGGACTGGCTTGATATTCGCACGAAGGTCATACGGATCCGTCGCCGTCTCTCCGAAAAAGCCTTCTAGATCCTGCCAGGTTTCCGGGGCTTCCCACGGCGGATCGATCGGAACCTGATCTAATAATGCCCACGCCCCACAAACCGCATCGTCCGTCTCTGTATCAATATATCCGCCCCAGTCAGGCTCGTAGATTACCTCACCGTCACTATCTGTGAATGCGCCGGTCACGTAGGTCTCTTCAGCGGTCGGAACAGAATAGAGTGCGACGGTTCCCCACTGGCCATACACGTCAGCCCAATCGTCAAATGACTCCCGCGATTCGTTGAACGCAAGTGTCGGCCCTTGAGCATCGGCCGTATTGAACGCCGGAATTTCAAACGGTTCGTCCGGCTCACGGAGCTCGCCCTGGGCAGCGTTCCGCAGCCATTGCAACGCACGGTCCATATGCCAGCAGAGCCGGTCCGTTCCCGTACTAGGTTCGCCTGTCGCTCCGGTCTGATTAAGCGTATGACCGTACCGAGCAACACAGATGTCACCTTTGCGCCACGGCGTGTCGTCACTGCCAGCAACGTTCAGTTTCTGGTGGGCAAACGTAGCAGTAATCGTGTTCGCGCCCTGATCTGCAGGGTAGATTCCGATTGGTCCGGCTGGAAAGGTGTCACGCAGATGGAGATACCAGTCAGTCTCATGTGGTACCTCCGGATGATCAGCTAAGTCGTCTGGTCGGAGACGGATTTTGACGATCCATTTTCCCCTGTTTTCCTCAAGGTATGGATCGTCGAGAACGGTGACTCCATCGCGCTCGTCTATAGCTGCGACGGCCTCAGTGATTTCGTCAGAAGGCATATCTCAGATCAGTATAAATAACTAAGCGAACTGGTGGTCCGAGGGGTCATCTACTTGTGACGACGAGCCAAGGGTCATTGCTTTCTCTCCCCCGTCATCGCTCTCGTCATCACTTCCATACGGCGGGAACTCATCCCCGAAGAGTTCGTGCCACAGATCGCGGGATGTTGCTTTATCCTCCTCATCGAGTGCCGTGCGTGCCAGTTGTGCGGCGTCTGACACCTCGTTGTGGAATGCGGCGAAGGCTTCTCCGTCAATCTGTTTGAGGACGTTATGTTTGGGGACAGCCGGAAGGCCATGGGCAGGCAGGAACGGAATATCTTCATTTCGTGCTTCACTCTCGAACTGTCTTTCAATCTGTTCAAAGGTCTGTGTGACGCCTTCAGCGACGCTGTCGATATCATCGGGACAGCAATCCCAGATCATATGCTCAAGGGGGTAGCTTGTAGGGCCGTCAACATCTGGTGTTTTCGTCCGTCGCCACCATTTGATGGCCTTGACGACGTTCACATAGTGGCCGCCCGTGCTATCGTTCTTGTCCAGAGTGGCGGCAATCGTCACAAGCGGGTGTGTCGACTCCCATTTATTGTCCTCCCGATCTGGGATCTCAAGTGGATCCTCCTTCCACTGCTCGTCACCATCAACGGACATATTGAGAGCGCCAGCCACTGTTGAGAGATCGTCCTTACTCAGTGCAGTCCCGACGTCCAGTGACCCGAGAGCTTTCGCAACTTCCTGTATAGCTTCGCTCGGGGCCACTGTCAACACGAGGTCGAGTTCTACATCCTCTTCCCGTATCTCGTACGAATGGTCGTTCGGTTCCCATTGGTCCTCGTAATATTCCTCAAGGAACGGTTCGCATTGTTCTAACGCATCTTCGGCCTCATAATCCTGAAGATCGGTTACTAGAACGATATCGACGTCGGATTTTTCGCCTTCTTTAGGTCTAAGTGCGGTCCATCGTCGGTAACTTCCTTGGAGGAAATCGGCGACGTAGAACTCTTGGATGTCGTTATCATCCTGCAAACGGTCCCGGAGGGTTTCGTGCCCCTCTTTGTACGCGTCCTGGTGTTCGTCCTGGGGTCTAATATCCGAAAGGAAAGTTCTGAACAGGGAGGGAAGCGTGGCCATGCTGCAAGCCATGGACTGGAAAGGCTTAAGTTTCGATGACCGGCGCTTCAAGCGCATCGGCGGAAACTCTCACTCTCAGCGCGATCCGGTATGTCGGCGACCAGACTACCCCCGCCCAAATAATGTCCTTCCGGGCTCGTGTTCGGCCTGCTTGCATGCAGAACGTGCTCAGGAAGACGTTCAGGTACACGTGAACCAACCGGCGAATCAAGTCCGGGAAGTGAATCGTCGGGCCGACCTTCCGCAGCGCGTCAAGCAACAACCGGAACTCCGGGTGTCGCTCATAGCAGTTCCGCAGTAGAATGGCTAGCGGCTGGTGTTCCTCAACGACCGTCGATCGACCGACATCGCTCTTGACCGCATCGATTTCTTGGAGTGTCGAAATCCCGTATTTGCGAAGCACCGTCGCCTCGAGTTCTCCCTGATCAGTCAGCGTAAACCGATCGGACCCCTCCAACAGTCCAAGCGACAACGCACTCCGGCGGGCCTGTGTACCCGTGCCGAAGCCATACTCGGTTTCGATTACATCCGCTAACTCATCGCCAACCAGAGTCCCGTGCTGATCGATTGCCACGATAGACGTGAGATTATTCAGTGGTTGAGCAAGCGAGAGACTTGCAATATCGCCCGCGATGTCGCTGCGACGCAGTCGAATCGACAGTTGCTTCTCGATATCGACGAGTTGCTCATGAAACTCTCACGCTCACGGATGCGTTCCCGTATGATTCTGTACTCATCAATGAACCAGTCGATGCATGTCTCAAATCACTGCCCTGCCACCAGATCCATGAGCAGATGCCCACGCAACCCGACGGAGTCAATTCTGAACTAGTCTCACATTTTTATATCTCAATTCTAATATTGACTACTAATGCCTGAAGAGGAGCAGGATCATCGGGACAGACCAGCACGAGAGAGTGAGTCTGCGGATGGTGAAGAGACTACGACAATAGGGGCAGGAATAGAATCTGACGAAACCAACGCTTCAGCATCGGATGAGCAGGATGTAGATGAAAGACCACCTGATGAGAGTGGAGAGACCGGAGAAGACAATGGGGAAGGTGAACCACCTGACCTGGCTTCGCCAGACCTTCATTTGTTAACGTTCCTCTGGCTGATTGAGCGTAATGACACGACGTTTGATGTGACTGGCTTCCAGGCAAAGCGTCTTTACGAGCAAACAGGCGACGGCAACGACAACGTCGGGCAACGGTACGCCGACCTGAAGGGGCCGTTTATTCAGGGTCATCGAGACACCGAACCGGTGCAACTCACTCCGAAGGGCCGCGAAGCGGTGAAAGAAGCGAAAGATGTTCAGAAAGCTGTACGAAACGAACTAGCAGAAACGATCCGCGATCTCCTCGACAAGGAACCGATTTTGAAACGGTCACTGTGGCTGGCCCATGCGAACGTAGGCGAGTACGAGTGGTATCTTGATGTGTATCACACAGAGGTAGCAGAACCCGAACGGTTCTTTTCGTTGTTCTTCACCGATCAACAGCTCCAAGCAACCCCGACGATCGGCGCGGCAATGGACGACATCGGAGATCTACCAGCACAACTCCAATCAGACCTCGATGCGAAACTTGGCACCGGTAATCATCTGAAGGCGCTCGCAACACTCGCGCCCGATGCTGTCGCTGGGATCCTACAAATCGACACTGACGAGACAATCAGCTGTGATGGTACGCCAGAGACACTTGGATACTACATCGGAGACAACGAAGCCCGGTCGGTTTTGGATGACTTACGGCAGATTGGCTTAGACACAGATCACAACAGCTTCGAGTTAGGTATTGACACCCTGCTTGAGAAACGCCGCGAAGAGCTATCCCAATGGTTAGCACTTGATTCAGACGCTTGTCGAACGGCGTTTGAGAACCACTGGGATCTCATTCTAGAGTGGAACAGCGGGTTCCGTGGTCGGACAGATGCGATGATCCAACAACTCGTTGATGTGGGTGCTGTAGTGCCGCAGAACGGGCACCTCGCTGTTCGGTCTGAAATAGCTGACATCGCAGAACAGGTGTGTAGTGATCTTCAGGGGAAGATTCAGGACCGACTTGAGGGTATCGAGAATGTTCACTTGCAACTGTTCTACGATTTTGATGAGGTAATGGAACGTGAGGAAGACGTGATTGTCACGCTCCATCACAATAGCTGGAGTTCCAATCAGTATTACTACCCGGCATTCATCAAAGGCTCAAGTAACAATCGTTCCGTCCCTGATAAGAATCCATTCACCACAAAAGCGATACTCGTCCCATCACCCCAGGAATTCGGGTTTACTGACGGCCATCTTGACCGAGATCGCTATCATTATCACAGGACCGCTATTGAGAGCCCATCAGTAAACCAGGAATTCAGCGCACTCGGCGAGATTAGAGGTCTCTCAGCAGCAAAGACTGCTTTTGATACGGTCAATTGGGAACAAGCAAGCAACAGAAGCGTTGAAAAAGCTAAAGAAATCATCGCTGAACGCGAGCAAATCTCTGTCGACCGTGCTTTTGACGAGCTCTCAGAGTACGACGACCTGTATCAGGAAGCTCTGTACGCCCTTGCCGCTAAACGCACAACAAAGACATCGATTGACCGCAACAATTACACTGCAGAAATTCTCTGGGACGACCTTCGGGAAACGCTGGAAACGCGGGATCCATCGCTCTCAGAATCCGACCTTGACGACATCGAAACGACGCTGCAAAGTATACTAGCCCGTTGCACGCTTTCGAAATTAGCTGCGACCTATCATGGTGTGGGCACTAGCGTCTAAAATAGTCACTTTAACTAGACTAGAAGTCGGATC
>NZ_RBZW01000047.1 GCF_006543045.1 Salinadaptatus halalkaliphilus | reverse complement strand
TTCGGCGGAAACTATTTCGAAAACCGGGGAGAAAAGCGCTCAAACACGCTATCAAAGCTACACTGTGAAATCAACAAAGTGCTACACAAGAGCGAAGGACCTATGACCGGCACACCCGAAGAAAAGTACGAATCAAAGAAAGGTAGGCTTTGGGGACGAGACGATACCTTCGAAAAAGACGGATTGGTTCAGACCGGCGAAGTGACTGAACCAGAGGCAGAGGCTATCCAAGAACTCTGTGACGCATTCGACCCAGAGAAACTAGAGCGGCAAGAACACATAGAGAAAAAGAAAGACTTCGAAGTGGACAAGCAGAACGATAAGAGTTATTCCACACTCTGGGGGTGGATGTATCGGCTAAGTCGTATCAGCCGGGACTTGAAGAATGCCGATTTCACGGCTGATACGCTTCTCGAGGTCACACCCAAAGAACTGAATGATCTAATGGAGCGTGGATACTACAACGGTGAGGTTCCGAACTGCAGCGGAATGACGAAAAGTACGGTTCGGACGTACCAGTTTGCCCTTCGGATTTTCTACCGGTATCACAGTGATCTCGAGATAGACCCGCAAAGTATCGGTCTATTCAGTGAGCAAAACGACTCGGCCGTTGACCCGGACGATATGCTAACTCAAGACGAGATAGAGGCCATGAAGAACGCGGCGGAACACCCGCGAGATTTCATGATCTTCATGCTAGCGCTCTATACCGGAATGCGGGATACCGCACTTCGCACGTTACGGGTCAAGGACGTGAAACACCTGAACGACGAACACGAAAATGGAAAATATCGGTTCAATCCGAACGTCGATCATGGACTAAAGGGAGCTGATGATCGTAATGGGTGGCGACCACTATTGTTAGCTGAGGGAGCAGTACGCCAGTGGTTGAACAGCTACCACCCGGGCCGTCACAGAGACGATTTTGAAGACTGCTATGTAGTGACAGCGAAGCCGAATTACGGGTATGTCGATCCGACCGATAGTGTGAGTAATTCCACAATCCGGCGGACGCTGCGAAAAATCGCAGAGAAGGCTGAGGTGGACAAACCAATCAACCCGCACGCTATGCGGCACAACTTTGTGACCATCTGTAAACGTGACTACGACTTAGATAATGATACGATCAAATGGCTCATCGGCCATACTAAGGACTCGCGGGTGATGGAAACGACCTATAGCCACTTGTCAGACAAGGACTTTTCAGATAACGCTGAGGAAGCCTTTGATCTGAAAGAGGAGGAAGAACGGAGTACGCTTACGCCTAAGCGGTGTACTTGTGGGACCAAAGTCGAACCCGGTGCGAAAGCCTGTAGCAACTGTGGTATGATTTTTGCCCCGGACGCACAGGCGGCTCAGAGGGAAGCCAAAGAAAGCGTGAAAGAAGGATACAAACATACCGACCCCGACGACGACGAGACGATGGAAGAACTCGAGGCGATTGACGAAGCTCTAGACGATCCCGAAGTTATGAGCAAACTGGTTGAAAATGACGACGTGATGGATAAGATAGCCGGAAAGGTCGCAGAGAAAATGGCCGACGAATAGCGGTCTGACCGAGTTTTTGGTTTGAACTATCACCAACTGATATGACAGTGTAGACTAGAGAACCATCTATGGGACAGTTCTGCACATCTTGCGGGACGGACGTAGCTGCTCAAGCGAAGTTCTGTTCCGACTGTGGAAGCGAACTCGAGAATCAACCAATAGACGACTCACCCGAAAGTGCCACGGGTGAAACTGCAGCGTGTGATAAGTGCGAGACTCAAATCTCGCTTGACGCTATGAAGTGTCCACAGTGTGGGCATGAGCCGTCGAATAATGGAATCGGTCGGTGGATCTTGGGGATAATCGGCCTTCCCATGTTTCTGTTTAACACGCTATTCCTGTTGCTGATCCCGGTTGTCTATGTGATGGAAGGGGGCCTTCCGCTTGGGTCCACCATACTCGCACTATTCCTATTCGGCGTTCTCGCGTTCACTGGTGGGTTTATTCTCTATGCGATATACAAGGCACAGAGTTGGAAGCCGACCGAAGAACACCCGTTTGACGCTGATATAGGTGAGTAAGTTATCCGATGTTCTTTCCGTCGTCCCAATAGCAAACAGAATGGTTGTATAGCTGTTTGCACTCACGGCAGTACCCTTCTCGAGAGATCGGCCGGTTCAGGTTGATTCGGTGCCCAAATGGACACCGTAACACGTCGTCGCTCATTAGTGGAACCTCCCGAGTCCGGCCGGTTCCGTATCGCTGGATACATTGAACCGGTACCGATTCGACCGGCCACTGTCGTCTATCTCGAGGTTATAGATTTCCGCTAGTTCGTTCCGGTACATGGAGAACTTGCTACCAATCCCTGCCGCGTGAGTGACGCTAATACTCATGTCGTTGTTGTCAGCGACCCGTTCTAACACATCGCCTATCTCGCCAGCACTTCGCCACTTCTGAGCGTCGTCAGGATCGGACCGAACCCACTTGCCGATAACGTTCGCCCAATCTTCATTCTCGAGTGCGAACGTAGCGCGTTCGGTTTCCATCGTCTCGAGCAGGTCGTCAATACCGGCTACGTCAAGGCTATCAGCTACAATCTTCGCAAAGATCGCCCAATCAGCCATACGGTGGCTTGACGACATACTATCAATGTCGCGGGTGAGATATTCCGACAGAACCGTTTGCAGGTTATCCAGGTATGTGGACCACAGGAGATTCCTGTAATCGGTCACTTGGTTCAGGTAGCTTCCCATACCCACGAATCCGTCTTCTACCCGCTTGACGCGGAACACGAGCGTTCTATCGGCTACGTCGTCGCGTCTAAACGGTGGATCGCGGCTTGTGAGTGACAACCAGCACCGTGGCACTTCGCGGTGTAGTGTGTTCGTCGTATAGAGTTCTCTTTGATCTAGCCCGGCACCTGTGGCAACTGCAGCAAGTACGTCGTTCGCCCAATCTTCCCCGTCGTCATAGTTGTCTAGGAACGCGAGCGACTGATTGGACACCTTGGCGAGAAAGTCGTCTTTGTTATCCGGCATAACGCTCTCGCGGTAGTCGTCGCCATAGATGAACTTGCCAATACTTCGCTCAATGACGGTCTTACCACTCCCCTTCTCACCGACCCACGCCATGATCGGACGGGCGTTCAGTAGGTCAATGAACGGAAGCGTGTGCAAGTGCGTATAGAGTTGTTGCCGTTGCTGCAGTGGCGTTAACGCTGCTCGGTCGTCAAAGTTGACCCGATTACCGAACATTCGCATAATCGGATCGCCTTGGCCTAACCAGCGTGGCCGTTCTCCCGGTAGTTCGTCGGGAAGTTCGGGCCGTTCGTCGGACTCGAGATACCTATACGACTCTGCATAGTCGTCACTCAAGAAGAACACGTCCGTTCCGTTTGGTCGCCACTCTATGCTATCCTGTGAGACGGCATAATAGCCGTTCTCAAAGTCACTCACATAGAGTTCCTGATTGAACTCGTCGTAACACGCGAAGCGGAATACTTCTCGAGTCGGGGCACTGTGGCGGCTTTTGCTAAGAATGTCTTTACCGAGATTACGGGAGAACCGGCCAGCCTGTAGGTTGTACCGGTTCCACACCATATCTTGGAACTCTGTGGCGAAGGTCCGACGACCGGGATCGTCAACCCGATAGAGTTCCGTCTTTGGTTCATCGAAGTAGTACAACCGCCCGGCTTCCGTTTTGAAGAATTGACCCCGCCGTTTCAAGTCACCAACAACCACGTCGGCAACGACGGATTGCTTATCGGTTCCATCGAGCAGAGTCGCGTTCTTGTTGAAGGTGATGTATGAGTTTACCCCGAAGTCTCGACAGCCGGTACAGCGTGAGTCCGTGAGATCATCTCATTGTTGTTGACGACTCGGCGAAGTTCTTCGTAGG
>NZ_RBZW01000046.1 GCF_006543045.1 Salinadaptatus halalkaliphilus | reverse complement strand
AGAGTCGTATCCGATGTCTGCTGCCTGTTCATATCGCGTCCGTTGAACGCTTTCTACGAGAGAGTACCGAAATCAGCTCGGGCTAAACACATACCTCTCTCGAAAAGGAACTCAACGAACGCTTCCAGGTTCTCCTCGGGGTCTTCGTCCGCATTCAGCGACACTTCCTCACCAGCAAATGCAATACCGGTGTGTTGCTCAACTTCACTCCAGAACTCATCCGTTCGTGATTCCTCTACCTGATCGATGGTTCGATCAAGCCGTGTCACCTCGAACTCAAGTTTTTCGAGCTTTTCATTGTCTTCACCTCTCACAGGCCAGATCCCTGTGACCTCCATAGTGAGATTGTTGATCGGAAAGTTATCCCATTCAAGTTCGTCAACTGTCACGTACTTCTTCTCCCTCGAAAGTGGCGTCTGGCGTTCTTCCTTCACGACAATCCCATCGCTCGTGAAAACGACAATATGTTTTTCGGATGCCATACTCTCCTCTCACGATTCCCTCGGTAAAGAATGCAACATGGCTACAGATACCTATCACCGACCCATTATTCCAATGTAGTACTGAATTCCTGTTAGTATATCGGAGAGTGGGTCACGGAGTTCTCGTTCCCAGTCGTTTGGCTCAACAACGACGGTGAACTCAAATCCGAGTGTAGCGTCGTCAGTACCAACGCTGACGGTACGGGGTCGGACACCGAAGAACCGGGCCCCGGAGGAGTTGCGGGTGTTTAACCAGTCGAGAACGGATCGATGTTCGTCCCGAAATCCTTCAGCAACCCAGACGACGAATTCGGCGTCGATACCGGCGGCATACGTTAGCAACTTACCGAGATGGTCGTGGTCAGTTGATCCGAACTGGTTCTCGATTACCACTGGAGCCCTCGTTGTGGGTTCTGTCCCGGCAAGATCGGCAGTGTAGTCTCCAACTACGGTTTCTCTATTGACATCGTCGATCTTGATGCCGATCAGCGATGCGAGTTGATCAACGTTTTCGAGGAGCCACGGCGTAAAATCCTGCTCTTCGTGCTCCCAGACCTCCCGCAGCGGGACTTCATTGATCTTCTTGGGGTCGGGGATTTCAAACGTTATCTCTGGGTTGGAGCGTGAGACGGCTGCAGAGACGCGTTTTGCTTCCTCCAGTATGGTGATGCCTTCGCTTTCGACACCGGTGACTGTACACCAGGTGCGCGATCGGGTGACGCCAACGAAAGCCTCGTTGACCCTCAGGCCTCTTGTAGAATCCACTGAGATTGTTTCAGCTGAGCGATTACTGCGAGAGTTTCTGTAGCACTTCGTCGATAGTGTTGTATCGACTGTCAACAACGCGATGACTACTCTGGGGATAGGAACTGTACCCGAGTATCGTTTCGATTTCTTTGACTGTCTTTCTTATCGGTTGGAAATCGGTAACAGTGTATGCGAGTGTCGCAACTGAAGTTTTGAAGAAAGTCTCCGCCTGTGTTTCGGTTAGTCGATGTTTCTCACCGACCCTACCTACGCCTACGTACAATTGTTCATCATCGGCAATTCCTCGCTTGACTTTGTAGAACAGTAGGCCGTCACCTGGTTTCATCGAGTCATAGAGCTTCTGCCCCTTCTCATTGCTTTTTTGCGCCCAAAGTCGAGCGCCCTGTTGGGTAGAGAAATTGGCTTTGTCGAAGAGTGTATCAGTGGGTGGAGATGCGAGTAATTGTCCGTAATTCGGTTCGTCTACCGTGATTCTGAATAGGTTTTGTGTCATGATGAATTAAGTTAGTTTTTAATTTCCGGAACATCTCGTGATTTGGATTGTTCTCTCGCTTGCCTTTTCCACTCGAATAATGGTAGAACAGACCCGACATCAGACTCGTTACCACTCGTCATAATCCATTCAGAACGCAATATTCTCTTTCTTAACTTAGTTCCACAGGAGTTGCATTTGAAGAACTTTATAAATAAAATCGAGTTGAGTGTTACTGCAGCACTCTTTCCGCAGGTTGGGCAGGAACCGAAGATATCAGTTGCTTGTGCCCGACTATGCATCCTACCTCGAATTCTGTATCGTTTGATCTCTTGAATAGTTCCTGCAGTTGTCGGCTCTATTTGTTCAGCATTTTCGACACGAACTAATTCGAGATATTGCCGTGCACCATCCTGTGTGATTCTCTCATCGTACATTGCTCCACATGAAGAGCACTGGAGAACTTTAGCTTCCTCTCTGGCAGTTATTTGTTCCCATCGAACTGTGAGATTAGCTTCAGTACAGTTGGGGCATCCCCCATAGAACTCGTTCAGTTCCTCATCAGCTGATTTATACATTCGACTCCAGAACCCTTTCTGAGGCCGGTGAGTCGTTGCTCCCATCCAACTGTGCCGTTTACCGTGACAGTCCTTGCAAAGCGTTGTGAGATTCTTGAGTTTGTGACTCCCACCCTTGCTTTTCGGGACAATATGATGAGCATGAAGCTCACTATCACCCCTGGAACCGCCTTTTTCCCCACAGTCTTGACACGTGTAGTTGTCCCTTTGATAGATCTTCTTTCGCCGTTGGTTCCAGTCACTGGGATAACCAGCACCCATTAGAGCTCACCCTCTTGTTTTGGGTCGTCCTCACACCACGGGCAACTTCGATCGTCCCTGGACGGTTTGTATTCTAAGTTGCACGTATCACATACGACGAGGTGATCAGCGGTATATGAGGTATACTCACTGCACAACACCGTGATTATTTTGTCATCTTTCACCACTAGAATTGTTCTACTTGGTGGATGGAGCTTGGAAGTCCCACTATAGGAGATCCCTCCAACGTGGTAGCCATGCAGCCATGCCTCAGTGAGACTGTGTGCGGTTCCGCGCTGAAGCCATCTGAGCTTCGCATGGTCTGTACCTGTTGGTAGATGAGCCCAATCTTCGGGCTGTATGTCACGCCCAAGATCATCGGTTCCCTCCTGGATTGTATTCGGTACAGACATCGACACTCTAATTGTCTTCCTCAAGTTTTTGTTTCGCAGAGGAGATCCGTCCATTAATTGCCTGCCGGCTAACACCTCTTATTTCAGCCCAGTCTGACTGAGTCATTTGCGAGAGACCCCTAGGTGACTCTTCCATCATCCAGTAGTCTATTGTGTCCGCACTCGATCCAAGATGATCTGTTAAAGATATAAGTTCTGCACGAGCAACTAGCCGTCCGATATCGAGTGGAGAGATATTATCGATTCCTTCCTCACCATGGTTAAGGAACGTGTCGATCACTTGTCTTTCTGACCCGTCATTGATGATAGAACCTTCAATAACGCACATACCATTCGCCTGATATCCAACATCAATTTTTGACCGTACATTTTCAGCAATATTTTGTTCTACGGTTATTGCTCTTGCAGCCTCCCATGGTTCGGCTTCGGTTCCCGTCTGCGGGTTTGTGATTTGTGGTGTACCATGTTCCCTCAATACACTAATCATTTCTTCCAATTTTTCCCTATAGCGATCGTCCTCCTCGAGAATCAGATGTCCCTCCTCGTCTGTTGGACACCCAAACGATGCAGGTACACTTCCAACGTCGAATAGCTCTACAGTGATCTCCCCCATTTCACGAATAGCCCTCAATTGCCTCTGGATCGAATCCATGAGTTGACTTTATAATTCTAATATATAAAACTTTTTGCAGTTCAGTAAATAATGTATTTACATCATATGTGACAGCATTTCTGAAATTGTGCGAGGGACGAGACACAAGAGCTACCGACCTCGAAACCACTCGTGTTGACACCAGAGGTGACTGATGTTCGTCCTCGCATTCGATCGTGACTAGTGCCGCTTCAATCGTGATTTGCTGGATATAGCTGGCGGAGTTTGATGCGTGCATCGTCTGTCGTGAACTGCCAGTCGATAGCAGAGTCATCG
>NZ_RBZW01000045.1 GCF_006543045.1 Salinadaptatus halalkaliphilus | reverse complement strand
TCCGACTTCTAGTCTAGTTAAAGTGACTATTTTAGACGCTAGTGCCCACACCATGATAGGTCGCAGCTAATTTCGAAAGCGTGCAACGGGCTAGCCTACTATAGCGGCTACTTTAACCAGCCGCGAGACCGGACTGGCGAAGAGATTGCCGAAGCACTTGGGATCTCACAGCCCGCGTTTTTCGTTGCAACTGCGAACGGCACAATCGAATCTTCTCCAGAGGCTTACCGGGGAAGAAGCGGCCAGGCGCTCACCGCGGAGGACAGTCCGTTGAGAGAAGTGTACGGCTTCCTCTCCGCCCTACTGTGCTTTTCGTCCGCTTACGCGGACTGCGATGTCGTCCGAAAACCGAAGATTCCCGAACGACCCCTTGAGGGCGGGGACTCCGCCTGCAAAAGTTGAACATTCCACCTGCGAGATACTTCGGCAACGAGTTCGGTGCCGACGGCTGTGAGTTACACTTCGCTACTGGATTCCTGCAGGTGACCCACCTGGGTCGGTAAGAGAGGACGTCAGGCCGACACTTCTGATACTGTTAGACAGAACTATTCAACGATCGGTCGCAGTACTGCGGCCGTCACCGTAAGGACGGCCGCGAATTCGCGACCGACGTTTCACTGACTTCTGTCCGACAGTATGACTCGGGGCTGTCACCAAGCGATTTGGGAAGTTCAATCTCGAGCTGGATATCAGAGAACTTTTTAAATCGACAGTCGCGGTCGGTATCGTCATCTCGCTATTGCAGTATTTTGGGGGGTATTTGTTGTACCTGAGAAATATGGTTTCAACAGAGTCACTTTTCATTCAGAAGAAGGCTCCAATGGACAGTGAGAACCAGTTACAGATACGCCTCTGGAGATTCTTGGAATTGTGCTCGTGAATCGTCGCTTTCGAAGTAGTAGATCGACTCGTCGTGTACCGTACAGTAGTCTGCGTTCTTAACTGTGACCTTGGTCCCGGTGACCGGATCCTCCACGGCGCGATCACCGGGAGCACCTTTTCTCCCTCTCATGAGCAGGGCGATGAACACGACACCGACCAGGAGAAACAGTACGTTCAGAATCGTCACGGGCTCGAACCCGAGGATTGTCACGCCCTCGCCGGTTGGTTCTAACGCAATGTCGGGAATGAGACCAACAGCCGCGAACAGGTAATACACGATGAATCCAGTCGTCGCCATTGACACGAAGAGGATGATCGAAATACGCGTCCCGATCTTCTTCCCCCAAATCTTCCGGTAGATTCGAATCAACTGCGGAACGATTAGATCGGCATACAAAAACGCGATGACGCCTGCAAAGGCAAACCCTGAGCCCCACAGCACCGCAGCGAGCGGGACGTTCCCCATCGAACCGACGAACGTTGCCACCGAGATAAGCGGGCCGAGCACGCTGTTATAGGCCACCTGCGTCACGCCAGCACCGCCGCCCTCGAACAAAAGCGTCCAAACTGTTTGGGGAACGGCGGCAGCAATAACTCCCGCCAACAGAAAGCCAATTGCCAGCTCCTTCCAGAGCATCTTGAGATCCTTCTTCGTCTGGTTTGCAGCTTCGACCCATCCGTTCCACGACGTGATTTTCTCCTTCCAAGATGTCGTGTGCGTGCCCGGGTTCTGCTCGAAGAGTCGCTTACAGCCCTCCGAGCAAAAATACACTGTCTCGTTTTTGTGTTCGACGGGAATTCCGTTTTCACGGTTGAGACGCATCTTGCAGACTGGATCCGTGACGACCGGCTGCTCCTCCTTGAGGAGGCGTTCTCTAGCCTGTCGAGTTTCCTCGTACGGAATCCAGAGGTGAACAAGTACGATGGCGATTAGAATGAAAATCGGTGCCCCGACCGCCTGTGCAACGGCGAACTCCCAGCCCAGCAGCGCCCAAATGACGAACGTAAGCCCAATGACAAAATTTGTCGATGCTATCTTGAAGGCGACCGTCGGGATTATGTGTGCTCCTTTCTTGAACAACGTTTTTGTCGCGGCGATGTCACCAAAGGAGCAGGACGTCGAGGCGGTACCGAAGCCCATCGCATAGAGAACGGATTTCAGATCGGGTTCGCCCATGTAGTTGACCATCCCCTCCTTGGAGACGAATGCCTGAATCGCCCCCGAAATCATAAATCCGAGCAACAGGGCCCATAGCGCCTGCCAGAGGAAATCGCCGGCAAGATAGAGTCCTTCTCCGACGGTTTCCAGTATTGTTCCGATCATCTGTTCGTATTACCTGATTGGAACTCAATCATGACCATTGTTATTACTCCCGATATTGTGGAACATGGTATTCCACGAGTGCTTCCTCGGCGTCGTTGCAACGAGTGTATTCCCATCGTGCTTGTCGAATATGTGTTCTAACTGTAAGAGAGGGGGATAACCTCCTACAGCTCTATTTTGCTGAGCCGAGCAGAGTTTGTGATCACCGAGAGACTCGAGGTGAACATCGCCACGACCGCAATAACTGGGTGTAACAACCCAAAGAACGCGATCGGGATCGCCAACGTATTGTAGATGAACGCCCAGAATAGATTCTGCTTAATTTTCGAGAAGATACGCTCCGAGAGCGTGAATGCGTCCACGAGCGCACCGAGCGACCCGCGGACGAGACTCACGTCACTCGATTGAATGGCGATATCTGTCCCGGTACCGATTGCAACACCAACATTTGCCTGTTTCAGGGCTGGTGCATCGTTGATTCCGTCACCGATCATCGCCACCTCCTTCCCTTCATCTTGCAACTGGCGGACTTTGTCGATCTTGTCCTGCGGAAGCACCCCTGCCATCACCCGAGCAGGATCGATATTCACCGTATCAGCAATCGCTCGGGC
Organism: Salinadaptatus halalkaliphilus; assembly: GCF_006543045.1. Lineage (GTDB taxonomy): Archaea > Halobacteriota > Halobacteria > Halobacteriales > Natrialbaceae > Salinadaptatus > Salinadaptatus halalkaliphilus. The sequence continues at coordinate 7,538 of NZ_RBZW01000045.1, read as the reverse complement.
CGTCCGCTCGTTGTCTCCCGTAATCATCCACGTCTCGATGCCGCGGTCGTGCAACGCCTCAATCGCTTCGTAGGAATCGTCCTTGATCGTATCGGCAGTACTCACTACCCCGACAATCTCGTCTTCGATACCGACCAAAACCGTGGTCTTACCTTCCTCTTCGAGTTCGTTCAACTTCGACTCGTAGAACTGCGGAAGCTCGATCCCAACTTCCTCGAAGAACTTCACGTTCCCCACGTAGACCGTCCGACCGTCGATGACAGCTTCAATCCCTTTGCCAGGAACGCTGTCGAAGTCACTCAACTCCGCAAGTTCGATCCCCTGCGTTTCAGCGTAGTCGATGATCGCCTGTCCGATCGGGTGTTCGCTTCCGCGCTCTGCCGACGCTGCGAGCCGCAGAACTTCGCGTTCTGCTTCTCGTTGATCACCTTTTAACAGTCCCCCGTCTGCGCGAACACCGGTATCGTCACCGACTACAACATCAGTCACCGAGTGGTTCCCTTCGGTGATCGTCCCCGTCTTGTCGAGAACGACCGTATCGATATCCTTCATCGTCTGGATCGCCTCGCCGTCGCGGAACAGCACGCCGTTCTCGGCGGCCTTGCCGGTTCCAGCCATCAGTGCCGTCGGCGTCGCCAGTCCGAGCGCGCACGGACAGGCGATCACCAGTACGGCAACCGAGGCGAAGATGGCGAGCGTCAGCGGTTCAAGCGCCAGATCAACCCACGGCAACCACGCCCCAACGCTCGCCACCGTTTCCATCGCTCCCGGAACCGCGAGCCAGAGCACGAACGACAGCGCGGCGATCGTCAGCACCGCCGGCACGAACACGTTGGTCACACGGTCGGTGAGCGCCTGAATCGGAACTTTCGTTCCCTGTGCTTCCTCCACCAATTCGACGACTTGCGAGAGGAACGTTTCGTCGCCGACTTTCTGCGCTTCGACCTTGAGGAGACCGGCGCCGTTGACCGTCGCACCGATGACTTCGTCGCCTTCCTCCTTACTCACGGGATCCGATTCGCCCGTGACCATCGATTCGTCGACGCTACTGCGCCCGTCCACGACGACGCCGTCAACCGGAACTTTCTCACCCGGTCTGACCACCATCACGTCGCCGACTGCAACGTCCTCAACAGGCACTTCCACTTCTTCTCCATCACGCTCGACGCGGGCGGTTTCCGCCTGCATCGAGACCAGTCCCTCGATTGCGGCACTTGCTCGACCTTTGGCTCGGTCTTCGAGGTACGTGCCGACGAGGTGGGAGGCCATGATCATCGCACCGACGCCCGCGTAGTTCTCGACTGGCGTGGCGAATACCATCACCCCAGTCGCCCACGCTGCGACGGTACCCAGCGCGATCAACGAGTCCATGTTGAACGTACCGTTTTTGATGGCTCTGAGCGCAGATGCGTGGGTCGTCCTGCCGTAGTAGAAGACTACTGGCGTGGCGAAGATGAGCAGCAGAACATCGATTTGGAATCCGGTTAGAAGATCGAGCGGTGTCCACATGAACACCATCAGAAGGACAATCGGGGAGGTGACAATCCACGCCCGGATTGCCATCCGCTTGATTGTTTGAAGCTCCTCCTCGTCCTCCAATTCGTCGTCTAATAGTTCGTCACGGACGCCGTATCCGACATCCTCGACGGCTTGGATGAGTTGCTCCTGTGAGACATTTGAGTCGTGGCTGACATCCGCACGTTCGGTTGCGAAATTGACCGAGACATCGTCGACACCATCGACGCTCTCGAGACTCTCCTCGATTGTAGATGCGCAGGTGGCACACGACATCCCCGTTAGTGAGAGGTCAGTCCGCTCCTGCGGAGTTTCTGGCATTGGGGTTCACCTCATATGTACATACGGGCTACTGTGTTATGTCCATTTTCGGTAATAAAGCAAAGGTTCACAGGGAGTAAATCTTCGAATCGAAACCCGCAACTCAATCGGAATTGGACTGGAACTCTTCAAACTCTTGTTCATATATGCGTTTGCAAGAGGGGCAGCAGAATGCGAGGGTTCGTTCACCGATTGTAGCGGTGATCCCGTCACTTTTCACAGTGTTATCACACACTTGGCACGGTAACGAGAACTCTGCTTTGTCGAGGTGTTGTGTCCACTCGTACTTCTCGACCATCTCGAAGTCGATATTCTCAACGTGTTCTAAGTCTACCTCCTCCCGAAGCCACTCGATTGGATTGCTCTCGGGCGCGTTCCCATAGACGACAATCGTACCGTCGTATTGTTTGAAGGCGTGTTCGACACCAGCGAGTGAAGACAGACGCTGATAGAGGTCCTCGGATTCGTTTGGATGGACCTCGAAGGTGATCATGATTGGAGTTCGCTGCTGCAGTTTGAGCCGATCGATATCGATCGTAAATTTTCGAATGACGCCCTGTTCCTGCAGTCGATCAATTCGATCAGATACGGCAGGTGGGGAGAGATTCACCACTTCCGCAAGCTCGCTATACGGACGACGAGCGTCTTCAGCCAACAACCGGATGAGTTCTAAGTCGGTCTGGTCGAGATCGCGTTTGTCTCTCATGTGGGGGTATAGCCACTATCGAGTATTCAAATCACAGGCTTATTCTTGTAACATTTGGTTCCTCCTCGCCGTGGAATGGTAACGAAAATAGGGATAAATAGGCAGCACGTAGAATCACATGTATGAGCCAACGAATGACGGTATCCGGGATGAGTTGTGACGGCTGTGAGGTGAGCGTCGAGGAATCACTAACCGCCGTTTCCGGCGTGACAGGTGTCGAGGTCGACCGAACGACGGAGACGGCGATCATCGAGGGATCGGCAACTGTCGATGAACTCGTGGCTGCTATTGAAGAGGCCGGATACGAAGCAACAGACGCTGAAACCTGAGATGGATACATCATGACTCAAACAGATTCTCTGACACGGACGATACTGCTGGTACTGCTTGGTCTCTTCGCCATCCCGTTGGTGATGATGCTGGTAATGATGCCAGCGATGGGGGCATTCGGCTGGTCGCATATGGGTGGCTGGATGTGGGACAGTCCCGGCGGGTGGGTAGCGATGATTTTGATGATGGCGATTCCTCTACTCATTGTGATTGGAATTGGATACCTCATCTACCAGTCACTTGGCACGGAGACGACTGAGCAAACAGACGAGGCGTTGGAGCAGCTTCGACGTGTCTATGCACGGGGTGAAATCTCGGATGAAGAATTCGAAAGGAGACGCAAGAAACTGCAACGAGATACCGAGCCAGCATAATGAGATCCCACTGTAACGGGTTGTCTGATACGGTTTACTGTAAGTCATTGCCGGCGCAACTGCGACCCGGGCGGCGGTTGCGCCGGTAAATCGTTACAGCAATCCGTATGAATCTTCGCTCATCCCTTCATTAAACTGAATTGGAAGGATATCTCGTGCCAGATATCCGCCTTGTATTCAACAGAAATTCATTATTAGTCGTATGTTCAACAGAGCTGGATTTGCTTCTTTGCTCACGCTGCCGCAGTGCGTTCTGGATCGTGAGTCCGTGTTGGTGAGCGAACTCTTCGGCTAACACCTATGCACGACAGGAGTGTTCAGGATTAATGTCCTCGAGCTTCCAACTACAGGCGACATCTCTTCGGTCTCGCGTATGAAGCGGTCATAGAGCGTCAGCATCCCGGGAAGTCGATAATTTCGACACCATTCCGAGTGTGGCGCTCGTGACCTTTCGTCCGGTCGTGGGTTGTCGTATCGAAGGATGGTGTCGCCGCCAACTTCTCCAAGATGTAAGCTGTAGTCCCACCCACACGGATACTTCCCATCCTCCGACTACCGAATGGTCACATCAACGACGTAGCCGTCTTCGACATCCTGCCAGTCTCCGATGGTGGTGTAGGACGCCATCCGTCACCTATGTCATTACCTCCATAGCTATGGACCTCACAACAGAGGGTTGGGATCTCTGCTTCACGACAGGATTAATTGATTAACCAACACGATCTAGTGAATCGGTGAATCGCCTCGGGGTCAAGCCCTGGGATATTCTCCTAGACTGCTTATAAAACAAGCAAGATAGCTCCGAGTAAGCAGGGCAGAACCGTGGCCCCACTGCCGGATAGGAGTAACTGCGGCGTGGCCCCGCCAGCATCCCGTCGGTATGCAAACGTAAGTTCCAACTCAGTGGGCTTTGGTTCGTGGGAAGCCGCGCCGGTTACGGCGCGGAGGAGGTCACTCTGGTTTGTTGGCCACAAGAATTATTTAATGGACGTAATCCTACACAATGTGACCAACTTACTCGACCGATTCTTGGATTTCACCAGCCAAGAGAAACGCGTTTCTTCGAACAGGACCGGTTCTAGCGAGGCTGGCAGCGAGGGTCGATCATCCGATCAAGACATCGAACATGGACAATGTGTGGGCGAAGCCGATCCGATGGCGGTTCAGACAGATGGTGGGACGGCCCCGCAACACGAGACCGACTCGAGTGACGACGACACGCTCGGCGGTCGTGACTCGAAAGACGAAGACATAGACATCGCGACCGACGCCCTGCTGGATACGCTTCCCCAGCCTGCATTCATTATCGATGACAGCCATCAGATTATCGGCTGGAACCGAGAACTCGAGGTGCTGACAGGGGTAGACCGCGAGGAAGTCCTCGGCGAGACCGATACCGGATCGTTCTTCCGGGACGACCGAACCAGGACGCTGGCAGATGATGTTGTCGAGAACCCAGATGGGGCCCACCGCGAGACCGATGCCGAGCGATCGGGTCGTGGCCAACAGGCCTACGAGGTTGAGCGTGAACTCACGAACGCGGAGGGCGAGACGGTCCACGTCCACTCGACTGCGACGCCGATCTACCAAGAGAATCGACTCCGGGGCGTCATCCAACTCGTTCAGGACAACACCGAGGTCATCCGGCGTCGCGAGGCGATGGCCGACCTCGTAGCCGAGGTCACCGACACAGGCCAGTCGCTCAACGACGGTGACCTCTCGGCTCGCGTCGAATATACGGACGAACACGGCGTTCTCGACGAGCACATTATGCAGATCACCGATACGATTAACGAGATCGCCAATCACGTCGAGACGACGATCCACGGGATCGGCGACCAGATTGAGGAACTCTCGGCGGAGGCCGAACAGATCGACGACGCTGCGAGCAATGTCGACGAACAGGTAAGCGAACAGACCGACTCGCTCCAAGAGATCGTCCAAGAGATCAGCGACCTCAGCGCGACGATGGAGGAAATCGCCGCGAGTTCCGATCAGGTGTCTGCGGCCGCTGAACAAGCACAGACCGCGGCCGAAAACGGGGTCGAGGTCAGCCAGGAGGCTCGCGAAGAGATGGATGCCGTTCTTGAGACCTCTGAAGAACTCGTGGAAACGGTCGATCAGCTAGAAGGCCGCATGGACGAGATCGACGATGTCGTTGACGTCATCAGCGATATCGCGGACCAGACGAATCTACTGGCGTTGAACGCCAACATCGAAGCAGCCCAAGCTGGCGAGCACGGCGACGGGTTCAAGGTCGTCGCCAACGAGGTGCAGTCGCTCGCGGGCGAGACCAAAGAACATACGCAGGACATCACCACCAGGGTCGAACAGATCCAGTCCCTGACGGGCGAGACCGTAAGCGTCTCCGAGCGGACTAACGATCGGGTTACGACGGCGAGCCAACAGGTCGATACGGCGATCAGGAACCTGCAGGAGATCGCGGAGGCCGTCGACGAGGCTGCTCACGGGATCGACCAGATCGCGGAGGCAAACGACGACCAGGCGGCGTCCGTCGAAGAGGTCGCTTCGGAAGCCGACGGCGTCGCCGATGACGCCGACCGGATCGAACGCCAGATCGGGGAAGTCACGGAGCGGACGACCGTCCAGCGAGACGCCATCGACGACGTGGTCGATCATCTTGAGGAGTTGGCTGAGGGGGACGCCGTCGATCGCTAGCACTCACCCAAGTGTCAACGGCACGATCGGATCGACAACACCGTCGGATCGACCTTGCAGTGCAGACTTGGAACCCACTATAGAGTGATCAGCGCAACGTCTGAACATCTGGGTGGAATGTTTCGATCCAGTCACTCGTCTTCGGACAGGTGCTGCACCAACAAACTACCTTGACTGTTGTTCATCGAGAAAGATACGCTTCCAAAGGGGTCAACGCTTTCGTAGATCACTCATATCGAGACAACGGCCGCGCCGAAAATCGTTGTCTGGCCACTTCAGCAACCGTTCGACAACTCTGCCCAAATATAGGTCGTGTCCCAAACTCGTCTAGAGTCGTAACTGACTCCTGTGGAAACAGGGTCACCTCTGGTACCTACCCCGAAGTGACCCATGCACGCCACAATCGACGCGCAATTCACAGTTAGTCTCGACCCAGACAAAACGCTACCGCTTGCCACGCTCGCTGAATCTCTTACCGAGATCCAGCTCGAGGCCACTACCCTCGAGGAGATCGTCAGAAGCCTCGACGAGCGCCTCGTCGAGGCGTCTTGCGGGGAGAAACACGCGCGCGGAAACGGCGACCGCCGTTTCCAGCGCGCTGGCACCACGACACGAACAGCCGTGACAACTGCTGGAGAACACGAATTCACGCTCCACCACGTCAAAGATACCGCTGCTACTGAGGACGATCCAACCTACTTCCGGCCACTCGACGATCTCGTTGAATTCGACGGACAGCCCATCTATCAAGAGGATGTTTCGCTCCAGAGTACCGACCTCGCTACGTCGCTCAGCTTTCGTGATGCCGTCGCCCACGGCGACGGCTTCACTCCGATGCCTTCGAAAACGACGATCAGCCGTCGAGTCCGCGAGTACGGCAGGAAACTCGGTGACTTCGTTCGTGATCGGCTTCCTGGGACGAACGCAGACACTGTCGTTCTTGACGGAACGAAGTGTCATAGCTAGGACGATCACTGCACGTACCACGACGTCAACGTCACCCTCGGATAGACCACCAAGGAAGACACGGAAACGACGCTTTTAGATGTCAATCTCAACGATTCTTGGGATGAGACAGCAGCGACTCTCGAGGAGACCGAGGCGATCACTGACGACGCGACGGTCGTCAGTGACGCCGAGAACGCGCTCGTCGATGCGTTCGAGAATGGTGACCGATCTCACCAGCTCGACCTCGTTCACGTCGGTCGAACGCTCGGGTACAAGCTCTGGAAGAATCTGCTTCAGAGCGTCTAAGCCAGCGGCGTGCGCTGGCTGGACTGCCCCGCCAGAAGGAGCGAAAGCGGTTGATCCGCATTGAGACGGTCTGAAACCACTTTTCGACGGTGTTTCGATCACTGTAGTTGAGCGGACCGCTCAAGTTGTGGCGAGCGAGGGCAGTCAGATGACCGCCAGCATTGACGAGAAATGCTGTTTCGGCAAGATTGTATTTCTCGGTGAGTCGGTGCAAGTCTCATCTAAACAGTGCTCTGTAATGGGAAGACGCTGCAGAATACGATGACTGATAGTGATTAAGGAAGTTATTTACTGTTAGGCGTAGTTGGGTTGGTAATGGGTCGGCTCGACGAGGTAACGCTTGAGGAACTCTACGACCT
>NZ_RBZW01000044.1 GCF_006543045.1 Salinadaptatus halalkaliphilus | reverse complement strand
TCCGACTTCTAGTCTAGTTAAAGTGACTATTTTAGACGCTAGTGCCCACACCATGATAGGTCGCAGCTAATTTCGAAAGCGTGCAACGGGCTATACCACCGTACGCCGCACTGGCGACCAGCGCTCCATCGCCGTCAGCGGTGGCTCCCGCGAGTCGCCGCGGACACAGCTGCCATCGGGTCACCGTCCGGCGACGCAAACACTAACACGGTGTCGCCGAAAACGCTGGTGTATGAGCTCCCTTCCCACGGTCCCGGAGACACTCGCTCGAGCGACGCGTACCTACCCCGACCGAGAGGCGATCGTTTACCCCGACAAGGACGTTCGCCTGACCTACGCCGAGCTAGACGACCGCGTAACGCAGTGTGCGAACGCGCTTCGAGCACGCGGCGTCGAGACGGACGACCGCGTTTCGTTGCTGTTGCACAACTCCGCGGAGTTTGCGATCGCCCTCTTCGGACTCTTACGTGCCGGTGCGGTGTTCAACCCGGTGAACTATCGGCTCGCACCCGACGAGGTCGGCTACATCCTCGAGGACTCCGGCTCGACACACCTTATCTTCGAGGAAGCGACGCGTGAAACGGTCGAACGAGGCCGCGAGCGATTCGAGACGGTCGAGGAGTACGTCTACGTCGACGACGATGTCGAAGACGGTCCGGCGTACGCAACCGGGTTCCACGAACTGGTCGACGGCGGCGCGACGACAACTCCGAACGTCACGGTCGATCCGACCGACCAGTACGCGATCATGTACACGAGCGGAACGACCGGGCGGCCGAAAGGCGTCGTCCATTCCCACCGCGACGCGACGTACCACAACATGCTCTACACCGGGCAAACGGGCGTCAATTTCACCGATATCGGTATCTCGGCGATGCCGCTGTATCACAACGCCGAGCTCAACTGCGGACTTCTCAGCCGAGTCAACGTCGGCGCCAAGACGGTGATCTGCCACGACTTCGACCCCCAGCGGACCCTCGAGCTCGTCGACGAGGAGCGAGCCACGCACCTGTTCGTCGCCTCGCGAGTCTGGCGCCAACTGCTCGAGGCCACGGACGAGGTTCCGTTCGACGGTTCCTCGCTCGAACTGGGCATCTACGGCGCCGCGCCGATGCCGCCGTCACTACTCGAGTCCTGTCGGGAGCGGTTCACCGAGCGCTACGCGACGGCCTACGGGATGACCGAGATGGGGCCGTGTGCGACGTTCCTGCTGCCGTTCGAGATCGACCAGCACCGAGAGAGCGTCGGCCGACCCGGACCGAACCACGAGGTACGGATCGTCGAACCGACGGAGAACGAGTCGCCGGACGATCCCGTTACGCCGTCTGACACCCTCGAGGCCGGTCAGACGGGCGAGATAGCCCTCCGGGGACCGCCGATGATGGATCGGTACTGGAACGCACCCGAGAAGACCGCCGAGGCGATCCGGGACGGCTGGTTCTTCACCGGCGATGCGGGCTATCTCGACGACGATGGCTACCTCTACCTGGTCGACCGGATCGACGATATGATCATCAGTGGCGGCGAGAACATCTATCCGACCGACGTCGAGAACGTTCTCTACCAGCACGACGCCGTTCTCGAGGCCGCTATCGTCGGCGAGGAAAGCGAGGAGTGGGGGGAGGTCGTCGTCGCCTACGTCGTCACGGACGGTTCGGTGACCGAATCGGCTCTCGACGAGTTTTGCAGCGACCACGACTCGCTGGCGGCGTTCAAGCGCCCGCGTCGCTACGAGTTCCGCGACGAACTGCCGAAGAACCCCAGCGGCAAGATCCAGAAGTTCAAGCTTCGCGACGACCAGTAGGTGCGTCGCTCCGGACCGTCGTGTCGCGACGAGCCTCGGTATCGTCCCGTCGGTCACTCCGAGGGTGTCATCCCTTTATCGATGTCGTTCATGTACTCGAGCGCCGCGTCGAATCCCTCGGTGGCCGCGATTCGGTAGTACTCCTTGCCGTACTCCGTGTGGTGACCGAGCGCGTCGAACAGTTCGCTGTACTTGAACATCGGACTCGCACCCTTCATTTCGGCCGTGCCGTTGAGCACGTGTTTGAGAATGCGGACGTTGTTGCCAGGCATCTTCCGGAGTTCCTCGACTTCGGCGAAAACGGCGTCCATGAGTTCTGATTTGGCGACGACGCGGTTGACCATCCCCAACTCGTCGGCCCGCTCCGCGTCGACGATCTTTCCGGACAGCAGTAATTCCTTGGCTTCGTGGAGGTTCATCACGAACGGGTAGATGAGCGTCGGTGGGACGCCTGCCATCCGAAGTCCGGGATAGCCGAACGAGGAGTCATCGGTCGCGATCACGATGTCACAGGCCATCGCCAGATCGCTGCCGCCGGCCAGACAGTAGCCGTCGACGGCCGCGATCACCGGCTTATCACAGTCCCAGACGGCGTGGACGTGCGCCGTCGAGGCGTCGAACCGATCGAGGAGGTCTTCGACCGAGGGGACCGGATCTTCCGTCTCACCCTCGGGATTGATATCGTAGCCCGCCGAGAACGCGTCGTCACCCTGGCCTTGGACGACGATCACGCGCACGTCGTCGTCCGATTCGGCCCGCTCGATCGTCTCGCAAAACTCCTCGATCAGGCGGTCGTTCAGCGCGTTCAGCGCGTCCGGACGATCGAGCGTGACGAACGCGATTGCTCGATCTGTCTCGATCGTGTAGTCGATTGCTGTCGGCATACGTATATGCAATACCGTACGGCGACAAATCGTTTTCCACGGCTCGGCCGACCAACGAGTTCCGAACGGAGACGAACCGTCTCCAGCGAGCGCCGGTCTCTCGTTGCTCGCGTCTTCGCCCGTTCCCCGCATATCCTTGAGCCTGGCAGTCACTTCCCGACGCCTCCCCGATCGGACTCCGATCCGTCGAAACTACTTTACTGGTCCCAACACAGAGCGAACGCATGGACGGATTGACCGTCGGCGACCTCGTAGAGACGAATGCACGCAAGTACCCGGACGACGAGTGTCTCGTCTCGCTGACCGGCGACACCCGGGAGACGATCACGTTTCTCGAGTTCGAAGACCGCGTCAACCGGATCGCTCGAGTCCTCGCCGACCGGGGCGTTTCGACGGGCGACCGCGTTGCCGTCTACATGCAGAACCATCCCGAGACGATCGCGACGTACTACGGCGCGATGACACTCGGGGCGCTGCCGGTCCCGATCAACCACCGGTTCAAAGACGACGAGGTGAGTTACGTCCTCGAGGACAGCGAAGCCACGTTCTGCGTGTTCGACGAGGATGCGGCCGAGATCATCGCCACCGTCGCGAACCGGGACGGGACGGCGATCGAGGACTATCTGTATCTCGGTGAGGAGGCTCCGGCGTTTGCCGAGTCGTATCACGCGGCCTGTGAGGGGGTCTCGGCTGACCGCGTCGAGGTCGTTCCGGATCGACTCGATCCGGCGGCGTTGATGTACACCAGCGGCACGACGGGCAAGCCGAAAGGCTGTGTCCTCACCCACGACAACATCATCCAGAACTCGGTCAACACGGTCTACAGCTGTAACTTCCGGGAGAACGAGGATCGGTTTCTTGTCGTCACGCCGCTGTTTCACATCGCCGCCGTGGCACTGTTTACCAACACGTTCTACTGCGGATCGACGACGTACCTGCTGAACGACTTCGTTCCCAAGCGCGTCATGGAGGTCATCGACAGCGAGTCGATTACCGGCTCGTTCTTCGTGCCGATGATGAGCCGTGCGCTGCTCGACGTCGACGGGTTCGACGACTACGATCTTTCGTCGTTCGAACACTACATGACGGGCGCGGCACCCTCCGAGCGCGAACTCAAGGAGGCGATCATCGAGTCGTTCGACGCGAACCTCTACGAGGTCTTCGGACAGACCGAGATGTCGCCGGTCACGTGTCTCCTCTCGCCGGAAGATGCCCTCACCAAACCCGACAGCATCGGCAAATCGATCATCAACGTCTCGGTCAAGGTCGTCGACGACGACGGCCAGGAGGTCGAGCCCGGCGAGATCGGTCGAATCGCCTACAAGGGGCCGACCGCGTTCAGCGAGTACCTCGGGATGCCCGAAAAGACCGACGAGGTGTTCGACGAGGGCTACTTCGTCTCCTCGGATCTCGTTCGCCAGGACGAGGAGGGATACCTCTACTTTGTCGGACGACACGACGACATGATCGTCTCCGGCGGGGAGAACATCCATCCGGCCGAAATCGAGGAAGTCCTCCACGAACACGAGGCGATCTCGGAGGTCGCGGTCGTCGGCGTCCCCGACGAAGAGTGGACCGAACGGGTGAGAGCGGCCGTCGTTCCCCAGGAGGACGAGTCGCTGACGGCCGAGGCGGTCACCGAGTACGTCGGCGAACGGATCGCCGACTACAAGAAACCGCGCGAGGTCGTCTTCTACGACGAACTGCCGCGCAACCCGACCGGCAAAATCGTCAAAGGCCAACTGCAGTAACGCCGTCGATACGTCGCCGTCGGGTTTTGAACCGCTCTCACTCGAGCGCGTCGGCAAAGAACTCGCCGACTCGATCGACGAAGTAGTCGGGGCGCTCTTCGGGAATCCAGTGGCCCGCACCCTCGACGACCTCGCCCTCTACGTCTTGTGCGACCGCGTGCAGGTCCTCGATCGGCAGTTTGCGGAAAGACGCAGCTCCGCCGAGGGCGAGCACCGGCATCTCGAGGGGCGTTTCGGCGTGGCTGGCGTTGTTGTCGGCGTCCTCGTCGTAGGCCCTGTAGTACTCGAAGCCGCCCCGCAGCCCGCCGGGCTGGGAGTAACAGCGGACGTACTCGTCGCGAGCGGCGGCGTTGATCGCGTCCGGATCGTACGCCCCCTCCTTGTAGAACCACTCGAGGTAGAGCCGCTCGCGGCCGGCGACGAGCCGTTCGGGCAGATCGCGGACGCCGTGAAAACGCGTGTGCCAGAAGTGTCGCTTCTCGTCCTCGCGAACGCCGGGGAGCCCGGCCTCGAGCACACAGAGGGCGCCGACTTCCTCGCGGTACTGGGCCGCGTAGGCGTAGGCCGTCGGCATCCCCCAGTCGTGGCCGACGAGCGCGATCTGCTCGTCGTCGAACCCGAGTTCGTGGACGAGATTTCGAACGTCGGTCGCGACGGTATCTTTGTCGTAGCCGCCACGCGGCGTCCCCGAATCGCCCATCCCGCGAAGATCGGGGGCGATCACGGTGTAGTGCTCGGCGAAGGCGGGAATAACATCACGCCACTCGTACCACGTCTGGGGCCACCCGTGCAACAGGACCAGCGGCGGTCCGTCGCCGGCGGTGACGTAGTGCATCGAGAGGCCGTCGATTCGCTTCGTGCCGTGCTCGAGGTCGTCGAACCCGTCGATTTGGGCCATATGTCAATTATTAGCATGGCACTAGTTTACTCTTCGGATTGTTGGCAAAACGGTATCCACGCTGGCTGGAGCCGCACCGGTAGTATCGAACGGGCTCGGACGGTGACCGAGGCTACAACCAGTTGCCAAATGACTATAAGGAAGCCCGCCGACATCCGTCGCATGACAGCGACTGATCTCCTCGTTGTCGGTGGTGGACCGGGCGGGTATACCGCCGCAATTCGGGCCGCACAGCGTGACTGCGACGTCACGCTCGTCGAGCGAGACGGTATCGGGGGGACGTGTCTCAACCACGGCTGTATCCCTTCGAAGGCGATGGTGACTGCGTCGAACCTCGTGACCGATCTCGAGTCGGCCTCCCGGATGGGTATCTACGCGGAGCCGTTCGTCGATGTCGGCGAGCTAGTCGCGTGGAAAGACGACGTCGTCGTCCACCTGACCGACGGCGTCGGGAAACTCTGCAAGGCTAACGGCGTCTCCGTGCGGGAGGGGACCGCTCGCTTTACGGACGATCATACGGTCGACATCGTTACAGACGACGGCTCCAGCGACGAACTCGGGTTCGAAACCGTAATCGTTGCCACCGGCAGCCGCCCGATGGGCGTTCCAGGCTTTTCGTTCGACGACGAGTCGATTCTGGACTCACGGCAAGCGCTGGCACTCGAGAACGCGCCGCGGTCGATGGCCGTCGTCGGCGCCGGCTACATCGGGATGGAACTCTCGACGGTGTTTGCAAAACTCGGGACGGACGTGACGGTCGTCGAGATGGAAGCCGACGCGCTCCCGCGGTACGAATCGGATCTCGCGCGGCCGGTCACACGGCGAGCCCAATCTCTCGGCGTCGACTTCCAGTTCGAGCATGTTGCGAGCGAGTGGACGCCCAACGACGACGGGACCGTGACGCTCTACACGGCGGACGCGAACGGAGACACCCACGAAACGAGCGCGGATCGGATACTCGTCGCCATCGGTCGGGAACCCGTCACCGACACGCTCGACCTCGAGGCAATCGATCTCGAGGCGACCGACGACGGCGTCCTCGAGACCGACGACCGGATGCGGACGGCGCGCGATCACGTCTTCGCGGTCGGCGATGTCGCCGGCGATCCGATGCTCGCTCACGAGGCGGTCGCGGAGGGGCTCGTCGCCGCCGAGGTCGTTGCTGGCGGCGACGCCGCGTTGAATCGCTCGGCGGTTCCGACGGCGGTGTTCGTCGACCCCGAAATTGCCACCGTCGGGCTGACGGAAGCCCAGGCGCGAGACGCGGACGAGGACCCGGTCGTCGGTGAGTTTCCCTTCGACGCCAGCGGTCGGGCGATGACCATCTCGGAGACCGAGGGTTTCGTCCGCGTCGTCGCTGCAGGAGACGACGGCCGTCTCCTCGGCGCACAGATCGTCGGCCCCGAGGCGTCCGAACTGATCGGCGAGCTCGGGGTGGCTGTCGAGGCGGGACTCACACTCGAGGACCTCGCCGGCACCGTCCACATGCATCCCACGCTCTCGGAGACGATCATGGAGGCCAGCGAGAACGCGCTAAACCAGGCGATACACACGCTGAATCGCTGACCCAGAACCGCCGTTGCATCGGTTCCGGAGCCGTCGACGGTTTGATCACCCTCGAGCGAAACTCCGGTCGATCAGGGCTCGACGAGTACCTTGATCTGGTCGCTGTCGGGGTCTTGGAGGTCCTCGAACGCAGATGCAACCTCATCCAACCCGACCGTCCCGCTGATCATCGGCTCGGGGTCGATGCGTCCGTCGGCGATGTGCTCGAGCGACGCGGTGAACGCCGATCGTGAGGCCAGCGGCCCGCCCTGAAAGCCGAACGAGCCGATCAGCTCCCGCTCGGCCTGCATGAGGTCGTTGGGATGGATCGACACCGCCTCTTCGAAGACGCTGAGGACGACGACCGTCTCACCGTAGGCGGTGCTTCGCAGCGCGTCCGTCAGCGTCGCGCCCGCCCCGGCACACTCGAACGAGACCTCTACGCGATCGGCCTGTTGCGTGATCTCCTCGACGACATCGACCGCCGTCGGATCGAGGGTCACGTCGGCGCCGAGGGCTTTCGCGGCCTCTCGACGGGCCGCCCGTGGTTCGCTGACGAAAATCTCGCGAGCGCCCGCCGCCGAAGCGCCCGCCACGACGCCGAGGCCGATCGGCCCGGCGCCAAACACCGCGACGCGATCGGTTAGCTCGAGCCCCGACCGTCGAACGCCCCGGAGCGAGACGCCGAGCGGTTCGGCGAGCGCCGCGTGGCGAAGCGACACGTCTTCGGGAACCGGGAGGACCATCGACGCCGGAACGACGATACGGTCGGCGAAGCCGCGACTCGTGACCACGCCGGCGTCGCCCCGTGCACAGAGGTTGTACTTCCCCGCCGCGCAGTACCGACAGTCCTCACAGGACGCAACCATGTTTAGCGTCACGCGGTCGCCGACCGCGAGGCCGTCGACGGCGTCACCGGTCTCCGAGACCGTGCCGGCGATCTCGTGTCCCATCGGTTTCGGCAGGTAGTCGTCCCACTCGGATTCCGGAATCGAGTGTCCCGAGGCTTCCGCGCGGATCGGTACCGGCCCGACCTCGTACTCGTGGATGTCCGAGCCACAGATTCCCGTATACGCGACGTCGACCGCGACCGTCCCCGGCGAGACGGGGCGTTTTTCGACGTCGTCGATACGGAGGTCTCCAGGCCCGTGAAGGTATACGGCGTCCATTGTCTTGGTGCCACATAACACAGTCAACAAAGGTAAATCTACGCGTCGGTCACGAGTAGGTACTGGATCGAAACGAGTCACAACGGGACGCTACACGGCGTCGAACGCTCGACCCGGATACTCGAGGTACTCGGCCAACTGCTCGAGGAACGCTCCCGAGTCCGCGCCGTCGAGCACGCGGTGATCGATCGTGAGGCTGAACGTGATCGCCCGCTCGAAGGCGATGTCGCCGTCGCGCTCGACGGGGATCGGCTTGCGACGGCCGAGTGCGAGGATCGCGACCTCGGGCGGGTTGATGATCGAGTAGGAGATGTCCATGTCGAAGACGCCGAGGTTGGTGACGGTGAAGGTCCCGCCCTGCAGATCCGCGGCCCCGTGCTCGTTTTCGAGGACGGAGTCAACGAGCCGCCGCCGTTCGGCCGCCAGCTCTTCGAGGTCGCGATCGGGGACGTCGTCGATCACCGGCACCACGAGCCCGCGGTCGCTGTCGACCGCGTAGCCGACGTTGACCTCGTCGATGAGCCGATGGTCGCCGTCCTCGAAGTGGGCGTTGAACGCGGGAAGATCCTCGAGCGTTCGGCCGACGAAATGAAGGATGAGATCGTTCAGCGAGACGTCGACACCCTGTGCCTCGAGGCGGTCTCTCACTTCCTCGAGCCGTTCGATGCCGATGTCGCGAGTCCCCATGACGTGTGGTTTCTCTCGAGCGCTCTTGCTCAACCGCTGTGCGATCGTCTTCCGGGTGCCAGAGAGAGTCCGCGATTCCGAGACGGTGAGGCCGTCGTCGGTCGTCCCGTCGGCCCCACTCGCCGCCGCGTCGGCATCCGCCGTGGCTTCGGTGCTGACAAATTCTTCGATGTCGCTTTCGGTGATCGCACTCTGTGGTCCCGTTCCCTCGACTCGGGTGAGATCGACGCCGTCCTCCGCCGCGCGTCGCTTCGCTCGTGGCGTTGCTTTCACGTCCGTCGCACCCTCGGTTTCGGCTCCGTCATCGCCGGCCGACGAATCGCCGTCGTCCGTCACAGCGCCGCTGGCGCTCTCGAGGTGCGACTCGACGTCGCTCTCGGTAACCGCCCCCTGTGGCCCGGTGCCGTCGATCCCCGTCAGGTCGACGGCCGCCTCGTTGGCGCGCCGTTTCGCACGCGGGGTGGCCTTGACGTCCGCACTCGCCGTCTCGCCGCCTGACGCCGCGTCCGCGGTGGCATCGCCGTTCGTTGGTGGGGCCGTCTCGTCGCCGCTGGCCGCGGACGCACCGCTTCCCTCCCCGTCCTCGAGTTCCGACACCGAGGGCACTGATTCGCCTTCCTCGCCGATCACCGCAAGCGGGGTGCCCACTTCGATCGCGATCTCGTCGCCCTCCTCGACGTACTGGGCTAACAGGGTCCCGCTGGCGGACGCCTCGATCTCGGCACTCGCTTTGTCCGACTCGAGGACGGCGACGATGTCGCCCGCCTCGACGTCCTCGCCCACGTCGACTTTCCACGAGACGAGATCACCGTAGTCACTGAGCCCGAGTTTCGGAATCCGCACTACCTCGACCATGCTACTATCGTGGACTGGCCTGCTATTTAAAACCTCACTGTCAGTAACTGATCGACGTCCCCACGACGGTGGGGCCCGAAAACGGTACCGGCCGCGCCTAGAACAGCGATTCGATCCCGGCCGCGATCCGATCGGCCGAGGGAAGGACCTCCTGCTCGAGGGGCGGACTGAGCGGGATCGGGACGTTCTTGACGCCGATGGTCTTCGGCGGCGCGTCGAGACTGAAGAAATCGTTCTCGACGATTTCGTTCGCGATGTGGCCCTGCGTCCCGTACCGTTCGACGGTTTCGTCGACGACGACCAGCCGCCCCGTCTTGCGGACGCTCTCGGCGATGGTTTCGGTATCGAGCGGTGCGAACGTCCGGGGGTTGATAATCTCGACGTCGATGTCGAGGTCCGCTGTTGCCTCCCGCGCCCGGTGGAACATAAGCTGGGTCGCCACGACGGTGACGTCGTCGCCCTCTTCCTCGACGGCGGCTTCCCCGAGCGCGAGCGTGTACTCTTCCTCGGGGACCTCGCCTTTCGTCTCGCTCAGCATCTTGTGCGGGAGGAAGAAGACGGGATTGTCGTCCCGGATGGCGCTTTTGAACAGCCCCTTCGCGTCGTACGGCGTCGTCGCGGTGACGACGACCCAGCCGGGCACGTTGCCGAGCCAGGAGTGAACCGACTGGGAGTGCTGTGCGCCCGCGCCGATACCCGCACCCGACGGCGCGAAGATCGTCAGCGGCGCTTTCAGCTTCCCGCCGCTAACGTAGGGCTGTTTCGGGATCTGGTTGAAGACCTCGTCGCCGGCCGTCGCCGCGAAGTCCGCGAACTGCAGTTCCGCAACGGGGCGGATTCCGCCGACGGCCGCACCGAGAGCCATCCCGGCGATACCGATCTCGGACAGCGGGGTGTTGCGTACCCGGTCGCGGCCGTGTTTCTGGTATAGTCCCTCCGTTTCGCCGAAATTTCCGCCGAACTCCTCGACGTCCTCGCCGAACAGGATGACGTCGTCGTCGCGGGCCAGTTCCTCGTCGATCGCTTCCGCCACTGCTTGTACGTACGTGATCTCTCGTGTCATTGGTTCTCACCCTGGCCGTAGAGGGGCGTCCGGTAGACGTGGTCGTAGGCCGCTTCCGGCTCCGGTTCCGGGCTCTCTCGAGCGAACTCGACTGCCTCCTTAACTTCCGTTTCGATGTTCGCGATCATGTCCTCGATCCCGGTCTCGGTGACGATGTCGCGCTCGAGCAGGCGCTCCCGGTAGTTCTCGATCGGATCCTTTTCCTCCTTGAGCCGTTCGTACTCATCCGTGTCGCGATAGGTTTCTTTGTCGCCCTCGAAGTGGGGGACGAGTCTGGCGACGCGGCTCTCGATGACCGTTGGTCCACCCCCGTTGCGGGCGCGTTCGATGGCTTCGGAGACGGTATGATACACCGCCTCGACGTCGCTGCCGTCGATGCTTTCGGTCGCCATCTTGTGCGGGATGCCGTAATCCGAGAGATGGTCCGGCGACAGCGATTCCGCGGGCGTCGAGATAGCCCACTCGTTGTTCTCGATGACGAAGACGACCGGCAAGTCCCAGTAGGCGGCGAAGACGAGCGCGGTGTGGAACGACCCGCGACTCGTCCCCCCGTCGCCGATGGTCGTCACCGCAACGTTGTCGGTCTCTTGGATCTCCTCTGCAAGCGCGAGCCCGACGGCGGGATTCTGTCCGGAGCCGATCGTTGCCGCGTGGCCGTACAGTTTCCGGCCGATGTCGGAGACGTGCATCTGCCCGCCGTGTCCCTTGTTCGAGCCCCCGACGCGTCCGTAGAGTTCGGCCATGATATCCGGCAACGGCACGCCTTTCGCGATGTACTGGCCGATGAGTCGTGCGCCGCCGACGGCCAGCCAATCGTCGTCGCCCATCGCCGCCCCCATGCCGATGTGTGATCCTTCGTGACCACCGCTCAAGTGGACGAACCCCGGTATCTCTCCCTCTCCGAATCGCTCTTTCGTCTCCTCCTCGAAGATATCGATGCGAAGCATCCCCTCGAGGAACTGCCTCGCCGTCTCGTCGTCGACGCTAACGTTCTGTGTCATACGGACCCACACTATATCTCGCTCAGTCTACAGTATAAAGCTACCCCAGGATGCCAGCCGAATGGCAGTACGACACCGTGATATTCCCTACCCGTATCGGCTGAGACGTAGCGTGTACTTGCTCGTGGGTAGTATGTTGCCAGTACACGTGCGCGGGCGACATGGAAAAAATCGCAGTGATCACCGGCGGCGTCCGGGATCGGGCGTGCGACAGCAACCCGGTTAGTCGAGGAGGGCGTCGATGTCGTCGTCACGGATGTCGACGAGGACGGCGGCGAGGCGACCGTCGACGGGATCAACGAGAACGAGGCGGCGGTCCTGCACTGTACGCGGTCGGTCGCCGGGGAACTCGCCCGGTACGACATTCGGAGCACCGCCGTCCGTTCCGGTCTGATCGAGACGGCGATGACCGACCGGTGGTACTCCAACACGGAACGGGAGGCCTTGTGCCAGCGGACGGCGTTCGGCCGCGGGGGCGATCCCGACGAAGTAGCTTCGTGCGTCGCCTTTCGCGCCAGCGAGGTCGCGTCGTACGTGACCGGACGCGCTAAACGTCGACGCCGGCGACGTCTAAGCGGTGGCTTCGTCCCTACTCTCTCCGGTAGTGCCGTACACCGGGGGAGCGAACGCTGCTCGAGATCTCCGCTACGAAATAAAATGTGCGCTGGGCGACGTCTTAAACGCGCTCGATGATCGTCGCGATACCCTGGCCGAAGCCGATACACATCGTCGACAGCGCCCTGTCCTGGCCGGTTCGCTCAAGTTCGTGAGCGAGTTTGGTCAGCAACATTGCACCGGTCGCGCCGAGTGGGTGCCCGTGGGCGATGGCCCCGCCGTTGACGTTCGTATCTTCCCAGGAGGCGCCGGACTCCTCGAGCCAGGCCGCGACGACGGCAGCGAAGGCCTCGTTAACCTCGAAGAGATCGATATCGTCGATGCTCATGTCGGCCTTCTCGAGGACCTGTTCGGTCGCCGGGATCGGTCCCTTCAACATCGTAACTGGGTCGACGCCGACGACTTCGGTCTGGACGATCCGAGCCATCGGCTCCCAGCCGTGTTTGTCGGCCGCGTCCTCGCTCGCGAGCAATAGGGCGCTCGAGCCGTCGACGATGCCCGAGGAGTTACCGGGGTGGTGGACGCCGTCGCCCTCTTCGCGGAACGACAGTGGTAGGTTCGACAGCGTCTCGAGATCCGTCTCGGGACGCGGGTGCTCGTCCTGTTCGACGACGACGGATTCGCCGTCGAGTTCGGTTTCGACGGGAACGACCTGCTCGTCGTACCTGCCGTCTTCCCAGGCCTCACCCCAGCGACGCTGGGAGTCGACGGCGATTTCGTCGACGGCCTCGCGTGAAAAGCCGTACTCCTCGGCGATTCGTTCCGCGCCTTCTCCTTGATGGGTTCGTTCGTCGAAGGACTCGAAGTACGAATCGGGGACGGTGTCACTGTCACCGTCCGATCCCATCGGGACGCGGGTCATATGTTCGACGCCGCCGGCGATGAGAACGTCGTGTTGATCGGCCATGATATTGGCCGCCGCGAAGTTCGTCGCCTGTTGGCCGGAGCCACACATTCGGTTGAGCTGTACGCCAGGAACGATGTCGCCCCAGCCGGCGACCATCGGTGCGAGACGGCCCACGTTGAGTCCCTGCTCGTCGACCGGCGAGACACAGCCATAGATAACGTCTTCGACGGTCTCAGGTTCGAACCCGTTTCGTTCTCGAAGGGCCTCGAGTGGCTCTGCGGCCAGATCCTGCGGATGGGTGTCTCGGAACGATCCGTCTCGTTTGCCGAACGGGGTGCGGACGGCGTCTACGATTACAGCATTCTTCATGTGTATGTCCCACATTCTCGGTGAGATGTTAATACCTTTCCCTCGTCCGACACTCCAGGGACGGTCGCTGCAAACGATATGCTGTTACTGGTCCATCGAGCGGAGGATCGACAGCGTGGTCGTGAGTTCGAGCCGATAGCCATAAGAAAGTCTCTCGGCGATTGCCGACACCCTGCTGGTTCGGTTTTCGGTCCGTATTGGTTCGGTGACGTGGATTCGTCACCGCTACGCGTTGGAATACCTTATACAATATAGTCAACCTACTACTTTTCTCTTCGAATCCCAAACACGCGAACCAATGTTATGATAACACACTATGGGTGTTTATTGCGTCGGTGCCGGCTTTGGTGAGACATTACCATGTGACTCATTATCAACGTTCACGGATTCTAAAACTGTGTCACTGTTGTGGCCGACGACCGATACTCGAGCCCTGTCCAGTGGCGTTCGAAGTATGGCGAGGAGACGACTACGGGGCCCTCGTTCGCAGACCCGTACACTTATTGTGGCACTTGTCCACATTCCTCTCGTTGAGCGTACTATGATCTGTCAACAGAGGTGTCGACCCGATGGTTGTAATTGACGGCGCTGGCGGCTACGTTCCGTTGTATCGCATCGACCGCAGCGACGTTGCCGACCAACACGGCGGCCGCGGCCGCGGCGAGAGTGCGGTTCCCGCTCGCGACGAAAATCACGTAACGATGGCGAGCGAGGCCGTATCGACCGCCCTCGGGCGATCGACGACGGCAGCCGAGGACGTCGCCGCGGTGTTTACGGCGAGTATCAGCGACCAATTCGCCGAGCACGGCATCGCCGCCCAGCTCGCGTACAGAGCCGGCACGTCGACCGACGTTCGAACCGGCGACTTCCAGGCCAGTGGCCGTGCGGCGGCCGACGCGCTGGCGACGGCCCGTGAGTACGTTCGCGCAACCGACGAACCGGCCGTCGTGGCGGCGGTCGACGTCATGCCGGTCGAATCCGGTGGCGACGACGAGTCGACGATGGGCACCGGTGCCGGCGCGCTCGTTCTCCGACCGGACAGCGATACCCCGGTCGCCACGCTCGAGTCGGTTGGCCAGGCGACGACGGGCTTTCTCGAGCGCCACCGCGAACACGGCGAGTCGGCCACTGCCGGCGACGCTCGCTTCGAGCGCCGACACGGCGTCGCGCCGGCGGCGTCGACGGCGTTCGACCGGGCCGACGCAGGCGGGGAACTCGAGTACGGCGTCGCCAGCGCACCCGGCTTCCGGCTCGCCCGGACGGCGCTCGAGCCGATCGACGCCGAGCGCGTCTCGACGTTCAACCAGGTCGGTTACGCTGGGACGGCGACGCTGCTGCTCGATCTGTGTCACGCGATCGAATCGGCCGATCCGGGTGCAACGATCGGCGCGGTCGCCTACGGACAGGGCGGTGCCGACGCCTTCGTCGTCTCGGTCGACGACGCTGCAGACGATCTCGATGGACTGACCGTCGCCGAACAACTCGAGGCTAAAGAGTACGTCTCCTACGCCAAACACCTCGAGTACCGCGAGCGATACGATTACGAGGGGGTGCCAAACGCATGAGCGGACCACGATATCATCGAACCAGAGAACAGGACCAGCGACTGGTGGCCTTCGAGTGTCAGTCGTGTGGCTACGTGTCGTTCCCGGACGAAAAGCAGACGTGCAAACGCTGCGGTGACGCGCCGGCGACGTTCGAGGAGGTACAGTTGGCCGAACGGGGCGAGATCAAGACCTTCGTCGTCCAGGAGTACCTCCCCGACGACATCGAAGTGCCACAGCCGCTGGCGATCGTCGACCTGCCACAGGCGGACGGCTCCGGCGAATCCGCTCGTGTCTACGGGTTGCTGACCGAAACGGAACTCGACGAACTGTCGGTCGGGACCGAGGTCGAGGCTCGGTTCCGGGAGCTGTTCGACGACGGCGAGCGACCGATCAATTCCTTCAAGTTCTCGGTTCCCCGCGAGGTGAAACGATGACCGACGCACACGTCGTCGGCTCGGGTATCATCGATTTCGGCGAAAAGTACGAGTGGGCCTTCGACGACCTCCTCGAGGGCGCCTATCTCGATCTCGTCGAGAGCGTCGATCACGGCATCGAACCGACCAAGGATATCGACGCGATCTGGTACGGCACCCTCGACATCGCCAACGAGGGTTCCTCCGGGGCGTCCGTCGCCCACGCGACTGGCCTCTTCGAGAAGCCGGCGACTCAGATCGTCAACGCGTGTGCGACCGGCAGCGACGCGTTCCGGAACGCGGTCCAGGCGGTCAAGGCCGGCGATGTCGAGGTTGCACTCGTCATCGGTGCGGAGAAGATGCTCGACTCGACCGAGGGACTCATCGGCGGCGCCGCCCTCGAACGGCTCTGGCGCGGGCGCGGCGTGACGATGCCCGCCTTCTTCGGCATGCGGGCGACGCGTCACATGGACCAGTACGAGACGACTCGCGAGCAGATCGCGGAGGTCTCCGTCAAGAACCACGAGAACGGGACGAAGTATCCCCACGCCCACCAGCAGTTCGAGTGCTCGGTCGACGACGTCAAGGAGTCGGCGACGGTGTCGTACCCGCTGAACCTCTACGACTGCTGTCCCGTTACCGACGGCGCGTGTGCGGTGCTCGTCACCAACGACGAACGCTCACGCGAGTTCACCGACGCGCCGGTTCGAGTCGCCGGCTACGGCTTCTCGACCGACTCGTTCATGC
This sequence comes from Salinadaptatus halalkaliphilus, assembly GCF_006543045.1. GTDB lineage: Archaea > Halobacteriota > Halobacteria > Halobacteriales > Natrialbaceae > Salinadaptatus > Salinadaptatus halalkaliphilus. The sequence goes on along the minus strand of NZ_RBZW01000044.1, from coordinate 60,455 downwards.
GGGGCGACGACCTGGCGCTGACGAACTTCCCGGCCTCGAGACAGGCCTCGAGCATGGCCTACGAGCGCTCGGGCTACGGGCCCGACGATATCGACGTCGCCGAAGTCCACGACTGCTTCTCGATCACCGAGCTGATCACCTACGAGGATCTCGGCTTCTGCGAACAGGGCGAGGGTGGCACCTTCATCGACGACGGGGTACCGCACCTCGACGGCGAGAAACCGGTCAACCCCTCCGGCGGCCTCCTCTCGAAGGGCCACCCGATCGGCGCCACTGGCGTCGCACAGATCGCCGAAATCTTCGAACAGCTCCGGGGCGAAGCCGGCGACGTACAGGTTCCCGACGCCGAGGTCGGTCTCCAACACAACATCGGCATCGGCCGCAACGCGACGGGCGCGGTTTCCTGTGTGAACATCCTGGAACGCTAAGTATCGTTCCAACCGTCGACTGCCGGGTCGAATCGATTCCCACACCCGGATTCGACCCAGTAGTGCAGGTTTGGACCGCCACTAAGTCGCTCGCGTTCCCGTTTTCGAGACCATCGGGTCGATAGCGGACGGTTCCGGCCGGCAACCGGCGATACTGACGACGAACACACCGACGGCCGGTCAGTCCGGCCGTTCCATCTCGAAGCGATCGGTCGTCCAGTCGTAGGCACCGCCGGCGAGTCGGCCGACGATCTCGAGCTTACTCGTATCGACTTTGCCGTCTGTCGTGATGTCGTCACGGACGTGAATCGAGACGGCTTCGCCGAGGACGACCGAGTTCGAGCCCACGTCGATGATGTCGTACAGTTCGCACTCGAAGGCGGCGGCTACCCCCGCGACTCGCGGCGGGTCGACGCGCTCGGAGGGTGCCCGCTCGAGATCCGCGTGGTCGAACTCGCTTTCGGTCGATGGGAGTTCGGCGCTCGTTTGGTTCATCGCCTCGGCGAACTCGTGGGTGACGAGGTTGACGACGAACGCCTCGGTTTCCCGGACGTTGACCGTGGTATCGCTCAAGCCGTCCGGCCTGTCGACCGGGGAAAACATGAGGATCGGCGGGTCGACGCTGACGGCGTTGAAGAAGCTGTAGGGTGCGAGGTTGTCGACGCCGTCCTCGCTGCGGGTGCTGATCCAGCCGATCGGACGGGGAACGACGAGGCCGGTTAGGGTTCGGTACAGCGAGGCAGAATCGTCGCGTGGGTCGATGTGCATCGGGATCGTGTCTCGATGCTCGAGAAGGAGTGCCAAACCGATTTCGGTTCGTGGGCCCGTTAGTCGCCGTGTGCCCGTTAGTCGCTGAGTTCCGCGCGCTTGATCTTTCCGCTCGCCGTCTTCGGGAGCTGTTCGATGAACTCGATCTCGCGGGGGTACTCGTGTTTCGAGAGCTCTTCCCGGGCGAAGTTACTGAGTTCGTCCTCGAGATCGGGCGACGGCTCGTAGTCCTCGACCAGCGTCACGTACGCCGCCACGATCTCGCCCCGGGTGTCGTGATCCTTGCCGACGACTGCGGCCTCCTCGACCGCTGGATGGTTCAGCAGCGTCTCCTCCACTTCTTCGGGACCGATGCGGTAGCCCGAGGAGATGATGACGTTGTCGGCGCGGCTGACGTACCAGTAGTAGCCGTCCTCGTCCTGTTTGGCCAGGTCGCCGGTTCGCAGCCAGAGTCCAGTGAACGTCTCGAGGCTCTTCTCGGGACGTCCCCAGTAGGAACCGGTCGGGGATTCGTCGCGTTTGATGGCGATTTCGCCGACCGCTCCCTGTTCGACCTCGTTCCCCTCCTCGTCTAGCAACGCGACCTCGGCGCCGGGGAGGACCTTCCCCATACTGCCGGGTTTGACTTCCCAGTCGTCGAACGCGTAGTTACAGACGACCATGCCGCCCTCCGTCAGCCCGTAGGAGTCCTGTGGCGGCGCGCCCAGTCCATCCTCACACCAGTCGACGGTGTCCTGATCGAGCGCCTCGCCCGCCGAAATCAACACCCGCAGATCGATGTCGTACTCGCTCAGATCGATGCCGGCGGCTCGAGATTGGCGAAGCGCCGTCGGCGGAATCATCGCGTTGTCGACATCCCACGCTTCGAGCGTCTCGAAGAACGTGACCGGGTTGAACTGGCCGCGATAGCAGCCGATCGCCGTCCCCCGAACGCCGGACATGATAGTTCCCATGTTGAGACCGTAGGACCACGAGGGGGAGGCCGCGACCAGGTAGACGTCGTCGGGCCGTAGGTCGACGACGTACTCCGTGTAGGCGTAGAGTTCGATTGGGCCTCGGTGTGGACTCAGCACGCCTTTCGGCGACCCGGTCGTCCCGGAGGTGTAGGTCAACGTGAACGGATCGTTCGGGTGCGTCTCGACTGCTTCGAAGGAATCATCGTGGTCTCTAACGACATCGTAGTCGTCGACGGTCGCGGAGCCGTCGACAGACCCGCCGTCGACCGTGACGACTCGATCGAGCGCCGGGAGGTCCGAGTCGACGATATCACAGCCGCTCTCGGTGGTAAACAGGACCGATGTCCGGGAGTCCTCGAGCCGATAATTAAGCGCGTCGGGGCCGAATACGGGGGCCAGCGGCATGTAGATCCGACCCGCCTTGATCGTCCCGAAGACGACGGCGTACAGTTCGAACTGCGTCGGTAACTTCGCCCCGACGCGGGCACCACGGGTAGTGTGTTCGACGAGATAGTTCGCGACCCGATTGGCGGCGGCGTCGAGTTCGGCGAACGTGTACGTTTCCGTTTCGCCGCTCTCGAAGTCCCGGATTCGAAGTCCGATCTCGTCGGAATCAGCGTGGCGGCCGAGCGCTTCGGTCGCGACGTTCAACGACTCTTTGTCGCCGATGTGTGCGTGTTCTTCCCATGCAATCTCTTTGTCGTGCTTGTCAGCTACTGCTTCGTATGCGCTTCCGTATGTCATGTGCTGTCATCTCTCTGTCTAGTGATATAGGTTTTTCGTTCGATTCGATGAAAACGCTCGGTCTCGAACGGACTCTCTCAGTAGTTCGAGTTCGCTTTGACATCGTCAAACCGCTGCTCGAGTTCGTTCATCCCCCACTCGTAGACATCCTCGGGGTCTTCCTCCTCGGCGATGAGTCGATTGGTCATCTGGGAATCGATGTCGAACGACAGCAAGCCGAGCGTCTCCGGCGTCGTCGGACTCTCCGGATCCGATACCTGCGGGGCGATCTCCTCGAGGAGATACTCGTTGCGCTCGAGGAAGTAGCCGTCGTCGACCTGGAAGATGTCGGCACTGCGGTACTCCTCGTGCTCGAGGATGGATTCGTACGGCGGCAGGAATCGCATGGGCTCCATCAGGCTAACCTCGATGTGGCGTTCGGGCCCGTACATATACCGGTTGAAGTCTTTGGCCCCTTCGGTGTGGGTCGCGCCCTCGAGTACCGCCGCACCGGTCATTACGACGAAGCCACGACCGTCCGGATCGACGCCATCCCGGCGGGGGACGACTTCCTGTTTCGTGTTGAGCGCGACCTCTTCTGCACCGGCGGCGTATGCCGCCGAGCAGACCCACGCGTTGAGCATGATACACTGGCCGATGCGACCGCTGGCCCAGTACTCGATCGTCGTCCCGTAATCCAGACTCGTCGGATCCGGCGAGTACTGGGCGAGCTCCTGGAGTAAGTCGAAGACGGCCAGCACGTCGTCTTCCTCGTACACTAACTCGACCTCGTCGTCGTCACCCCACTCGAATCGATCGCCGCCAGCGTTTGCGAGCCAACACGAAAAGTCGGCGTCGGGCTTACCTGCGGGACCTGCTGGCAGTCCGAACCCGCGTACCTCGTTGTCCATCTCGTCGATCGCACGAGCGTTCTCGAGGAGGTCGTCCCACGTTTCCGGAACCTCGAGTCCCAACTCGTCGTAGAGGTCCTCGCGGTACTGTAGGCACCCGATGTAGGGACCGTGCGGGATGCTCAGAATTTGCCCGTCGACCGGCTCGAGGAGGTAGCGAAACACCGGCTCGCCCCACTCATCCTCGAGGTCGGCGAGCACGTCGCCGACTTCGGCGAGCTGTCCTTGATTGACCAGATCGCCGATTTCGGGAAGGCTCGCGTGGAAAATGCCGGGCGGATCCTGCGCCTGCATCAGCGTCGCCAGTCGCTGTCGGCCGACCTCGTCGAGTCCGGTGTACTCGTGGTCGACGGGGAGGCCGTACTCCTCCTCGTAGCCTGGGATGAGTTCGTTATCCCAGTATTCTTGCCACTCGTCGCTCGAGAGGTCGGTGAGTATGTGAAGTGCATCGTCGTCGTCGTCGGACCCACCGCCGAAACAACCGGCGAGGACGCTCGCACCTCCAGCACCGATCCCTCCGAGTGTTTCCCGGCGAGTAATGCCATCAAATGACATACGATAACAGATAACACAATACGTGATAAAGGTGTTGTCTCGCTGTCTCCGTAGCGGTTCGGGCGGTTTGCTGTACCGATTTATCGCTGCCATCGTGACTCGTCTGCGGTCGCGCCGATAACACGATACAGCAGACCGTCTCATACGGACCGTTGTAGTTCTTTACCGGCGATCACCCGGACGGGGTCGGTGATCACTGGTAAAACGCTACAACAATCCGTATCAGTAGGAGCGAGGGAGTCCGAGGTGATGTTCCGCGATGTGGTTTTTCGCCATCTCGTTCGAGACCGGGACGGTCTGTGTCAGCCTGGAGTTCTGCCAGATCTGGTAGACCTCGTACTCTTTCGTAAAGCCGTTCCCGCCGTGGGTCTGGATCGCTCGAGACGCCGCCTCGGTACTGAACTCGCTCGTCAGCAGTTTTGCGGCGTTGGTCTCCATGCTGCAGTCCGCGCCGGCGTCCCACTTCGAGGCCGCGCTGTAGGTAATTTCTCGAGCGGCCAGCAGTTTGGCGTAGGACTCGGCGAGGGGGTGTTGGATCGACTGGTGAGAGCCGATCGGCTGTCCGAAGACGTCTCGGTCGTTCGCGTACTCGACGGCGAGGTCGATTGCTCGCAGTCCGCCGCCGAGCGCGCTGGCCGCGCCAGCGATGCGTTCGGTGTTGAGGGTATCGAACATGAGTTTGAACCCGTGGTCGACCGCCCCGAGAACGTCGTCCTCGTGAACGCGGAGGCCGTCGATACTGACCTGATACTGGTGTTCGAACCACGGCACCGCGGTATCGAGCGTCGACAGCGAGACGGCGTCGCGTTCGGCCGGATCCGAGATCAAAAAGAGCGTGCCGCCGTGGACTGGGTTCGACGGATCGAACGGCGACGTTCGAGCGACGAGCAACATCTCGTCCGCGGTTTCGACGCTGCTGATGAACGTCTTCTCGCCGTGGATCACGAACTCGTCGCCGTCCCTCTCGGCCGTCGTCTCGATCGAGAGCGTGTTCGTCCCCGCGTTCGCCTCCGTCAGCCCCATACAGAACTTCATGTCGCCGTCGACGATCTGGGGTAGATACGTCGATTGCTGCTCGTCCGTGCCGTGACGTTGGATGCTAATGCCGCCGAAGACCGGCGTCAGAATGAAGATGATGCCACCCTGGCCGCCGCCGCGGGCCAACTCTTCGATAACGATGGCCATCTCGTGCATGCCCATCCCCTCGCCGCCGTAGGCCTCGTCGATGGCGACGCCGAGCCAGCCGTTATCGGCGAGTGCCTCCCAGTACTCCTCGGGGAAGCGTTTCTCTTCGACGTGCTCGCGCCAGTAGTTCGAATCGAAGTCGGCAGCGAGGTCCTGTACCGAATCGCGGATCAGTTCGTGGATGTCCGTCTCGGGCGTCTGCATGTTGGTTACTCGTCAGGATCCGTAATAAAACAACCCGATAATACTCCGTCTGCACGGGCGAATGTAACGCCGATCGATGGTCGACAATGGCTAGTTCGGCGGTGCAGTTCCGAACGATGAACCGCTCCGCTCGTGTGTTTGCCGTCCGATCGCTACGATCGACTCACAGCGATTTAACTTCGTTAAACCGTTCCTCGAGTTCGTCCTGTATCGGCAGGATCTCGTCCCAGTCGAACCAGACGACCTCGTCGGGATCGTCGACGTAATCGTAGCGGCCGGTAATCTCGTCGGGCGGATCCTCGAGCTGGACCGGGTATCTATGCCCGAGTGACAGGCTGACGGCGTTTTCTCGTTCGTAGAGGAAGTTGAGCAGATCGTACACCTCGTCTTTCATATCGCTTGCCTCGACGACGGCGAAACCGGTCGCGTAGGTGAGACACCCCTCTTCGGGGATGACGTACCCGACGGGATGGTCGTCCTGCATGAGCGTCTCCGTTCGACCGCCCCATCCCTCCACGAGGTACGCTTGCTCTTCCCGGAGCAACCGCATCCACTCGTCGCCGGCCGCCCAGTACGTGAAGACGTTCTCGTGTAACGCCTCCATTTCGTCGAATACGTCCTCGAACAGCGCGTCGTCGTTCACTGCTTGGGCCGGGTCGAGGTCGAGTTGGGCACACGTGTTCGCAAACCTCGCGATCGCGTTGTCGTGGAGGGTGAGGACATCTTCATGATCCGGGTCCTTGATGTCCTCCCACGATGTCGGGTCCGCGTGCTCGGTGTTGTACGCGATCCCCTGGGAGTTATTGTAGTAGAACGTCCCGTAATCGTGACCCTGGAGGAACGGCGCGTCCTGCCAGTCGTCCTTGATATTGTCGTAGTTCGGAATCTCGCCGTAATCGATCTCGGTGAACAGTTCTTCGTCGTACAACAGCCCGTGCTGGGCGAACGCCGCCTGATTCGGGTTCGTGAAGTCGAACTCGTCGGGATTCTCCGCGATAAGCTCGAGCATTTCCGTGTCGTCTGCGACTTCTTGGTGCGTGACATCGATACCGGATTCGTCCGACCACTCCGCCATTACCTCGCGTTCGGCGTCGTGGGTGGCACCACCGCGACTGATGTACGAGATCGAGTCGTCGCCGCTACCCACGCAACCGGTTACTGCGATAGCGCCGCCGACGGCGCCGGTGTGTAACACCTGCCGCCGCGTTACTGACTGATGGTTGTCACCAACACTCATGACATTGTCACACAATGAGTTAGTATATAAAACTAGGTTCGACGATCACGGCGGACGGACAGTCTCTCCCTCCCAATCAGCTATCGGTGCCTTCAGCAGCGCGCGATTCCAGTCGCGTCCGCGAGCGCTCACACCGAGCGTCTCGAGCTACTGCGCTTTGAGTTCGTTGAACCGTTGCTCGATACGCTCCAGTTCCGGATAGATCTGATCCCAGTCGAACCAGAGCACGTCGTCGGGATGATCGGTGTAGTCCTGCCGGTTGGTGATCTCCTCGGGTGGATCCTCGAGTTGGACCGGATAGCCGTGGCCAAGCGTGAGTTCGACCGCGTTCTCGCGTTCGTAGAAGTAGTTTAGCAGGTCGTAGACCTCGTCTTTCATGTCGCTTTCCTCGACGATGGCAAAGCCAGTCGAGTAGGTGAGACAGCCTTCGTCGGGGATAACGTACTCCATGGGGAGCCCGTCGTCCTGTAGATTCTCGGTCCGACCACCCCATCCTTCGACGGCGTAGGTCTGTTCCTCGCGGAGCAGCCGCATCCACTCGTCGCCGGCCGCCCAGTAGGTGACGACGTTGGGATGGAACTCCTCCATTTCCTCGAACACCTCGTCGAACAATTCATCGTCGTGTACGGCCTCGGCGGGATCGATATCGGCCATCGCACAGGTGTTGGCGAATCGTGACACGGCGTTGTCATGTAAGGAAATGACGTCCTCGTACTCCTCGTCTTTCAACTCCTCCCAGGTGGTCGGTTCGACGTGTTCGGTGTTGTACGCGATCCCCTGGGAGTTGTTGTAATAAAACGTCCCGTAGTCGTGGCCCTGGAGAAACGGGGCGTCCTGCCAGGAGTCTTTGATGTTGTCGTAGTTCGGAATCTCGCCGTAATCGATCTCGGCGAACAACTCTTCGTCATGGAACACCCGATGCTGCGAGAAGGCTGCAGGGACGAGGTTCGTAAAGTCGAACTCCTCGGGATTCTCCGCGATGAGTTCGAGCATCTCGGTATCGTCCGCGGCCTCCTGGTGGGTGACCTCGATGCCGCTTTCCTCGGACCACTGTTCCATGACGTCTCGCTCTGCCTCCTGGGTGATACCACCCCTGCTGATGTATCCGAGCGTTTGATCCGTTCCACCCAGACATCCCGTGATGGCGATACCACTGGCTACGACACCGGTCTGGAGCAGCCGTCGACGACTGACTGCTCGCGTGTTGCTAACAGTACGCATCCGTGGCTGTATCTGACTCCCACCACATATAAACCTACCCACATTTCGTGGGGACCTTCGCTCAACGAGTTCCTATCATACAACCGTGAAAACCCAACGACGATTGTCGTTACAACCAGTCAATAGGTTTTTGTCGACGGCAGTGGTGGGTCGCGTTGCATGGTATCAAATGACAGTTCCGGCCGTAGATCGTCGACTAGCGGAGTAACACACGACGTACGAGGGGAGACGCGATGATCGACCTCGAGGAGACGTTCGTCTACGACGCCATTACGCACGCGTACAATATGGCACCCTCGAACTACCGCAACGAACAACACGCCGAGGGGATCACGGAGATGCTCTACGGAAACGTCGACGGCATCATGCCCGACGAGTACTGCCTCGAGCCCGAGGCGTTCGTTCGCGATTGGGGCGTCGAGGAGACTGCGAACATGCTGTTTCGGGAGAGCTACACGGATATGTCGACGTTCCATCCCGTCCCGATGTACGCGTTTCACGACGGACTGGTCGCCAACGAGAAGGCCGACGCGGTCGTCGACCGTTGGCCTGACCGGTTCCGATCGTACGCCGCCGTCGACCCGCTCCGAGACGGGTGGGAGGAAACGTTAGAAGAACAAGTCGAGGCGTTTGATCCGATCGGGGTCAAACTTTATCCTTCTCACTGGAGCGCGGACCATCACGAGGGGTGGAGCATGGGCGATCCTGACGTGGCGTTTCCGGTGTTCGAAAAAGCGATCGACCTCGGTATCGACCTCATCGACATCCACAAAGCGATTCCGTTCGGCCCGGTACCCCGTGGGCCGTACCACCCGCGTGACGTCGATGTTGCCGCCGAGAGTTTTCCGGACCTCACCTTCAGTATCGTCCACGGCGGGTTCGCGTTCACCGAGGAGACCGCCTGGCAGCTCGCGCGGTTCCCGAACGTTTACGTCAACTTAGAGGGCGTGCCGCCGATCCTGCTGGGCAACGAGCGCCGGTTCGCCGAAATACTGGCCGAACTGATCAGTTTGCTCGGCGAGGACGGCATGGATCGGCTGTTCTGGAGTTCGGGCGCGATGTCGGTCCACCCGAAACCGCAACTCGAGGCGTTTCGCGACTTCGAGTTTCCGGACGATATACGGAAGCAGACGAGCGCGATGGGCGAACTGCCACAGATCACCGACGAGCACAAACGGAAGATACTCGGCGAGAACTACGCCGACCTCATCGGGCTGGATATCGACGACGCACAGTCGAAAATTGCCGACGACGAGTTCGCCACGCACCGGGCCGAGGACGGACTCGCCGACCCCTACTCGACGACGGACGCCACCGAGGAGGTGGCCTGATGGACGACGCCCGCGTTCGCGAGCGACTCGACGAGATCGTCGACCCCTGTAGCGCGGCCAACGGAACCGACCTCAGCATCGTGTCGATGGGGTTGATCGACGAGATCGATATCGACGACGGCCACGTCACCGTCTCGATGCACCTGACGACGCCGTTTTGCATGCAGATTCCGTTCTTCATCGACGAGGTCGAAGACCGCGTCGGATCCCTCGAGGGCGTCGATACCGTCACGCTCGAGACCGATTCGGGAGTCGAGTGGCACCAGGACATGATGTCCGAGGAGGCACGTCGGAAGCGCGAACAACGAAAACAGTCCCGGGCGAATCGGTATCGCGAACGTGAAGCTAGCGGTGAACGCACCCCGAGCGACGACTGATATCACGTCCGGCACGACCGCGACCGTCCTGTCGTGCCGGAATATCGGTACAGCGGCCCGACGAGCGAGCGGGTCGCAACCACTCCTCGGCCATTCGAGGGCCCCTATCGTGTTAACCGAAATATCTATGTCGGAACGTGTGTTTGCACATCCCATGCAAGGGCTAACCCTTAGCTGGCTTGCCGAGCGGAACGCATACAAGTTCCCCGAGAAGGAGGCGATCGTCATGACGCCCGTCGAAGGGGGTCGAACGGCGATCACGAACGCCACGTTCGACGAGCGGATCAATCAGGTTGCCAACGGGTTACGAAAGCGTGGCATCGACCGCGGCGACAAAGTCGCCGTCTACACGACCAACTCGATTCCGACCCTCGAGATGTATCTCGGGGCCATGCGAATCGGCGCGTTGCCGGTGCCGGTCAACCACCGATTCAAAGCCGACGAGGTTCGATACGTCCTCGAGGATTCCGACGCAGAACTCCTCTTGTTCGATGACCAAGCTGCGGACATCGTCGACGAGATCCACGACGAACCGACGACGCCGGACGAGATGCTATTCTACGGAACGGACCGACCGGCGTACGCCGACGACTACGTCGATTTCCGCGAGCAGTCCGCGACGAGCGCCGTCGAGATCGTCTCCTCGCGGGTTGACGAGGCGATGTTGATGTACACGTCGGGGACGACCGGCGATCCGAAGGGCTGTCTGCTCACCCACGACAACGTCATCCAGATGTCGGTCAACGGGATCGTCGAGAAGGCCTTCGAGGGACGCGACGTCGACGTCGACGGACGGGGGATGATCGTCACACCGCTGTTTCACATCTCCGCGTTCGGGATGTTCATCAACAACTACTACGCGGGCGCGACGACCGTCCTGATGGACGGGTTCGAACCGAACCGGGTCATGAGCGTGCTCGAGGACGAAGCGGTAACCGCCGGTTTCTTCGTCCCGACGATGGCTCGAGCCCTCCTCGCGGTCGAGGACTTCGAGGAGTACGACCTCTCGGCGTTCGAGGAGTTCGGCATCGGTGCTGCGCCGTCCGGGAAAGAACTCAAAGCGACGATTTCGGCGGCGTTCGACGCCGAACTACAGGAAGCCTTCGGGCAAACCGAGATGTCGCCGGTGACGACACTGCTCCAGCCCAGCCAGGCGCTCGACCACGCCGACACCGTCGGCAAGCCAGTCATCAACGTGTTGTTCAAGGTCATCGATCCGGACACCCACGAGGAGGTCGAACCCGGCGAAATCGGTCAGGTCTGCTATCGCGGCCCGACGATGTTCAACGGCTACTACGGGATGCCCGAGAAGACCGACGAGGTCTTCGACGAGGACGGTTTCTTCATCTCGGGCGATCTGGTCCGCCAGGACGAAGACGGGTTCGTCGAGTTCATCGGTCGTGCCGACAACATGATCATCACCGGCGGAGAGAACGTCTACCCGGCCGAAATCGAGGAGACCCTCCACGAGCATCCGGCCGTCGACGAGGTCGCGATCGTCGGCGCACCCGACGACACCTGGGGTGAACGCATCAAGGCGGCGATCGTCCCACAGGACGGACAGGAGCCATCGGCCGAGGAGTTACAGACGTACGTCGGTGAGCGACTCGCGGACTACAAGAAACCACGGGAGTTCGTCTTCCTCGAGTCGTTGCCACGGAATCCGACCGGAAAAGTCCTCAAACAGCCCCTCGAGGACGAAGCCGGCGAGATGGTCGGCTGGGAGTCATAGCTCCGATAGTTCTGACGAGCTTAGGTTTCAACGCCGTACTGTTTTGCGATCGTGTTGAGCTGGATTTCGTCGGTCCCTTCGACGATCCGTTGAATGCGTGCCCCGTGGAGGTGGTCCATGTAGGGGTTCTCTTCGGCGAGTCCGTTCGCGCCGTGAATCTGGACGACGTCGTCGGCGATCTCCCAGACGGTGTTGGTCGCGAACCACTTGAGAATCGACGACTCGGCGATCGCCTGGTCGCCTTGATCGAGCAACCACGCGCACTTGAGGCCGACGGTGTCGGCGGCGAACGCGTTTGCCCGGCCGCGAGCGATCTTGTGGGAGACGCCTTGGTACTTGCCGATATTGTTGCCGAAGGCGTCCCGGCTGTTGGCGTACTCCGTCGCCTTGTCGAGCAGCCACTCGGCGTGGCCGACCGCCGTCGCGCCGATCTCGACCCGGCCGAGACCCAGGAACGACATCGCCTCGTAGAAGGCGGCGTCGACGGTCCCGAGCACGCGATCCTCGGAGAGTCGAACGTCGTCGAAGTGGACTTCGGCCTGGACACCCTCCGCGCCGACGGCGTTGTTCAGCGACCCGATCTCGTACTCGTCGGGTTCGACGATGAAACACGTGATACCGCCGTGTCTGCCGGCGTCCTCCTGTGGCGTCGTTCGGGCAAACACCTGGATGAAGTCCGCGTAGGGGGCGTTCGTGATCCACTGTTTCTGGCCGTTGAGCACCCACTCGTCTCCGTCTTTGTCGGCGTGGGTCTCCATGTTCGGCGAGTCCGATCCGACGGCTGGCTCGGTCTGACCGAACGCCGTCGACTTCTCGCCGCGTACTGCCGGCTCGAGGTACTTTTCGACCTGTTCGCCCTCCGCCTGTGCAAGGAGCGGCTTCGGCCCTTCGGGCCCGGCGAGGACGTTCGTCGCCAGTGGGACGTCGGACTTTGCGACGTGTTTGTTGGCCCGATACCAGGTGATCATCGAGACGTCCTGTCCGCCGGCCTCCTCGGGCAGGTTCATCGCGTAGAATCCCGCTTCCGCACTCTTTCGCCGCACCTCCTGTTGGGCCTCGAGGACCTCGTCGGTGAGTCGTCCGTTCGGTTCGTGGCCGAGTCGTGGATTCGTCAACGTCTCGCCAAGATCGTCGGCGATCGGTTTCACTTCTTGTTCGATGAACTCGTCGATACTCTGTAAGATGAGCTCCGTTTCCTGATCGACGCCGAAAGAGACGCCTGGATTACCGTCTACTGATTGCGCCATTACCAGCTACAACGTTGTCGAAATACCCATATAAAGATCACTGGTTCGTGTAATTTCGTTGTCGCCTCGTGGTTACCTGACACGGACTGCTGTACGTCGGTACCGGAGCGAGGCGAGCGATTCGGGATCTCGAGGGCGTTAGGGCGCGAGGGCGGTCATCGTCTCGTGAATCTCGTCCGTCGTCGCGCCACGTGGGAACGAGATATACACGGCGTCGACGGCATCGATGGCCTCGTATTGTTCGACCTGTGTGCGAGCCTGTTCGGGTGTGCCGGCAGCCCCCATCTGTTCGCGAAGCTCCGATTTGACGAGGTCGATCGCGTGTTCGCGTTCGTCTTCCTGCCAGGCGTCGTAGATTTCGTTCGCGAGATCGTCGTAGCCCTGGCGGACGAGGTTATCTCGGTAGTAGGTTCCCATACCGCCGATATAGAAGGCGATGTGTTGGGCGACGAGGTCGTTGGCCCGCTGTTCGTCCTCGAGCGCACAGCAGCTGACCGAGAGGGTGACGCGAAGGTCGTCGATGTCGCGGTCGCCGAGTTCGGCGCCGCGTTCGAGGTCCTCGAGTCGCTCGGCGATGCCGTCTTTGGTGTAGTTGACGGCGTGCCAGCCGTCGGCGAAGCGACCGACCAGTTCGACCATCTTCGGACCGAGCGCCGCAGCGTCGACCGGCGGCGCCGGGTCGGGCGCGCCACACCGCAGTTTGAATCCGTCGAGGTCGAAGTACTCGCCGTCGTACTGGACGGGCTCGCCGTCCAGGACCTGTTTGACGATGTCGATCGTTTCTCGCGTTCGCCGAAGTGGGTTCCCGAACTCCATGCCGTGCCAGTTCTCGATGACGATCGGTCCGCTCGGCCCGACCCCGAGGCGGAATCGGCCGTCGGTCGCTTCCTGTAACGTCGCTGCGGTCTGGCCAAGCAACGCTGGCGAGCGCGAGTAGACGTTGACGATGCTCGTCCCGAGCCCGATCTCGTCGGTTCGTTCTGCGGCCGTGGTGATCGCCGTCACGGCGTCTCGGCCCCACGATTCCGGGAACCACGCCCGGTCGTAGCCGAGTTCCTCCGCGGTGATCGCCTGTTCGACGAGCGCATCCAGGGTCGGTTGTGCGCCGACTGGCAGAAAGACGTCTCGTTCTGTCATACGACAGTACAGTTGCAGACGCTCCTCATAAAACTATACCCGCGTCACTCGCCGATTCAGTCTCCCGTGTCACTCACCGACATTGTTATGTATTGCCACGACGACGTAAGCTCTGTATGCAAGACTCGTTAGCCACGACGATAGTCGAGTTCGACGAAGACACCGGCGTTGGACGCATCACGCTGAACCGGCCCGACGCGCTCAACGCGTTGAGCGGACAACTACGCGACGACATCGTCGAGAGCCTCCGGCTGCTCGAGGACCACAACGACGACGACGAGATCGCGCTTCGAGCGGTTGTCCTCGAGGGTGCGGAAGGCAACTTCTGTGCCGGCGCCGACATCACCGAGTTCGAGGATTCCGCCGCTGGAGCCAGCGCCGCACGAACACACTTCGAGTTCATCTCGCAGTTCCCGGTGCCGGTCATCGCGAAGATCGAGGGCTACTGTCTCGGCGGCGGCCTCGAGACGGCGATGGCCTGCGACATCCGATTTGCGGACGCGGATGCACGTCTCGGTCTTCCCGAAGTCGATCTGGGACTTATTCCGGGCGCCGGCGGCGTCCAGTACATCTCGAACCTGTCCAACCCTGCAGCGGCCAGCGAGATCGCTATGACCGGCGATCACATCAGTGCCGCCCGCGCGGACGAGCTCGGACTCGTCAACCGCGTTCCCGACGACCTCGAGGCGACGACCCAGGAGTTCGCCGAGACGATCGCGTCGAAGCCACCGCTCGCGATCCAGGCGATCAAAGACTCCGCGCAGACCGCTGCCCAGACCACGCTCGAGGAGGGAATCGCCTACGACAACAAACTGTTCGAGCCGCTGCTAGCGACTGAGGATCACAAAGAAGGCGCTCGCGCGTTCGCCGAAGACGACTACGAGCCAGAGTTCAACGGCCGCTGACCCAACGCCACTGACCTGGATTGTCGAATCGTCCCCAAACCCTATGTTGAAGTACGGGAACGTGTATGCTACACTATGCAACTCGACGGAGTACGCATACTCGACCTTACACGCTTGCTTCCGGGCCCGTACGCGACGCAACTGCTCGCCGACTCCGGTGCGGAAGTGATCAAAGTCGAAGACACGGGTGCCGGTGATTACGCTCGACACGGCCAACCCCGCTCCGAGCGGGACGTCGGCGCCGTCTTCGAAATGGTCAATCGAGGGAAAAAGAGCGTCTCGATCGACCTCAAATCCGACGACGGGACCGAGGCCTTCTACCGGCTCGTCGAATCGGCGGACGTCGTCTTCGAACAGTTCAGGCCCGGCGTCGTCGATCGACTCGGGATCGATTACGAGACGCTTCGGTCGTACAACGACGAGTTGATCTACTGTTCGCTAACGGGGTACGGTCAGGAGGGACCGTGGGCCGATCGCGCGGGCCACGACCTGAACTACATCGGCCTGGCCGGCTTACTCGACATGACACGGGAGTCGCCCGAGGACAAGCCACAGATGCCCGGCTACCCGATCGGCGACATGGGTGGGGGACTGTTCTCCGCGTTCGCGATCACCGAAGCGCTGCTGTCGCGCGAACTCGGCAACACCGGCGGCGAGTACATCGATGTCGCGATGAGCGACGTCGTCGCCTCGTTCTCGCAGTCGGTGGCCTATCAAGCCCTCACCGGCGACCCCGCCGAACCGCGGCCCGGCCAGACCGCGCTGTCGGGTACCTTCCCCTGGTACGACAGCTACGAGACGGCCGACGGCGAGTGGATCACCCTCGCCGCCCTCGAGCCGAAGTTCTGGCGCGCGTTCTGCGAGGCCGTCGGCAAAGACCACCTCGTCGACGCCCACGAGGACCACGATCCGGAGACGTTCGCGGCCGTGACCGAGGAACTCGAGGGGCTGTTCCAAGAGCGAACCCGCGAGGAGTGGGAAGACGCACTCGGCGATGTCGATGCTGCCTTCGGCGGCGTCTACAGCCCCGCGGAGATGGTCGACCATCCACAGCTCAACGCCCGTGACATGGTCGAACGACCCGACGACGCGCCGGCCCGGATCGGCTTTCCCGCTCGCTCGAGTGAAGCACCTTCGAGTACGGGCGAAGATCTCCCTGCTCAGGGCGAACACACCGACTCGTTGCTCTCGTCGGTCGGCTACACCGAGGCGGAACTCGAGGCGCTTCGGGACGGGGACGCGATCCGGTGACGACGCCACCGGATCGCCGAGACCGCCGCGCGTAGCGCGCGGCGGCCGGAGCGAGAACGAATCGTCGCGGACGGATTACCCGCTGCGGATTTCGTCGAACGCCTGTGCGATCTCCTCTTGATGTGGTAACACGACGTCCCAGTCGATCCAGGTGAGATCGTCCGGGTGTTCCGTGTAATCGGGTAGCTCGGTAATCCCGTCCGGTGGATCTTCGATCGGAATCGGATAATCGATATTCGTCGAGAGCTCTATCAGGTTCTCCCGTTCGTAGAGCCAGTTGAGAAGGTCGTGAGCGATGTCCTGATTCTCGCTATCTGCGGGAATCGCGTACCCTTCACTGTGGGTGACGGCGCCTTCGTCGGGAATGAAGTACTCGATCGGATGGCCATCCGCCTGCAGGGAGAGGACGCGACCGCCCCATGCCGAGGAGATGAGCGCTTGCTCCTCGCGCAGGAATTGCATGTGTTGATCGCCCGATGCCCAGTACTGGAAAATGTTCTCGTGTTGGTCCTCGGCTTTCTCGACGATCGCGTCGAAGACGTCGTCATCGCCAATCTCGTTGATATCCTCGCCCGCGGCGGCCGCGGCGTTGGCAAAGCGCGCGTCCGGCCCCGCGAACAGCGAAATCTGGCCGTCGTACTCCTCCCGTTCGATCTCGTCCCAGGAATCGAACTCGTCGACGAGTTCAGTGTTGTACGCGAGCCCCTGCGTCGAAATGTATCGATAGACGCCGTCCTCGTGATCCTCGAGAAACGGCGCGTCGTGCCACGGATCGTCGAGGTTGTCGTAGTTCGGTATCTCGCCGTAGTCGAGATCAGCGAGAACGTCGGCATCGCGAAATTGGGCGAACCCGTTCGGCGAGGGGTTACAGAGGTCGATCTCGCCCGGATTCCCCTCGAGAACGCTGAGCATCTCCGTGTCGTCCGCGACTTCCATATGCTGTACGTCGACGCTGTTTGCTTCCTCCCACTCTTCCAGAACGTCTCTGAACGCGTCCTGGGTCGCACCGCCGCGGCCCATGTACTGTATCGTGTCCTCGCCCCCGCCAACACAGCCAGCAATTGCGACGCCGGTTACGACGGCGCCGGACTGAAGGAGCCGACGACGTGTAACTCTACCTGTGGTATGCTTACCCATAACATCTATACAATCAGAGCGCTCCATAATAGGAGTTGTGCTCGAGTAACTGACTGGCGTTGCGAAGATAAAACCGAAATTCGACGATAGTCTTCAGAACGAGAAGAGGTCGACGCCGCCGGTTACGCCGATTACCTGGCCGGTGACGTAGGAAGCCTGTTCGGAACTGAGGTAGGTGATCATGTCGGCGACATCCTCTTCGCTGCCCAGCGCACGCATCGGCGTCGCTTCGGCAATTCGTGCGAAATAGGGGTCGACGTTCTCCCGCAGTTCGTCGGGGCTCATGCCCGACCACTCCCCGACGACGATGTTCGGCGCGATGATGTTCGAGGTGACGCCCGCCTGGGCACCCTCGAGGGCCATCGTCTTGCCGACGCCCATCATCGCTGCTTTCGTCGCCGAATAGGAGAACTGCCCGAAGCCGCCCTGCCAGCCGGCCATCGAGGACATGTTGATCACGCGACCCCAGCCACGCTCACACATATTCGGGAAGACTTCCTTGCTGATGTTGTACGTACCCGTGAGGTTGATCTCGACGTCGCGGTCCCAGACGTCGTCCTCGAAGTTGGCGATGCGGTTTCTCGCATCGACCATCGCGGCGTTGTTGACGAGGATGTCGACGCCGCCGAACTCGTCTCGAACCGCGTCCATCGACTCGCTCACCTCGGCTCGATCGGTGAGGTCACACTCCACTGCCAAGGCGTCGCCGCCGCCGGCAGTTTCGTTAATTTCCTCGGCTACTTCCTGAGCGCCGTCGACGTCGACGTCTAACGGCACGACGTTGACGCCTTCTGCAGCGAGTTTGCGACAGTCTTCACCGCCAATACGTCCACCGCCACCAGTAACGACTGCAGTCCTATCGGCAATACCTAAGTCCATGCGTTTCGTGAGTTACTGTCTACCATAATAACAGTTCCCCTTCAGGAAAGCGGCGACTGTCGGACTCGTCGCCGCAGCAATTTCCCCGAACTACGTTCCAAGGGAATGTTTAACATGGGGTTGGACCTCTACGAACGTACGGATGATCGACGATAGCCACATCGAGCCGCGACTGGACGCTTACCGGTTTTACCGCGAGGCGTGGGACGGGTACGATGACTTATGCGAGTCCTTCGAGTGGGAGATTCCGGACGCGTTCAACATGGCGACGTACCTCTGTGAACGGTGGGCCACCGGTGAGGATCGCACTGCCCTCTTCGCCGTCGAGGCCGATGGTGGGGACACACACTACAGCTTCGATCAACTCGACGCGTACGCCAACCAGCTCGCGAACGCCCTGACAGACCGCGGGATCGAACGCGGCGACCGCATCGCCGTCAGCGGGACCCAGCGTGTCGAGATGCTCGTCACCCACGTCGCAGCGTGGAAACTCGGCGCCGTCTCGGTCCCGTTGAGCGCTCTCCTCGGTCCGGACGCGATGCAGTTTCGCCTCGAGGACAGCGAGACGACGGCGTTCGTCGCCCACGACGACAGCCTCGAGGCGCTCCGTCCCGTCGCCGCCGACCTCGAGGCGCTCGAGACGACCCTCGTCGTCGGCGAGGAGTCACCGACGGAGAGCGAGACCGCGTTCTGGGACGCTCTCGAGGGCCAGTCCTCGACGTTCGAGAGCGTCTCGACGGCGGCGGAAGATCCAGCGATGATGATCTACACGAGCGGAACCACCGGGAATCCGAAGGGCGTGCTCCACGCCCATCGCAGCATGCTCGGCGCACTGCCAGCGGTGTTGATGGGACAATACAATCTCGAGGTTCGCGCGGACGAGGTCAACCGCACGGTCGTCGAGTGGTCCTGGATCGGCTCGCTGTATCTCAGTCTGTTCCCGGCGCTGTACTTCGGCACGCCGACGGTCATCGACGCCGACGGCGAGTTCGATCCGGAACGGGAGTTCGAATTGATCGAGCGATACGAGGTGACCTCGACCGGGGGCCCCGCGACCGCGCTCCGAATGCTGATCCAGGCCGACAGCGCGGACCGGTACGATCTCTCGAGCGTCCGGGTCATCGTCCAGGGTGGCGAAGCTCTCGATCGGGACACCGCCACGCAGTTGACAGATGTCTTCGAAAACGCCGTCATCCACGAGGTGTATGGCCAGACCGAAGCGCTGCAGTTCGTCGCCGACTGTACGGCACTCGGCGTCAACCACGAGTTCGGCAAGATGGGCAAAGTCGCGCCCGGCCACACCGTTCGGATTCAGGACCCTGACACTGGCGAGCCCCTCGAGCCGGGCGAGGTCGGCGAAATCGCCCTCGAGTACGAGGACAATCCGATGTGTTTCCAGGAGTACTGGAAGCGACCCGAGGCCACCGCCGAGAAGGTCCAGGACGGCTGGCTCCGAACCGAGGACCTCGGCGTGCGCTCCGAGGACGGCTATCTCTCCTTCCGAAGTCGGACCGACGACGTCATCATCAGCTCCGGCTACAAGATCGGGCCGACGGAGATCGAAGAGAGTCTCGCCGAGCACGAGGCAGTCGCGTCCTCGGGCGTCATCGGCGTCCCCCACGAAACGAGAGGCGAGATCCCGAAGGCGTTCGTCGTGCTCCGAGACGACAGCGACGCCTCCGACTCGATGAAAGAAACGTTACAGGAGCACGTCCGCTCGAACCTGGCGAAGTACCAGTATCCCCGGGCGATCGAGTTCGTCGACGAACTGCCGAAGACGACGACCGGCAAGGTTCGACGCCTCGACCTCCGCAAGCGCGAGGGACTGGAGCCGTTCTGATCGGCCTCGACGACGAGTACTTATATACCCCGCTCGCAAACGACAGTTCATGGCGGATGTGGATCGAACGGCTGCGAGTGGGATCGAGCGACGCGTCCATCGACTGGAGTTTACCGTCGAGTGGCCGCCGGGACACGCAGCGGCGTATCTACTCGAGGCCGACGAATCGGTACTCGTCGACGCCGGGACGCCTGGCGACGATGCCAGCACGGAACTCGTCGACGGCTTCGCCGGCGTTCAGTCTGCCCCTCGAGATGTCGACCACGTCGTGCTCACCCACGCCCATAGAGATCACGTCGGCCAGCTTCGAACGCTGCTCGAGCGTGGATCGCCGACGGTGTATGCGCCCCGACAGATCGCCAACCGATACCAGCGCACGATAGACGAGGTCGCGACGGCGACCCGACGGAACCTCGTCGAGGCCGGGGTCGACGACGACGTGATCGAGACCGCAACCGAGCGCCTCGTCGGCTTCCATCGGACCGTCCGCGAGCTGGTTCCGCTTGATGCGGTCGACGTCTGGATCGACCACGGAGAATCAGTCGCCGTCGGTCCCCTCGATATCGAACCGATCCACGCGCCGGGCCACCACATTTCGCAGTACTGCTATCGCACCGAGATCGACGGCGAGCGAACGCTGTTTTCCGGTGACGTGGCGATGGAACCGTTCCGCGCCCCGGCACTGCTGGTCAACTTCGACGACGGCGTCCGCGAGTCGGTCTCGACGTTCCTCGAGACGCTTCGACGCCTCGAGTCCTCCGAGATCGACCGCGTCTATCCCGGTCACGGCCCAGTACACACCGACTACGACGACGTGATCGCACGATCGATTCGCGACCTCGAGTCCCGACTCGAGACGATCCACGAGTCGCTCTCGCCAAGCGGAACGACGGCGTTCCAGTTGGTGACCGAGCGAACCGGGCGAAAACACGACATCGAGCGACTGCTCGTCGAGACGGTCGGTATGTTGGCCCATCTCGAGGCGGACGGTCGCGTCAGTTCGACGCTCGACGGCGGCATCCGATACTATTCGCCGACGTGATCGACTCACCTCACTCGTCGCGTCTCCTCGCTATTACCCGGCAAATCGGTGGACGGAGCGAGATTTTATTAGCGGTGACATACAAGTCAGTACGATGGTACCGAACCACACGATTCGCGCCAGTCAGGACCGGTCAGACACGAACCGCCCAGCCACGACGGAGGGATCACGATGACGCGCTCGCAGTTTAGCGTCGACGGCAAGACGGCCATCGTGACGGGCTCCTCCAGCGGCATCGGCAAAGCGATCGTCGAACGGTTCGCCCAGGATGGTGCGAACGTCGTCGTGACATCGCGAGAGCTAGCAAACGTCGAACCGGTCGCCGACGGGATCAACGACAGCGACGCGTCGGGCGAGGCGCTTGCACTCGAGTGTGACGTCACCGATCGGGCCGCCGTCGAGGAACTCGTGAGCACGACCGTCGACGAGTTCGGCGGGCTCGATATACTCATCAACAATGCCGGCGCGAGTTTCCAGGCCCCAGCGGCCGAGATCAGCGAAAACGGCTGGAAGACGATCGTCGATATCAATCTCCACGGGACGTTCAACTGTTCGCAGGTCGCCTACGAAGAGCTGAGCGACTCGGGCGGCGGCCAGATCATCAACGTCGCAAGCGTCGCCGGCCAGCGAGGCTCCAGAAGCATGAGCCACTACGGGGCAGCCAAGGCGGGCGTCATCAACTACACCACGTCGGTCGCCGACGAGTGGTCCGAAGACGACGTTTGGGTCAACTGTATCGCCCCGGGCCTCGTCGCGACGGAGGGCGTTCGAACGCAGATGGGAATCGACGACGACGCCGACGCGATCGATCGCACGAGAGCCAACCGGACGATCGGTCGTCCCGAAGAGGTCGCCGATCTCGCACAGTTCCTCGCCAGTCCGGCGTCATCGTATATCGTCGGTGAGACGATTACGATAAAGGGCGTCCCACAGCTCGGAGAGTAACGACGCTCGTCCACCGGCACAAGACATCGTTTCTCACCTCACGACGGCGCTATTCCGGATGGAGAGTACTGTTGCGTTCGACCGTCAACTCAGGATTTCGTTGTGGCGCTGCTCGAGATCCTGCTGGAGCGGGACGATGTCGGACCAGTCGATCCAGACGAGGTCGTCGGGATGGTCGGTGTACTCGGCGCGGTCGGAAATCTCCTCGGGCGGGTCCTCGAGCGGGATCGGATACTTGTGCTCGAGGGTCAACTCGACGGCGTTCTCTCGCTCGTAGATGAAGTTGATGAGGTCGTAGACCTCCTCTTTCATGTCGCTTGCCTCCACGACGGCGAACGCGGTCGACCAGGTGATACACCCTTCCTCCGGAATAGCGTATTCGACCGGGTGGCCGTCTTCCTGGAGGTTTTCCGCACGCCCACCCCACCCTTCGGAGACGGTCGCCTGTTCCTCCCGGAGCAACCGCATGAACTCGTCGCCGGCAGTCCAGTAGGTGAACACGTTCTGGTGTTGTTCCTCCATCTCTTCGATAGCATCCTCGTAGAGTTCGTCGTCGTTTGCCGCTTCCGTGATATCGTACCCGAGGCTCGCACACGAGTTTCCAAATCGGGAGACGGCACTGTCCTGTAGCGTTACTTCGCCGTCGTAGGCCTCGTCTTTGATATCGTCCCACGACGAAAGATCAGCATGATCGGTATTGTAAATTATTCCCTGTGAAGAGATATAGTAAAAAATTCCGTACGGATTATCCTCGACGAGCGGCGCCGAGTGCCAGGCGTCGTCGACGTTGTCGTAG
This sequence comes from Salinadaptatus halalkaliphilus, assembly GCF_006543045.1. Classification (GTDB taxonomy): domain Archaea; phylum Halobacteriota; class Halobacteria; order Halobacteriales; family Natrialbaceae; genus Salinadaptatus; species Salinadaptatus halalkaliphilus. Next base: position 37,648 of record NZ_RBZW01000044.1, on the reverse strand, counting down.
TTCGGCACCTGGTCGAGATCGATCTCCGCGAACAGCTCCTCGTCGTGCTCGAGTCGGTTGAGTTCGAACGCCCACGAGACCGGATTCGTGAAGTCGAAGTCGTCGGGGTTCGCCGCGATGAGCTCGATCATTTCGGTGTCGTCCGCGACTTCCTGATGGGTGACGTCGATCCCGCTCTCTTCGGACCACTGTTCCATGATCTCGCGCTCTGCGTCCTGTGTAATCCCACCACGGCTGATGTAACTGAGGCTCTCGTCGTCACTTCCAGTACACCCGGCGATACCGATCCCCGTAACGACGGCACCCGTCTGTAAGACGTGTCGGCGCGTCGTTCCGCGTGTGTTAATATCTCGCATGTATTTTCCCCACACATTATTGTGCATTATTAATCCTCTCATTAGTGTCTCTCCGGCGACAGAACGATCGGCTTCGCGTAGTTCTGTTCAACAGTATACCACACCAGTCGAACGTGATCGGAACCCGATCACTGTTCGCCGGGCGAAACACCTTTTTGCGTGCTAATCGATTGTTGTGAAAGGATGCCACATTTGGAACCAGCCCAGGTCATAGAGCAGTTCGCATCGTTCCTCCAGGACGATGTCAGAGCGGAAATCGACGACGAGTTCGTCGAGGGACAGGTGGGATCGATGTCGAGTACGATGCGGTATCTGGCTACCCAACTGCGCCAGCAACGCGCGGTCACACGCCGACAACGAGCCGCGTTGCTCGAGGCGCTCGAGGCCGTCGAACGCGATTGCGAGGAATCGGCCGTCACTGACGCGGCCGCAGACGCGCGGGAACGGATCGAGCACGCGTCCGAGGCCGATGGAGACGACCTAGAACCCGTCCTCGTCTCGACGTGCAACGACGTTCTCGACACGATCAACGCGGAACTCGAGGGCGACGCGGCAAACGAGGCGCGGAAACCGCTGTATGACTTTCTACGAGTACGCGTCGAGGGACAGCTCGAGATGCTCGGACGTGATACAGCATGACCCTCGAGGTCGACGATATCACGGGCGAACTCGAGCCGTATCTCTCGGGGCGACTGGCCGACGGCGACGTAACGGTGACCGATCTCGAACGCCACACGGAGGGGTGGTCCCGACAGACGATGTCGTTTACGACCACCTGGATGGCGGACGGAGACGAGCGGTCGGAACGACTCGTCGCACGCGTCGATCCCGGTCAGGACGAAGAGCGGCCGTTCGATATCCGTAACGACATCCAGACCGAGTTCGAGACCATGCGGTCGGTGTCCGAAGCCGATATCGACGTCCCCGTCCCGGACCCGTACTGGTTCGAGGACGACCAGTCGGTGCTTGGCGGCCCGTTTTTCCTGGTCAGTCACCGGCCGGGAACGGCGCCGGTTACCTGGAACCCTCGCGACCGCAACTCCTTGTACGACTCCTGGGATCGCGACGGCAAGCCCCTGCCAAACCACTTCGTCGACGTCATCGCGAACATCCACGAACTCGACGCCGACGACGTCCCCTGCCTCGAGGCGAGAGATCCCCAGACGTACGTCGACGAGACGCTCGACTTGCAACGACGCAGCTTCGAGGAGATGGCGATCGTCGACGAACCGGCCGTCAACGAGATCATCGACTGGCTCGAGACGAACAAGCCCGAGGTACCCGAAACGACGCTCGTCCACGGCGACCTCCGCATCGGAAACATGCTGCTACACGAGGAGTCGGTCTCGGCCGTGCTCGACTGGGAGATGTCGACGATCGGTGACCCGATGTTCGATGTCGCCTACTCGTCGCTGAAGTACTTCGCCGGGAAGCTCGTCGATCCGATCGAACGACCGAACCTGGTCGGCGCGGTCGCCGACCGGGAGTGGTTCTACGACGAGTACGAGAAGCGGACCGGCCGAACGGTCGATCGCGACCGCCTGCGATACTGGCGGGTCTTCGGTGCCCTCCGGATGATGAACGGCGGTATCGGCGGCGCCTACCGATACCACACAGGAGAAAGTGACGACGTTCGTAGCGCCTGGTTCCAGTACATCGTTCCCGGGCTGATCGAAGATATGCTCGACCTAATCGAAGCCGACCGGACGTAGACTCGAGTCGGTCGCTATTGGTTTGCTGACACGCTCGCCGGTCCGGACGCAACATAACACCTATCTCGAAGGATGTCAATTGCCAACATATGAGTGGGTTGACTGTCGGTCACCTGGCACGGCGAAACGCACGGAAGCATCCGGAGCAAGAAGCGACCGTTCACCGATCCGATGGGCAGCGTGTCGCCGCCTCCACCTACGCCGAATTCGAATCCCGAGTCAACCGCGTCGCGAACGGGCTCAGGAATCTGGGCGTCGACGCCGGCGATACGGTCGCGCTGTATATGAAGAACAACGTCGAAACGCTCGAGTGTTTCGTCGGCGCGATGGTAATCGGTGCGCGGCCGGTCCCGGTGAACCACCGGTTCAAAGGCCAGGAGGTGAGTTACGTCCTCGACGACAGCGGCCCTGAAGTCGCGATAGTCGACGCTTTCGGCGCGGACACGATCAGCGAGATCCACGACGATCCCATCGTCCCCGTCGAGACGTTCCTCTACGTGGGCGAAGACCCTCCGGCGTTCGCTCGATCGTACGAGCGGTTCCTCGAGGGCGTGTCAGACGATGCCGTCGACATCGTTCCGGATCGCCAGGATCAGGCAGCGCTCATGTACACGAGCGGGACAACCGGACGGCCGAAAGGGTGTCGGTTCACCCACGACAACTTGCTGTCGCTCGCGGCCGACGGCGTCTACGAAGGCGACTATCTCGAGCCGGGCAACCGCCACCTGATCGTCACGCCGCTGTTTCACGTCGGCGCGTTCGTCCCCTTCATCACCAACCTCTCGGTTGGCGGCACGACGATCGTCACCGACGGATTCGATCCCGAACGCGTCCTGGGACTGCTCGAAGAGGAGTCGATCAACTCCTCGTACTTCGTCCCGACACAGAGTCGGATGCTCCTGTCGGTCGAGGGGGTCGAAGAGTACGATCTCTCGGCGCTCGAGAGCTACGGCACCGGCGCTGCGCCGTCGGGCGCGGAACTCAAACGTGAAATCATGGACACGTTCGACACCAACCTCGTCGAGAGCTTCGGCCAGACCGAAGCGTTAGCGACTCGACTCCCGCCGGAACAAACCCTCGAAAAGGCAGATAGTGTCGGCCGACCGGCGCTGTCACTCCAGATGAAAGTCGTCGACGAAGACGGCAATCGACTCCCCAGCGGCGAGGTCGGCCGCGCGGCCTACAAGGGACCCACGGTGTTCGACGGCTATCACAACATGCCCGAGAAGACCGACGAGGTGTTCGACGACGGCTGGTTCGTCTCCGACGACCTCATCAAACGAGACGACGAGGGCTTCGTCTACTTCGTCGGTCGCGCCGACGATATGATCGTCTCCGGCGGCGAGAACGTCCACCCGGCCGAAGTCGAAGAAGTGATTCACGAACATCCGGCCGTCAACGAAGTCGCCGTCGTCGGCGTTCCCGACGACACCTGGGGCGAGCGCGTCAAAGCCGTCGTCGTCCCCGAAGACGACGCGGCCGACCTCGAGCCCGACGAAATCGTCTCTCACGTCGACGAACGGATCGCCGGCTACAAGAAGCCTCGATCGGTCGAGTTCCGGTCGGAACTCCCGCGAAACCCGACCGGAAAAGTACTCAAATCCGAACTCGCCTAGGTGCGTTTATTCGGGCAGGATTCCGGTGATGGCGGTGTTTGATCGGGTCTCGAGCGAGCTACCGTATCATACGGATTGCTGTAACGATTTACCGGCGAAACCGCAGACGGGTCGCGGTTTCGGCGGTAACGACTTACAGTAAACCGTATCAGATGAAGTCGAACAGGTGACCAGCGACGCGGCGTTTCTGGATCTCTTCGGAACCTTCGGTGATGCGATACCGGCGGTGGTGGCGATAGATGTGCTCGAAGGGCTTGCGCCGGCTGTAGCCGACGCCACCGTGGACCTGCATCGCACGGTCGGCTGCCCGGCAGACGAGGTCGTTTGCCTTGTAGTTACACATTGCGACGAGCTGGCTGATCGAGGAGTCCGACTCGGTTACCATCTCGCCTTCGTCGTCTAACAGCCGGGCGGTCTTTCGGATCGTATTGCGAAGCATCTCCGCTTCCGTGTGTAGCTCCGCGAGCGGGAACTGGATCGCTTGTCTGGTCGAGAGCGGTTTGCCCCACGTCTCCCGTTCGTTCGCGTAGTCGACGGCCTCGTCGATACAGAACTGCGCGGCGCCGAGACTCGCCGCGGCCTGCCGGATGCGGTTCTCGTGAACGAAGAACTGCGCGATGTGTAGCCCCTGCCCTTCCTCGCCGAGGATCGCCGAATCGGGGACGCGAGCGCCGTCGATCGACACCTCCGCGTGGTCGGTCGGCATGTTGAACGTCCACCAGAAGTAGTCGACCTCGAAACCCTCGGTATCCGTCGGAACCAGAAACGCCGTAATACCGTCGGCGTCGCCGTCCTCGCCGCTCGTCCGGGCGAACACGAGATCGTACTCCGCGGCGTGCATCCCACTGTTCCAGCGCTTGGCGCCGTCGATAACCCACTCGTCGCCGTCTTTCTCGGCCGTCGTATCCATCCACGTCGCGTCGCTGCCGTGGTCGGGTTCGGTAAGCCCGAAGGCGACGCCGGTCTCACCGGTGATGACGTCTTCGATCATCTCCTGTTGCTCGTCGGTGCCGAACCGGAGCAGAAGCTGTGGGAAGACAGTGTTGCCGACGACGGACGCTTCGTTCTGGAGGACGTTGTGCAGCCCGACTCCCTTGTTCGCTAGGTGCTCACGGATCACCGCCATCGCGAAGTTCGATCCCTCGTCACCGCCGACTTCTTCGGGAAGCGCGAACCGGTAGAACCCCGCTTCGTCGGCGCGCTCTCGCATCTCCTGGAGCAGTTCTACCCACTCCTCTTCGGGCTCACCGCCCGAGTCCCAGTCGGTTCGGGCGTGTTCGCGACGTTCGTCGAAGTACTCGATGTGTTCTTCTTCGAGTGGCCTGATCTCGTTCTCGATGAATTCGTCGAGATCGTCTAGGTATGATTGCAACTGTTCGGATGGACTGATATCCATGCTGATGCGGTTTCTCGTACGGTACCAAAAAATTATCCTTGATTCCCAGTATCAGGGTCACCGATCTGACGGAGCGTCCCGCCGATACGAGAGAGATTTTAAGGGTGTATCCGAATGGTACGCATAGAGGCACAACGAATGTCAGAAGAACAGACCGACTACTTCGATCGACTCGTCGATCTTGACGCCCTCGAGGCGTTTCTGGCCGACCACCTCGGTCCGGCCGACGACTTCGGGGTCGATCGTCACCCGGGTGGCCACTCCAACGAGACGCTCTTCGTCACGTGGGACGACAAAGATCTCGTTATCCGCCGTCCGCCGCCCGGCGAAACGGCCGATACCGCACACGATGTCATCCGCGAATACACCGTCATCGACGCGCTTCAGGATACCGAGGTTCCCGTCCCGACGACGGTCGTCGCGACCGAGGACCACGACATCATCGGCTCGGATTTCTACGTCATGGAGAAACTGGACGGGATCGTCATCCGCGAGGGCGAACCCGACCAGATCGAGACGCCGGCAGACCGCACGCAGTTAGGAGCCGAGATGGTCGACACCCTCGGCGCGATTCACAACGTGGACTACGAGGCCGTCGGCCTCGAGGAGTTCGGCCGCCCGGACGGATTCACACAGCGCCAGGTCGACAGGTGGGAACAGCAGTACGAGTGGGCGTTTGAGGTGACGACCGACGCGCGCGAGATTCCCGAAGTCCACGAGCTAACCGAGTGGCTGCAGGCGAACGTGCCCGAGGAGTATCCACACACGCTCGTCCACGGCGATTACAAACTCGATAACGTGATGTTCGGCCCGGCCGGGGGACGCGACGGGTCCCCGAACGAGCGAGCGGGCGACGCCCGCGAGCAGCCGCCGGAGATCGTCGCCGTCCTCGACTGGGAGATGTCGACGATCGGCGATCCGTTCACCGATCTCGGCTGGCTGCTGTCGTACTGGCCCGACGAAGACGATGCCACGACCAAGGTCGGCACCGCTGGCGACGCCGAGTACCTGCTCCAAGACGGCTATCACACCCGGTCCGAACTCGTCGAACGCTACGAGGACGCGACGGGCTATACCTTCGCGAACGATCGCTTTTACCGCGCGCTCGCCTACTACAAGCTGGGTGGTATCGGCGAGATGTTCTTCCGTCGCCACCTCGAGGGCAACGCCGACGACGACCGGTACCCGCTCATGGAAGAGCGGGTGCCGGAACTGGCTCGACAGGCGCTGCGGATCATCGCGGGCGAGGACTGATACGGATTGCTGTACCGATGTCCCGGCGCACCCACCGCACGGGTCGCGGGTGCACCGGAACTGACGGACGGGAAACCGTCTGCTGAAGACGGCAACTCGATCTCGAACTACTCGCGTGGATCGTCAGTCGCGTAGTTCGCGAACGATCGTTTGTTTCTGCATCTCGTCCGATCCTTCCGTGAGTCGTTTCCCTCGGCTGGTTCGGTAGCGCTTCTCGATCGGCTCTCGGCGCGAATAGCCGGTTGCGCCGTGGACCTGCATCGCGACGTCGGCCGCCCGATTCTCGAGTTTTGCCGCGGCGAGTTTTGCCATCGCCGTCTCCTTGCGGGCGTCCTGGTCTTGCTCGACTTTCCAGGCCGCATACCGGTAGAGCTGTCGGGTTCGTTCGATGTCCATCGCGACCTCGGCGAGCGGGAACGAGATACCCTGGCGCTCGACGAGCGGGTTGCCGAACGTCTCGCGCTCTTCGGCGTAGTCGACGGCCTTCTCGAGGAGGAACTCGGCCGATCCGACACAGCCGGCCGCGACGCCTAACCGCGCGTTGCCGATCCACTCCATCGCCTGGAAGAAGCCCTTCCCTTCGGCCCCGAGAAGGGCGTCGTCGCCGACGCGACAGTTCTCGAGTTCGAGTTCCGCCGGCGCAACCCAGGCGTGGCCCATCGGCCGGTGGATGTCGCCGACGGACAGTCCCGGCGTGTCCGTATCGACGAGGAAACACGAGATACCGTCGATCTGGCCCGGCTCGCCGCTCGTTCGGGCAAAGACCATCGCAAAGTCGGCGTACGGTGCGTTGCTGATCCAGGACTTTCGGCCGTCGATCACCCACTCGTCACCCTCTTTTTCGGCCGTCGTCTCCAGGAAGTGTGGATCGCTGCCGGCGTCGGGTTCGGTCAGGGCGAAACACGTCGTCTTTTCGCCGGCCATGAGCGGCTCGAGATACCGATCGCGCTGCTGGTCGTCGCAATTGAGGAGAATCGGCGTCGGACCGCCGCCGGCACCCCTGACCGCATACGTGTGCAATCCCGGTGGCTGGTTCGCCAGATACTCGGCCACAATCGCGTCAGTGAGCGTTCCGATTCCCCGTCCGCCGACCGATTCCGGCATGTTCATGCCCCAGAAGTCGGCCTCCGCAGCGCGCTTACGGATCGTCGCTTTCAACTCGAGATATTCCGGCACCTGCCTGAACTCGTCGTCGAAGATGTGGCGTTCGGCGTCCGGACCGAGAAACCGCTCGTGTTCCGCCTCGAGCGGCTGTATTTCGGTTTCGATGAACGCCGATAGTTCCGATTTGAGCTGTGTGGCTTCGGCTGGTTCGCTGAAATCCATACGAACTGTCCATTGAACTACTACTTAAATCATGGTATCGGATGACAGTGTACGGCCGCTGGGCCACTGACAGCTCGGCGTCGACCGAAAGCCGTACGCTCGAGTCGCAAACTCGGAGCTGTGGCGGCGTTAGCCGGCCATCACTTCGTTGACGCGTTCCGTGATCATATCTAGGTTCGGGATCATCTCGTCCCAGTCGATCCAGAGGAGGTCGTCGGGGCTCTCGACGTATTCGAACAGCGAAGTGAGGTCCTCGGATGGGTCCTGCATGGCCATCGGGTAGTTGTGAGTGGTACTCAGCTCGACGGCATTTTCGGGCTCGTAGAGCCAGTTCAAGAGGTCGTAGACGTGGTCTTTGTTCTCGCTCTCTTCGGTTATGACGAAGTAGTTCGTATGCGCGACTGCGCCCTCATCGGGGATGACGTACTGGGCGTCCATCCCTTCCTGGTTCATCACCTGCACGCGACCGCCCCATGCCGAGCAGGCGTAGGCCTGATCCTCTCGCATCCACTGCATGAACTGGTCGCCGGCGTCCCAGTAATTGAACACGTACTCGTGTTGTTCTTCCATTTCCTCGAAGACGTCGTCGAGTATATCCTCGTCGTTGAGCGCCTCGGCAACTCCGACCTCGGCTGCCGCGCACGCGTTCCCGAATCGAGTTGGTGCCGACGAGAACAGCGCGACGTTGCCATCGAGTTCGTCAGTTTTCAGGTCGTCCCAGGACGTAATTTCGTCGACGTATTCACGGTTGTAGCCGATTCCCTGGGAGGACATGTAATAAAATATCGCGTCGTCCTGTCCTTCGATGGGTGGCGCGTTCTTCCACTGGTCCTGGACGTGTTCCTCGTAATTCGGAATCTCGCCCGTGTCGATATCCGTAAACAGTTCCCCCTCGAATTCGATCCGCGAGAGTGCCAATCCGAACTGGGCCGGATTCGTAAAGTCGAATTCGCCGGGATTCTCCGAGATGAGGTTCATCATCTCGGTGTCGTCGGCCACCTCCTGGTGGGTGACCTCGACACCGCTTTCTTCGCTCCACTGTTCGAACAGCTCCCGTTCTGCGTCCTGAGTCGTCCCCCCACGACTGATGAAGCTGAGCGTCTCATCGTCACTCCCCATACAGCCGGCGACGGCCACACCGGTCGCGACAGCACCTGTCTGTAGCACCCGGCGTCGAGTTATTCGTCCGCCTCGAGAACCCTGACTCTTGTTACTCCGTGGCATCGTACTACGTTCTCTGGAGAACCTTATTAAATGATTTGCATAATTATCCATTCTGTCGGCGTGGGAATTACCAGTGGTGGTCGACGGTACGATCGGAGAACGAGTCGCGGTTGCACCGGCTGTCGGTACGACGGACCGACTCGTCCGTCGACTGCCGTGTCGCCGGCAGAGCAGTTCTTAGCGGTACTATTATTTTCCTGCCTGCCAATAGTGCACTCGAACGTGACAGACCTCAAAATCGATACGGCAGTGAAAGGATTGTCGACGGAATCGGCGGAACTCGCGGCTCAGGCCGAGGAATTCGGCTTCGACGGCGTCTTCACACCGGAGACGGACGAAGACCCGTTCCTCCCCCTTCCGCTCGTCGCCGAGCGGACGGATGACATCGAAATCGGAACTCGGATCGCGACATCGTTTACCCGATCGCCGATGGTGCTTGCCTACCAGGCGTGGGACTTACAGCGGTTTTCCGACGGGCGCATGATCCTCGGGCTTGGCACCCAGGTCAAGGGGCACAACGAACGACGCTTCTCGGTCGACTTCGAGTGGGAGAGTCCGGGCTCGCGCCTTCGCGAGGAAGTCCTCGCGCTCAACCATATCTTCGACGTCTTCCAAGGCAACGAGGACGAACTCGACTTCGACGGCGAGTTCTTCCAGTTCTCGCTCATGACCGAGGAGTTCAACCCCGGTCCCCTCGAGAGCGGTCCGCCGGACATCTGGGTCGCCGGCGTCAGCGAATACATGCTCAAGATGGCCGGCGACGTCGCCGACGGCCTCTGTATGCACGCGTTCAACACGCCAAAATACACCGAGGAGGTCATCGGGCCGATGGTCGAGGAAGGGGCCGAAATCGGCGACCGCGATCCCGACGAGGTAACTCTCTCAGCCAGCCCGTTCCTCATTACGGGCGAAACCGAGGAACAACGCGCCGAGATGCGCCAGGAAGCGAAACAGCGCATTGCCTTCTACGGCTCGACCAGAACCTATCACGACGTCCTCGAGCTCCACGGCTGGAAGGACGTCGGGATGGAACTGCACGAACTCTCGAAGGAGGGCAAGTGGGGTGAGATGACCGAACTGGTTACCGACGACATGCTCGAGGCGTTCGCGATCGAAGCCCCACCCGAGGAACTCGCGGACGAAATCGACGAGAAGTACGGCGGTATCGCCGACCGCATCCAGCTCTCGTTCGACGGCAACGACTACTGGGCCGACGTCCTCGACGACCTCAAGAACGACTGATCGCCGGCGAGCAGTTTTCGATAGAGCCCTGGGTATCGTTCCTCCTTAGGTAGATTTACAAATCCGTGTATAGATGACGTGGTATGGAGTACCACGACTCCGAGACGGCACAGGAAGTAGCGACACGGGTCGAATCGTTCATGGACGAGGAAGTAATCCCTCGAGAACGCGAGGCGCTTCGGACCGGCGAGAAAATCACCGAAGACGAGATCGAGGAGTTCTGGGAGATGGCCAAAGAGCGCGACCTCTTCGCCCCGCAGATGCCCGAGAAGTACGGCGGGCAGGGGCTCGACTTCCAGGACATGTTGCCATCGTTCGAGCAGGTCGGGCGGTCGCTGATCGGCGCGCTCTCGATCCGTGCGAACGCGCCCCACGAAGGGAACATGCACACCCTCGAGATGGTCGGCACGGAAGCACAGAAAGAGGAGTGGCTGCGGCCGCTCGTCCAGGGCGAGATTTCGTCGGCGTTCTCGATGACCGAACCGCTCCAGGGTGGGGGCTCCGACCCGAAGATGCTCCAGACGACCGCCCAGAAAGACGGCGACGAGTGGGTGATCAACGGCCACAAGTGGTGGACCTCCGACGGTCAGGACGCGGATTTCCTGCTGGTGATGGCTCGCACCGACCTCGAGGCCCATCCCTACGAAGGGACGTCGATCATCCTCGTGCCGACCGACACGGACGGCGTCAACATCGTCCGTAACGTCGGCCACCTCGGCGGCCACGGTATCACCGAACGGACCGGCGGCCACGCCGAGGTGAAATACGAGAACGTCCGCGTTCCCGTCGAGAACACGGTCGGCGAGGAGGGCGGCGGGTTCAGAGTCGCACAGATGCGACTGGGTGGCGGCCGACTCACCCACTGCATGCGCTACTCCGGGATGGCCCAGCGCTCGCTTGAGATCGCGAAAGCGTACGTTAGTGAACGCGAAGGCTTCGGCTCGACGCTGTCCGAAAAACAGGCACTCAGACACCGCATCGCCGATGCCGAAACGCGGTTGCACGCCGCGCGGACGATGTCCCGTCACGCCGCCCGCGAACTCGATCGCAGCGACGCCCGCATCGAGGTCGCGATGGCCAAGAACTTCACCGCGAACGTCACCAACGAGATCATCGACCTCGCGATCCAGTGTTGCGGTGGGAACGGCATCGGGAAGGACCTGCCGTTGGCACACTTCTACGAGAACGTCCGTCCGTTCCGCATCGTCGACGGGCCGGACGAGGTCCACCGCCGATCGATCGCCCGCTGGGCGTTCGAGGACCTCGAAGAGGACGAACTCGAGAACGTCCTTCGGTTCGACGAGGAACGACGCATCGACGCCCTCGACGAGTAAGCGAGGACGACGATCGGCTGCGGGCGGTCGTTCGCTCGGAGCCAAACACATAAACCATCGGCCACCGATCATCAATTCGTAATTATGAAAGAATTTGATAACTTCGCGGTAGAACAGACCGAGGACGGGATCGCGTATCTCTCGATCGAGAGCGAGTCGGCGATGAACTCGCTGAACGACGGAATGACCGAGGAACTGCTGTGGCTCGGGACGGAACTCAACGAGGACGACGATGTCCGCTGTATCGTGTTGCGTGGCTCCGACGGTGTGTTCTGTGCCGGCGGTAACATCACTTCCTTCGAGGAGGACTCGAGTGCAGCGGCGCGGCTCCGACGGGGTGCGTCGTTCCTCAACGATGTCGTCCACCAGTTGAAACGTGGCGAGACCCCGGTCGTTACGGGAATCGACGGCCCGGCCGTCGGCGCCGGATTCGCCCTCGCCCTGCTTGGCGACATCACGCTCATGCACGAGGACGCCTACCTCCAGTTTGGCTACCCCGGCGTCGGCCTGACCGGCGACGGCTCAGCGACGTACTACCTCCCGCATCTCGTCGGTCTCCAAGAGGCCAAACGCATCGCGTTGCTCAACGAAAAGATCCCGCCCGCCGAGGCCGAGGAGATCGGCCTCGTCACCGAAGTCGCAGACGCAAATTCGTTCGACGATCGCCTCGAGGAGCTTGCAACCTCCCTCGCCTCGGGTCCGACCAAGGCGCTTGGCTCGATTTCACGCCAGCTCGAGGAAGCCTCCGCACGTCAGCTATCCGAACACCTCGCCCACGAAACCGAGCGGATCTCGAAGGCGTCCCAGACGGAGGACTACGTCGAAGGTGTCCAAGCGTTCAAGGAGAAACGAGATCCCGATTTCGTCGGTTACTGATCGGTTACAACCACCTACACCGAATATTTCTTCCCGGTTACGATGTCGGAGCTATTGCCGACTGTGAGTCGAGACTACTCGGTTTTGATTTCGTCCCAGTTTTGCTCGATTTCGCTCAGATGCTCGAAGACGAGCTGGAAGTCCATCCACAGCAACTCGTCGGGCGACTCGACGTACTCGAGGAGAGTCGTGAGCTCCTCGGGCGGGTCCTCGAGCGGCGTCGGGTAGTTGTAGTTGAGCGAGTGTTGGACCGCGTGCTCGGGCTCATAGTACCAGTTTAGGAAATCGTAGACCGCGTCTTTGTTCTCGCTTTCCTCGGTGACGACCATGAAACTCGAGAACGACGGCGCACCTTCCTCGGGGATCGTATAGTCGACGGGGTACCCATCTTCCTGGAGTTGCTCGATACGGCCGCCCCAGGCGGTACTCAGGGCGGACTGTTCCTCCTGGAGCAGCCGCATGAATTCGTCGCCGCTGGTCCAGTACGTCGGGACGTTCGCGTGTTGTTCGCGCAACTGATCGTAGACGTCGTTACGAAGCTCTTCGTCCGCAAGCGCCTCGTTGACGTCCAACCCGGCGTGTGCGGCACCGACGCCGAATCGAGCGTAGGAGATATCCGAAAAGACGACTTGCTCGTCGTACTCGGACTCGAGCGTAACGTCCCACGAGGTCGGCTCTTCGTCGACCATTTCGGTATTGTACGCGAGTCCATGCGTCGAGATGTGGTACGCGAGGCCATCGTCGTGACCGTCGATCGGTTGAGCCGATTGCCACTCGTCTTGGACGTGCTCGCGATAATTCGGGATCTCGCCATAATCGATATCCGCCAGGAGTTCACCGTCGTGTTCCCCGCGGGCCAACCCGAGGCCTGACGCAGAAAAGTTGGTGAAATCGATGGCGCCGGGATTCTCCGCGATCAACTGAATCATCTCCTGATCGCTTGGCGCCTCCTGGTGTTCGACGGTAATACCGCTCTCTTCGGTCCATTCGTCCATAATTTCTCGTTCGGCTTCCTGGGTCGATCCGCCTCGAGAGAGGAACGTAATCGCGTCGTCGTCGCCGCCGAGACAGCCTGCTACTGAGAGTCCAGCGATGGCAGCGCCCGTTTGCAGTACTCGCCGTCGTGAGTTGCAAGGTAGTGAGTCGCCACTAGTCATGACCTGCTATACCATGGGATGGGTCGGTTAAAATGTTTTTCACCGATTTGTGTCCGAACAGAGACGGTGCAGTAATCGAACTGCGCGGTTCGGCTGCGTTCTCGATACTGTGACGGTCAGTAGAAGCGTCTGTAAGACGGTGCTTTCCGTGGATATGGCCGCATTTGTAAACTCTGGACGGAGCAACAATTTGGTGCTGCAGATATGACAGATAATAAATATAATATACCGTACAAAATGATTAATATGCGGCAGAAGATTCACGAAAACGTATGAAGCCTGTCAACCAAGGCCAGCACATGTCACGTCGCCACGTTTTACAGACTGGGGCGACCGTCACAGGCATCGCTGTAGCCGGCTGTCTGGGTGGGGGTGGCGACGGATCGATTGGTTACATCAGTCGCGGGGGGACGACACAGGATACAGAACGAGAGGTGATGGAACAGTGGTCGGAAGAAAGTGGCGTCGAGATCGAACACCAGGAGGTGGCCGACGACACCGAGATGATCACGTTGATTGCGGAGAACCCGGACGAATTCGATCTCACAAACCCGGCTCCGTGGGGGTTTACACTTCACGAGTTAGAGCACGACGGAGAACTGTTTGCTCCGATCGATTTCGATCAGATACCGAACTACGACGATATTGCGGATCCCTGGCAGAATGCTCCGTTTATCGAGGGCCGTGATTACGGCGCGTTCTACTACATTTCGACGCAGGGAATCGGGTACAACACGGACGAGATCGACGAGATTACGTCGTGGGACGATATCAAAGACGATGACCTTGACGGGCAACTGGCGTTATTCGACAGTGCCCCTGCTCGCTTCGGTAATTCGTGTGCAAATCTCGGTCTTGATCCGGGAGAAGCAGCGCAAGACGACGATCTCCTCGATGACGTCATCGACGAGATGGAAGAGCAGCATCAGAACGCGTTCGGATACTGGGGTGCCGGTGACCAGCTCATGCAGTGGATGCGAGAGGAGCAAGCGTACGCTGCGTGTGCCTGGGGTGGCCGAATCGAAAACCTTCGAGAGGACGGATATCCGATGGAGTACGTTATCCCCGACGAAGGGTGTGTGACGTGGTCGACAGCGTTCACGATCGTCGAGGGCACGGATATGAGAGAGGAGGTTCACGATCTGTTGAACTTCCTCTATGAAGAGGAGAACGCGATTCAACTAAGTACCGGCCATCAGTACCCAATACCGTTCGAAGATCCGCCCGAAGAGATGACTGAACGAGCCGATTACACCGAACATCCCGACGACCTCACCTGGATCGATTGGGATGCGATACTCCCGGTTCAGGACGACCTCGAACTGGCTCACGACGAAATCAAAGCTTCATAAAAATCATGTTGGAAGTCAAAAATCTTACAAAATACTACGGCGATTTGCTCGCCGTCGACGACGTATCGTTTCGCATCGAAGAGGGGAAATTTGCAACGCTGCTGGGGCCGAGTGGCTGTGGAAAAAGTACGACGCTGCACGCGATTGCAGGTCTCATCGATGCCTCCTCGGGATCGGTCCATCTTCGTGGTAAAGACGTCTCCGATGTGCCGCCGTACGAACGCAATATCGGGCTGGTCTTCCAACACTCCGCGCTGTTTCCGCACATGACCGTCGAAGAAAACCTCAGATACGGACTGAAGATGCAGGGCTTCGACGGCGATCACGAGGCACAGATCGAGAAGTATCTCGAGATGGTGCAGATGTTGGACCACGCCGATCACAAACCCGACGAACTCAGTGGCGGCCAACAGCGTCGTATTTCGTTCGCACGGGCGTTGGTCTACGAACCGGATATCCTCCTGTTGGACGAACCACTGACCGGGCTCGATCGCGTGCTTCGCGAGGACATGCGAAACGAGATCAGAGCCATCCAACAGGAGGTCGACGTAACGACGTTACACGTGACCCACGATCAGTCCGAAGCGTTGTCGATGTCCGACGATGTTATCGTCATGAGTGAAGGGAAAAAGGAACAAGCTGGTGCGCCGGCGGAGCTCTACGACGAGCCAGCGACCGAATTCGTCGCCGAGTTCCTCGGCCAGTCGACGAAGTTCCAGGGACAGTTAGCCGAGACGAGCTCGCCGGTCGTCCAAACGGAGTCGACGGAGATTCACGTCGGCGACGATACCGACTCGAGCCAGGTCGACCCCGACGACGTGTCCGTGTACGTCCGTCCCGAAGAGATAGACGTCCACCAGGCTGCACGGACGAACGGCAACATCAACGTGTTCACCGGGTCGATTTCTCACATAGAGTATCTCGGTCACCGAGCGGAGCTCGAAGTCGATCTGGACGACGGAACGACGGTCACCGCATTTAGCCGGACCTCCCAGGAGCTAGCCGTCGGTGACGATGTCACGGTCCAGTTCGATCCGGACGAGGTGATCGTGTTATGAA
This sequence comes from Salinadaptatus halalkaliphilus, assembly GCF_006543045.1. GTDB lineage: Archaea > Halobacteriota > Halobacteria > Halobacteriales > Natrialbaceae > Salinadaptatus > Salinadaptatus halalkaliphilus. The sequence continues at coordinate 21,744 of NZ_RBZW01000044.1, read as the reverse complement.
GTTCGGGATTGGGAACGTCAGGCTCCCGAACGTCAAGCCACCGTCGATGCTTCGGGACCGGTCGATGCCGAAGCTGTTGGTAATGATCGGACTCGGCTGGTTGTCGCTGTTCTTCATTATTCCGGTCATCGTATTGCTCTTCGAGAGTTTCAACTTCGGTGACGGTGCGTTGCTCGATAACTACAGACAGGCACTGAGTGGAACGTACGTGCGGACGCTCGGTCGAACGCTGGCCTACGCCTTCGTAACCACGGTCGTGTGTCTGATCCTCGGCTACTGGATTTCCTACTACATCGCGTTCAAGGCCGAGCACAAGACGTTGATGCTCGCGTTCGTCCTCTTGCCGCTCTGGATCGCGATCATTATCCGGTACTTCGGGGTCTCGCTGTTCTTCCTTCCGACCGGCCCAGTCCAACAGCTGTTCGGAACCGATTTCGGAATCCTCTTTTCGACAACTGGGACCATTATCGGGCTCACGAGCGCGTTGTTGCCGTTCGCGACGCTCCCGATCTACAACGCGTTGCAGTCGATCGACGAGGAGTACATCCACGCCTCACAGGTCCTCGGCGCGACGCCGTTGAAGACGCTTCGAACGGTGATTTTCCCGCTGAGTCTGTCCGGCATCATCGCCGGGGCGTTGTTCGTGTATATCCTCGCTGCCGGATCCTTCCTCGCACCGGCGATTCTCGGCGGTCCCGGTGACTTCATGATGGCGAATATCATCGAACAATCGTTCTCCTACAGCATTCCGCTGGCAGCAGCGCTGTCGGTCGTGTTCACCGTCGCCTTGCTGATACTCATCGGCATCTTCAATCACTACGCGAACATCTCGGAGGTGCTCAGTGACCTATGAGCCGACTTTCCGGTCGGTTGGCTTTCTTTCCCGCCATACTGCTTGTCTACGCGATACTGCTGATCCCCATCGTCATCGTTATCGCGACCTCGTTTACCGTTCAGTCGGCGCCGACGCTACCGACCGACGGCGTCTCGCTCGAGTGGTACGCGGAGCTGTTCCAGAATCAGCGTCTCCTTGACGCGATGGTCGTGAGTACGATCGTCGCCTCGGCGACGGCCGTCGTCGCCGGCATCATCGGCACGATCACCGCCTTCGGCTTCGTCCGTAGCGAGTTCAAGATGAAAGAGACGCTCGCGACGATCATGCTGTTGCCCCTGATGATCTCGCCGGTGATCACCGGCGTCGCGTTCCTTCGGTTCGGTGGCTACCTGCAGATCCCCCGTGGCTACCCGCAGATTATCCTGGCACACTCGATTCTGGCGCTGCCGTTCGTCTTTCTCATCGTCCGCTCGAGGCTGTTGACCTTCGACGAACGGCTCGAGGACGCGTCGATGATCATGGGCGCGAATCGGTTGGAGACGACGTTCAACGTGACGATTCCGGTCATCGCCCCGGCGATGATCGCGGGGATGCTGATCGCGTTCGTCATCTCCTTTGGCGAGTTCACGGCGACGCAGTTCCTCGTCACGCCGAGTACGACGACGGTGCCGATCATCATCTTCAACCAGATTCAAACCGGCCTCAGTCCGGAGATTAGCGCGCTCGCGACGACGCTCGTGGTAATCATGGTCATCGTGAGTATCCTCGGCGACTGGATCGGCAGCTGACGCACCTAGTATCGGGCATCTTTTGTGCTGTATTCGTGGTTCGAGAGACGGTAGTTTCACATACAATCATGTGTACTGTCTACGATAGACATGGAACGAACTGACTTTCGGAGTGTCGAAAGCGCCAACGCCGGCGCGTTGTACGACGTTACAGCCGCCGAACGCGGGGACAACCCAGCGATCAAGATGGGCGACCGAACGCTTACCCACGCCGAGTTTCGAGATCGATCAGCACGATTTGCCGGTGGATTGGCCGACCTCGGGCTCGAGCCGGACGACAGACTGTTGGTGTACGTTCCCAACTGTCCGGCGTTTCTGATCGCGTTCTTTGGCGGTATCAGGGCTGGCACACCGGTTTCCCCGGCGAACCCACAGTACCGCGCACGGGAACTCGAGCATCAACTCACGGATTCCGACGCGAAAGCGATCATCACCCACGAACAGCTTCGCGATGTCGTCGCGGAGACGATCGACAATACCGGCGTCGATCCCCTCGTCATCACCGTGGGGGAGGGACGCCCGGACGACATCTCCTTCGAGGATGTCGAGGGCGAGCCGATCTGTGTCGACCGCGAGGACGACGACGTGGTAACCCAGCTCTATACGAGCGGAACGACGGGAGCGCCGAAAGGTGTCCTCTCGACGCACAAGAATCTGCGAACGCAAGCGTTCGCGGGGCTGGGAACAGGCGTCGACGACCCGGACGAGGAACGTGTCCTCGTGAGTTTGCCGCTGTATCACACGACCGGCGTCTACCACTGTACGTGGCAACCGCTGATCAAGGGCGGGTGCATCTATCTGCGAGATCCGGCCCAGTGGGATCCGGCCGACGCGATGGCGGCGATCGAAGAACACGAGATCAGTTCCTTCAACGGCGTCACCGCGATGTTCGTCGACATGATCAACGACGAGTCGTTCGGCGACCACGACCTTTCGAGTCTCGAGACCGTTGGCGAAGGCGGGGCAAAGATGTCAGTAACCGTCCAGGAGACGTTCGAAGCGGTCGCCGGCGTCGAGATGCACGAAGGGTACGGACTCACCGAAACCAGTGGCGCAACCCACGCCGGGAACGAGTCCACCTTTGGGCCGCGACTGGGGACGATCGGGCAGCCGTTTCGCATGACCGACTGCAAGATCGTCGACGACGACGGGAACGAACTCCCGCCGGGCGAAGAGGGTGAGTTACTGATTCGTGGCCCACACGTGATGAAAGGCTACCACAATCTCCCCGAGGAGACCGACGCCGCCTTCGACGAGAACGGCTACTTCCGGACGGGCGATATCGCCCGCTGTGACGAGGACAACTACTACGAGATCATCGACCGGGCAAAAGACGTCATCGTTACCGCCGGCTACAACGTCTACCCGAGCGAAGTCGAAGACCTGTTGCGAGAACACGAGGCCGTCGCCGACGTCGCCGTCGTCGGGATCCCGGACGAGCGACGCAACGAAGTACCGAAAGCGTTCGTCGTCCCGACGCCGACGACGACCGTCGGCGAGGATGTCACGGCCGAGGAGATCACGCAATTCGCACTCGACAACCTCGCCGCGTACAAACACCCTCGCATGGTCGAATTTATGGACGAGCTCCCACGAACGGCGAGTGGTAAAGTCCGGAAGATCGAACTCGAGTAAGCGAGTTTGTACCCCCACTCGACGACCCGTGTTTTCGTCGCGCAATCAGGTGTGTCTCACCAAAGATAGTCGCGTTCTACGTATCGACTGCAGAGTCGAATCGATCCGCAGCGCTGGAGTGGACTCTGCAGTGTCGGCGTGGGACATCGTTGTATATTGTCCGTCTCATACGGATTGCTGTAACAATTTACCGGCGAAACCGCAGACGGGTCGCGGTTTCGGCGGTAACGACTTACAGTAAACCGTATCAAGCGAGCTCGCAGAACCGATCACGGGCGCACTGGGACATCGTTCCAGCGGACCGTTGATTCGTTGGGGGTGGTGAGAGTTGCACAACTGTCCCGCAACTGTGACGACCGAGTGACATTATTTGCTCTGGCAATCGGTCGTCGAAATCGACGGCAATATTAACGCCCTACGTGTGTTATCTTTCCTGGAGTGTGTGTTGTGTTGGCATACGCTCTGTAGTGTGTGGACAACGTTCAATAAATCGAGCCAAATGGACAGTGGTTCTCTCGAGGAGCGGCCCCGGAGGATCCCCCGAGTACGAGTTCGAGTACCGGCTGGCCGCTCGTGGGGCGACAGTGAGTTCGGCCAGCCGCGTGGCGTCGATATTATTAAGGTGGTCATGAACGAGTTGTCTGTATGCGAGAGATAGGCACAGGTAACGTACTCGTATCGATCGATGGACACCGCGCTGATGTCGTGTTGAACCGTCCGGACAAACGAAACGCGATGAACGAGGCCTTGCTGTCGGACCTCAAGCAGGCTATCGAGGCGGTAAACGCCGACGATTCCGTTCGCGCGATCACACTCCTCGGTGACGGTCCAGTCTTCTGTGCAGGGATGGACCTCGACATGATGCTCGAGCGCGGCGAACAGGCCCAAGCGGACGACGACCAGGGAGGGGACGCGAGCCAGCTCGGTGAGGTAATCGAAACCATCGACAACGCGCGCGTGCCGACCGTCGTCGGGATCAAACGTGCAGCACCCGCGGGCGCGTTCGAACTCTCACTGCCGGCGGACTTCCGCGTTATTTCGACCGACGCCAAGTACGGCGTCATCGAGGTCAAGCTCGGTACCTTCCCCCACGGCGGCGCGACCCAACGTCTACCACGTCTCATCGGCCTGGCAAAGGCGAAAGAGCTCGTTTTGAGCGGCGAGTTCATCGATCCCACCGAAGCCAAACAGATCGGGCTCGTCAACGAGGTCTGTGACCCCGAGGACGTCGACGAACACGCTCGAGCACTTGCAGACGATCTTGCGGCAAACGCCCCGCTGGGGATCGAAAACGCACGAAAGGCGCTCAACGCCGCCCTCGAGATGCCCCTCGACGAAGGCCTCGAGTACGAACAGGCGCTTGGCGAACAGTTGGACGACACACACGATTATACCGAAGGGTTCAGTGCCCGCTTAGAGGACCGCGAACCGGAGTTCGAAGGCCGGTAGCGATCGATCCCACGGCCGACGGCGGAACCGATTGGATTTATATCGCCGACCGTTCTGTACTCACGTATGTCGATCGAATGTAACGACGGACGGCTCAACATCGACGAAATCGATCGCCAAATCCTCGAGATTCTCGCGGACAACCCACGACAGCCGTACGCGGATATCGCCGACGAACTGGCCGAAAACGACATCCAAATGAGCAGCGAAGGTGTTCGCCGCCGAGTGACTACCCTGTTCGACAATATGACCAGCTTCTTTCTCCCACGACCGGAGAAAAACAGCTGGGAGCTCGTCGTCGTCACCGTTCGCACCGAAGACGGACCACAACCGAAACGGGATGCGTTCGAGGCGATAGCGGAGATGAACTTCTGGTTCGTCGCGTACGGCTTCGGCACCGTCGACGTCTACGCGATCGCGACCGCGCCGTCGAACACCGAAATCAACGCATTGCTTGCCGAGGTTCGGGGACTCGAGACCGTCGTGGAGATGGATCACTTCATCGAAACGGATCGTGCGGTCAATATTAGTAACTACCTCCCAGTGAACTGACTATCTTGCAAATTTGTAATTACGCTGTACCCGGTGTCGAGACGATCTACTCGGTCGTGGATGACTCGAACGCGACAGTCTCGAACTCTGAATCGACATCGGCTTCCGGATGGGCCGTTGCTACGAGATACTCCGTTTCGTCCGCGAAGTAATCGACCAGTCGCCGCGTTCGTTCCGAATCGAACGCGCCGAGCGAATCGAGGACGAGCACTGGTGTTACGTCGCTTACATCGTAGGTAATATATCCAGCCAGTGCAAGAACTAGACCGATCATCTCCCGTTCGCTTTCGGCCAGGTGGTCGAGATGTTCCGTCCGGGTTTGGCCGTCGATCTGTCGTGCGATGACGAGCTCGAACTCGCCGTCGAGCCAGACGCGCTCGATTCGTTCGAACTCGAGTACCTCGAGGAGATCATCCATCGCGTCGTTGAACACGGTCCGAAGCTCGTTTTCGAGGTTTTCGATCCGGTCGGTAAGCGTCTGGATCTCCGCCGAGAGCGCCTCGATTTCCGCTTTCGTCTCTTCACGTTCCGTACGCGTCTCCCGCAGCGACTTGCAGGTATCCTCGAGACGCTCGATCTCTCGGCGCACGGTCTGCAACTCGACTCGCGTCTCCTCGATCTCGTCGGCGAGGTCGGCGTGGTCGGTGGCCTGGTCCGATTCGACGGCTGTGATTTCCTCGTCGAGGTCGTCGATCTCGTCTCGAACCGCTTGTAACCGGGATCGGTGTTCTGTGAGCGAATCCTGCCGGTTCGACAGCGTTTGCTTGATCTCTTGTTTGTCCGCTTCGAGCTGTTTGATCTCCGCCGTCGTCGATTCGATCTCGTCGATCCGGTCTGTCAACGCTTCGATCTCCGGTTCGTGCTCTCGCTTTCGTCGTTTGTCGTCGGCGACGAGATCCGCGAGTTCATCGATCGTCTCGTCGATATCTTCGATCGACGCCTCACCGCCACAGGCCCAACACGTTAACTCGTCGCCGACGAGTCCGGAATCGTAGCCGAGTGCTCCCGTATGCTCCGAATCTCGCATCTCTCGGTTTGCGGTCAGCACCGTCTGTAACACCTCGAGACGTTTCGTTACGTCTTCGAGGTCGGCGCGACGGCGCTCCCGTTCGCGTTTGAGTTCGTCAATGTCGGTGCCGTCGACGGCGTCACGGGCGTCCTCGAGCGACTCGGTCGTCGCTGCTAACTGCGATTCGAGACGTTCGATCGAGGACTCGAGCTGCTCGATCTGGCTGGTCTGTTCGGTCTCGTCGGAGCGTAATTCTGCGCGTCGTTCTCGTAACGCCTCGAGCTCGTCGTCCTCGGTCGAAATCGTCTCGTCTTGTTCGTCGTAGAGTTCCTCGAGCCGGGTTTCGAGCGAGTCGACGCGCTCGCGTTTTGCCTCGAGGTCGCGTTCGCGAGCCGCCAGACGCTCGTCGACGTCGTCGGTCGACTCGAGCTCGGCGGCCAACTCCCGCTTGCGTTGCATCTTTTCGGAGCGGCGCGCCTCGAGTTGCTCGATGTTCATCGGCTCCTTGAGCAGCGATTCGACGCTGTCGTTGCGTCCGACAGCAGTCCGGAGCGGATTCGTCTCCAGCAGCGCTGCAAACCGCTCGAGAAGCACGACGGCGTCGGCGTCGTCGATCCACGCGTCGTCCGATAGCTCGATGGTCCCGTTCCGACGATGGGCCGTCCGCTCGATTCGCCGGTCGTCCGTCGAAAGCACGACCCGTGCGTCCGTCGATCCGCTGCGAATCGGCACCGATCGGGCACCGAGTACGAAGAGCAACCCCTTCAGAAACGAACTCTTGTTTGCGGCATTTGGACCCTGTATAAACGTCGTCTCCTCCGTAATCGTCAGCGATTGTTCCTCGATACCGCCGACATTCTCTAGTTTGAGTTCGAGTGGTCCTTCCTCCATGCTATCACTCGGTACAGGTACACACGTGGCCGCGACGCATGGCCCGTTCGATCGGAATGCGGGTGTGGCAATTGTCACACTCGAGTTCGACCGTTACAGCGATCTCGAGGTCGCCTCCCGCAGTCAACTGCTCTTTGCTCTGAAGCGAGCTGACTGCCTCTGCAATCTTGTCCACCGCGTGGTTTTGGACGATCTCGATCGTATCCTGTTCCCAGTCACCACCCGAAAACGAGACCTCCTCGCCGAGACACTCCTTGAGATGGGTTCGAATAACGCCGTAGGAGACGAAGTCGTCTCGAAGTTGCTCGATTGGCAGTCCGTCGTTCCCCAGGCTGTTTGCAACCTCTTCTGCAACCGTTCCATCGGCCGTCAGGCGCTCGTATTTCGATTCGGCTTCGTCACCAAGCGTCGAGAGCCCCGCACGATCCATCTCACGCCGAAGCAACAACACGTTGAACCATTCGGCCAACTGTCGGTACCCCTTGCGTTGGGGTCCGTCGGCTTGCCACTGGGAGACGAGATCCGATTCGTACCGGTCCATCCCGTACGTATCTAGTACTCGACAAACTTTACAGCCGTACTCACTCATCGCTCTCAGTTCCGTTCGAAGATAAATAAGAACTACGATTACTGACATTGGTAGTAACACTTCCGCATACCGCGATTCGCCCGTGTCACCGAACGCTCGAGATGAGTCGACAGGTTGTGGGCAAGCGGTGCTATCAATCAATACTAGTACATTCTCACGCGTCGACTGTCGGGCCGAATCGAACGCCGCCACCGGACCCGACAGTGCGGTGAGAAACACCACTACTGGTGAGTGCGATCCGACACAAACGCTAAGTAATTCTGTGGTAGTATCGTGTGTATGCATCCCACGATAGGTGATACCTTAGAACAAACGGTTCGGCGCCAGCCCGAATCGGCGGCGATCGTTTACCCCCGAAAGGACCACCGCTGGACCTACGCCGAGTTCGATGAACGCGTCAACCGGCTCGCAAACGCCCTCGCCGACCTCGGCGTCGAGAAGGGCGATCGGGTAGCGACGTTGCTGTTCAACGGCTCGGAGATGGCACTCGCGGTCTATGCCTGTGCGAAACTCGGCGCCGTCTTCACCCCGCTCAATTTCCGACTCTCGAGCGAGGAACTCACCTACATCGTCACCGACGCCGACGCACAGGCACTCTTGTTCGAGAATGCGACGAAAGACACCGTCGAACAGGCCCACGACGACCTCGAACCCATCGAGCACTACCTCTACATCGACGACGACGTACCCGACTACGCGGCCGATTTCTACGGCTTACTCGAGGCCGGTGATCCCGCTGCACCCGAGACGGTCGTCGAGGAGGACGACGTATACGCGTTCATCTATACCTCGGGGACGACGGGTCGGCCGAAAGGCGTCGTCCACGAACACCGAAGTATGGTCGAGCACAATCTGCTCTGCATCGCGGAGGCAAACCTCACGGACGACGACATCGGGCTCTCGATGCTGCCGATGTATCACTGTGCGGAGTTACACGCGAACCTGTTCCCGCGAGTCCATCGCGGCGCGACGAACGTCATCCACCACGAGTTCGACCCACCGGCGGCCCTGGAGGCGATCGAAACGCACGAGGTATCGGTCGTCTTCGCAGCGCCGACGGCCTGGAACGGTCTCGCGCAAGCAGCCGCCGAGATGGACGCCGATACGTCGTCACTTCGGCTCGGCATGTACGGCGCCTCGCCGATGCCGGCAGAGATACTCGAGCGATGTATGGACGAACTCTGTGAGGACTATCTTCAGGCCTACGGTATGACCGAGATCGGTCCCTGTGGTGTCTTCCAGACGCCCGAGGAACAACTGACGAAACAGGGAAGCGCGGGACGGCCGGCGCTCAATCACGACGTCCGCATCGTCGAACCCGACGGCCTACCCGAGGCCGAACTCGAGCGCGGTGAGGTCGGCGAAATCCTGTTGACCGGCCCGTGTACGATGGCGGAGTACTGGAACCGACCCGAGGAAACCGCCGCATCGCTTCGCGACGACGGCGAGCGGACGTGGTACTATACGGGCGATCTCGGCTATCTCGACGCCGATCGGTATCTCTACGTCGTCGATCGAAAGGACGACATGATCATCTCAGGCGGCGAGAACATCTACCCGACCGAGGTCGAGGACGTGCTCTTTTCTCATCCGGCCGTCACCGAGGCCGCGGTCGTCGGCGAGGATGACGACGAGTGGGGCGAACGCGTCGTCGCCTACGTCGTCGGCGATACCGACGCCGACGAACTCGAACGGTACGCCCGCGACAGCGACGCGCTCGCGAACTTCAAACGGCCACGTGAGTACTATCTCGTCGACGAACTGCCGAAAAATCCCAGCGGCAAAGTCCAGAAGTTCAAGCTTCGAACCGATGACTGACTAGGCCCAGAAGCCGATCGATACGCTATCGCCCACGAATCGATCGTGGGTGTTTCTGTGCACGCGTTGTCTCACATCGTGTGTTAATATACATCACGAATTATATGAATAAATACGCTTGCACTTATGACACTTCACAGTGTCACAGTAGCCTGGAGGCAGACACGCAGACACCATGGATTTCAGTTATACAGAAGCGCAAGAATCGTTTCGACACGAGCTTCGGGACTGGCTCGAGGAGAACCTCCCGGATGGCTGGCTCGAGAATCCGGAGATACCCTCGGACCGAGAAGAGCGAAACGCGTTCTTCAAAGAGTGGCAACAGACGCTCGCAGCCGACAACTGGGCGGGTATCCACTGGCCCGAGGCGTACGGCGGCCGCGGCGCCTCGTTGATCGAACAGACGATCTACCGCGAGGAGATGGCCCGCGTCAATGCACCACCGCAGATCAATCTTATCGGAGTCAATCTCATCGGTCCAACCCTGATCGAGGTCGGCACCGAGGAGCAAAAAGAGCGGTTCGTTCCGAATATCCTCAGTGCTGAGGAGATCTGGTGTCAGGGCTACTCCGAACCCGAATCGGGGTCCGACGTTGCGAGTCTCACGACGAAAGCCGAGAAAGACGGCGACGAGTGGGTGATCAACGGTCAGAAGATCTGGACCAGTTACGCCCACATCGCCGACTGGTGTTTCCTCGTCGCCCGCACGGACTCCTCCGGAACCAAACACGAAGGGCTGACGGCGTTTCTCGTCGACATGGACCAAGACGGGATCAGTACGGAGCCCATCCACCAGGCCAACGACGACCGCACCTTCAATCAGGTCTACTTCGACGACGCGGTGACGACCGACGATCTGGTCGTCGGCGAGGTCGACGAGGGTTGGGACGTCGTCATGACGCTGTCGGCGTTCGAACACGGCATGACCTCGATCTACTCGATCGAACAGGAATACCTGGACCTCCTCGAATACTGTCAGGAAGAAACGCGAGGCGGTACGCCGCTCATCGAAGACGACAACGTACGTCGGCAGCTAGCGGATCTCGATGCTCGGATCCAGGCTGCAAAAATGACACATTATCGTAACGTAAGCACGCAGATGGAAACAGGGACGCCCGGTCCCGAGGCGTCGATGGATCTCGTCGTCAGCGACGAACTCCGGAAGGACCTCCTCAACTTTGCCGTCGACATCAAGGGTCCGGCCGCAGCGCTCTGGGATAACGAGCACGAAGCGGTCGACGAAACCTCCGGCTACATCCGTTCCTACGGCAGTTGGATCGCCGCCGGCACAGGCGACATCCAGCGAAACATCATCGGCGAGCAAGTCCTCGGGCTCCCGAAGGACATCAAGAGCAAAACGAGTCACAGAGGTGAGTAAGATGGACGCGAGACTAACCGACGAACAACAACGAGTACAGGAGACCGCACGCGACTTCATCGAATCCGAGGGTGGCATCGAACTCGCCAGGCGACAACTCGAGGGCGAAAACGTCGTCGACGACCTGTGGAACGAACTGGCCGACCTCGACTATACGGCGATTACCGTTCCACTCGAGTACGGCGGCTTCGGTGAGGGGATGGTGTATCTCACCGCGTTACTCGAGGTGACAGGTCGCTACGCGCTTCCTGGACCGCTTCCCGAAACGGCAGCGATAGCCGTCCCGCTGCTAACCGAACTCGGAACCGAGGACCAACAGTCGACCTACTTACCGGCGATAGCGGACGGCGACTGTCGCATGAGCGTGGCCGTCTACGACGACGAAACGGAATCGCTCCCCCACGCGATCCAAATGCGTGCCGAACCGACGGGGAGCGACTCGGAGTCAGCGTTCCGATTGGACGGCACCAAAACGCTTGTACCCTACGGTGACGACGTCGACGCGGTTATCCTCGCGGCGCGAACGCGAAACTCGCAGGGCTACGACGGCATATCACTGTTCGTCGTCGACACCGATCAAGATGGCGTCGAGACGCAACGACTCGACAGCCTCGACTGGACCCGTCCGATGTACGAACTCACCGTCGATGATCTCGAGGTCGGTGACAAAGCACTGCTCGGACCGGTACACGCCGGCGGCAGCGCGCTGCAAACGGCGGTCGATCGGTTCACCGTCGCCGGGACGGCCATGTTGACCGGTGCAGCGGATCGAGCGGTCGATCTCTCCGTCGAGCACGGGACCGAGCGCGAACAGTACGGCCACCCCGTCGGTCGCTTTCAGGCAGTCAAACACCGAATCGCTGATATGTGGATCGATATGCAAAGTGCTCGATCGCTGGTCTACTACGCCGCGTGGGCGCTCGACAACGACGAACCGGACGCAACACGTGCAGCCGCCGCGACGAAAGTCTACGCCGCTGACCGCCTGCACCGCGTCTTTAGCGACGATATCTGGAACCACGGCGGCATGGGCTTTACCTGGGACCACGACGGTCACATCTACCTCAAACAGGCCAAAAGTTGGCGCAACTTCCTCGGCTCACCGGAGTCGAACCGCGAGCGACTAATTTCGGCCAGACTCGCGACAGAGTCGGCGAAGTCCCCGTCAGGCGAATCGTAACGGCGGGTACAGCCACTCGACCGCTCAAAAATCTCGAAAAATCGAGTGGAATACGAAATTATATTTTATATTATAGTAGTTCGCGGCGGTACCGGTTCGTCGTTGCGCTCGCTGCCGACCGATCGTTCGGGCGCTGTTCTCGAGTGGGAGAGACCGTCGTCGGTCAGTGCCAGACCGATCATGGAACGACGGCTGCACCGAAACGGAGTTTCAGCAGTTCGTATCAGGGCTGTCGAGAAAGCGTGTAGAAGCCGACGGCGATAATTCCACCAACGACCGCGATGAGGGGAAACGCGACAGCGATGCTGAACTCGGTCGCGACATAGCCAAAGATTGCGGGGCCGGCCGCGCTGCCAGCCGACGACGCCGTCTGCGTAACGCCGAAAATACTGCCGCTGGCATCGCTCGTTGCGTACTCCGAAATGAGCGCGTTTTTGATCGGCGTACAGCCATAGACCGCCAGACCGAGAAGTCCGAACACGACGGCGAGCAGCCCAGTTACCATCCAGTCGATGAGTGTCGCCTCGAGCGCGACGACGAGCATCGTCGAGAGCAACAACAGCGACGTCGTGGTCGCCGCGAGGACGCCCAACCGGCCCCGGTCGAATCGGTCGGCCAGACTCCCGACCCAGATCGACGACACCGCGCTAGCGGACAGCATCACGAAAAAGACGCCGTTTGCCATCGAGGTCGTTTGGCCAACGCCATCGGCGACGAATCCAGTGGCGAACGTCTGAATCGATCGAATTTGTAACGAAACTAATAACGTCACGAGAGAAACCAGTACAATCCCCGTAGTGAGTTCGAATCGTAGTATTCCCTGGATCTGCCTCTGTATTCGCGATGCAATGCTTCCATCCCCATCCGTTCGAATCGACTCGTCGTCTGTCGTGTCAGTTCCCCCATCGATCGCTTCGTCGGTCGGGTCTTCTGTTGACATCGTTGCCGGCGGGGTACGGTACAGGAACTGGAAGACGACGGTAAAGACGATTCCGACCCCAGCTGCGACCAGTAGCGCCGTTCGCCAGTCGACGAGGGCGGCGATTCCGCCGATGATAACCGGCGCGCTCGCGACGCCAATTTGCCCGCCGAGTCCGAACACGCCCATCGCCTTTCCCTCCGTTTCCGACGTTTCGCTGTCGCTGATCATCGCCATTCCAGCCGGATGGTAGGTGCTGCCGGCGATTCCCATCAGCACTTTTGCCATCAGGAGAACCTCGTAGGTCTGGGCCGTACTGGCGACGAGCAATCCGATTGCCATCCCGACCAGCCCCCATACGAGGAGCCGTTTCTTTCCGATTCGGTCCGCGATCATCCCCGCCGGTAACTGGAAGACGGAGTACATCGCGTAGAAGACCGTCAACAACAGCCCCGCCGCTGCATACGTGATGTCGAGATCCGTCACCAACAGCGGAATGATCGGTGGAATGACGAGCCCGTAAAACTCGTTGATTCCATGAGAGAAGCTGATGAGGCCGACATTCCGAGGTCGCTCGATTTCGGCGTACTCCGCAAGTAACGCTCTCATTTATGATAGTACGGAGTTGAGAGAGCACCGTCTTGATACTCCCGTTTGCCGTCCACGGGGTCCCTGCAGTACCAACTGTAACGACTATCGTGTCGGAACGCTTATCCACTGATAGATAAACATTCAACTATGTACGATCTTACCGGGTTCCAACGGGACCTGCTGTACACGATTGCCGGACAAGAGGAGCCACACGGTCTCGCCATCAAAGACGAACTCGAGAACTATTACGAGAAAGAGATCCATCACGGTCGTCTCTACCCAAACCTCGACGAAATCGTCGATAAAGGCCTCGTCGAAAAAGGTGAGCGAGATCGACGGACGAACTACTACTCGGTCACGGCTCGTGGCCGGCGCGAACTCGAGGCTCGACGTGAGTGGGAAGACCAGTACGTCGGCGAACTACTCGCAACGTCGGAGTAAAGCTCGCACTACCGTAGAGACGATCTCCTGGGCTGTACAATACGTGGTGAGTTCGACCGACCGGACGCGATGTCGACGGCCGCTACATGAGTATCTCGTTTCTTAACTGTGGGTACGGTGTGACGGTCCGTGCGGACGGTCGTGTCGACACCGACTAAAGAAGAGGGTTTCAGCGGAGCCAAAATCCCCAAACCTTCATTGGACAGTTTCGGTATGGTTTCGTATGGATCTTCAATCGTTCTTCCACGTCGCACTCAAGGTAGACGACCCGGACAGCGCTGCGGAGTTTTACCAGGCACACCTCGATGCTGACGTCGTGGAACGACGGCGGGCCGAAGAGAGCGACAGTGAGATGGCTGTCGACGCAGTCGTCCTCGAAGTTGCCGACAAACTGGTGTATCTGTTCGACCAGGCACCGTATGAAGCCGCAGGACTCGTCGACGAACTTCCCACGGGCTTTCTCCACTTTGGCTACATCGTCGACGATATCGAAGATGCCTTCGGCACCATCACCGCAGACGATGTCGAGGTAGTCATGGAACCAGCCCGATACGGTGACAAGAAAATCGGGTTTTTCGTCGCGCCGGGGGACATCCGGATCGAACTCATCGAATATCTCGAGTAGTGTAGCACTGTGTGAAGTATCGGGGGGCGAGCCCCGCGACTTCATCGGATCAGTCGATCGACCACGGTTCGCTCGTGACAGTGCGGACACTCGAACTCGTATCGAATCGGTTCGGATCCAATCGTTTTCTGAGCGATACGTTGACAACTGCAACTACCCAGACACTGATCGCACAGCTGTCGTGTGATCAAGTGTGTAGTGACTTGCAGTGGCTACTATCCTGCCGGACAGAACTCTTTGAAGATCCACCACGCTACTGTGGCTGTCGACCTCGGGAACGGCCGCAAATTCGCGACCGTTGCTCACAGACTGCTGTCCGACAGTGTGACTCTCCACCATCGATCCCAAATATCTGTAACAGTCGTCTGTAATTGATTTCTGTATACATTCTCCATACCGAACAAACCGCATGACAGAAAGCGCCGTCAAATAAAAGAGATATTCGGTACAGATATCGGTTCCGCGCATCATCACCATATCTCTGTGCCAGTATTCCGAGACAGGAATTCGTGATAGAATACCATAACAGAGATCTATGACAGAGGACTATGACAAAGGTCTATAACAGAAGTATGTGGCAGACATCCATAACATATATACATAACTGGTGTTTGTGGAACGAACCACGACAACCGAAACGGGTGGTACAGCTAGTATATGAATAAACACAGGCAGCTGTTACAGACATTTATTACATATGGCTGTTGCGGGTGTCTGCTGCTATACTCTGTCAGTTGTTTCGAAGGCGGTTCAAACGTGGTGGTGGAATTTCTTATCGAGGACCGATCGAGATAATTGAGATGAATTACCAATTGTCTATACCGATCGTGTAGCTAGATTTCGACTACTTGCCACGGGTACGATGTCGTAGCAGTAACATGGCCGGTGCCACTACCAAGTGGCCCGCATACGTCAACTACAGTCATCTGTTACAGACGTGTGTGATTTCAGTACAGCGTTCCTACGATCGACAGAAGCCGGAGAAAACAGACTCCTTGACGGGCGTTCCGAACAGAAAGCGAAGGGTTCTGATACGGATTGTTGTAGCGTTTTACCGGTGATCACCCGGACGGGGTCGGTGATCACCGATAAAGAACTACAACGGTCCGTATGATAACGGTGTCGAACGCAAAACCCTGTTGGGTCGCGCATGACCCGCGAGCAGACAGGAACGGCGTGAGCACTGCATAGCCCTGTGCAATCGGTGTGTTACTATAGCATCATCACTCGAGAGCCATTCCGTGAATATCTGTTACAGACATTCGGTACAGATATATGTTACAGAAAAGACGGACAAACGTCTGACACAGATTTATGGTATCAGAGACGAAATTCCACCTCATATGATTACGGCCGTAGTGTACTCGGAGTCCGGTGGGACGTACAAAACGACGATGACGGCTAATATCGCGGTTGCGCTCGAGCGGATGGGACAGCGAACGCTCGTCGTGGATCTCGACCCACAGGAAGGGAATCTGACCAGCCTCTTCGACGCCGGAGAACGTCGAAGTGATCCGGATGCGGACAACCTCGTCAAGCACATTCTCGATATGCCGGAGGGAGAGTTCGACGAGTTGATCGAAACGACAGCGGAGGGCGTGGATATCGTCCCGAGTCACGATATGCTCGGGGACTTTACCTCGAACTTGGAGCAGAAGATTTCCTACGAGACGGGGATGAAGAACATGAGCCGCGAGGAGTATCCCCGATTCGAACTGCTCTACGAGTTACTCTGGGAGAAAGCAGAGCTCCACGAAAAGTACGACGCGGTCCTCATCGACCCGAACGCACGGGCGGAGGACCTCCTCTACAACGCCATTTTTGCACTCCGAACGCTCGTCGCACCCGTCAAGCCGGCCGGAAAAGGCAACCTGAGCCTCGAGGGACTCGAAGATCTCGTCGGGAACATGGAACGCCAACTCGATATCGAGATCGGATTGTCGTGTGTCATCCCGTCCGGGGTCGGACAGACCAACGCCCATCAGCAGTATCAACAACAGTTCGAAGAGACGGAAGCGTTCGCGACGCCGGTCGCTATCGGCAACCGTGAAAGTCTCATGGACGCGATGTGGGAAGCAAGAGGATCGGCGTTCAAGGTCGTCGAAGAGCGCTGGAAGACCTTCGAACGAGACGGCGAGATGGTGAGCGAAGCTGGCCAACGACGCGTCCGCGACAGGGAAATCGAGACGCTACGACGCCTGTACGAACTGGCCCAGTTTATCGCAACCGACACCTTCGACGCCGACGTTCATCCGGTTCTCGAGTTGAACATTCAAGACGACGGGACCAACGTAATCGATCTTCGAGACGGCGAGAAAGCGCCGGTGAAAACGACATGAGCAACTTCAAATCCGGCTCCGGCGACCTCGATTTCGGCGGGAGCGATACGGACGATGACCCCGACGAGACAGTGGACGGATCGACGCCAAACGACCCGTCGAATACGTCCACAGACGAGACAGAATCGGCCACAGCTGCAACGGCGTCAACCCCAACAGAACGAGCAGAACCCAACGGTGCGACGCGGGAGACGGACGAGCAGGATCCAACGCGAGAGCCGGCCGACACTGGGAGCAACCCGTCACCGAATCGTGATCAATATCCGTACTTCGTCCGGCGGAACAACGTCGGCGACGAACGAGACACGCGCCTCGAGATCCACGTTCGGGACGGAGTCGCCGAGCAAGAGGCCGCATTTCGAAACGACGTTGCAGCGGCACTCGAGACGAACGAGATCGCAAAGACGGACGCCCGCGAATTCGCGCTATTGCTGGCGTTCGAACATCCAGAGCGGGTCGCTGAACTAATGGAAGAGGAAGGGTTTGGGGCACTCGACTGACGACGAACCGGCAGACCGCTGTGTTTCGGGACGATACCCCACGAACGGGGTCGGTATCGTCCAATAGGTCACCGATCAGCAACAGCCCCAGTTCCGGCACGATCGACCGTCTCGAGGTCGATTACCCCGTCTGGCATGGGAACGCCGGCGTAGGGATCGTCGGCGAGTAATAACGAGCCGTCGAGATCTGCGTAGTCTAATAACGGCGTGAGCTGACAAGCGGCCGCAATCGAGGCGTTCGATTCGGTCATACAGCCAAGCATGACCTCGAGACCGTGGGCACGGGCGGCGTGAATCATCCGTTTTGCTTCCCGGAGCCCGCCACACTTCATGAGTTTGATGTTTGCGATATCACAGCGATCGGCGATCTGCGGGATATCCGCGACCGTAATACAGGACTCGTCGGCAGCGATCGGCATTGGCGAGCGGTCGGCGACGAATTTGAGTCCACCGGGATCGTCCGCTGGAACGGGCTGTTCGACGAACGCAAGCTCGAAGTCCGCGAGGCGCTCGATTCGCGAGACGGCCTCCCGGGGCGTCCAGGCTTCGTTTGCGTCGACGAAGAGGTCGACGTCCGGAGCGACCGACCGGATCGTCTCGACGATTTCGATATCGCGATCGGTGCCGAGCTTGAGCTTGAGCGTACTGTAGCCGCGATCGAGAGCCGTTTCGGTTTTTTCGGCCATCGTGTCGGGGTCGTCGAGGCCGATCGTGTAGGACGTCTCGAGGCTCTCAGTTGGATCGAGCCCCCAGTAGCGATACAGTGGGAGTTCGAGGCGTTTGGTGACGAGGTCGTGTAGTGCGATGCTCACGGCAGTCCGTGCGGCGGGATTTCGCTCGACGGTCTCGCGGAGTCGGCGTTCGATGCGGGCGAGTTGATGTGGATCTCCGACATCCTCGACGACTTTGAGGAGGTCGGGAAGGACGGCTTCGACGGTCGCGGCGGTCTCGCCGTAGTGTGCGGACGGACCGGCCCCGCCGATACCGACCGTGCCGGTGTCGTCTTCGATTTGGACCGTGATAACATCGGTCTTGGTTCGGGTCCCGCGAGCGATCGTAAACGGGTACTCGAGGGGGAGAGAGTGTCGTTCGAACGAGGTATTGAGTGTCATGAGTCTTGGAATTGGTCGAGAGCAGTTAGAGGAGCGACTCGAGCACGTCGTCAGTACCGAACCTGATAGGGTCCGTTGTGGGGACGCCGAGTTCGGTGGCGTAAGCGGAGACGGCCTCTCGAGCGGCCGCCTCGTCCTCGAGGCCGGAGGTATTCAGGACGCCAGCGGTGACGGTTGCAGCCGAAACGGGCTCGGAGAGCCCCTCGTAGAGGTCGACGTAGGTCTGGAGTGCGGGGAGTTCGAAGGACTCGTAACCGTGGATTACCTCCTTGCCGGCGGTGTGACAGAGCACGAGCTGGTCGGCCATCGAGCCGTGGAGGATGCCACAGGTCACCGCCGAGTAAGCGGGATGGACGATACTACCCTGGCCTTCGACGAAGAGGTAGTCGTGGTCGTCACCGATTTCGAGGATCATCTCCTCGACGGCGCCCGCGGTGAAGTCGCTGACGACCCGGTCGATCGGGTGTCCCCAGCCTTCGATCAGGATGCCGGTCTGGCCCGTCGGGATGACAGCAGCGTCGTAACCGGCGTCTCGCGCGTCTCGAGCGAGTTCCATCGTCGTAGTCATCTTCCCGACCGAACAGTCCGTGCCGACGGTGAGGATGATCTCGGCATCGACCTCACCGGCGACGCCATCCGCGACCGTCAGATCGGCAGGCGGCTTTCGTACGTCCCGCAATTCACAGTCGTGTTCGGCCGCCAGCCGAGCGAATTCGTCGTCGGTTTCGAGGAAGTAGTGTAGCCCCGCAATGACATCACAACCGCCCTCGAGCGCCGTCCTGACATCGTCGCGCCAACTTTCGTCGAACTTACCGCCGATCGGCGCGATTCCGATCAAGAGCGCATCGATCTCGTCCGTCTCGAGGTCGTCCATTCCGGCGACGATCGGTGCGTCCTGAACGTCCGACACGAAGTTGCCGACTCGAGAGCCGTCGTTGTTCCGGTCGAGAACGGCAGTAACGTCGTAATCGCCGTACCGGAGTACACCGAGTGCCGTCTTCGCCCGGTCTGGAAACTTCTCGTGGGCGAGAATTGCGATGTTCATGTCTCGAGGTAATCGAGTGTATGTCTTAAATACGTGGGTCCGCCGAAATTGGCAGGTAATAGACACTTTGTGACACCGCTCGGTGTAAGCGGACCCGTCTACGGTCGCGTATGTCATCATCCACCAGGCCACAGCGCGAGTACGAGGAGTGCATCGGCCGGCTGGCCGGCAGCGTCGTAGAGCCGCCGTACCTGGTCGTTCGACAGCGATGGGTTGTCGGGTTCCGACCGTGACCAGTCGAACACCGACAGCGTACGGCGGATCTCGTCGCTTTCGTCGGACGCGGTGGTGACACGTTCGACCAGATCAGCCCGGCCGTCGACGTCGCGATACCGGCGGGCGTAGGTTGCCAACCGTGACTGCTTGGTTCGAATCATCGACGCCGCGAGGCCACGACGACGTTCGAGGGTCTTGAGGTAGGACTCGAGTTCGTCGATGATCGATTCGTCGTCGATACCACACTGGTAGGACCCGTCAGCATCGGGGTCGGCGAGCCGACCGTCGCGAGAAATACGGAAAGCGTCATATCGTGGTTTTCGCGGAGTGTGTGGGCGATACCCGAATAACCAGCGTCGGTAATAGCTGCGTACGAGGGCCAGTTCTCGAGATCGAACCCGGCACGCTCGAGTGCGATTGGCGGCTATAAACGGACAATAGAACGGCTAATCGAACCCGCTCGAGAGTATATCGATGTCGACGTGCTTGCCGTCGTACCGAACAAACTTTCGGACCGGATCGATCACAGACTGAAGACCGAGAACTACACAAGAACCTGAATACAGCTAGTTATACTGTTGGACAGAACTATTCAACGATCGGTCGCAGTACTGCGGCCGTCACCGTAAGGACGGCCGCGAATTCGCGACCGACGTGTCACTGACTTCTGTCCGACAGTATTACGAGGTCAACCCTGGGCAGCCACTCCAAGAGGCGGTCCCTGAGTTCGTCCGGATAACGGCTGACGAGTTCGACCAGATCGATGCTGGCAAGTTGGCGACACCGAAGCCAGGAATCCGGCATCGGTCGGCGCTCTCACAGTCGCTCCAGGAAAACCAGCCATTGCAGGACTACGATCTAGAGAACGACCAAATCGCGTGCTACGAGGAACTTGTAGCGACCGTCACCAATGGAGGGATCGATCGATGAGTAATCCGTTCGATGACCTCGAGGCCGACGATAACTCAGCCTCGAGCAAATACGTGGGATGACTTCGAGAAAAAGCTTAAGACATCGATTGGACCCTTCCTCGCAGAGAATGATATCGTTGACGAAGAAACACGGGAACTCCACGACGCTGTACTCCGGCTGGCAGTCGAAGAACCCGAACGGGTTGGTGAACTCGTGCTCGAGCACGGCGTGAGTAGGTGAATCGCTTGGAATCAAGCAGTTCGAAAAGAGGAGATTCTCGTCATTGAGGGGTGATCTGAAGCAGTGTCGACTTACTGATTCGCCTGTATCTCCGCACTACAGGGCCGCTAAACCCGCTGTAGTTTCAACCTTCAAGAGCCACAATTTTGTATAGCAATATGAAGTTTACAAAGTCAATTTATAGGCTTTGAGTCTCTCTTGTGGGCAAATTCGGGATGATTAGCAGTATCCATAGTGGTCATGATTACTCCAATAATCACGACCACTTTGCAATACCCCGATGCTGTCGGGTAAGCACGAATGGAGTATCAGCCTCAGATTAGCATCTCTTCAGAGACTAGGCTGCAGCAAACGGCGATCTCCTGGGACATCGTCAAGAATATCCTCGAGGATGTTCGACCGTCATACCAGTACTCAAACGGCGAAAAACAACTCGTCATCTGACTGCGTGGCCCGTTATTTCCTCTCGCCGAAGGCTGCATCCAGCTGTTCCCGCATGAATTCACGGCGGACGCGGCGAGATCGTGAGTCTGAAAGATAATTCCGCATGACTACCTGCGGATCGCTACTACCCTGTTCTGCAGCCATCTGTTCTAGTTTAGTGGCGGAGTGAAGTAGCATCTCAGCGGAGACTGTACCTAATTGGGAAGCTATTGGCTAAGAGACTGGGTTTGCTGGAG
>NZ_RBZW01000043.1 GCF_006543045.1 Salinadaptatus halalkaliphilus | reverse complement strand
TCCTCCTCACTCAGATGACGAACGAGATCGCCTCGCCGGTCTCCTCCCATTACTCGCCCATCTCAGCCCATGCCCATAACTTCCGTCACTCATTAATCACGTCCGCCGGCGGCCCGGTCGCGATCGCCCCGGAGACGCTGACACCAGCGTTTCTGGCTTGCTCCCGTACCGTGTCGATCGCGTCCTCGCCGCTTCGCCCGAGGGCGTCGAACAGTTCTTCAGGCGCTTTTTCTTGGACGATGCGGCTCGTATTGACGGAGTACACGGTGTGGATCATCGACTCGAGTCGACTAGCGAGGCCGATTCCCCAGTCGGCCGCGGCGGCGGCCCCGTCGCTGCCGTCGGTTGGGAGAAGAAACTCGTCGAAGGCGATATCGTCAACTCCGGTCGTGTCAGCGCTCGGAGGAACGGCGAGGACGGGCGTACGCGCCGTCCGAAGGACATTCTCCGTAACGCTACCGAGGAGAACCCTGTCCAGTCCATCCCGTCCTTTCGTCCCCATCGCGATGACGTCGGTTTCGCGTCGCGTGGCGTACTCTCTAATCGATTGAAACGGCGTTCCGCGCGTGACGGTGGTCGTCACCTCGAGCTCCGCGTCGTGGGATCGCACCATGTCAGCGACGGTCTCCACTGCGTCTTCGGCCTCGTTTTCGAGCGACGCGTACATCGACTCCGCCGCGCCGGTGATCCCTTCTAGATCACTTCGAACGGCGACGACCGAGAGGACGTGTACGTCGGCACCGGTCCGCGACGCGAGCGCAATCGCGCGTTTCGCTCCCGCGAGGGCTCCCTCGCTATCGTCCGTCGGTATCAGTATCGAATCGATAAGTCGGTCCATGGCTGTCGTTCGCTGACTTCACCGCTGTGGTGGATAATTGTAGGGGGGGACACCACTCCGGTGACAGTCGCGATCTCGTCCGAATGTTCACCGGTCACGGTCCAGTTCGTCGGCGAGTACGTCCAGCAACTCTACGAGTTGTCGGGGCAATAAAAAGCGTTCCCGAACGTGCTCGCGAGCGTTCCTGCCGAATTTCGCCCGGCGATCGTCGTCCTCGAGCAGGTCGACGACGCGTTCGCCGGCAGCCGCCGCATCGTCGGGACCGACGAGATAGCCAGTTTCCCCATCGACGATCTGCAGCGGGATGCCGCCGACGTTCGAGCCCACGACCGGCGTCCGCTTCCAGAGCGCTTCCGAGACGACCAGACCGAACCCTTCACGCAGCGACTTCTGGACGACGACGTCCGACTCGCGCTGCAAGACGTTCACGCCACTATCCGGCAGATCGGTCAGGACGTGGACGTTCGGATCGGCGGCCGCCTCCTCGGCGACCTGTTCGTACAACTCCAGTCCCTCCGGATCGTCGCCGGCCATCCCGCCCACTAGCGCTAACTGGAGATCGGGAACGTCCGCACTGGCGCGACGGTACGCCTCGAGCGTGCCGAACTGGTCTTTCCACGGATCGAACCGGGAAACCTGCGTGACGAGCGGGTCCTCGAACGAGAGGGGGTCCAGCCGGTTGCGCTCAGTTGCGACCGTCTCCGCGTCGAGCGCCCGATTTTTCTCCGTGATCGGGTCGATCGACGGATAGACGATACTCGTCTCCGGTACCGCAGTGTCGCCGACGTAGCCGGATCGACTGAAGATCGCGTGGTCGACCCGTGCCGTATACTCGGAGACGAACGCGAGATACTCGCTGCTCGGATCGGTAAGGTCGATGTGACAGCGCCAGACGATCGCGGTCGTCGGCATCGCCGCTTCGAGGTGATCGAGCATCCCCAGGGGCTGTGGATCGTGGATCACGACGAGATCGTACTCGGCTTCGTCCTCGAGTTCGATCGCGTTTTCCTCGTTGACGGTCCGGTAGGTCGCTTTCATCTCCTCGGTCAGCGGGGGACCGCTCCCCTGCAGCGCGTTGTGCATCGCCTTGGTCACCTCGAAGAACTCGTCGTCGGCGTCCATGACGAGCCAGTCGGTGTCGACCCCGAGATCGTTACACAGCGGAATGATCGACCGAAGCAGTTCGGCGACGCCGCCGCCGGTCGCGGTCGAGTTGACGTGCAGGATACGACTGTCGGCCAGCGTGTCGGCGAGCGACCGAAGCCGCTCGAGACGATCGGACCTCGTCACGTCGGCGTACGCGTCGATCGTTCGGTCCGGGAGTGATGGCGCGTGCATCGTCCTACCCGTCGTACAACGACCGGTGGTATCAGTCGTGGGGGGACCGGAAGGCTACGCGTTCGACGGACGGTCGACTCTCTGTCGACGAACGAGGTCTCGTACGATTTACTGCAAGTCAGTTCCGGCGCAACCGCAGGATGGCTCGCGGTTGCGCCGGTAAATCGGTACAGCAATCCATATCAGTGAGTCGAGGCCGAGCAGGTTCAGCACTCGGCGCGAAACACTCCCTGAATCGTCACTCGATGGTGACGTTCCCGTCACCGTCTACAGTCACGTCGTACCCGCGATAGCGAAACGTGACGGTTCCACGACGATCAGCGCTGTCACGTTTCGTCGGTTCGAACAGGGATCGAGCGCGGTCGCGTCCACCACGTCGTGAAGCGGCGGGTCCAATTCGACCGGGTCGACACCGTCCGCCTCGGCGATCCGCTCGAGAACCCGCTGGCTCGGTTTTGTCACTGTTCCGATGGATCGTTCCGTAATCCGGATTCGGTCATGTTCAAATCAGCAACTGTACGTCGGATTCGGCCATGTGCTGAAGCGCGGTCGCCGCGCCGACGCCGGTGACGACGCCATCGTAGAACTCGTCCTCGTCGTAGTCCATCAGATCGATCGTCATCTGGCACGCCTGAAGCTCGACTCCTTGGTCGATCGAGAGGTCGATCAACTCTTCGATGGTGGCCGTATCGTTGTCGTCGATCTTCTTCTCCATCATCTTCGTCGCCATCGCGTCCATTCCAGGGAGGGCTGCGAGCGCGTTCGGCATCGGCATGTTCGGGTTGCCGACGGCGCTCAGCTTGAGGTTCTTGGCGTTTTCCTCGTGGAGAATGTCCAGTCCCCAGAACGTGTGGAAGACGACGACCTCCCAGTCGAAGGCGGCCGCTGTGCTCGCGAGGATCAGGGGCGGATACGCCATATCCAGCGTCCCCTTGGTGGCGATGATCGTCATCTTCTTGCCGTCGTCGTCCGTCTCGGCGACCGACGACTCAAGTTCGTCGACCCGCTCGCGCAGCGCTTGCAGCTCCGCGGCGTCGAACTCGTCGGTCGATGACGTCGGGCTATCCGTACTCATCTTACTCGGTCTTCTCGACGTAGTGCGTGTAGACGTCGTCTCCTTCGACCTGCTTGAGGAGTTCGACGCCGGCGGTCCCCTCGGCCCAGCCCTGGATATCGCTCATACTTCCCGAATCGGTCGCGACGACCTCGAGAACGTCGCCGGCATCGAGGTCGTCGATCGCTTGCTTGGTCTTGACGACGGGCATTGGGCAGGACTGTCCTTTCACGTCGAGCGTCTCGGTGGTGTCGGGTTCCGAACTCATAGGTTAGTTGTATGCTCTGTATTGGAGCTACTACACAATATTGGCTTCGCCTATAAAAACGCATCGATTATTGCTTCAGATGCAAACATCTCTCGGTCGTCCGAGATTGCCAGAGAGTTTATTTAGGACTTTTGAGCCGCTATGATGCACAATTAGCGGATGAGAAGACAGTGACCTCCAGACCCGTATTGTGTGTATTAGGAACTATTGCACAAATCCTTAAGTGCAAGCAACCGGTACAGTGAACTGTACACCATGGACGATATGGACTTTCCAACGCCGGATGCCGACGTCGAATCGGTGACTCCGGACGAGTTGAAAGCACAGATCGATTCGGGCGAGGACGTCACGCTTCTCGACGCCCGTATGCAATCTGACTACGACGAGTGGCGTATCGACGGAGGGAACGTCGAGTCGATCAACGTTCCCTACTTCGAATTCCTCGAGGAGGAGATCGACGACAGCGTTCTGGAGCAGATTCCCGACGACCGTAACGTGACCGTTCTCTGCGCGAAAGGCGGTGCCAGCGAGTTCGTTGCGGGCGCGCTGAAAGCACACGGCTACGATGTCGACCACCTCGAGGACGGGATGAACGGCTGGGCACGCATCTACGAGGCCGTCGAGGTCGACCACTACGACGGCGCGGGGACGCTCCTCCAGTACCAGCGTCCCTCCTCGGGTTGCCTCGGCTACTTCGTCCACGTTGGTGACGACGCGGCCGTTATCGACCCGCTGCGCGCGTTTACCGACCGCTATCTCGAGGATGCAGCGGAATTGGGCGTCGACCTGAAATACGCCATCGACACGCACATCCACGCGGACCACATCTCGGGCGTTCGCAACCTCGCTGCGGACGGCGTCGAGGGCGTCATCCCCGACGCGTCCGTCGACCGCGGCGTCACCTACGCCAACGAGATGACCCTCGCCGAGGACGGCGACGAGTTCCAGATCGGCGACGTCACGATCGAAACCGTCTACACGCCCGGCCACACCTCCGGAATGACCTCGTATCTGATCGACGACGAGTTACTGGCGACGGGTGACGGTCTCTTCGTCGAGAGCGTCGCCCGCCCCGACTTAGAAGAGGGTGACGAGGGCGCCGAAGACGCCGCCAAACAGCTCTACGAGTCGCTGCAGGAGCGCGTGCTCTCGCTACCCGAAGACACCCTGATCGGCGGCGCACACGTCAGCGACTCGGCTGTTCCCGCCGCCGACGGCACCTACACCGCACCGATCGGCGAACTCGAGGACGAGATGGACGCCCTGACGATGGACGAAGACGAATTCGTCGAGCTGATCCTCTCGGACATGCCACCCCGTCCGGCCAACTACGAGGAAATTATTGCGACGAACCTCGGCCAGCAAGAGACCGGCGACGAGGAAGCGTTCGAACTCGAGCTCGGCCCGAATAACTGCGCCGCCAGCCAGAAGTCCCTGGCCGGTGACTAACACCACTTTCCACCAGTCGAATGGTCACTGAACTCTTCGCACCCGCACTCTACGAGTCGTTGTTCCCCGCCGGGATCAGTCGCTACGCCGTCGGGGGACTGCTCGTCGGGCTCGGGGCCGTCGTCATCTATCTCGGGACCGGCATTCCGGCCGGCGCGAGTACGTTCCTCGAGTCGACGCTTTCATACGTCTCGGACCAGTCGCGGTTCCAGCGGTACGTCAGTTCGCGAGACTGGCGGGTCGTCTTCACGCTCGGGATCATCGCCGGCGCGTTCGTCTACGCGCTGACCTTCCAGTCCGGTCTGGTCTCGAGCGGGCTCTACGAATCGGGGACGACTGGCCAACTGTATGACCTCGGCGGAGTCTCGCTCTGGCTGACCGACGTCCAGCCGTGGCGGCTGTTCCTCGGCGGAATCCTCGTCGGTATCGGCACCCGGATCGGCAAGGGCTGTACGTCGGGCCACGGGGTCTGTGGCGTCGGTTCGGGCTCGAAGACGTCGATCGTCGGCGTGATTACGTTCCTGATCGTCGCGATCGGGACGGCACAGGTCGTGATGGCCCTTGGGGTGAGTCCATAGTATGAGTCAGCAAAGACACCCCCTGTTCATGCCGCTGATCTTCGTCGGCGGCCTGATCTTCGGCTTCGGACTCGGGTTCAGTCACATGGCCCGCCCCGAAGTCGTCCTCAACTTCCTCCAGTTCGAGGATTTCGGACTGTTGTTCGTCATGGGCGGTGCAGCGGTCGTCACCGGCATCGCCTTCGCGGTGGTGCCGCGGCTGTTCGACCGCGCCCCGTTGACGGGCGACACCTACGGCCGACGGCTGAAATCGTTCGACCGCAACATCCTGATCGGCGGCGCGATCTTCGGCGTCGGCTGGGGCCTCTCGGGAATCTGTCCCGGCGCGGCCTACGCCAGCCTCGGCGTCGGTAACGTCACGATCCTCTGGGCACTGGCCGGCATGTTCGTCGGCGCCTATATCCAAGGCTACTGGCGCAGCCACCGTACCGCGTCGGAGACGTCGCCCACAGGCGCTGACTGACGCTGTTACACGTTTCGAGCATCAATGGAACTCGCAACGATACTCCTGTTTGTCCTCGCCGCGCTCTCGAGTCTGTTCATGGCCTGGGCCATCGGTGCCGGCTCGAGCGGCGCGACCCCGTTTGCTCCCGCAGTCGGTGCCAACGCGATCGGGACGATGAAAGCCGCGTTTCTCGTCGGAACCCTCGGTTTCGCCGGCGCGGTAACCCAGGGGGCGAGCGTTTCCGAAGCCGTCGGCGGCGACCTCGTCGTTGGTATCTCGTTGCCGGTTACGAGCGTCATTGTCGTCCTCTTGATCGGAGCGGGGTTGATGGCGATCGGTATCTCCACTGGCTATCCAATCGCGACGGCATTTACGGTCACTGGCGCTGTGATTGGCGTCGGGTTCGCGCTTGGCGGCGAGCCAGCCTGGGGGAAGTACGCCGAAATCGGCGCGATGTGGGTCCTGACACCGTTTGTCGGGGGCGGACTCGCGTACGCTATCGCCAGCGTGCTTCCCATACCGGGCGTTCCCGAACGGATCAGCGTTGCGCTGCTGGCCGGTCTCGTCGGAATAGTTGTCGCAAACCTCGAGTTCGTCCTTCTCAAAAGCGTTGGCGGGACACTTGCGTCAGCCGGCGCTACGATTCTCCAGCTCGGCCACATCGGCGTGGTCGTCGTTTCGTTCGGTGTCGGGACGGTCGCGGCACTTCTCGTTCACTGGGACGTCAGACAGGACGAGACGGGCGGGCTGCGTCGATTCCTGCTCGTTCTCGGCGGACTCGTCGCGTTCTCCGCAGGTGCAAGTCAGGTCGGTCTCGCCGTCGGACCGCTGTTCCCGCTGATCGACGACGTCTCGATCGTTTCGCCGATCGCAGTGTTGCTCGGCGGCGGGCTCGGGATTCTCATGGGCTCGTGGACCGGAGCGCCACGGATGATCAAGGCGGTCTCGCAGGAGTACGCGTCGCTGGGACCGCGTCGCTCGATTGCGACGCTAGTCCCGTCGTTTCTCATCGCCCAGACGGCGGTCCTGCTCGGCGTTCCGATCTCGTTCAACGAGATTATCGTCAGTTCCGTCATCGGCGCCGGGATCGCCGTTGGCGGAACCGGTGGGATCAGCCCTCGAAAACTCGGGATTACCGTACTGGCCTGGATCGGTTCGTTCGTTTTCGCATTCGCGCTCGGTTACGGCGCGATGGTTGTGGTTCGTCTGTAGCTCGGCCAGCAACGAAAATTTAGCTGTGCTGTTCGATCAGCCCCTCGAGCGTCCCCTGATCCTGGACTCCGACCATCCGCTCGACGGGGTCACCGCCGGCATAGAGAACGAGCGTCGGGACGCCACGGGCACCGAGTTGCTGAGCCAGCCGCTGGTGAGCGTCAACGTCAACCTTCGCGACCGCCGCGTCGGTCTCGGCGGCCAGTGCTTCGATCGTCGGCTCGAGCATCTGGCAGGGACCACACCAGTCGGCGTAACAGTCGACGAGGACGACGTCGTGCTCGCTGACGACGTCGTCAAGATGAGCCTGGCCGTCGATCGCGATGGGTTCGGACGGCGCTTGGGCAGTGGTGGCCGCGTTTTCACCCAGTTCGCCGCCGTTCTCGAGGCGCTGCTGAAGTTCCTGTTTCTTCTGCTCACGGATTCGCTCTCGTTCTTCATCGAGTGAGTCGCTCATTGCGCCACCCTACGGACCCGCTGGACTTAAATTGTGTGAAATGGACAATACTATGCCGTCGGAGCCGCGACTACCCTGATGACGGACAACAGCGCCGGCCACGGATGGCCCGCGACAGCAGTCCGTCGAATTGCACACGCCCTCATCTCGGGCAAATTCCCACTTCCGTCAACCCACGTGAACGCTTATCCACGACGGCTTCCAACAGTCCGTATGGAGGCGCCATCGGGTTCCGCGTCACTCGCCGACGAGCAGCCGGCAGCACCGACGGACCGGCTGGACGTTCGGCGGCAGGCGGTGTTCGTCGTCCTGACGTTCCTCGGGATGATGATCGGACTCCTCGGCAGTTGGTTCGACGCGCCCCCGTCGGTCGTCTGGGCCAGTTACACCGTCGCCTACGTCTTCGGCGGCTGGTACGGGCTCAAAGCGAGTATCGCCGCGTTACGAGAACCCGCTATAGAGATCGACCTGCTGATGATCATCGCAGCACTCGGCGCGCTCTACATCGGCGCGCCGTTCGAGGGAGCGATGTTACTGTTCCTGTTCTCCCTTTCTGGCGTCCTCGAGGAGTACGCGATCGGCCGCTCGAGAACCGCGATCAAGTCGCTGGTCGACATGCGCCCGGAGTCGGCGCAGGTGCTTCGCGACGGAACGGAAGCGACGACGCCGATCGAGGACGTCGCGGTCGGCGACGTGTTCGTCGTTCGGCCCGGCGAACGGCTGCCCCTCGACGGCGTCGTCGAGTCCGGCGAGAGTACGGTCGATCAGTCGTCGCTCACCGGCGAGTCGGTGCCCGTGACGAAAGAACCCGGCGACGAGGTGTTCAGCGGGACGATCAACGAGACGGGGAGCCTTGAGGTGCGGGTGACCCGAGAGGCCACGGAGTCGGCGATCTCCCGGCTGATCACCATGGTCGAAGAGGCACAGGAAAAGCGCGCACCGACCCAGCAACTCATCGACCGCTTCGAGCAGCCCTACGTGCTGGGGGTCTTCACAATGACGGCGATCGCGATCGCGCTGCCGCTCTGGCTACTCAATCACGCGTTCGAGCCGACGTTCTACCGCGCGATGACGCTCATGGTCGCCGCCTCCCCCTGTGCGGTCATCATCTCGACGCCGGCGGCCGTCCTCTCGGCGATCTCCGCCGGCGGTCGACAAGGCGTCCTGTTCAAGGGCGGCGAACACATCGAGACCGCAGGGAACGTCGACGCCATCGCCTTCGACAAGACGGGGACGCTGACGGAAGGGAACACGCGGTTGACCGACGTCCGCGCTCGCGGGGACGCCCTGTCTACCGACGGCGGTGCGGTCGGCAGCGAGCCGATCGCAGACACCGCCCTCGAGACCAACTCGCGGGACGACGATCGACTGCTCGCGCTCGCGGCAGCCGTCCAGAGCCGGTCGGAACACCACCTCGCCGAGGCGACCGTGGAGGCTGCCCAGGAGCGGGGCCCCGAGGTGCCCGACGTCAGTGACTTCGAGGCGGTCGTCGGCAAGGGCGTCCACGCGACCGTCGACGGCCAGACGATCCACATCGGGAACCCGCGATACGTCGAGAGCGTCCTCGGCGATCGGCCGATCGACGGCCGTGAGACCGGCCTCGAGGCCGTCCGCGAACTCGAGGCCAACGGGAAGACGAGTGTCCTCGTCGTCAGCGAGACTGCCGACGGCCTTCGCGTCCTCGGCTGGCTGGCCTTCACCGACACGATCCGGCCCGACGCGGCCGAGATGATCGCGAAACTCCGCGAGCGCGGCGTCGAACAGATCGTCATGCTCACGGGCGACAACGAACGGGTCGCCCAGTACATCGCCGACGAACTCGGCATCGACGAGGTGTACGCGGAGTTACTCCCCGAGGAGAAGGTCGAACACATCGAGGCGCTCCAGGAACGCCACGAAGCAGTCGCGATGGTCGGCGACGGCGTCAACGACGCCCCCGCCCTCGCAACGGCCGATATCAGCGTCGGCATGGGTGGGGCCGGAACCGACGTCGCACTCGAGACGGCCGACATCGTCCTCATGTCGGACAAACTCGATCGGCTCCCTTACGCGTTCGCGCTTAGCAAGGAGACGCGACGCACGCTCTACATCAACTTCGCCATCGCGTTCGGCGCCATCGCGATTATGGTGCTCGCAATCCTCACCGCAGGGATTCCGCTTCCGGTCGCGGTGGTCGGCCACGAGGGATCGACCGTCCTCGTCAGTCTGATCGGGCTGCGACTGCTCCGGTTCGACGGCTGATGACGCGGGCGTCTCGTCCGGCCGCAAAAGCGCACACTCTTGTGATTCCCGCCCAAAAGTGTACACATGGGATTTCACACGTTCCCCGTCGAGCGCGCCGACAAACTCGAGGACCCGTCTCGCTATCGCTTCTGTTCGCGCGAAGAATTGCTCGAGTTGCTCGCACCCGATCCCGAGGACGTCGTCGCGGATCTGGGCTCAGGCACGGGCTTTTACTCTCGAGACGTCGCGCCGTTCGTCGACACGTTGTACGCGGTCGACATCCAAGAGGAGATGCACGAGTACCACCGTGAGGTGGGGCTCACGGAGGGCGTCGAACTGGTCACAGCCGGTATCGATTCGTTGCCCTTCGAGGACGACGAGTTGGACGGTGCGTTCTCGACGATGACGCATCACGAGTACGCTGACGAGGAGACGATGGCGGAACTCGCTCGCGTGATTCAGCCGGACGGACGCCTCGTGACCGTCGACTGGTCCGCCGATGGAACGGGCGAGGACGGCCCCGATGTCGACGAACGGTTCGGAGTCGACGAGGTCGTGGGGCAACTCGAGAATGCAGGCTTTAGCGTCGAGCGTGTTCACGACCGGCCGGAGACGCTGGCAGTCGTGGCTCGTCGATAATCACGCGTTCCGAGTCGGTTTTTGCCTGTCCGGTAGTCTATAGTAGCCACTGCAAGTCAGTGCACACCTGATCACCAAGCAGATCGGCGATCAGTGTGTAAATAGTTGCAGTTGTTACTATATCACAGTGGTCTCCTCGAGACTCCGTCCGGGAAACGACGGTGTGTCGAGGGTAACGGAGCAACTGATCCCAATACCACTCCCCGTGACTGGGGATTTATTACGTTACCCAGCATAATGTCAGTATGACTACTTCTTCACCACCAGTACTGGCGAGGACACACGTCGAGATCGGAAGCTGCGGACGGGTGCGTACGTCACTTTGGACAAGTTCGGTCGGGCCAGTAACTGTGCCAGCCCCCGGGTTCGCGGAGCGTTTTGCCACGATAGCCGCTCGAGTGACACAAGAGCGTTCTCCGCTGGCTACGGGAGACGTGATCGCCGCTGGAGGAACCGTCCATGAATACTGATCTGCAAGGGTTTGCCCGTTCCCACCAAGTCACACTCTTTTTCGTCCTCGCCATCGCGTTCACGTGGACGGCTCACGGTATCGACATCGTCACTGGCCTCCCGTTGATCCCGATTGGGGTGGTAGGACCGATACTCGCTGCGGCACTTCTCACGTGGGTAACCGGCGGAAGCCTCCGGCAGTGGGCAGGACAGGTTCTCATCTGGCGAACTGGACTGCGCTGGTACCTGATCGCAATCGTCGGACTGCCAGTCGTTCTCGTCGTCAGTTCGACGGTGCTAATCGTGGTCCTCACCGGTGACCCACCACGGCCGGAACTGCTGCCCGAGCGAACGGGCTTGATCGTCGGCTACTTTGTCTTTCAGCTGTTCCTCCAGGGTGGCCTCGAGGAGTTCGGCTGGCGTGGGTTCGCGCTGCCGCGGCTCCAAGAACGATACACCGCGCTGGTTGCAAGCGTCGTGATCGGTGTCGTGTGGGCGCTCTGGCATGCACCGCTGTTTTTCGTCCCGGGGACCTTCTACTCGCAAATCCCACCGGTGCTGTATTTCGCACAGGTGATCGGAACGTCGGTGATGATTACATGGATATACAACAGTACCGGCGGCAGCGTCCTGCTGGCGATGGCGTTCCACGCTGCCAACAACGTCAGTGCGTTGTTGTTTCCGTGGGAAATCGATCTCGAGACGATCGAAACGACACTCGCGGTCGACGTGTCGATGACGGTTGTCTACCTCGCCGTCGCAGCACTTCTCGTGGTCGGCTACGGGAGCAGCAAGCTGACGGCCCGCAAGACGATTCCCGGCACGGAGCATACAGGCGGTGTTCCGGCAAATCGGGCCGCCGCCGCTGAGAGGGAGTAACCGATACGCAACAGAAATCGTCGCTGTTACTGGACCGAGTGCGTCGACTCCCTCCCCGTTGTCACAGGCGCTGTCGCATCATCTTACTCATCTCCCGCTGTCGCCTCGCCGGTCCCGTGATCGGACTGTTGCATCTCGCCCGAAAGCACGTCGACGACCACGAGAAGCACCCAGAGCATCGCACCGTAGATGAGGATCCACTCCACGACGAACGGAGACTCGAGCATCGGTGTCGTCACGTACAACATGACGGGCGGAATCAGTCCGACGAGGCCGCCGTAGACGGCTGCTACTCGAGGGAATTCGGGGTGGCCGTACAGCGCGATATTGAGCAGAACGAGCGTCGCGCTCAGGGCCAGGAACAGTGGAATGACCCACGCTGCGTGGCCGTCGAAATCGACGGAGTAGATCCCGTTCATGATCAGCGCGATCCCGACGAAGAGTCCGGCTAGTTGACCGACCACGAGTACCGCATTCCGTCGCCGACTCCGGGTGTAGTAGACGGACAACCCACCGACGAATAGTATCAGGGCAAGTCCCTGAAAGACCTGGCCAGCATCGTAAAACTGCGCGCCGAGAGCGGTGTTCGCACCTCGACCGCTGGCCACTGCGCCCCCGAGATCGCTGTGAAAGTTCGATAACGGCGAGAACGCGCCTGACCAGTGGGAGTACGCCATCCCGGTGAAGAACGCTTCACCGAGGAGCAGGAATAGTCCGCCGAGGGCGGTGAGAGACCATCGAAATGGATTTGTTGGTACAGTCTGCTGTCGTGCTTCAGAACGGCGCCGGAATCTGTTCGACAGTACTCCCTTTCTGAATGCGTCAACGGTGACGAGAACGATCCAGACGAATGCGGCGTAGATGAGGATCCATTCGGCGATAAAGAGCGGATCTGCAGTGACGAACATCAGGAGGTATCGCCCCAGCGGGAGTAGCGCAACGAGGATGCCGTAGCCGGCGATCCACTGCGGGAAGTCCGGATAGCCATAGAGTGCCACGTTGATCGGAACGAGTCCGACGGTGATCCCGAGGAACATCGGAACGACCCACAGGCCGTGCCCCTCGAAATCGAGTGAGTAAACACCGTTCATAATCAGCGCAACCCCGATGAAGATCCCCGCGAACTGGCCAATGATGAGCAACGCGTCGCGTCGACGATTGCCCGTGTAGTAGACGTACAGTCCACCAATGAACAGGATCACCGCGAGGCCGATGAACACCTGACCCGCGTTGTAGTACTGCGCCCCCAGCGCCGTGTTCGCCCCTGGCGGACCGCCAACGGTCATCCCCAGATCGCTGTGGTAGTGTGTGAGTGGTGAGAACTCGGCGGGCCATTGGCGATACGCCTGGCCGGTAAAGACGGTCTCCCCCAGCAGGACGAAAATCCCGCCGAGGACGGTCAGTGGCCACCGGAACGGGTTTCGTAGCTGCAGCCCCATGCCAGCGTCTTCAGCAGGGAGCACAATATAGTACCAACTGCAACTGTTTGCCCACCGATCGAACGATAGCTGTGTAATCGGGTATGAACTGACGTATAGTGGCGATGATCGCTCCGTTTCGGCAGGATCGACGAGGACTCGAACCAGATACTGGCCCGCCAGACGGCACGATTCGGATCGATCAGCGAATGGTCGGTCACTCCGTCGATAGGTGAGATCACGCGGACTCGAGCGGCTGCGTCGCCCACTGTCGGTGATGGCAAAGCCTGTCGGTCTCCGAAGAGCCGATGGCGAGGGATTACTCCGTATCGGACGACTGTACGCGAGCACGTCGGGTCAGTGTCTTTGGCCCGTAGACGGAGACCACCACGACGACGACCAGCAGCGCCAACACTGCCGGAAAGAGGCGTCCAACGGGACCGTGGGGGATGAGTTCGCCGCTGAAGTTTCCCGAGAAGTGAAACAGCACGGCTCCGAGAATACTGCGTCCCGTGTTGTTGTAGATCCAGGTGTACATAACTGAGACGAGCGTTGCCCCGACCATGAACTCCCAGAACGGAAGCGTCAGGACCCCCAGCTCGGCCTGGTAGGTCCCGATCATGAAGAACATGGGGACGTGCCAGACGGCCCAGACGAATCCGAGGATCAGGCTCGCCCACAACGCGTTCCAGCGCGCCTGCAGTCCGTCGAGCGCGTAACCGCGCCAGCCCAGTTCTTCGGGCAGTGGGCCAAAGATCAGCATGAAAACCGCGTACGGGAGGAGCGATACCGGATCGGCAGCGAACTCGGCAGCTCGCTCGAACGCCGGAACCGCGTCGCCGGCCAGGATGCCCAAGAGTAGTGCCAACCCGTTCAGGACCGGAACGAGCAAAAGGACCACGGCGTACCAACGCAGCCCAATCCGCCGGACGTCGACGAGCCGTCGCCAGTAGTCACGCCGATGTTTCTCTTCGGCATCCCAAAAGAGCAAGAAGATCGCCGCCCCTGGGACGCCGAGTCCACCGCCGGCGAACAGAACTACCCCAGGCAATGCAAACGGGTCGTACTCGAGAACGACCAGTGGGATCCAGAAGAGGTACGACACGCCAAACGCGATGGCGAAGAACTGCCACGGGTTCGAGTATTCGAAGAACTCCGGCTCCACCTCCGGAGACGAGACGAGCGAGATGGTCGACGTCTCGCTCGCCGGTTCGTCGCCGGCGCTGTCGGTAGTCACGTCGGTTCACCCCTGTTCGTTTTGGGAAACAGGACCGTCACCAGCAGGAGAGCGACGACTGCGGACAGTGCCAGTCCGACCCACTCGGCGATCACCGGCAGGAAGAACGCCACAGTTTCCCGACCGACGGTCCACCAGAGCCCGAACGTGACGACTGCGAGGGTGCCCAGGACCGCTCGAGTAACGCGGTCACGGTCGGATAGCGGGGCGAACGTTCGCGTTCCCGCGATAGCACCATATCCGAGTCGGAGGGCGAGCCCGGCCGCAACGCCGACGAGAATCCAGATCGGCAGGCGAATCCAGCTCCTCGCGCGCGTCAGTGACACTGCGGGGAGGCCGCTTCGATCCGTCCACGCCTCAATGACGTCGGCGATAAGCTGGACACTCCGTTCGCTGTTCGTGAGGATGACGATTCCGTCGCCGGTCCCGGGGACAGCGTGAAACCAGTGCCACGAACCGGAACCTTGGCCACCGTTCATCACCGCCCGCTCCCCCTCGGAGAGCGTTTCGACGAAGTGTCCGAGCCCCGCGCCGTCGCTGGCGAGGCCGTAGAAGCCCGTCGTTTCGACAGTCGGAGCGTATAGGGCCGCGACGTGCTCCGGCTCGAGGACGCCCCGCCCCACCGGTTCCCCGCTGGTCTCCATGCCAGCGGCGACGAAGCGAGCGATGTCTGCCGCAGTTGCGTACAGCCCGCTGTGGGCGCTGGCGGGCCCGTGTCTCGCGGGCGCCGGGGTCCCATCCACGAAGTGCTCCGTGGCCAGTTCCGATCGGAGCCCCTCGGTGGCGACGAAGGTGGCACCGTCCATCTCGAGCGGATCGAGGATTTCGTCGGCCACGTACGCTGTGAAGTCACGACCTGTAACGTCCTCGAGGAGGAGTTCCAGTAACGCGTACCCGATATTCGAGTACCGAAACTCGCCGGGTTCGCTCGTCGGTCGCGCCGCCGGTCCGTCCGCGTGTCCGGACAGCGCCTTCCGGAGCGGCGGCGGCGCTTCGTCCAGTGGGACGCCCTCGTATCCACCCGTTGGCAGTCCGGCACTGTGGCAGAGCAATCGACGCACGGTCACGTCTGCCCACGAATACGCGGCGTCCGGACGCTCCCAGCTCGTGAGGTGTCGGCCAACCGGATCGTCGAGTTCGAGTTCGCCTTGCTCGACGAGCTTCAGCACCGCCCACGCAGTGATCGACTTCGCAAGTGACTGCACCTGAAACGGGGTGTCTTCGACCATCTGGCGCCCGTCCGCGGGGTCAGCGCTGCCGTAGGCACCGCTCCACGTCACCTCGCCATTCTCGATCAAGGCGATCGACGCCCCCGGCACGTCGTATCGATCGAGCAGGTTCGGAACGCGCTCGTCGAGAGACGCGGGGAGCGATTCGTCGGTGGAGGCCCTGACGGTTCCGAATCGGCCCGATATCCCTCCACCTGCGCCGACGAGGGGGGCCGCGAGCAATTGGCGGCGGGTAGTGACCGGCCCAGATCGATCCGACTGCATACTACTTCTTGTGTGGACTAACTGATAAACATCGTCGCTTGGCTCGAGAGAACGTACACTGTGGCGGTACGTGTCCGAATAGAGAGTTACTGACAGTCATGAGCCGTTTGTCGAGTCCGAAGAATAGACACAACTAGTGGTGTATTGAGTGAAAGTCCAGTTTACTGATGTGGGCCATCTTGCTCGACGGTGAAATGCCCGGATAGCCGTCCCGATTGCCGATGATTCGTCCCTGTACAGCGTCGAGTGCAACGTCTCACCCGAAGGGTTATCATTGCTGACGTGATCCAGCTACGTAGCAATTGTTGGAGCCGTAACATCGGGTTCAATAGTTTCTAGGTGATGAATTCCAATGGCTGGCTACCTCACGTACATCGTCGCAATTGCACTGGCGATCCACGGAGTCATTCACTTTCTCGGGATCGGTGTCTACTTCGAATTATTCGAGCTGGCCGACTCCGGCGACGATCATCACTGCACCGGCGAGTCGCTTCAGATGGCCAGTGTACGCTGCGAGTCGTCCCGCACTCGCCACCAGTCCCATCCCGGTCGCGACGGTCATCCCGAGCATCAACACCACGACGCTGCCCACGTACGTCGCTACCACGACTGCCGCTGCGTCGGCCGGCAGCGACAGCGCGCGGGCGACCACGGCGAGAAACACGGGAGCGACACATCCAGCCGCGGCGAGCGCGTAGCCCGCCCCGAATACTCCGAATCCGAGCACGCTCGAGCGGCGTTCTGGAAGGGGGATCGACAGCGACGGAACCCAGCCCAGCAGGACGAGCACTCCGAAACCCACCAGCAGCCCGCCGACGAGCGACTCGAAGAACGTGAGTTGTGAGACCGTCGACTGGCCGAGCCAGAACGTCGCTCCCAGAAGGACAGCGAGCGTCCCCAGCACACCGATGCCGGCGACCCCACCGCGGAGGAGCGCGCCACCGAGCGAGGCGTCGTCACCGTCCGTCTGACTGACGTAGAACCCGACGTACCCCGGCAGTAACGGATACGCACACGGACTGAAGAAGGTTGCAAGACCAGCGGTAAGTCCGAATCCGATCGCCGAGAGGAACGCGGCGTCGAGCATCGGTTACGTCCCTGCCTCCGCCTCGAGCGCTCGTTCGATCCCTGCGACGAGTTCGTCTGCGGTTTTGACGCCGGAGTCGGACCACTGAACGCGTCCATCCGTATCGATCGCGACGGCGGAGGGGTAGCCGCCCGCGAGATACCGCGAGGTCAGTTCGGCGGTCGGATCGAGGCCGAGCAGCCAGTCGCCATCGTGTTCGTCCCACCAGTCGACCAGTTCGTCTTCGGTGACGGACGAGCCGACCGCCTCATTCGTAACCGAGAGAAACAGCACGTCCGATCCAATGCGATCGTTCGCCTCGGCCAGTGCGGGCATCTGCTCGATACACGGCGGACACCACGTTCCGAAGAAATCGACGAACGTCACCCGCTCGGGCGCCGGAATCCGAACCTCGCCAGCTTCGCTGCCAGGCGCCTCGACCGTTTCTATCGCGATCGGATCGGGAGCCGTTGTCTCCGCTCCATCCGTCGCTTCCGGGTCGTCGCTCCCGGTTTCGAACGAAGGGACGCCACGGACCGCCAGTACGCCACCACCACCGACGACCCCGACACTGGCGAGACCAGCGAGGACGTCTCGCCGTCGCATCTACGCCGTCACCACCGTTTCGAAGTCGTCGACTATCTGTGACGGGTCGACAGTTGCCCCGTCCGGGTATACTCGCTCGATGCGTCCCTGCTCGTTGACGAGGAAGAGATAGTTGTAGTGGGGGAACATATACTCGAGATTCTCGTACTCGTCAGCGTCTCGCTTCTCGAGTGGCAGCCCGAACTGTTCTGTGAGGCTCGCTTTTGCGTCCTCGTACTCCTTTGGGCGAAGGAAGTGCCAGTTTCCAGCGTCGAGATTGACGCCCTGCTGGTCGGCATACGCTCGTAACTCGTCTTCGGTGTCGCGTTCGGGGTCGAAGGTCATCCCGAGAAAGGCAGCGTCGTCCCCGTAGCCTTCTTCAGCCGCGACTTCCTGCGCTCGTCGTAACCGCAAGAGAAGCGCGGGACACGCACCGTCCGGACACGACGTATAAAAGAACGTCATCAGTGTAGTGCGCTCGCCGACGAACTGCTCAGTCGAGACGGTCTCGCCCGTCAACGGGTCAGGGAACTCGACCGTTGGAAACTCCTCACCGTAGCTCGGATGCGACGCCTCGCTCAAATCCTGTTCCGGTGGCCCGAGCGTGACGCCATCCGCGCGTGAACGAGTTGACTCCTCGTCACCCGGTGACAGCGACTCGAGACAGCCTGCAGTGGCGATGAAACTCGAGGCGACGATCGTTTGGAGGCACGTACGCCGGTTCATAGCTCGGTATTTCGAGCCGATTCATAAACGCCGTCCGGCGATTCTCTGGCTCGGAAAAATTGCAGCATTTCAGGGAGAAACTATCGCCGCCGCAATTCGTATTACTATCGTCGAAGTGAGAGAATGACGAGTACCATGCCGCTCGAGACAATGACCCCCTGTACGAGCGCTGCGGACGCGATCGTCGTACCGAATAGCTGGTAGATGAGGCCCTCACAGATCGCACCGACGCCGATGAAGACGAATCCACCGGAGACGTACAGCATCGGCGTCTGCCCGCTTCGCCGGTAACCGTGGTACGCAAGATATGCGACGATGAGGCTCAACACGAGCGTAATTCCCTTCGAGAGGAGGAACGAGACTTCCATCAGTCACCTCCCCGAAGATCGCTCCACAGTGACGTGAAGTTGTCCGCGAGATCGTCGCGCGTTTCGACTGTCAGCGAGAGTTTACCGTCGCTAATCGTGACGTGAAGCTCCTCGAGTGACGTTTCGAACTCGCTTCGGTGAGAGCCGTCGGAATCGACGGTGTGGTGTTCCTCGACGAGTTCGTGTTCTTGTAGCACCGAGACGCGGCGGTAGATGGTCGTTAGTGAGGCGTCACACTCCTCGCTGAGTGTTTTTGCGGTCTTCGGTCCACTATCCGCGGCGAGGAGGATCTTCCGTGCGTACTCGTCAGCGAGAAGTTGGAAAATGTCTACCGAATCCCCGGAGCCTCCGTGTTGCACGCAATACATTCCGTCAGTTACCGTCAAATAGGCCACGGTTTGCTGGTTCAGCAAATCACCGAGACCGTCTTATATGTGCGTCCGCGTTGCTTCTCGGCGTTTCGTCAGCCCTCATATCGAGTCCTGTGATACTCAACGAACTGCTGACATGGTTATTTGGGATCAGTCGGAATACATCGAGTCATGAATCCGACGGTCGAACGGCGATGTCACATCTTGTTCGGTCTCTCGTTAGTACTCCTGACGTTCGGGATCGGATACTGTGTTATCGTCGGTACGTGTCTGGCCGACTTCATCGTCGTCATTGCGGGTCTTTTCGTCGGTTGGGTGGCGTTGTTTTACTGTCTCGGTAACGCCTCGTTCTGGGGATAATTGCGGAGGCCAACTCCCATATGATCTGTCACTGGACATTGCCACGACATTCGTTCGATTCAGCTCCACAATGTCTATCCGTATCATCTACATAGAGTGTCTACATGGATGCAAAGACTGCGTCACGACGGTCGCTATTCGGCCTTGCAGGCGCGGCGAGCCTCTGCTGTCTGGCGCTTGCTCCTGGCGCTGTTGGACTGGCAGGCGGTGGCGCTGCGGCTGGACTAGGTGCCAGTCTCGGACAGATCATCGTGACGGTGCTGACGCTGGGGGTCATCGGATTCGTCGTCCGCTGGCGAGCAGGTTGTTCAGCATGCGAATGATTCGTACTGTTGGATAGAACTACGTGAAGCCGATCGTTCTGCTGGAGTCGTTACCGTCGACGACGACCCCGAATTCACGATCGGCTTCGTATTGACTGCTGTTCGACAGTACCAAGCGATCCGTCGTCACTCTTCAGCGTGCGTTTCGAGGACGTCGACGAGCGTGTCTGCGGACTGGAAGCCGTCATCGAGTCGGTCGACTTCCTCACCGTCTTTTAACACGACGAACGTCGGGACGCGTCGGACGGTGAACTTGTCGGCGAGGTCCGGAACGAGTCCGGCGTTTACCGTCACCACCGCACCGGGTGCGCTGCGCGCGACTACACTGAGCACCGGCTCCATAGACGCACAGATACCACACCCGGACGTGACGAACTCGAGGAGCACGAGGTCGTGGGCCTCGAGCAGGTCGTCGTACTCGGCCGCGTCGGTCAGCTGAATCGGCGTTTGCGGTGCATTCTCTGCAACAGCAGTCGTTTTAGAGGCCGTATCAGTCATTGAGGCCCCTACGTACCGAGAGTATTTTAGTATTGTGCAATATGAGAAAAACTCATTCTGCCCACCGTTATTTTGCGTTGCTTACCGAAAGACGAGGAAGGCCGATGACTGACGACACCGATACTGACGGTACAGCGGCGGATCCCGGTCGCGAGATAGGACGGGACACGTCAGAGTTGAGTACGGTCTTCGGCGACGCCTATCGCGGAGAGTTGGATCGTGAAACGACCTGGCGATCCCGACTGGACCAGACGACGACGTGGAGCGTCACGATCATGGCTGCGATCCTCACGTGGGCGTTCTCGAGTCCCGACAACCCCCACTATATCATCCTCATCGGCGTGCTGGCCGTCGGCCTGTTTTGCTGGATCGAAGCTCGCCGGTACCGCGACTACGATGTCTACCGTTCTCGCGTTCGCCTCTTCCAGCAGGATCTCTTCGCGAACGCGTTCGATCCGTCATTGGAGGTCGAACACGACGATTGGCGAACCGAACTGGGGGAAGACTACCGATACCCGACGTACAAGACCACAATGTTCGAGGCCGTGTCGAATCGACTTCGACGCATCTACTTCGCGCTGTTGCTCGTCCTCGGTCTCGCGTGGCTCTTTCGCGTGACGGCGTTCGTCCCGGATGCCACTCTCCCCGCCGCCGCAGCAGTTGGAACACTCGCCGGATCTGTCGTTTTCGGTGTCGTCGGAGCGTTCTACGCAGCGTTACTCGTCGTAATGCTCTGGCCGCGCGAACGCGAGGCCAAAGGGGAGTTTCGCGAGGTCGAGGCTGGCGAGTGGAAGGACACGGACTGATCATTGGTCACGCCTGCGACGCACACGTCGGACACGACCGTCGGTGACGGACGTAAATCAACCCCGCAAGCAGTGTGACCGAGACCGCACCGAGCAGGGGCCGCAGCGGATCGAAGTAGGTCATGAGCGCGGACGAACCGAACAGCGCCAGAAGAATGGCGTTACAGACTGGACAGCTAACCGCCAGAAACCCGCCGACCAGACCGCCGAACGCAAGCCGATCAGTATCGGCTTCGTCGTTCTCACCGTGGCGATGATCGTGATTGAGGTCGGGATCGTAATCGCTATGTTCGTCTCGGTCGGCTCCCTCGTCCTCGAGGTCTTCAACGGTGCGGACGTCAGTTGCCAGCCGTTGAGTGACGTAGACGCCAGCCAGAAGCGCAGTCAGGGTGAGAAACAGGTAATCGAAGCCCGTCCGCGGGACCATCCGAACGAAGAGCGGATTCGGGATGAGTTCAGTGACGAGTCCGAACAAGACGAATACACCTGCTGACGTAGCGGCCCCCCAGCTGATCGCGCGTCGGTTTGTGCCGAGTAATCGGTGGTGTCCGCTTCTCGTC
Organism: Salinadaptatus halalkaliphilus; assembly: GCF_006543045.1. GTDB lineage: Archaea > Halobacteriota > Halobacteria > Halobacteriales > Natrialbaceae > Salinadaptatus > Salinadaptatus halalkaliphilus. The sequence continues at coordinate 2,942 of NZ_RBZW01000043.1, read as the reverse complement.
ACTGTGATTCCTCCAGTGAGACGACGCACTGTTCGGGATGGCCCGCTCGTCCGAGAAAGAACAGCAAGAGCGCGAGACCGCCGGCCTGAACGAGCGTGCCGTCAAACGGAAGCAGCGTCAGCCCGCCGGCGAACCCGAGGAAGGCGAGCAGACCTGCCCCACAGCTCGCACAACCGGACGCGACGAGTCCCGGGAGGACACCGGACACGCTCGTCGCACCCGAGAGGCCGACGAGCCGGAGCTGTGCGACGGCATTGACGACGGCGACGCCGGTCAGGAGCGCGTAGGTGACGATAATCCCGAGCCCCGTGGCGCCGTTGGTCAGGTAGACGGACTCCGTCAGCGAGACGAGGACGTAATCGAACCAGTGGAGTCCGTCGGCGAGCATCTGGAGCGCAAACTCCGGCATCGTACTCAGAATCAACAGGATGTAGGTACCGAACGTGACGAGGACGAAGCCAACCGTCCCGTACCAAGACTCGAACGGATACCGTATCGCGTTCGAAAGGCTCCGCCCGAACCTGCCGACCGACTCGTCCCAGTTCACAACTCCGTCACCCAGTTTGCAGCCAGATGTCTGCCGACGGATGTCACGGACGGGCGGTCGCCACTGGGTTTCGAGGACGGACGACTCACGACCTGTCTTCGAACTGTCTCGAGCGTGCTCGATACCACGAGTAGGTGTTTCGTCGCACGATGATCACAAAGGTGCTCCTCCGTTTTGCTGACTCGGCAAATCGGCGCGTCGGTTACGAGGAATCGATGTGAACCAGCAACCGAACACGAATGTCGCTCGGTCAGACGACCCGGCGCGCCGTGCTCGCCGGTTCGACCCTCGCGCTCGGTGTCGGCAGTGTCTACTATCTCTCCCGCTCGGACGATACCGACGATGGTCGCTCCCTTTCGCCGACGATGCACGCGAGCGAAGAGACGTCAGCCCTCGGCGTCGACCTGGCGGGAAAGCCGATCATGGGCGATTCGGACGCACCGATCGAGATCTACTACTGGACGGACTTCCAGTGTCCGATCTGCGAACAGTTCGAACGGGAGGTGCTTCCCGAACTCATCGCGGACCACATCGAGTCCGGGGAGGTACGGCTCGTCTTTATCGTGGTGCCCTTTTTCGGGGCGGATTCGATGACCGCTGCTGTCGCCTCGAAGTGCGTCTGGGAACGGGTCCGCAAGTCGGACCCGTCGACGTACTGGGACTGGCACGCTGCGGTCTTCGCGGAACAGGGCGAGCGCAATTCGGGGTGGGCTAGCGCCGACAGCCTCCTCGAGATCACCGACTCGGTTCCGGACGTCGACGCCGCCGAACTCGAGGCGTGTCTCGAGGACGATCGTCCGGCGTTCGAAGATGACGTCGAAGCCGACGCAGCGCAGGCACGGGCGTTCGATATCCGCGGAACACCGACGTTCGTCGTCTTCGACCCGGAAACGGAGGCGGCTGGGACGCTGATTGGCGCCCAGCCACTAGAGCGGTTCGCAGACGCACTCGAGCAGATACGAGAAACGTAGTGAGAACGCCACGGCTGACGTTCCGAACTGGCGTGCTACGGTTGTCGATTTGTGCGTTCCGATACTGCAGCGAAGGCACCCGCCGGAACCGTGTATGGGGGATCGGTTGCGTCGCTGCTCCATCCAGTCGCTGTTTCTGATGTCTCCCACTGGGGAATTCCAGGTCGGTCTCCAAAGACAGTCTCTCTAATGCCTAATAGCCGTTTATCAGGTCGTCTGGTGATAGATGTTGTATGGGTAATGACCTGACACGTCGTATGGTCCTTGGAGCGAGTGGCGCAGTTAGTATGGCAGCACTGGCAGGCTGCGGAGGGCCTGGAGAAGAGAACGATACGGACGAGGAGGAACCGGACGGAGCGGAAAATGGCGAGGCCGACGACGAGTGGGAAGATGTCGACGAGTTCTACTTCGAAGGCCGTGTCGAGGCGTGGACCGGGCTGGAACCCGGTATCATCGACGGCGAGGACAATCCAACGATCACGCTTATCGAGGGGAACGAATACGACTTCAGCTGGATCAACGCCGACGGTGTGACACATAATCTAGAGATACGAGACGAGGATGACGAGATCATCGACGACTACCAAAGCGACGACGTCAGCGAAGAAGGCGAAGAGACAACCCTCGAGGGTGTAGTCGCCGCTGAAGAGATGTCGGTGTACATTTGTACGTACCACGAATCGACCCAGGTCGGAGATATCGACGTTCAGACGGACTGACTGCTGAGATTCTCACGTGAACTCGTTTTACTTGCTTTCTCGATGAGGGAATAGTTTATACTATTGGGGCCATAATACACATCTATAATGCAGCAATCGGAACCGTCAGTTGACAGTATTGGAATTGTCCTCGAGACTGCTGATCCCGAACGCGCCTGGAACGCGCTCCGGTTCGGTATTACGGCAGTCGAGAACGGACACGACGTGTCAGTATTCCTGCTGGGAGACGGTGTCGAGGCTGAGGAAATCACTGATGACCAGTTCGACGTTCGTGACCGAATGGAAGCGTTCGTCGATGCCGGTGGTGACTTGCAGGCGTGCGGGACGTGTCTCGAGATCCGCAACAGCGAGGAAAGCGAGTACTGCCCAATGTCGACGATGTCCGATCTGCTCGAGATCGTGACGGCGTCCGATCGCGTGCTGACGATTGGATAGCTGAATGCGAGGGCAACTAAGCCCCCGTCCTCAAGGAACGAGCGCAAGCGAGTGAACAGGCAGGGATAGTTCACTAAGTGCAGAGTGACATCCAGTATAGTGCTCAGGCCACTTTGTGCTACTCACTCGTCCCGCCGTAGTCGCTCACGTCGTTGCTTGAACTCTTCGTCCGAGAGTATGTGTTTACCCCGAAGGCTCAACAGCCGGTACAGCGTGACTCCGTGAGATCATCTCATTGGTGCTAACGACTCGACGAAGTTCTTCGTAGGG
>NZ_RBZW01000042.1 GCF_006543045.1 Salinadaptatus halalkaliphilus | reverse complement strand
GGCGTGTGATCGATAGAGAGCACGCCTCGCTGACTCGCGAGGGGCGAGTGAGCGAGTGTGCGAGCGAACGAGTCGGTTGGGGAGGGTGAGGCCGGGTGGGACTGATACGGATTACTGTACCGATGTACCGGCGGTGAGTCGAACTGTGTGAGACGAGCCTCGGTTGCGGAGCGAAGCGAATCAACCGGTGCACCCGCCGCCCGGGTCGCGGCTGGGCCGGAACTGACGGACAGTAAACCGTATGAAAGGGGCCGGTGGGCTCGAGGAAGGCGGACGAAGTAGGCACCGCAACGAGCAACGCAAGTGAGGAGCACAACGAGTTCTCCGACTCGAGCACGCCGGGGGATTTCTGGGTGCTCGAAGTCACAAATACAGCAGCTATACCTCAATTTCAAATAATACACAAAATTCTATTATATTTATTCCCACCACGCTAGACTCACACCCGATATCGATTAGCGGGAGAGAAACGTCGACGGGATGTACGTACCGCACTCCACTCGAGTTGAATTTCGCACTGAATTTCGTACTCGAGTGTGAGTCAACGCACCTGATCAACATATAAAGGCGCCACTGGGACAGGCCAACGGCTATCTGAACGACCTTGCGAGAGGCGACCGAGATGCAACTCGAGCAGAGATCAGGAACGAGTACCGCAGACTGGAGTGGGACGGTGCCGACCGCGTTCGATGCCCGTGTGCTGGGATTGGTCGTGGTGACGGCGGGACTGGCCGCCTCGTTGAACGTTCCCTACGGGGGAATCGCGTTTGCACTCGCCGCATTTGTCGTCCTCGCCGGACTCGGAATCCTCAGTCACGTGCTGGGCGAACGACAGTTACGCCGACTCGCCGATCGGTTGATCGAGCACTGGACCGATGCCGGGGGGCAAATCGAGGCCGTCACGAAATCCTCGAACGGCATGCGAACGGAGTGGACCGTCCAGACACCCGACGGCACCGTCACCGTCGGTGGCGTGGCACTGGCACCTATCTCGAGGCTCTCGGTCGAGTGGCAAGGCGTCGGCGACTCGGTTGCCGCCAGCGACGCCGAACGAGAGATCGACAGCCTCGCAGCGGACCTCTACGAGGAAATCTTCGTCATCGGCACAGCTACCCAGCAATCCTGACGACGCGGCGAGACGTCGGGGCCACTTCGGCTCGAGGATTGGCCATTATTTAGCGTCGTGAGGCGCGAATATTGCCGGAAGATTCTTTGTCCGACGTATGGTGGGCCATGACATGGCAATCGGGCGCTACCGTGACACCCCGGCCGAGATGGACGATATCGAGCGAGACGTCGCCGCAGCCCAGTACCCCGAAGGCGGGCTGGTCGTCGGACTCGGCCTCGGTATCCTCGTCGGAGTGGTGATCCTCGAGGCGCTGCTCGTCGTCGCGCCCATCGCCGGCGGACTCGTCGGCTACGTGGTCGGACGATGGCTGCGCCGGTACGAGATCCGACGCCGTCTGCGCGATCGGCAGGCTGTCGGTGAGTCCAGTGGCTGAGACCGGCCCCGAGACGCTCTCCTCGAGCGTCGGGCTGTTCGGCGTGTTAGCGTTGCTGGTCGGCAACGCCATCGCGGTGCCGATCTTCGTGTTGCCGGGTCCACTCGCCGGCGAAGCCGGTCCGGCGCTCGTTCTCGCGATCTTACTGGCGGCGATTCCCGCGAGTTTCGTCGTGCTCTACAACGCCTTGCTTGGCTCGGCGATGCCAGTCGCCGGCGGCCTCTACGTCTATATCTCCCGGCTCACCGCGCCGTTCTGGGGGTTTCTGGTTCCGTTTACGATCCCGCTGGTGGCGTGGGCATCCCTACTCGTGACCGCGACCGGCTTCGCCGAGTACACGCGGACCTTCTTCGACGTCTCGCCGCTGGCGTTGATCTACGTGTTGCTCGCGTTCGTGCTCGTCGTCAACGTGATCGGCCTGCGGCTGGTCACGCAGGTGCAACTCGGCTTCGTCGTCGGACTGGTCGCCGCGTTGCTCGTCTTCATCCTCCCGGGCCTGGGCGCCGTCGACGGCAGTAATTACACGCCCTTTTTCCCCGACTCCGGCGCGTTCGCGCTCGCGGTCGTCGCCCTCTTCTACCCGTTTCTCGGCTTTGGCCTCCTGATCGAACTCGGCGAAGAGATCGACGATCCCGGCCGCACGATTCCGCTCGTCCTCGGGCTCGGTATCGGTATCGTCGCCGTGGTGTACGTCGCGCTCATCGCCGTCCTCGTCGGCGTCGTCCCCTACACCGAACTCGGCGGCGAGGCCGACCTCGCGCTCGCCGCGGCGACCTTCCTCCCCTGGTGGGGCCCCTACGTCGTCGCCGCCGGCGCGATGTTCGCGGTCGTGACGACAGTGAACACGACGCTGCTGGTCTTCTCGAGGACGCTCATGCGCGCGAGTCGCGACGGCATCCTCCCCTCGGCGCTGGCCGAAATCCACCCACGATTCCAGACGCCACACTACGCCGTCGCGCTGCTGGGCGGCCCACCCTTCCTGCTCGTCCCGTTGGCGGACGAAATCGTCGGCCTCTCGACGTTCATCGGGTTGGCCAGCCTCACCGCCTACTTCTTCTGTGCGATCGGCCTCTGGAACCTCCCGCGGGAGTTTCCCGACCACTACGCGACCGCGCCGTTCCGGCTCCGGCGCTATCGCGGTCTCCTGCTCGCAGTGCTCGGCGGCGCCGCAGCGACCGGCGCGTTCTGGATTATCACGCTGCTCCAGCAACCGGTCGTCGGCATCGTCCTCGTCGGCTGGTTCGTCCTGGCCTACCCCTACTACCGCTACCGGCTTCGAAAGCGTGACCGCCTCGAGACCTACGAAACGATGACCTCGTTAGATGCTCACGAACGCCCGAACGATCGCGACCGGGCAGACGATACCGGCGAGCGTAGGACGTGATATGAACTACCCCACCCTACTTCGCTCGTCCTACGGACTCGCTCGTTGAGGGTGGGACTTAGCCTGCAAAAGTTAATAGCGTCCCCGACAAGTATGTGACATGGCAACAGAATACGCGCCATCCGACGTGATGGACCGCGACTCACGGTCGAACCGCTACTACCGCAACGCCGTCGAGCGCCACTGGGATCCCGGCGAGATCGACCTCGAGACGGACGTCGAGAACTTGCTCACCCACATCGACACGACCGAGGGCTACGATCAGGGCTCGTGGGCCGGCACCCTCAGTGGCATCGCGAAGTTCGGTGCCGGCGAGGACGCGGTGACGGAGGACCTCGCGCCGCTTGCCACGGTGCTCGAGGATATCGACGATCAGCTGTTCCTAACGACCCAGCTCTACGAGGAGGCCAAACACGCCGACTTCTTCGACCGCTACTGGCGGGAGGTCGTCTGGACCGTCGAGGACGAACTCGGTTGGGAACGATCGAACCCGCGCGACGACAAGTGGTTCAACGAGCCCTACGTCGAACTGTTCGACCGGAACAAGAAGGCCCAGTTCCGACTGCTCGAGGAAGACACCCCCGAAAACCGGGCTGTCGCGTACTGTCACTACCACCTCACCGTCGAGGGGATCCTCGCCCAGACGGGCTACTACGGGATGCAGACCTCCTACGGCGGCGAGTTCGAGGAACTGCCGTATCTGCCGGGGCTCGTCGAGGGCTTTACCAACATCCGCAGCGACGAGGGCCGTCACGTCGGCTTCGGCATGAACCAGCTCAAGAAGCTCATCGCCGACGGCGTCGACCCGGAACTGATCGAAGACACGGTCACCGAACTTATCCCGCTGGTCCAGGGGATCACCGAGGACAACCGCTACCAGCCCGACGACCCCGACGAGCGCGTCGGCCTCGAGGACGGCGAACTGGCCGCCTACGCCGTCGAGAAACACACCGACCGGATGCAACAGATCACCGACGCCGCCGCGGACATCCCCGACGTCGACGACCTGGTGGCCCTCGAGGGTGACTGATAACGGTCGTATACCGATTTACCGGCGCAATGGCGTCGTGGTTGCACGACACTGACCGATAACAGTCCGGATCAGTCGCCGTCTGATCGCTGGACCCGCTCGAGCGTTATCGTCGTGACCGTTCCGGACGGCTCGTTGTCGCGGACGTCGATCTCGGCGTCGATCTTCTCGAGGACGGTGCGGACCAGGTAGAGTCCGGCATCGAGATCGACTCGATCGTCGATAGCCGTCCCATCGGTGAGAGCGGTTTGTTGGGTGTCGGTCAGCCCAACGCCATCATCTGCAATCTCGACGACGGCGTGTTCGTCGTCGGCAGACACCGTGACGGTAATGTGAACGCGCTCGCGGCTGGGACGAGCGGTTGCGTTCGAGAGCAACGTCTCGAAGGCCGATCCGAGCATCGCCGAGCCGGTGACGGTCACCGATCGATCGGTCGGCAGCGTTCGTTCGACGACGAGGTCCACGTCCTCGCGACGACGACAGTCACTGATCGCATCGTCGAGGATTGCGTTCAGGTCACGCGGTTGACGGACGTCGTCGACCTCGCCCGAAATAACGTCCATAACTGCCGCGGCAGCGTCGGTGATCTCGAGCAGATGGTGACTCGCCTCGAGAATGGATTCGGCGGCCGCGGCGTTTGTTCCCGACGTGTCGTCCCGAAGTTGATCGCTTCGACCGACGATCATGCTCACGTCGTTGCGAATGTCGGTTCGAATGATGTTGTTCAGTACTGCGAGGCGCTGGGTTCGATCGCGCAGCGTCGATTGCGTTCGTGACCGTTCGACGGCGTAGCGAAGCGTCCGGGAGAGTAGTTCGGCGGTGATCGATCGCTTGAGAAGGTAGTCTTGTGCCCCGCATCGAATCGCTTCGATGCCGACATCAGTCTGGCCAGTCAACACGACGACTGGGATCGAGGGGGCCCGCTCGGTGACGCGCTCGACGGTCTCGAGTCCCCGACTATCCGGCAGGTTGAGATCAAGAAGGATCACGTCCGGTGACCCCTCGTCGATCCGGTCGAACGCCGACCGAAGGGACTCCGCGTGGTCGATGCTATCGATGGTAATCGGTTCGGCTAGGGCCCCCGACGATCCCGCCTGTCGCTGTTCGATCAACAACCGTTCGACGACTCGTGCGTCGTTGGGATCGTCCTCGACGACGAGAATCGTCAGTTTCCCTGACGAATGCATACGGTAGTTCGTGGTGGCGACACTCTATTTGTTTCGATCGTTCATCGCCTGCATTGCGTAGGAACCGGCTGCTGATCACTCGTCGACTTGCTGAAAACAGTTAATATCACGGGTTCTAGATAGTTGTACGATGGGGGAGTTCTCAGTGATCGGCGTCGCATACCTAGTGACCGGGTTTCTGATACTCGCGTTCATCTATAAGCCGTTCACTCGGCGAGACACACCGGGTAGCACTGCCTTTGCCGTCACTGTTCTGGGGTGTGCGCTGTGGCCGCTTAGTCTCGGTGTGGGCATCCTCGTCGGCAACGACTCGATCACGACGCTTACCTGGAGTGGACGACTCGTCGCCCCGACGGTGCTTTCGGTCGGCTGGTTTTTGCTGGCGTTGCGCATCGCGAACGGACGACCACCGAGGCGATGGCTCGCCGGCGCGCTTGCAGGGTACGTCGCCGTCGAGCTCCTCGTATTGGCGACGAATCCGATTCATCACGTCGCGTTCGATCCTGCTGTCGTCGCTGGCAGTGAAACGCTAACGCCCGACTGGACACGCTGGTTCTGGGTCCAGGCGGCGGTGAACTACGCACTGATGGCCACCGCGACGGCCCTCCTGGCGGTCGAATCGATTCGGTCGGTCGGGTTGCGACGACGCCAAAGTGCCCTGTTGAGTGCCGCCGTGATACCAACTGCCGTCGCAAACGTCGCGACGCTCAGCGGATTCGTTTCAGCGACCACCGATCTGACACCGGCTGGGTTCGTGGTGAGTGCAGGTATTATGACCGTCGCGCTCTATCGCGCGGAGTTTCTCGACGTCGTCCCGATCGCTCGCCAGACCGCACTTGAGGAGCTTCCACACGGGGTCGTCACACTCGATACCGATGGCCACGTCGTCGACTACAACGCGATTGCGCGCCAGTACTTCCCAGGCGAGGCGGGCGTGGGTGCGACTGCGCGGGCGTTCTTTACCGGCGTTCCGGACGAAACCGTTCGTGCTCTCGAGACGGGGACGGTCGGCCACCTCCAGTTTACCGTCCAGACCGGCAACGGCGAACGCCACTTGGACTGTACGTCCTCGACCGTCGAACGACACGGCGAAGCGACCGGCTACGTCGTCGTGGTTCGTGATGTCACAGAGCGTATTCGTCGCGAACAGCAGCTACTCGAGCAAAACGAGACGCTTTCGGAGTTTGCCAACATCGTCTCCCACGACATTCAGGGGCCGCTGATGGAGTTGCGAAGTTCCGCGACGACGGCCGTCCGGACCGGCGATACGACACACGTCGAGCAGGTACTCGACGCAGCCGACCGGATGGACCAATTGGTCGACGGACTGTTGGATCTCGCTCAGACCGGCCGTCGGATCGACGATCCAAAAGCCGTCTCGCTAGAGACGGTCGCCCGGCGAGCCTGGCACAGCGTCTGGACCACCGGCGCGTCGCTCACCGTCGATGTCGACTGTACGATCGAAGCCGACCCCGACCGCCTCCAACAGCTGCTCGAGAACTGCGTTCGAAACAGTGTCGAACACGGGTCGACGTGCAGTCAGCCACGGGCCGACGACAGTGTCGAACGTGGGTCCACGGTCGGCATGTCGTGGTCCGGTCAGAATTCGGACGGCGATCGATCGGCGACGGCGACGACCCGACTCGAACAGTTTCCGACGGATCGAACGGAGGTGTCGGTGACGATTCGGTCGATCCCCGGCGGGTTCGCCGTTGACGACGATGGGCCTGGCGTGGCACCCGACCAGCGAGATCGGGTCTTCGACCGCGGCTATACGTCCTCGGACGACGGGACCGGACTCGGACTTCCGATCGTTCGCCAGATCGCGACGGCCCACGGATGGTCGGTTCGTATCGAAGAATCACCGTGCGGTGGCGCACGGGTTGCCGTTACCGGTGTCACGTTCTGCGAGGTCCAAGCCGATAGTACCGAGGCCTCCCGATAGAACGGCGATACCCGACCGTAAACAGTCTCTACGCAGCGGTGAAAGAGCTGTTTCACCGAACAATTAACGTGTCTCGCTCTGAACCGAGGGTATGACGGATTCCGAGACCGACGTTCCAGCGACCGCACGGACCGCACTCGAGGCGCTGTCGCTGCTCTCGAACAAGTGGCACCCCGTCATCGTCGTCACGCTCTCGCATCACGGCCCGCTTGGCTTCAACGAGTTGCTCGAGGCGATTCCGGACGTCTCCTCGAAAGTGCTTACGGATGCCCTCGAAGCCTTGAGCGACGCCGGGCTCGTCGAACGATCGGTCGAGAGCGAATCACCGCTGCGGGTCAACTACGAACTCACGGCCGCGGGAGCCGATATGCAACCGGTGTTCGACGCTCTCGGCGAGTGGGGGACACGCCACCTCGAGACGGCGACGCCGACGGTATTGCTTGTAGACAGAGACCGCCGGATCACCGAAATGTACAGCGACTGGCTTGCGGGACGCTACGCCGTGCGACGCGCTCACAGCGCCGACGCGTTCGACGCGAAACTCGACGACGCCGTCGACGTGGTCGTGCTCGACGATGGGTTTCCCGGAGCGACGCCGTCGGACGTTACCAGTTCAGTTGGGTCGTGTCGAACGGTGTTGCTCGTCGACAGTCGCCCCGATCTCGACCTGCTCGAGAGCGACTGTGACGACGTGCACCGAAAACCGATCGTCCGAGAAACCGCACTCCAGACGATCGACGAGCAACTGAAACGCCAGGGAGAGTCGCCAGCCGTCCGGGAACAGCGAGCGATAGCCGCAAAGTTATCACTGCTGGAGACGGTCGCGAATCGTACTCGTCTCGAAGAATCAGACGCATACGCTGAATTACGCTCGAAACTGGACGATGCTGCGACGCCCCTCGAGGATACCTAGAGAAGGTGCGTCTCGCTTATCGACGCGACGATCGGGAGGCGTTTCTGTCGCCCGCGGAACGCAGTGATCATGAGGTATAGATACAGCAGGAAGGTACCGAACCCGATGACCAACCAGAGAAACGAGAATCCGATCGAAATCAGAAAGCCGATGATCATGATATCGCCCAACAAGAAGCCGACGAAGAATTGAAAGACGGTAAATCCAACGAAGAAACAGAATAGTCCAACCGAGAGGACGATACTTTGTGCAGCGTGAAACCGAACGAACTCGTTCTCGGTTTCGACGGCGTAGAGGAGGCCCCCGGTGACAAAGCCCCAGAAGTACGCCAGCGCTCCGGCGACGTTTTCGCTGATTCCGAGTTCGGTTTCGCCGGCCGTTTCCTCGGCAACTGCCGGCGGTTCGTCGCTGGGTTCTCGGTTGGTCGTCGATGTCTGTGGCTCGGTTGCAACGTCTCCATCCGTTGATTCGTGTGACATGGTATGGTCCGGTCGTCCCCAATGTCCACCACTGAGATCGACCACTGGAAAGCACCGATGAACCAGGCACGCTTCAACGTAAGCGAAGTAAATGATAACCGACTCGGTTACGGTCGGGTAACTCGAGTGGCGTTCCAAGCGCCGAAGGCCGATTGCACACTGGGAGGGGAGGGTGACCAATCAGCGGACGGAGAACGTATATTCCGGGTGACTGGTCGTTGGAGTTATACGGTTTACTGTAAGTCAATTCCGGCGCACCCGCGACCCGGGCGGCGGGTGCGCCGGTAAATCGGTACAGTAATCCGTATTAGTCGTCGGTCTCGATTCCCGGCTTGGCAGTCGTTCGTGGGGAAGCCGATTGCGTCGTCCGGCCGCCGAGCGTCTCGAAGTCGAAGTTCTGGAATTCCTCGGGGGCGGTACCCTCCACTGCGTAGACGTAAAGCGCCGTCTTCGCGATCCCCCAGATCGTCTGGCTGAGGAGGTAGGTGAACACGAGCGCACCACCGACGAGGAACACCGTCAGGAGGAGGCCGGGCGCGACGAACATCGCCGTGACCGGAATCGACACCACGAGCGCACCGACGACGAGGACGGCACCGATCACCGCGACGATCAACGTGATCCCGAATCCAGCCCCGAGCGTCTCTCCCCAGGTATCCTTGAACGTCCGTCCACTCCGCTTGAACATCGAGGTCACCGAGACGTCTTCGAAGACGATCACCGGGACGATGAAGAAGGTCATGATCGACCAGCCGACCGCAAACAGCGCGCCCAGCACCGACGCGATCGGATTGTCGGAATCCTCTAACGATTTGAGAATTACACTCACGGTCGCGGCGATAGCCGACCAGACGATGATCGGGCCGAGCCGATCGCTGACCGCCTCGAGACAGTCGAGTACGCCGGGTTCTCGCCCGTGGAACGCTTCGTTCGCACCGTAAACCAACGCGGCCGAACAGTAGGTGCTGAAAAACGTCGTCAGAAAATACAGACAGAACAGCACGGCGTACTCGAGGCCGCTTCCGAACAGGTTGGCGACTGCCAACGGGAAGAGAAACAACACCGTAAAGAGCAGACTCGAGAGGCCAGCGATCAGCGGAAACACCATGAGTTGTGGATGGTGACGGATCACGCTGATGCTGTCTTTGGTGAGCGTCCAGCCGGTCTTGAGTCGGTCGAGGAAGCCGACGCGACGTGTCTTTCGATTGAGTGATACCATCGGTATCACCACAGACTCGTCTGAGCGTCGCGGTCGAGGGAATTCACTGCCAAATACCAGTTCAAACGGTGGGTGATCATACCCTGGTATCCAAGCAGACTGTTATAATTGTTGCCGTATCACTCCGAAACGAAGGGTCGAGCACGTCTCATACGGACCGTTGTAGTTCTTTACCGGTGATCACCGACCCCGTCCGGGTGATCACCGGGAAAACGCTACAACAATCCGTATCAGATGGACACAGGCCACATAACATAAACGAGCCACACCAGCGGCTCTCGGCGGGGTTGCGGATACATTGGCCGCAAACCGGCAAATAGTATAAGGGGTTGTATGAGTACAATTCTGGCAGCCATGATGGGTGTGCAGTTAACGCTTGACAAGGTAATCGATCGTGCGGCCGAACTGTTCCCTGATCGAGAACTCGTAACGAAACGTCCGGATGGCAGTATCCACCGGTATACGTACGCCGACGCCCACGACCGAATCTGCCAGCTCGCACACGCTCTCGACGAGCTCGAGGTCGACGACGACTCCCGCGTCGGCGTCGTCGCGACGAATCACTACCGCCACTTCGAACTCTACTTCGGGCCGGCGTGTACGGGGCGGTCGTTTCACATGTGTAACATGCGCCTGCCCGATCACCACTTCGTCCACACGATCGAAGACGCCGGCGACGAGGTGATCTTCGTCGATCCGGCCCTCGTCGAGAAAGTCGAGGCCAACGCCGACGACCTCGAGTCGGTCGAGCAGTACGTCGTGTTAGCCGACGAGGTGCCGGAAACGGACCTCGAGCCCGTGACGGACTACGAGTCGCTGCTTGCAGGCCAGCCGACCGAGTACGAGTGGCCCGACATCGACGAGGACACCGAGTACGGCATGTGCCACACGTCCGGGACGACGGGGCTGCCAAAGGGTGTCACCTACAGCCACCGGGCGATGTACCTCCACAGCGTGATGTGTGGCCACGTCGACGCGAATCAGGTCAGCGAGAGCGACGTCGCGTTGCCGATCGTCCCGATGTTTCACGCCAACGGCTGGGGGATCCCCTACGCTGCGACCTTTGCCGGAGCGAAACAGGTCTTCCCGTCGGTCCATACCGACCCCGAGTCGATCGCCCACCTGATCGCCGACGAGGAGGTGACGGTCTCGGCGGGCGTCCCAACCATCTGGCTCGAGATGGCCGAGTATCTCGACGACAACCCGGAGGTCGACATCTCGAACATCGATCGGCTGACCGTCGGGGGCTCCGCGCCGCCCGAGTCGCTGATTCGGAAGTACGACGAGGAGTACGATGCGCCGATCATCCAGGGGTGGGGGATGACCGAGACCTCGCCGCTGTGTACGCTGAGTACGCTCCGAAAGGAAGTCAAAGCGCTTTCGCCGGAGGAGCAGTACGAATATCGCTCCAAAGCAGGGTTCCCGGTTCCCGGCGTAGACATTCGCGTCATCGACGACGACGGCAACGAAGTGCCACACGACGACGAGACGATGGGTGAACTGCAGGTTCGTGGCCCGTGGATCACGGACGGCTACCACAACCGGCCCGAGGAAAACGAACAGTCGTTCACCGACGACGGCTACCTCAAGACCGGCGACATCGCCGTCCGCGACGAGATGGGCTACGTCGACCTCGTCGACCGCGATAAGGACATGATCAAATCCGGCGGCGAGTGGATCTCGTCGGTCCAACTCGAGAACGAACTGATGGCCCACGAGGGCATCGCCGAGGCGACCGTCATCGCGGTCGAGCACGAACGCTGGCAAGAGCGACCGCTGGCGACCATCGTCCCGACGCCGGACGCGGATCTCACCGCCGAAGACCTCGACGGCCACCTCTCGGAGACGTTCCCGTCCTGGTGGCTCCCCGATAAGTACGAGTTCATCGACGAGATCCCCAAGACCTCGACCGGCAAATTCGACAAGAAACGGCTGCGCGATCAGTACGATATCGTCCTCGAGGCCGACGACGAACGCGACGAGTCCGAACCAGCCGAGTGAACGTAATCGTACCACGTAACGATAGAACAACCAAACATTTGTCCAGCAAAAGTTTTAATTGTGCGTGTGGCAATCAGCCATACGCGAGGAAAAGAATATGAAACAATACGAAAGTCGCTACGAGTGCATCGATTGTTCGTCTGATGTTCATCCCGTCTCCTATCGCTCGAGTTGCCCGGACTGTGGCGGCTCACTGCGGCCCACGCGCATTCGGAAAAACCCGACTTGACGCCGTTGTGAGTGCCCGTACGTACGGATTGCTGGACAAACGTTCCAGTGGAACTATACCGCTCGTGGTGGGACTGGAAAACAGGAGGCGGAGTCAATCCGTGACAGGCGATCACACCGGTCGTGACCAACCCGTCTTCGATTCAGAAGTCAAGATCTAGTGAGTGATTTTATATTGACATCTGGCGCCCCCAAGATTGGCTCGATAATCTGGAAGCGATTAGACGCTCTTTTTAGTGCGTTATCCATATTTCAACTAGTATCACATACTAGCTACGGAGCCCCCATAATAATAAATAAATTATATACTTAGTATCATTCTAGTTGGAGTTCATAGTACCACCGATCAGTTTCACGAACGGATCTCGAGGCCAACCAGTGGCCGAGAAACGGTCGCGGAGACCGATCAACCGGTAGGAACCAATCGTGACGGGTGGGAAAAGAGAGAGGGTGAAACGAAACCAAAATGTGCCCGATCGATCGGTTCTCTAGGGAATATACATCACATATACACAACCGATATATAGTGTGTAGTGATACCAAGCACCAACCAATGATCGACATACCGATCGAAACCGTCACGGCCACCACTGCAAACTCGATCGAGCCGAAGACGCCAGTCGACGACGCCGCACAACGGCTCCGCGATCCGGACGTGCCGGCACTCGTCGTCCTCGAGGAGGGGACAGTCGTCGGGATCGTGACCGAATCCGACATCGTCGCGTTCGTCGCCGAAACGCTCGAGTCCCACCCCGTCGAGACGATCATGTCGGCGCCGGTGACGACGGTCGCGCCGAGCGAGTCGGTGACGACCGCAGCACGGCGAATGCGCGACGACGGCGTCACCCACCTGCCGGTGGGTCGCGGAGAAACCTACTGTGGACTCGTCTCGGCCGAGACGCTCGCGCCGTATCTCTCGCGCCGCCGCCTCGAGATCGAGTGGCACGCCGAGCCGGTTCGGATTGGGAGGACGGGCGAGTCCGCGGTTCCAACCGAGGAGTAGCGACGGAGACCGCGCCGACGGTCAGTCGAAAAGATCCTCGTGGCGATCCGCGAGGTCGGTGCACGCACCCGACGAGAGCGTCTCGAAGAGGCCCCGGGATCGATCGTCGTCTCCGAAAGCGGCGTGATTTCAGCGCCCGGTGACTGTCGAGCGAAACGACGAACCACCGTCGCGAGTTGCACCGATCGTCGCGGTCGGTCGTCGATCCGACTGGAAAGTTTTACCTCGGTCGTTATGCGATCCAACCCCATGGAAGATCAAAACGACGTCTTCTACAAGTGGGGCGGCGGTATCGACCCCGAGTTTCTCGCGATCGATCGCGCCTACGACGAATTTCTCGTCACCGACGACGGTCGCGAGATCGTCGACGCCGCAGCAGGCGCTGCCGTGGTCAACCTCGGCCACTCGCTCGACGGACTCGAGGACACCATTAGCGATCAGCTCGAGGACGTGGCCTATCTCAGCCTCTCGCATTTCACGAACGAGGCCCCCGAGCGACTGGCCGACGAGTTGACGACGCGAGCGCCGGGCGATCTCAACGCCGCGTTCTTCGCGAACTCCGGAAGCGAGGCGAACGAAACCGCGTTCAAGCTGGCGCGGGCCTACCACCGCGAGCGCGGGAGTCCGACCAAACACCAGGTCGTCGGCCGGTGGCAATCCTATCACGGCGCGACCCTCGGTGCACTCTCGGCGTCGGGCAACACCTCCCGGCGAGCCGCCTACGAGCCACAGCTCCAGAACTGGCCTCACATTCCGCCTGCGTATCCCTATCGCTGGCAGTACGACGGAACGCCCGAACAACAGGCAGTCGCCGCCGCCGGTGAACTCGAGACCGTGATCAAACAGGAGGGACCCGAAACGATCGCGGCGTTCGTCGCCGAGCCGGTGTCGGGCTCGAGTATTCCCGCGGCCCATCCCCATCCGGCGTACTACGCGGAGGTTCGACGCATCTGCGACGAGTACGACGTGTTGTTTATCGCCGACGAGATCATGACCGGGCTCGGTCGAACCGGTCCGCAGTTCGCGGTGGAGCGATTCGACGTCGTGCCGGATATCCTGACGGTCGGCAAAGGGCTCTCCGGCGGCTACACGCCGATCAGTGCTGCACTCGTCTGTGACGACATCGCCGAGACGTTTGCCGCCGACCGAGAGCGTTCGTTCGATCATGGCCACACGTTCAGTGGCAACCCGCTCTCGGCCGCGATCGCCGCAGACGTCCTCGAGCGCTACACGGACGACCTGCTGGCGACCGGGCGCGAACGCGGTGCCCAACTCGAGGCGGAACTCGAGACGCTGCGCGATCACCCGATGGTCGGGGATTTCCGCCGCGCAGGTGCCATGATCGGTCTCGAATTCGTCGCGGATCGCGAGACGAAAGCGCCGTTCGACCCCGATCTGAACGTCGCCACGCGGATCTACGAGCACGCGATGGATCGGGGCGTCTACACCTATCCTGGGTCGGGATCGATCGATGGCGTCGCCGGCGATCATCTCATGCTCGCACCGCCGCTGACGATCGGCGAGGACGCCGTCCAGACCGTCGGCGAGGTCGTCGTCGACGCCGTCGAGACCGTCGCCGACGAGGTGGCGTGATACGGATTATCGGCTGCAATCGATAATACCAAGGAACGATGGATTTCGTCGAAAAGTATCAGACGATATTTGTGTTGATCGCCATCGCCGGAGGGCTCACAGTCGGACGGGTATCCGGTGTGCCTGCCGTTGCAGACTCCGTGATTCTCCCGTTTCTGATGGGAATGCTGTTCGCTGCGTTCGTCGGCATCCCACTCTCTCGACTCCGGGCAGCGTTTGGGAACCGGCGCGTCGTTGGATCGAGTCTGCTGGTTAAGCAATCAATCTCGGGGTTGGGTTTGGAATCGGGCAGATACTTTCGTTTTCGTACGATGAGATGGTCTGTTTCAACAATACGATTCTATCCCGGAACTCATCGACAGCACTTGCGATTGCAGTCGTTGCTTTCCCGAATGAGCCGCTTATCGGACCGCTCTTAGAATTGCCGCTGTTGGGCATCATCGCACAGGTTCATCTGGAGATTCACGGCCGAGACTGGTGGCCTCCCGACTGGTCATCCGTCTCCGTGAGAACCTAACTGTGGGAGACGTGGCGTGTTCAACGGTCGTTCGTTTGCCGGGATACGTCGCCCTCGCTGCCCTCGAGAATCCCCTCGAGTTCGGCCTCGAGCGCCTCGAGATCGATCGTCTTCGTTCGTGACTCGACATCCGTCTCGTATCGCTCTTTGTAACCCGAGCCGGTCAGGATCGTCACGACCTCGTCGTCGGCCGCGAGTTCGCCCGCGTCGGACAGTTTTCGGACGCCGGCGAGGGCGACGGCGCTCGAGGGTTCGACCGAGAGCCCGACCGCCGTTGCCAGTCGATCCATCGCCTTCCGAGTGGCGTCGTCGGAAACGGAGACGACCGCGCCGTCGGTCGCTCGAGCGGCCGCGAGCGCGCGGGTGCCACTCGGCGGATCGCTGTTGGCAATCGAGACGGCGATCGTCTCCGCCGCGTCGACCGCGGTGACGCTCTCGCGTCCCTCGCGATATGCCGTCGCGATCGGATCGCACGCCGCGGCCTGCACGCCGTACAGTCGCGGCAGGTCGTCGATCAGCCCCGCCGCCTCGAGTTCCCGAAGGGCCGTCCAGACGCCGCTTGCCTGCCCGCCGCTGCTGATCGGCAGGACGATCGCGTCGGGGACCGACGGCGCCAGTTGCTCGCAAATCTCGTAGGCGACCGTCTTCTGGCCCGCGACCCGCAACGGCGTATCGGAGTTGACGAACGTGATTGGGGCCTCGAGTGCAAGCGTTTGCTCGTACAGCCTGCCGTAATCGCCCTCGACCCGGAAGATGTGGGGGTCGTGGCGCGCGATCAACTCGAGGCGCTGTTCCGGGGTCTCGGCCGGCACAAACACCGCACACTCGAGGCCGGCCGCGGCGGCGTAGGCGCTCGTACTCAGTGCCATATTCCCGTGCGAGACGGTGCCGACCCAATCGCGGCCAATCTCGGTCGCGTGACGGACGCCGACCGCGCTGCCGCGGTCTTTGAAACTACCAGTCGGATTCTGGGCCTCGACCTTCAACGAGAGCCGACAGCCGGCGTACTCGTCGAGTCGGTCGGCCCGGACGAGCGGCGTCCCACCGGGTGTCACGCCGACCGGCTTCGAAACCGGAAGGACATCCGCGTAGCGCCACATCCCGTTCGTCCAGGCTTCCGTCGGCCACGCGAACTCGTTCGTGTCGGTGCTGAACCAGAGCGATTCGCCACACCGACAGCGCGATTCGGTCTGATCGTCGGACGTATAGCCACAGTCGTAGCACTCGAGCCCTCGAGTCATTCGGGAGAGTGGTCTCGCCCGACGGATAAATCAGTTCGGTCGTCAGCGGCGATCGGCCGGATCCTATCGGCCGGGCACACTGACGTCGACACCTTTCACGTAGATGACGTAGAGCATAACGGCCACGCCGAAGACGACACTCGCACCGGCGGCGACGGCGATTGCGATCGACTGGTCGAACTGGAGGAGAGAGACGAGGACGACGGTAAACGCGGCGTAGAGGATTGCGAGCACGATGCCGAACCGAAACCACTCCCGGTCGAACTGAACGCCGGTGCCGTCCTGTCTCTCGTCCATCTGAGTCACTACGGGAGCGTAGGGGACGGGACGACGTGTAGTTTTCCCAAGGGCGTCCGAAACGGCGGTGAGCGATTCGTCGACCCCGCGACCGCGGTCACCGCACAACCGGTGCCTCGACGTCGCCGATCGTCTCGACGCTCGCGCGAACGTGATCGCCGGGTTCGATCGGCTCCGCCCCAGGGGTACCGGTACTAAAGAGATCACCGGGCTGTAGGCTCATGACGCTGGAGTGAAACGAGACGATTTCCGCCGGCGGAAACAGCATGTTGCGAACCTCGTTTTCGGCAGCCACACTGTCGTTGACGATCGTCCGGACCGTCAGCTCTTCGAGATCCAGGGGCTCCTCGGGCACGACGAGCGCCGGACCGACGACGAGAAACGAGTCGAAGCTCTTCGAGCGCGTCAGGAATCGCGGATTGCGCTCGAGAATGTCCTCCGCGGTCATGTCGATGACTGGGAGATAGCCCGCAACGACATCGTCGACAGCCGCTTCGTCGACATCGCAACACTCCCGACCCATCACGACGGCGAGTTCGGCTTCCGCCGTCACGCCGTCGGTCCGTTCGGCCGGCGGCAGGCGAATGGGACCGCCCGGCCCCGTCAGGGCGGTGTTGGGTTTCATGAAACTCGCCGGTTCCTCGGGGCGCTGTTCGTCTAAATCGCCGGCGTGTTCCTCGTAGTTCAGCCCGATTCCCCACAGTTTGCCGAACCGCTCGAGGGGTGGACCGAACTGGACGTGCTCGGGATCGATCCGATCGGCGGGTGCGTCCTCGACGGCCGGCAGCGTTCCGGCCGCAGCACGCGGGAGTGCGTCCTGGACGCGCTCGAGGGCGGGATCGGCCGCCGAGAGCGGAACGTAGCCGTCTTCGTCACCGAGCAGCGCTCGCCCGTCGGTGGTTCGTGCGAGATACTGCATCGTCAGTCGTCCCGATCCGTCCAGAAGTCGAACGAGCGACCCGGTGCGAAGACATCGAGGCCGACCGCCAGTTCGTCGCCGGTATTTTCGACTTTGTGTGGCTCGTCGGACTCGAGGAGGACCGAATCGTACTGCTCGAGGGTGACGGCGTCGCCGTCCTCGGTCGTGACGGTCAACTCGCCGTGCAAGCAGAGACAGACCTGTTCGTTCTCGTGGTGGTGCATCGGGGAGCTGTGGCCCGGCGGCTTCTCGAACCACTCGAAGGAGAACTGATCGCTGCCCGCGAGCGAACGGCGCTGCCAGCCCTCGTCGGGCTCGTAGGTTTCGGCCGCATCGAACTCGACGGGTTTCATAGGTTCGCCCCCGTCGAGCCGCCGTCGATGAGCACGCTCTCGCCGTTGATGAATCCGGACACTGGCGAGGAGAGATAGGCGACCGTATTCCCGAGTTCCATCGGGTCGCCGACGCGCTCGAGTGGGTTACCGGCCCAGTCGTCGAGCCCCTCCTCGTAGGAGTCGTAGTCGCCGCGGTCGACGGCCTGTTCGACGAGATCCTGGATGCGTGCCGTCTCGTGGGGGCCGGGGAGGACGGCGTTCGTTCGGATATCCGGCGCGAACTCCTTCGAAAGCGTCTTCTCGAGGCCGATAACGCTCATTCGGACCGAGTTCGATAACACCAGGCTATCGATAGATTCCTTGACGCTTCGGGAGGTGATGTTGACGATCGTTCCCTCGCCGTCGCGGAGGTGGGGTTCGGCCTCGCGAGCGAGCCGGACGACGCTCATCACGAGCAGGTCGTAGGCGTCGTACCAGTCCTCGTCGTCGGTCTCGAGAAACGGACCGGAGGGCGGGCCGCCAGCGCTGGTCACGAGGTGGTCGATGCCGCCGAACTCGTCGACGGTTCGTTCGACCATCGCTTCGAGGTCGTCTTCGTCGGTGAGATCGCCCTGCTGGGCGACGACCTCGCCGGTGGCGACCGATTCGATTGCGTCGACTGCATCCTCGAGTCGATCCTCGTCGCGGCCGTTGATGACCACGTGTGCCCCTTCGCGAGCCAGTGCTTTCGCCGAGGCTTTGCCGAGCCCACTCGAGGAGGCCGTTACCAGTGCCGTGTTGCCGTCGATCTGTAGGTCCATCTCGTCCGTAACGCCCCACGAGAGAGGCAAAAAGATTACCGTTCCGGTAATGCGAAGGGTCGTGGTTTCCGGGGCATCGCTCGCCCGGCCGCATCAGTCGTCGACGACGTTTGCGAGCATCGTCTCGGACATGTTGGCGACGGTTCGGTCGCCAGTCTTCAGTTCGTTCATGACGAACGTCGAGGCGGTTTCGTTGACGCCGTCGATGCTGACCATCTCGTCGATGAGGTCGTTGAGTTGCTCTCGGTCCTGGAGCCGTGAGATGACGACGAAATCGATGTCACCCATCGTATAGTAGACCTGCGACGTCCCGTCGAGATCGGTGAGTTGCTGACCGATTCCCTCGGCGTAGCCCCGCTCGTGGACGACCGAAACCTCGGTGATGACGAGCATATTGAGCCCGAGTGCGAGCGGATCGATGTCCGCCGACACCGACGTGATGACGTCGGCGTCTTTGAGCTTGTTGAGCCGGTAGTGAAC
The DNA here is from genome assembly GCF_006543045.1 of Salinadaptatus halalkaliphilus. Lineage (GTDB taxonomy): Archaea > Halobacteriota > Halobacteria > Halobacteriales > Natrialbaceae > Salinadaptatus > Salinadaptatus halalkaliphilus. The sequence goes on along the minus strand of NZ_RBZW01000042.1, from coordinate 54,657 downwards.
CGCCGACTTCGAGAGGCCCAGTTCGGCGGCGAGTTCCTCGAGGTTCGCCTCGTCGTCGCGCTCGACGCGTTCTAAGATCGCGAGGTCGGTCTCGTCGAGGTCGACGTCGGTTCGTTCCGCGTGTTCCATACTCGGGGTTCGATTGGACGGCGTTTAATACTCTCGGCTCGAGTGGAGGAGTATTCGGACAGCGTCCAATACGATCGAAAATAGGCGGGGATCGGTGCCGCTCGCGTATCGGATCCGTACGCCCGATACCGAACTGACACCGACGCGGTGGCGTTCAACGGTCCGTATCAGTCGAAGACATCCGCGATCGCTTCGCTCACCGCGTCGACGGCCGTCGTGATGTCGTCCTCGTCGGCGACCAGCGGTGGCGACAGCATAACCTGGTAGCCCGGTCGGCCGCTACCGATGAGGACGCCGCGGTCGGCTGCGCCGTCGACGACGTCGTCGACGGGATTGTGCCCGTCCTCGGCCAGCGGATCGTGGTACGGATCGCCTGTATCCGGATCCGTAAACTCGATCGCACGGTGAAAGCCACGGCCGCGTACGTCGCCGACGGCGTCGTGATTGGCCTCGAGGTCGGCCAACGCGGCCTCGAACGTCGGTGACTGCTCGCGGACGTTGTCGATGATACCGTCGCGGTACTCCTCGATGGCGGCGTTGGCGGCGGCACACGCGACGGGGTGGCCGCCGAAGGTCTGGCCGATCGGGAAGCCGTCCTCGCGGATCGACTGGGTTATCTCCGGGCGCGCGACGACGCCAGCGAGTGGCGCGTAGGCGCTCGTAACGCCTTTCGCGAACGTGATCATGTCGGGTTCGACGCCCTCCGTCTCGATCCCAAACCAGTCGCCACAGCGCCCAAAGCCGGTGATGACCTCGTCGGCGATCAGCAAGACGTCGTACTCGTCACACAGTTCTCGCACCCGCTCGAAGTAGCCCGGCGGCGCCGTGTACGCGCCACTCGTTCCGGCGACCGGTTCCATGACGATTGCGGCGACGCTGTCGGGGCCTTCGTTGCGGATGACGTACTCGAGGTGGTCGGCGGCCTGCTCGGCCAACTCCTCGGGCGAGTCGGCGTCGAAGGGCGAGCGATGTGAGACCGCCGGTAGGAACTTCGTGGCGCCGGTCGTCCCAGCGTGAGATTCGACCGCCTTCCGCGTCGAGGGATCGCCGGTCAGGCTCCCGGCACCGTAGGTCGACCCGTGGTAGGATCGCCATCGCGTCAACACCGTCGAGGCGTCGGTATACTCTCGAGCGAACTGGACCGCAAGTTCGTTGGCTTCGCTACCCGATACCGAGAGGACGACGTCGGAAAGCGAACCTGGGGCGACCTGCTCGAGCCGTTCCCCGAGTTCGGCCCGCACGGGGGTGCGCTTCGAGGCCGAGACGTACTGCACCCGCTCGAGTTGCTCGGTCATGGCCTCCTGGATCGCCTGGTTGCCGTGGCCCGCATTGACGCAGTACAGCTGGGAGAGAAAGTCGAGATAGTCGGTTCCGTCTTCGTCGGTCACGCGAACGCCGTCGCCGTCGGTAATCGAGATCGGCGGCTTCTCCGGATCGTACCAGTGTGGAATAGACGGACCGTCAGTACGTGTCATGGTACTAGCGGACACGGTGCGGAAGAACATAATATTTTGCAATACGGAATCCTGTTCGACTCGAGTTCGTCCGATGGCAGAAAGTAGTGGACAATATTCTGCTGTTACTCAATAGGGTTAAACAGTGCCCAAATATATCGGTTTGGGACCGAAAGAGCGGACGACACGCGTCGTCGTCGCATCGGTAAGCCGGCCCCGAGCCGTTCAAGTGGCGCTCGAGACAACCTGAATACGGTCCGAGGTACGACGGCCAAACGCAATCGCAACCCGTCCTGCAGTCGCGTCGGCACTGGCCGACAACAGGCCGTATGAGGATAATCGAACGAGTATGGTGGTATAAATCGGTGAGATTTCGCGTGGTTTTGCCCGCCGAGTGGTAATTCAGGACCGACACAAACGACGTTCAGCACATTCCGGAGCACAGAATCCCGTCGAACGACACGGGCGGACGGAATCGGACGCATTCCTGGATTCGTGGGTCGTTTTCGGGACTGACGACGACATCATTTACAGAAGTATGTATGTAATAACATTGGTGGAAAAACCCCACTAATAGATTAGCTGGTTCCGTGGAGTGATAAAGACCAGAACCAGCCACGGACGTTCGAGATCGTCCCTCTGCACTCCATTTTACCGTTCTAGTTGCTAGCCGAGAGTTAAATAGGATTCCGCTGTGCAGAATATATAAATACGCCGAGTAACAAATGAACGTATGACAGGCGAAAATCAGGCCACGGGGGACGGCGGCATTCAGAGCACGAAAACGAGTTTCGCGGTCGTCCACGCACTCGAAGAGCTCGGGCCGGCACGGCTCTCGGAGATCGCAGATCATCTCGAGCTCGCCGAAAGCACCACCCATCGCCATCTCAGTACCTTACGCGACCTCCGTTACGTCTCGAAAGACGGTGAAATGTACCAGATCGGCCTTCGGTTCGTCCGGTTGGGGCGGGGTGCTCGAACGCGAGACTCGGCCTACGAACAGGTCGAACCCTACGTCCAGACGCTGGCAGACGAGACCGACGAACGGGCGCAGTTCGTCGTCGAGGAGCACGGGCTCGGTACGTACCTTCACATGGGAACCGGCGACCGCGCCGTCAGGGTGGTCTTCGGCGTTGGACACCAGATCCACCTCCACTGTTCGTCGGCGGGGAAAGCGATCCTCTCCCAGTATCCACGCGATCGAGTCGACGAGGTCGTCGACCGTTGGGGACTGCCGGCCCACACCGACAAGACGATCACCGAACGCGAGAATCTCCACGCCGAACTCGAGGCGACCGCCGAACGTGGCGTCGCGTTCAACCGCGAAGAACACGTCGAAGGGATCAACGCGGCCGGCGTACCGGTCGTCCGCGACGGCACGGTACTAGGTGCGATCGCCGTTGCGGGTCCCTCCCACCGACTGACCGGTGAACGACTCGAGGAGACGCTCCCAAACGCGATGCTCGCCGCCGTCAACGAACTCGAGTTGAACATCACCTACGACGGGCAAAACGCCGCCGACTACGTCGTCGAATAAGCCAGTGACGGCTGGCAGACATACTCGTCGCCCCAGATCAGCCGAACTGCCGGCAAGCGGGTGATAACCGGGTCGACGACATCGATCGAAGAGGGGAAAATTGCCGCGAGACGATCGCTTTTGCCATTCGTTCGCAAGGGTATGCTGTGGAGATCACAGAGATCACGAGCGTTCCGGTAGCGATCCCGCTGGCCGAGCCAGTCTCGTTTTCGAACCGGACGCTTACGTACCGCGACCACGCGATCACGTACGTCCGTACCGCCGACGGTCGCGAAGGGGTCGGCTACTCGCTCGGCTACGAGGCCGCCGAGCTGATCGCCGACACCGTCGAATCGGTGCTCGCGCCGATGCTCGTCGGGGAGGATCCACGCGATACCGAACGACTCTGGCGAAAGATGTTCGACGGCACGGTCCAGATCGGTCGTTCAGGACTCGTCCTGCGCGCGATTTCGACGGTCGATATCGCGCTGTGGGACGTGAAGGCCAAAGCCGCGGACCAGCCGCTGTACAAGCTGCTGGGTGGATACGCCGACGCAGTGCCGTCCTACGCCAGCGGCGGCTACTACCGCGACGAGAAGGGCCACGAGGGACTCCGTGAGGAGATACAGCGGTATCTCGAGGAGGGTCACGATGTCGTGAAGATGAAGGTCGGCCGACGATCGATCGACGAAGAGGTCGACCGCGTCGCCGCCGTTCGCGACGAGATCGGGGAGGAACGAACGCTGTTGCTCGACGCCAACGGCGCGTGGTCGCACGCGACCGAGGCGATTCGTGCGTGTCGGGCGTTCGAACCGTACGATCCGTACTTCATCGAGGAACCGGTCATGATCGACAGCGTCGAAGCCATGCGCGAGGTCAACGAGGCCATTCCCTACCCGGTCGCGACCGGCGAACTCGAGGGGCCACGCTACGACTTCGAGCGACTCTATAGCGAGGGTGCAGCAACCATCCTGCAGCCCGACGCCACGGTCTGTGGCGGCATCACGGAGTGGCTCAAGATCGCCCATCACGCGGCCGCGCTAGATGTTCAGATCGCCCCCCACTACAACTGGAATCTCCACGCGTCGCTGCTTGGCGCGATCGAGAACGGCTGCTGGGTCGAGTACTTCTATCGCGACATGGACGTCAAGGTCTTCGACGACCTCGTCGTCGATCCCCTCGAGCCCGACGGCGACGGGACGATCGAGCTTCCGGACGACCCCGGCCACGGCGTCGAACTAGACCCCGACGCGATCGACGAGTTCCGAATCGAATAACGAACCGACGAGACGCCAGACGAAACAGGCCACACAAAACGAAACGTACACGAAACGACGAGATATGAAAGACTTCTCCAACCAGATATCGAACCGAGCCGAATCGCGCGACGTCGAAATCACCGACATCAGCACCGCCGTCGTCGAGGGCAACTTCGAGTGGAACCTGATCAAAATCGAAACCGACGCCGGCATCACCGGGATTGGCGAATCCTATCGCGGCGGCGGCGTCCCCGAACTCGTCGAGTACACCAAGCGGTTCCTCATCGGCGAAAATCCCCTCGACGTCCAACGACTCTACCGCCAGATCATCCAGGAGATGTCGGGCCACGGCGGGACGACCGGGAAAGTCGTCACCGCCGCCTCCGGCATCGAGATCGCGCTCTGGGATATCGCCGGAAAAGTCCTCGAGCTACCGGTCTACCAGCTACTCGGCGGCAAGTTCCGCGACGAGGTGCGGATCTACTGTGACTGCCACGCCGGCGAAGCCTACGCCGTCGACGACGGCTCGACCGAGTACGCCGAAGCCGACGCCTACACGCCACAGGCCTACGCGAACGAGGCCCGACGCGTCGTCGACATGGGCTTTACCGCGCTGAAGTTCGATCTCGACCTCGAGATGGACAACGATCCGGACCCGTTCAACGGCCGGCTGACCAACGCCGCGATCGAGCACAAACGCGAGATCGTCGACGCGGTGCGTGAGGAGATCGGCGACGACATCGATCTCGCGTTCGACTGTCACTGGGATTACTCCGTCGAGAGCGCGAAGCGACTCGCCTACGAACTCGAGCCCTACGACCTGATGTGGCTCGAGGATCTGATCCCACCAGAGAACATGGACGCCCAGACGGAAGTAACGAAGGCGACACGGACGCCGGTCGCGACCGGCGAGAACCGGTTCCGGGTGCACGAACTTTCCGAGTTGCTCTACGACCACGGCGTCGACATCGCCACCCCGGATCCGACCACCGTCGGCGGCCTCGCCGAGACGATGCGCATCGCGGATCGGGCCGAGGAAAACTACATCCCCATCTCGCCACACAACGTCTGTAGCCCCGTCGGCACGATGGCCTGCGTCCATCTGGGTGCGGCGATTCCGAACTTTGATCTCCTCGAGTACCACGCGCTGGAAGTCGAGTGGTGGGACGACCTGCTCGCACGCGACGAGGCGCTGATCCAAGACGGCTACATCGACGTCCCCGAGGAGCCCGGTATTGGCGTCGAGTTGGACGAAGATGTCGTCGAAGAACACGCGCTCGAGGGAACGTCTACGTTCTAGGACCTTCCCAACCGTCGACCGGCGCCGGTGACGGTCCGAGACAGAAACGGCAAACGAATCGTTAGCGATCGGTCGCCGACGCGAACGGGAGTTTGTTTCCGTTTGCTACGTACTTCTCGCCGAGGAAGACGATCACGAACACGGCAGCGCCAATTCCCTGCAACAGCCAGCCGGGATAGACCATCACGAACGCCCCGAGCCAGAACAGCACGAAGCGTACCGGATACGTATACCGCCGTTTCAACGGGAACGAGTAGTTGAGCGCGTAGATGATGGTAAACGAACCCATCAGGATGATGCCACCGCTGATCAGCGACTCGACATCGATCGCCGTCGAGACGATCTCCGGATGATAGATAAAGGAGATCGGCAACACGAAAAGCGGTGCGGCGATAGTGATCGCCGTCGCACACGATTTCCAGAAGTTCGACCCCGCAATCCCGGAGGCAACCACGACTGCGATGGCGACCGGCGGTGTCACCCCAGCCATCACCGCCGCGTAGAAGACCATGAAGTGAGCCGCCAGCTCGGGAACCTCGAAGACACTGATGAACGTCGGCGCAACCAGCGTTGAGACGATGACGTAGGCTGCGACCGTCGGCATACCGACGCCCATGACGATACAGACGGCCATCCCGAACAGCACCGCAAGCAGCAGTATGCCGCCGGACAGTTGCATCAGCATGATCGCGATTCTCGAGGGGACACCGGTCGTCATCAGCAAGTCGACGACCCCGTTGACGGCCGCCAGAATGATCGCGATCGGCGCGAGGATAACTGCGCCGCGTCGGAAGCCATGGATCGTGTTCCCGACTTCCGCGAGGAAACTATCGACGACGCGGTTGCGTCGAACGACGGATAGTTTCGGCCGGACCAGTCCCGACGACCACTCCTCCTCGAGGTCGACGTGTCTCGATTTGGCACCGTTCGAGACATCGTAGATGCTCTGAAGCACCGGCGTCGTGATCCCGAGGCCAATCATCGCAACGATCGTGTACAGCGCCGCCGTCATGACGGTGTACTGGAGGTAACCAAGCGTGATGAGCAATATCGCGAAGGGGATGCCAAAGCGGACTCCCTGCACGATTTTGTCGCTCTGGGTCATCTCTTCGTCGAAGTACTCGTCGAAGTCCATCTCCTGTTCACCGATCTCGTTGATCGACGTGTAGTGGACGGCGACCAGGATACTGAGGACGAGGATCGTAGCCGGAATGAGTCCGGCGACGATGATGTTCCAGTAGGGAATGCCAAGCACCGACGCCATCACGAAGGCGGACGCTCCCATCACCGGCGGGAGGACCTGTCCGGAGGTCGAGGCGGTTCCCTCGATGCCGGCTGCGGTCCGGCCCGAGAGTCCCGAGTCCATCATCGTCGGGATCGTAAAGGAACCGGTCATACCGGCGTTGGCCGCGTAACTGCCGTTTATCGAGCCGATGATCGCGCTCGAGATGACGGCCGTCTGGGCGACGCCGGATTCGATGTATTTGGCACTGATGATCGCGATTCGCAGGATGAGGTCGAACGCCCCGAACGCGAACAGCAACCCTGCATACAGCAAGAACGGGGCGATCCACGCGGCCGTCAGTTGTGTGAGTGAGCCGTAGAAGCCGGCGAGATCGGTGATCAGCATCTGCAGCATGAAAATCGTATCGAGGCCGCTGTGACCGAAGAGGCCCGGCACGTAGTTACCGTACATCGCGTACAGCATCACGCCGCCGATGAGCGCGAGGAAGACGTTGCCGTACGACCGCCAGGTCAGATAGAGGATGACCCCGATCACCAGCCACGCGAGTCGGTACTCGTGGTCGTAGGCCCACCCCTGTCTATTGATGTAGAAGCCTTCGTACCCGGTGTAGATGTAATACGTCGCGGCAACCATCACGGCCCCACAGGCGACCAGTATCAGCAGGTCGAGATAGTCGCCAGCTTCGACCGATTCCTTGGCTTCCGTGATGAGATACAAAAGGAGGATCCCACCGAGGAACAGTATGGCATACTGCGTTCGACCGATCCCTTGCGTCGCTGCCCACCACAGGACGATCGCCCAGAACGCAAGCGCACCGACGGTGATGAGGTTGTCGAGCACCCTAACCTGTATGGTCGACGCTCGTGATTCAGTGGTTGTGCTCATTTGTATTGGGTGTGTGTATCTATCATAAATATCTGTACGTGGGGCCAGGTGGTCCCGCCGCCGTTAGTTGAAGTATCCGCCGACGTTGTCGCGGTCGCCGACGACCCAGTCGTCGTTCCAGACGCCTTCGTCCTGGTAGTACTCGGCGACACCCGGATGGAACGGGTACTCGTCGAGTGCCCCCTGGACGAGACCCTCCGGATCTTCGGGGAGGAAGCGCTCTTCGGCCTCGCGAATGAGGTCGTTCTCCTCGCCGGCGACGCGAGCCAGTTCGTACGCAGCGTCGTCTTCCGTCTCGGGGTGGATCGCGATCGTCGGGGTGAAGTCCCACGTGACGATCTCGTCCGTGCCGATGTCCTGATCCCACAGGAACGTATCCTCCGGATCTTCGAACTCGGAGAGTCCCGCACCGTCGAACGCCTCGATCGAATCGACGAGCGCGTCGGTGTGTTCGACGTAGTGGACATCGACGCGGGCGTCGTACTCGACGTTCCAGCCCGTGTTACCGATCCCGGGCGTCCCGTACGCGATAGCGGCTTCGATTCGACCCTCCTCCATCGCCCCCGGCGCGTCGGAGACGTCCATGTCGATGATGTTCATCTCCTCGTAGATGTCGGCGGTCGGCTCCTGACTCCACACGTCGAGCGACGTCGCTCGCGTCGAGTAGCCGGGTTCCGCCGGATAGACATCCGCCCCAGCGAGGTCGTCGAACGTTTCGATCCCCGTCCCGTCGACGGCCATCATGTAGATGTTGTAGTCGAACGCCCGGAACCCCTGCCAGGCGAGTTGATCGACAGGATCGTCCTCGAACATGTCCAGGTTGTTTTGTGCCTTGTTCATCGTGTTGATGTCGATGAACCCGGCGTCGAAGGCGTCCTCGTTCATCCGGTACATCGTGCCGACGTAGCCCGGACTCTCGACCGTTGAGTAACTCAGCGTATCGCTGCCGTTGGCGACACCTTGTTCGACTGCGAGGCCGACGTCCATCGTCCCACCGGAGGAGGTCCCGCTATCGATGTGATACTCGCGATCCTCGTCTGGGTCACTTCCCGTCCCGTTGCCGCCATCGTCGTCATCGAGCGGATCGTCGCCATCCGGATCGACATCGTCGTCTCCGATGCACCCTGCGATACCTACTGTCCCCGTAATTGCAGCAGCTTTCAGGAACCGTCGTCGGTTCGAACTGCGGTTTGGCATGGTAACATTACACGGTAGTGTGGCTATTGCATATATACTCTTCGAAGATGATGATCAATATGTCAGGTTATGTTATTTCTAGGCTATACGTTCCGCCTCCATCGCCGTGGTGGGCACCTGCTGGACAACGATTATACCGATGGGCTTTGAAACGTCTCCACATGGATCTCCAGATCGACAGTAACGTTGCACTCGTCACCGCCTCGAGCGGCGGACTCGGCAAAGCCGCCGCTCGAGCGCTCGTCCAAAACGGAGCGTCCGTCGTCGTCAACGGCCGCACGGAAGCGAGCCTGGACGCGACGGCCGAAGAGCTCCAAGCGGAGGCAGCCGACGGGGCGACGGTACTGCCAGTCAGCGCGGATCTCACCGATCCGGACGACGTTTCCCGGTTAATCGAGACGACCGTCGACGAGTTCGGCGGCATCGACCACCTCGTGACCAGCGCGGGCGGCCCGCCCTCCGGTCCGTTTCTCGAGACCGACGACGAGGACTGGTACGACGCCTACGACCTGCTCGTGATGAGCGTCGTCCGAACGATCCGGGAGGCGGCGCCGCATCTCCGGGCCGACGACGGCGGAACCATCGTGACGATCGCGTCTCGAACGGTGAAAGAGGCCGTCGATCAGATGGTCCTCTCGAACTCGGTGCGTATGGGCGTCGTGGGACTCGAGAAGACGCTCTCCCAGGAGTTGGCTCCCGAGGTGCGAGCGAACGCGGTGTTGCCGGGGTCACACGAAACCGAACGCGTCGAGAATCTTATCGAACAGGGGGTCGACCGCGGTGACTTCGACTCCTACGAGGAGGGGTACGCCGACCGCGTCGCCGAGGTCCCCCTCGATCGTCTCGGGACGACCGAGGAGTTCGGGGCGACGGTCGCGTTCCTCTCCTCGCCGCTGTCCGGATACGTCAACGGCGCTGCAGTTCCGGTCGACGGCGGATCGCTCGGATCGAACCTGTAACTGTACCATCGATCGGCACGCGAAAATCAGCGCTCGTCGCGTCTCGAGCGGATCAGAATTCGTGGGCGTCTCGCTCGAGGTCGGCGACCGTCGCGCCCCCGTCGATCTTCGACTCGACCAGCAGTTCTTCGCCCAGGATCTCCTCCGCAGTCTCGGCGACATCGGCGACCGCGTCGGCCGGGACCGCGACGACGCCGGTCGCGTCGGCGACAAGCAAGTCGTCGGGGGAGACGGTGACGTCGCCGATCGTCACCGGCTCGCCGATTTCCTCGACGGTGAGCCGTTTCTGTCCGGTCTTCGGCGTCGGCGCGCGGCCAAATACCGGGAACGACCCCGCACGAATTTCGGCGACATCGCGATAGCCGCCGTCGACGACGAGCCCTTCGACGCCGGCGTTGGCCGCGAGCTGGGACGCGTTGCCGCCCCAGCAGGAGAGCCCTGGACCGCCGCCGTCGAGTACCAGCACCCTGTCGGCGACGAGTTCGTGAAGCATCGCGTACGGAAAGTTCGTCTCCGTGCCCGGGTTCGGCGCCGCCTCGAGACGAAGCGTGTGCGCCCGACCGACGGCAGCGTGGCTCGGGTGGACGGGCTCGAGGCCGGTGATCACGCCGTCGATGCCGTGCTCGTCGAGTGCATCCGACACGATGCTCGTCCCGAACGATCGATACACATCCGTGATACTCCGTGACATAACTCAGAGTGGATCTTCCGACCGCTTATACTTGTTCGTCGAACACCGCCGGGTTGACGACGGTATCCGGCCGCCCGCCGTCGAGGATCGTCTCGATTTTCTCGGCGGCGAGACGAGCGCCGCGCTCGAGGTAGCCGTCGGTTACCCCGGCGACGTGGGGCGTTACCAGCACCTCGGGCGACGTAAGTAGCGGGTCGTCGGCTGTCGGCGGTTCGGCCTCGAGAACGTCGAGGACGACGCCGCCGAGACGGTCCTCGGCGACGGCGTCGGCCAGCGCGTCCTCGTCGACGATGCCGCCGCGAGCGACGTTGAGTAAGTAGTCCCCCGAAAGCGCCGCCAGTTCGTCGGCACCGATCATGCCGCGGGTAACGTCGGTCAGAGGGGCGTGTAACGAGACGACGTCCGCTCGCTCGAGCAAGGCATCGAACTCGACCAGGTCGACGCCCGCGGCTTCGACTGTCGCGCGGTCGGTGCGCGGGTAGATCGCCGAGTCCGATCGATCGCCCGTAACGTAGGGATCGTAGCCGAGCACGTCGGCCCCGAACGCGTCGACCTTGCGTGCGACGTCGAGCCCGATAGTGCCGAGACCGACGACGCCGACCGTGGTCCGGCCGAGTTCGCGGCCCATGCTCTTTGCGGCCTGCCACTCGCCGCCGGTCGTCCGCTCGTGGATGCCGAGAAAGTCCCGGAGCAACGCGGTCATCGCCGCGAGCGTGTACTCGACGACGGCGGGACCGGGTGCCCCCGGCGAGTGCGTGACGACGACGTCGTGGTCGGTGGCGGCCGCGAGGTCGACGCGGTCGTACCCGGAGCCGTAGACGGCCAACGCCCGGAGCGAGGGCGCGCGTTCGAAGACGTCTCGAGTGACCGTGCCGGGGCGAAGCACCAACGCGTCGTGTCCGTCCACGGCCGCTGCCAGCTCGGCCGGTGAGGCGTTCTCGAGACCGGCCGCGTCGACCTCGTGGGTCTCGACGCGCCAGTCGTCGGCTAGTTCACTCTCGAGGACGTCCGCTCGGACGGGCCGAGATCGGCTCGTCGTGATCACAACGGAGCGCATACCCGCCACACGGTCGGCGACCGGAATGAACGTTTGCAATAGCGGGAGTCTCTCCGGAACGCTCACCGGGGCGGCCCGCGGGTTTTTATCCGTCGGCACGTGAACACAGCCCATGGCTTCGACCGACGATCCGCTCCGTCTCGGCAGCGGCGCGGGGTACGCAGGCGACCGAATCGAGCCGGCAGTCGAGTTGTCGGGGGATCCGACGCTCGATTACCTCTGTTTCGAGTGTCTGGGCGAGCGAACCGTTGCCCTCGCCCAACAGCGCCAACTGGCCGACGGAACCGGATACAATCCGCAACTCGAGGACCGATTCCGCGCGGTGCTGTCGAACTGCGTCGACAACGATATCACCATCGTCACGAACATGGGCGCGGCCGATCCGTCCGCGGCGGCGACGGCGACGACCGAACTGGCGGCCCAAGCGGGACTCGAGGGAGTTCGCGTCGCCTCGATCACCGGCTCCGACGTCGCCGACCGGTTCGACGATCTTCACGCCGAAACGTTCGACGGCGACCCGGTCGAGAACTACCGCGAGCGGACGATCGCCGCGAGCGCGTACCTGGGTGTGGGCCCGATCGTCGACGCGCTCGAGGCGGACGCGGACGTCGTCATCACCGGTCGCGTCGCGGACTCCTCGCTGTTTCTCGCGCCGATGATCCACGAGTTCGGCTGGGCGTTTCCCCACGCCGAACCCTCCCGGAAGATCGGACAGGGGATCACCGCCGGCCACCTGCTCGAGTGTGCCGGACAGATCACGGGCGGCTACTTCGCGGACCCCGGCCGTGCGGACGTCGACGGGCTGGCCGAACTCGGCTTTCCGATCGGCGAGATCACGGCCGACGGCGACGTGACGATCACGAAACGTCCCGACACCGGCGGCGCGGTGACGACCGAGACCTGCACCCAGCAACTCCTCTACGAGGTCCACGATCCCACGGCCTACCTCGTCCCCGACGGCGTCGTGAATCTCTCGGCGGTTACGTTCGGCGAGACCGGCCCCGATACGATCAGCGTCGACGGCGCCGTCGCCGAGGCCCCGCCCGACACGCTGAAGGTCTCGCTCGGCTACGACGCCGGCTACCGTGGCGTCGGCGAAATCTCGTACGCCGGACCGAACGCCCGCGGGCGAGCGGCACTCGCCGATCGCATCGTTCGCGAACGCCTCGAGATTCGCGGCCTCGAGCCCGATCGGCTCCACACCGACCTCGTCGGCGTCGACGCGCTTCACGGCGACGTTGGCGCGGCCGATCCCTACGAAGTTACCCTCCGCGTGGCCGCCCACTGTGAGGACGAGGCGACGGCCTGCGGCGTCGCTCGCGAAGTCGAAACGCTGTACACGAACGGCCCCGCTGGCGGTGGCGGCGCGCGCAAGGACGTTACTCGAGTCGTCGGTATCGTCTCGACACTGATCGATCGCGACCGCGTCGCGCCGACCGTCTCGGTCACGGAGGTGGGCGCATGACGACCGTTCGCGATCTCGCGCTCGTTCGAGCGGGCGACAAGGGCAACACCTCGAACATCGTCGTCGTCGCCAACTCGGACACAGCCTACGACCGCCTCGAGGCGGGGCTCACCGCCGACCGTATCCAGGAGCGGTTCGCTCATCTCGGCGCCGAGGGAGTCACCCGCTACGAGGTCCCGTCGACGAGCGCGCTGAACTTCGTTATCGACGGGGTGCTGGCGGGCGGCGTGACGACCTCCCTTCGGCTCGACAGCCACGGCAAGTCCCTCTCGTCGCTCGTCGCCGGAATGGAGCTTCCGGACGCGTAGAGTCGGTCGGCGAATTCGGGTACCGGGACCGAAACCATGACGTAAGCTCACACCTCACGGGAGGTATGGCGAACACAGACGAGACAGCCACCGGCAGCGAGTACATCCTCGAGGCGATCGCTGCGGAAGGTGTGGAGACGGTGTTCGGGATCATCGGCGAGGGGAACGCGCATCTGATCGACGCGATGAACGACCACGATCTCGAGTTTAGCCAAGCTCGTCACGAACAGGCAGCCGTTTCGATGGCCGACGGTCACGCCCGAACAGTTCAACAGGTCTCGGTCTGTACGCTCACGCACGGACCCGGCCTCACGAACGGCGCGACGGGAATCGCCGCCGCGGATCGCGACAACGTCCCGCTGGTCGTCCTCGTCGGCGACACGAGCGTCGAGGGACGAGAGACCTCGCTGCAGTATCTCGACCACCAGGCATTTGCGGCGCCGATCACCAGGTACACGACTCGGATCGAGCGCCCGAAGACGATCCCCGAAACCCTCTCCCGGGCGTTCGACCGTGCTCGGACCCGCAGCGGCCCGGTCGTCGTCGAGATTCCAGAAGAGATCCAGGAGCGCGAGCCACCCGAGTCATCCTACCGGCCGGTTTCGCGCCCGAGCCAGCGACCGCGTCCCGACGACGGACGCCTCGCGGAGGCCGTCTCGGTCCTCGAGGATGCCGACGAGCCGATGCTGCTGGCCGGCGGCGGTGCGCTGCGGTCGGACGCCGGCGAAGCACTCGAGACGCTGGCCGAGCACCTGGGTGCACCCATCGCGACGACGTACTTCGGCCGCGGCGTGTTACCGGACGCCCATCCGATGGTGAGCGGGATCGCGGGCACGTTCCTGTCACCGGCGAACGACGAACTGGCGTGGGACGTGGACGTCCTCGTCGCGGTCGGCGCGCGACTCTCGGGGAAGACAACGCGATACGGCGAGCTGTACGCCGACACCGACGTGATCCAGATCGACCTCGATCGAGAGGGGATCGGTGCCTACCAGCAGCCGGCGGTCGGCATCGTCGCCGACGCTCGAGCGGCACTCGAGGAGGTGACGGCGCGACTCGACGCGAGCCCGGATCGTGCGTCGCGCGTCGCCGACGCGATCGAGAGCGCACCCGATCCCTGGGCGGACGGCTTCGAGAAGCGGTCGGGCGAGATCGATCCCCGCGAGTTCACGATGGCGCTGTCCGATCGCGTCCCCGACGATTCGATCGTCGCGGTCGACTCGGGGAACAACACCGGGTTTCCGGCAGTCTTCCACGACATCGGGGCGTCCGGACGGCTGCTGGTCAACGGTAACTTCGGGACGATGGGGTACGCCCTGCCGGCCGCACTGGGCGCGAAGGCGGCGGCGCCCGACCGCCCCGTCGTCTGCTACATCGGCGACGGCGCGACGCTACAGGTGATCCAGGAGATCGAAACCGGCGTTCGCCTCGGTTTGCCGATCGTCCTCGCGGTGCTCAACGATCGAAGCTACGGCATCATCCGCCACCGACAAAATCTCGTTTACGAGCGCGAGACCGCGAGCAGCTACGACAGCCCCGCGTACGCCGACATCGCGAGAGGGTTCGGCGCCAAAGCGGCGACGATTCGGTCGGCCGACGAACTGGACGTCGTCGACGACTACCTCGACTCGGATCCGGACGTGCCGCTGGTCCTCGACGTGCGAACGATTCCTGAGGTCTCGCGGCCCGGCTTTCCGCCGTACTGAGTCCGTTCGAGTGTCGTCCGTCGTCGACGATCCCGCTTGCAATCAGCCAGACCGGCGCTCACTCTCGGTCGTCGACGATCCGCGCGAGTGTCGCGTCGTCGACGACCTCAGAAAGAACGCTTTCGGTGTGTTCGCCGAGCTGCGGCGGCGTGTGCCCGGATCGAGTCGTCCCGCCGGCGAAGTCGATCGGGCAGCGCGGATACGGAAATTCTTCGCCGCCGATAGTGAGTTCGTCGTCGAGGATGCCGCTTTCACGGATGTGTTCGTCCTCGAAGAGTTCGTGCGTGTTCTTGACCGGCGCGCCGGGAAGTCCGTGCTGGCGGAACGTCTCGAACCACGCCGCGTTAGTGCGGTCGCGAAACAGCGGTTCGAGCTCGCTCACCAGTTCCTCGCGGTGCTCGACCCGATCGTTGTTCGTCGTGAACCGCTGGTCCTCGAGGAGGTCCGGTCGGTCGATGGCCGTACAGAACGACTGCCAGGTTCCGTCGCTCGCAATCGCCACCGCGAACCAGCCGTCGGCCGTCTCGAACGTCTGGTAGGGGGCAAGCGTCGGGTGGGTCGTTCCCAACCGGGGGTACGGTTTGCCGGTGGCGAACGTCCGTCCGGCCCGCTCGGTGAGCCACGAGACCAGTCCCTCGAACATCGGTACCTCGACGTACTCGCCGCCACCGCCGTACAGCGAGGTGACGACACCGACGACGGCGTACATGCCGGCACAGATGTCGCCGATCGCGATCCCCGGTCGCATCGGTGGGCCATCTTCCTGGCCGGTGATACTCATACTGCCGCTGAGAGCCTGTGCGACCATATCGAACGCCGGGAGGTCGCGGTAGGGACCTTCGAGGAAGCCGGAGATCGAGCAGTAGACGATTTCCTCGTTGAACGTCCTGACGTCGTCGTCGCCGAGTCCCCACTTCGCCATCGTTCCCGGTCGGTAGTTCTCGACGAGAACGTCGGCGTCCGCGGCGAGACACGCGAACGCCGCTGCGCCGTCCTCGCTCGAGAGGTCGAGTTCGACGCTTCGTTTGCCCCGGTTCAGCGACGAAAAGTACGCGGAGAGTCCCGAATCACCGACATCGGGACCGGTTGATCGCGTGATATCACCGTGACCTGGGCGCTCGATCTTGACCACGTCCGCACCCAGATCGGCGAGCAGTTGCGTCGCGAACGGACCGGCGAGCATCTGCGTACAGTCGAGCACCCGAACACCCTCGAGCGGCGCCGTTGACGTATCGGTGGCCATCGATTGGTACACCCTTTCGTCCCAGACAGCATAATGCATTCCGTCCCCGCTCGGGCGGGACGGTCCATCCCGGACTACGCACCGGTGACGTAGACCCAGTAGACCCAGTGGGAAAGAACCGCAAGGAGGGCCAGTGCCAGTACGACCTCGATCACCCGGACGACCGAGGGCGTATAGTGGCGGACGCGATTTTCGACCCGGTCGTACGTATCGTGAACCTGAGAGAGATAGCCGGCCACGCGGTCACCGACCGACCGATCGGGAGCGTTCTCCGAAGACATAGTTGGTCTATAAACCCGAAGATATTAAAAATTCACCCCCTCGGCGTCACTCGCGGAACGAATCGACGGCATCGTCGTCCAGTTCCACACCGTGTCCGGGCTCGTCAGACAGCCGGATCGTCCCCGCATCGGGCCGGAGCGGTGACTCGACGACATCGTCGAAGACGACCACGTCCATGTCGCGATAGAAGTACTCGACCCAGCAGCCGTTTTCGATCGCGCCGACGAGTGGCGCGTGGAGGTTCCAGTTGTAGTGGGGCGCGATTGGGACGTCGTAGGCGGCCGCGTGGTGGGCGATCCTGAGCCACTCCGTAATGCCGCCACAGACCGTGGCGTCGGGCTGCAGGATAGTTGCAGCCCCCTGATCGCGCAGTCGAGCAAAGTTGTGACGGGTCCCCTCGAGTTCGCCGGTCGCGACCGGATACGAGATGGCGTCGTTGACCTGCGCCATCGTCGCTACCTTGTCGATCATCACTGGTTCCTCGACGAAGTACGGATCGTACGGTTCGAACGCCCGACACACGCGGGTCGCCTCGGTCGCGTTCGACCAGGCGCCGTTGGCGTCGAGCAACAGCGTTCGTTCCTCCCCGATCTCGTCGCGAACGGCGGCAACGCGGTCGACCTCTTCGTCGATCGATCGTCGGCCGACCTTCATCTTCACGACGTCGTGGCCCTCGTCGACGTACCGGCGTACTTCCGCACGGAGCCCCTCGTGGCCCTTCTCGTCGCGGTAGTAGCCGCCGCTGGCGTAGGACGGCACTGCGTCCGCGTATCCACCCAGCAGCTTGTACAGCGGCTGGTCCGCCGCTCTGGCCTTCACGTCCCACAGCGCGATATCGACCGTCGAAATCGCACGGAGCAGGATACCCGTACGGCCCACCTGGATGGTCCCCTCGTACATCTCGTGCCAGAGTCGTTCGGTATCGCGCGGATCCTCCCCGACGAGCATCGGCGCGAGCACCGATTCGACCGCATCGGCGATCAGCTCGGCGGCCTCGTAGCCGAGCGTGTAACCGACGCCGTTCCGGCCGTCGGTCGTTCGAACGTATGTGATCGCGTGATCCCGATACGTGAGTGTCCGATTCGAAAACGAAACCGGCTCCTCGAGGGGAATCTCGATCGGTACTGACGTTACCTCGGCAATCTCCATAGCGAACTGATGATGTCCAGTTACTTATGCGTATTCGCTACTCCGACAACGTTGAGATGACCACTCGAGTATGGGTCGTGAAATAGACAGTCTATCTGCAAGAACGAATATGCCACCAGCGGGGCTCACGACGAACGCCCACCGTGGTCGGCCTGGCTGGACCGGATAATCGAGACAATCACAAGCCCGACGTGACACTTTACTTATTAACCAATGGATCAGTACGTTTCGAACCGGCGGACGGTAACCGACGTGTCGGTACATCGACCCTACTATCAGAAATCTATGGTATTACGACTAGTGCCTTCCCAACCGTCGACTGATGAGTGAAATCATGCGGTGGGTATCAATGTCGCTCACCAGTCGACGCGTGGGGAGTATTAGCCTCGAGCGCTCTCCGGACGACGACCGAGATACGTTCTCGAGAGTTAGCCCGACAGTAAGTTCGTGATCTATAATTTAAATCACTATTAGCACACTATCGTGCCGCTCATCCACAGATTTTTGGTCGCATGTCCGAAGTGACTGGTATGTCATTAGAAGACGACTCACTCGAGTACCACGAACGTGAGCCACCCGGAAAGCTCGAGGTAACGACAACGAAGCCAACGACCAGCCAGCGAGAATTGAGCCTCGCGTACTCCCCGGGGGTCGCGGGGCCGTGTCGGGCGATCGCCGACGAGACCGACGATGTCTACCGGTATACGGGGAAGGGAAATCTGGTCGGCGTCGTCTCGAACGGCTCGGCCGTGCTCGGGCTCGGAGATATCGGTCCCGAGGCGTCCAAACCGGTGATGGAAGGGAAAGGTGTGTTGTTCAAACGCTTTGCCGACATCGACGTCTTCGACATCGAACTCGAGTACGACGACCCTGACCGGTTCGTCGACGCCGTCGCGGGGATGGAGCCGACCTTCGGCGGGATCAACGTCGAGGATATCGCCGCCCCGGCCTGTTTCGAAATCGAACAGGCGCTACGCGAGCGAATGGACGTTCCGGTCTTTCACGACGACCAACACGGCACCGCGATCATCACCGGGGCGGCGCTGTTGAACGCGACCGAACTCGTCGGGAAAGACCTCGAGAACCTCGAGGTAACGTTCGCCGGCGCCGGTGCGGCGGCGGTCGCGACGGCTCGCTTCTACGTCTCACTCGGCGTCCGCAGAGAAAACGTGACGATGGTCGATATCGACGGCATTCTCACGACCGAACGCGCAGAGGCGGGCGAACTAAATCCCCACAACCGCGAGTTCGCTCGAGACGTTCCCGAAGGCGACCTCGGGGACGCGATCGCGGGGGCGGACGTCTTCGTCGGGCTAAGCGCAGGCGGGATCGTCTCCCAGGAGATGATCCGCTCGATGGCCGACGATCCGATCGTCTTCGCGATGGCGAATCCCGACCCCGAAATCGGCTACGAGCAAGCGAAGGCGGCCCGCGACGACCGAGTGATCATGGCCACCGGTCGCTCCGACTACCCGAATCAGGTCAACAACGTGCTGGGCTTTCCGTTCCTCTTCCGGGGCGCACTCGACGTCCGCGCGACCGAGATCAACGAAGCGATGAAAGTCGCCGCCGCCAGCGCCCTCGCCGACCTCGCGAAAGCCGACGTCCCCGACGCCGTCCGCAAGGCCTACGGCGATCAACCCCTCCAGTTCGGTCCCGAGTACATCATTCCGAAACCGATGGATCCCCGCGTCCTGTTCGAGGTCGCGCCCGCGGTGGCCCAAGCGGCCATCGACAGCGGCGCGGCCCGAGCCGACTTCGAGCGTGCGAGCTACGTCGAGGAACTCGAGGCGCGATTGGGCAAATCCCGCGAGATGATGCGCGTCGTCCTGAACAAAGCCCAGAGCGACCCCAAACGGCTCGCACTGGCAGAGGGCCACGACGAGACGATCGTCCGCGCGGCCGCCCAGCTCGCCGACCGAAACATCGCCAAGCCGATCTTGATCGGGAATCGAACGCGCATCGAACGCGTCGTCGCCGACCTCGAGTTGGCGTTCGAGCCGGAGATCGTCGACCCCGAAACCGCCGACACCGAGGCCTACGCCGATGCGCTCTACGAACGCCGGAAACGAAAGGGAATCACCCGAACCGAAGCTGCCGAGCGGATCCAGGAGAGCAACTACTTCGCGTCGGTGATGGTCGAGCAGGGCGACGCCGACGCCATGCTGACGGGGTTGACCTACCACTACCCCTCCGCGCTTCGCCCGCTCTTGCAGGTCGTCGGCACCGCCGACGGCGTCGATCACGCGGCCGGCGTCTACATGCTGACGTTCAAGAACCGCGTCGTCTTCCTCGCTGACGCCACGGTCAACCAGGATCCCGACGCCGAGACCCTCGCAGAAGTGACCCGTCACGCCGCCGATATCGCGCGCCGGTTCGACGTCGAACCGCGTGCGGCGTTGCTCTCGTACTCCGATTTCGGTAGCGTCGACAACGAGGGTACCCGCAAACCGCGCCGTGCCGCCGACCGACTGCGAACCGATCACGACGTCGACTTTCCGGTCGACGGGGAAATGCAGGCCGACACCGCCGTCATCGAAGACGTCCTGCAGGGCACCTACGAGTTCACCGACCTCGAGCAGCCGGCGAACGTGCTGGTCCTGCCGAATCTCGAGGCCGGCAACATCGCCTACAAGCTGCTCCAGCGACTCGGCGGCGCCGACGCCGTCGGCCCGATGCTCGCCGGGATGGCAGAACCGGTTCACGTCCTCCAGCGCGACGACGAGGTCAGAGATATCGTGAATCTGGCGGCGGTCGCGACGGTCGAGGCCCAGCAACGGGAGTAACACCGCGAGCGAGCCGGGTAATTCCACACTGCGGAACGCGACCGGCACCCTCGTTGGCCCAGCGCGTCGCTCGAGCAGAAACGACCAGCCACTCTCGACGGCCTCGACCGTCACAAGAACGAGTCGAGCTGAAAGCGCCACAAATATATAAAGATGTAGTATGACAGACTTAGTATATTTGGGACAGGGATCAGCCGAGGCCGACAACCGATCGACGATCGATAGGCGGAACACGACCGCTCGTCCGACCCCGGCTGTTCGTCCCTGGCGTGCACGCTGGCTGGTGCGGATCGTTGTAGCGTATTACCGCTGATCGATGCCCCACTCGAGCGATCAGTAGCAACGAACGGCAACGGACCGTATGACCGGTACCGTCGTCCCGTTGACAGCGTAGGCCTACCGATGGCGCATCGATTCGTCGCGACAGTTGTCGGGTAAAGACAGTACGGTACCAAACTCCAGCCACGGTTGTATTCCTCGCCCACTGATGGCTGCACCGATCGCGGACGCCGATCCAGGATAGAACACGAGGGAACCGAACCGCCGCGTCGAAATATAACTATATTTATTATATATCGATCGTACTAGATAGCTGTTAAATTCGTGAGACGCTACCGACAGCCGACTCGAGAGCGACGCACGCTGTCGAAAAGGCGACTGACGCTCGAGAACGAGTTACGATGCCGGCAGATCGGCGTCACCCTCGAGATTGATCGCGACGTTTTTCGTCTGCAGGTAGGAATCGAGGGCTTCGAGTCCCTTTTCCCGGCCGATGCCGCTTCGTTTGTAGCCCCCGAACGGCGTCTGGTTGGTGTCGCCGAACCACTTGTTGACGTAGACGTTGCCGGCCTCGAGGTCGCGGGTAAGTTGATGAGCGCGCGTGATATCTGCGGTGAAGACACCGGCTACGAGTCCGTAGTCGGAGTCGTTTGCGATCTCGACGGCCTCCTCGACGTCCGAGAACGAGAGAACCGAGAGGACCGGTCCGAAAATTTCCTCGCGAGCGATGCGCATATCGGGCTCGACGTCGGTAAAGACCGTCGGCTCGACGAAATAGCCGTCTCGGTCCTGTTGCTGGCCACCGGTCGCGAGGGTCGCGCCCTCTTTCCGACCGACCTCGATGTAGCGTGTGATCTTCTCGAGTTGGGTCTCGGAGACGACCGGGCCCATATCTTCGTCTTCGTCCCCGGCAGCGACGACCGTCGACGCCGCGATATCGACGATCTTCTCGACGAGGTCGTCGTAGACGGACTCGTGGACGAGGGCCCGATCCGCGGCCGAACAGATCTGTCCGGCGTTCGTGAAGATGCCGGTGGTAATCCACTCGGCTGCGGCATCGAGATCCGCGTCGGGGAAGACGATCGCGGGGTTCTTCCCGCCCAACTCGAGCGTGACGGGCGTGATCGTCTCGGCGGCCGTCTGCATGATGTGCTGGCCGGTCGGGACGCTCCCGGTGAACGTGATCTGGTCGACGCCCTCGTGTTCGGTCAGTGCCTGTCCCGTTGGATCCCCGAAGCCGGGAATCGTGTTGACGACGCCCTCGGGAACGCCGGCCTCGACGCAGAGTTCGGTCAACCGAAGCGAGGACAGCGGCGTCTGCTCGGCCGGCTTGACGACCGTCGCGTTGCCGGCGACGAGTGCCGGTGCGACGCCGCGGGCGAAGAGATTGCCGGGGAAGTTCCACGGCGTGATCTGTGCGCTGACGCCGTAGGGTTCACGAACGGTGTAATCGACCTGGTCCGTCCCGATGGGGACGCTTTTGCCCTCGAGTTTGTCGGCTGCGCCGGCGTAGTACTCGAAGTACCGGGCTGCACCGATCATGTCGCTTTCGGCCTGCGAACGGGGTTTCCCCTGATCGAGACTCTCGATGGCCGCGAGTTCGTCTTTGTGTTCGCGAATGAGTTGGCCGATCCGATAGACGATCCGCCCGCGCTCGTCAGGATCGACGTCTCGCCACGCCGGGAACGCCGCCCGCGCCGCATCGACGGCAGCGTCGACATCGGGTTCCTGGGCCGCGGCGACGTCCGTGATCGCGTCTCCCGTCGCCGGATCGACCGTCGCGAACGTCTCGCCATCGGCCGCCGGGACCCACTCCCCGTCGATGTAGAGGTCGGTGCTCGGAAGCGACTCGAGTGTCCCCTCGTCGCGTTGCTGATCGATAGGCTCTGACATGGTGGTCACCGGTAGTTTGCCCGGGAGCGAAATGAACGCTTCGCTCGGATACTCCCAGGCGGTTGTTGAACGGAAGTGTCGAAAACGGCGATCGATCGAACGTCTCCCGAATTAGTCGGCGTGGGAGTGGGGATGCAGCGCCGCGCGGGTGATCTCCCGCGTATCGGACTTGGCCAGCGCCTCCTCGACATCCACGAGGTCGAACTCCGCGTCGATGAGATCCTCGTAGGGATAGTCGTCGCCGTGTTTCGAGAGGAACCGAAGCGCCTTCCGGAGATACCACGGCTGATACCGGATCGCGGTGGTGATATCGATTCCCTTCCGGGTGAGCGTCCCGGTATCGAAATCGGCGTTGATGCCCGGATTGACGTTACCGACCTCGAGATACCGTCCGCCATCGCGCAGGAGAAACGGACCCTCGGCGAAGGCTTCGGGGACGCCAGCGACCTCGACACCGACGTCGGCACCGACGCCGTCGGTCAGTTCGCGGACGCGCTCGGCCCGTTCCTCGACGGTCCCGTACTCGCGGAAGTCGATCACGTGGTCGACGCCGAACTCCTTGGCGCGTTCGATTCGGCCGTCGATGCCCTCGACGACGATGGTGTCTGCGCCGCGTTCGCGAGCGATCGCGATCGTGTTCAGACCGAGACCGCCCGCGCCCTGGACGACGACGGTGTCGTCCCAACCGACGCCGACCTCGTCGAGCCCGTACAGCATCTGCGAGAGCGCGCAGTTGGCCGCGGCGGCGACGTTCGGATTCACGTCCTCGGGGACCTTGTAGAAGTACTGGTCAGGGTGGATGAAGTAGTGCGTCGAGAAGGTGCCGTGGAAGTGTGGCGGCTCTTCCGGCGGTTTCGACCAGAACTTGTAGGCGTTCTCACAGAGGTTGAACTGGCCGTTCCGACAGGGCGCACAGCGCTGACACGTCAAGAAGTAGGCGGGAGCGACGATGTCGCCTTCCTCAAGCGGTTCGCCGGCGAAATCGGTTTCGACACCGTCCCCGAGTTCGCTGACGCGACACACCGCCTCGTGGCCCAGAACGCCTTCTTTGACCTCCGGATGATGGCCACGCCAGATGTGGAGTTCGGACCCACAGACGTTGGCTTGTTCGATCTCGGTCAACACGGCCCCCGGTTCGGGCTCGGGGACGTCGTATTCTTTGATCTCGAGCTGTTCCGGCTCCGATAAATAAACGAGCTTGCCACTGGGTCGTGCTCCCATACCACGATGTTTCCGGCACGGAAAATAAAACTTCCGTCCCCTGTATCAGCGGCGTCGAAGCGACGGACAGCCGATCGCGCGACGCCTCGCCGCCGGTCACTCGCATCGCGGTTCACCCGTCGAATTCGATCTCGAGCAGATGCTCGCCGAGGTCTTCGCCAGCGGCCCGCGGGTTCGTCGGCAGTCGCCGCTCCTGGATCAGGGTGTTCTCGACGATGGTGTCGACATCCTCGGGGCCGAGACCCAGCGCCGCCATCCCCGTCGGGAGGTTCAGCGACGTTCGCAGCCGACCACACTCTGCGATCAGCGCGGTGGCCGCCTCGCGATCGGACGCGCCGGCGTCGACGACCTCGAGCGTGCGGGCGACGTCGGCGTACTCGGCCCGCCGGACGGGAAGGTTGTAGGTGAGTCCGGCCTCGATCGACGCGGCCAGACACGCACCGTGAGGGTCGTTCGTGAGTCCACCGAGGGTACTCGCGATCGCGTGGACGATGCCCAGTCCGGAGATCGAAAACGCCGTTCCCGCGAGGTGCGAGCCGACGCTCATCGCTTCCCGCGCATCGCGGTCGTCGCCGTCGAACGTCGCCCGCTCGAGCGAGTCGTGAACCTGCAGGAGTGCTTCGCGAGCGAGCGCCCGCGAGGCCGGATTCGCTCCCTGATAGGTGATCGGGCGCGATTCGACCCACCGGTAGTCGCGTGCAGTCAGGGACTCGAGGGCGTGGACGAAGGCGTCGAACCCCGACCGGGCGGTCTGTGCCGACGGGAGGTCGGACGTAAGCGACGGGTCGACGAGGGCGTAATCCGGGCGGAGGTGTTCGTCGCTGATGCCGCGTTTGACGCCGTCGTGAGAGACGACCGCGGTCTGGGTGGCCTGCGAGCCGGTGCCGCTGGTGGTCGGAATGGCGATCAGCGACGCGACCGGCCCGGGAACCGCGTCGACGCCGAGGTAGTCCGCGGCGTCGCCGCCGTGGGCCAGCAGGGTCGCGACGACTTTCGCGGTGTCCATGCAGGACCCGCCGCCGATCGCGACGACGCCGTCGACGGTCTCGGTCGGGAGGTTCTCGAAATCCGCGACCGCTGGTTCGGTCGTCGCGTAGTGGACCGTCGCGTCGGCGTCGATCGCATCGACGATCGGCCCGAGGAGCCCGGCTGCCTCGATTCCCTCGTCGGTAACGACGAGCGGGTCCGTGACACCCGCGCGTTCGAGCACGTCGCCGACGGTCGTCGCGACGCCCCTTCCGATCCGGGCGTCGGGAGCCTTGAACGCAACCGACATCGACTCGAGTTGCCGTCCGTCCGTGTGGGTTCCATCCATACCCCCGCATTTTGTCGGCCGTTACTATACGTTTGCGTTGTGCGACCACGTAGCAATGTCTCGAGTGAAGACACGTGATTACGGCGTTCGAAACGACACCGCACCGAGACGGTATGGCGAGGGCGGACAAGTTGGGGCCGGGCCGCCAGTGCAACACACCACCGTCTGCTCAGCAAAGCGTCGGCGGGATCGACGGAACCGACCGCCCGTCACATGTGGCGAGTGTAGAACTCCTCGAGTACCTCGATCTCCTCGATTCTCGCGGTGCGGCCGGTCAGGTCGCTGACGGCGAGACTCTCTTCCATGCTGCCGTAGTCGATGACCCAGTAGGGCGTGTAGACGAGTTCCAGCTCGTCGAGGGAGTACTCGGGCATCTCCGTCGCGCGGTGGTATCGCCCGACGTACTTGAACAGCCACTCGCGCCACGTCGATTCGGCTTCCTCCGCGTCGATCTGTGGCGGGATCACCAGTTCCTGGTCGGCGTCGATCGTTCGCTGGGTGGGTAACTCGACATCGACTTCACCCGCCCGGCCCGTGACGGCGTCGACGGCTGCAAGAAATTTGAGCGTCTTGTTTCCCCGCAACGTCTGGCGGATCGTCGCAGTCGTATAGGCGATGTAATCGGGATAATATACGATCATCACGTCGAACTCCTGATCGTCGAGCTCCCAGCCGAGACGATCGGCGAGCCAGGTATAGACGTACTCTTTGGTACTCAGATTCCGTGTCCGCTCGATCGCCGTCGTCTCGTCGAGGCGTTTCTCGAACGCGGTGATCTCCATATCTACACCGATAGCAGCGACCCTCGTTTAATCCGTCGGTCGAAAAATGAGTCGGCCGACGTTAGTCGTCGCTTTCGGACGCGCTTATGCCGCCCGGCGCACCGTCGTGTGTGTCATCCTCGATGAGTCGCTGCTCGGCGGAGAACACCTTCTCGAGGTGTTCGTCGCTGGGCGGCTCGGTGACGAAGCTCACGACGACCGTGGTCACCGCACTGACGATGAGACCGATACCGGTCGACGCGTACGGGTTCTCGTTCAAGGGCCAAATACCCTCCATAACGCCGAACTGCGGCCCGAGGTGGATGTAGAAGTACACCGCGAATCCGATCACCGTTGCGGCGAGGGCCGCGTGTTTGGTCGTCCGTCGCCACAGGGTCCCGACGAGGTACGGTCCACCGAAGGAGGCGATGATACCGCCAATTCCCGTCCACATGAAGACGACGAGATACTGTGGCGGCGAGATGACCGCTGCAACGGCGATGAAGACGATGAAAATCGTCGAGATACGCGAGATGAGCAGGGCGCGCTGTTGGACCTCCTCGGCTTCCGGATCGCCCCCTTTCCAGGGCACGTAGGACTTGCGGTAGAGGTCGTTCGCGAAGATCTGTGAGATCGAGATGACCAATCCGTCAGACGTCGAGACGATCGCGCTGAGGATCGCCACTCCCAGGAACGCCGCCATGATCGGATGGATGTTCTCGACGAACAACGTCGGGATGACCGCGTCGGGGTCAGCGACTTCGATTCCCTGTGCGGCCCCGAGGACGCCGCCGAGGAACATCACCGGAAGGAAGATCCCGACCAGCGACGTCACGAGCAGGAACCGACGGATGTATCGGTTGCTCTTGATCGCGAAGAACTTGTTGCCGAGATGTGGCTGTGCGGTAAAGCCGATGTGTGCGACCATCAGCAGGACGATCGCCCACCAGCCTGGGAAGATCGCGTTATCCGAGTCAGTGTGTTGGTCCCACTGCTGACTGCTCTCGAGGGCGGCGTTGACGGAGCTGATACCGCCGTCCATCCCCCAGCCGGTCACGAACATGACGAAGATCAAAAACGTGATTCCGATCATGATCGCCCCCTGGATCGCGTCCGTCAGGATGTCGGCGTGGGAGCCACCTGCCGCCAAGTAAATCAACAACAGGAGTCCAGCGACCCAGATACCGATGACGTACTCGACGCCGAGGATGACCTCGAACATCCAGCCGGCCGCCGAAATCTGTGCCATCGCGTAGAAAATCAGGAACAGCGACAGCAATGCCGTAATGACTCTGAGTGCGGGACTCTGGAATCGGTCACCGAGCAAGTCCGGCACCGACTGCGAGTTGAACCGGTCACTGACCTTCTTGCTCACGCGGGCGACGATCAACGCGCCGAGGAAGATACCGATAGGATAGATCATCGCGTAGTAGCCCGCCATGAATCCCATGTCGTACCCCATCCCCGGAATACTCATGAACGTCGCACCGGAGGCGACCGTCGCCGCATACGCGAGTGCCAACGCGAGGAATCCGAAGCCGCCGCGAGCAGTTGCGTACTCGTCTTGCGCACTCGTCCCACCCATCCCGTCTTCGACTCGCCGGTAACCGAGATAGCCCAGGAAGAGAATCAGGATCAGGTACGCTGCCAGGAAGATCCATCCCCACTGGATAACCGTCTCGTGACCCAACTGGTCGGCCTGCAAGACGAACGCTGCAGCAGCCGTCTCCCCCATCATCAGCTACCACCCTGCTGGGTCTGTTCGACAGTATCCCCCTCGGGGGATGTCTCTGCGCTCGAGTTACGCCGACGTTGCGTTCGAGACAACTCCCGCTGTTCGAGCCATTCTTCGACGTACACCACCCAAACAATCGCGAAGACGACGAACAGTATTGACGTCGTTGCAAGCACTTCTAATACGTTCATGTATGCTACACCCACCCATCCACATCCCCATCACTTAATAATTATGATGTTCTTTATAGATATTGAAACAAAACGAACAGATAGAACGGGGCAACTCACCGGCCGTGAGACGACGCGACGCTCACTTGCAGTTATCCTGTCCGACAGCAATCACTGCAGCGAATCCGCCGGACAAGAGCGGCGAATTCTCACAGTAGTTCGTCCGGCAGTAGTAGTGCGACTCGAACACGCGCTCGGACGTTATACGGTCTGCTGTACGTCATTTACCGGCGCAACCGCGATCCGGACGGCGGTTGCACCGGTTGATTCGCTTCGCTCTGCAACCGAGGCTCGTCTCACACAGTTCGACTCACCGCCAGGACATCGGTACAGCAAACCGTATTACTTCCCGGGGCCGTACTCCGGGCTGATGTCGTCTCGGAGCCGCGCCTCCGCGGAGAGCCGGTGGGCGTGTGTCCCCTCGAGTTCACAGATTTTGGCCGCCCACGGCGCGATCCGGGCGCCACCAGCTTCGGTGGCCTCCTGATGGGTGAGCGTCTTGCAGTAGGTACCGGCCCAGATACCGCCGCTGTAGCGAGCGACCTCGAGGGTCGGGAGACTGTGGTTGGTTCCGACGGCTTTGTCGCCAAAGACGACGGGGGAGTGGGCGCCGAGAAACAGCGATCCGTAGTTCGTCAGCTCGTCGACGATCGAGCGTGGCTCGTCGATCATGACCTGCAGGTGTTCGATCGCGTACTCGTTAGCGACCTCGATGGCGTCGGCCATCGTCTCCGCGAGGACGACTTCACCGTTTTCCGTCCAGCATTCCCGGGCGACATCTTCGGTCTCCAAGTTCGGTAACTGCTCGGAGAGTGCGCCGACAGTCGCTTCGGCGATGTCCCGATCGGTCGAGACCAGGATCGGTCGCGAGTTGGGATCGTGTTCGGCCTGGGCCAGCAGGTCCGTCGCGACGAGGTCGGGATCAGCCGTCTCGTCGGTAAGGATCAGCACCTCCGAGGGGCCGGCGAGGAAGTCGATGCCGACGTGGCCGAAGACCTGTCGCTTGGCTTCGGTCGTAAAGACGTTGCCCGGGCCGGTAATCTTCGCGACGCTGGGAACCGTCTCGGTGCCGTAGGCCATCGCGGCGATCGCCTGTGCACCGCCGACGCTGTAGATTTCGTCGGCACCGGCCTGGTCCATCGCGTACAACTGGGCCGGCTGGATGCTCCCGTCATCCTGGGGCGGCGCACACGTAACGATCCGTTCGACGCCGACGACGTCGGCAGGAACGATCGTCATGGCGGGCGCAGCGACGAGTGGGTGACGACCGCCAGGGACGTACGTCCCGGCGGATTCGACCGGGACGATACGCTGTCCGAGCCGAACGCCTTCCTCGAACTCCGTCTCGAAGTCCGAGATGTGCTCGCGCTGTTGCTCGTGAAACGCACGGACGTTTGCGATCGTGTTGTCGATCGTCTCCTTCTCGATGTCGGTCAATTCCTCGCGGGCCGCGTCGATTTCGGCGTCGCCGATCCGAACGTCGTCGACCTCGATGCCGTCGAACCGCTCGGTGAACTCGTAGACGGCGTCGTCACCGCGGTCTCTGACGGCGCCGACGATATCCTGAACTGCGTCCGTTACCTCCTGATCGATTTCGATCGAGGCATCGTCCGCTTCCTTGAGATACTCGATGGTAGCCATATGGGCACGTCGCGATAACGGTACCGCCGTATAAATGACGTATGGTTCGTTCAGCTTTCGCGCGGGACACAGTGGACCGGCACCGGGCTCAATCGAAGAACTTTCTCCGCCGTACTGCCGAGCAACACGCGATCGAGTCCGGATCGGCCGTGCGTTCCCATCACGATGAGATCGACGCCGGTCGCCTCCGTATACTCGATGATCTGCTCGTGTGGAACGCCCTCGCGGACGGCCGTCGTCAGTGAAATACCAGCGTCCGCGGCCGTTTCCTCGAGTTCCGCAAGCGAGCGCGAGCCAGCCTCACGGAGCTGGTTCTGGATCGCTTCGCGGTCCATATCGTTGGGATGACCTGCGTAGGTCGTCTGATCGACGACAAACAGCGTGTGCAAGTCAGCGTCGTAGGTCTCTGCGAGGGTTACAGCGTTGTCGATGCCTTGTTCGGCGAGTTCGCTTCCGTCCGTCGGAAAGAGAATGGTATCGTACATACGCCAGGAGGTTTCGAGTGTAGGTAGTTATAGATGTGTGCGTATTTCCACCAGCCGGGAACACAGATCGTTCGTCCTCGAGACCGTACAAATATCACGCTGACAGCACCGATCGAGGGTGTGAGCGGCTTAACGACTGGCCATACTCAACTCGATCGCGTTCGCTGCCCCGGTGACGACCTCCGGGAGCTCCTGTCTGAATCGATCGCCGCGAAACCGGTTTTCCGGCCCAGACACTGCGATCGAGCCCAGCAACTCCCCATCGTGAACCAGCGGCGCGCCGACAGCACGGAATCCCTCGAAGGTCTCGCCGTCGTTCAACGAATAACCGCGCTCCCGCGTCGCCTCGAGGTCTGCAAGCAGATCGTCGATATCGGCGAGCGTGTTCTCCGTGTGCTTCGATAGCTGCTGTTGGTCACAGATCTCCCTGACCCGTTTCTCGGGCAGGTGAGCGAGAATGGCCTTGCCGGAAGCGATATCGTACAGCGGGACGCGCTTTCCGACTTCGCCGTAGGGTTGGACCGCGCGCTCACCCTTTGCTTTTTCGATGAAAACGCCTTTGCCGTACTCCTCGACCAGTAACCAGACGATCTCACCCGTTTCGTCGGCCAGTTGCTCGAGTGAGGGCTTTGCCACCTGGGCGAGTTCGATCCTATTTTTCGCCTGAATGCCGTAGTAGAGACACTTGAGTCCGACCCGATAGGTCGATCCGTCTTTGATCAGAAATTCGTGTTCGACGAGCGTGGTGAGGTGATCGTGGGCCGTACTCTTGGCGATATCGAGCCGGCTAGCGACGTCGGTCGTTCCAGCACCATCGAGTTCGTGAACGGCGTGGAGTACCCCAAAGAGGTTGTCCGCTGATTTGACCGTCCGATCTTGCGTATCCGGCATAGTTGGCCATTGCTGTCACATACCATAAGCACCGTGATTTTCCGCGCTCGAGCAAGCATCGTTCGGAGATACCGAACGTCAGTTCGCTGTCTCCGGTAACGGACACCGCCATCCGACTGATCGCCGGGTAGAGTGTTCGGTATCGACGAAAATTTGGTGTGGCAGATACCCACAAATCGTTCATATAGAACCCATAATACCGATCCATAGTGGCCTGGAATCTACGATAATCGTCCAACATATTACAACCATACTTGTGTAAATGCTGTCGAGTTCGCTATTTCCGAACAACCGGGCGCCAACAGCGCCCTTCGTCGACGGACCAGCATCTATAATTGGTCAGGGCGTGTCGTTTCAAACGAATGTACGAATCCGATACTGTGTGGGAATTTTCGATCACAGATCGAATCACGTTCGGCATGGGTGCCAGTAGCGAACTGGGCGACGACCTCCTCGCTCGAGACGCCTCGAGCCTGCTCGTCATTACCGACGACGAACTTCGAGACGCCGGTGTCGTCGAAACCGCCCTCGAGTCGGTACCCGAGGAGACGGCTGTCTCGGTGTTCGAGGGCGTCGAGCCGGATCCTGGACTGGACATCTACGAGGCCGCAATCGAGGCCGCTCGGGAGTGTGGGCCCGATGTCATCGTCGGGCTGGGCGGCGGAAGTTCTATAGACGTCGCGAAAGTGACCGGTGGACTCGTCGCGTCCGATCGGGACGTTCTCGAGTACGTCGCCCCGCCTATCGGTGACGGTGTCGACGTCCCTGCAGCTGACACACCCGTTATCGCGATACCCACGACAGCCGGAACCGGCTCGGAGAGTTCGCCTGCCGCGGTCGTCTCCTTGCCCGACCGTGAACTCAAAGTCGGTATCTCGAGTCGCCGTCTCTATCCCGATCTCGCGATCGTCGATCCGCTGTTGACCGTTTCGCTGCCACCCGCAGTCACTGCAGCGTCGGGGTTAGATGCGCTCACACACGCGATCGAAGCATACACGACTCGTCACTTCGAGACGAAACCGGCGCCCGATCGAGCCGACGAACGACCGGATTACGGCGGTCGAACCGAACTCACGGACCTCTACGCCGAGAAGGCGATCGAGCTCATCGGTGACAGTCTCCGCCAGGCGGTCGACAACGGTTCGGACCTCGAGGCTCGTCGGGACATGTCCCTTGCCAGTCTCCTCGCCGGTATCGCGTTCACGAACGCGGGATTGGGTGCGACCCACGCGATGGCCTACCCCGTCGCCGGGGAAAATCACACGCCACACGGGGTTACTGTCGCCGTCCTCCTGCCCCACGTCATGCGTTACAACGCGCCGACGGCACGCGAGCAGTACGGTACCGTCGCCCAACGGCTGGGCGAACCGGTCGACGGACTCAGCGACCGCGAGGCGAGCGAACGTGCCGTGGCTGCGGTCGAATCGCTACGCGACGACGTCGGCGTTCCCGACGATCTCGAGCACCTCGGCGTCGAGCGCGACGACCTGTCGCGACTGGCCGAAAAGACCGAACAGATACAGCGACTCCTGGTCGGAAACCCCCGTCGCGTCGACCAAACCGACCTCGAGACGATCTTCGAGAACGCCTATCGTGCCGACTGATACGGTTTACTGTAAGTCATTTCCGGCCCAGCCGCGACCCGGGCGGCGGCTGGGCCGGTAAATCGTTACAGTAAACCGTATGATACGGACTGCTGTACGTCGGGACCCCCACGACCGCGGCCCACCGTAGGGTCGTGCCGGTAAAACGGTACAACAGACCGTCCAAAAGGAAGTACACACCGATTGCACACCCCTCGTATGATCGGGAGTACAGTGACCGTCATACTGTCTTATACACGTTCCCTTCCTGCGACACATACTTTCTCGAGGCCAACGATAACGTACGCATGGTCGATATCAGACGCCCGCGGGACGGATCGGTCAGTTGGACGCCAGCGCACGAGACCGCTGTGGAGGCCCTTCGGAGTGGAATCGAAGCCGCACATCCCGCCACGCGCGTTGCCGAAACACTCTCCCTTCAAGCGGAGCAACTGTCCGTCGAGGGCGTCGACGGGACGACTGCCAGCTACGATCTCGAGACCTACGACGACATCGTCATCGTGGGCGGCGGTAACGCTGCAGGTGCATTCGCCGCGGCGCTCGAGGACCGCCTTGACGATCGGCTGACCGATGGGGTCGTCGTTACAGACGCCCCCGAACCGACGACGACAGTCGACGTACTAACCGGCGATCACCCGCTCCCGAGCCCCGAAGGGGTCCACAACAGTGCTCGGGTACTCGAACGTGCTGATCGGGCCGGCGAGAACGATCTCTTGCTCACCGTCATCACCGGCGGTGCGAGTGCCCTGCTCGCGGCTCCCGCGGGGCAACTGTCGCTGTCGGCCCTTCGAAACCTGACCGAACAGCTGCTGGCCTGTGGCGCCTCGATCGAAGAGATCAACGCCGTCAGAAAACACTGTTCGGCGATCAAGGGTGGCCAACTGGCTCGAGCAGGTGCACCCGCAACCGTCGTGACACTCGTCTTGAGTGACGTAATCGGCGACGATCCGAGCACCATCGGCAGTGGACCGACTGCCCCCGACCCGACGACTTACGCCGACGCGATCGCGGTCCTCGACCGGTACGAGATCGACGTTCCAGCGGCCGTTCGCAACCATCTCAGCGCCGG
Organism: Salinadaptatus halalkaliphilus; assembly: GCF_006543045.1. Lineage (GTDB taxonomy): Archaea > Halobacteriota > Halobacteria > Halobacteriales > Natrialbaceae > Salinadaptatus > Salinadaptatus halalkaliphilus. Next base: position 20,901 of record NZ_RBZW01000042.1, on the reverse strand, counting down.
CAACGACGGCGACCGACCGGAAACGCCTACCGCGACCGAACCAGCCTTCAGAAACGTCGCCACGCATTTGCTTGGAACCAACCGGACGGCACTCGAGACAGCGAGCGCAGTCGCAACCGAGCGCGGGTACACGCCGCTGATCCTCTCTTCGCGAGTCCGTGGCGAGGCACGCGAGGCCGCACTCACACACGTCGCGATCGCCGAGGAGTGTCACGAAACCGGGACACCGATCGAACCACCCGCCGTACTGCTCTCGGGTGGCGAAACGACCGTGACGCTATCCGATCGATCCGGCCGGGGCGGTCCCAATCAGGAGTTCGTAACGAGCGGTTCGCTCGCGCTCGAAATCGAGGATGTCGTCATCGCCAGCATCGATACCGACGGCATCGACGGCGCGACCGACGCCGCAGGAGCGATCGCCGACGGGACCACGGTCCTGGCCGCCGACGGTCGTCGTGCACTCGAGTGCCACGATGTCTACCCGCTGCTCGACGCCCACGGGGCACTCCTCGAGACGGGACCGACCGGCACCAACGTCAACGACCTCCGGGTACTCGTAATCGACTCGTAGCGACACGTTGAGTAGTTATTCGGCTGGGAAACCTGACTGCCAGCAATCCGTATCAGCAGCCGGTACTCATTATAGCCGACCTATATATTATATGCCATACAGATAGAGATAACCATCATATTTTGTGTAGTGGTCTGATCGCAGTAGAGACTCGCCGAGCGATGGCGAATGGAGCTACTATCGGCGATCAGCGAGAAAACGCTTCCAGAGCAGCGGCCGGCCGTTCGTTACGGACGTATTACCGTAAACTCTCCGTTGTCGGAACGTTTTTGATGGTGAGTAGACTACTAACGGGGTAATGAGCCAACAACCCACCGATGCAGCGGACAGTTCGTCCTGCAATTGCAAGGTCGGTCGAATTGGCGGTCGATACGACCTCACAGACCTCGACGACGAACTCGTCCGTTACTGGACCGACGAGACGGACGACCGATACAGTACCCGAGCACTGGCGACACACGTCAATCAACGCGTCCTCGAAGCGGCACTGGACGACGCCGGACTCCAGTACAAAGACGGCGAAATCGAGAATCTCCACCGGCTGCTTACCGACGACGACGTCAGTAGCGGGACCCGCGTTCAGACCCGGAAAGAACTCGAACGCGACGACGTCCCGGTCGAGGACGTCGTCAGCGATTTCGTCTCCCACCAGACGGTGTACAACCACTTGACGGACTGTCTCGAGGCGGAACTCTCCTCGCCGAGCGACGAGGAGCGACTCGAGCGCAGCCGCGACAAACTCGGCGCGCTGCGCAATCGAACCAGCGCCGTCACCGAGGATACGATCGCCCAACTCGAGCGCAACGATGTCCTCGAGATAGGCGAGTTCGACGTTCTCGTCACCGTCAGCGTCAATTGCAAGGAGTGTAAACAGCAGTATACGGTTCGGGATCTGCTCGAACAGGGCGGTTGTGACTGTGCGACGCAGTAAGCGACGACTTCGCCACTCGCTCGGACGCCCCCGAATACCGCACGGATCCCGTCGAACGCCTCGAGCAACCGTTTCCCGTCCGGAACGTTCCCAAGAATCACTACGGTTTCGCTATCCTGCTTCGTCGCCCGGTCGACGAGGGTCCGTAACTGCGCCCCTCGAGTCCCGTCGAGAGCAACAGCGTCTCGACCGCACGTACTCGAGTGCGTGTCCTCGACGAATCGGCCGAGGCGCACCCATCGCGTTCGATCACGAACGACCCGTCCGTCCAACGAGGTTCAGATATCGCCTCGAGCGTCTGGACGAACGGTGTGGCAGCTGCTGCTCATCGAGCTATGTCGATTCTTCGTGGCTGTGTAGCGACCAGCATTCGCACACATATCAGTTTGAAATACAGCTAATCGAGTATAGCTAACTGCGTCAGATTAATCGGTGAACTGGTCCAGCGTCGTCTCGAGACCGTTTCGAACGTCGCTAACCAGTGCGCCGTCGATGTCCAGCCCGAGCACCTCGACGGCCCCACGACCGACGCGGTCGCGCATCGCGGCGGGTGAGTAGACGCCGAGACGCCACTGAGAGTGCTGGGCTGCTCGAAGCGCCTCCACTAGTGGCGACTGTTCGTCGAGCCGCCGGATATCACCGTTTACCAGCACTCGAGAGGTCGACTCGGTCATCGAGGGGCGACCCGGAACGTCGAGAATAACGCAGTCGGAATCGACGGCCGCGGCGTCGGCGATGTCGCGCTCGAACGCTCGGATCGTCTCGTGATCAGCTTCGATAACACCACCCGGAACGTCGTCCATCTCGGCCCAGACGGCTCGTTTGAAGAGGTCGCGCTCGTCCAGCCGTCGCGAGAATTCGTCGGTCGCCTCGCTCGAGCGCAGGGCAACGAGCAAGTCGGCGTCGTCCATTCGCTGTAGCGTCGCTGCGTCGAGATCTGCCGACGGTGACTCGAGGAGTTGTTCGGTTCCCCGTCGGAGCATCGCCTTACTGATCCGGGCGACGCTGTGGCTGTAGACCGTCGGGTTCATTAATGCTCGAGCGACCAGCAGGCTCTCGGCGGTCTGGACGTTCCCCTCGTCGAGCACGAGTGTCCCGTCGGTAAACGTCAGTTCCCGGACCAGGCGGCCGTGGTCGATCGTCCCGTAGGGGACGCCGGTGTGGTGGGCGTCCCGAACGAGATAATCCATCCGATCGACGTCGAGTTCGCCGGAGACCAGTTGGCCGAACTGACCGTCGCCAGCGACGAGCTCGGCGACGGCTTCGGGATCCAGATCGTGATCACGGAGGACATCGCCAACCGTTCCGCCAGCGAGGAGATCGTGGACATCGTCGTGGTAGCGTCCGGTTCGTCGATAGGTCAGTGACTCGAGGTTGTGACTGAACGGTCCGTGACCGACGTCGTGTAACAGCGCGGCGGCCCGAATGCGCGTGGCCCGTTTCCCGTCGACGCCCAGCTGTTCGAGGGCCTGACAGGCCAGGTGGTAGACGCCGAGGCTGTGCTCGAAGCGCGTGTGGTTGGCCGAGGGGTAGACCAACGAAACGGTCCCGAGTTGGCTGATCCGCCGAAGTCGCTGGAGGGCCGGCGTATCGAGCAGATCACGCGCGACGCCGTCGACCTGGATGTGGTCGTGGACGCTATCCTTGATGACCTTCATACCTGTCGTTGGTCTGGTTCGCACAAAAACTGTCGTGTCGCCACACACCGACTACAGCGATCGGTACGGTTTTCATCGCCGAATTCGAACGCTCGTTATGGACGCACCACAGCTCATGACGATCGCACTGTTCGTCATCGTAATTCTCTGTCTTATCGCGCTCCTGTATATTTCGACCCAGTGGGATGAGTAGGCTGCCAGCGGTATCGCGTGTGGTTGGGCGTCCGATGCTCCCTCGAATCAGTAGTCTAGACTCGGGTTCGAGAACCACACGCGAGCTGGTAATTCGATATAGCAATAACGGATTTATTCGCTGAGATCGTCGAGGGCACCGAACGAACCATCCTCGATCGAGGCCGCGATATCGGCTGGTGTGGGGTCCTCGGGAATGAGTTGGGGGTACTTGCGCCGGAAGTACCCAACGAGATTGTCCACGTCTCGCTCGAGGAACTCGCTCGCGTTGTCGTGGTCGGTCGAAACTGCCTGGGGCCAGTCGAAAATCGTCACGCCGCTCTCGTCGATAAAGATGTTGTACTCGCTCATGTCGGCGTGGACGTATCCGATTTCGTGTGCGCGGGCAAGTTCCGAGAGCAACAACTCGAGGACGCCAACAACCTGTTGGTCTTCGAGTTTCGCTCGCGAAAGTTCGACGCCGTCCATCTTCTCCATGACGATGGCGTGGCGATTTTGGTCGATGGGCTGGGGTACCGAGACCTCGGGGTAGAGCTCCTCGATGATCCCGTATTCGCGTTCGGCGGCCTTCCGGGCAGTGTACATCCAGGAGACGTGATCGCGATCGGACGTGTAATCACGTTCCTTGTGAACTTCCCGAAAGTTGGTGTAGCCCTCACGATGGTACTTCAGCGCGAGCGGTTTGTAGGATCGGACTTCGTAGACATCACTTTCCTTGCCGACGCCGAGTGGCGAACCGAATTCCGAGATGGTATCGCGTTCGACCAGCGACCGCAAGGCGAGCAGATCGTACCCCTCGAACTGGAGGGTGTATCCTTCGTACTGGATCGTCTTTTTCTCGATCAGCCCCCGTTTGAGACAGCGCTCGAGGCGGTAGTCGATCTCCTCCTCGGTGAGATTCGCAAAGGAGGGCAACTTCTCGCGTTGGACCCACTCCGAAAACCGCATCCCCTGTTCGACCCCAGAGAGCAGATAGTAGTCTTCGTCCTCGAGTTCCGGGAGCAACCCGGCGACGTTGCGCACCATAGGTGTCGTTGCCGGCCGGGACCTAAAAACGTCGCGTGAGCCGAGTAGCCGCGCCTCGGTCGAGACCACTCGCCGACCAGCTAGCAGTTCGAACGAGTGGAATTATAAATTCCATATCGCGATACAAAATTCAGTCGGTTCCCACGAACCGGCCCTGCGCGGCGATGGCCGTCGTCGTGCGGAACCGATTTCCTACTCGCAATCGTCTCTCGAGATATGACGACACTCGCCGATCGAGACTGGCGACTCATCAGAGACGAACCCCGCGCCGGAGCCACGCAGATGGCACTCGAGGAAATGGCCGCCGAGACCGCCCTTTCGGAGGATCTGCGAACGGTTCGGGTCTACGACTGGGAGCCGAGCACGCTCTCGCTTGGCTACCGACAGGACGCCGAAACGGTCGACTGGGAGTACTGCCAGCAGAAGGGGATCGACGTGACGCGACGCCAGACCGGCGGCGGCGGCATCTATCACGACCGATACGCCGATATCTCCTATACGATCGTCGCGCCGGCCGACGAGGTGCCGGGGGACCTGATGGAGTGTTACGCACTGTTTTGCGAGCCGATCCTCGAGGGACTCAAGCGAATAGGCGTCGACGCCGACTTCGCGAGGGTCGAGCAGTCGGCGATCTACCAGCCCTCGTGTTACCTCCGGAACATCAACCCCGCCCACGATGTCGTCGCACCCGCCGAAGATGGCGACGAGGCCGGAAAGATCAGCGGCAACGCCCAGTACCGACAGCGCGAGGTCGTCATCCAGCACGGCTCGATCAGCTTCGATCGGGAGGCGACTGCCCACGTCGGCGTCTTCGATACGGATCTCGAGGAAACGACGTTCACTGATCGGGTGACGAGCATCCGCGAACAAGCAGGGATCGACCGCGAGCAGGCGGTCGACACACTCGCCGATGCGCTCGGAGATTGGTGTGGCGCCGCGGAAGGGGAGTGGGCCGACGACGAACTCGAGGCCGCTTGCGACCTCGCCGACCGGAAGTACGGCGCCGACGCGTGGGTTCGCGATCGGGAGACCCTCGAGGCGAGCGGATAGGATCGAAGACCGACACTCGAGAGAGTCCGGTATCCCTATCACGAATCGGTGCTGACGGGATCGTATGACACTGCAGGTCGGCGCACACGTGTCGATTTCCGGCTCGCGCGTCTCCTCCGACGACGAAACGCCGCCGTACGACGACGTTCGCAACGCAGTCCACCGCCAGCGCAACTTCGGCGGGAACTGCGGCCAGATATTTACGACGTCGCCACAGGTCTGGGCCCAACCCGAGATCAGCGACGAAGCCGCCGACGGCTTTCAAGAAGAGACCGACGAGTTACTCGAGGGGCCGTGGGTGATCCACTCGGCCTACCTCGTGAACCTCTGTACGCCCAAAGACGACCTTCGGCGGAAATCCAAAGAGAGCATGCAGGCCGAACTGGACGCCGCCGAGCGGCTCGGCGTTCCGTACGTCAACGTCCACCTCGGCGCCCACACGGGCGCCGGCGTCGAGGGCGGATTGGACAACGCCGCGAGTCTGATCGACGAACTCGAGGTCCCCGAGGGCGTCCAAATTCTGATCGAGTCGGACGCCGGCAGCGGTACGAAACTCGGCGGCGAGTTCGACCATCTCGCGGGCATCATCGACCGGACCGAGACCGAGATCGGGATCTGCATCGATACCGCCCACACGCTGGTCGCGGGCAACGACCTGACGACGCCCGACGCCGTCGACGAAACCGTCGGCCGCTTCGACGACGAGGTCGGCTTAGAGTCCCTCGAGTACATCCACCTCAACGACTCGAAACACGACGTCGGCACGCACAAGGACGAACACGCCCACATCGGCGAGGGCTACATCGGCGAAGACGGGATGAAAGCGATCGTCAACCACCCGGATCTGCGGGACCTGCCGTTCGCCCTCGAGACGCCGACTGAAGACGGACGCGGGTTCGCCTGGAACATCGAGAAGGTTCAGGAGCTTCGCGAGGACTGACCGCGTTCTACTCGGGGCGGGGGTCGAATTCAGCCCGGGTGCTCGAGCGCCGGAGAGACGACTTGCAATCGCTGGGGTGCCGACTCGCGAGCGCCGGGAAGCCGACTCACGAGGGGAATATACAGGGTAGTTCACGCCAAACGACAGGTATGGCAGACACCAGATCGACACCGACGGTCGGTATCGCCCTCGGAATCGTCCTCATCGTGGTGGGTATCGCCGCCTACGTCATCTCGGAGTTCGCGAGCGTCACTGCGCTCATCCCGACCGTCTTCGGGGCCGTCATCGCGGCGCTGGGGATCGTGAGTCGACAGACGAACCGCGCTCGACTCGCGACGATCGGGATCGGCGCGCTCGCACTGCTCGGCGTGCTCGGATCGCTCCGTGGCGTGCCGGACGTGATCGCGCTCGTAACTGGCGGGACAGCCGACTCGACCGTCGCCGCGGTCGCACAGGGGTCGATGATCCTGGTCGGCCTCGTCCTGCTCGTCGTCGCCGGCCGAGACCTCCTGACCGAGTAGCACCGTCCGATCGAGCCACCTCCCGGAAACCGACTCGTTTTTACTCGTAACCGGCGAACGAACCCCCGTGCGGGAGTTCTCCGAGACCTACCTCGAGCGCACGCGCGAGGGCATGTGGGACGACTCGAGGGTGGCGCTCGAGCCACTCGATCTCGAGGGTCGCGAGCGTATCCTCGACGTCGGCTGTGGCACCGGCGAACTGAGTCGTGTCCTCGCCGGCGACTCGCCGGCCGACTGCGAGGTGGTCGGCTGTGACGCAGACACCGACCTGCTCGCCGTCGCGGCCGAGCACGTGCCGGTCGTCGCGAGCGACGCGTACCAGCTACCGTTTCCCGACGATAGCTTCGATCTGGTCGTCTGCCAGGCGCTGTTGATCAACCTCCCCGAGCCGGCGGCCGCGATCCGGGAGTTCGCCCGCGTCTCTCGCGACCTCGTCGCCGCCGTCGAACCGAACAACGCTGCCGTCGAGATCGACTCGAGCGTCGATTCCGAGAACGCCCTCGAGCGTCGAGCGCGCCGGGCTTATCTCGACGGGGTCCCGACGGACGTCGCACTCGGTGCCGACGCCCGCGACGCCTTCGAGGCGGCCGGCCTCGAGGTGCTCGAGACCCGGCGCTACGACCACGTCAAGACGGTCGAACCACCCTACAGCGAGGCTGCTGTGCTCGCGGCACGACGGAAAGCGACCGGGTCGGGGCTCGCTGACGATCGGGAGACGATGCTCGCCGGCGCGCTGACCGAATCGGACTACGACGAGTTGCGACGCGCGTGGCGCGAGATGGGGCGAGACGTCGTCGAGCAGATGGAGGCCAGAACCTACCACCGAGCGGAGTCGGTCCCCTTTTTCGTCACCGTCGGCAGTCAGTCCTGATACGGATTGCTGTACCGATGTCCCGGCGCACCCGCCGCCCAAGTCGCGGGTCCGGGGGAACTGACGGACAGTAAACCGTATGAAACGCCGGTCGAACGTCGACTCGAGTGTCATGGTCCTCGACCTCGAGACGGACTGGCGGAGTACAAAACTCGAGAACGACGACAGCCTACATACTGTTGGCCAACGTGAACCGACGATATGGCCGCGATCGAACTCGAGGGACTCACGAAAACGTACGGCGACGTGCAGGCGGCCAGGGACATCTCGTTTACCGTGGAGTCGGGCGAAGTGTTCGGCTATCTCGGCCCGAACGGTGCGGGCAAGACGACGACGCTCCGGATGCTGCTCGGGCTGCTCTCGCCGACGGCTGGTGAGGCTCGTGTGCTGGGCGCTGATATCACCGACGAACGAGCGCTCATCGGGGCCAAACGCCAGATCGGCTATCTACCGGACGATCCCCAGTTCGACAAGTCCGCGACCGGTCGCGAGATCCTCGAGTTCCACGCCGATATCAAAGGCGACGAGCGAAGCGACGAGTTGCTCGAACTGTTCGATCCGCCACTCGAGCGACCGATCCGGGCGTATTCACACGGCAACGTCCGCAAGCTCGGGCTCGTGACGACGTTCATGCACGATCCCGAACTGGTGATTCTGGACGAGCCGACCGGCGGCCTCGATCCGCTGATGAAACAGCGTTTCGCCGAGTTCGTCAGAGGCGAACGCGAGCGCGGCCACACGCTCTTTTTCTCCTCGCACATCCTCGGCGAGGTGCGCCGGCTCTGCGATCGCGTCGGTATCATCCGCTCGGGCGAACTCGTCACCGTCGACCCCGTCGACGCGCTGTTGAACCGCAGCGGCAAGGTCGTCCGCCTCGCTACTGTCGATCCCATCCCGCGAACGACGTTCGAACGTGACCTCGAGGGCGTCCACGACCTCGCGGCCGGCGCTGGAGTCCGAACGAGGGCGTCGCCGCGTGGCGAACCAGCAGACGATTCCACGGCGGCCGAGGACAGGAAACAGCGCGGCGACGCCACCGACGACGGCGTGTACCGCGAGTACACGTTTACGTTCACGGGCCACGTCGACGACCTGCTCGCAGCCGTTTCCGACGTCGAACTGGTCGACCTGACGATCGAGGAAGCGCCACTCGAGTCGATCTTCCTGCGATACTATGGCGGTGACGACAATGCTTGAGATCGCCCAGTACGACGGTCGAAATCGCCTTCGCGGGAGTATCTATCTCGCCATCGCGATGTCGTTGCTGGCAGGCATCGTTATCTGGATCTACCCCTCGTTCAGCGAGTCGTTCGACGACGTCGACGAGGCGTTCCTGCAGGCCTATCCCGACGAGGTTATCCAACTGTTCGACATCCAGACGATGGCGACGCTCGAGGGGTTTCTCGCGTTCGAACTCTACATCTTCGGCTGGACGATCCTGCTCGGCCTCTATCTGGCCTACCTCGGGGCGGGGACGATCGCCGACGACATCGAGCGCGGTCGGATCGACATCCTGCTTTCGATGCCGGTATCGCGGTCTCAGACGGTCGTCGAGAAGTTTCTCGCGCTCGCGGTGCCGATCGTCGTCGTCAACGTAGTGACGCCGGTCGTCGTCTATGCGAGCGCCGAACTCGTCGGCGAATCGCTCTCGATCGGGGACATCGTGGCCGTCCACGCGCTGTCGATCCCCTACCTCTTTGCCTGTGCCGGAATCGGTCTCCTCGCCTCGGTCGTCGTCGACCGCACGAGCATCGCCCAGCGGATCGCACTCGGCGTCACCTTCGGCCTGTTCATGCTCGAGTCGTTGCTCGTCGACACCGATTACGAGGCAGTGGGGGCGATCGCACCGATGCGGTACTACGATCCCAACGCGATACTGCTCGAGAGCAGCTACGACCTCGGCGACGTCGGCGTCCTCATCGGGATGACGCTCCTATTGGTGGCCGTGAGCGTGGTGTGGTTCAAACGCCGAGACGTGTGACCGGCCGCGAGGAAATCAGATCAGACGACATCACCCCGAACCGTCACGCCTTCCTGCTCGTCCCGCCAGGCGTGCAGTTCCCGGGCTGCTTCGGTCGCCTGCTCGTCGTCCAGCCCGAGCATCTCGAGGGCCGACGACAGCGTCGGCAGCGCGAGGTCGCTCTCGCGAAGTTTACGAAAAGCCTCGTCGCTGCGAACGCCATCGGCCCACAGACAGACGCCCCGCGGGTCGAGTAGTTGCGTGTAATCCTCGCGTCGTTTGGCCCCGCGCAGGCGCTGGGTGACGTTGTCCTCGAAGCCGGCGTTACAGACCTCGAGGTGGATCGGCTCGTCGTCGCCCAGCAGGTGTGCGGCCAGACACCTCTCGGGGGCCGCGTGGCCGTTCGTGTTCGCCCGAAGGTACTCGGGATACTCGCTGGCCCAGTCGGCGCGAACCGACTGTCCGACGCCCTCGACGTCGAACGCCGCGTCAGCCGACGCTCCGCGGGTGTCGGCGCTGTCGTCGCGCATCAGTATGTCCTTCGTGAGGTATATGTCGAGTCGGTCGATCGGATCGAGCCCGAGCGCGATGTCGCCGAAGGCCCAGACCTCGCGAACCGGAACCGGCATCCGCTCGGTCTCGACGGTATCAACCAGTTCCTCGAGCCGATCGACCGCCTCGGTCCGGTCAAAACTACTCATACGGGAATCGTGGGACCGGAGTCGCAAAATCGTTTCAGTCCATCGGCGAACCGACGCAGCTTCCGGTCGGCGCTACTGTGAATCGTCGTGGCGTTCGGTCGTCGACGGCAACACAACTTGTGTCAAGAGAGCAGGTTTTTATCGGATCCGGCCGTAGGAACGGGTATGCGACACCGCGTCTTCAACGAGGACGGCGAGGCTGATCTCGTCTTCATCATGGGCTGGGGCAACCGCTGGACCCACGAAAACGTCAGCTGGCTCGTCGGACAGCTCACCGACGCCGGCTACCGAGTTCACGCCTTCGAACTCCCGACGAACATCGAGGACTTCAAAGCCGACTGGCTCGAGCCTATCGCCGAGTACGTCATCGAACTCGAGGACGGCTACCAGCTCCTCGGACACAGCGCGGGCGCGCTCGTGGCACAGGCCTTAGACGGCGCGGACAACCACGTCTACCTCAGCCCGTGGTGGGGCTACGGCGACGAGTTCCCGGAACTCGCACTCGAGGCCGTCTCGAAGATCCCCTCGTCGTTCCCGTTTCTCCCCGCTGGCGAGTGGGACGAAGCGACCCTCGGCCGGAAGGCTACCGCCCACCAACTCGCGACGCTCCCGCGGTGGGTCTCGCCTGCCTTCGTCAGAGAGACCCGCCACGCCCAGTCGGAACTGCTCGCGATCGACCACGACGCCGTCGTCTTCTGTTCACTTCGGGACCCCCGCATCGACCTCTCGGCGATCGGCGAACGCGTCCCCGCCGAACACGTCGTCCTCTACGACGGCGGCCACGAACTGTTCTCCTCGGCCACCCGCGAACGCTACGTCGACCTCCTACTCGAAGCCCTCGAGAACGGTGCCGATGTCGTCGAAGAACGCGCTCGAGTGACCGTCTAAATCGGCTCGAGGACACAGCCGACAGCACCCGGTAGACGAAACCGTGATGGGCAGTCATCGACTAGGGCCCGCCAATGGACTGTAATCGGTGTGAGGCAGAGGCGGTGATGCACGCCGCCTACTCCGGGGCCCACCTCTGTGCGGATCACTTTCGGGAGTCGGTCGACAAGCGGGTCCGGCGCCGCGTCCGACGGGACGATCTGGTTCCCCACGACATCTCTCCCGAGGATCCGCTAACCTGGGTTATCGGTCTCTCGGGTGGCAAGGACAGCGTCGTCCTCGCGAAGATTCTCCACGAAACGTTCGCCGAGGACCCGCGGATCGAACTCGTCGGCCTGACGATCCACGAAGGGATCGAGGGCTATCGCGACAAGTCCGTCGACGCCTGCGTCGAACTCGCCGACGACCTCGACATTCGCCACGAAGTCGTCTCCTACGCCGAGGAGTTCGGCATCGAGATGGACGACGTCGTCGAGGACGACCCCGAGAACATGGCCGCCTGTGCCTACTGTGGGGTCTTCCGTCGAGACCTCCTCTCGAGATACGCCGACGAACTCGAGGCCGACCTCCTCCTGACTGGCCACAATTTAGACGACGAAGCCCAGACGGCCCTGATGAACTTCCTCGAGGGCGACGTCGAACAGATCGCGAAACACTTCGACGCCAGCCTCGGGCCCCTTTCGGAACGCGACGAGCAAGACGAGTTCGTCCCGCGTGCGAAACCGCTTCGCGACGTTCCCGAGAAGGAAGTCGCACTCTACGCCCACCTCGAGGACCTGCCCGCACACATCACCGAGTGTCCCCACGCGAGCGAGGCCTACCGCGGCGAGATTCAGCAGTTGCTCTACGGGCTCGAGGAGAATCATCCCGGCACCCGCCACTCGATCATCTCGGGCTACGAGGAACTGGCCGGCGTCCTCGCCGACGAGTACAGCGGCGACGACGGCGCCGACCTCCGGGAGTGTGGCGAGTGTGGCTCGACCACCACCCGGGAGATCTGTCGGAAGTGCTCGCTGCTCGAATCACTCGCGTAAGTCAGCCGAGTCACTCGTATGACGCTAGTCGAATCACTCGAGTCGGGTACGTGACGACGGTTACTCGCTGTCGAGTCTCAGACACCGACGAGCGACGCGACACCTTGAATTCCCCGTGCAGCGCCGACCAACAGGGCGACGTACAGGCAGTTCCCGAGCGCCGACGCGAGCAGGAACCGACGGCGCGGATATTCGCTGACGCCGGCGACGATCGTCATCAGCCCGCGAACCCCCGGCACCGCGTTCGTCACGCAGATTCCGACGCCACCGTGGGCCTCGAATTGGCGTTCAACGTACCCGAGTCGCCGATCACTGATCCGCGATCGAACGATCGTCGGCAGTTCCTCGAGGTAGGGGATCGTCCGACGCAGTCCGAGATACTCGGGCGACTCATCGTTGAACCCACGATAGAGCGTCCACTGTCCGAGAGTCGCACCACCGACACACAGCATCGCGACGACCGCCCCACGATAGGGGCTCGGATCGACGACTGTCACGTAGCCGACGAAGACGACCGGCGGCTGCAGGAGTTTCCCGACGACGAGCCCCTCGAGGTAGAAGAGTCCGACGAGCAAGGGAACGCCGATCGAGACAGCTATCGCAACGAGATCCACCGACCATCACCTCCGTCAGGACCACACGCGATTCGCTCGTGTCGCTCGAGCGCGACGGTCGGCGACTCCGATGGTTCTCGAGACAACCCCTCGCATTCGACACCATCATCTCAGCCCCGGCTTATGTGTGTTCGGATCCAGCATCGTCCGTTCTCTACGTGTCTGTGGAGCCAGCGTCGACAGTGTAAGACGAACCGACGAGAGGACCGATCGCCGATAAAATGGACCGGCGACACCGGACCGGCGATACGAGGAAGCGACGAGAGGACACACTAGCCGACGACGAACTTGCGATGCGACGCACCGTCGATGATAACCGACGATGGCCACCGCCGACTCTGGGGTGACATCGCTGTTGCTTCCGTCGACGACGATTGGAGAGAAAGTTCGGTGTAATACGATCGACGCCCGTGAGACGCTCGCGTCGCCTATCGGATGACGTCGACGCCGTTCTGTTTCTCGACTTCGTTTCGGCCGCCGTCACTCTGGGCACCGAAGTTCGAGCCACCGCTCTCGACGTTGTTGCTCGCGTCGAAGTCGGCATCGTTCAGTCCCTCGATGCTCTTTCGGGACTTATCGGCTTGCTTTTGGGTCGTCGGACCGAGGACTTGCGCGCTCTGGACGCCGGTCATGATGGCCATGACGCGGACCTTGCCCTTGTAGTTCTCCTGGATACGGGCGCCCCAGATCACGTTTGCGGAGGCCTCGAGTCGTTCGGTGATATTGTCGGCGATGCCTTCGGCCTCTTTCAGCGTGAGGTCGGGACCGCCAGTGATGTGGACCAGTCCGCCAGACGCGCCGCGGTAGTCGACGTCCAGCAGCGGATGGTTCATCGCGTCTTTGACCACTTCGTTGGTCTTATTTTTGTCCTGGGTCTCCCCGACGAGCATGACGGCGACGCCACCCTGGTTCATGATCGTGGACATGTCGGCGTAGTCCAGGTTGATCAGCGAGGGTTGGGTGATCGTCTCCGAAATACCCTTGACGGTTTCGGCGATGATCTGGTCCATCACCGAGAACGCCTTGCCGATCGGGAGGTTCGGGACGTAATCGAGCAGTCGGTTGTTGTCCAACACGATGATCGAGTCGGCCTGCTCGCGCAGCTTCTCGAGGCCTTCTTCGGCCTTGACCGTGCGTGCGCGCTCGACGTTGAACGGCGTCGAGACCATGCCGACGACGATCGCACCTTGCTCCTTGGCGATCTTCGAGACGACGGGGGCGGCACCGGTTCCGGTACCACCACCCATGCCCGCGGTCACGAACACGAGATCAGCATCGCCGAGGACCTCTTTGACCGTCCCCTGGGCCATCTCGGTCGCGCGCTCGCCCATCGACGGATCGCCACCCGCGCCGAGGCCGTTCGTCAGCGACTTGCCGACGAGGATCTTCGTGTCGGCCTCGATCATCTTCAGGTGCTGTTTGTCCGTGTTGATCGCGACGGTGTCGGCGCCGTCGACACCGATGTTGTACAGCCGGTTGATCGTATTGTTACCCGCGCCACCGCAGCCGACGATGACGATTCGGGGATCGCCGAACTCGTCGTCGTCCATGTCGGCATCCATCTCTCGGGCTTCCTGTTCGGCGTTTTCGAGGGCGTCTTGTACGATATCCTGCATCGTTACACCTTGGCCCACGTTCGTTTGCCGGACTGCTCGGCCTGTCCGTCGTACTGTTCGTTGATCATCTCACGGACGGCCGACCGGATCGCTTCGCTCCGGTTCGGGAACTCGCCCGTCTCGACTAGCTGTTCGACCTCCTCGATCTGCTGTTTCGGAATTCGCAGTGTCACACGCTCCATGGTTGTATTCCCCGTTGGGTAAGACGGCGCGCCCCTGTCAGACGCGGAGTGTCTTACACCGGGAACCGCCCGAAGGCGATCAGTTTTCGGCGTTTGCCGCCCGTTGTAAGACGACCGTCTTACGCGAGTAAACGGAATACGGGCCTAGATAATAAAACTATCGTCAGACACAATCTCCCGTGTCTTACGACAGTCGCGGAATGGGCTAATTGGACTCGAGGACATCCGCTGTGGGTGTCCGACGGCCACAGCCCGGACAGAACGACCAGTCCGACCGTAGCTCGTCACCACACTCACAGAACAGCCGGTGGGTCGCCTTTTCGCCACAGTTCGGACAGTAGACGTGATCGTCGTCGACGCGTTCGCCACACTGACCACACTGCGTCCGACGTGGCTGTTGTGGACCGTGGCGCGGATCGCCCGACACAGGATCATCCGTTCCTGTCGCTGCAGGTTGGGCGTCCTGTCTGACATCTCTCCCCTCCTCGATACCCTCGAGCGTAATCGAGACGTTGACATCCTGCGTCTCGTTTGCGTGTGCGGGCGACCGGCGTTGGCCCAACCGGTCGGCCAACAGCTCGTCGACCCGCTCGCGAACGACATCGTCGATAGCCGTCGCAGTTCGATCACGTTGATCGCCGTCGCCGTCGGAGAGCCCGCGCTCGCCGGTCTCGAGATACGCACGCAGTGCCTCCCGCATCGCTTCGCTTTTGGATAGCTCGAGCCCCTCGAGTTGGGCGACGAGATCGTCATCGGCCCGAAACGTGATCTTGCTCATGCGCGTCGTTATGCGGTGTATTATCAGCCACCTATATCAATCATTCCACCGTTCATCGCCGGACCGCGGCAATCCAGAATAATAACCCTTATGTCCCCTACACCGGCTACGTCAATATGCGACCGCCCTTAGCTCAGACTGGTAGAGCAGTCGACTGTAGATCGACTTGCCCCCCGTTCAAATCGGGGAGGGCGGACTCGGATACCTTGTTATCCAGATTCACTGGACGGCGAGAGGATTCACCTCTCATTGGCTCCAAAACCCTCCTTGGGTGAACTTGGTCACCAAGTTGGACTGCTCGCCTTCCATCGATTCACTATGGCAGACGGTCGCATAGGTAATAGAATCTGCGCATGAACCCTTGAGGGACTCCAACTCGCTTGAAGGGGACGAACCGAGAGGAACGGTCTGACCCTCGCATCGATGTAGCGGAACGTCTCGACTCACTCACGGACTTGCGAGCGATCGGAGAGGGTAACATCGCCGATCGTCTCAATCCGCCTCTCGCTCTTCTCACGGAATATGGTGACCCTTACACCTGGATCAGAAAACTCCCACGAAGTCACTCAATGGAATATCGACTAATAGTGCTGAAAATGTTAATATTAATCCGAGTATCACAATAGGGAGCCTATATTGCTCAGTCTTACTATTGACATGAATTGTACTTTCGGCCCTTGACTGCTTGACGACATTATCGCCGCCATAGGTGAGGATTGAGGTAATCTCATAATCACCGGGTGAGGCGTCTGAGGCCAAATTAAGAGATATTGAAATTGGAGCATATCCACCATGATCAACTTCTGAAACTATCGGACGGAAAGAAAATGATGGATCAACATCATCCTTTTCGACAAAGTAATAAAATCCAGTTCTATGAATAAATGAGGGAGAATCAGCATCAATTTGTAACTCATCTACCACACTTGAGCCTGCTACTGTAGCAACATCATCTTCCGACTGAGTTTCATCTTCTATCACTTCATATTCTTCAGACGCCTTTTCAGCCGGGACTAAATCAACTGCTGTGGTGATTTCACCGGGATCCTCAGAATTGAGTTTTAACCCACCAAAATTGATATACAGCTTAGTGTTTGGTGGTGGGAAACCACTTCCAGAGAAATAAAAATCGATCTTAATCGTATCACCGTTTGTGATTATATCCCCCGGATAAACAACAGGCTCATCAACAATCGGTACTACCTCGTAGCTTGCCCGGTCTGCAATATTCGAAACTTTGGAAATACTGTTCGACACAAATATCCTAACTCAACGGAATCCTATAAATCACCTCGAATAACCAATGTGGTCACCAACTGACCACTGCGGCGCTCTTCACTGTCGGCTTATTAGGTTTGGTCTGGTCCCTCGGTCCCCACTGCGAGTAATACGCCTCCTCGTCAACTTCGATTTCCAGATCCTCATTGAGCGTTCTGAACCGATGGGCGTCGTCCTTCGACTGTTTCACATGGTGTCGAAGGTTGGCTGGAGAATCGATCACTGTTCGATCACACCCGTCGATCGGGCATACAAGTACCTCCGGTTCCTCGCCCTGGTCTTCTCGACCTTCCCGCGCTTCTCGAATGCGCTCGAGGTCTCGTCTCGCTTCAATCCCTCCGTCAGTCATCAACTTCTGTTCCGTCTCCTCACCGTTCGGCTCCGGTTCAGGTTCTCGCTCTTCACCGTTTACCTTCACCCACCTGGCATCCTCTGGGTCCGGTAGTCCTTCGAGGTAGTAGACATGGCGCTCTCCGTTGGGTCTGTACGGACAGTAAGCGTGCGCAATCTCATCGGACTCTCGACAGAGTTTCTTTAGTTCCTCCTCGAAGTATGACGCCTTCCGTTCAGGATTCAATTCGGCGCAGAGTTCCCCGACTTCTTTCGCTGTGGGATACTGTCGCAAATCGCAATCCGATGTGGACCCCAGGGGGGTAAACATTTGTCTACAGTTGGTGTGTGTGGTAGAGAGGTCAAGACGGTACATCCTCTCCACCTCCTCGATGCTCCGACCCTTTGTGAGAATCTGCATCGTGGCTCGAATTGTATCGAGGGTGACATCGCTCGCTCTACCGTCTTTATCGTAGTCTTTCCAGGGTTCGTCTTCCTCGGGGTCCCATCCCCCATCATATTCGGAACGGAACCACTTTCGCCAGATACCTATATCGAAGTCTTCACGAACGCCGTCCATCACTCCGTCCCAGTTGACCCCTTCACCGGTCAGATACGACTCGCCCTTTTGGAGCCACTTTCGGAGATTCCCGGTCTTATCGTAAGGATTCTCGATGTTGTAGTGTTTGAACAGTTGAAGCGCCATGTCTTCCGCTTCGTTAGGTTCGTATCCGTATTCGAGGAAGATACCGTAAAGTCCCATGAGGGCGGCACTATCTGCTCTGCTTCGGTCGATGACTTCTGATTCATCTCTCTGGAGTTCTGACCGACCGGTTCCACCTTTCAGCAGGTCCATTATGTCTTTCTGGAACTGGTCAGTCTTCGGAAGGACTTCGCTACAGAGAATGTGGTTCCCTACATCGAATATCTCATCGTTTGGGAGGGTGATTTTACCACCACTGTATTCCTCACTCTTACTTCGACTCCTCCCACTACTGGTGCCGGTACAAGTCTCTCGAAGTCCATCGAGATGGTCACCAGTGAGCGCCGCTATCGGTTTGTCGGTATGGATGGTATAGGCGTCCGTTCCGATTTTCTCGCACTTGTCTTTACAGTAGGTGTCGTGGTTGACGGTCGAACCTGGACCAATAGCGACCCACCCGTCGTATCGGATACTTCCCCAGTCCATCGAACCGGTGTTCGAGATGCCGCCATCGTCCTCGATACGGTAGTAGAGATGGTACCCGCCGTGGACAGTCTCAATGATGAACGTTTCAGGCAGGTCTCGGAGCCACTGTGGTAGTTCGGAGAGGTCATCTACGTCAATATCGAGAATGACCAGTCCGTCGCCACCGTGGACGGTGTAGTTCCCGTCGATGTCGGTAGGACTGAATTGATTCGACGGGTTCGTATGGTCGTTCTCATGTGGTTCTTTGGTTCCATTCTCAACGTTCACACTCCGAGCGACTCGAACACCTACTTCACGTAGCCTCTCCTCGATTCTTTGCTTGCTGACGGTCTCTCGACCGGCAAAATCGTTTTCACTGTTGGTTTCGAAGTTGGACATGGATTCGAGAGGTCACCTCCACGGTATCGCCTCTGGGTCCACTTGATCGAAGCTCGACTTCATCACCGATCCGGCAGGGGTTCCGGCTGGGCACCTGACCCCTGTTCGTTGCTCCTTCCATCGTTGTTACCTACTGGTCTGGGTCTAACTCCTCGGTGGCCTTCTGGATGAATTCGTCCCAGGTGACACCGAGTTTTGCTTTCACGACTCTCGCTTCGTCTCTGGTCGATTCTGTGGCTTGGATGAGCGGTTTCGTTACTTCACTGGACGACATATCACACCATACGTCCCCTATCTCCAAATGTGTTGCCCGATGGTCAAATTCGACATTATTCGTATCCTGTTTGGTGGTTTCTGTCCGAGAGAGAATCCGGCAACGGCGATGGTAGCTGTGGGTTCTCCCATGACCCTTATCGTGGTGGTTTTCGTATTGTCAGGTGTCGGAGATCAAAACTCCGACCGAGATTCACCGTGATCTCCGAGATGAGGACTCACGTTCAAAACCCGGCCTGACTGGGTTCGAGGGGACCGACCCCTCCATCGTCGTTTTCGATGTCCGATCAATCGCCCAGATTCGTATAGCGCCGTCAGATTGAGCGTGAGTGTTGATCGAAAGGGTAAGCAGTACGTTTGGTCTCCAGCCGAAGGGAATACGACACACGGAATCTGACGGACGCTAACGGAAACGATATTCTCCGATAGTGATGTTTTATTCCTCGCTGTCTCATACGGCTGGCTATGACCGAGATATGGCCTTGTCCCTGGTGCGAGAAGGTGTTTCTGGAGGAAGACGTACTTCGAGGCCATGCTGGGCAAGTACACTGGGAGGAACTGGATCGAGGTGAGGTCGAACCGGATCAATTGTGGTCGGACGAGAAAATCGCCGAGAGACCGGGTGTCGCAAAGTACAATCTCCAATCGGTATCAACCTCCGATTGATTTCTCTACTGGTCAAATCGGTGTGGTGAGGGTGTGTAGCCGGTTGATCTCCCGCAGCGGATATGCGTGAAGCGAATAATTCTCTAATATGGCAACGCCCAGTCAAGAGTTAGAAGCGGAGGTCGAACAACTTCGGAAGAACGTCAACGAGTTGGTGGAGGCCTACGGTCTCGATGATGACGATGACGAGAGCGAAACTGTCGAGATCCCTGTCGGAGGTCGAACAAATCACAAGGAGGGAGTGACGGAATCGCTCGAGACTAATCAAACGGGTTCGAGAACAGAAACTCAAGAGGTTCGAGTTCCAACAGGTGGTCGGTCGAACTACGAACAGGGGAACGGTGGGACCATCGAGCGAGAGATTTCAGTTAATGATGACCCCAGTATTCTGGAGTGGAGAGCCACCCTCAACGAAATGCAGGCTGAAATGGAACAGGAACGGGTGAATCGCCGTCAAGGGTCTTACGAACGGCTCCACGGAGAGGGTGAGCGAGAGGTCGATCCCGAGAAGATCCCTGCCGGTGGTCGGACCAACTGGGAGCGCCGTCAGGAGGACTGACCGATGAAAGACTCACTGCAGGACGAGGTCGAAGCCAACCGAGACCTGCCGGATGATGCCGACCTATCGGAGGAGGCCAAGAAGTTCGTCAAGATGGAGTGGAACAAGGTGTATAACCCGGCCATCTCGACAGAGGAAGTCGCAGAGGAGTTCGGTGTTAGCATGGAGGAGGCACACGACGCTCTCGACCAGTCACCATACCTCGAAAAGAAATCAGTCGGGGACCAGCACATTTGGTGGTAGGAGTCCCTGAGAAGGGTTAGGAAGTTTGAACATGCTTGCCAGTAGACAGGTCGATCGCAATGACAGAAAAAGCTCCGATAACCGAGTGGGCATATGGTTTTAGACCGAGTCAGAAAAGACGGAATTATCTTGTCGGCATCCTCTATTTCATCACCTGGCCAGTTTCGATTTGGGTTCTGATTTACGCACACTGGAAGCGAGACAAGAGCAGGGACTCCGAAGACGGTGAGTCAAAGAAAAAGAAATCAGGTATCGATTGGATTCCGGGAATGAATAAACAAAACTCCACCCGTCGAAACGTGCTGGTCGGATCAGGATATTTTCTCGTCGTCGGTGTAATAGCGGTTGAAGAACTAATGCCTTGTTTTGCCGCCGAATGACGACAGTCTCAGACGCTCTCACGGTTATCTTCCGTCAGATTAACTGGGAAATGGACGCCGTCTGGCGATATG
>NZ_RBZW01000004.1 GCF_006543045.1 Salinadaptatus halalkaliphilus | reverse complement strand
TTCAACACCCTTACTGATCGACTTGGATTTGCCAAGTCCTGGATCGACCAGTTCCTCAGTCCATATTTGCAAAAGTTATCTTGATCATTATCGTCGGCGCGAGTCCAACCACGGCCAGGATGGACCGACTCGAGCGCGCGAACGAAACGGACGCTCGAGGCGGGTAGATCGATACCGGTATGCTGTCACTCCAGGGGAGCGCAGCGACGGGGTGACTTAGTTCGTGCAGCAGTACCCCACGGGAACAACAGCGAAATCGAGACGACCTGCAGCCAGTCGATACCGACCGATACCGACCGTCGAACGACTCTCATCGAAGCCCTCCACCGGTTCGCATCCACCACGCACTGAACAGCGCGACGGCCATCCCGATGATGAGCAGGTCCTCGAGGAGCCCGACGAGTTGCCACGGCAGCACCGTCACCAACAGCCCCGACAGCACGATGCCGACGACGATCGGCAACGAAATGTCGCCGGCCCAGATCCACAGCATCGTGAAGATCCCGCCGATCAGGACGACCGCGAACACTGGCCCGAGCACGTCGAGATACGGCGACAGCACTAACTCGATGATCTCGCCCTCGACCAGCTGCTCGAGGCCCTCGGTTCCCTCTGGAAGATCCTCCGGACCGGCGCCCGGCATCTCGTCGTCACTCATCGCTCGAGTCACCGCCGCTAAGACGATCGATTTGGGCCTGTCTCGCACACTCTCGAGACCACAGGTCGATTTTGATACACGCGTAGACGACCAGCGGGATCAGAAGGAGGCCGAGCATCCTCCTTACCCTCCGTACCGGGTTCGCGGCTAGTACCCGTGTGGACATCACGGCAGTCACACCACGAATCAGTGCAAATCCAAGTCTCTCCAGTTTTGACGAAAGCGGATGGAGGAGACCCGTTAGGCTGTCTGCCCACCGATTGTAGAATTTGGCGACCACCGCAATCGGGACATTCCCGTTCGTCCTCGATGCGAACAGTCCCGTCCGAGCAGTGACTGCTGTCACGCACGGTCCTCACCCCCGTCAGTCGCGACGGCTCGAGATTCGATCACCGACCGGACCTGCGTTGGTAGATCCTCGAGCGTCGAGTTGAATCGAGTCGGGTCGTCGAGCGGATCAGCGATCGTCACCATCGCCGTAGCCACGACGGAACTGCGGCGTGACGTGGCTCCCACAGGTCAAACAGCGAGACAGACCTCGGGACTGCTCGAGGTGCATCATGGGCGACACACCCCGTTATCCAACGCAGGACACTGCTCCTCGACCGACTCGATCTCGAGGCCGCAAAACCGACAAATCGGAGCTTGGAACGACTGAGTCCGCTGTTCAGGCGAAATCATGCGGCCTCACCACCCTCAATCGACCGCAAGACAGCATCGGGGTCCACAAGGCCCCCGGTTGAACTCTCTTTTAGATGGAGATTTTCTAACTGCGATTCTTCGGAAAACGCTAAAGAGAAGGCCTCACTACGGGATTTAGATCCACTCGCAAAACGAAGGAATGCGAATGGACTCGCGGGGATTTGAACCCCGGGCCTTCCCCGTGCCAGGGGGATGATCTACCACTGATCTACGAGCCCTCGAGTGCATCCTCCAGTTCCCGGGGCGGATAGATAAACCCCTCGAAATACGCGAGCCCCGTAAGACCCTCACACGCTCGAGTCGGCCAATCCAGTAGCTATAAGTTAGTATGCAGACACGTAACGGATGGAAGCTACTGATCCAATCGGACGCAGGGGGCATGCGCTGAAATGCCCCGGGTGCGAGGACACCCGAGACGTGGCTTCCAAGCGGTCTGCTCGAAGCCATGATTACGTTACTCAGTGGGCGATATAAACGTCCCGCAAGCCAGTCGCATCGCCAGCGAGCCCACCACGGAGGCCAGCCACGATGACCGACGACGAACCGGAGCCGCCGGCGTACTGCCCGACGTGTGGCAGACCGATGGTCGGCGTGACCTCCACCGGCCCGCACGACCACTACGCCCAGCCCTGTGGCTGTCGGGTCAGCCAACTCGAGGCCAACTCGTTTTAGGTGATCGGGTGAACCGAGTCGCGTCCCGACTCGAGGCCCCACGGCACCGTCTCAGAAGGAGAGTTGTTGGTCTTCCCGTCGCTCACCGAGGGCGGGCGGCGTGCGATCGGAGTAGTACCGCCGCCCGATCGCTCGGCTGTCAACCATGTTGAACAGCGCCTGCCGTGCCTCGCCCGGCGACTCGTAGGTGTCGCTCGAGGCGGGCTCGAGGATGTCCCGAACCGACTCCGTCCCGTTTGGCAACTCGAGGACGTAGTCGCCGTACTCCTCGACGAGTTCGTCGCTCGTACTCGGATACGAGTGGTCCTCGATCTGGCCCGCGAGCTCACCGAATTCGACACCGAGTTCTCGACGCGGCACGCTGTTTGAGTCTGTCATCGTCGATCGTGAGCTATACACCAGCGACTTACAAACGTCTGTGGGTCTATCAACTGCGGTGAATGACGCTCTCTCGTGAGGAAATCGACGACTGCGCTAGCGGATCTACCACTCCCGAAAGCCCCTGCCGGCTCCGCTCGAGGGGCTCGCTTCGCTCCTCGCCGTCTTCGACGTTTCGTCATCACGAAAGATCGAAGATCTTTCGAACGACAGCGAGTCGCAACCGGTCGAGCGCTCGGGGGCTTTCGGGAGTGTTGGACCACCATCCGAATCCGTTCGTCGACTCGAGGACGTGAGTATCTGCTCGAGATCGTGAATCTGTCTTCGAGAACGCGAGTCTGTGACGCAACGTTTTAGTCCACGCTCACCAGATGACCGATGGGAAGCGCACGGCCGCAAATCTGACTGTGCCATCCACTATTCAGGGTGGCTTGGGATTGCGGAAGTGCATCGGGAGTCCGTCGTGGACTCTCACAGGACTGTCGCGGTCAGTGCGGTTCCTATCCTCGACAATGGCACGAATGCATACACGCCGTCGCGGCTCGTCCGGATCGGACAAGCCGGCGGCAGACGAACCACCGGAGTGGAGCGACGTCGACCCCGACGACATCGAGTCGCGGGTCGTCGAACTGGCAGAGCAGGGTCACGAGCCAAGCCAGATCGGCATCAAGCTGCGTGACGAGGGCGTCACGGGCACGCCGATCCCCGACGTCAAGCTGGCGACGGGCAAGAAGATCACGGAGATCCTCGAGGAAAACGACGCCAAGTCCGACGTTCCCGAGGACCTCTACAACCTGCTGGAGCGAGCCGTGGGCCTGCGCAAGCACATGCAACAGCACCCACAGGACGCCCAGAACAAGCGCGCCCTGCAGAACACGGAGGCGAAAGTTCGCCGACTCGTCGACTACTACCGCGGTGACGAGCTCGAGCCGGATTTCACCTACGAGTACGAAGTCGCACTCGAGATCGTCGACGAGTAACTGACTCCACATGTCCACCGAGAGTCGTCCCGCTGCCGCGACGGCAGGCCACCCCGATGTCGAGAGCGCCGGCTTCGTTCGCATTCTGTCGCGAGCGGACGGCGACGCCCTCGCCGCGAGTGGCATCGTCGCCCGGGCGCTCGCCGAGCGCGAGACGCCGTTTCAGGTGACCGTCGGCCGAACCGTCGGCGAACGCACTCGCCGCGGGGCGCTGGCCGACGACGATCCAGACGACATGGTGCTCGCCATCGGTGCGATCGACGGCGACGCCACCCGACTCGACGACCCGGATCGCCCGGCGACGCTCGAGGCGGTCGATCTCGCACAGGCACTCGGGGCGACGCCGGATCCCGTCCTCGCACTCGCCGGGCTCGTCGCTGCCGGCCTCGAGCCGAGCGCTGGCGAGAGCGAGTGGCTCCTCGAGAGCGCACGCGAGCGCGACCTGCTCGAGCGACGACCGGGCGTCACCGTCCCGACCGCCGATCCGATCGACGGCCTCGCCCACTCGACGCGACTGCGAGCGCCGTGGTCGGGCGACCGCGAGGCGACGGCCGAGGCACTCGAGTCGATCGATACCGACGCCGCTGCACTCGCCGAGGACGACCACCGGGCGATCGGCTCGCTGGTCGCTCTCGACGCCGTTGGTGCCGACGATGCGAGTACCCACGCGGCCGACGCGATCCAGCGGGTGCTCAAACCCGACGCTACGCCAGCGTCGCCCTTCGAGACGATCGGCGGCTACGCCGATGTCCTCGAGGCGACGGCCCGAATCGAGCCGGGCACGGGCGCGACACTCGCGATGGGCCACGCGGCCCGCGAGCCCGCCCTTGAGGCCTGGCGTACCTACGGCACGCGCACCCACGACGCGCTCGAGACGGCCTCGACCCGCCGGTACGACGGCCTCTACGTCCTCGACATCGACGACGGACCGGTCGAGGGCGTCGCGGACGTCGCACTCGCCTACCGCTCGCCGGAGCCGACGGTACTCGTCGTCGCCGACGCGGCCGCCGAGGACGCGTCCGGCGACGCGACGGACGCCGGGGCCGACACCCACACTGCCGGCGAGACGGCGATCGCGACGCGCGACCCGCTCTCGGCGACGGCACTCGAGCAGATCGCTCGAGCGCTCGAAGGCGAACTCGAGACGTTGACCGATCGGTCCGGCGTCGACTACGATGTCGGCCGGACGCGGGGCTACCTGCGTTACGACGGCCAGCTCGAGCGATCGACTCTCGTCGACATTGTGAGGGAGGTCCGATGAGTCGACGCGCGACGATTCGGACGGCACACGACGAGCCGACCCACCTCGCGAGCGCGATCGCGCCGGACAATACCGACGAGATCGAGACCCGCGTCGAGGACGGTACGGTCGTGACGACGATCGATCGCGAGACGACCAGTGGACTCCAGGCGACGGTCGACGACTACGTGGTCAACCTCGAGGTGGCGATCGATGTCCTCGAGGCGGCCGGCCGAACTCGAGCCGACGATACCACGGCGCGGGCCGATGCGACGATCCCTGTGGACACCGCAGGAACGACCAGTTGCGACCACTCCAGCCAGCCGAACCGACCCGATCACCCAGCGGACGCGGGAGCAGCGTCCGACGACAACACTACCAACAATGAGTGAACGATCAGTTTCACGCGCGAAACAGGAGAAGCGGTGGTACACCGTCCTGGCACCCGAGCAGTTCGACCGCCAGGAACTCGGTGAGACACCCGCAGACGAACCGGAGAAGGTCTACGGACGGACCATCGAAACCACGCTCGGCGAACTCAACAACAACGCCAGCGAGAACAACACCAAGCTGACGTTCAAGATCAACGATGTCGGCAGCGACTCGGCGTACACGGAGTTCGTCGAGCACTCGCTGACGCGGGACTACCTGCGATCGCTCGTCCGCCGCGGTGCCTCGAAGATCGAGGCCTACGTCACGGTCCTGACGACCGACGACTACCGCGTCCAGATCCAGCCCGTCGCCTTCACGACCAAGAAGGCCGATGCGAGCCAGGAGAAGGCCATCCGCGAACAGATGGTCCAGATGATCGAAGAAGCTGCCGAAGAGCGATCCTTCGAGGAGCTCATCGACAGCGTCGTCGAGGGGCGACTCTCCTCGGCGATCTACGGCGACGCCAAGACGATCTACCCGCTTCGCCGCGTCGAGATCCAGAAGACGACCCTCGAGGCCCACCCCGAGGAAGTCGCCGAAGAGGAAGCAACCTCCGTCGACGTCGGCGACGACTGATTGCGCGGACGACACGCCTCGTTTTTTGCCCGTCTGCCCTATCGCGAGCGCCGGCAGTCACCTACCCGAGATCGATCGGATCCACTTTCAGGTACTCTCGAGCGACCGCCGTCGCGTACGAGCCTTTCGGGAGCGCAAACGACAGCGTAAGCGGCGCCTGCTCGACCGCGAGTGTCGTCCGCACGAGGATCGCTCGTCGGGTGCCACTCGAGTGAAACTCACCCGGGAGATCGAAGTCGCTCGGCTCGAGGTCGAGGCGTTCGAGAACTGCACGCTCGATCTCGCCTTGCTCGCCGTCGGCGAGTTCGGTGTCGGTACCGACCAGCGGTGCGGTCACGAAGGCGCGACCGCGTTCGCAGTGACGCGTCACCGAGTCGACGCGGCGCTGGTCGACGCGTTGGAGACGGTCGGTATCGGGGAGTTCGATCCCTGCGGGTGCGTCGGTATCGGCGAAACAGGCGACGTCGCCGGCGACGGGGCGATCGAACGGTAACCCGCGTTCGAGTCGCTCGCTCAGGATCAGATTGAACGCGTAGGACTGCGCCGCGTGGACGAACAGCCGCTGGAGATTCGAGGGGAGTCGCTCGAGGGCGGCACGGAACGCGTCGGGGCCGGGCTCGCCGTCGCGGTCGGCCAGCTCGTGTAGGAGCGAGCGCTCGTAGCCGAGCCGATAGGGGAAGCGCTCGAGCGCGGCCTGCCAGTCGCGGGTTTCCTCGACGAAGGCCCTGGCCTCCTGGGTACCCGCCGGTTCGGCGTCGGTCGGATTCCCCAGGTAGGCCATGACCGCGCCCGCCCAGTCGCCACGGACGATCTCGAGGCCGACCGTGTGGGTGACCGGACGGCGACTCCCGAAGCGTTGCTGGCCGAAGTAGTTGGGGACGCCGACCGTTGCCGTCGCCGTTCCCGCGTCGTCGACGCGACTCTCGGAGTCGTCTTCGAGCCCGCCGAACCGAGCGAGTTCCGCGGTGATCGACCCCGCAGCGTCGGGCCGATCGGGCTCGCTCACGACCAGTTCGAACTCGTTGCCCGCCAGATCGCCGAACTCGAGGTTGCGACCGGCGCGGCCGACGACTTCGATCTCGGCACCGTCGATCGCGGGGAGATCCTCGGGATCGGCGCCGTAGACCGAAAACAGCTGAGTCGTCACGGCGTACTTGTCTTTTGTCCCGGCCCAGTTGACGCGCTCGCGGGAGATGCCGAGCGCATCGGACAGACGACCGGCGAAATCGTTCGTATCCCAGCCCGCAAGCGTCGCCCGGAAGACGAGGTGGGGATAAGCGTCCGTCGAGGCGTCGACGGGTTCGGTCGAAAAACGCTCGCGCTCGCGCACGCGAAAGTAATCGTTGTCGGCGCGAAGCGAGCCGCCGACGCCATCGGTCTCGCTGACGTAGTACTCCATACCGACGGTCTGCTCTGTGGGATGTGCCGGGCGCATGCTCGTTGGTGGCGATTCGGGTGCTGGCGGTAAATCGGTTCGTTCTCGCGCTCGAGCGAGCCACGCACTTGGCCCACGCTCGATCGAACGCAGACTTCCGCCCCGACACGAACTATTAGGCCGTTCTGTCGTGAAATACCGATATCGAGGGTCACAACGCAATGGAGCCACCGGTCGAACGAACGCCGACGAAACGACCGCTGCGAGCGCTGCTCAGGCGCGGTGGGATCGCCGTCGGCGGCTCGTTGTTGGTCAATTGGGGTATCGTGGCAGCGGTCCGAGCGACGGCACTCGTCGGCCCCCTCGAGTACTTCCAGTTCGGCCCGGTGACGCTGTGGACGACTGTCGGTGTGATCGGCGCGGTCGTCGTCTATCGTATCGTCGACGCTCTCTCCGGGAGGCCCGACCGAACGTTTACCGTCGTCGCCGGGGCCGTTCTCGTGCTTTCGTTCGGTCCAAACGTGGGCCTGTTCCTGTTCGATCCGGCCGCGACCGCCGGCGGTGTCGTCGGGCTGATGAGCATGCACGTGACGACAGCGATCATCTGCGTCGCGGCGCTTACGGCCGACACCCGAGAGCGCACGTAACGTTGTGCTCGAGATGGCGCGACGAGCAGCCCGATCACATACCTACCGGACGGCTATCGTGCGAGCAGCGCTGTCGTGGCCACTGGCAAAAACACCAACCCACCGGCTGGTGGCCGTTGTTTTCATACGTGTCCAGCGCCGATGATCGGACGGGATTGGGGAGCGATGCATATTTATACGTTCGCTCGGAGTGACCGACGCATGATCGAGAGACACACACGGGTGGCAGGCAGTACGTCGTCGAGCACCCGCCACCGGTTCGCGAGGACGGCTCGTGAGCGTGACGGCCACACGGGCCGACGATGACGCCGACTCCCTCGTTTGAACTGGTCGACGGGACCATCGCTGCCGATGTCGACGACCAGCTCTTCTCGGCGACTGTTACCGTCTTGCTGGTCGACGACGACGGATCGTTCCTCGAGCTCGTGGCCGACTACCTCGAGCGCGAATACGGCTTTGAAACGCGTACAGAGACATCACCGTCCCAGGCACTCGAGCGCCTCGAGACCGAGAGCATCGACTGTATCGTCAGCGGTTACCGGATGCCGGAGATGGACGGGATCGAGTTCCTCGAGACGGTGACCGAGCGGTATCCGTCGATTCCGTTCGTGTTGTTTGCGGGGCAGGGATCGGAAGCGGTTGCCAGGAAAGCGATTCGAACGGGCGCTACCGACTACCTCCAGAAGGATACCGGCGAGACGCGATACGAACTGCTCGCCAGGCGCGTCGAAAGCTGTGTGGGCCTGCGCCGACAGCGCCGGCAACTCGAGAATCTCTACGTCGCACTCGAAGACGCCGGCCACGCGACGATGGTCACCGATCGAGAGGGGACGATCGTCGATGCGAATGCGACGATGACGACGCTGTCGGGCTACGACCGTGACGAGCTCCTCGGCGCGACGCCGGCGCTGCTTGGCTCCGGTGAACACGACCGGGCGTTTTATCGGGACCTCTGGGAGACGATACTCGAGGGCGACGTCTGGACGGGGGAAGTCCACAACGAACGACCCGACGGCAGCCAGTACGTTATCGACCAGACGATCGCCCCGATCACCGACGAGGCGGGAACTATCGAGGGGTTCATCGCGATCAATCGCGATATCACCGACCGAAAAAAGCGAGAGCGCGAACGGCGACGGTTCGAGCAAGCCGTCGAGCACGCCGGTCACGCCGTCTTGATCACTGGCACCGACGGAACGATCGAATACGTCAATCCGGCCTTCGAGGAGATCACCGGGTACAGTGCGACGGAGGCGATCGGTGAGACGCCGGCGCTGCTCAAATCCGGCACCCACGACCGCGCGTTCTACCAGGACCTCTGGGGAACGATCCGCGACGGCGAGATCTGGCAAGGCGAGGTACACAACGAACGACGCGACGGGAGCCAGTACGTTATCGACCAGACGATCGCCCCGATCACCGACGACGCGGGAGCCATTGAGGGCTTCGTCGCCATCAACCGCGACATCACCGATCGGAAAGAGCGCCAGCAGGAACTCGAGCGGTTTCGAAGTGCGGTCAGACACGCCGGCCACGGCGTCATGATTACGGACACCGACGGGACGATCGAATACGTCAACGAGGCGTTCGAAGCGACCAGCGGCTATTCCGCAGCCGAAGCCGTCGGTCGAACGCCGGCGCTGCTCAACTCCGGCGAACACGACCCCGCCTTCTACCAGGAGCTCTGGGAAACGATCCTCGAGGGCGATGTCTGGCACGGGGAAGTCGTCAACGAACGACAGGACGGCAGCGAGTACGTGGTCGATCAGACGATCGCGCCGATCACCGACGGCGGGACGATCGAGGGATTCGTGGCAATCAACCGTGACATCACGAAGCTCAAAGCCTACGAACGCGACCTCGAGAACCAGAACGAACGGCTCAAACAGTACGGACAGACTGTCGCCCACGACCTTCGCAACCCGTTGACGTTGCTCGAGGCTGAACTCGAGCAGTTCCGGCTGTCCGCCGACCGGGCAGACGGCGCCGTCGACGTCGACTCGGTCCAACGACAATGTGACGAAATCGGGGCCATCGTCGAGCGTATGCGGACGCTGATCGACGATCTGCTGACGATGGCGGAACAGGGACAGCTGGTGTTGTCGGCCGAAGAGATTTCTCTCGAGACGACGACGCGAGTCGCCTGGGACCAACTCGAGACGGCCGACGCCGACCTGATAGTCGACGAGGCGTCGATAGAAGCAGACCCCGACCGCCTTCGAGAGATGCTCTCGAACCTGTTTCGAAACGCCCTCGAACACGCCGGCGACGATGTCACCGTTCGCGTCGGTCCGCTCGATTTCGCGGACGGCTTCTTCGTCGAAGACGACGGTCCCGGTATCGTCGAAGACGACCGGAAGCAGGTGTTCGATCGCGGCTTTACGACCGCCGACGACGGAACCGGATTCGGGCTGGCGATCGTCGAACAGATCGCTACGGCACACGGCTGGACGGTCGTCCTCACCGATAGCGACGCTGGCGGCGCGCGGTTCGAATTTGCCATCGACGACGAATTGCAGCGGTAGCGTCCCACAGCCTGTTGCAAACGCTTCGTTGGCTACGAATCTCCCGACAGCGCCTGCTCGAGTTCGATCGTGACGATGGTGCCACCCGACTCACGTGTCTCGAACTCGAGGGTGCCGTGTGAGCGGCTGACGACCAGTTTGACGAACCACAGCCCCAGCCCGCTGCCGTGGGAAAGCTCGTCGATGGCCCCCGTCTCGTCGAGGCTCTCGCGTTCGATCTCCGGAATGCCCGGCCCGTCGTCGGCGATCCGTATCCGAACCCGGTCCTCGACGACCGAGAGGGAGATTTCGATCGTCGGTGCGGAGTCGTCGGCGTGGCGGATCGCGTTCTCGAGTAGTTCGACGATCGCATCGTGGATCTGGTCGGTCGCGACGACGAGCGCTCGATCGGGTGTGTCGACGGTAAATTTCGGTTTGCGGTCACCTTCGTGGACAGTCGTGACCGCTTGCTTGAGGACCTCGACGGCGTCGATCGGGGTCTGTTGGGGTGAATTCGAGAGCAGTTCGGTTATTTTGCGACCTTTTTTCGCCGTTTCGAGCAAGTTCTCGGTGCTCTCGAGAATACGTCGAGCCTGGTTGACGACCCGATCGTCGGATTGGGCTGTAAGGAGTTCCGCGTGGCCATCGATGACGTTCAGTTCGTTGCGGAGATCGTGTCTGAACACCCGATCCAGGCGGTCGAGTTGTTGTTCCTGTTTTTTTCGGTCGGTGACGTCGGTTTGGATCGCGACGAACTCCTGGACGGTCCCGGCGTCGTCGGTGATCGGGGCGATCGTCTGGTGTGCGTGATAGATCGTCCCGGATTTGTGCCGGTTGGTGATGTACTCGGACCACTCCTTGCCGGCGAGAATCGTCGACCACTGTTCCTGGAAGTACCGCTGTGACATCTGACCGGAGTTCAGGATCGAGGGCGTCTCGCCGATCGCCTCCGTCGGACTGTACCCGGTGATCTCCTCGAAGGCCGGGTTGACGTACGTGATCGTTCCGTCCCGTTCTGTCAGGAATATTGCCTGTCCCGCCGCCTCGATTGCGCGCCGAAATCGTCGTAGCTCCTGTTCGCGCGTGACCCGCTCGGTCACGTCACGGCTGACGGCGAGGATCTGTTCTTCACCGTGGATTTCGATCTTGTTGAGCCAGATCTCTGCGGGGAACGTCGAGCCATCTTTGCGCCGATGTCGACCCGAAACGCGCCGGTGAGCGCCGACCTCCATCGACGCCCACAATCGAGCGAGTGCGTCGGGGTCGGCGCCTACCTCGAACTCGCTGACGTCCATCGAAAGTAGTTCCTCGCGCGTATAGCCGAGATTGTCGGCGTGTTTGTCGTTCACGTCGAGAATCTGACCGTCGGTGTCGTGGACGATGATCACGTTCGGCGCCTCGTCGAACAGCACCTGCAGTCGTTCCCGATGGCGCTCGAGTTCCCGCTCGCGCTCTTTGCGTTCGGTGATATCACGGATCGTCCCGCGGACGCGAACGATCTCGCCGTCTCGAGACTGTGGTTCGCCTTTCGTCCGCACCCACCGCGTCTCCCCCGCGGCCGTCTCGATTTTGGACTCCAGGTCGTACGACTCGCCGGCCTCGAGCGCTCGCTCGAAGGCGGTCTCGATCGCCTCGCGATCGGCCGACTGGTAGTGGTCGAATATCTCGGTGACGGTCGTCTCGGTGTCGATGTCTCGGCCGAAAATCTCCCGGACGTAGCTACTCCACCAAATATCGTCTGTCTGAACGGTATATTCCCAAGCACCGACGGTTGCCATCTCTTGGGTCTTCTCGAAGAGCACCGCCCGACGTGAGTCGGCGGGACGCTGCTCGGTGGTCGATACGGGATCGAAATACCGACACAACACCGTTCGGTCCTCGAGATCGATCGATTCGGTCGTCACCGTGACCGGTATTTCCTCGCCGGCAGGTGTTTCGACCGCGGTTCGGGAACCGTCAGCGAGCCGTTTCACCCTCGTGGATCCGGCGAGTGCTCGTCGGTAGGCTTCCCGACGGGACGACGGGTGAAGGTCGAGTAAGTGTCGATCGATCAGCGCTTGCTGTGACCGCTCGAGAAGCGCTTCGGCGGCATTGTTGACATCGAGAATACGGTTCCGGTCCCGATCAGCGACGACGACCGGCTGTGGAACGGTCTGTAAGAACTGGCTGGCAGAGACACCAGTGAGTCCACTAGCGGATCGCTCTCCGGCGTGATCGCTCCCCATCAGCAATCGAGACGGTTCTGAACCTAATATATTCGTGGATATCAGCGAGAGTTTATATCGACGGGTCAGTATATGTAGATCAACCCCTGTAACTGTCGAAATGTGGCCATCACGTGTCTCTCGTGCCTATTCGAAGCCGTTCGAAGATCGATCGATTCCTGAAACCGATAATATCATATACTGATACGTACAGTGGATTGTCACGTAGTATGAAACGCGTATGGATTCTCTTTGGAATGATTGTCGTCTTCGGCGCGCTGGGGGCTGGCACCCTCGGCTTCTACTCGCCTGCTGCGGCCGGCGCCTCGACGCCGGTGACGACCACTCATACGGATTGCTGTACCGATTTACCGGCGTACCCGCCGCCCGGGTCGCGGGTGCGCCGGCAATGACTTACAGTAAACCGTATCAGACGACCGACGAGGGGACTGTGACGGAACGGATTCTACTCGAGGAGGAGATCGTCTTCGTGGAACGGAAGACGACGATCGATGCGGAGACGAACGCCCAGCGACAGCGACTGGCGTTCGAAGACATCACGTACGACCACTACTGGACCGGCGACGGACGCAGCTACACGAAACTGACGGCGACGGACGCGGATACCTTCGAGCAGGCGACTGCGGATCGGTCCGGTGAGATACTCGAGCGAGACCGAAGCGAATACGTCGCGATCATCGAAACCGACGACGTCGATCCGGCCGACCGGCCCGACCGGACGACCGATCCCGATCGTCTCGTTCACTCACAACTCGAGATGGCCGCCTACGAGCACGTTCGAACCGATTCGATCGACGGTACCGAGGTCGATATCTACGAGCCGACATCGGGCTGGACGACCGTGGCTCCGGGGTCCGATGGACAGGCCGAATCGATGTACTACGAAGACGCCTCCGGCGAACTGGCCGTCGACGCTGATGGGGCGCTGCAGCGATCGAATGTGACTCTCGAGGGGGTCGAAGCCGAAACCTGGGGCGACTACCTCGGCGCGCGACTGGGCGACGAGGGATGGACCGTTACGATCGAGTACGACCGCGATAACGAACCAGCCGATCCAACGCCGGCGTGGGTCGACGACCTCGAGGCGGACGCGCCTCGGTAGGATCTCCGGTCGATCCGAGAGCGCCGTGGCTCGATGGTGGGTGTTCGGCGCTCACGGGACACGTCTCGTGATTCAACGCAAACAGTGGCTCATACGGTTTACTGTAACTCATTTCCGGCGCAACCGCGACCCTGACGGCGGTTGCGCCGGTAAATCGGTACAGCAATCCGTATCAAGCCTCGAGTGCGAGACCGGCTTCTGCGAGCGCCTCGGTCGCCTCGAGGTCGTCGTGGACGACGCCGGCGACGGCGGTGGCGATGGCTTCCGGATCCTCGTGCTGGAAGATCGACCGCCCCATCGAGACGCCCGCGCCGCCGGCGTCCATCACGCCACGAACCATCTCGATCGTTTCGCGGTCGGTCCCTTTCGAGCCACCGGCGATGACGACCGGGAGCCGGGTCGACTCGACGACGTGTTCGAAACTCGCGGCGTCGCCGCTGTAGCCCGTTTTGACGATGTCGGCACCGAGTTCCTCGGCGAGGCGGACGGCGTGGCCGAGTGACTCGGCATCCGTCGAATCGACGCCCGGCCCGCGAGCGTAGGCCATCGCCAGTACGGGAATTCCGAATCGCGTCGCGTCGTCGGTGAGCTCTGCGAGCTGGGAGAGCTGGTCGGGCTCGTGGTCGGAGCCGACGTTGATGTGGAACGAGACGGCGTCGGCGCCGACACGGATCGCTTCCTCGACGGTTCCGGTCAGGCGTTTGTCGTTCTCGTCGGGACCGATCGTCGTCGAGCCGTTGAGATGGACGATGTAGCCTTTCCCGTTCTTGTGCTCGTGGACGCGAGGTGCGATCCCCTTCTGCGTGAGGACGGCGTCTGCCCCGCCGCTGGTGACGCCGTCAATCGTCGATTCGATGTCTTTCAGTCCCGTGACAGCGCCCATCGTGAGCCCGTGATCCATAGGAACGATGACGTATGTGCCGTCTGTACCGATTCGGTCGAGTCGTGCGTCGAGTCCTGTCGTAGTCATTGCGGATCAGTAACAAGCTTGTGGTTATGGGTGTTCTGGTTCCGGCTGCTCTTCGTCGGTCGTCGCATCGCCACCGCGCACCGCACCGCGTTTGAGTTCGCGAACTTTCGACTCGAGGGCGTCCGCTGCGGGGGCGCCACCGGCTCCGTGGTCGGCGATAATATCGACGAGCGCGCTGCCGACGATGACGCCGTCGGCGCCGGCCTCGATGATCTCGGCGGCGTGGTCGCCTTCGCTGACGCCGAAGCCGACTGCCTTGGGGACGTCGTAGTCCGACAGCCGGCTCAAGCTCTCGTGGGTCGCCGTCGAGACGTTCGCGCGAGCGCCCGTCGTTCCGAGCCGGGCCTGCACGTAGGCAAAGCCCGAGACCTGGGACATGATCCGATCGAGACGCTCGCCCTCGGTCGTCGGTGCGACAATGAAGACGAGATCGATCCCGTGCTCGTCACAGGCCGTCCGAAGCGGATCGGCCTCCTCGGCGGGGAGGTCGGGGACGATGATCCCCGAGAGACCGGCCTCGGCCGCGCGCTCGACGAACGGCCCGACCGTGGGTTCGTTCCGCAGCGATGCCGCGTCACTGTTCGAGGCGCGTGGCGCCTCGCTATTACTGTTCGAGGCGCATGGCGCCTCGCTATTCCCGAACTGGAGTATCATGTTGTAGTAGGTCATCACCAGCAGCGGCGCGTCGGTCTCGAGGTCGTCGATCAGGTCGAAGAAGCCGGCCGGCGTCGTTCCGGCCTCGAGCGCGCGGTTGATCGCTCCCTGGATGGTCGGGCCTTCGGCGATTGGTTCGGAAAACGGGAGGCCGAGTTCGATCAGATCCGAGCCACCACGATCGAGGGCTTCGACGTATGCTTTCGTGTCCTCGAGTGACGGATCGCCCGCGGTAATGTAGGTGATGAGTGCGGGGTGGTTCTCCCGGATTGCGGCTTCGACATCGCTATCGAACGCTGGTGCCGTCGGCTCGGGCGTCATCGGTCGAACACCTCCACGTCGGGTGCGGCCTCGAGATCGCGTTTCTCGGTTTCCTCGAGGACGGTTTCTAAGTCCTTGTCACCGCGGCCGGAGACGGTGACGACGACGAGGTCGCCGAGATCGTCGTGGTATTCCTCGAGATAGCCGAGTGCGTGACTCGACTCGAGTGCCGGGATGATCCCCTCGAGTTCCGAGAGCCGGTGGAAGCCGTTGAGGGCGTCGTCGTCGTCGACGTTTGCGGGCGTCACGCGCCCAGTATCGACGAGGTGAGAGAGCTCCGGACCGACGCCGGCGTAGTCTAAGCCCGCACTGACGCTGTGAGACTCGACGATTTGCCCCTCTCTGCTCTGGAGCAGTTTCGTCATCGCCCCGTGGAGCACGCCGTCGGTACCCGTCGAGAGCGTCGCGGAGTTTGGCGCAACGCCCGATTCGGTGTCGATCTCGAGACTCGAGCCGCCGGCCTCGACCGCGTACAGAGCCACACTCTCGTCGGGGACGAACTCGTGAAACGAACCCATGGTGTTCGAGCCGCCGCCGGCACAGGCGACGACGCTGTCGGGCAGCCGACCGGCCTGCTCGCGAACCTGTTTACGGGCTTCGGCACCGATGACCGACTGGAACTCCCGAACCAGTTTCGGGAACGGGTGGGGGCCGACGACCGAGCCGATGACGTAGTGGGTGCGTTCGACCGTCGTCGCCCAGTCGCGCATCGTCTCGTTGATCGCTTCTTTCAGGGTGCCCGAACCGGCGGTCACTGGATTCACTTCGGCGCCGTTCATCCGCATCCGGTACACGTTGGGCCGCTGGCGGTTGATGTCGGTTCGGCCCATGTAGATCTCACAGGGCATCTCGAGATGGGCTGCGGCCATCGCCGTCGCGGTACCGTGTTGGCCCGCGCCGGTCTCGGCGATGATGCGCTCTTTGCCCATGTACTTCGCCAGCAGGACCTGCCCGAGCGCGTTGTTGAGTTTGTGGGCGCCGCCGTGGAGGAGATCCTCGCGTTTGAGATAGATTTCACGGCCGTAGCGCTCGCTCAGTCGATCAGCGCGCTGTAGCGGCGTCGGCCGACCGCCGAAGTCGCGCATGCGTTCTCGAAACTCGTCCATGAAGCCGTCTTCGTTGTCGAGGACGTAGCGTTCGTAGGCATCCTCGAGTTCCTGTAGCGCCGGCATCAGGGCTTCGGGGACGTACTGGCCGCCGTACTCGCCGAACGTCCCGTCCGCGTCGCGTCGAGTGTCGGATTCGTGGTCATCTGTGCTCATCGTTTCACTCCGTATAGGTCTCGTCTCATCTCTCATCTCTCCGCCGTCGCCTGCGTCAGTCGCTGCGTGTTCGCCGTCACGTCGGTCTCGCCCGCGCCGTGATCCATGATCGCGCTGCCGATCAACAGGGCGTCAGCACCCGCCTCGCGCATCCGTCGAACGTCCGCCGGCGCCGACACGCCGCTTTCGGCAATCAGCGTGACAGCCTCCGGAACGTGGGGAGCGACGGACTCGAAGGTTTCGAGGTCGACCTCGAGTCGTGCCAGATCCCGGTTGTTGATCCCGATAATCGTCGCGCCCGCCTCGAGGGCAGTCTCGAGTTCGTCGCGATCGTGAACCTCGACCAGCGCCTGAAATCCGCGCTCGCGAGCCGCCTCGAGGAGCCCCGCGAGATCGTCGACGAACCGGGCGATCAACAGGACGAGATCGGCTTCGACGACATCCAACTGGGATTGCTCGAGGACGAAGTCCTTGCGAACGACGGGGACGTCGACGGCCTCGCGGACGCGGGTCAGTGCGTCCGGCGACCCGTCGAAGTGGGTCGGCTCCGTCAGCACGGAAATCCCAGCCGCACCCCCCTCGACCATCGCCCGGGCGAGTTCGGCGGGGTCGTCGTCTCGAGTCCCCTCGGCGGTTGGACTCGTCGGCTTCACTTCCGCGATGACCGGATCGCGACCCGCGGCGGCTGCGCGTTCGATCGCTGCGGGCAACGACCGTGCCTCGATTGAAACGCGACCGTCAGGGCCCGATCGCTCCCGGGCCGCCTCGAGGATCGATTTGACCGCGGGTGCGAGCTCCGTTTCGGAGTTCATTGTTGTACATCGACGTACTCATATGTACAAAAGTCTTGCGTCATCCCGACAGCGCCGCGCCCCTCGAGGCGGCATCAAATCGGGACACAAATAGGCACTCGCTGCACAGCAGCAGGTATGAACGCGGCCACCGGTGTCGACGGGCGATCGGATCGATTCGACCGAACGTCGCTGTCGCTCGCTGTCGTCGATATCACCCTCGTCATCTGTCTCCTCCTCGTCGGACAGCGCTCACACGGTATCGATCCGATCGCCGATCCGCTCGCCACTATCGAGACGGTGTTCCCGTTTCTAGCTGGGTGGATCGTCGCTGCCGTGCTGGCGGGCCTCTACACGCGAAACATGTCTCCGTCTCGAGTCCTGCGCCTGACGACGATCACCTGGCTCGCTGCGGCGAATATCGGCCTCATCCTCCGATCTTCGCCGGCGTTCGACGGCGGGGCCAGCTGGCCGTTTGCCCTCGTGATAACCGCCACGGGACTGGTCGTCCTCGTCGGGTGGCGACTATGTTATACTGCGTGGCGAAACTGGGTGCAGTGATACGGATTACTGTACCGATGTACCGGCGCACCCGCCGCCCGGGTCGCGGGTGCGCCGGAACTGACCGACAGTAAACCGTATGAGAAACGGCGAGAACGGACACGCCGTTCGTCGCGTCGACGGCCGGTTACAACCGACTTATATCTTGTCGATTCTGTGCGGATCATTCGGCTCGACGCTCGCGGTTCGTTCCTCGCTGTCGTGATAGCTATCAGATTTTGTATTGCTATCCGTCCGCCTTCGCCCCTGTGTTTACTGTTCACAATGAAAGTGTTCGGACATACGGTTACTAGAGTTCGGCAAAACCTCGTTTACAGCTACAGTTGTAACCGGAACCGAAACCAAACATTACTTATCGAACTCGAGTTCGTATCCCGATTCTCGAGACTGAGGTTTCGATAGGATACTCATACGTTATAGAAATAATTTGTGTGGCCACGGCTACAAATACGAATCTGGAATGAATTCAGTATCAGCTAATTACGGGAAACACTTATGTGGTCATCCGACATAGAATCGACTAGATTATGACTGGATATTACGACATTGTTCTTGGCCTCATCCCAGTCGCACTGCTTGGTATCACCGCTGCCCTCCTGCTCGTGGGACTGTCTCTGACAGCGGCGATACCGGTCGGCGCGTTCGTTGCCATGGCGATCATCGGCCACGCGATGTTCGTCAACTCACCCGCCGAAACCAACGACGACACGCAGTCGCCGCGCCCGCCGATCAACGCCGACTAGGCGGGGCTCTCTCCGGTCGAATTTCCGTCTCCCAATCTTTTATCTCGGCTCGCGTTCGCCTTTCTGCTATGACTGACACACTGTTTCTTTCCAGTTCCGATGTCGACGACCTTGCGACAGCCGCCGAGTACGTCGAGGTCGTTCGCGACGGCTACCGACAGCGAGGGGAGGGCGCAGCGGCACAGCCTCGATCGAAATTCCGTCGTGACGACCCCCAAGGAATGCTCACCACGTACGCCGCCGTCCTCCCAGAGACCGGTGCGATGGGCGGATACATGTACACGGCTGGCTTCGGCGCCGGCGACGCTTGGTTCATGACGCCGCTTTTCGACGCCGACAGCGGCGCCCCACTGGCGCTCGTCGACGGTGCGAGCATGAACCCCTACAAGACCGGTGCCGCCGGCGCCGTCGCCGTCGACGAACTCGCTCGAGCCGACGCGGACACGCTCGCCATCATCGGGAGCGGCTCGCAGGCCCGGGGTCAGTTGCGGACGACTGCGACCGTCCGCGACTTCGCCGAGGTCCGAGTCTACTCGCCGACGCCGGATAATCGCGAGTCCTTCGCCGACGATTTCGACGCGGACCTCGACGCCGATGTCTTCCCCGTCGACTCGAGCGCCGAGGCCTTGGCCGACGCCGACGTCGTCATCACGGCGACTCGCGCCAGCGAGCCGGTCTTCGACGGCGACGACCTCGAGCCCGGCACCCACGTTACGGCGATGGGCCAGTATACGACGGACAAACGCGAACTCGATACGACGACGGTCGAACGCGCGACCTACGTCCCGGACCTGCGCGAGCGAGCGACGTTCGACGCCGGCTCGTTCCTGCTCGCTTGCGAGGAAGGCGACGTGAGCGAAGACGACATTCACGCGGAACTCGGCGAGGTCGTTGCGGGCGAGGCTCCGGGGCGAACGGGCGACGACGAGATTACCGTCTTCGACAGCGGCGGGACGGGTATCGAGACGGTCGCCGCGGCGTACATGCTCTACGAGAAGGGCCGCGACGCCGGCCTGGGAACGACCGTCGATATCGAACCCGCGAGCGAAGCGATGTCCGATATCTGAACGGAGACGGCGAAAATTACCGACGGGTCCGGCGGCTATTCTGCCGGCCGAATCTTGAATCCGTACCGCGTCACGCCTTCTTGCGTGTAGATCCGGCGGATCGTCGTCTCGATGCGGTCGCCGACGCCGAACGCGTCGGGAGCGGCGTCGGTCCCCATCGCCGGGACGCTGACCGTCTCGGAGCCGTCGGGCCCCTCGAGGTCGACTATTGCCGCCGCGTAGTCGCCCGAACGGGCCTGCTGTTCGGAAAATTCCGGCGGCGCGCCGCCCTGTCCGATCGTCGTGACGGCTTCGATGGTCCCCTCGCCGGGGAGTTCGACCGGTTCGTACTCGGCGAGTGTGCCACAGTCACCACAGGCACCTTCCGGCGGGAACGAGAGCGCCCCACACTCCGGACACCGGCCCGCTTCGAGGCGGTAGCGCTGGGGAATCGAGCGCTGCCAAGAGGGGACGCTGACGTAGGCACCGCCGCCGGACGGCGGGCCGGTCGTCACGACCCCGCGCTGGCGCAGGTACTCGGCATACGAGAGCGACTCGCCGCCCTCGAGCGCGCTTTCGACCGGTACGTCCCCGTCGGTCTCGAGGACGAGTGCGTCAGCGCCGGCACCGCTGCCGTAAGCGACCCCGAGGATCGACTCGTAGCCGTCGGCGAGCGCGCTAGCGAGCGAGACGGGGACGCTCGCCGCGCCGAGGTCGCCCAGCTCGTGGACCGTCGCGGCGGCCTGGATCTCGTCGGTGCCGACGCCGGCCGCGCCCGCCCCGCGGTAGGGCAACTTGCCGTCGGGCGCCTGAATCGCGGCCGCTTCGGGATCGGCCTCGAGTTCGAGCCCCGAGACGGCGCCACCGATCGTCTCGGAGAATGCCTGCCGGTCGTACTGAGTGACGCCGAGTGCCTGGGTTTCGTCCGCGCCGGTGGACCGGAACCGCGTGCCCGGATAGGGGGTCGCGTACTCGGCGCGATCGACGATTTCGGCCGGCCCGTCGCCCTCGAGCACGAACGCCGCTGCGCCCGCCCCGGCGGCGTGATCGACACCGTGGTCGGGGTCGCCTTTCGGGGCGTCGGCTGCGACGACGAGTCCAGTCGTCGCGTCGGCCTCGAGGGCGTCCAATCCGGCCCAGATCGCTCGCGTGCCGGCTCGCGTGCTGCCCGTGAAGACCTGCCGACTCGCCGCCTCGTCGAGGCCAACCATCTCGCCGAGTCGGGCGGTCAGATCCTCTTCCGCCACCGGTGGGCGACTCGAGGCGAAGCCGAGCCAGTCGACGGTTGCGGGATCGACGGCCGCGGCCTCGAGAGCTCGCGTCGCGGCCTCGTAGGCCATCGTCAGGGCGTCTTCGTCGGCACCGGCGACGGCTTTTTCGGTCACTCCGGCGGCCTGGAACTGTCCCCAGGCGTCTTCGAAGGCGTCGGCGCTGATGCGAAATCGCGGGGCGTACGCGCCGACGCCGGAAATTGCACCCGTCATCAGGCGCTCACCTCCGTTTCCTTTTCGAAGATGTGAATGACTGACGCGCCGCCGCTGCCGCCGACGTTGTGCGTGAGCCCGCGGACGGGATCTTCGACCTGTCGGTCGCCCGCGTTGCCCGAGAGCTGTTTGTACGCTTCGACCATCTGGCCGGCCCCGGTCGCGCCGATCGGGTGGCCCTTCGACTTGAGGCCGCCGGAGGTGTTGACCGGCAACTCGCCACCGAGTTCGGTCGCGCCGGACTCGATGAACTCGCCTGCGTCGCCGGTCTCACAGAAGCCGAGATCCTCGTAGGCGAGCAGTTCGGCGATCGCAAAGCAGTCGTGGACCTCCGCGAAGTCGAGGTCCTCGGGACCGACACCGGCCATCTCGTAGGCCGTCTCGGCGGCTCGCTGGCTCGCCGGGACGCCGGTGTAGGAGTCGCGCTGGAAGAGTCCGACGGTGTCGCTGCCGGCGCCGACGCCGGCGACGCGGATCGGATCCTCCGTGTA
Organism: Salinadaptatus halalkaliphilus; assembly: GCF_006543045.1. Lineage (GTDB taxonomy): Archaea > Halobacteriota > Halobacteria > Halobacteriales > Natrialbaceae > Salinadaptatus > Salinadaptatus halalkaliphilus. The sequence continues at coordinate 17,820 of NZ_RBZW01000004.1, read as the reverse complement.
CTCCTCGACGACGTCCTCGCTGACGATCAGCGCACAGGCCGCGCCGTCGGAGGTCGGACAGCAGTGATAGAGGTTCAGCGGATCCGCGACGACCGGCGCACCCATCGCGTCCTCGAGTGAGCACTCGAAGCCGAGCTGTGCGTGTGGGTTCTTCGCGCCGTTTGCGTGGTTCTTGACGGCGACCCGTGAGAGCTGTTCGCGGGTGGTGCCGTAGGCCTCCATATGGGCGCTTGCCATCTGGGCGTAGACGCCGGAGAAGGTCGTTCCGGAGAGGCGTTCCCACTCGGTTTCGCCGGAGACGCCGAGCCAGTATTTGGTCGCGTCGGAGCTCATGTCCGACATGACCTCGAAGCCGCCCGCGAGGGCGACATCTGCCATTCCCGACTTGACGGCCTGGACGGCCTGTCGCGTCGCGAAGCCACTCGCCGCACAGGCGTTTTCGACCCGGGTGCAGGGGACGCCATCGAGGCCGACGTGTTCCGTGACGGCCGGGCCCGGGAGTCCGAGCTGGCGACCGCCGACCCCGAGCGTGCCGACGAACGCTTCGTCGATGTCGGCTGGTCCGATCCCGTTCGGTACGCTGTCTGTCGCTGCATCGAACGCCGTCCGGAACAGCGACCGGTAGCTTTCGTCCGGAAAAGCCCCGTAGTCCGACTGCCCCGCGCCGACGAGATACGCGTCTCGCATACTCGAGGGTCGGGCTGCCCAGTGTGAAATAAGTTCCGTGAAGTCTTCGCATACCGCGGCGAAACGACGACCGACGGCACGCAACTACCGGACCGCTGGCTGGACGCTGTCACACGAACTGCTGTCGATCAGTCCCACCGCAACCGCACTTCGGTGGGGAGCTACCGGAACGTCGGTACCTAGATCGTCTCAGCTCTCGGCTCGAGCCCGGATTCCCTCCAGGACACCTTCGACGATAGTGGCCTCAGCGGCCCGAAGGCGCTGTGATACCGCCGACTTCGAGATCGAGAGCTCCGCCGCGATCGTCTCGAGATCGGTCGAGCGTGGCTGGTCGTAGTAGCCGCCGTCGTAGGCTAATTTCAGGGCTTTCCACTGTTTTGGCGTCAACGTACCGATATCGACGGCGATCGCCGACTGACGCGGGTGCTCGACTGGTGAGCCGTCCTCGACGCTGATATCGAGCACCTCGTCGACGGTTTCGGTGAGCTCGAGCGCCGTCTCTTCGTCCGGCACCGCCACTGTGAGTCGTAACCCGTTCTCGTCGGTTTCACTGCTCATCGCCTATCACCGGTAGTTCCTTCCCAACTGTCGACTGCTGAGCAATATCGATACTCACCGCATGAGTTCGCCCACCGGTACAGGCGTGGGACGCCACTGGCGCGTTCGACCACGCTCACCGTCAGATCACGGTTTGGTTCTCGACGTGTCTGTGACAGCCATGCGTATCGGTGAATCATGGGTTCTCTGAACCGGGTCGTGTGGTTGTCGATTCACGAGTGCGAGTCGTGGCCTCTCGAAGCACTGGACGCGAAGAGTTTTTGACCACGATGAGGCTACTCGCCGCCATCGCGAGGGCGGCAAACAGCGGGTTGATCAGGCCAAGCGCCGCCAGCGGGATCGCGACCGCGTTGTACAACAGCGCCCAGCAGACGTTCTCGCGAATCCGTCGGCGCGTGCCGCTCGCGAGGTCGAAGACGGCCCGAACGTCGTCCAACCCGTTCGTGACGATGGCGTCGGCCGCATCGGCCGCTCGAGCGGTGCCGGTATCGAGTGCGATGCCGACATCGGCGGCCGCAAGCGCGGGCGCGTCGTTGGTGCCGTCGCCGACCATCGTCGTCACACCGGTCCCGGTCAGCCGTCGGATCGTCTCGACTTTTCCGTCCGGGGGAACGCCGGCGAAGACGCGATCGACCGCCGGATGGTCCCGGAAGCTCGCGGTAGCAGCTTCGTCGTCGCCAGTCAGGACGACGACCTCCGTATCCTCGACGCGCTCGAAAACCTCGCGCCACTCGTCGCGTTCCCGATCGCCGACGACCGCGACCGCTCGAGCGCGGCCGTCGAAGCCGACGACGACGGGGAGCCGCCCGCGCTCGTGGGCCGCGTCGACGGTCTCGCGAAGGTCGCCGGGAACGGGACCGACGAGTCGCTCCACGAGTGTCGGCGTGCCGACGACGACCCGTTTGCCCTCGAGGACGGCGCTGACTCCCTCGCCGGGATGGCGCTCGAAGTCGGTCGGCTCGGCGGTGACGTGTTCGCCGCCCGCGGGCGCTGCCGTCGCGATTCCGCCGTCGGTCGCCACCGGGTCGCCGTCGCCTCGATCGGTGTCCGACTCGAGTCCGCTGTCGACGAAGTCGACGAGCGCCGCCCCGGCCGGGTGCGCCGAGAACTGTTCGACGGCCGCGGCCTTTCGGATCGCGTCGGTCTCGCCAGCGGTCTCGAGGACCTCCATCTCGCCCTCGGTGAGCGTCCCCGTCTTGTCGAAGACGACGGTGTCGGCGTCCGGGCCGGATTCGAACAGCGCGACGTTGGTGACGACGATCCCGCGCTCGAGGCCATCTCGAAGTCCCGACGCGACCGCGAGCGGGGTCGCCAACCCCATCGCGCAGGGACAGGAGACGACCAGGACGGTCAGTCCGACCAACAACGCGTCGGCGATCGGCGCACCCGTCAGGAGGTGATACGCCGTCACGATCGTCGCGATGGTAACCACCAGCGGGACGAAGATCGTCGCGAGTTTGTCGGCAAAGCGCTGGATCCCCGGCGTGGCGCTTTGGATCTCCCACAGCAGCGTCGCGATTCGATCGAGCGTGCTCTGGGCGTCCGCACCGACCTCGAGGACGAGCGCGTTGTCGGTGACGATCGCACCGCCGACGACGTCGTCGCCGACGCCTTTCGTGACCGGGAGGGACTCGCCCGTCAGCACCGACTCGTCGACCGCCGCGGTCCCCTCGAGCACGGTGCCGTCGATCGGCACCCGGTCCCCGGGCCGGACAAGCACTTCGTCGCCCGGCTCGAGGTCCTCGACCGACACCGTCTCGGTGCCCGCGGCCGTGCGTCGGGTCGCCTCGCGGGCTCGAGCGGCGGTTAGTTCGGAGAGGCGATCGGTCGCTCGCTGTTTTACGTTGCGCTCGTAGTAGGTGCCGATCGTGACGACCATGACGACGGCGACGGTAACGTCGTAGTAGAGGTGGGTGCTCCCCATCGCGAGCGCGACCGTGCTGTAGGCGTAGGCCGCGACGGCGGCGATCGCGATCAGGAGGTCCATGTTCGGCTGGCCGACCCGAAGACTGACGTAGGCGCCCCGAAGGATCGGATAGCCCGTGACGACCAGCACGACGGTCGTCATCAGCGCGATCATCACCAGCGGGAAGTACATCCCGAAGACGGTGGTCGCGTCGACCTCGAAGATCCCCGTCTCGATCCCCACGTAGCTCGGATAGAGGAAGAACAGGTACCACGGCTTGATCAGTAGCGTCATGATGGCGCCGATCACCAGCCGCTGCATGATGGCGTCGTCTCGCCGACGCGTGTCGCCCTCCTCGTCCGGGAACCGGGCGCTGTATCCGTGTCCGGACAGCTGTGTCGGTAGCTCCTCCCGTGACACCACCTCGGAGTCGTACACCACGCGGGCCGTATCCGTCGCGTAGTTGGCCTCGAGTTCGATGATCCCGGATTCACGCTCGCCGAGCAAGGAGAGAAAGCCCTCGCAGGTCCCACAATGCATCCCATCGATGGTGAGAAACGTCTCCTCGGCGTCCTCGGGGACCGTCCGGTCGGTCGATTCGTCGGTCGGCGCTTCGAGATCCGTCTGCTCGAGGCCCTCGACATCCGCGAGGGCCTCGTTGATCTCGAGACAGCCCCGACAGCAGAAGGTACCGTCGACGCCCGCGGCCGTCACGGGGTCGTCCGACACCGGCAGCTCACAGAGCGTACACGTGGTCATCGTCGCTCACCCCCGCCGTCGAATCGACGGCGAAAGTCGGCCGTTCGGTCGGCGTATCGGCTCTCCGAACCGTCGTCCCGTCGTCGGTCGACCGTGGTGTCGGACATCATTGTGAATTCGGTGATCGGCTGTCTAACTCGTCTCGGCCTCGGAGAGGCCGGCAGTACGTTCGACGAACCGATCGAGCATCGCGCCGTCTTCGTCACGCAGTTCGACGACGAACTGGTCGTGGTCGTCGGCCTCGAGCTCGAACGCGTAGGGTGGGTCGGTGACGATCATGATATCCTCGCCGTCGCTCATGACCGCGACGTGGTCGTAGCCCACCTCGTCGGTGAGTGCACACTGGACCACGTCGTCGTCGATCACACACTCGAGGTCGGCGGTGGGCGAGGGACTGTCGTCGCCGTCGGTGACCGCGCCGGGCTGGAACTCGAGGACCATCGGGCCGAACGGTAACGCGGCGAGCAGGATCACGATGGTGAAAAACACCGTGAGGTTGAGCTTGGAGCCGTGGCGAGCGACCGTTCGGGCGAGCGACGAGTCGCCCTCCCGGCGGAGCCGGATCACGAGCGGGACGACGACGAAGTGGGTGAGCGGCCCCCAGAGCACGAGGACGAACCCGTAGGCCATCACGACGTACAATACGGTCCACTCCGGGCGATAGGACAGCAGCAAGTTCGAGAACGCCCAGATCATCAGGCCGAACCAGAGCAACGCCCCGCTTTTCAGGTAGCGCCAGATCGTCGTGTTGGCGTAGTAGACACTCAACAGGTCGCGCCAGGCCTGACGCAGCGTTCGCCGGACGTAGCCGGGCTGGGAACCGTCGGAAGCGTTCGTGTTTGTCATCGTCTTGGGGTCGTGTATCGCGAACCGCCCTCGAGGCGGTGGTCGTGGGTGAGCCGGTCGATCACGCGCCGATCGACCACAGCTGGGTGAGCAGGAACCAGTTCAGGATGTACGCGACGACGAAGACGGCGAGGAAGATGAGACACAGGACGAACGTGCCCCGCATCTCGTAGGCGTGGACCGGATCGTCCGGGTCCTCGGCCTGCTCGAGGTCGTTTCGCGGCGCAATCGTCCGGCTGTCGGTGGCCTGCTGTGTCGTGCTCCCGCCGTCCGGGGCGAGGTCGCCGTCGCCCGGTTCGATACGATCGCCAAAGAGTAGCGAGCCGACGGCGAGCAGGACGAACAAGGCCCCGCCGCCGATGGCGAAGATAGCGACGAGTCCGAAGACGTCGAAAAGCGGCGCGGCGCCGGCGATGCTGAAGTCGGTGCCGGGGATGTTCTCGACGACCTCAGCGGTGCGGCGCGGGATGCCATAGAGGATGCCGACGTACATCATCATCAGCGCCGTCAGCGCCATGCCGCCGCTGTAGAGGTAGGGCTGCAGCGTCGTCAGCTTCGGCGAGACGAACTCGCGCATGAACATCGTCCGGATCACGAAGTAGACGACGCCCATGAACGTCAGCGTCGTCCCGAGGACGACCGTGCTGTGGAAGTGACCGACCGTCGCGAACGTGTTGTGCCAGCTCATGTTGAGCTGGAGTTGGCCCATGAGCACGCCGGTGATTCCGCCGAGGAACCCAAAGAGGATGATCGCGAAGATCGAACTCGCGAAGACCGGGTTCCGCCACGGCGCGGAGGTCAGCCAGCCGAAGAGGCCGCCGCCCTTCCCGCGCTTGCGTCGACCCGCCTCGAGGCCGGCCGGGATCGTAAAGGCGTGGATCAGGCTCGCGAACGTCGCCCCGTAGAACGCGTAGGAGGTGTTCCAGATGCGCCAGCCGGCCGACAGGCCGGGATCGACCATCAGGTGGTGGGCAGCCCCCATCACGATGAAGAACAGATAGAGGATGAAGGCCGTCCGAGAGACTTTCTCGCTGACGACCTCGGCACCGCCGATGACGTGGGTCACGAGATACCAGACGACGATCATCGCCACGAGATTGATCTGTTGGGTGCCGTGGCCGATGATCCAGAACCACTGTCGGTAGATGCTGGCGTCGAACCAGGGAGCGTAGCCGAGCTGCCAGGCCAGGGCCCCGCCGAACGCGATCAGTCCGCCGAGAATCGACTGGACGGCGATGATCGCGGCGACGAAGGCACCGAACGTGACAAGCGGCAGCGTCTTCCCCGGGTTCTCACGCTTTTCGTCCCAGAGCGTCAGCAGGAACGGCAACGCGGCTAAGGTGACGCCGATCAGGAAGACGATCGCCGACACGTAGAACAGGGGATTGATCTCGAGGGGGACATAGGCCGTCAACAGCGGCGCGTTGTCCGAGGTCGGATCGCCCGAAACCGTCCAGATCGAGTAGTAGATCAAGACCGACCCGGCGAGCATGACCACGTAGCCGGCCGCTGCCGCCCACTTTGCGGGCAGCTTGCGGCCGAGGACCATCGGCCCGCCAACGTAGAGGATGGCGATCTCCATGAAGATGATCCAGAAGATCAGCATACTCCAGGCGTGCATGCTCAGATGGCGGTAGTAGTCGCCGGGCTCGAGGAGGCCGATGGCTTCCCAGCGGGTCATCGCGATTGTGAACGCGAAGATGCCGCCGATCAGCAGGAAGACGACGGCGGTGACGCCGTACAGTTTGACGTAGTTTTCGACGGAGCGATGGACGTCGAAACTGGTCACCGAGCAGGTTCGGAACCCCTCCCCGTCGTACTCGTTGTCGAACCAGCCGAAGACGTCGAGTGCGTGGCTCATGTTAGTCCTCCACGATGATCGTATTGTGCATGCCTCTGTGGCCCTCGCCACAGAACTCGTTGCAGAGCACGTGGTACGTGCCCGGTTCGTCGAACTCCATCGGGACGACCCACTCCTTGCCCGGTGTCACGTGTAAGTTGATCTGCTGGCTGTAGGCGTGTTCCGGACGGATCGAGAAGCCGTGTTGCACGTCGTAGGAGCCGAGATGAAAGTCGTACTCCCGACCCGTCTCGAGGACCACCGGGAGGCCGTCCCAGTCGAACTGGTAGCCGACGACGTAGATGTCGTCGCCGGCGGGGACGAGCGCGCCGTCGTCGCGTTCTTCGGCGGCCGCCTCGAATTCGTCGACCCGTTCCTGTAACTCCTCGCTGGTCACGCGATAGGTCTCGCCGATCGGGTTCTGGTCGCCGATCCGGGTGAACGCGCTCATCCACCCGAACAGGACGAGCGCCCAGCCGACGCCGAGACCGAGCCAGATCGATTCACGTCTGTTGACGGGTTGATCCCACCAGTTTCCTTCGGGCGGTTTGATTGGTGACGTCATTGTCTTACACCGTCGGTAGCGTGAGCACGTCGATCAGCCCCCAGGCGACGTACGACACCGCAAAGAACACGAGCGATGCCACCGCCAGGAGCCAGATACGGTTGTACAACCGTTGCATGAACGGAATCTCCGCGCCGGAATCTGTGGTCGTCATGGTTGGCTTCATCCGACGGTCGGTACCTTAGTCACCTATTGATTCTCCCGAACACATTCGATGGATCAGATAGTAATCTATATTCAATTAATTTTGTACTCGGTCGAGAAGATATTTAGCAGCGATTACGCCATCGCGAACGCGACGTAGAGTTGACCGAAGCCGGCGAGAACCAACGCCAGGCCACCGAGACGGACGAGTCGATCCACGTGTCCCGACAGGACGCTGGCGCCGAGGCTGTGACCGATTGCCGTCGCGACGGTGACCGACACCATCAACGCCCCGAAGCCGCCGGCGTACGCCCCGAGCACGAGCGCCGCCTCGTGGCCTGGCATGGTCATCGACTGTAGCGCGACGCCCAGAAACAGCGGTAACACGCACGCCGTCGCCGCGACGGCGTACATCGCACCGAACACGCAAAAGCCCCAGACGCTCGCTCGCCGCTTCGGTAACATGGCGTGGACGGCACCCGGACCGTTATAGAGAATCCACCCGCCCGCGGCGATCAACGCGACTCCGACGCCGTACTCGAGCGTGGGCAGCGTTCGCTCGAGGGCTTCGCCGGCGACGAGTGCGACGCCCGAGAGCGCGAGGAGGACGGTAACGGCACCAGCCGCCGCCGCGAGGCCACGAGCGAAAGCACCGCCAAGCGGCGGGGTCTCCTGGCCGGTCGCGGAGACGTAGTAGCCGACGTAGCCCGGCAAGAGCGCGTACGAACACGGGGAGAAAAACGTCGTCACTCCCATCGCGAACGCGAACGTCGCCGCGCCGAGGAGTTCACCGGTCATCGTGATCGCGCCTGCGTTTTGGTCGGTGCTCTCGCCACCGTTCGGAATGGGTTGGCAATTTACTTCGACAGCTGTCGCTCGAGCGCCTCGCGTAGCTCGTCGGCCGCCGTCTCGCCGCGATGGGACCACGTGACGACGTTGGCCTCGTCCAGGACGAACCCGTAGGGGACGCCCGTCGCGTCGAGGGCCGCCGTGAGTTCGAGGTCGTCGTCGATCGCCAGCGGCCAGCGGCCGTCGTGGGTCGCCCACCAGTCGGCGACGTCGTCGCGGGTGACCGTGTTGCCGATCGGCTCGTTGGAGACCGAGACGAACTGGCAGTCCCGATCCTCGACCGTCTCGTACGCGTCGCCTTTCGCCGGCATCGATCGCTCGCAGACGTCACACCACGTCGCGAACAACTCGAGAAACGTCACCCGGCCCGGCTCCGGGACGGTCGCCATTCCGGCCTCGCTACCGGGCGCCGCGAGGGTCTCGAGTTCGAACGAGTCGATACCGTCGTCGCCGAACCGGTCGATGCCGCCGAGGGCGTAGGCGGCACCGATACCACTCGCGCCGACTGCGGCGACCCCAGCGAGGCAGTCACGCCGTCGCATGTTACCACCCCTCGACAACCGTCTGGACGTCCTCGAGGACATCCGCGGGCGTGGGAACCTCGCCCTGATAGGCGCGTTCGACGTAGCCGCCGGCGTTGACGAACAACACGAGGTTGGTGTGGGCAAACGCCATGTCGTCCTCGTGATCGTGGTCGTCCTCGTCGTGGCCGTTCTCGCCGTCGCCCTCGTAGTTGTCCTCGTCGTGATCGTTGCTTTCGGTTTCTTCGAACGCGACGCCGAATCCCCCCTCGACGACCGTCTGAGCGTCTGCCGGAGTCTCGGGACGCAGCGAGTACCAGTTGTTCGCGTTCCGGTCGACGCCGTGGTCGTCCTCGTAGGCCTCGAGCACGTCGGCGGTGTCGTGTGCCGGGTCGAACGTGACACTCAGGAGCGCTACGTCGTCGGCGTAGCTCGACTCGACGGAATCGTCCTGGACGTGTCGGAGGTTCCCGACCAGGCCGGGACAGGCGCTCGGACAGCGCGTAAAGACGTAGGTGTAGAGCGTGTGGCGCTCGCCGACGAAGTCGGTAGTCGTGACCGTCACGTCCCGAATCGGATCCGGCGCGGTGAGTTCCGGCACCGCCTCGCCGTAGGTCGGGTGGACCGTCGCTGCGGCGACATCCGGATCGTACCCATCCGGCGGCGGGAGGACGACCTCGTCGCTGCCATCCTCGCCGAGGCCGGTACACCCGGCGACGCCAACGAGGCCAGCAACTGCTGTCGACCGGAGGACCGTTCGCCTGTCGACGGCTCGTGACGTATCCCTCATAGTGTGCTCTCGAGCGGACGTTGCCGGGCGACCGGCTAATACGTCCCTCGGATTCTCGATCGACAGGAAGGCACCTGAACCAGTTCGTCGGGGGATTGAAGTACCCGATCCGGCGCTCGACAGGGGGCGCCCTGATACGGTTTACTGTAAGTCGTTACCGCCGAAACCGCGACCCGTCTGCGGTTTCGCCGGTAAATCGTTACAGCAATCCGTATGAATCGTTTCGGAGACGATGTCGCGAAAACGGAATCCGTCGAGCAGGCGGTCGCAGCTGATACTGTCGGACAGCAGTCAGTGACACGTCGGTCGCGAATTCGCGGCCGTCCTTACGGTGACGGCCGCAGTACTGCGACCGATCGTTGAATAGTTCTGTCCAACAGTATGAAGACCGAGCCTGTCGCCCAGACTGCATTAGGCAAAGAGGAACGTCTCGAGGACGATCGCGACCAGGATCGCACCCAGGTAGTAGTTCGAGACGTAGAACGACCGGAGGGCGGCGTCGTCGCTCTCGGTGCGGTACTGGCGGACGACCGAGCGAAGGAAGACGGCCCCGAGCGCGATCGACGTGAGGGCATAGAGCCACCCGAGGCCGGCGACCCAGCCGAGCAGGCTCGCCGCGAGCAACGTCGCACCCAGGTAGAGCATGACGTGTCGACGAGCCGCGAGGACGCCGCGGGCGACGGGGAACATCGGGAAGCCGCCGCGAGCGTAGTCGTCGCGGTAGGCGATCGCGAGGCTGTAGAAGTGCGCCGGCGTCCAAAGGAAGATCACGCCCGCAAGGACGAGCGCCGGGAGGCCGACGCTGCCGGTCACGGCGACCCAGCCGATGAGCGCCGGGAGTGCGCCGGCGCCGCCGCCCAGGACGGTGTTCCAGGCCGTGTTCGGCTTCAAGACGATCGTATAGAGGACGACGTAGTAGAGGATCGCCGCGAACGTCAGCGCCGCCGCGAGGAGGTTCACCCACGCGGCGACGATCGCGACCGACCCGACCGCAAGCGCCGCGCCGAACGCGACGGCGTTGCGAACGGGCACGAGATCGTGGACGAGCGGCCGATCGCTCGTGCGGTCCATCTTCCGGTCGCGGTCGCGCTCGTAAACGTGATTGAACGTCCCGCTGGCACCGATCGCGAGGACCCCGCCGACCAGCGTCGCGACCACGACGCCGAGTTCGACCGACTCGCCGGTCAGCGTCGCCAGCCCCATCCCGGCGACCGCGACGAGACAGAGCAGCCACATCAGCTTGGGCTTGGTGAGCGTGAGGTAGGCGCCGGCGACCTGCCGAAGTCGGGCGAACCCACCCGTGGCGAGCGTCGGTGACGAATCGGTCGTAGCGGACGCCGGTTCGGATGCCGCGTTCGGTTTGTCGCCTCCATTCAGGTCGACACCGCCGTCGCGGACCGCCGGATGCGTCGCTCGAGACTCGTCGGCTGCTGCATCTTCCTCGAGCGTGACGACGAGTGCGACGAGCAGGCTGGCGAAGATGACCATCGCGAGTGCGAGGTGGGCGACGCTCGCACGCGTCGAGCCGGCGACGACGATCGCCGCGCCGAATGCCACCTGCACGGGATACAGTGCAACGGCGAGCCAGAGGGGAATCGCGATTCGCCGGTCGACCGCGAGACGCCACGCGCCGACCGCGGCCGCTGCGAGCAGGAGGCCGGTCACGAGCGCGACGGCCCGGTGGCCCCAGAACAGCAGGTCGCCACTCGTAAGCGGGCCGACCGTCCAGCCGGTCGAACAGCTTGGCCACGTCGTACAGGTGCTTGCACTCGCCGTCGTCGAGGTCGCCGTCCCGAGTGCGATCAGTACGTACGCCGCGATCGCCGTGCCGACAAGGAGGGTGCTGAACCGTCGTCGGTCGAAGTGATATGTCATGAGTGGTGGTTGGCTCGAGCCGTTCGCGCGTCTCGGTCGGACGGGGTCGTCCCGGTTCACCGATCTGTACGTCCGTACGTGTACGGTGATGACGACGGAGCCTATCTCCGGTCCCGAATGTGTTCGGAGTGGGGCTGTGAGCAACTGCTCGTCGACGGCGGTGTCGGCCTCGCTCACCGGGGAGAACACACCGTCCGCTGACCGGTGTGGATTCGAGAAACGGTCCGATGCAACCGTCATCGAGGTTCTCTCGATCGTCACACTTCCGCCAGTGCCTCGCGGGTTCGCTCGTCGTACGCCGCCATGACGGTTTCGGCGCGACTCGGGAGCCCCGAAACGTCGTGCTCGAGTGCGGGTTCGGTCTCGAGCTCCGGCCAACCGACGACGACGCGGCCGACAGCACCGAGGGCCTCGTGGGAGCCACAGAGTCGGCGCGTATCCACGTAATCGTAGACGCCGGGATCGTCGAACGTGTGCTCGAACTCGTGGCCCTCCCGGAGCAGTCCGCTCTCGAAGGCGTCGGTCCCGTCGGGAACTCGCTGGGGTCGATCGACATCCGAGTGGTAGGCTGTCACGTCGTGTCGAGGGCCCTCGACGAGCCACCGGACGGTGCCACCGGGTTCGACGTGGACGAGTCCCGGCTCGAACTGCGGGCTCGGACGCGTGACGACGGTCACCTCGACGGCAGCGGCGGGGTCACCGAGCGTGCCGTCGCCGCTCGAGCCCTCCGGCGAACCGGGATCGCCATCGTCGCCTCCGCGCCGGATTGCGTCGCGACCGCCGAGACAGCCGGCGAGTGCCGTGATACTAGCCGTTGTCGCGACCTCGAGCGTCCGGCGTCGTGTGTGGGTCATGGGAATGGTGTGGAAGGGACGGGTCGGCTGGGTCGCTGGTTCTACGGCTCCGGATCGGGGTTGAAGACATCTGGGTTTGGCTCGCCCTCGACGTCGATGTGGGCGATCAGTCCCTTCTGGACGACGCGGCTCAGCGCGTGATCGACCAGCGTGATCGGGCCTGGGACTTCCATCTCCATCTCGCCGATCGCGGTGACGCCCGCTGGAACGGCGCTGCCTTCGACGTACTGGGCCGGATCCGAGAGGACGTCGCCGTCTCGATACCACTTCGACCAGACGTTGCCGATCGGGTGGGGTCCGCTGAGGAGGTTGGGGCCGCCGTTACACCAGAACACCCGGACGGTCTCGCCGACTTCGGCGTGGAGCGGTCCTTCCTCACCACCGTCGGCGAACCGGCCGACCTCGCCGTTGAAGAGGACGTAGGTCGGGTTTTCAGTGGCCGCTTCGTCGAAGTCGAAGGTGTGGTGGCCGTCCTCGCCCGTCTCACCGTCGAGATAGAGTTCGTGCTGGCCCAGGTAGAACTCGCGGTCGACCTCGGGTAACCCGCCTTCGGGTTCGACGAGGATGGTGCCGAACATCCCCAGGCTGATGTGCTGGTCGTGATTGCCCGGTGCACAGTGGTAGATGTGTGCACCCGGGTACTTCGTCGTGAACTCGATCGTCTCCTCGCCCTCGCCGGGTGCGATGGTCGTATCGACCGCACCGCCACCCGGTCCGTAGACCGCGTGGAAGTCGATGTTGTGGAGATCCGCGTTGTACTCCTCGGGGACATCGAAGGTCAATCGGATGGTGTCGCCGACGCGACACCGGTAGAACGGGCCGGGAACCTGCCCCTCGAACGTCATGAACCGCGTCGTCACGCCGGGTTCGATCTCGGCGACGTGCTCTTCGGTCTGGATGTGCCACTCGTGTGTGCGGGGCTCGTTCCAATCGACCGGATCCGGGACATCGGTCGGATCGGCAGCGATCGTCTCGATGTCGGGCGTCTCGGCTGGTGGCAACCCGTCGTCGCCACCCTCGTTTTGGTCCGTCTCCGCCTCGTTCGATTCCTCGCTGGCGTCTCCCTCAAGGCAGCCAGCAACCGCCAACACGCCGGTCGCACCCATCGTCTGTAAGAACCGCCGTCGGGGATGGTTGATCGGAGTCATTGTCTACAGTGTCGGATTGTGGCTTCCACATAGTGTAACGTCCAGACGGCTCCTCCCGACTGAGAACGGTTCTGCATGCGTGTAGCGGCATTATTGGCAGTCGAGAACGCGAACCGAACCGTACAGGCGGGCCGTCGCGAGCCGACACAAGGCGGGAGTATATATTGGGGTAGATCTCGAGGCCCAACGTACACGAGTAGGTAGGCGTTATCCGACGGCAATCGGTACTTTCGTCGCGTCGCCCGTTCGGAGAGACAGGAGCTTCAAGCAACTCGACTCCGTAGACCGACGACAGTATGTCACGCGCGGTCGAACTTGCATCCGTCCTCGAGACCGCCGACACGCTCGCGATCGTCTGTCACGACAATCCCGACCCCGACTGTCTCGCCAGTGCACTCGCACTCGAGGCGATCGCACACCAACAGGCGGTCGCGACAGTGACTATCGTCTACGGCGGCGACATCTCCCACCAGCAAAACCGCGCGTTCGTCAACATGCTCGAGATCGATCTCGAGCCCGTCGCGGAGATTGATCTCGAGTCGTTCGACGCCATCGCGTTCGTCGATCACAGCGAGCCGGGTGCAAACACTGAAGTAGCCCCTACCATCGAACCGACGATCGTCGTCGACCACCATCCCGGGGAGCCGGCCGACGCTCGGTTCGTCGATGTCCGGACGAAATACGGGGCGACGGCGACGATATTCGTCGAATATATCGACGACCTCGAGGTGGAAATGACGGCGCGACTCGGTTCCGCGTTGCTCTTTGCCTTACACCGCGAACGCCTCGATTTCGTTCGCCAACCGACCAGACGCGAGTACGAGGCGGCGCTGTCGATTTATCCCCACGCGGATTTCGACACGCTCGAGCAGCTGTACGGGAGTGCGTTCTCGCCGGGGACGATCGACGCGATCGGTCGAGCGATCGACACGCGAACCCGTCGTGGTTCCTCGCTCGTCGCGAGCGTCGCCACGACCGCCGAAACCGACGCGCTGCCCCAGGCCGCCGACTTTCTGCTCAACCTCGAGGGCGTCGACACCGTCCTCGTTTACGGCATCGTCGACGACGCGATCCGGTTGAGCGGCCGATCGATCGACCCGCGCATCCACATTGGCGAGACGCTTGAGGAGGGGTTTTCCCGGTTTGGCGCCGTCGGTGGCCACCACGACATGGCTGGCGGACGGATCGAACTCGGCCTCTTCGCCGACGGCGACGACGATGCGCAGGCGCTACTCGAGTTCGCTGGCCATCGGATCAGACGCCGGTTTTTCCATGCCCTGAACCTCGACGACGATCGGTGATCGGACGGGTTGTCTTACCGGTGACCGCTCGAACGGGATAGCGATCACCGGTACCGAACGACAACGGGCCGTATCAGTCGATATCGATCGCCGTGGCGCCCTCGTCCATCGCGGCTTTCGGGAGCTCGACCGTCAGGATGCCGTTGTTCACGCTCGCATCGACCGCGTCGGCGTCGACGGGCTCGGGCAACTGTAGCTGTCGACTGAACGATTGGATCGACCGCTCGCGTCGAATGTACTGGTCGGAATCGTGGCCTCGCTCGCGCTCGCGTTCGCCCCTGATTGAGAGCGTCGCGCCGTGGAGCCGAATCTCGAGGTCGTCGGACTCGTACCCCGGCACGTCAACCGTGACGGCGAACGCGTCGTCCCGATCCGCGAGGTCGAGACTCGTCGCGCCACCACCACCCGAGAAATCGAGACGACTCCGGTTGTCGAGTTCCCCCTCCCAGGATCGCGCAGCCGACTCGAGTTGGATCGCCAGTCTGGAAAGGAGCGTCTGGATGTCGTCGACGGGGTTGGATCTGTCGTCCATGGAACCACCGTTCGTAGGGAGGCGCTCGAGGGCGAAAAAGGCATCTCCGACCGACGGAATCACCAGCCTGATCGACCAATTCGACGGCGACAGCACACCCATGGGAGTCACGTTTTATCTCCGGAACCGTATACTCCGGCTATGACAACTGCACTGTTCGTCGTCAGCGAGGAGGGCTACTGGGGAGAGGAGTGTATCGAACCGCTCGAGACGCTCTCGGATGCGGGCCTCGAGATCAGAGTCGCGACGCCGTCGGGGGCGCCGCCCGCGATCGACGAGCGTTCGGTCGATCCGGACGAGGTCGGCGAGGAAACCGCCGAGCACGTTCGGGAGGTCCACGAGTCCGACGAGCGGTTGAACGATCCGATCCCGACCGCACAGGCCGAGGCCGACGAGTACGACGCCGTCGTCTTCCCCGGTGGACACGGCACCGAGTGGGACGTCAACCAGGATAGCGATGCACGTCGTCTGCTCCGAGACACGGTCGAGGGTGACGGCGGGACTGCACTGGTCGTCTGTCACGCTGTCGGCCTGCTCGCGTTCACCCGCGATAGCGACGGCGGCTTCGTCGTCGACGGCCGCGACGTGACCGGCTTTCCCAACGCCTGGGAGGAAGACATCGTCGACGACAACGACTGCATGCCAAGCGGCCGGAAACTCCCCTACTGGGTCGAGGACGAAGTCGTCGCGGCGGGGGGTACCTGGGACGCCGACCTCGAGGCCGACACGAGCGTGACCGTCGACGGTGACCTCGTCACCGCCCGCGGCCCCGGCTCCTCGAGTGCAGCCGCGGAGACGCTACTCGAGGAGCTCGACTCGTGATCGCTTGGCCGATCACACCGTGAGATACTGTCGCAGTCGTTTCTCGGACCGAGTGCGTTATACACGCCGATACCTGAACGTGCGTGTGGACGCAGCAGAACCGAACGCGAACGCCCAGCCCGCTCCGTTACAGAGTCGCAGTTATCGAATCACCGTCGACGACGGTCGCGAGTCGTTCTACGCACTCAGTATCGAAGACGCCGAGCGCGAACACGCCTGGCTCATGTCCGATACCGTCGTCGCCCTCGAAAACATGGTCTAGCGACGGCCCGCTGTCGGTCCGTTGCTGACGAACTCACGACCTCCTCGAGATCGAATCACGAGCGAGACGGGGCGAGCGCTCGAGTTGCCCGGGTCGAGAATCAGTCCCTTTTTACGCAACGGCGGGGAAGTGCCGAGTATGAGCTTCGAGGAAGACGACCGCGTCGTCCTACACGACGAGCACAGCGAGTTCGACGGCGAAACCGGAACGGTTACCCAGACGATGGAGTCGATGTTTGGCGACGTCACCTATACCATCAGCTTCGAGGACGGCCAGGAGGCCGGCGTCCCCGAGGACGCCCTCGAGGCAGCCGCCGAAGACGACGAATAACCGAGTCGCTGTCCCCGATCAGCCGCTCGAATCGACCGCGAATATTCGCCTGCAGATGCCACAGATCCCGCTTCACTACGTCGATTTACGGACGTTCTGCTACGCCACCGAGGACCAAAAGCGCGTCGAGGAGGCGCTGCGAACCTTCCTTCCCGACGGCGAGGACGAAGAGCCGTTCGACCTCGAGCGTGTCGAGAGCGAAGGCCACTACGGCGACCGAATTCTCGTCCTCTCGGCCCGCGTCGAGACGGCCGACGATGTCCGCTACGTCCTCTCGCGGCTGGCCGACCTCGAGACCTTCGACGACCTGATCGACGAACTCGACGAGCGCGTCACCGACAACACGGAACTGTTCTTGCGACTGGACAAACAGGCGGCCTTCGAAGGCGAGGTTCGATTGGGCGACGGCATCACCTTCCGCGGGAAGGTCGAAGCCTATCCCGCCAAGAAGGAACAGGCTGTCGAGAACGCCGAGGAAGTCCTCGAGCGATTACGCGAGGACGGCTAACCCCAGGTTCGATCCGCACAATCGATCGCTACCCTGCCAAGAGTTATCCCATCAGAGTCCGTAGCGGAAACGATGGAATCGTTCGCATTCGTGCCGCTGCAAGTGGACATCGGCGATCCGCTCTTGATCGTCGGTGCACTCGCACTGGTGCTCGTCGTCGCGGCCGTCTGGTCGATGGTCGAGATCGTCGACGCCTACGACAGGGGCGCACTGACCGTTTTCGGGGAGTACCGCAAGCTACTCGAGCCGGGGCTGAATATCGTCCCGCCGTTCGTCTCGAGAGTGTATACGTTCGACATGCGGACACAGACGATCGACGTCCCGAGCCAGGAGGCGATCACGCGGGACAACTCGCCGGTAACCGCCGACGCCGTCGTCTACATCCGCGTGATGGACGCCAAACGGGCGTTTCTCGAGGTCGACGACTACAAACGAGCCGTCTCGAACCTCGCCCAGACCACCCTGCGTGCCGTCCTGGGTGACATGGAACTCGACGACACGTTGAGTCGCCGCGAGATGATCAACGCTCGCATCCGCGAGGAACTCGACGAACCCACCGACGAGTGGGGGATCCGCGTCGAGAGCGTCGAAGTCCGCGAAGTGACGCCCTCGAGAGACGTCAAGGCTGCGATGGAACAACAGACCTCCGCCGAGCGCAAACGCCGTGCGATGATCCTCGAGGCACAGGGTGAACGCCGCAGCGCCGTCGAGAAGGCCGAAGGT
>NZ_RBZW01000041.1 GCF_006543045.1 Salinadaptatus halalkaliphilus | reverse complement strand
CGCTCTTGTGTAGGAGATTGTTGATACCGCTCAGCTGTGGCTGTCGAATCAAAGAGGACAAGGACACCGCGTCAGCGGTGTCCGATACGTATGATTCCGCTAGATGTGTTTGGGTCGGAATCGGTCGCAGCGGACCTGCTCCAACAGGTTCGCTGGCGTAACGGAGTTTCCTGTCCCCGCTGCCGTTCTGACCTGACGGTCAAGAACGGCAGCTATGGGCACTTTCAGCGCTATCTGTGTAAGAATTGCGACCGTACGTTCAACGACAAGACCGGCACAATCTTCGCTCATTCGAAGATTGCACTCAGGAAGTGGCTGTTCTCGATTTACGCGTTTCTCCGGTTTAACACGAGTCTTCGCCAACTTCAGCTAGAAATCGACGTTCAGTACAAAACGATTCACCAGCGTGTCGAGCGCTTCACGAAGGCGCTCGACGCGCCTTCGCTCGACCTTGTCGGTCCCGTCGAAATCGACGAAGTCTACGTTTCTGCAGGGCTAAAAGGCCGCGAGCGCGACCAACCGTCGCGCTCGCGTGGCCTGTCCACGCGTGGACGGGGATCGTACGAGCAGGACAAACCACCGGTGTTCACGATCGTCGATCGCGGTACCGGAAATCGGTACGTGATCCCCGCGAAATCCGCCGACGAATCGACGGTTCGGCTCCTTCTCGCAAACCGCGAGAAGGAGCCACTGACGGTCTACACTGACGGATTTCGTGCCTACGATCCACTCAATGAGGACGACGCATTCGACCGCGAATACGTCGTCCACGGCGATGGCGAATATGCGGACGATGACATTCACGTCAACACCTGTGAGAGCCACGGATCGCTGCTGCGACCGTGGCTCTCGCCTCATCGAGGCATCTCAAAAGATAAGCTCACACAGTATCTCCGAGCCTTCCAACTTCGGCGGAAACTATTTCGAAAACCGGGGAGAAAAGCGCTCAAACACGCTATCAAAGCTACACTGTGAAATCAACAAAGTGCTACACAAGAGCG
>NZ_RBZW01000040.1 GCF_006543045.1 Salinadaptatus halalkaliphilus | reverse complement strand
AATCATACGTATCGGACACCGCTGACGCGGTGTCCTTGTCCTCTTTGATTCGACAGCCACAGCTGAGCGGTATCAACAATCTCCTACACAAGAGCGCATAGTTTTCAACGTCGACTGCGTCCCAAACACCTTGCCAAAATTTGTTGCTTGCTGGGTTTTTCTGTCGGAAGGTCGATTTGACTGCGTCGATGTCGATTTCATTGTCTGTGCTTTCCGAGTCAATGTATGCTTCGTCAAGGGATTCCATAGCTGTTTGTGTGTTGAATTCGATTGTGACTCCGTTGAGTAAATCTGTTTTGGCTGGATCGGCATCTCAGATTCTGGTTGAATCGTTCTCATCTATCTGGGACCGGAGTGCCGCTGTATGCTGAGAGAAATCAGAAGTTAGCTTCTGTGGAGGTGGTTTTACACCCCGGAGTGCCGCTGTATGCAGAGTTTCGGACCTCGAAGTGCCGCCGTATAGATGGGCACCGGAGTGCCGCTGTATGACGACAGAAGCTGAGAGTTAACTTCTGTGGAGGTGGTTTTGCACCCCGGAGTGCCGCTGTATGCAGAGTTTCGGACCTCGGAGTGCCGCTGTATGAGAATGAGAGGGGGCGGAATATTGTTCCAGTCGAAGCAGGGGTTGGTGAGTCCCGACGGTATCGATGACTGATATTCACTCGTGGACATCATCGTCCCTGTTCTACAAGTCGGCACTCAACACCTTCCACGATACAATGTCGGGGTTGGCTACGATGCGGGACATTGATCCAGCGATTATCGGTTCATTGGACCGGGTTGGTGAATCACCTCACTCTGTCGTGAAGAAGAAACTCCACCCTATGTTGTTGAGACCATAGCTATAAACCTATGGAGGTGATAACATAGGGCGACGGATGGCATCCTACACCACCATCGAAGACTGGCAGGATGTCGAAGATGGCTACGTCGTTGATGTGACCATCCGGCAGACGGAGGATGAAAAGTACCCGTGCGGATGGGACTACAGCTTGCACCTCGGAGAAGTTGGCGGCGACACCGCCCTTCGATACGACAACGCCCACGAACGGACAAACGGTCACGAGCGCCACACTCGGGATGGTGTCGGAATTATCGACTTCCCCGGGATGCTGACGCTGTACGACCGTTTCATACGCGAGACCGAGGAGATGTCGTCCATCTCGTGGGACTGACCAGAGTAGGATGCCTCCAGGAGGAACACACTATGCCCACGCTCAAAGTCACCGTCGGTGAACGCGATCGCCTCAACCAGCACACGCGGGGCCGCATCAAAGCTGCCCAAGAGGGTGAAGATATTGACGACGCCCAGCCGGTACTGAACTTCGGATCGTATACAGAACTCAGTCGCCTGCTCAGCCCAAAAAATCTGGAACTGCTGCAGGCGATTTCCGAACACCAGCCTGACAGCATCCGTGAAGCTGCTGAGCTAGTTGAGCGAGATTACAAGCAGGTCCATCGGAACCTTTCCGAACTCGAAGACATCGGCGTCATCAAGTTCGAAGGCGGTGGATCGGGCCAGGCGAAGAAGCCAACGCTGGCCTACGACGGTCTCGAGATCGACATCCCATTTGCAGGGTCGAACGGGAGTGTCGGTACAGCGGCACCGTGAAAATCCCTCCCACTCGACCTGATCCGACTTGAACCACGTCCGCGAGTGAACGTCGGGATCAGCCCCAAAGTGAAAGGTTGATGACGTGGGGTGCTTGCGTGAGTTTCCATACGATTATGGAACTAAACCGGTTGATGCGCACACCTCAGGAAGACCTACTCGTCGTTGGGGCGCTCGTTGACTATAGTTGGAAACTCGATGACACCAATCCTGAACGCTCCTGTCGTGCATGGGTGTTAGCTCACGAGTTTGCTCGCCAGCACGGACTCACGATCGAGGACGCACTGCGGCAGTGTGAGCAAATAAGCAAATTCACCTCTGGTTAAGGATGAATTTCAACATTCGTGCTGAACACATGGAAAATAATCCATTTCAAAACGGAGTACACCACCCTCTGAAGATAACCACCATTTCCCATTTTTCCGATCATTTGGCCGAGGTCGCGTGAGATACTATACCATGCTAAATCCACTGGATTGGGATTTAATAGACCCAGGTTAGTATTCTCCATCTCTAAATCTACCAAGCCGGGTTTCAGTTGATTTAGGTCGATATCACACACCTCTGGATTTACACGCTGTTTCTACCAACCACTCGATAGATTGAGCGCGACGTGCTGAATTGATAGCGCACATCTTGCAACTATTGGTCCACGACCGCTGTCATCACCGATCGCTCGGCCTTCCGGAGTAGTTCGCCGGCTGTGCTATGAGAACAGCCGATAGTGTCGGCTACGTCTGCAACGGTTCCCTCCCGTGGAATTTTGTAGTATCCAACAGAAATAGCGGATGATATTGCTTCTCGTTGCCTGTTTGTGAGCAGTCCCGGTGATGACTCTGGTCTGTATTCCTGGACTGTTTCAATACGCACGGTTGTTTGTTTCTGGAGTTGACCATGGAGGTCATTCAGCGCACCCGAGATGCCGACTGCGTCGAACCTGACTGTCCCGTTGCCGTAGAATACGACTGGTGGTGGAAACGCAACCGCCGCGTCAGCGACTATATCCAGCGCCGCCTGCCGGAGTTCAAGCTGAGATTCCTCAATGAGCGCATATGTACCTGTCGTGTCCTCATGAAGCGACGCATCGACAACTGGGTTGACCCCGTCAAGTAACGCTTTGATCGTCGCTTGAGCTGCATCGAACCACGCAAGCGCGGTCCCATCAGGTGTCGGGCTCCAACACAACAGGTCTGCCCGCGTTGTCGCAGGCGTGTCGCCTACGGCCGCCTGTATTGGATGCACTGGTTCTGCGTATTCCGTCTGGAACGTGATTCGTTTCATAGCTGGTCTACTCACGGCTTGGATATTAACCACCGGATGTATCCGGGGATAAAATCAGGTCCGCGGCGACGGAACCGCAGCCAATGACCGACGAACCGACGGGAAGCACGACGATACGTGGCCGGACAGTTGCGTTCAACGAGTACGGCGACCCTGAGGGGGAACCGCTCGTGTTTCTCCACGGAACGCCCGGATCGCGGCTGCTCGGCGGATTGTTCGATGATACCGCACGACGAGCGGGCTGTCGGATCATCGCGCCTGATCGCCCAGGCTATGGTTGGTCAACGTCATGGCCGACACGGAAGTTAACCAATGCCGGGACCATTGTCGCGGGCATATTGGATGCATACGGAGTCGCTGACGCACGGCTTGTCGGCTTCTCCGGCGGTGGGCCGCACGCACTTGCGGCCGCTGCAACACGTTCAAACCGTGTCCGCGAGGTTCACATCGTCTCGGGGGCAACACCGCCAGGGATGGGAGAACCGGTCGCGACACAGCAACGGCTTGCTACGTTAGCTCGCCGAACACCACGGTTGCTTGGAGGGTTATTCCGCACGCAAGGTTGGATCGCAAATCGGTGGCCGAACACCGTCGTCTCACAGTTCACCACTGATCCCCAGGGGATCCCGGATACGGACGTTCATCTCGTTGCGAGTGATTTTATCGAGGCCGTTGATGGAGGGGCAAGCGGTGCTGTCGCGGAGTCTCGGATACTGGCCAATCCTTGGACGTTCGACCTCACCGATGTTGACGTCGCCACGAGGCTGTGGCACGGTCATCTGTTCTAGTTTAACGCACCGAGGCATCCAAGGACATCGGACTAGAATCATCAGTAACTAGGAATGTGAGAATCCGGTGGATAGTGTGACTTA
>NZ_RBZW01000039.1 GCF_006543045.1 Salinadaptatus halalkaliphilus | reverse complement strand
GAGTTCCGAGAAATCGCCCTGATGTGTGTCGTCTACAACATCAAGCGAGCCGTGAAACAGTGAATTCCACCGCCTTATGGCGATTCAACACAGCCACTCCATGCGACTTATCGCCTACTAGTGGTTGTGGTTAGTTAAGAGTATTGAGTAGAATTGGTTGTGAATCGTGCGGGCACTGTATCCCCGCCCTACTCGCTCGGCTTCCCCTCGCTCCTTGAGGACGGGGGCTTAGCGCCCTCTCTTTCAGCTAAACGCCGTGGGACGACACCGCACTCCCGGACCGAAACGGAATGCTTAAACATCGACCTGCACTACCATCGAATGCGCTCCGATGGTGTAGTCCGGCCAATCATATTGCCCTCTCACGGCAATGACCAGGGTTCGAATCCCTGTCGGAGCACTACAGCGAACGAAGTGAGCGAAGCGCGCACGTCGGGGATTCGAATCACGGAAATCCGAGCGTAGGAGGATTTGCATCGGGTTCGAATCCCTGTCGGAGCATCCTACCTCGCTTCTTTCCGACGATTTAGTCGACGGCCGGCAGTGCAACCGAAAACGTCGATCCCACGCCTGGTTCGGTGTCGACCCAGATCTCGCCGCCGTGGCGGTCGACGATGCGCCGACAGAGTGCGAGACCGATGCCGGTGCCGGGGTGTTCCGCGTAGGTGTGGAGTCGCTGAAAGATCTCGAAGATGCGATCGGTCTGGTCCGGATCGATCCCGATTCCGTCGTCGCGAACCGAGACGATCCACTGATCGCCGTCGTGCTCCGTCGCGTCAGTACGTGGTTCCGAGGCGTCGCGCCGCTCGGCGTCGATTTCGACGGTCGGCGGATCGTCCCCGCTGTAGGCGATCGCGTTACTCAGTAGGTTTTGAAAGAGTTGGCGCAACTGGGCGCTGTCGCCGGCAACGGTCGGCAGATCGTTGACCGTCACGTTGGTGTCGGTATCGTCGATCTGGAGCTGTAGATCCGTCCGGACGTCCTCGAGCACGGTCTCGAGGTCGGTCGGCTCGAGTGGGTTGCCCCGCGTTTCGATCCGGGAGTACTCGAGGAGGCCGTCGATCATCGCCTGCATTCGCTCGGCGCCGTCAACGGTGAACTCGAGGAATTCGTCGGCATCGTCGTCGAGTTCGTCGCCGTACCGTTGCTCGAGCAAGCTGAGATAGCTCGAGATCATGCGCAACGGCTCCTGGAGGTCGTGAGAGACGACGTAGGCGAACTGCTCGAGGCGTTCGTTCGAGGCCTCCAGATCCTCGAGTGCGGTCTCGAGTTGTCGTTGACGGTGCTGGCGCTCGAGTTCGAACCCGAGCCACTGCATGGCCAGCCGGACGAACTGACGTTCCGCCGGGGAAAACGACTCGGCGCGTGCCGTTTCGTCGGCAAAACACAGTGTTCCGTAGAGGTTGTCGTCGATCTGTACCTTGCCACCGACGTAGGCGTCGAAATCCCAGCGCTCGTAGACGGGATCGTCCGCCCAGCTGTCCGCGGGGATGTTGGTACGCACGAGCAGGTCGTCGGCGTCGATCGTTCGCCGACAGTACGTTTCCGAGAGCGATGTCACCGATCCCGGTTGCAGTCGATCGTCGTCGCCGGTCGCGTGGACGACTTCGAACCGATCTGCATCTTCGTCGACGTTCGCGACGAATCCGACCTCGAGGCCGAGTCGATCCCTGCCGAGTTCGAGGAGCTGATGGACTTTTTCGTCGAACGACAGCTCTTGGGCTGCGGTGATCTCGTAGAGTCGCCGGAGTGTTCGATTGGTCGCTCGAAGCTCCTGTTCGATCGTCTTTCGTTCCGAGATGTCCCGAAAGTAAACCGAGAGGCCGGTTTCGGAGGGATAGACGTTGATCTCGTACCATCGCTCGAGTGGTTCGGGGGCGTAGAATTCGAACGAGGTTGGTTCCTGTGTCTGCATCGCGCGTTCGTACTCGGTCTCGAGTTTCGAATCCGCGGCCCACTCGAAGGTTTCCCAGATGTGAGTGCCGACGAGCCCGTCGTGGGTGAAATCGATCAACTCCTCGGCGTGATTGTTGAGGTAGGTAAATCGCCACTGTTCGTCGAGCGAGTAGAAGCCGTCCGAGACGCGGTCGTGCATCTCCGCAAACTCGTGTTCGATATCCGCGTTCTCGACCACCGAGCCGAGCGTCGTCGCCACACTCTGGACGAACGGACCGTCCCGTCCCGCGACTGCCTGTCGGTCCGTGGCATACGCTGCCAGGACACCCCACGGGTTCGAGACCGGGCCGATGACAGCCGTGACGCTGCTGGTGAGCTCGTTACCATCGAGCAGACCGTCGTCGGAATCTCCCGCTGGTGACCATCCGTTCTCGACGACGACGGGTTCGTCCGATCGCAGTGTCGTGGCTATCTGCTCGGTCGAATCTATCGCCAGCGTCGCGGTGCCAATTCGGTCGGCCTGCCAGCCGACACCGGCCCGGAGACAGACGGTGTCGTCGGCCACTTCGAAAATGCCGACGTATTCGACCTCGAGCGTCTCGGCGACGACGGCGACGGCATCGGATAACAATTGATCGATATCGTCGGTCTCGAGGGCCTGTTGCCCGAGTTTCGCGACGATTTCCTGCCGTCGGCAGGACGGATTGCCCGCTACATTCACACCGCGGGTAGGGCGCGGGAGTACTTAAGATTCAAATATATCAACAAACGCCGCTATCCGGCCGGTACCGACGAGTCGCACTCATCGATCGACCACCGTCGGCATCCGTCCGAACCGCTGGACGGCTGCGAGCACGAGCAGCGTACTCCCAAGCAACGCAAGCGCCAGTGGGACGATCGCGTTGATACCGCCGGCGATGAAGTCGACCCAGATACGCGTCGGCATCGTCCGCGGGTTGTACGCGACCATCATCGTCGCGCCGAACTCGCCGATGGCACGGGCAAACGTCAGCACGATCCCGGCCGCGATCGCCCCGCGAGCCAGCGGCAGCGACACCCGCCAGAACGTCTCCAGCGGACCGTAGCCGAGCGATCGAGCCGCCTCTTCGAGTCGTTCGTCGACCGCGCCAAAGCCCGCTCGAGCAGTGATGACGACGAACGGCGCAGCGACGAACGTCTGTGCGAGAATGATGCCGAGGAGACTATCGGTGAGGGGTATCCCGAGGTTCGCGGCGAGCGATCCAAGCGGCGTAAACCGACCGATAGCGGTCAACAACATCGCTCCGCCGACGACCGGCGGGACGATCAGCGGGAGGACGACCAGCGCCTCGAGGAGGCGTTTGCCTGGAAAGCTGCCTCGAGCGAGGACGTACGCCAGCGGAACGCCGAACACGGTCGCGATCGTCGTCGAGATCGGGGCAGTGAGCAACGAGTTGCGAATCGCCTCGCGTGCTGTGGGAGTCGCCAACTCCGCGACCACGTTCGTCGTCCCGGTTCGCGAGAGAAAGGCGACGAACGGGAGGAGAAAGTACGCGAGGAGAAAGATGCCGAGTATCGCCGGAACGAGTAACGCCGGGGTCCGAGGCGTTCGGGCCCGAAGCTGCTCGAGTGCGCTCATGCGCGGACCTCTGCCGGAACCTCGCCGGACAGGCGGGGTAGTTCCTCGCCGACGGTCAGACCAGCGGTCTCGAGCACGTCGGGGTTGTCGGCGAGAAACTCGACGAGTCGCCGACCGCCGTCGGGATCGTCGGCGTCCTCGAGCACCGTCGCGTTGTAGACGATGGGGCGTCCCTCGGCCGTATATCCCTCTTCGTCGGTGGTAAACGAGACGGTCGCGTAGTGGTCGGACAGGGAGGGGTCGGCGAAATTGTAAGCGGCTGGAAACTCGAGGAAGGGGAGTCCGTGATCGACGGCCATGTTCCGGTAGACGATCGCGCCCGCGCGTGCGCCGCTTTCGATGCCGGCGACAAGCTGTGGTTCGTCGGGTTCCTCGTAGACGGTTTCGCGTAGCTGGTCGCGAAACCCCGCGAGGCCGTATTCGGCTTCGGCGAGTTCGAACGCCTGAACGGCGCGGTAACCGAGCGGATCGAGATCCGGATCACCGATCGCGATCTCACCCGTCTCCGCCGCTCGGAACACCTCGTACCAGGGGTCGCCGTTCGCAAGACGGCCGCCGAGCGTGGTCCCCTCGTCGTAACCGATACCCAGGCTGTTGGTCGCGAACTCGAGGTCCCAGTCGGTGAACTCGCCGTAGAGTCGATCCCGGAGTAACGTGGCGTCGGCGCTGACGACGATGTCGGGGCGTTTCGTTCGATCCTCGACCATCCGCATCATCGCGTTCGCGCCGTAATACTCGCTGCGTAGCTCGATATCGGTTTCCTCTCTGAACGCCGGGCCGACGTGATCCTCGAACGTGGATGCGAGACTACCGGCCGAGAGCACGCCGACGGAACTGGTGTCGCTACCGAGACAGCCCGTGATACCGAGACCGGCGATAGTTCCGACCGTTCCAAGCAGCGTGCGGCGACGTACACTCATCTCATCGGCGTCACCCACACTGTGCATAGTACGACGTCACGCTCGCCGCCGTATATAACTACCTTTGGTTTCTACTTTGTTGAAAGATAACCGGATCTGGTTCTTTACCGGTGTGGATATCACACCGACTACCGGTCGTGCGTCGGATATACCGGCGAACAGAACTGTAGTAGCCACTGCAGGTCACTGCACACCTGATCGCACGACGGACGCAGGTCGAGCGAACGGTGTGAGTGATACGGATTCCTGTAACGATTTACCGGCGCACCCGCCGCCCGGGTCGCGGGTGCGCCGGAACTGACTGACAGCAAACCGTATGAAACGGGCTGTCGTACTGGTTTGTCGGCGAAACTGCGATCCGTCTTTGGTGTCGCCGAAAATGACCGACAGCAGTCCGTTTGGCGCGCAGTCAGCGGAACCACGGTATTTATCTAGGCCCTATGCCGTTCTATTTCACATGCGACTGCTGTTCATTCATTCGGATCATCTAACGTTTGAGACGACCGATAAAGCCGGTCCGGACGACCTCGCGGAGACCGAGGGCGTCCCGATGGACGGATCGATGGAAGACTGCGTCACCGCGTTCATTACCGTCGAATCCGACGACGAAAACGACCTCGAGGGTGTCGTCGACAATGCACTCGAGGAACTCGAGGACGTCTCAGGCCAACTCAACACGCGCAGTATCGTTCTCTATCCGTACGCTCACCTGAGCGAAGATCTGGCGAGTCCCGACGCCGCCAAGACGGTCCTGCAGTCGCTCGAGTCCGAACTCGAGGCCGAGAACTTCGATATCCTCCGAGCGCCGTTCGGCTGGTACAAATCGTTCGAAATCTCCTGTAAGGGCCACCCGCTGTCGGAGCTCTCACGACACGTTACGAGCCACCACGGCGACGAGGTTGACGACGATGCCGACGACGACGCCGAAGACGAACAAGCGGAGGAACGGGAGCCAAGCGACTGGTATCTCATGGGTCCCGACGGCGATCTCACGGACCCCGTAGAGCGCAAGGCGGACCTGAGCGAGGATATGCAGGCGTTCGTCGAGGACGAAGTCGAAGACGTCACGGCGAACAAGGGCGAAGAGCCGGCCCACCTCGAGTTGATGCAGGAGAAGGAACTGGTCGACTACGATCCGCTCTCGGACGTTGGCAATCTGCGGTACTATCCTCGCGGGAAATTTATCCGTGATTCGCTGATGGAGTACGTCAACGATCTCGTCGTCGATTACGGTGGAATGCCCGTCGAGACGCCGATCATGTACGACCTCGGCGTTCGGGCGATCGACGAACACGCCGGCAAGTTCGGCGAGCGACAGTATCGCTTCGAGAGCGGCAACCGGAAGATGATGCTGCGATTCGCCGCCTGTTTCGGCCAGTTCTCGATCATGCGGG
The DNA here is from genome assembly GCF_006543045.1 of Salinadaptatus halalkaliphilus. Classification (GTDB taxonomy): domain Archaea; phylum Halobacteriota; class Halobacteria; order Halobacteriales; family Natrialbaceae; genus Salinadaptatus; species Salinadaptatus halalkaliphilus. The sequence continues at coordinate 72,898 of NZ_RBZW01000039.1, read as the reverse complement.
ACATGTTCATCTCGGAAAACGATCTGCCGCTGCGAGTCTACGAGATGAGCACCTACTCGTTCCGCCGCGAGCAGAAAGGCGAGGTCATGGGGCTGAAACGCCAGCGCGCGTTCACGATGCCGGACATGCACACGGCAGCGGCTGACATCGAGCAGGCCAAAGCCGAGTTCCAGGCCCAGACGAACCTCTCGCTGGAGTCCAGTTCCGACCTCGGACTCAACTACGTCGCCGTCTTCCGGGCGACTCAGGAGTTCTTCGACGACCACCGCGAGTGGGTCGAAGACGTCGTCGACGACATCGACGAACCGGTCCTGCTCGAGATCCTGCCCGACCGTCACCACTACTGGTCGGCCAAGATCGACCTCGCGGCGATCGACGCCCTCGGTCGGCCGATCGAGAACCCGACCGTCCAGATCGACGTCGAGAGCGCCGAGCGATTCGACATCACCTACAACACGGGCGAGTCCTCCCACAACCCGATCATCCTCCACTACTCACCCAGTGGCGGCATCGAGCGCGTCATGGCCGCACTCTTAGAACAGGCGGCCCGCCAGGAGACCGCCAGCCTGCCGACGTGGCTCTCGCCGACCCAAGTCCGCTTCATTCCCGTCGGCGACGAACACGTCGAGTTCTGTGACGAAATCGTCGACGACCTCGCCGACGCCGGCATCCGCGCCGATATCGACGAGCGCAACGAGTCGGTCGGCAAGCGCATCGCGAAAGCCGAGACCGACTGGGTCCCCTACTACGCCGTCGTCGGCGACGACGAGGTCGAGAACCCGGTTTTCGGTATCAACCTCCGGCAGGAAGACGACGAAGTCGAGATGGCCCTCGAGGAACTCGTCGACGCGGTCCACGAGGATGTCGGCGATAAACCGACCAAGAATCGATACCTGCCCCGGTACGTCAGCGACCACCCCAACTTCACCTAACGCTATCGTTGCAGGTGGGACGATACCGCTTCGCGGGGTCGATCATCGATCGGCTCCGTCGCTCGGCTGGCCGATCGAAAACGAGAGACGAGAACCGCTGTCCAGAACCGAACTACCGGTTTGGAACGTCGTAATCGACGTGGACAGTCGGCGTGATCGAGGAATCCGGCGCCGGGACGCCGTTCCAATCGACGAGAGAGACGTTGGCCATTTGGCCGGAGAACCGAAACCGCGTGACACCGACATCGATCGACCCTTCCGCTGCCCGCTTCGAGACGATTGTCGCTGTTGTCTCTGGATCTTCGTCGATCATCTCGAGTTCACCGTCGACGGTTACCTCGAAATTCGCGGGGACCCCACGACCGACGATCGTCACGAGATGTGGTAATTCACTATCAGTCTCCGATGCTGCCTGGCTGCGTTCCGGAACGGTGCGTGCCATGGTTCGATGAGTTGAATCGGGCGATATAAGCTTTCTTGCTCACAAAACGGTAGAAATCGACGAATGAAATCAACGAATGGATATTTCGTTGACTCGATCAACCCGAGATGGGCGTATGGAGTGGACTTATTTGAACGCGACGTAACCTCAAACCGTGAGCAGGGACCGGCCACTCGCTGGACTCGTCGTCGCCGGCGGCTATTCGAGTCGCTTCGGCGAGGGGGACAAAGCGCTCGCCGAGCTTGCGGGAAGGCCGCTGATTCGCCGCGTCGTCGACCGACTGGGAGCGACCGCGCAGCCGCTGGTCGTCAATTGTCGAGACGAACAGGTCGAGCCGATCCGAGACGCCCTCCAAGGCTGTCACGGACGGGTTCGATTCGCGATCGATCCCGTTCCCGATCGCGGACCAGTCGCCGGCGTTCGGACTGGTCTCGCCGACCTCGAGCGTGAGTATACGGCGGTCGTCGCCTGCGATCTGCCGTTCGTCGATCCGGAGCTCCTGGTGCAGTTGGCCGATCACGCCGACGGTCACGATGGGGCCGTCGTTCGACTCGAGAGTGGCTGGCCCCAGCCGTTGCAAGCGGTCTACCGATCGGACGCGATGGCGACCGCCTGCGACGCGACACTCGAGTCCGGTTCGAAGCGCCTGCTGGACGTCCTCGAGCGATTGGATGTCGTGACCGTTCCGGCGACCGATCTCGAGAGTATCGATCCGTCGGCGTTCGAAAGCATCGACACACGGGACGACCTGCGAACGGTCGAAAATCGGCTCGAAACCTCGTAATCGTGATTCGTCGTCGTTAGTCCTGTTTTGCGCCGGGGTTGCTCACGGCGCCGTTGGCCGCCGAGCCGAAGTCTCGACCGTACTTCGCCAGTACGCCGGTCGTGTACTCGGGGGCAGGTTTGTCGCGTTCCTCGAGGCGCTGTTCGATCTCGTCGTCGGTCAGATCGACGGAGAGTTCGCGCTCGTCGATGTCGACCGTGACCGTATCGCCATCTCTGAGGGCACCGATTGGCCCGTCGACGGCGGCTTCAGGAGCGACGTGGCCGATCGAGAGTCCCCGCGTCGCGCCGGAGAACCGACCGTCGGTGATGAGTGCGACGTCCTCGGAGTGGCCCTGGCCGGCGACTGCGGAGGTGACACCCAGCATCTCGCGCATGCCCGGGCCCCCCTGTGGGCCCTCGTTGCGGATGACGAGCACGTCGCCGGTGTCGACGTGGCCTTCCTGGACGTAGGCCATGGCGTTTTCCTCGGTTTCGAAGACGCGGACGGGCCCCTCGTGGTGGAGGTCGTCGTCCGCGGTGATCTTGAGCACCGCACCGCCGGGTGCGAGGTTGCCCGTCAGAATGCGGATCGCACCCTGTTCGTTTTTCGGCTCGTCGACGGGGTAGAGGTAATCCACGTCCAACTCGTCGATCGCCGGTGGGTCGATACGCTCGAGTTCCTCGCCGAGCGTGTTGCCCGTGACGGTGAGCGCATCGCCGTGAAGGAGGTCGGCCTCGTAGAGCGCGTCGAGGACGACCGGCACGCCCCCGACCTGGTGGAGGTCGTTCATCATCCGCTCGCCGCCGGGCTGGAGGTCGGCGATCTTCGGCGTCCGCTGGCTGATCTCGTCGAACTCCTCGATCGAGAGGTCGATATCGGCTTCCGCGGCCAGCGCGAGCAGGTGGAGCACGGCGTTGGTCGAGCCGCCGATCGCGACCTGCAGGGCGATAGCGTTCTCGAAGGATTCCTTCGAGAGGAAATCGGATGGCTTGCGCCGGGCCTCGACGGCCTCGACCGCTCGCTCGCCGGCCTCTCGAGCGACCTCGTAGCGCTCTTGGTCCTCGGCAGGCGGCGACGCGGCGCCAAGCGGCGAGAAGCCGAGTGCCTCGGCGACGGAGGCCATCGTGTTCGCGGTGAACATGCCACCGCAGGAGCCGGCGCCGGGACAGGCGTTGTGTTCGAGTTCGTCGAACTCTTCTTCGGACATCTCGCCCTCGGCGACGGCGCCGACGCCCTCGAAGACGTTCTGGATGGTGACCTCGCGGCCGTCGTGTTCGCCGGGCATGATCGAACCGCCGTAGAGGAAGACGCTCGGTAGGTCGGTCCGAATCGAGGCCATCATCATCCCAGGCATGTTCTTGTCACAGCCGCCGACGGTGACGAGGCCGTCGAGTCGTTCCCCGAAGGCGACGAGTTCGACGGAGTCGGCGATGACCTCTCGAGAGACGAGCGAGGCCTTCATTCCCTCGGTACCCATCGAGATGGCGTCGGAGATGGTGATCGTTCCGAACTCGATGGGCATCCCGCCGGCCTCGTCGATGCCCTCGTAGGCCGATTCGGTCACGTCGTCTAAGTGGACGTTACAGGGAGTCACGTCCGCGGCCGGATTTGCGACGCCGACCATCGGCGAGGAGAGGTCGTCCTCGTCGTATCCCATCGCGTAGAACATCGCCCGACTCGGGGCCTGTTCCGTTCCCTCCGTAACTTCGCTGCTTGGCAAGTCGTCGGGCTTGCCATCCGATTGCGATCGCTTCTCGGGCTGTTGGCTCATGGCACAAAGGTGGCTGGGGCTGCGCTTAAAGTCCCCGATACCGACGTTCCCATCGATCACGGACACGGCGTACGGGTTACTGTGCGTCAGTTCCGGCGCGACCGCGACCCGGCTGGCTGTCAGGCCGGTACATCGGTACGGCAATCCGTACGCACGGTCACGACTCGCCGGCCCCTTCGATTTCCTGCATCGGTCTTTCGATCCCTTATGACGCACTCTCGATAGGGACACAAATGTACAAGTACTGCCTTCACTGCGAGTGGCAGATTTCGACTGCCGATGGCTATACCGACGAGGAAATCTCTAAACGAGCGATCGATCACTTCGTCGAGACGGGCCACACCGTCGACTCAGTGCGACTTCCGCCACCCGTAGTGCTCGAAAACTAACGTCAGATCCGCCTCGAGATGGCCGGTCTCCGTTAGAACGGCGGCGAGGTCGGAATGTCGGTCTCGAAGTCGTCGATCGGCCGGACACCGATGCCGTGGAAGTCCGGCACTTCCTCGGCGTCGATGTCGTCCTGGTCGTAGTTTTCGATCGGATCGGGTTCGACGACCGTCTCGATCTCCCGGCTGTCGGTATCGAGGACCGAGAAGCCGGGCGTCACGCCGGTCGCGGCGTGTGGGTCGCCGGACTGTGGTGCTGGACCGCGCAGCGTGACGAACATGTACTCACCGTCGGGCGAAGACCACATGATGTCGGGGGCGTCACGCTCGTCGGAATCGTCGGACTGGTCGGGGCCGTAGGTGTCGATTTCCTCGATAACGGTATCGTCGTCGGGATCGAGGACGACGCCGTCGTTGGTTTCGCGGTTCAGTACCCACAGCTCCTCGCCGTCGGGGGTGAACCAAAATCCGTGTGCGTCGATGCCTTCGGTGCTCTCGCCGTCGACGAGGATTTCGTCTTCGGCGGTGTCGTAGACGTAGTAGTCGCCGACACCCTCGATGTCCTCGTCGGGATCGGACGGCAGCCCGGCCGTCAGGTAGAACTTCTCCTCGTCGGGGTGGGGCATCGTCCCACAGTTGGTCGGCAGCTCCTCGCCGGAGTAGGCCTGATCGACCGAGAAGTCGTCGTGGTCGACGATGACGAGTGCCCCGTCATAGTAGCTCGGGCCAATCGTATGCAGCGAGCGGCCGTCTTCGGCGTACTGGTGACAGATCGGCGAGCCAGTGTCGATACCTGCGTCGACGATAGCGTCGTTCTCGCGCATGTCGATGTCGTCGACGATGTCGAAGGTTTCGTCGTCGAAATCGGCATCGACGCGAACGATCTTTGCCTCGCCGATGACGTCGACGTGGATGTACTCCTCGTCGGGGGAGATACCGGCGAAGTGAGAGCCCGCACCGGTACCGATGTCGGCGACGAGTTCGTGGTCTTCGGTCCGGAAGACGAGCGTCCGTGCGCCCGCCGTACAGGCAACCACAGCGTACTCGTAATCCGACGTGTAGTCGATCATGTGTGGCACGAGGTCGTCGTCCTCTCCGGTGACCTCGTTCACGTCGATCGTCCCGGTATGGTCGAACTCGCCGTCTCCATCGCCGGGTTCGTAGAGGTGAATGTTATCGAGGCCTTGATCGAGCGCCCAGATCTCGTACTGGGTTGGCTCTGTTTCCGCCGGTTCGTCGTCGTCGGGCTCGTCGTCGGTTTCAGTATCGTCGGTTCCGGTGTCGTCGGCCGGGTCGGCATCGTCGTCCCCCGGCTCGTCGTCGCCACCTGCACAGCCAGCGACCGCAATAACGCCAGCTGTGGCACTTCCCGCCAGAAACGTTCGCCGTGTTGCATCCGACTGCATAGTCACTCTGTCTGGGCTACGCACTCAAAAGTTTGCGGGTTTCAGGCCGTCTCCGTCGCAAATTTCGTACTTCAGGGTAGACGCCGGCAAGTGTTGTGAACACTCTCATTACCCCGCTCCCAGGACGGGCGAATTCGACCAGTACCCGACGAACTGTGGGTGTATACGTCCCACGATGAGGAAATAATTGCCTCCATCTGTGTCTTCAGAGCTCGAGGCACACGGCGATCGGAACCCGGATTTCGAGCACCCACACCAGCCACTACCGACGGTATTTGATTGATTCGTGTGACACACGGCATGACGACGCGAACCAACTCAGCCGCGTTGCTCGAGAATCCGATCGATAATGAGCCGCGTCGAGAGCAGTTCCGCCTCGGCGGCGGGCTCGCGTGGACTCGCGCGCTCGACCGTACACTCGATCCCGCGTCGCTCGAGTTCGGCTTCGATGGCCGCGTCGTCGTGGTGCTGGTCGTGCCCGAGTGCGATGACATCGGGGTCGAGTTCCTCGATCGGTGCAAAGATATCCTCCTCGTGACCGAGTATCGCCTCGTCGACGGGCTCGAGGGCGTCGATGACGGTTCGACGTTGCGCGCTCGAACAGATCGGCGTTTCCTTGTGGTCGACGTTCGATTTCCGGGCGACGATGACGGTCAGGTGATCGCCCATCGCAGCGGCCTCCCGTAAGTAGTGGACGTGCCCGGGATGGACGATATCGAACGTCCCCTGAGCGACGACTGTTCGTGTCATCCGCGGAGTTCCTCGTCGATATCCTGTTGGGTGAAATCGAAGAAGTCCTCGGTGTCGGGGAGATCGACGTCGAGGACGTTCAGGTTCGTCGGCTGCCCCTGTGAATCGAATGCCTGCCAGTCGCCCCGGTCGTAGGGTGCGCCGATGATGATGTGGACGCTACCCCGACCGAACGTCTCTAAGTCTGCACTGCTCGGACTGATCACGCCATTTGGGTGCGAGTGGACGCTGCCGAGTGCCTTGACATCGTTTGGAATCTGGCTCGTCTTGACCGTCGCGCTCACGCTGTTTGCTTCCGTCCCAGGGACGACGAGTATATCGGTGATGATCAACCCATCGCGGTCTACGCCAAGCCGCTTTGCTTCGGTGCCACGGAGAAACCCCATGTATTCGTGCGGATGAGACGCCTCCGAAGACTCGAGAGCGAACTCGAGAGTCTCCTCGGCGATTCCGAGGATCTCGTTCGAGCGAAACAGCGCGTCGAGCAGCCCCATACTGTGGCATCCGGGCTTGCGGTTGCTAAACGTTCCGATGCGAGCCACGGCGGTGCCCTCCAGCGAATTGGTCGTGATGGGGGTCGAGCGCGGCTTGACAAGGGTTATACGCGGCCACCCCAAAAGGACACTACAAGATGACACGTGAGCCTGCCGGAGATACCGGCGCCGACGACGGGGATTCCGTCGTCTACGATCTCGATGCTGACTGTACTGCTGAGGATGTCTCGGAAAACCAACCGTACCTCGCCGAAATCAACGGTATCGTCGACTACGGCGTCTTCGTCGATCTCTCCGAGTCGGTCTCCGGACTCGTCCACGAATCGGTCCTCGAGGGAACGTTCGCCGTCGGCGACGAACTCATCGTCGAACTCGAGAGCGTGCGGGACAACGGCGACATGGCCTTCGAGCCCGCGGATGTCGGCGACTACACGCTCGAATCCGTCTCCCACGATTACTCGCTGACCGGGACGAATCGTCTCGACGCCAACGTCGGCGAACAGATCCACGTCGAGGGCGAGGTCGTCCAGGTCAAACAGACCGGCGGCCCGACGATCTTCCACGTCGCCGACGAGTACGGCGTCGTCCCCTGTGCCGCCTTCGAGGAAGCCGGCGTCCGTGCCTATCCCCAGGTCGCGGTCGGCGACGTCGTCCGCGTCACCGGGACGCCCGAACACCGCGAGGACTCGGTCCAGATCGAGGTCGACGGCCTCTCGACACTCGAGGCCGAGGACGCCGACGAGGCCCGCGAACGGATCGACGACGCCATCGACGAGCGCGCCAAGCCACACGATGTCGAACCCCTGATCGACTGGCCGGCATTCGAGAAGCTCCGACCCAACTTAGAGGAGGTCGCGACGCTGCTGCGCCGGACCGTCCTCGAGGGACGACCCATCCGCGTGCGCCATCACGCTGATGGCGACGGGATGTGCGCTGCGGTTCCCGTCCAAATCGCCCTCGAGCGATTCATCGCCGAGGTCCACGCGGACGAACAGGCGCCGCGACACCTCATCAAACGTCTTCCCGCGAAGGCGCCGTTCTACGAGATGGAAGACGCCACGCGCGATCTCAACTTCGCGCTCGAGGACCGGGAGAAACACGGCCAACAACTCCCGCTCTTGCTTATGCTCGACAACGGGTCGACCGCCGAGGACGTCCCCGCCTACGAGACCCTGACTCACTACGACATCCCGATCGTCGCGGTCGATCACCACCACCCAGACCCCGACGCAGTCGGCGACTTGCTCGACGCTCACGTCAACCCCTACCTCCACGACGAGGACTACCGGATCACGACGGGGATGTGCTGTGTCGAGCTCGCGCGGATGATCTACCCGGATATCACCGACGAACTTCGCCACGTGCCCGCCGTCGCCGGCCTCTCCGACCGCTCGAAAGCCGACGCGATGGAGGACTACCTCGAGCTCGCACGCGAGGAAGGCTACGACAAGCAGCGCCTTCAGGACGTAAGCGAGGCACTCGACTACGCCGCTTTCTGGCTGCGGTACAACTCCGGCGACCAGCTCATTCAGGACCTGCTCCAGATCGACAACGGCGACGAACAACGCCACCGCGAACTCGTCTCCTTTTTCGCCGACCGCGCCCGCGAGGAAGTCGACGACCAGTTAGATGCCGCGATGGCTCACTTAGAGCACGAAGATCTCGACAACGGCGCCCACCTTTACCGGATCGACGTCGAGAACTACGCCCACCGCTTTACCTACCCTGCGCCGGGCAAGACCACCGGCGAGATCCACGACCGCAAGATCGAGGAGACGGGCGACCCCGTCATCACCGTCGGCTACGGCCCCGACTTCGCGGTCCTCCGCAGCGATGGCGTGCGACTGGACATTCCGAACATGGTCTCGGAACTCGAGGCCGAGATCCCCGGCGGTGGCGTCTCCGGCGGCGGCCACCTCGTCGTCGGCTCGATCAAGTTCGTCAAGGGCAAACGCGAGGAGGTCATCGACGCCTTAGTCGAGAAGATGGAAGATGCCGAACTCGACGACGCGCTCTCGAGTGCGGCCCCGATCGACGACTGACGCGGCTAGTGTAGCAACCTCCCGGCGCCTGTCTTGTGGGGTGCGTTTTTGCCTCTCGGTGAACGAACCTGATCCGCATGTCGACCGTACTACAGTGAGATACAAGTTCCCAGTCGCACCTACGTTACCTAATGGGTACTGGGGCGCGTCTCATCGAGACGATCGGAGAGCGACGGCTTATCGTCGCCATCGGTGTCGTCTTTCTCGTCGCGGCCGCAATACGCGGCTACGTGCGAATCGCCAGCGGCACAGCCCCGACGAGTGCGCTGTTCGTCTCGGTGTTTATCAGCATTCCCGCGCTGATACTTCTCTACGGTGGGTATCGGCTCCGCGAGATGGACATCCATCCCGATTTCCACTCGACGGTCGCGACGTGGACGACCGGTGGGGTACTCGCGATGGTCGGCTTTCTCGCCGTCTACAACGTCGTCGTGGAAGGCGGGATCAGCAATCCGGATCGGGCGTTTACGATTCTGCCGGCCTTTAGCGCTCTCGCCGGCTTCGCACTCGGGTTGCGCGACGCACAGATCAAAACGAGCAAGCGAGAGATCGACACAACAGTCGAGCAACTGCGGATGTCCAACGAGCGACTCGAGCAGTTCGCCTACGCGGCGTCTCACGACTTACAAGAGCCCCTTCGAATGGTCTCGTCGTACCTGCAACTGCTCGAGCGCCGAGCAGACGACGAACTCACCGACGAGACGCGGGAGTTTCTGGCGTACGCGGTCGACGGTGCCGACCGAATGCGAGCGATGGTCGACGGATTGCTGGTCTATTCGCGGATCGATACCGAGGGCAAACCGTTCGAGACGGTGGCTCTGGAGGACGTGGTCGAACGTGCGGTCGACGATTTGGGCGTGCTCATCGAGGAGTGCGACGCGGAAATAACCGTCGGCGACTTGCCACAGGTCGAGGGCGACGAGATGCAGTTGCACCGACTCGTTCAAAACCTGCTCCAGAACGCACTCGAGTACACCGACGACGACCCACGGGTTCGGGTCACTGCGGAACGAAACGGGGACACCTGGATTCTTTCCGTCCAGGACAACGGTATCGGCATCGACCCGGCAAACCAAGACGACATCTTCGAAGTGTTCAAGCGCCTTCACACGCGCGAGGAGTATCCCGGAACGGGCATCGGTCTCGCGCTCTGTCAACGCATCGCCGAACGCCACGGCGGCGAGATCTGGGTCGACTCCGAACCCGGCAAGGGGTCGACCTTCTCGGTATCGCTACCGGTCGAACGTGCCAGCCAGCCGTCACCGAAGCGCCGTGGCGGACCGTCGGTGTCGTCCCGCCGGTAACTCGACTCGGTATCGATCGGCCCGGAACTGACCGAATCGCACACGGTTAGCCCCGGTACTGGTTGAGGCGGCGTTTGAGACGTTTCACAGCCTGTTTGCTTGCCGTCGCAAACTCCTCGCCCTGGTCTTCCCCAGCGAAGATGATCCCGCGAGACGAGTTTACCAGCCCGACGCCGTCGGCGATCCCGTATTCGACCGCCGCCTCGGCGTCGCCACCCTGGGCGCCGATGCCCGGGACGAGGAAGGGCAGATCCGGCACCTGCTCGCGTAGCGCCTCGAGTTCCTCGGATTTGGTCGCACCGACGACGAGCCCGACGTTGTCGTTTTCGTTCCACAGCTCCGCAAGCGCCGCGACGCGCTCGTAGAGGGGTTCGCCGGTCTCGAGTTCGAGGTCTTGGAGGTCGGCCCCGCCGGGATTCGAGGTCCGACAGAGGATGAAGACGCCGGATTCCTCGTCGGCCAGAAACGGCTGGAGCGAGTCTCGACCCATGTAGGGGTTGACCGTGATCGCGTCGACCGTCTCGAGCAGTTTGGCGTACTGGCGGGTCGTGTTCCCGATGTCGGCTCGTTTGGCGTCTAAAAGAACGGGTACGTCTTTGCCGTGGGCGTAGGCGACCGTCTCCGCCAAGGCTGCCCAGCCGTCGGGATCTTCGTAGAAGGCGGCGTTCGGTTTGTAAACCGCAGCGTGTTCGTGGGTCGCGTCGATGATCCGGCGGTTGAACGCCCACCGTGGCAGGTCGTACTCCTCGAGGTGGGCGGGGATGCGTTTGGGATCGGGGTCGAGCCCGACGCTGACGACGCTGTCGACCGTCCGAATGCGGTCGTGGAGCCGATCGAAGAAGTTCATATCGGCGAGTGGGACGCCGATGGTCGAAAAGATTGCTATACTGCCGGATGGCGCCGGTGAGAGATCGGTCGCGAATTCGCGGCCAGCTCGAGGCTACTCGACGTATCGATATTGGCGCTCGCCCATCCGTCCCCAGCCGTCGAAGACGAACTCGCTTTCGGGTGCCGTGAACTCCTCGACGTCGACGTCCATCTCGTGGTTGTGGACGTCGTGGACTTCTTCGTAGTCCTCCCAGCTCATGTCGTAGCGCGTCTCGAGCTGTTCGTCGACGTTTAGCGCTTCGATTTCCTCGCGCCAGCCGTCCTGGATCGTCTCGGCGTGGCCTTCCGCCTGGGCGCCGGAGCCGTAGGAACCAACGAGCAGTTTACTGCCGGCGAGATCGAGGTCGTTCTCGAGGCCGTGTTTCAGCGCGCTGACGCGGGCGACGTGGACGGAGCCGGTGTACCAGTTACCGACCTCTCGAGAGAGGGTGAGCGTGGGATCGATGGTCGCCTCGTACCACTCCTGGTACGTCTCGGTTTCTTTGAGATCGTCCATGTACGCCCGGAGCGCGTCGTGGAACGCCTCGTCGTCGTCGAAGGCCTCCGACCGGGGTTGGCGGCCGATTTCGTCGGCTAGGTCGTCTTCGATGCCGGTATCACGGATCATGTGCCGGTAGACGAGGAGACCGGCCTTGCGGACCATCCCCGGGAACGGGGTATGGAAGGGGATGTAGGCGTACTGGTCCGGGTGACTCTCCCCGTGAACGCTCTCGAAGTCCTGCAGCGCTTCACGCATTCGCGCGAGATAGACCTGTACCGATCGCTTCCCGTCGACGGAGGGGAACTGCTGGTTGGGTTTGAGAAAGTCGGTCTCGTCCGCCGAGCCGTACCCCTGTTCGGGCGAGAGTTTGACCAGATCGGGGTCCTCGGTGATGTACATCGCCACGGCGCCGGCACCTTGGGTGGCTTCGCCGGCGTCACCGCGGGCGTAGAGTGCAGTATCCGTCGCGATCACGATCGCACCGCGACCGCGATTGCGCCCCGCCCGAATCCAGTTGTAGGCGTCGTCGAGACTCTGGGTCCCCGCGATACAGGCGAACTTCCGCTCGCCTTTGTTCGCGTGATGGAAATCACCGTCGAACACTTGCTCGAGACAGCCGGCGACGTACGTCGAAACCGGTTTCGAGTTGTCGAAGGCGCTCTCGGTCGCGACGTCGATACGCCCGATATCGTCGGGCTCGAGGCCTTTGCGTTCCATCAATCGGTGCGAGGCGTTGGCCGCCATCGTGACGATGTCCTCGTAACTGTCGGGGAACGAACTGGCGTTGAGACCGAGCCCCTTCGTGTACTTTTCGGGCTCTTCACCCTTTTGCGGGGCGAACGTTCCCGGTAAGTCGAGTTTGAGGTTCCCGGTCCAGATTTCGATCGCGTCGATACCGACTGCAGTCATAGCCGGACAATATTGGAGGAGATATATGGTATTGTCGTTCGTATTTTCGACAGGTGTCGATGCATACCGATTGGTGTCGCGTGTTATCGGTAGTCGCTGACCCCGCTCGAGCGATCATCGGTACCGAACGACACCAGTTCGTCCGATGGTCTGTCAACAGCTTGGATCCATATCGAGATCGCCGCTTGCATCTATCTCCGCGTTCTCACAGATGATGTCGGAACCATCGATCTCGATGTCGTTATCGTTACCTTTTGTTGTAATTTGAGCGTTGCTAACGTCGATAACACCATCCGAAGTGATACTGATGTCGCCGTTCGACTCTATCGTCGCATCCATCGCATCGATGTTGCCCTCGGCCTCGATATCGATGTCGTTGTCGTTGCCTTGAGCCGAGATGTGACTCTCGCGAATATCAATTTCACTGCCTGAGTCCAGTGTAATGTCTCCGTTCGCTCCGACAGTCGTCTCTGGAGCGGTGAGCACTTGTTCAGTTTCGAGGTCGATATCGTTATCGCTCCCTTCGGCATCAACTGTCGTCCCAGGATCGATAGTGAGCGTCGTTGTCGAAGCATCAGTCCCGTGACTCGATACGTCATTGACGATCACGAGATCGATCTCCTCGTCAAACGAATGGAGATCGTCCTCAGTGTAGGTCTCTTCGCTCTCGTCGTATTGTCCATTTCCGTTCTCGTCGTCGAATGCAACCGCTCCATCGGGTAATTCCTCACCGTTTGTTGGCGGGTCCGACTCACCATTGTCGCCTCCGTTCTCACCATCGTCTCCATCGTTACCGTTTGCTTCTTCGCCTTCTATGACTGCGATAACGTGTACTCGAGTGTTTGCATCCGCAGACGACATCGTGAGATCTTCTCGCGGGATGATGAACCCACCTTCTTCGGACTCTAACTGCATCGATTGGATCGTAATCGTCTCGGCGTCGAGATCGATGTTCTCGAGCTGGGAGAACTTCGCTTGCTCGGGGGTATCCGAGACGGCGGTCGCACTGACTGTAATGTTGTCTTCCTCGAGATCGTCCGGCAGCTCTTCGATATCGATTTCCACGACGCCGTCGCTGTCGGTTTCTTCGATCCACGTGTAGGTGTTGCCGGATACCGGCGTCGAATGGTCCCCGTCGATTCGAACTCGACCGTCGTTCCCGGTCGTCTCCGGTAAGTCGCTGACGGCAACGATACCATCGGTTAGATCGTCGATATCGTCGATAGCGTCGATCTGTGCGTTTCGAACTGGATTGTTGAACCGATCGCGAAACTCGAGAATCGTCGTCGACTCGCCCTCGGGGATCGTTGCCAGATACTCGACGCGCTCTTCGGCTGGCGCTCGAGTGGCATCCCCGACGCCGACCTCGGTCATCCGAAGTGAATAGACGCCTTCGTCGAGCGAGATGGTGACGCTTTCGTCGTTCGAGTCGATCTGGTGGTCGGTCGTTTCGCTGAGGGTCTCGTCCCAGTGATCGGGGTTCGCCGTCGGGAGCGTGATCGTCAGCGGGTTCGGGTTTTCACTCGCAACGCTGACCGTATTACTCGACGTACTGAACGCCCGCGGGTCGATCGAAACCGTCCGATCGCCCGTTTCGGAGTAATTCCCCTGCAGCGTGACGATATTGATTTCGTCGTCGTCGACGACGAACTGGGTCTGGCCACCGACGACGAGGGTCTCGTCGTTGTAATGATGGTTGTACAAGGAGCCGTGCTCGTAGATCGTCCGCGGTGCGTTGTGGTACTCGTTATAGCCCGGGCTGTAGGTAAGTCCGTAGGTAGTGTATCCCGTCTCCCATTCGTCGCTGACTTGGCCGTGGTCGTCCACAACGTTCGCATTCTCGATAGAGAGTTTACCCAGCGGTTCCGTTTCTAGCGTTCCTGCCATCGGCCCTGGATTGATAGCAAACGCCCGCGTCGGGTAAGCCGTCCCGAGGGTGACAGATTGCGAGGTGCTACTCCCGCCACCGTGGGACGAACGAATCGTGTTTCGCGTCTCGAGTAGCTCCCCCTGTACCTCCTCGTTGTGGTTGATCTCGACCACTTCGTTCTCCGCGGGGACGGTGTTTACCTGATAGAGCGCAAGCGCCATAAAGAGAATCGCGAGCAACAGGACCGCACCGATCTGCACCGTCACAGCGCGCTCGTCCCCACGACCGATCATATCGACAGATAGTCCCACCGACGTATACGAGTATTGGCCCAGCTATAGTAACAACTGCAACGATTTACACACTGATCGCACAGCCGTCGCGCGATCAGGTGTGCATTGAATTGCAGTGGCTACTATAGTACCCTCCCAACCGCCGACTGCAGGGTCGAACCGACACCCACCGCTGGATTCGACCCTGCAGTGCAGGCTTGGGACTAGTCCCAACAGCGAGACGCGACGATCACGCCGAGAACGACAGTGACAACTCCGACAAGGATGCCAAACCCGGGGACACCATCGGCCTCCTCGTCGGCGGGGCTCGGCTCGTCGTCATCGCTGGTGTCAGAGTCGTTCGTCCCCGTGCTCCCGCCGATCTGTCGATCATCCTCCTCGGTCACTGGCTCGTCGACCGTCGGCGTGGGATCGGTCTCGTCGATGGCCACGGTCGACATCGCTGCCGTATCCTGCGTCGACGCTACGACGGCGAGTGTGTCGGTCTCGTTACCGATGTCGATGGTCGCCGTCGATTCGTTCGTCGCGTTTGCCTCGAGTTCGAGGGCCTCGTCAATCAGTACCTCCTCCCCGGCGGTCGTCCGAAGCGCTGCGGTTCCCGGTTCGTCCCCGGTGTTTTGGACTGTCGCGTTCACCTCGAAGGCATCACCGGGATCGACCGTCTCCGGTGCCTCGAGGTTCGTCTCGAAGTACGGCGGTCGATCGTCGTCGGTCATGGCGAAGATGACGTCTGTGGTTTCGATCGTCTCGCCGCGGTAGTCGAACTCGACGATACCTTGTTCGGCGACGGATCGATCCTCGAGCGCCAGTTGAGCGTCGAACGTCCCGTTTTCGGTAACGGTGGGTTCGTCTCGGACGAGAAACGGTGGCTCTTCGTCGGCCGACTCGTCGTCGGTGGACCGGTCACGAACGGTGACCGTAACGGTCGTTCCGGGGGCGACGTTCGTCTCGCCGGTTGCGGGTGCATTCGGTTCGGGCGGGATCGGGACGGTCCCGCCGTCTGCGTTGTCGAACGCCGCCGCCGGCGATTCGAACGTCGGCGTCGCCGTCGCGTTGTACGTCGTTCCCGTCGGTGTGTAGGGGTGGGACGGAACCGACGTATCGCCGTCTTCGCCGCCGAACACGCCGCTCTGGCGGTCGAACTCGTATCGCTCGGCGCCGCCCTCGTAGGCGAGCCTCGCGTCGAAGTCGTCGCCGTCCTCGAGTGACTCGGCGAACGGCTCGTCGTCGGTATCGACGACGATAGCGAGCGTCCCTGACTCGTCGGCACGCTCCTGGATCGATGCGAGGACGGCAATATCCTCCAGCTCGGCATCCTCGAGCGCGAGCGTGTTCGGCTCCTGATTCGGGATATTCGGTCCCTCGAACTCGAACGTGATGCCCTCACCGCTCCAGGTACTGTCCCCGTCGGTCAGTTCATAGAGGACGTTCGATCTGTAGCCCGCTGCCGGCCCATCGACGATATCGTTGCCGTTCTCGACGTAGTCGATCGTCGCCAACGCGCCGGTGAGACCCGTCGCCTCGAACTCGACGACGGCCCGATCGCCGATCGCAACGCCGTCACTTGCGGTCGTCTCGCTCTCGAGGGCGTCTACGGTCGTGGTGTCGTCTGCATCCGCTGCCGGCGCGACCGAGGTGTTCGCGTCGCCGACGCTCGGCTGGAACAGGTCGAGTTCGGCACTCCCGATCGCATCGTCGGCGGCTGCCTCGCCGTCGTCGACGACGAAGTTCTGGCCGCGCTCGACTGTCAGCCCGTAGACGGTCGGCTGGAGCGGCCGATCGAGTTGGTCGGTCCCACCGTCGCCAGCGTCGAGGATATCGAGTTCCGCGAGGTACTCCTCGAAGGGGATCGGATCGCCGTCTTCGACGTTTGCATCGGCGTAAAAGGTAGCCTCGCCGACGTCGGTATCGTCGGTTCCGACGATCTCGTCATGGATGTAGCTCTCGATCACGTCGTCCTCGGCGTCGTAGACGATGTCCGTG
Organism: Salinadaptatus halalkaliphilus; assembly: GCF_006543045.1. GTDB lineage: Archaea > Halobacteriota > Halobacteria > Halobacteriales > Natrialbaceae > Salinadaptatus > Salinadaptatus halalkaliphilus. Next base: position 56,181 of record NZ_RBZW01000039.1, on the reverse strand, counting down.
TCGTCCGGGCCGACGCCGTCGATGTGACTGTGGTCGGTCCCCATGAGTCGCGTATTCGCCGTGAACGTCACGTCGCCGCTGCCGTCGTCGTCTTCGACGTAGAGGACATCGACGAAACCGGCGTCTTCGCCGCCGAGCATGAGCCAGGCGTCGTCGGTCGCCTCGAGGTCGACGGTCAGTTCGACCAGGTCGCCGGCCGCGTGCGTGTAGTGATCTTCGTCGAAGGCGGCCCCGGTCTCGCCGATTTCGATCGACGAACTGTCCTCGGCCGTCGTGTCGGTCACGGTGAGATCGAAGTTGTAGTCGCCGTCGTCGGGCAGCCCTTCGGTCTCGTCAAGGGCCATGAAGTTCGCGTCGATCGCGCCGTCGGCACTGTAGTTGTCGGATTCCGCGAGGTTGAGCGTGAGATAACCATCGTCACGGAGGTCCTCAAGATCGTCCCCGTCGTCGGGGTCGTAATCGAGTCGATCGAACGGCAGCTGTGCGGGCTCGGTCACTTCCTCGACGTCGGTATCGTTGTGCAGGAAGGTGGCAGCGAGATCGTCGTAGTCGAGATCGTCCGCGCTGATGGTGACGTTGTACTCCGACGGGCGGTTGGTGTCGACCTCGAGTTCAGCTGCGGCGTCGCTGCTGGTTACCGTCTCGCGGTCCCACTCGACGTCGAACCGTTGCTCGTCGATCGTGTACTCACGGACGGTACCGTCGAGGCCCGACTCGGCAGTCAGTGCGAACTGCGGGCCGTCACTATCGTCGATGTCGTCGGAGTCGAACGTGATCGTCCCGTCCTCGACAGTCGGCCGATCGGCGACCGCCTCGATGGAGTCGTCCTCGAGTTCGTAGACGTACATCTCGTCGCCGTCTTCGACATCGAACTCGTCCGCGACATCGATCAGCACCGTTTGGCCATGATAGATGAAATCGTCGCCGTCCTCGAGTTCGATCGGTTCCGTCGCCCCGACTGGCGCGACACCGACCGTCATCAAACCGAGTACCGAGCAAACGACGAGTATCGCGAGACACGCCGAGCGACCGTCACGAGAGGGGAGACTGGCTCGCATAATCTATGTGGGAGGGATCTCTACTCACTCCTGACAGTGCGAGGCAGAAAACGTTCTGGTTCACCGTCGATTCGCCCGTGCAGTGGCACTCATAGGGATTCTCGTAGCCAACCGGCTGTTCCTGCCCGGTCGTGGCGTGTCCGTGACTCGATTTCAATCCCGGGAATCGATGAACTTCTACGAGAATCCCTATCACACACCGTTCGATATCGCGTGACGATACCTTTTGTATCGGCTCCCGAATGGCCACTATGGAACTCAGCGACGAACAGACGGCCATTCGCGAGACGATCAGGGAGTTCGCACGCGAGGTAATCCGACCGACAGCGCTCGAGGCCGATCGAGACCAGTCGTTTCCCGAGGAGATCTGGGACGGGCTTGCCGACCTCGATTTGACGGGGTTGACGGTGCCAGCGGAGTACGGTGGCTACGACGCGGACCCGGTCACGGCCGCGATCGTCAACGAGGACGTGGCCTACGGGATGCTCGCGGTCGCGACGGCGCTGTCGGTCCACTCGCTCGCGACGTCGTGTCTCGCCGAGTTCGCCAGCGAGTCCCAGCGCGAGCGGTGGCTCCCCGACATGGCCGAGGGTCGCCCCGTCGGTGCCTTCGCCCTCTCGGAGCCACACGCCGGCTCGAACCCGGCCGAGATGACGACCGAAGCCCGCAAAGCGGGCGACGAATACGTCCTCGAGGGCGAGAAACAGTGGATCACGAACGGCGAGCGTGCGGGCGTCTACATCGTCTTCGCGAAGACCGACCGTGACGATCCGGACTCGGTTACGCAGTTTCTCGTGCCCGGCGACGTGGATGGGCTCGACGTCGGCGAACCCGAGGACAAACTCGGCCTACGGGCCAGCGACACGACGAGTCTCACCTTCGACGACGTTCGGATTCCCGCCGAAAACCGCTTGACTCCAGAAGGCGACGGGCTCTCGGCGGCCTTTCACATTCTCACCGGCGGCCGCATCGCTATCGCCGCCCAGTCGGTCGGGCTCGCCCAGTCCGCGTTAGACGAAGCGATCGCGTACAGTCAGGAGCGCGAGCAGTTCGACGGTCCGATCGCCGACATCCAGTCGATTCGCCACACACTCGCCGAAATGGCAACCCGAACGAAGGCGTCTCGGCTTCTGACGCGGGAAGCCGCCCGGAAGCGCGCCAGTACGGAATCCGGCGGCGCTGCCCTCGAGGCGAGCATGGCGAAGTACTTCGCGAGCGAGACGGCCATGCACGTGACCAACGAGGCCGTCCAGATCCACGGCGGCTACGGCTACGTCAGCGAAACCGACGTCGAGCGCCTCTACCGGGACGCCAAGATCACCGAAATCTACGAGGGGACGACCGAGATCCAGCAGACGGTGATCGCGCGGGAACTGCTCGAGTGAGTCGAATCGTCTACAGGCGGAGCAGGCCGAGTGCCTCGGGATCAAGCCCCGAGGCGGTTCACGCGTCGGCCGTTGCCGAGTCGCGTTCTTCGAGCCGATCGGACGCCTCGAGTTCGTCGCGCGAGGCCTGGAGGTGCTCGATCGCGTGGAGTTCGATCACGGGAACGACCTTTGCGACCCCGAGGAAAAACAGCACGACCATTCCGGTGGTTCCGGCAAGTGAGAGCCACTCGATCGCGCTCGGGAAGTATTCGCCCGGCGTCGCCGCGTAAAGTTCGAACTCGGGATGGAGAAAGCCTTCGACGACGAAGAGTAGCTTCTCGAGCAGCGTGGCTGTGAGCACGGCGAACGCGGCGACGACCGCTCGTGTCTTCGTAAACAGCGACGGTCGGACCGTCTGTGCGAAGATGTACGTAAGCGTCGCGAGGACCAGCACCATCGCGGTGATGTAGACCGGGTGTCCGAGAGTAGCCTCCTGTGCGATGGCGGTGCTGACTGGCCCAGCGAACAGACCGGTGACGTTCTGCTGGAGTTGGAGCCAACAAAAGAGGAGACAGAAGAAGCCGAGCCACAGTAGCAAGCCACGGAAGACGTCGTCGGTGATGATGTGATCCCAGCCGTAGGCCCGCCGGAACGCGTAGGCGACCACGATGACGCCGCTGATCGCCGACGTCAGCGCGATGGTCAGAAACTGTGGTCCCTGCACGGCGCCAAACCAGGCCGGCATCGACGGAAGGACGGCGAACAACCACGGAATCACCCCGCCGTGGAGCAGGAGTGGTGCCATGATGATGATCGCGAGTGCGAGCCACCAGACCATCCGCTCGACGATTTCGTCTTCCGCTTTCGTATAGCCGAGCGTCATGACCATGTAGACGGGCTCGAAGCGGTCGGGCAACTGCTCACGCAGTCGCGTAATATCGTAACGAAGCGTGAGTGCGAGATAGGTCGCCGTCAGCACGAAGTAGGCCGTGATGACCGTCACGTCCCACACCAGCGGCGAGTTATTGACCGTGATGTGGTAGTGGCCGAAGATGCTCGTGACCATGCGATCGGGCCGACCCATGTGGACGAGAATGTAAAATCCTGCTGCGGAGAGGCCAGCGAGGGTGAGTAACTCCGCGAGACGGGCGACCGGCATGTATCGATCCATGCCGAGCAAGCGAACCGCTGCCGAGAGGATGATCCCCCCGTGGGCGATCCCGACCCACCAGATCATCGCGCCGATGTACAGCCCCCAGGTCGCACCGCCGCCGGATCCCCAGTCAGAGAGTCCCGTGACGACCATCCCTGCTCGGAGCTGATACCCCCACGCGAGGACCCAGACGAACAAGGCCACTCCAGCAACGGCGAACGCGAGATAGAACCACTTGGTCGTCCGTTGCATCGGACGAAGGATATCCGCCGTCGTCGGTCGCTTCGTGCTCATCTGTGTCCCCTCCACGTGTCCGACCGGTGACTGCTTCTGGTGGCGGCGGTACTGATCTCCATTGCGGTTCGAGCACGATCGATCGACCCGAGCTGACCGAACGTTCGGTTCATGACTGACCGAACGTTCGGTCGCGCATTAAACGTTCGGGATGACTTTATGCCGGCCCCGACCGAACAACCGGTCAGGATGACGACGTTCGAGGAGCCATTTATCGACCCGGCGACGAGCACGGAGGAGATTTTCAGAGCGACGTACCTCGTTCTCCGCGACCACGGCTACGCGGGCGTCTCGATTCAGCGGATCGCCGACCGAACGTCGCTCAGCAAATCGACCATCTACTATCATTTTGACGATAAGTACGACCTGCTCATGCAGTTCTCCGAAGAACTGCTCACCTGGTATATCGATCAGTTGGTCGTCGACCACGAGGGCGACGCTCGAGCCAGCCTCGATCGGCTATTGGATCTCCTCTTGCTGGGCGAGACTGCCGACGGCGTCTGCTTCGAATCGGTGTTTGCACCGGGGTACGTGGCGACGATTATGGAGATGCGTGCCCAGGCGGTCCGCAATCCCGAGATGCGCGAGTACGTCAGTCGGACCGACGCGATGATTCGGAATCACTTCGAGGCGTTGCTCGAGGCCGGGATGGACGACGGATCGATCCGAGAGATCGATTCGGAGACGGTTGCCAGTATGCTCTTTCTTCTGTTCGAAGGTGCACTCTTGCTCCGGTCGTGTGAGGACGATGTCGAGTGGTTGACCGCCGTTCGGAAGCCGGTGGATAGCTACCTCGACCGATAATCTACTCTCGATCCCGTCGGTCCCAGCCGCCGCTATGACGGCTGTGACCGAAGTCACTATTCTTCCACGGACCGTACTGCACCGCGTGACTAGCTACGACGCTGTCGTCTACGATCTCGATGGAACCCTCGTCGATCTGGCAGTCGACTGGGGCGCCGTCGCGGCCGATGTCCGCGAGGTCTACGTCGACGCCAACGTCGACCCGCCCGGTAGCGGTCTCTGGGACATGCTCGAGGGAGCGACCGGCTACGGCGTGGCAACCGAGGTCGAAGCGGCGATCGCCGCCCACGAACGTGCGGGGGCCGAGACTGCACCGCGACTGGCACACGCCGACGAACTCCTCGAGCGGACGGTGCCGGTCGGCGTCTGTTCGCTCAACTGCGAGGCGGCCTGTCGGATCGCACTCGAGACGTACGATCTCACCCACGCGGTCGAGGCGGTCGTCGGCCGCGATACGGTTCCGGAACGTAAACCGGCGCCGGAGCCCTTGCTCGAGACCGTCGATCGTCTCGAGGCCGAGCCGTCGGACACGCTCTTCGTCGGCGATTCCGAGCGTGACGAACTGACTGCGCGTCGGGCGGGGACAGATTTCGAGTACGTCGGCGACGGGCCAGCCGATGTCTCGTAGCGCCCCGACTCGAGCTACGTCTGCGCCCGCTTTGCGTACAGGAAGACGGCGATCGCCGTCAGCAACCAGACGGGTGCGCCGACCCGGATCGCAAACTCCGCTCGAGCGCCCCAGGACGGCAGGTCGGCGGTCGTCGACAGGAGTGCCACCAGCGGTGCGCCGACGAGGATGGTTACGACGAAGGTCGTCTGCATCACCCAGCCGTAGTCGACGCCCTCCGGATCGCTCGTTTCGACGGGTTCTGGCACGGTGGTGACTCCAGACGCGGTCGTCTTAAACGCCGCGGGTTTGGGATAGTCGTCGATCAGTTCTGTGGTATCCGCTCGCCGACCACTCGTATCGGTGGCTACTATACCGTCCGAGGTCCAACGTCGATCCATGACGACCGTTCGGGATCTGGGAACGAAAGCGGGCGAGGAACCGATCACGATGTTGACCGCCTACGACGCGCCGACGGCGGCGATCGTCGACGAGGCCGGCACCGATGTCATCCTCGTCGGCGACAGCGTCGGGAACGCCTCGCTCGGATACGAGACGACCCTCCCCGTCACCGTCGAAGACATGGCCCGCCACGTCGGCGCGGTCTCGAGGGCGACCGACGAGGCGCTGGTGGTCGCCGATATGCCGTTTCTCTCCTTCGGCGTCGACGAAGCCGACAGCCTCGAGAACGCCGGCCGGATGATCAAAGACGCCGGCGCGTCGGCGGTCAAACTCGAGAGCGGCCCCCACACCGTCGAGTTGACCGAGCGGATGGTCGAACTCGGCATTCCGGTAATGGCCCACCTCGGGCTGACACCGCAACACGTCAATCAGTACGGTGGCTACCCCCGCCAAGGAACCGATCAAGACGCCGCAGAGCGAATTCTCGAGCTCGCTCGCCAGCACGAGGCGGCCGGTGCGTTTTCGCTGGTCCTCGAACACGTCCCCGCGAACGTCGCTGCCGACGTCACCGACGCCGTCGAGATGCCGACGATCGGGATCGGTGCGGGACCCGACTGCGACGGACAGGTGCTCGTCGTCGACGACGCGATCGGGTTGAGCGAGTGGTCACCGTCGTTTTCGAAACAGTTCGGCAACGTCCGCGAAGAGATGGAAACTGCCGTCGCCGACTACATCGATGCCGTCGAATCCGGCGAGTTCCCGGCCGACGAACACAGTCACGAGGCCGACGATCTCGAAGACATCTACTGAACTGTCACCGGTGGATGCGGTTCCGAGGGACACACAATATTATTGTGATAATATATCATAAGGAACTACCACACGTTTAGCGACAGTGTTTACATACCACGACGTGTGTGATTCCATCGAAACACCGACCCATGACCGACGCACAGATGACGCGATTCGCAGTACCCGACTCCGCGCCGCATCGTTTGTCCACACTCCAGCACGTGACCGTCGAGACTGGCGACGATCTCGCCACGTGTACGATGTTCCCACAGGACCACACGGCAGCTGTCGCGACGGAGTGGCTTACCGCCAACAGCGAGTCGTTCGTCTCGCTCGAGGACGCACGGTAGCGGTCGATTTGGCCCCTCGCGGTTGTCCCGCTCGATCTCAGATCGTTTCCGCGAGAAAGTCGTCAACGAGTTCGTTGAAGGTATCGGGTTGCTCGAGCATGACGAGGTGGGCGCTATCCTCGAGGGCAACCCACGACGCCCCGTCGATTTCGTCGGCGAGAAACTCGTGATACCACGGTGGCGTGAGTTGATCGTTCTCACCACAGATCGCGAGCGTCGGGATGTCGATATCCTCGAGACGGTCACGAACGTCGAACCGGTGGCAGGTACGAAAGTCCCGTCGCATCACCGCTTGGCCGGTCGTTTCCATCATCGCCATCGATCGCTCGCGAAGCGACGGATCGGGATCGGCGAAGAGTCGCCCGGGGGCGTGCAGGAACGCCAGTGCACGCTCGAAGTCCTGCTCGAGCCAGACCAACAGATCGTCGAGAACGCCGAGTCGCGCGCCGGTTCCGGTGAGGACGACGGCCTCGGGATCGAAGTCGCGCTCGAGCAGGATGTGTAAGACGACCGCGCCGCCGAGAGAACTGCCGACGAGGACCCGTGCATCCGTCTCTTCGACGACGGCGAGGACGTCGTCGGCGTAGGCCGAAAGCGTTGCATATCCGGTGTTGGCGTCGATGTCGCTCGAATCACCGTGTCCGCTCAGATCGAGCATAACGAGCGGGTACCGATCCGCGAGTTGTTCTTGGGCGCGCCAGATGTCGGCCGTGCCACCGCTGCCGTGAATCCAACAGACTGGTAGCCCGTTGCCGCCGCAGTCGATCACCTCGTAGGCCGTCTCCCGTCCGTGGTGTGGTACCGTTTCCATACGTGTCTACACGAGGGGTTTACGTATAAAGACTCGAACCGGTCGCTCGGTGACGGCTGGATCAACCGCCAGCGAGGTGTGAACTGCGAACAGTCTCCTCTGCCCACTACCCGACGCCGTCTGTGGGTTTTTTGGCGAAAGATATATATACTTATAACCCTAACCTTGGGTTAGTTACAAAATGACTCTCGACAATATCGTTCACTCGGAGGACGCACTAGTGCGGCGGTACCAGTACGACGACCGGACGGTTCTGGCCGTCGATCTCGGTCCAACGACGGAACCCTCGGTCGACGTGGTCGACGACACCGTGATCGTCGTCGTCGATGACGACCAGTACGAACTGGATCTACCAGTCGACGCGAACGACGCGCACACGTTTATCAAAAACGGGGTCCTCAGTATCGAGACGGAGGCTGCACGATGAAACTTACCGTCAAACCCTTGAAACAGAAAGACGCGGGCCGCGGACTGGCCGCGATCGATCGCGCCTCGATGCGCGAACTCGACCTTGAGAACGGCGATTACATCGTCATCGACGGCTCGGGTGAGAGCCAGGCCGTCGCCAGAGTCTGGCCCGGCTATCCCGAGGACGAGAACCGCGGGATCGTTCGTATCGACGGTCGACTGCGACAGGAGGCAGATGTCGGTATCGACGATCGCGTGACGATCGAACCCGCCGACGTCAAGCCGGCCAAATCCGTCACCGTCGCGCTCCCCCAGAATCTTCGGATCCGCGGCGATATCGGCCCGCTCGTCCGAGACAAGCTCTCCGGGCAGGCGGTCGCGGAAGGGCAGACGGTACCGTTCTCGCTCTCCTTTGGGCCGATGGCCAGCTCCGGCCAGTCGGTCCCGCTGAAGATCGCGAGTACGAGCCCGAGTGGCACCGTCGTCATCACGGATTCGACGACCATCGACATCTCCGAGACGCCGGCCGAACAGGTCAGCGCCGGCGGTCCCGCCGCATCCGCTGAAGGTGTCCCGAACGTCACCTACGAAGACATCGGCGGTTTAGACGACGAACTCGAGCAAGTTCGCGAGATGATCGAGCTGCCGATGCGCCATCCCGAACTGTTCCAGCAGCTCGGTATCGAACCGCCGAAAGGCGTCCTCCTGCACGGGCCACCGGGCACCGGGAAGACGCTGATGGCGAAAGCCGTCGCCAACGAGATCGACGCGTACTTCGAGACGATTTCGGGCCCCGAAATCATGTCGAAGTATTACGGCGAGTCCGAAGAGCAACTCCGCGAAGTCTTTGAGGAAGCCGAGGAGAACGCGCCCGCGATCATCTTCATTGACGAACTCGACTCGATCGCGGCCAAGCGCGAGGACGCCGGCGGTGACGTCGAACGTCGCGTCGTCGCCCAACTCCTCTCGCTGATGGACGGCCTCGAGGAGCGGGGCCGAGTCACCGTCATCGCGGCGACCAACCGCGTCGACGATATCGATCCCGCACTCCGACGCGGCGGTCGCTTCGACCGAGAGATCGAGATCGGCGTCCCCGACAAGGACGGCCGCAAGGAGATCCTGCAGGTCCACACCCGCGGGATGCCACTCGAGGAGTCGATCGACCTCGATCACTACGCCGCCAACACTCACGGCTTCGTCGGGGCCGATCTCGAGAGCCTCGCTCGCGAGAGCGCGATGAACGCACTGCGGCGGATTCGCCCCGAACTCGATCTCGAGGAAGACGAGATCGACGCCGACGTCCTCGAGTCACTGCAGGTCGACGAGAGCGATGTCAAGGAAGCGCTCAAGGGAATCCAGCCCTCGGCGATGCGGGAAGTGTTCGTCGAGGTCCCAGACATCACCTGGAACGATGTCGGCGGCCTCGAAGACACCAAAGAGCGCCTGCGCGAGACGATCCAGTGGCCGCTCGATTACCCCGAGGTCTTCGAACAGATGGACATGGAGGCTGCCAAGGGCGTCATGATGTTCGGGCCGCCGGGAACCGGAAAGACGCTGCTGGCCAAAGCCGTCGCCAACGAGGCCGAATCGAACTTCATCTCGATCAAAGGCCCCGAGCTGCTGAACAAGTACGTCGGCGAGTCCGAGAAGGGTGTCCGCGAGATCTTCGAGAAGGCACGGTCGAACGCCCCGACCGTGATCTTCTTCGACGAAATCGACTCGATCGCGACCGAGCGCGGCCGCCAACAAGGTGACTCCGGCGTCGGCGAACGCGTCGTTTCCCAGCTACTGACCGAACTCGACGGGCTCGAGGAGTTAGAAGACGTCGTCGTCATCGCGACGACCAACCGGCCCGACCTCATCGATCGCGCCTTGCTCCGGCCGGGGCGACTCGATCGACACGTCCACGTCCCCGTCCCCGACGAGGACGGCCGCAAGAAGATCTTCGAGGTCCACACCCGTGACAAGCCACTCGCCGACGCGGTCGACCTCGAGTGGTTGGCCGGCAAAACCGAGGGCTACGTCGGCGCCGACATCGAGGCCGTCTGTCGCGAGGCGTCGATGGCCGCCAGCCGCGAGTTCATCAGCTCCGTCGACCCTGAGGAGATGCCAGACACCATCGAGAACGTTCGCATCAGCACGGACCACTTCGAGCACGCCCTCAAGGAAGTCAACGCGAGCGTGACTCCCGAGACCCGCGAGCGTTACGAAGATATCGAAGAGGAGTTCCAGCAGGCCGAACCCGCACAGGAACAAGACCAACTCGGCCGGACGTTCCAATAACGGCCCGTCTCGGCGTCGAAGGCGTCAGAAACGCCGTGCTCCCGATTTTTGTCGCTCGTCCTCGAGTGCTGTCTCAACCGCACACCGTCTCGTACGGACTGCTGTACCGATTACCGGCGGTGAGTCGAACTGTGTGCAACGAGCCTCGGTCGAGGAGCGACGCGAGTCGACCGGCGCACCTGCGAGCCGTCTTGCGGGTGCGCCGAAAATGACGGACAGTAAACCGTCTCAGTCGTCACACCGCGGCGTCGCGACCGTCGCATCGTCGGCGAGGTCTGCAAGCACCTCCTCGGCGTGGCCCTCCGGCGTGACGCCCTCGTAGACGGCTTCGATCGTGCCGTCGGCCCCGACGACGTACGTGTTCCGAAAGACGCCGTCGAACGTGTTTCCGAACATATGCTTCTCGCCGTATGAGTCGTACAGCGTCGCGACTTCGCCCATCTCGTCGGAGAGGAGATCGAATCCGAGATCGTACGCTTCGGCGAAGTCCTCGAGATCCTCGATCGGATCGTCGCTAATGCCGACGATATCGACGTTGTGATCGTCGAACTGTGGTTTCGCGTCGTCGAATGCGCACGCTTCGGTCGTACAGCCGTCGGTGTTCGCACGTGGGTAAAAGTACACTACGAGGCGGCCGTCAAAATCGGACTGGCTGACGAGGTTCCCGTCCTGATTTGGCAGTTCGAACTCCGGTGCGTCGTCGCCTACGTCGAGCATAGCCGTGTGTTAGCGACGACCACCGTATGTATTGCGGTTTGGAATCGATCACCATAGCCGACTTTCCCGGTTTCTGTCTCGTTACTCGAGGCGTTCGGCGGCCTCGCGCTCGAGCAGCGGCGTCGCGTTCTCCTCGGGTAAGGTGACGACGTCGTCGGTCGCGAGGCTGTACTCGCGGGCGTCGACGCCGAGTATCGACCCCAGGTCCTGGGTGATCTTGACGGTGACTCGGTCGACGTCGGCTGTCGTAGCGTCGGTACCAGCCGGTTCACCATCGGCGGTCGAGTCGGCCCCTGTCGACGGGTCACCACCGAGCGCCTCGTCGGACGCCGACCGCTGGTCCGTCGGCTCCCGCTGGCTCGAGTTGCGATCCGACGGTTCGTGGGGACGGTCCTCGCCTGACTCGGCTGGCGGGGAATCGTCGGCGCCACTGCCCATCGCAGCTGCGGGCGAGAGCCCGCTCGAGCCGTCGGCTGTGGGCGGGTCTGAATCTGCAGGCGCGTGATCGGGCTCGGGTGGCGCGGCTGTCGGCTCGGGTTCTGGCTCGGGTGGCGTTGGCGCCGGCTCGGGGTCGGACGCGAGCGACTGGTCCGCGGTCGGATCGGTCGCGTTGCCGTCGGATATCCGTTGCCCATCGGCAGCCGCCTCGACGGCGTTGCCCTCGAGGACGTCGAGCACGCGGGATTTGTTCGAGCCGATTCGGTCGACGAGATCCGCAAACAGATCCTGCTCCTCGGCAGTCAACCCCTCGTCGTTGGCCGCCATTCCAGCCGCCGCGAGACTCGCCTGTTTGACGAGTTTCCCCATCCGACGCTCGTAGACGGCCTCGACGACGTCTTTGGCCGTCTCGATCTCGTCGGTGAGCTGGCTTACTTCCGGCGAGGAGAAGGGATCGTCGACTTGCTCGGCGACGCGGTCGCGCTCGTCCTCGAGGTCGGCGATGTAGTCGCCGACCTCCTGATAAAAGGAGGGGCGAAGGTTCTGGAGGCTGTCTTTCTTTCGCTCCTTGCTCTGGACCGAGCGCAACTCGTCTAAATTCATTCTTTCTCCTTTTCAGCTCTGCCCCGTGCCATCAGGAACACGGCAACGTACTCCGGGAGTGACTGGTCGCCCTCCGAGACTGTAAAGCTATCTCCTCCGAGTTCGACCGGCCCCCCGTCGGTGATGTCGACGGCGATCTCTTGGCCGTGAAAGGTGTCGGGGACGGCGTCGACGAGCGGGTCGAAATCCGCGATTTCGCCACGGCCGAGACGCACCGTCTCGAGCCCGCTGCCGCCGTGCAGAGAGCCCGGCAGTCGGATGAGTCGGTTCGTATCGGTCGTCACCGGCTCGTCGATCGGGGCGTTGTCCCGCTCGACGGCTCGGCTGGCGAAGCGTTCGGCTAGTTGGGCGACCGCCGTGTGGACCGTGACGTTGCCCGCCTCGAGGCCCTCGCGATTCGTCCGGGCGGCGTTCAGCGTCGCCTTGGCTTTCCCCTCGCCGATGCCGTCGAACGCCTGCAGGCGCGCGATGGCATCGTCGTCGTCCATCGCGAGTAACTCGTCGACGAACGCCATGAAGTGGTCGTGCGTTCGCCTCCCCCAGCCACCCTCGATCTGGAGGGTTCGTCGCTCCGTCGGCGTCTTACGACCTAACCCGGCGACGGTTTCGGTCTCGATCAGGTGCTCGAACTCGAGTCCGATCCCTCGAACGTAGTCGACGATCTCGCGTCGATGCTCGCGCGCTAGGTGCTGTACGCCGTCGTCGCGCACGTGAACGTGGTATCCGCGACCACCAGAGAAGACGATCTCGAGCTCTTCAAAGCCGAAGTCGTCTTCGAGAAACTCGAGCAGCCGACCGAGGGCGCCTTTACATTTGGCGAGCATCTCGGCGTAGGAATCTTCGCCGAGCGTGACCGACGGGAGGTGGTCGGCGTCGAGATCGAAGACGAGGTCGGCGGACTGCCAGTCTTTCTCGTGCATCGAACTCGCGCCGGGATCGCGAAAGCGCCCCGCCGAAAAGTAGACGTGGCGGGGTCGCTTGCGGACGAGAAACTCCGAGAGATCGCCTAACTCGAGGAGCGATCGGTGGCGAACCATCGTCGTATCCGGGCCCTCGGTCCAGGGAATAAAGCCCCACTCGCGCTCGTTGGCCGCTGGTGGTGGCGTAATCTCCGTCCGACGGTAGTGATCGCGAAATCGCCCTCGAAGATAGGCCCTCGTTCGCTCCTCCATGCGCTCGAGTAGTCGTGGGTGGGGGCGTATAATGGTGCCGAATGGTCGACTTCGAAACGGCTCGGCTCGATGGGGATGGAGGCGACCCGGCAACGACGTTACCGTCGCATCAGATCCGAGAGCCGGTCGGTGATGCCGATGTCGGAGCCGAGTTTCAGATAGTAGGCGTCGCCACCGTCCTCGTAGTAGTCGTCGATGCGACGTTTGATCTCGAAGCCCAGATGCTCGTAGAACTGGAGCGCGTTCTCGTTGCTCGTGCGGGCGTGACAGGTGATCGTCTCGTGATCGTCGGCGACGCGGGCGACGAGTTTCTTGCCGATACCCTCGCCGCGGCAGGTCGGGTCGACAGCCAGAAACAGAATGTAGCCGTCGCGTCGCACCGCCGCGAAGCCGATGAGGATGCCGTCCTGGTGATAACAGTGGACCTTCGAGCGGCGATACGCGTCGGTAAAGAAGTCGTGGCGTTGCTTGAGTACGCCTTCGCGGCGACTGATCTGCTCTTTGAGCTCCCAGGCGTCGTCGACGAACTCGTCGCTGCCCGGGGTAACGACACGACTGTCGATGTTGACGCTCACTACAGTCTGCTTATACCGTCGTCACTATAATTCCACCGGCGCCAGTTGCTGGAGAACGTCAGACGATCGAGAACAATCGATCCATTCGGAGCCGCCTCGAGTCGGCTGCTCGGACCGGCGTCCGCGACGAATCGACGAACATACCACCCCAGTCGACCTACGATGACGGGATGGGATACGAACTGCGCGACCACACGGCCGATATCGCGGTCGCGGCCACGGGCGACTCCCTCGAGGGGGTTTTCGGCGCCGTGGCCGACGGGTTCGCGGCGGCTTCCTGCGAGAGCGTTCCCGACGAGGGCGGCGACCGATTCGAGATCGCTGTCACGGCCGAGAGCCGCGAGGCGCTGCTGTTCGATTATCTCGACGACCTCGTTTATCAGCGCGACGTTCGCGCGGTACTTCCCGTCGACCATCGCGTGGACTCGATCGACGGACCGGCGGCGACCGGACCGACAGCAAGTAGATCGAAGGGGATAGCCACCGACGCCTGGTCGCTCGAGGCAACCGCACGCGGCGTTTCGCTGGCAGCGGTCACCGCCCGCGAAATCAAGGCCGTGACGTACTCGGAGATGCGACTCGAGCGGATCGACGAGGGGTGGGAAGCCTACGTCGTCTTCGACGTGTAGTCGCCGGACCGAGTGCCGTTCTACGCCTGCACTGCAGGGTCGAATAGCGCCGCCGCCGCCCGATCGGTCGACATCTCGCTGTCGCGGCTGCCGACCAAGCTTATTTGCGGTCGCTGGTGGTAGCGGGGTTCGTGACTCGAGTTGGCCGCGGCCGCTCTCCGGGGCTTTTCTGCCCTGCGGTGCTGGGGATGGTGTGTGCTATCGCTCTGTTCGTGGCGGCGGCGACATCCGCTCGCGCCCACGAGGAGTACGTCGTCGACGAAGAACGAGACATCACACTTGGGGAATTCGTCGGGACAGCGCTCACCGATCCGTTCGTCGTCGGCCCGCTGATCGCCGGCACAGTCGCCGTACTCGCAGTGATCGGACTCTATCTCTCCGTTCGGCCGTTGCAACGAGATATCGCGGCGTTTCGCGCTGCCATGCGGGAGTACACCGCGTACGTTCCCTGGCTGTTGCGGATCTCGCTCGGCATTCCGCTGATCGGGGCCGGCTTTAGCGGCTATTTCATCAGCCCCGCCCTCGAGGTCGACCTCCGACTGCTGCAGGTCGGCCTCGGCTTTCTCCTGTTGTTCGGACTCGCGACGCGGGTCGTCGCCATCCTCGCGCTCGCGGTCTACCTCGTCGGGGTAGTGATCTGGCCGACGCTGCTGTTGCAACTCGAGTTCGTGGGCGGTCTGGCGGCGCTTGCCGTCCTCGGAAGCGGGAAGCCGAGCGCGGATCACGTCCTCCAGCGGATCGCTGGGACGACGGGAACCGCCTACAGACGGTTCGACCCGGTTCACACGCGTTCACGAGCGTTCCAGAATCGAATCGAACCCGCCGAACGGTATCTCCCGACGGTCGTTCGTCTCGGACTCGGCGCGACGTTCATCTTTCTCGGCGTGACCCAGAAGCTGCTCCAGCCAGGGCTCGCACTCGCCGTCGTCGACCGATACGAGCTCACCGCGGTCGTCCCCGTGAGTCCCGAGCTCTGGGTGCTGGGGGCTGGACTGGCCGAGGCAGGGCTCGGTACCGCGCTGGTCCTCGGACTGTTTACGCGGGCGAGTGCCGCGACGGCGATCGCGATGTTCACACTGACGCTCTTTGCACTACCCGACGATCCCGTCCTCGCTCACGTCGCGCTGTTCGGGATGGCCTCGGTGTTGCTCATCACCGGCGCCGGCCCCTACGCCCTCGACGATCGTCTCGAGCGTGTCGCGGCCGAACCGGGAGCGACGGTCGGTGAGTGACATCGGTCCGCCGGTCGGTGCGTAGCCCAGCCCGCGAACCTACAGCAAATCGCGACTCTCGACGTGATAGACGAGGATGTCCTCGAACGCCTCGAGATAGGCATCGGCATCGACGGAATCGATATCGGCCGCAAGTTGCTGTGCCTCGTCGTACTCTCGTTGCCACCGTGCGAGGAACTGATCCTCGATATCGCTCTCGCGGATGGCATCGACGACCGGGTCGACGGTCTCGCCTGTCGGAGATCGTTGTAGTGCCCGTAGCTGGTCGATCGAGACGATGTCGGTCTCGAGTGCGCGGACGACGACGCCGGAGATCGGGTCGCCTTCGCTGAGTTCGCGTTCCCAGGTAACCAGCCAGTTGCAGATGCGGCCCATTCGCTGTGTGCGATGGACCATCTCCCTGAGCGTCGCCAGTTCCGTCGGTTCGATCGCACCGGCGTTGACGAGATCGATGTCGGCGTAGAAACAGATCATCATGTTGTGAACGTCGTGGCGCCACAATCCGGCCTCGGAGACGAACTCGAGGTGATCGCTGACGATGGCGGTGTATCTGATCGCCTGGACGATCTGCTGGAGGTCGAACCACAGGAGATCGCCGAACTCGGCCAGTCGCGGACTGTCCGTGATCGCGTCGGTAAACGCCGCCCAGACATCCTCGAGGTATCGAACGACATCGGTGTCGACGCCGTCCCGTTCGACATCGACGGCGTACCGGTCGAACGGAATTTTCCCGGCTTCCTCGAACGTGGATCGATCGCCGTGTTTCTCCGCCAGGTCGTCGGCGACAGTGACGAACAGCGACGCGAGGAACTTTGCCTCCTGGACCTGTGGCCGGCGTCGATCCTCGACGGTCGAAAGGGTAAACGTCGGGAAGAGGTGGGCGAGCCACTTCCAGAGATACGGATCTCGACCGCCGAGGACCGCCTCGTAGGCCTCGAGCAACGGGCCGACCGATTCCGGAAGCGCGGCGTTTCGAACCGCTGCCACTGGATCGTCGGTGTCCGGAACGGGGGGTTCGATTTGGTGGGTCACTGGAGAAACTATCTTCGGATTATTATTTTAAATCTAACATGAAACAGTTAGGGTAGTGTTGAAAATAGCCAGTAATTGTGAGTGACGATCGACTACGGCGGCCGCGAGATCACGATTACCCCAACCCACGTGGCGTCGACGGTGATCGATGCTGTCGGTCGGAGCGACCAGCCAAACCTTTCTTCGTCCCGCCCGAACGAAGCGCTATGTCGGATGACGACGCTGGCGTGCACACGCTACCGATGACGATCGACTACGGCGGCCGCGAGATCACGATCACCCCCACGGTCGTCGAGACGGGTGGCGGACTCGTGTTGATCGACGTGGGTCCGGCTGGGATCGTCGACTCACTCCGAACACACGTCCGGGGCCTCGGCTACGACCTCGCCGATATCTGGTTGGTGCTATGTACCCACCACGACGGCGACCACGTGGGCGGACTCGCCGAATTGCTCGCCCACACCGACGCCATCGTCGCGGCCCATCCCGAGGAAGCCCCCTACATCACCGGCGAGCGCGAGCCGCTCAAGGGCGGCCAGTACGACACGGTCGCCGTCGACCTCGAGCTCACTGATGGCGCTCGCGTGGCGACGGCGGCCGGCCCGCTCGAGGTCGTCGAAACACCAGGTCACACGCCCGGCCACGTCTCGCTGTCCGTCCCTGCGGGCAACCTGCTGATCGCCGGCGACGCGCTCGTGGCCGACGGCGACGAGCCGCTCTCGGGGCCGAAACCCGAGTTCACTCCCGAGATGGACCAGGCGCTCGAGTCCGTCGATCGACTCGCCGCCCTCGAGATCGACCACGTCGTCTGTTTCCACGGCGGCTACGTCGACCGCGGTTCCGAGACGATTCGTGAGATCGGTGGTTGACGGCGTCTCGAGGAATCGTACGGTCTGCTGTAAGTCATCGCCCCAGCAACCGCGAACGGACTGTGGTTGCACCGGTACACAGTTACAGCAGACCGTATCAGTCGGGGGCTTCGAAGCGGAATTGTCATCGGGCTCGAGTCCCAACGGGTGCCTAATGCGACTCGAACTTCGCGTCTGTCAGCACTGTCTCGAGGGCGACCACGGCGCGTCCGAGCAGAAGTCGGCGCTGTTGCAGGATATGGTCGCGTGTGCCGAGCAGATCAACGCGCACAAGGATGTCCTCGACCTCGAGGAGGTCCACATTCGTCGGGTTCGCGACGATGAGCAGGGGAAGCCAGCGGCGTTGCCGGTCGTGGCGGCGACGATCCAGAACGATCAGATCGTCCTCAACGACACACAACTCGTCGCGGAGGGCCAGGACGGCAACATGTTGCTGTACGCGAATCTCGACGACATCGTGACGGTACTTGCTGGCAATATCGACGAGATCAACAAAGCCGTCCCCGGCGACGTGACCGTCGATCTCTCGGAGCCAAGCGCACAGATTATCTCCAACGCGGACCTCGGCGCGGACATCAACAAGCAAACGTAGCGAGGCTACCCCCTCGACGAACGGCTGGCGACCCCAGGAATCGAACGCCCGTCACTGCCACACACTCGTATCGACAACCGCCCCAATCCAGTAGCCGCGGTGATACTGGTTAGCATAGCGTTTTTCCGGTGATCGCCGCACCCGATCGACTGGCTGCGGTGATCGCCGGCCAAGAGCGACCCCAGTCCGTACAACGGGTCACGAACTCGAGCCGGTGCCCACTCTCGACTGCGATTGGACATCTCGGTTGCGAACGAGCAGCCAGAGTCCAGCGAGGAAACCGAGAAGAAGGACGATCGAGAGGAGGCCAAACGCGAGCCGGTAGCCAAACTGCGTGTAGGCGACGGTTCCTTCGACGGTCTCGCCCGTCTGGTACGTATCGAGCGTGACGCCCATGATCGTCGGCAGGATCGTCGCACCCACGAAGCCGGCGGTGTTGACCGTCGCCGTCGCGACGCCGCTTGCCCCGGCCGGATACCGCTCTTTGACGACCGAGAGCGCCAACATCGCCGATCCGAACAGAAAGCCACAGCACAGGTACGCGACCGCGATAACCGCCACCGGTGGTCGACCGAAGACGGGGATCGTACTGAGTGCGAGACAGAATATCCCGATACCGACAGTCATCGGGAGGAGTCTGCGCGCGATCCTGTCGGAAAACCAGCCCAGAAGCGGCGGCCCCAGCAGCGTTCCGATCGACCCAAGCAGCGTGAAGTACGAGGCCGTCGTCACGTCCATCTCGTAGACGACAACGAGGTACGGCACACCCCAGAGACCAAGCAACGTCAGGATCGTCCCGTTGCCGGCGAAAAAGACCATCGACAGCAACCACTGATCGAGGTCTCGAGCGAGCGTTCGAAGATATTGCCACGTCTCTGCGAGCGTGACGGTCGGTTGTTCGGGCACGCCCTCGATCGGCTCGAGGCCGGCACTCGAGGGTGACTGTCGAGCGAGGACGAAGACAGCAGCGGCCGCGACGAACCCGAGGATGCCAAGGCTAGCGATTGTCTCACGCCAGCCGAATAGATTGACCGTCACAGCCAGTGGCGTCGTTGCGAGGATCGCGCCGAGTCCGGCGATGCTGCCGGTCAATCCGGTCATCGTGGCGAACTCGTCGGTCCGAAACCAGTTGGCACAGAACCGGAGGATCGAGACGAAGATGACGCCGCTGCCGAGGCCGATGAGCGCGCGTGAGCCAAACGCCGCGAGATAACTGCTGCTGAGCGCAAAACCGATCGCACCGAGACTGAGGAGCACGCCGCCGATCGAACCGACGTATCGGGGACCGAACCGGTCGGCGAGCACGCCGGTCGGGATCTGGATCGCTGCGTAAATCAGGAAAAACGAGGCGTGGAGCGTCCCGAGCTGTGCGGCAGTCGTCTGGAATCCCGTCGTGAGGTCCTCCGAAAGGACGGCCGTCGACAGTCGATGCAGGTTGACCAACAAGAAGACGGTCGCCAGCGCAGCCCACGCGAGCCACCGCCGTGTAGTCGAATCCGACAGAACGTTCACGCTGAGATCATTTCCGGGGTGTGGTCGTAAGCGTTGTGTCTACGGCTCTCGCTGGACAGCCGAGACTGCCAACACAACCGCTGGTAGTCGGTGCCGTCACGCGGTTGGATGACCGCTCGAGAGAACGAGCGAGCCGTTAGATACGGCCGACGTTTTCGACGCCGACGCTCTCGACGCCATCGACATCGGAGAAGTTCTCCTCGACGGTTTCCGTACCGCCGGAGCCGTCGGGAACGATCACGGTCGGGTAGAGCGCGGTGAGGCCGAACGCGACCTCTTCACGTTCGACGCCGTTGATCTTTGCGCCCTCCGGGAGCGCACTCTCGAGGCGCTCCTGGAGCGCGTCGAGGTCGATTTCGGGGCTGTCCGGCATGACCTTGATTTTTGCAGCGACTTTTCCCATGGTAGTAGTTAGGGGCCGGTAAATCCGCAGTCGGGACACTCGTAGAGGTTGCTCTGCTTGCGGCATTTGGCACAGCGGTAGATCTGTGCGCCGCAGTCTGGACATTTGAACGCGGCGGCGTTCGTGCCGGCGATGTTGATCCCACAGGAGACGCAGGATCGCGTGTTTCGGTCGTCCGTCGTACTCATATCCATCCCTTCCCGCCCGCCGTTTTTAACCGTTGTCTTTTGATGGTTCCACGGCAACCAAGCGCTAGACCGTCTGCGTGCGACGGCGTTCGTATTCAAATACCAACAAGTACTTATCGACGGGCGAGCCTCACTCGAGTACTATGTCCGTCCTCTCGACCGAAGACGAAGGGAAGTTCCTGATGGATGTCAGGGGCGAACAGATCGGGATCGTCACCGAGATCGACCCCATCGAGCAGGTCGCCTACGTCGACCCCGAACCCACCCTCACGAACGCATGGATCCAGAGTCTCGGCCGCGGCGACGCCGGCGAAGACGACCTCGAGATCCCCGCCGAAAACATCCAGACGATCACCGATTCGGAAGTTCGCGTCGACGCAGACCTCAGTAGCGACGCCTGACCGCGAAGCCGACCTCGAGTGACGCCGCCAGCCGACCTCGCTCTCGTACTTTCTGTCACCCGACACACCCCGGTATCCTGACGAGACGCCGATTCGTCGGTTATATCAGCGCATTTTCTGGGTCAGAAAATCCACTTCCGGGTCTTTTACCCCCCAGGTCGTCGGTTCGAGTGCGGCCTGCCAACGGCGTTCGTGCCCGACCGCCGAGGGCCGTGCCTCTGACACTTCTCGTGGCTCCCGACCGACCTGGCCGAGCGACGCGCGTGGTTGCCGTCTACTCCGCCGTCGGGTCCCGCTCTACTCGTGCGGATGGAATCGACGAACGGCCTCGGCAACGGCGTCTTCACGGCCGAGAAACGTCACCCGATCACCCTCCTCGAGGACCGTGTCGGCGTCCGGCACGTAGGTTTCGCCGTCGCGAGCGAGTACAGCGACGATCACGCCATCGGGGATGTCCGCATCCAACTCGGCGATGGTCGATCCACCCAGATCCGTCGCGGTCACGACGATCTCCTGGGCGTCGTGGCCCTCGCCGAGTTCGGTCATCCAGTGGGCGAGCGCGGGACGTTCGATCTCGTTGTCGAGCGACCACGCGGTCGCGCTCGCGACGTCAATCGCACGGACGCCGAGCGTCTCGAACGCGTCGACGTTCTCCGGTTCGTTGACCCGAGCGACGACCGTCTCGACGCTGAATTTGGTTCGACTTAGCTGCGAGACGAGCAGGTTCGTGTCGTCGTCGGCCGTCGTCGCGACGACGAGCTTGGCTCGTTCGATACCCGCCTCGCGAAGGGTCTCGGTGTTCGTTCCGTCGCCCGCGACGGCCGTGTAGCCGTCCCGACGAAGCGCCTGGACGGTCTCGGCGTCTTCGTCGACGATAACGACGTTTTCGCCACGGTTCTCCAGTCGAGTGACGAGCGCCCGGCCGACCCGGCCGCCGCCGATGATGATAGCTGGCATCGGAATTACCTCGAGGTATTCTGCGATCTGACGGGCAAGGCCCGCCTGAATCACGACAGTGAGAAAGATGACGAGAAAGACGGTCCCGGCGAGCGTCTGGGCGGCTTCGAACTGGCCCGCCGCCTCCAGTTCGATCGCAAACAGGGTCGCCACCGAGGCGGGAATGATCCCGCGGGGACCGACGAACGAAAGAAAGAGTCGTTCCTCGCGGCTGAACTGCCGGTCGACCGCCGAGAGCGCGACGAGAATCGGACGGACGAACAGCGTAACCGCGACGACGACGGCGATGCCGCCCGTTCCCAACCCGAGCAACGAGTCGAAGTCGATCAGCGCCGCCAGCGAGATAAACACGAACGAGAGGACGACGAGGGTGAGATCGCGATTGAACGCCAGGATCTCCGCGCGGTGTGGCAACTCGAGATTGCCGAGAACCAGCCCACACACTGCAGCCGCGGCGACGCCCGTTTCGGGAAAGGCGGACTCCGCGAGCCCGAACGAGACGAGCGCGCCGGTGAGCGTCACCAGCCGCGCCACCTGCGGCGCGTCGCCGGCCGGCGGACGGACCTCGACGAGGAGGTACCAGACGCCGGCCGCGACGACGATGCCGATGCCGATGCCGGCGACCAATCGCTGCAGGAAGCCGACCAGCACCAGTTCGGGAGCGTCTCCGACGACGACGGCCTCGAAGATGACGATCGCGAGGATCGCTGCGGTCACATCGTTGATAATCCCCTCGGCCTCGAGCGCCGTCTCGACGTGGTCACGAACCGTCACCACCTCGAGAATCGGGGTGACGACGGTCGGTCCGGTCGCGATCAGTAGTGCACCGATCAGGGCGGCGACGTCCCAGTCGGTATCCAGAAACAGCCGGACCGCGGCCGTTGTCCCGAGAAAGGCGAGTATCGCACCAATCGTTGTCAGTCGGCGAACCGATCGCGGTGCGGCCTCGAGTTTCTCCCGGCGAAGGTGAAATGCGCCGTCAAAGATGATGATCGCGACGCTGATGCCGACGACGGTCGAGAGTCCGTCGCCGAAGGTCTCGATCGTAACGAAGCCGAGTCCTTCCGGACCGACGACGACGCCGACGACGATCAGAAAGAGAACGCTCGGCACTCGCACCCGCTTGGCCAGCACCTGAATGCCGACGCCGAGTGCCACGACGCCGATAACGACGGGCAGAATGTCCACGTCTCTGTGCTGCTACCTCGTTTCTCCTCAACAATCTTTCCCCGATTTCGATCGGCGACACCGATCCCCGAAACCCTCGATGTTCGCGTGGGAACTCAACATTCAAACCAGCCCGCTCCCTACGTTCGATGAATGCGCCTCGACGACTACATCGAGGACCTAGAGCCCGACGAGGAGGCGAAGCGACGCCGTCTCGCCAAGGAGAAGTCCTACGCGATCACGGACCACCTCGAGGAGTTCGAGCAGCGCTTCGACGACGCGTTGTCCGGCGATACCCTCGTCGGCTCGACGTCGCCGTCGATCTTCGTCGGCCGATCGAACTACCCCGACATTCCCATCGGGCTGCTCTCGCCGGTCGGCGACGAAGACGCCGCCGACGAGTACGTCACCGACGGCGCCTGGTACCAGCAGGGGTACGGCATCGACGACGTCCTCCAGCGCCGTACCGGGCTGTTGAACTCGAGCAAGCGCGCAAACGTCGATTCACCCTCGATCGCGAGTCGCCTCACGCCGTCGGTTCACGACACGTGGGACGGCTTCGTCGGCGTCCAGCGCGAGGTCGCCATCGCCGACCGCCCGGTCGACCTCGAGATCGGACTCGACGACACCCCCGACCTCGGACTGGATGCAGGCACGGATGTCGCGACACCGCGTGGGCCGCGGGCGAACGCTCGCAACGCCGAGTTGCGGGAGAACCCCTCCGTGCCAAAACCCGTCAAAAAGACCCTGGAGGACGACGACTGGCAGGCTCAGGGGGCGATGACCTACCTCTATCGGCGTGGGTTCGACGTCTACGACATCAACTCGATCCTCTCGGCTGGCGCGCTCGGCGAGACCGACCAGCGCCGACTCGTCCCAACGCGGTGGTCGATCACCGCGGTCGACGACACGGTCGGACAGTTTCTCCGCGGGCGCATCCGCAACGAGCGAGGCATCGACGAAGTACAGGTCTGGGCCAACGAGTACATGGGCAACCGGTACTGGATCGTCCTCGCGCCCGGTAGCTGGGAGTTCGAACTCGTCGAGATGAAGGCGCCGGGGAGCATCTGGAACCCCAACCCGGAGGACGACATCTGGCTCCAGAGCGCCAGCGAAGGCTACGAGGGGCGCTCGAGTTACGTCGAGGAGACCGCCGGCGCGTATTATGCGGCCAGACTGGCCGTCCTCGAGCACCTCGAGTCGATCGGTCGGCAGGCGAAGTGTCTGGTGCTCCGGGAAGTGAGCGACGACTACTGGGCGCCCGTCGGCGTCTGGCAGGTTCGCGAGAGCGTTCGCAACGCCTTCGACGGCGAGTACGGCGAGGCTGAAACGTTTCACGACGCCGTCTCGCAGGTCGCGACCCAGTTGCCGGTCGGCTACCAGCGACTCCAGCGCAAGTCAGAACTCGCCGCCGGTTTGCAGTCCAGCCTCGACGCGTTCTCGCAGCCGCCCTGAGCGATCGCCGATCGTCTCGTGAACTCGACGGCCGAATGTATTCGACAGGCCTCGAGACACACGAGTCTACGCTCGAGGAAAAGCTCTTTCTCCGCGGACCACCGACCCTGCGATAATGCATCCGGCTGCGCTTCCCAGCGACCCCCTCACCATCGTCGCCGTCCTCTTTTTGCTCTTTGGCGTGCCAGCCATCCTGTTCGCGCTCCTGTTGCTCTATACGGGATACGTTCGTTACGACGCCGAACGATACCTCGAGGAGCTCGAAGACGAAG
The DNA here is from genome assembly GCF_006543045.1 of Salinadaptatus halalkaliphilus. Taxonomy (GTDB): domain Archaea; phylum Halobacteriota; class Halobacteria; order Halobacteriales; family Natrialbaceae; genus Salinadaptatus; species Salinadaptatus halalkaliphilus. The sequence continues at coordinate 31,638 of NZ_RBZW01000039.1, read as the reverse complement.
CGCTCGAGGGAGACGAAAGACGACGCGGGTCCGTCGAGATGGACGACACGACTGGCGATATCGAGGCGACCGAGGAAAAACCGGGCGACAAAAACGAGTACTCGGTTTTCGAGGACCGTGACGACGAACAAACGGATCCGGGAGAGTACTCTGTCTTCGAAGACACTGACGACGAGGACTGATACGGATTGCTGTAACGATTTACCGGCGAAACCGCGACCCGTCTGCGGTTTCGGCGGTAACGACTTACAGTAAACCGTATGATACGAGCTGCTGTAACGTTTCCGGGAGCAACCGCAGGACGACTCGCGGTTGCGCCGGTACCGACGTACAGCGGTCCGTACGAGACGGACGGGACGAACGTACGGGTCGGAAAAGCGCGCTGACACTCGCTACACGGCTAAACCTCGTTCTCGAGACCGTATTGGCGACCGTGACGGGAACAAAAGGACGGCTCTCGCAGTTGCGCCTCGACGAGATCTTCGTGGTAGTGTGCGTTGAAGAGGCGACATCCATCCCGCTCGCAGAACGCCTCGCCCGTCTCGAGGTAGTGATAGGCTTGCAAGGCGTACCCTTTCAGGGCAGCGGTCGTCCGCGGATCGTCCGCGATCAGGAACTCACCCTCGACCTGATTCTCGAGGACTTCTCGAGGCGGCGTATCTCCGGACAAGAGGGCGTGGCGTTGCTTTTCCTTGTAATAGGATTCGGGCTTGGCTGGGGCTTCGTACAGGCCGGGCACCGAGAGCAACGCGGGTTGGCCGAGGACGGTCACGCGCTTGTGCCAGCGGCCGTCGTGGTCGCCCCAGGTGCCGATCGCGCGGTCTATGATCGGAAGGTGGAGCGTCTCGAGGCCGCGCTCGGCGGCCGGGAGCGCGGCGTTGAGCGCGCGCTGCATCTGGACGCCATCGTAGAGGACCCCGCCCTCTCGATCGGGATTCTCGAGGGCACGTTCCTCGTAGCGGATCGTTCCCAACATCGTGTTACCGGTGTCGCGGTCGTACGGCGACGTGACACGGGCCGCGGCAAACCGGTCGGCCAGACCGTCGGTCCGATGTTCCTCGAGGAACCGATCTCGAACCGTCACGTCCGCGTCGACGCGTGCCTCGAGCCAGTCGGCGATTTCGTCGACGTCAGCGACGGTCGTCGGAGAGCGGTAGCACATAACTCGATCGACCATGTATTACCTAGTCGTACCACTCGGTGAAACACTTACGGTTAGCCTGTTACGTATTCCGTCGGCACTCCCGTGTGTATTCGCCACTTTCGTTCGTCGAATGTATACTATTGCTCGCTGCTCGACAGTATTAGGTCCAGGTAGCGGTGAGGAAACGGGGTTCGTCGTCCGTCAATTCGAACAGCGCGTCGCTGTGGCTACGGAATCCGCTCGTACGGAGCGCTGTACGCCATTGCCGGCGCACTCGCCGCCCGAGTCGCGGCTGGGCCGGTCGACTCGCATCGCTCCTCGACCGAGGCTCGTCGCACACCGTTCGACTCACCGCCGGGACATCGGTACAGCAACCCGTATCAGTCGTCGGCCGGCGTGGCGGCTCGCGAGGTGATGTCGACGGGGTCGGCGTCGACCTCGAGTTCGTCGAGGGCAACCTGTGCGGCGCGTTTGCCCGAGACGAGCATGGCGCCGAACGTCGGACCCATCCGCGGAAGCCCGTAAGTCGTCGCCGTGGCCATGCCGGTAGCGATCAGCCCGTCGTGGACGAGACCAGTGTGTTCGACGACGGCGTCCTCGGACTTGCCGACCCACATCGAGTCGTGGCCAGGCGAGTCGTGGCCGGGCGCGCCGTAGCTGTCGTCGCCGGTCTGGTCCATCCCCGTTGCGTTGGCTTCGGCGTCGCCGATGCCGGGGGCATCCAACACGCCACGCTCGTCGAGTTTCTTGACGGCCATCGCGTCGTGACCCGTCGCGTCGATGACGAGGTCGGCTTCGACGGCAATCGGGTCGACGCACGTGATCTCCCGGGGCAGGGCGTGGACTGGTGTCCAGTTCATGACGATACCGCCGACGCGGTGATTTTCGCGGATGACGATGTCCGTGAACTCGGTCATGTTCTGCATCTTCGCACCCGCATCACAGGCCGCCTTGATCAGCCCGGAACAAGCCTCCGGACCGTTCGCAACATAGAGATCCTCGCTATCCTGAGACTCCTTGTGGGAAACCTCGAGTTCGTCGAGGATCTGCTGGGCCGGATCACGGACCGTGACCTTGTTCATCAGGAAGCCGCCGAGCCAGAAGCCGCCGCCGAGGTAGTTGTTCTTCTCGACGACCATCGTCTTCACACCGCGCTCGGAGAGTTCTTTCGCCGCCGTCAGTCCGGAGGGGCCGCCGCCGACGATGATCACGTCGCTATCCGAGAAATCCATGAACTCCTCGGTCCACTCCTGGCCGATCGCACGGGTTACGTCCGCTTCACCAACGTCGCTGAACTGGTCGAAGTCGCTCATACAACTAGGTGGTATCGATGGGTGGTGAAAAACCTGTCGCGACCGAAACGCTCACCTATCATCTATCGAACGAAAGCGAACCACCGGTACTCGAGGTCGGCCGAGGCTGGATGACTACCCGATTCGGTTCGCCCGTATGTTGTAACGTATTCCAGTTACATCAGAGTGAAAGATAGTCCGCGATAGTTTCCCGCTCCCCTCGTGCGTTGTTGCAGACCAACATCTATTGAGAACCACACTGGTGACTCGGCGCCTACCGGCGAGACGGGCCGAAATCCTTTCTTGATGAAACCGAAGGCAGTTACGGCTCGATCAAAAGTTATTTTGGGTCCGGGGCGGACGTGGTATCCATGGCGATACAACGGCGCCAGTTCCTGGCTTCGGCCGCCAGCGTCGTGGCGGCCGGCCTCGCCGGCTGCGCGGCGACGGGTGATGACGACGAGTCACGACCGGGGGTCAGTGGTGAAACGCTGACGCTGACCACGACGACCAGCACCTACGATACGGACCTGCTCGACGAACTCAACGCGCCGTTTCAGGACCGATATGGCGTCAGCGTCGACACCGTCGCCCAGGGAACCGGCGCTGCCCTCGAGACCGCGAGAAGCGGGGATTCGGATGTCGTGATGGTCCACGCTCGATCCCTCGAGGACGAGTTCATGGCGGACGGATACGGAATCAACCGTCGCGACCTCATGTTCAACGACTTCGTCGTCGTCGGTGATTCCGACGACCCGTCGTCCATCGGCGGCGGCGAGGACGTACCCGCCGCGGTCACGGCGATCGCTGAAACGGAATCGACGTTCGTCTCTCGGGGCGACAACTCGGGGACACACACGAAAGAACTCGAGATGTGGGAGGGGGCCGGAATTGGGTCCGACGAGTTCGGCAGCTGGTACATGGAAGCCGGACAGGGGATGGGCGAGGTGCTCGTCCAGACCGACCAGCAGGGCGGCTACACGCTGTCCGACCGCGGGACGTACCTCTCGATGCAGGACGAAATCGATCTCGAGATTCACGTTGAGGGTCCGGTCGAGGGCGGCCCCGAACTGCTCGCGAACCCGTACGGGATCGTCGCCGTCAACCCCGCCGTCCACGACACCGTGAACTACGATCTGGCGATGGCCTACATCGGCTACATCACGAGTCCCGAGGGCCAGGAGATCATCGAAAGCTACACCGTCGACGGCGAACAGCTGTTCTTCTCGGAGGCGCTGGCGGAGGAACCGCAGTTCCAGCAGTACGTGCCCGAAGAGTGGGACGGGTAGAACGGTACCGACTGACATTCGCTGACGATGATATACTCGTGATGATAGGAGCACACTGATGATCGGACACGCACTGACCGCGGGATACGCAGTACTGATGGGCGCCGTGACCGGCTCCTTGCTTCCACTCGCGCTCGAGTTTCCGTTCGAGTGGCACTACATTCGGAGCATCATTCGGGTCTCGCTACACGTGAGTCTGGTCGCCGTCACGTTGAGCACCCTCTGTAGTATCCCGGTCGCGCTACTGATCGGTTTCAAGGAGTTTCGCGGCAAGACGTTGGTGACGTCGCTCATCAACACCGGCATGGGCTTTCCGAGCGTCGTCGTCGGACTCGTCGTCCTGTTTGCGGTCTCGAACGAGGGACCGCTCGGCACGTTCGATCTCGTCTTCACGCCCGAGGCGATGATCATGTCCCAGTTCGTTCTCGCCGCACCGGTAATTACCGGCGTAACGCTCGCGGCGGTCAGCAGCGTCGACCAGAACGTCCGCGACGCCGCGTTCGCGATGGGCGGGACCCGGATCGACGTCGCGCTCGTGACGATCAAGGAGGCCCGGTACGGCATCGCGACGGCGGTGCTGGCCGGCTTCGGTCGGGCGATCAGCGAAGTCGGCTCCGTACTCATCGTCGGCGGGAACATCACCGGCCCGGAGGGGATCTCCCAGACCCGAACGCTGACCACGGCGATCCAGCTCGAGGCCCGACAGGGTCGGTTCCAGACCGCCATGTTGTTGGGCGCGGTTCTCGTCGTTCTGGTCTTGCTCGTCAATGCACTGGTGATCCGACTCGGCAACGGCGGAGGGCGGTACCGATGACCCTTTCGGCGACCGAACTGTGTCACGGCTACGACGGCGACCCCGTTTTCGACGGCGTCTCGCTTTCGGTGACGCCCGGTGAGGTCGTCACGATTATCGGCCCCTCGGGCGTCGGCAAGTCGACGCTGCTTCGTCTACTCGCGTTGTTCGACGCTCCCGACGACGGAACGATCACCGTCGACGGCGTCGATGTCTGGGCGGCGTCGGACCAGCGCCGACTCGAGTACCGGCGCCGGATCGGAATGGTCTTCCAGGAGGCCAGCCTCTTCGACGCGAGCGTTCGCCGGAACGTCGAGTACGGCGTGCGCGTCCGCCAATCGTGGGCCGATCGGCTTCGGACTGCGCTTTCGAGTCTCTCTCGACGGGGGAACGGCGACAGCAACGTCGTCGAGGCCCTCGAAACCGTGGGGCTTCACGAGCGGGCCGACCGAGACGCCACGTCGCTGTCGGGTGGCCAGGCACAGCGAGTCGCGTTCGCTCGTGCGCTCGCTTACGAGCCCGACGTGTTGTTGCTCGACGAGCCGACCTCCGACCTCGATCCGCGAAACACGGCAGTGATCGAAGATGCCGTTCTCGCGGCGACGGAACGCGATATCGGCGTCGTGGTCGCGACCCACGATATGCACCAGGCCGAACGCATCGGGGATCGCGTCGCAGTGTTGCTCGGCAACGAGATCATCGAGGTCGGGCCGACCGAACCGATCTTCGAGTCGCCGTCGGACGATCGAACCCGGAAGTTTATCGACGGCGAACTGATATACTAACGCGACTGGCGGCAGGTCCGTCGGGAGAACCCACGATGCGAATCGAGAAGGAATATCGGACGAAACTGGCCGTCGGCGACCTCACGATCGACCGACGAGACATCGAGATGCTCGAGGCAATCGACCGACACGGGTCGATGCACGGCGCGGCCGACGCGCTCGAACGCTCGTATGCACGGCTGCAAAACCGCGTCGTCGAGATCGAAGACGCTCTCGGGCCGATCACCGAACGTCGACGCGGCGGCCCCGGGGGCGGCGGGACCGAACTCACCGAGACGGCGCGGGATCTCTGCCAGCAGTTCGACCGTCACAACGCCGAACTCGACGGGGTTGCGCGAGTCACTGAATCGGTCTTCGAAGGACATGTAAGTAATCAAATAGGTGAGCTCGCGACCGTCGAGACGCCGATCGGCGCTATCGTCGCCCTAGCACCGGACGAGACCGTGGCGGTACAGGTTACCGTCCGCTCGGACGCCGTCGTGTTGACCGATCCGGACGAGTCCCCCGGCGAAGACGAAACGAGCCTTCGCAACCAGTTTACGGGGACAGTGTCCGCCCTTGAGCCGGGTGCCGAGGTCACGGGCGTAACGATCGGCCTCGAGGGCGAGCGCGAGCTTCGAGCACTCGTTACGCGCGCCAGCGCCGACCGTCTCAACCTCACCGTCGGTGAGCCGATTACGGCTGCGTTCAAGGCGACGGCTGCGCGGGCGGTTCCAGCTGACACGGCGTGACATCTTATAGTGGTAAGGGGAGCCACGACAGCGCCTCGAGAAGCGCCGTCGGATCGAACAGCGGCTCGTGGAGAACCAACCAGTCGAGTAAGACGAGACCGGCGCCGTGGGCGATTACCGACGGCAGGATGGAGCCAGACTTGTAGTCGACGGCGCCAAAGAGGACGTCGGTCGGTCCCGACAACAGGAACTCGATCGGCGGTTTGCTCGCGTGGTGGATCATGTAGACGACGGGACTGATGAGCACGGCTTTGAAGCCGATCTCCCTGACTCCGACACAGAGCAGTCCCCGATAGTACGTCTCCGCAGCGAGTGCGAGGACGAACAACTGGACCGCGTGGGGAAGAAACGACGCCGGCGCGACCGTCGTCTGCCACATCGGATAGAACTGCCGGATCGTCGGCAGGGTCGAGCCGACCAGGTAAAACGGCAAGACGAACATCGCAAGCAAGACGGCGTTACGAACGGCCACCCGGTTTATCGTCCAGCCGATACGTCGGCCGTGTGTCAGTCCCAGGAGGAGCGGCCCACCGATCAACAGCACGCTATCGACGACGGCTCGGCGCTCTAACGCACCCGGTACGAAGTGCATCCACAACAGCGTCAACACCGCACCCGTCAGTAGCGACTTGTGGAACCAGGAGAGGCGGTCAAACCGATCGCGGAGCCAGTCGAGGCGATAACTACTGTCTTCGGTGGCCACTGGTCATTACGTGTCCGTCGTCGGGATCGGTCCGGTACCGACGACATCCCGAACGTGTGATTCGAACTCCTGTCGCCGTTCGAAGTAGGTCTCCTCGACCGACTCGAGGATCGCTGACAGTTCCTGTGGCCCCTCCGGCGTGCGGAGGACGCTCTCGCCTTCGAGACGATCGATCTCGCTTTTTTCCTTGGGCCAGGTTAGGCGCGAACTCACGCGTGCGAGTGGTGCCCCCTCGACCGGCGTTTGCTCACCGAGTTCGACCGCCGGCTCGTCGTCTTCGTCCTCGTCGCTCATGACTCGAGGTTTGCGAGCGCGTCGATTCAAGCTTTCGCTTCGACGGCTCCGACCCGATTGGATCGCCGTTAGCAACCCATTCGACAGAATTAGTAACGTCGATCCGCTCTACTGAGCTATGGCGACGATTCCAGCGCCAGACTTGCTTCCGGCACAACGGCTTCGAACCAGCGTCCTCGAGGGAGAGATCACCCAGCTCCACCGCGGTGATAAACACGCATCAGAAGGAGATACGTTCGAAATCGACGGAACGACCTTCGAGGTCGTCGACGTTACCGAACGTCGACTCGGAGAACTGACCGACGAAGACGCCCGCGCCGAAGGGTCGCCGAATCTCGAGGCCTACAAGCGCCGCATCGAGCAGACACACGGGACGGAGTGGAACGACGACAACACCGCCGTCCGTCATCGCTTCGAACCTGTCTCCGAGTGAGCACCGACTCGGGAAAGCACGCGAGAATCGAAACGCGGCTATTGTGGACCCGAGACGCTCTTACCGACGGTCGAGTAACGTCTCTAAGAACCGAGGTGTGTCTGACGTAGCGTTTTGTGCTCGGAGTACAAACGTGGCTCCATGACAAGTCTGACGGAGGCCTACAAAGGGAACGAACGGGAGGTGACGAGCCTCCGACGGCTGTACGCGGGGACGGCACTCGTCTTGCTCGGGGCAGCGTTGTCGGTCGTCGCCGTCGTCATCGCGACGACGGACCTCCTCGTCGGGGTCGTCGGCGACCACTACGCCGCCGTCCGCGTCGCCGGCGTCCTCGCCGGACTGGGCGTTCCCGCGGCACTCGTCGGCGTCTTCATTGTCTTACCTGCAGGCAGACGGGTCCGTGCGACCGCCGCGATCAGCGCGAGCCTCTGTCTGCTCGGCGTTGCCCTTTTCTGGCACGCCTACCCGTATCACTGGCGGGGTTACGGTGACGACCTCACCCTCCACGTCTCCGTCGTCTACTTGCTCGGGCTCTTTATCGCCGTCTGGTGTCTCTTTACCGCCGTCGTCAACTTCAAGACCCGCAACGACCCTGGCGGCATGCTCGAGATGAACGTCACGCGCCGGAATCAGACCATCGTCGAGTACGAGGAGCCGGAACCGGACTCGGGCGGCCACGGCGGCATCGGCTTTTTCGGTAGCACGCCAGACGGCGATGTCGAAACGCAGACCAACGCCCAGTCAGAGTCGGCGACCGACGCAGACACCGAGCCGGAGCTGGACGACGGGGCGATCCTCACGGAGCAGCGGTCGTCGACACAGTCTCGCTCTCGAGGCTCCGCCTCGAAGCGGGGTCCGTCGGTTGGCACACCCACGAGCGACGGCGGATCGACGACGGCCGATATCTCCTCGCCGCTGGATGGCGACGGGCGTGACGCCGAAATCGTCGAATCGAGCCCCGACGAACCGTCCAACCCCGCCGACCGCTACTGTGGAAACTGTCGCCACTTCGAGTACGTCCGGTCGTCCTCCGGCATGGTTCCGTACTGTGCTCGCCACGAACGCGCCATGGACGACATGGACGCCTGCGAAGAGTGGACGCCGAACAGTCGGTAACGACGACGGTCGTTTTCCCGCTGATCACGCAACGCCGACCGTTCCGTTCTCGAGTCGCCGTTGTATCGTTCCGTTCTCGAGTCCCTATGCACCGACGCGACCGTCGTCCGTCGTTTGGCCCGTCGCTCAACAGTCGATTGAGTCCGCCAGATCCATCGCGAACTGCGCGTTGTCGCCGTCCGGATCGTCCGCAGCCAGTTCGTAGTAGACCCCATTGCAGTCCCAGCCGTACCCCGGTCCAAAGCCCGTGGTGACGCGGGCGCCATCGTGGGGACCGACATCGTCTTCGATGACCCTCGTCTGATCGAACGGTGCATTGGAAAGTCGCACGAATATCTCCTCGCCGTCACGGAGGTCCCCGTCACGATAGACGAGATCGACAGTCGTATTCCCCCTGAACTCGCGTGCACTGACGATAACCCGTTCGAATCGATCCGGGATCACCGGCTCTTGGACGGTAAACGGGACCGCGTCGTCGGCGTCTGGAACCGTGTCGACGTCGAACGACGTTGCAGGTTCGTAGACATCGGTGCCGTCGGGCGGGTCGATGACAAAGCGGTCGTCGTCGATGTCTTCGTTGAAGCGAACGTCTTCGTACGTGACCGTCCGCACGTCTCGCTCGCGCTCGAGGACGTGTTCCGCGGGCGCGTCGTGTTCGGTGACGACGCGCTCTTTGATCGGTACGCCGGCGTCGACATCGATCCACCAGGTCGTCGTCCGGCTGAGAGTTCGATTCTCGTCGTCGTCGCCGAGTGCGTATTCGGTGTCGCCGACGAGCAGGCTGATCCCGGCCGTCGAGTTGTCGGCGCGTTCGATGTCGACGACGTAGGTTTCGCGGTCGTCAATAGTGTCGGTGCCGCGATACGTCGTCTCGAGGCTGCCGTCCTCGAGTTCCGCTGCGGTTACTGGCCAGTGAGAGACGGCGTCGCCGTCCCACTCGTCGTCGACGAGCATCGACGCCTGGTTCGCATCGTAGCTTTGCAGCCTCGAGCCGTCGACGACGCGAACGTCGCCGGGAGTGCGCTCGGGCGCGTTCGTGGCGATGACTTCGGTACGTGACTGATCGGGTAGTCGCTTCCAGACGTCGACGGTCGTCTCGCCCGTGCGCGGTTCCCCGGATCCGAGGTCGTGTATTTCGTACGTGTCGGTTCGCGTCGCTTGGAGCGTCTCGACGTCACCGGAGGCGGTGACGACATCGGCGACCAATTCGTCGGGATCCGGATCCGAATCGGTTCCCACCACGTCGATACCGAGGCCGGTGATAGCAACTGCTCCGGCAATCGACAGTGCGAGGGCTATCGCAACGAGGACGATCGGCCGACGGCTCGAGGCGGTCATCCCCAATAGGTCTCAGTTTTGGTGAGAGACATATGGGTGTGACGGTCGTTCGCGTCGACTGGAGGGGAAGACCCTAGTCCGTCCGCTCCCCGATCCGATCCGCAAGCGCCGCGAGTTCGGCGAATTCCGCGGGCGTGACCGAATCCGGCCGCTTTTTCAGCAGTTCTTCGTCGGCGGCGTCGACGACGGCATCTGGCTCCTCGAGCCCGGAGATGTGTGCCGTGTTTCTGATCGCGTTGCGGACGGTCTTGCGCCGTTGGGTAAATAGGGCCTTGACGAACCGGAGGAAGAACGCCTCGTCGTCGACCTCGTACTCGGGGGGTCGCGGGACGGCGCGAACGACCGCGCTCTGGACGGCCGGCGGCGGCGAGAACGCCTCCTTTGGGATCGACTCGACGAGTTCGACATCGGCGTAGTGCTGGGTCGAGACCGAGAGACGGCCGTACTCGCTGGTCCCGGGCTCGGCGACCATCCGTTCGGCGAACTCCTGTTGAAACATCAAGACGAGCGGCCGTCGCTCGGGCAGCAGCCGAAACGCAATTTCGCTCGAGACGCCGTAGGGAAGATTCGAGACTGAGGCGGTAAAGTCGGGTAACTCGACCTCGAGTGCGTCGGCCTCGATCACGGTGAGTCGTCCGGCGTCGATCTCGTCGCGAAACTCTTCGCGCAGAAAGGCCGCGAGATCGGGGTCGCGCTCGACGACGGTCACCTCGTCCGTCTCCTCGAGTGCGAGGAGTCGGTCGGTCAGTGCCCCCGTTCCGCCGCCGATTTCGAGGAGATGCGTGCGGTCGATCGCCTCGCGCTTTTCATCCGAGGCCCGTAGCGCCTCGCACCCTTCATCCGAGGCCCGTAGCGCCTCGCACCCTTCATCCGAGGCCCGTAGCGCCTCGCTCTCGAGGTAGGTCGGCAGACGATTCAGGACGCGGTCGTCGACGAGAAAGTGCTGGTCGCGATCGGGATCGCCGCGGACGCCAGCGCGAGCGATCAATGCGTCGGGGTCTCTCATTGGTGACGCTTGGGCCGACGGCGGTGTAAACGCACCGTCTCGGCGCCGGTACCCGTCAGATCACGATAAACACCTCGCCGTCTTCGACCTCGATATCGTACGTCGGAACGGTGTACTGCTCGGCGTCGATATTCGTCCCCGTCGTCACGTCGAATATCCAACCGTGCCACGGACAGACGACGTTTCGCTCCTCGTCGTCGTACGCCCACTCGAGGTCGTCGTCGACGGTTACCCGGCCCTGGGTGGGCCCCTCACAGAGCGGGCCGCTCTGGTGGGGACAGAAATTCGCGAGCGCGTGGTAGTCGCCGTCGACGTTGAACACGGCGATTTCGACGCCCTTGACCTCGGTGAGGACGCGCTCGCCGGGGTCGGCGATCGCAGCTTCGTCGGTTACTTTGTGACGCCCACACATACGGATCAGATATCGAAGAGTTCGAGCGCCGTTTCGCCCATGATCCCGCCGATACTGTCGCCGTCCAGGCCCGCACACAGCGGATTGTACAGCTCTTCGGGCGTATCGAAGTCGGGGTGTGGGTGGTCCATCGCGAACAGCAGCGTCTCCGCGCCGCCGGCCATCTCGACGATCGAGGCGAGGTGGTCGTTGCGTTCGGTGTGTCCGAGTGGCTGGGAGGTGATGTAGAACTGTTCTTTGATGTACTCGCTTGGCATCCGACGAAGCATCGGAACGTCCTGTGAGTTCTGGAGATAGTGATCGTCGAGTCGCCACATGAGCCACGGCAGCCACTCGATCCCACACTCCTGGAGGACGAACTCGAGGTCGGGGAACCGCTCTGGTACGCCCTGGCAGACCAACGAGATGAGGTGCCACATCGATTCGACGGGGAAGGTAAAGGCGTGATCCTCGAGGAAGGTTTCAGCCCACTGTCGCTGGATCGGGAAGACGGCTGACGCGCCGTTGTTGCCGCTGTGCATCACGATGGGGAGCCCGTGGTCTTCGGCCGCCTCGTAGATCGGATCGTACCAGGTGTGACCGGCGGGCGGGACGAGTCCGGAGCCGGGCAACTGGACGCCGACGATATCGTCTTCGCTCGCCATGCGGTCGATTTCCTCGGCCGCCTTGGCCGGTTTCTGATGGGCGACGATCGCCGTCGCGCGGAACCCATCGTGGGCGTCGAGGAAGGTGTCCGTCAGCCACGAGTTATACGCTTGCGCGATCGCGACGGCCGTCGAATCGTGGTTGACCGTCGCCAAGTTCAGGTTCAACCCCGGCGAGAGGATCGAGTAATCGATGTCGAACTGTTCCATCAGTTCGATCTTCACCGACGGCTCCCGAACCTGCGAGTGGACGAGGTCGTCCGACCCGCTCTCCTGGCCGTCGAGCGGCCCCGGCGTCTGGCTGAACGCCGCGGTTGCACGCGTCGCGGAGTAGACGTCTCGCCGTGCGTCTGCTGCGTTCTTCAGGAATCGAACCACGCCCGGATTCTGCCGTTCGACGTAGGGAATCAGATCCTCGAGCGTCTCGGTGACGTGCGAATCCGTATCGACGATCGTCATATCGGCGAGCGAGCGTATCGAGTCGGAACTGCGCTGTGACTGTGCCATGACAGAGATTGTCTCTGTATGGGCATATAGTGGTTCGGGCGTCCGATAACTGGATTTTTGACATTCCGCCTGCAACCGGGAACCATGGACGACGACCGGGGCGCAACCGACGACGAGATCACCCGACTGCGATCTCGCCCACCCGGCCACGATCCCGACGATCCCTACGAAGGCGTCGCACTCGAGACGCTTCCCGACTGGTGGGCACGGGCAGTTCGACTGTTCGAGAGCCACGATCTGCGTCCGTTTCGCCCCTCTCGATTCGCCGACGGCGAACTGACACACGAGGTCGTCGACCGACTCGAGCGCGACCTCGACATCGCCGTTCGCATCGCCGGCGTCGACGCGCGCTACGGCGACGACTGGACCGTCTTCGTCGACGACGAACCAGTCTCCTCCATTCCTCGTCGACGATCGCAGGATGGGTACACCATCTTCGAACGCTCGAGCGACGAATTCGAGGCGACCGTTCGCTCGAACCTCGAGGAACGCTGACGGCGGTATCGGCTCTCGCCCACGGGGGAGACACCGATCGCGGCGACGGCGGACGACGCGCGCGCGAGCATCAAGAGTTATCGGGGTTGCCCACCCGCGTATGGGTAATGACGGAGTTTGCACAGCGAGTCGAGCAGGTGTCGATCAGCGGCATCCGCGAAGTGTTCGAAGCCGCCGGCGACGACGCGATCAACCTCGGTATCGGGCAGCCCGACTTTCCCACGCCCGCCCACGCCCGACGCGGGGCGATCGAGGCGATCGAAAACGACCAAGCCGACGCCTACACGTCGAACAAGGGGACCCGTTCGCTTCGGGAGGCGATCGCGGCGACCTACGACCGCGAGTACGGGCTCGAGATCGATCCCGAGGACATCATCGCCACCTCGGGCGGCAGCGAAGCACTCCACCTCGTCCTCGAGGCTCACGTCGATCCCGGCCAAGACGTGATCTTCCCGGATCCGGGCTTCGTCTCCTACGACGCACTGACCCACATCGCCGACGGGACGCCCAAACCTGTCCCGCTTCGCGATGACCTCACACTCGATCCCGCGACCGTCGAGGAAGCGATCACCGACGACACCGCCGCGTTCGTCGTCAACAGCCCGGCGAACCCGACCGGCGCCGTCCAGAGCGAAGCCGACATGCGCGAGTTCGCCCGCATCGCCGACGAACACGACGTCCTCTGTGTCTCCGACGAAGTGTACGAACGGATCGTCTTCGAGGGGACCCACCATCCGCCGCTCGAGTTCGCCGAGAGCGACAACGTCGTCACCGTCAGCGCCTGTTCGAAGACCTACTCGATGACCGGCTGGCGTCTCGGCTGGGTCACCGGTTCGAACCGGCGGATCGAACGCATGCTCCGAGTCCACCAGTACGGGCAGGCCTGTGCCTCCGCACCCGCACAGTACGCCGCCGAAGCCGCCCTGACCGGCCCCCAAGACCCAGTCGAAGAGATGGTCGCCGCTTTCGAACGACGCCGCGATGTCGTCCTCGACGGCCTCGAGGACGCCGGCCTCGAGGTGCCGTCGCCCGAAGGGGCGTTCTACGTCATGCCGAAGGTCCCCGAGGGATGGTGCGACGAAGTGCTCGACCGCGGCGTGATCGTCGTCCCGGGCGACGCCTTCGGCGCGAACGGCCAGGGCTACGCTCGCCTCTCGTATGCGACGGGGATGGAGGAGTTGAAAGCAGCCCTCGAGATCATCGACGACGCGACGCGAGCGGTTCGGTAGGCCGATGGGAGCCGTTCGATAGGCGACGCCGATCGATCCCCAACCCCGTCGAGAAGCGTCTCGCAGGACGCCTCGTGATCTCGGGGCTACAACAGTTCGCCGGCGGCTTCCATCGTCGTCTCCTTTTCCCCGTCGGTCATGCCGTTGACGAAGCCCAGTCGGATGGTGTCGAGGTCATCGACCTCGGCGTAGTCCTCGAGCCAGTCGCGGACTTCCTCGGGCGTCCCCGCCGCCGCGAGTTCGTCGAGTACCTCGTCGGGGAGGGCCTCGGCCATCGCCTCGGTATCGCGGTTCTCCCACTCCGACCGGATCTCCTCGACGACATCGGCGTACCCCTGCTCGGCGACCGAGTTGCCGTAGTACGGGCCGTAGGCGCCGACCATGAACGCCGTCGATTTGCGGGCCTTCTCCCGGGCCTTCTCGCGGTCCTCGTCGGCGATCGCTCGCACGATCGGCGCGACGCGCAGGTCCGAGAGGTCTTTTCCGCCGAGTTCGGCGCCCCGCTGTAAGTCCTCGAGGCGCTCCTCGAGGCCGTCTTTGGTGAACATCTGTGGCGCCCAGCCGTCGCCGAAACGGCCGGCCATCTCGGTCGCTTTCGGCCCGAGCGTCGCGATGTCGACCGCCGGCGGCTCCTCGGGTGGATCGCGGTTGTAATCCAGTCCGGGAACATCGAAGATGTCGCCTTCGTAGGCGGGGTTGCCCGTCTCGAAGACGTTGCGGATGATCTCGACGGCTTCGCGGGTGCGTCGCAGCGGCCGCTCGAAGTCTTCGCCGTGCCAACGCTCGGTGATCGCAGGCGAACTCGGTCCGAGCCCCAGTCGGAAGCGGCCGTCAGAGGCATCGTGTAGCGTGAGCGCGGTCTGGGCGAGCAATGCCGGCGACCGGGCAAACGGAGAGACGACATCGTTCGAAATACCGAGGTCGTCGGTCCGGTCCGCCGCAAGCGTCAGCGGTGGGACGATGTTCCACCCGGTCGTTTCCCCGACCGTGATGCGGTCGAACCCCAGTTCTTCGGCGAAAACGGCCCGATCGGCGACGTCCTGTGGCGTCTCGTAGTCCGTCAGCCGAATCAGGAGATCGAGCGTCGCGTTCACAGTCCTGCCCTCCGTGTCTGCTGTCGAATTGCTTGATTAATTACCATCATCTCCTACCGCGAGTGCCATTCCTATAAAGGTCAGCGATCCGGATAGGGTGGCGACTGCTCACAGTAGTTCTGTCCGGCAGTATGAAAAACGTTGATACGACTGCTGTCCAACGTGGGGCTATGGCTCACGATTGCTCGTTTCTCGAGGGGCTCACACTCGAGGCCGACCAATACTCGTTCGAGTGCGGTCGACGCGAGGCACACGCGACGGATTGGGGGACCCAGGACGAGGACGCTCCCACCGTTCCCGACGCGGTCGTCTGGCCCGAATCCACCGCCGACGTGGCGGCGGTGCTCGAGGCCGCAACCGAACAGGGCGTTCCCGTCACGCCCTACGCAGCGGGGACGGGGCTCGAAGGCAACGCCGTCCCTGCCGAGGGTGGAATCAGCCTCGACCTCACCCGGATGAACGACGTTCGGGACTACCGCCCCGAGGACTTCCAGATCGATGTCGGACCGGGGATCATCGGCTCGGCAGTCGACGAGTACGTCGCAGACGACGGCCTCTTCTTCCCGCCGCTTCCCTCTTCCGGCGATATCTCGACCATCGGCGGCATGATCGCGACCGACGCCAGCGGCATGCAGACCGTCAAGTACGGCGAGGTCGCCGACTGGGTGCTCGCTCTGGAGGCCGTCCTCGCCGACGGTACCGTCGTTCGGACGGGCTCGCGTGCGATCAAAACCTCGAGCGGCTACAACCTGACCGAGCTGCTGATCGGCAGCGAGGGGACCCTCGCGGTCGTCACCGAAGCGACGCTCGCGCTGGCGGGCCGACCACAACAGGTTCGGGGCGGCCGCGCTATCTTCGAAACGCTCGACGCCGCCGCCGCGGCGATCGCCGATGCCCTCCAGACCGAAATCGACGTCGCCCGGATCGAACTCGTCGACGAGTTGAGCGCACGGATAGCAAACGAGTATCTCGGCAGCGATCTGCCCGACGCGCCGATGGTCTTTCTCGAGTTCCACGCCAACCACGGCATCGAGGAAGAGATCGGCCTCTGTCGAACGATTTTTTCGGACTACGCCCTCGAGCGCTTCGAGGTGAGCGACGACGACGCCGAGATGGATCGCCTCTGGGAGGCTCGTCGGGAACTAGCGTATGCCACCCGAAGCTACGATCCCGACCGGGAGACGCTCCATCCCGGCGACGTTACCGTCCCGATCAGCGGCTATCCCGACATCGTCCGCGAGGCAAAGCGGGTCGCCGACGAGTACGACGTGACGATCCCCTGTTTCGGTCACGCAGGCGACGGGAACTTACACTACACCGTCCTTGCGAACCCGACCGATCCCGACGAACTGGCCCGCGGTGAGCGTGCCTATCGGGAGATCGTCGAACTAGCGATCGAGATGGGCGGCACCGCGACCGGCGAACACGGTATCGGGCAGGGCAAACAGGCCTACCTGGAGCCCGAACACGGTGCTGGCGGCGTCGACATGATGCGACGCATCAAAGCGGCTCTCGATCCGACTGGAACACTCAATCCGGGAAAGATTTTCCCGGACGACGACGAACCGTAGTATTACTCTCCCAGAGACGAACCGGTCTCAGATTTTGTTCGCGGGTGGAACGGTCCGCTCCTCGGGACTGGTCGTCCCGCCGGCCCCAAACAGGATCCGAACGAGTGCCCCCGTTCCGAGCGTGCCGGTAATCGTAACGGCAACGAGCGTTGCTGAGAGCGAGACGCCCGAAAGGCCCGCCAACAGTCCTCCCATCAGGATACCGTGCCACAGTTTCGTTCGTCCAAGCCGACCGGTTATACCCTGGCCGATCGCCACGAACCCGATCGCGATACTCGTTGGAAGGGCAGCGAATCCGATCGCGATGAGTACCACGCCGAAGAACGTACCGACGCTCGAGCCAAGCATATAGTAGCCCGCGGCGGTGAGGCCGCTGATCACGAGTAACGTGGGCGTCCCGATACAGAGCGAAATGATCGGGCTTCGCCGGGCTTTCGTGACCGCGTCCGTCCCGTGACGATGGATCATCCCGAGAACGACGATGGCCACGACGACCGTGAGAACGAACTGCCCGCCAACGCGCTCGAGGACGCCAAGCGACTGGTACTGCTCGAGCCAGCCGCTGTTTGCGATGGCCGCCGCCCCATCGGCCCCCCATACGGCAGCAATATCGAGTAAATTTAACCCACTCATTGCTGGACAATACTCTGACAGGGACAATAGCATTTGTGGTCAGTCGCGCACACTGCAACGGCTCCAGTTCGACGGGTTTAAGTTCGGGATCCCACTTCGTCCAACAGAGACAGGCGTAGCCTGTTTCACTGACCCGTAGGAGCACTCCTGCGTACTACGGAGGTGAACGATGGCAGATTCGGATATCGAAACCGCAGTGGCTCGCGCACTCGAGGACTCGCCGGACCGGAACTTTACCGAGACGGTCGACCTCGCGATAAACTTGCGCGACCTTGATTTGAACGAACCGTCGAATCGTGTTGACGAGTCAATCGTCTTGCCGTCCGGAACCGGCCAAGAGACGATCATCGTCGTTATCGCCGAGGGCGAAACCGGCGTCCGTGCCGAAGAGGTTGCGGACGACGTGCTCTCGGTCGACGACGTGGCCGATCTGGACGACGACGAGGCCAAAGATATGGCCGACGAGACGGACTTCTTCATCGCCGAAGAGGCGATGATGCAAGACATCGCCCGGCATCTCGGTACCATCCTCGGTCCGCGAGGAAAGATGCCGGATCCGCTCGCCCCCGACGACGATGTCGTCGAGACCGTCAACCGACTCAAAAATACCGTGCAGCTTCGCTCGGGCGACCGACGCACGTTCCACACGCTCGTCGGCGCCGAAGACATGGACGCCGAAGATATCGCCGACAACATCGACGTCATCCTGCGTCGACTGCACGCCGACCTCGAGAAAGGTCCACAGAACATCGACGGCGTCTTCGTCAAGACGACGATGGGCCCGTCCGTGGAGGTGGCCTAAGATGAGCGCACAGGCTGAACGCAAGACAGAGAACCTTCCACAGTGGAAGAAAGAGGAAGTCGACGAACTTACCGACCTCATCGAGAACTACGAGAGCGTCGGCGTCGTCGGCATCGCCGGCATTCCGTCGAAGCAGCTCCAGGACATGCGCCGTGATCTCCACGGGACCGCCGAGTTGCGCGTCAGCCGGAACACGCTGCAAGTCCGCGCGCTCGAATCGGCCGGACTCGACGAACTCGTCGAGGAGGTCGAGGGACAGGTCGGACTCGTCGGAACGAACGACAATCCTTTCGCACTCTACAAGGAACTCGAGGCCTCGAAGACGCCGGCCCCAATCAACGAGGGCGAAGTCGCCCCGAACGATATCGTCATTCCGGAAGGGGACACGGGTGTCGACCCGGGACCGTTCGTCGGCGAACTGCAGGGAGTCGGTGCGAACGCACGCATCGAGGACGGTTCGATTCAGGTCATGGAGGACTCGACGGTCTTAGAAGCCGGCGAGGAAGTCTCTGCGGACCTCTCGAACGTCCTCAACGAACTCGGTATCGAGCCCAAGGAAGTCGGGCTCGACCTGCGCGCCGTCATCGCCGAGGGCGTGCGCTTCGATCCGGACGACCTCGATATCGATATCGAGGCCTACGAGAGCGACGTGGCGACGGCCGCCGCTCGCGCACGGAACCTCGCGGTCAACGCGACGTTCCCGACCGAGACGACGGCACCGACGCTCATCGCCAAGGCCACGGGCGAAGCCAAGAGCCTTGGCCTCCAGGCCGCCATCGAGGACGAAGACCTGCTGCCCGACCTCGTCAGCAAGGCCGACGCACAGCTGCGTGCGCTCGCGGCCCAGATCGACGACGAGGAGGCCCTGCCCGAGGAACTGCAGGATGTCGACGCACCCGCCGCGACGGCGGATACCGACGACGAGGGCGAGGACGAATCGGCTGACGACCAAGACGACGCTGCGGCCGACGACGCCGACACCGACGACGATGACGACGAAGACGACGGTGACGGCGCGTCCGGCCTCGGCGAGATGTTCGGATAACCACGGAGGACCTTACAATGGAATACGTTTACGCTGCACTCATCCTGAACGAGACGGACGAAGAGATCAACGAAGACAACCTCACCGACGTACTCGACGCCGCTGGCGTCGATGTCGAAGAATCCCGTGTCAAAGCGCTCGTCGCCGCCCTCGAGGACGTCGACATCGACGAAGCGGTTTCGGAAGCTGCTGCCGTCCCCGCTGCAGGCGGCGCAGCTGCCGGTGGCGCGGCAGCCGACGAGGCTGCTGACGACGGCGACGACGACGACGGCGAAGCCGACGTGCCGGACACGACCGAAGACGACGAGGACGAGGAAGACGAGGAAGCCGACGGCGAGGGTCTCGGCGAACTCTTCGGCTAAGTCGCGACGCGACGATATCGACGACCACGAATTTTTATCGACCACTACCCGAGAAGCGACTGCTGTGCGGAGACGACAGCCGGGCAGGCAGTATCGGTCTGCTGTAACGATCTTCCGGCGTGACCGCTCCTGTCCGGGGGCGGGCCGGAAATGACTGCCAGCAATCCGTCTCATACGGTTTACTGTAAGTCATTGCCGGCGCAACCGCCGCCCGGGTCGCGGTTGCGCCGGTAAATCGTTACAGCAATCCGTCTCAGTCGTCGGCAGGGGTAACGCCGGGTCGACTCGAGCCGTACGCAGCGCCAGCCGTGACCGCCGAGGGTTCCTTCGCGAGCCACACCATGATCAACACGGTCACGATGTACTTGCTGACGATGTCGAGGACGCTGTATCCCCAGGACGTGATAGCGATGTCGAGCAGCGCGAACCCCTCCACGCCGAGGGCCCACAGGATCGGATAGCCAAACCAGCTCGCCACCGTCAGCAGTTTCAGGGTGTTGAACAGGTCGATCGTTCCGGCCCGTTTCGCGTCCTCGACCCAATCGAAAAGCAACACGTAGACGATCACCAGAAAGAACGCCGAGCTAATCACGAACCACCACCACCGCAGCAGATAACTCGAGGTCGTAAACGCTGCAGCCAGGCCCGTGATACACATCGCGATGGTGAAGGCGACGGTCGTGAAGATCTTCGTGAGGTTCGACCCGGCGATCATTCCGAGCGCGATCAGGATAAACGGTGTCGAGAACGTCCAGGTGAGATATCGGCCCCACATCGCGAGTACCTCGTCGCCCGCCATCGCGTGTCCAGGGGGCATCTCGAGAAAGCTGAGCGTGAGTCCCGAGGCGAGTCCGGTGTAACTCGAGATCGAGACGACCGAGATGAGCATTACGGAGACGGCGATCAGTTTCGCACGGGGGTCGGTCAGGTTCCGGCCGAGATAGACGATCAGGAGGATCGTCAGCCCGGCAAGGGCGATGTTGACGACGAACGACAGCGATAGCAGTGGGTCGCTATGGACGAACTCGAAGAGTTCCGACTGTGTCGTCTCGAGCGGGACGCCGACCGATTCGAACGCGGGCGGATCGCCGAGCGTCGGTGGGGTCATGTGTGTGCATGCCTCCCTACTCCTGACGGGTTAAAGTCACGTGCACCTACCGTGTACAGTAATTCCCGTGTTGGTGAACACCAACGATCTACGACTGTATGGGTGTCCGTTTTTGTCGGTGGAGTCTCGAGAAGGATTCGATGGCGATGGTTCGGGACCGCGCGGTGAAACAGCCGTCTGCGTCCGTCGACAGCCGAGTCGTCGACGTGGGTGCCGACAGCCCACCCAGGGTCGGTGATCGTGCGTGAGCCCACCGCTGAGTTACCTCGAGTTCCACCTGGTCTTTCTGCTCCCGCCGATTCTGGTGTTGGCGGCCGCTGCCTGGTGGCGAAGCGACGCCTGGATCGATCGGCGGTCGTTGTCGGGACTCTGTGTCCTCGTGGGGCTGGCTGTCGTCTACACCACGCCGTGGACGAACCACCTCATTCCGGCCGGCGTCTGGTGGTACGGCGACGGTGCAGTTCTCGCGACGATCTGGCACACGCCGGTCGAGGAATACCTGTTTTTCGTCCTCCAGCCAGTACTGACCGGACTCTGGCTCTTTCAGTTCCTCGATGTCGTCGACCGGCCGCTCGAGGTCTCACTGCGCCACCGGGCGACCGGCGTGGCGGGTGGTCTCGTCGTGTGTCTCGCTGGCTGGTTCTTGCTTGGCTCGACGACGACGTACTACCTGGGTTGGCTCCTGTTCTGGGCGGGGCCGATCCTCGCGATCCAGTGGGGGTTCGGCCTGCCGTACCTTCGGGAAGTCTGGCCGATGGTCGGCCTGGCTGTCGCCGTGCCGACGCTGTATCTCTGGGTCGTTGATCGGATCGCCATCGAACTCGGGATCTGGATGATTTCGAGCACGCAGACGACCGGAATTGCGCTTCTCGGGCTGCCGATAGAGGAAGCGCTCTTTTTCCTCCTGACGAACGTGTTCATCGTGCAGGGGCTGGTGTTGTACGTCTGGGTGCTCGAGCGCCTCGAGGGCGATTCAAGCCTGGATCGACTGCCCGTGATCGGCTCGAACCCGACGAATGGTCCGTAGCGACTCCCACAGTGCGGGCGCTGGCGACGATACGGAGCCAACCGAGAGCGCCCGGCGTCGCGCCGCGCGTGCGAGCTACGGCTTCGGCGCGCTCGCAGTACTGGCCGGGCTCGCTCTCTCGACTCTCGTCGACTCCGTTCCGCTCGCGTACCAATACCTCCCGCTGGCAGTGAGCGTCCTCGCGTTCGGGCTTCCCCACGGAGCCGTCGACCACCTCGTGGTTCCCAGGGCCGCCAACCGGCGACCGACGGCACGGTCGTTCGCTGTCGTCGGTGGCCTCTATCTGGTCGTCGGCGGCGCGTACGCCGTCGTCTGGTTTCTCGCGCCCGTCGTCGCCTTCGTACTGTTCATCCTCGTGACGCTGCTACACTGGGGGCAAGGCGATGTCTACGCCGTCCGCGTCCTCACCGGGGGATGCTACCTCGAGGGTCTGGCGCCGGCGTCTCTCACGGTGCTCGTCCGCGGCGGGATTCCGATGCTCGTCCCACTGGTCGCCTTTCCCGGCCAATATGCCGTCGTCGCGGAGTCGCTCGTCGGGCTGTTCGATCCGGGTGCAGCGGCCGCACTCGAGCCGATCTTCCAGCCGACGGTTCGACTCGGCGTGGCCGTCGGCGTCGGCGCGCTCGTCGTCGGATCGCTGTCGCTGAGCTACCGGCGGGCCGAGACGCTCGAGCCCTGGCTCGCCGACGTCGTCGAAACTCTCGGTCTGGTGGGGTTTTTCGCGGTCGTGCCACCGATTCTCGCGATTGGGTTCTATTTCCCGCTCTGGCACTCGGTGCGTCACATCCTCCGCACGATGCTCGTCGACGACGTGGCGTCGGAAGCGCTCGCGGCAGGAAACGATCGGCTTGCGAGCTGGCGGTTCGTCCGCGACGCCGCGCCCCTGACCGCAGGTGCCCTCGCCGTCCTCGGTGGACTGGCGGTGCTCGTTCCGTACGCACCGACGAACGTTCCCGACGTACTGGCCCTCTACCTGGTCTGTCTCGCAGTCCTGACGCTGCCCCACGTCGTCGTCGTCACACTGCTCGACAGGACGCAGGGACTGCTCGTCTGGTCGACTACCAGCGGCTGACGCCGTTGGCTTCCCCACAGTATCGCTGTGAGTCGAGGGCGCGGCTCGAGCACGTCCGTGCGCAGGTTTAAATCCAAACGCCGGACCAACAAGAGCGATGGTCTCCGGCCTCGAGGTGGTCGTCGATCTCGAGTTCACGCTTGCGTTGCTCGCGTGGATTCTGGCTGGCTCGGTACTGGGAAGCTGTAGTGGGCTCGTTCCCGGTCTGCACGCGAACAACTTCGCCCTGTTGCTGGCGGGGGTCGCGACGTCGATTCCCGGTCCGCCGCTGTTCATCGGCTGTGGGATGCTCGCCGCCGGCGTCGTCCACACGTTTCTCAACGCGGTGCCGGCGATGGCGCTTGGCGTCCCCGACGCGGAGATGGCGGTGACGGCCCTCCCGGGCCACCGGATGGTCATGGCGGGACGGGGGTACGAGGCGATTCGACTCTCGGCGATCGGGAGTCTGCTCGCCGTTCTCGTGGCTCTCCCGCTGGCGGTTCCGATCACCTGGGGCGTGATGGCCGTCTACCCGACGATTCGTGACAACCTCTCGCTCGTGCTGGCGATGGTCGTTGTCGCGTTGATCGCCTCGGAGTACACCTGGTTTCGACGCGTGGCTGCCCTCGTCTCGTTTGCCCTGGCCGCGGCGCTCGGGTTTCTCACACTCGATCTCTCGCCGAACGCGCCGCTCGAGGCCGGCGGGATGCTCGCACCACTGTTTGCCGGTCTCTTCGGTGCGCCGGTGTTGATCGACGCCATCTTCGGCAGCGGGGTTCCGGCCCAGCGCGAGGAGACGATCGCCCTCCCGCGCTGGCTCGTCGCCGGTACGGCGATCGCCGGCGCGCTCGCGGGGGCCGTCGTCGGCTACATTCCGGGAATCTCCGCCGCGATCGCTGCCGTCGCCGTCCTGGTGCTCGTGCCCGGCGGCTCGGGTGACCGCGGTTACATCGTCGCGACTAGTGGCGTCGATACGGCGAATACGATCTTCGCGCTCTTTGCTCTCGTCGCCATCGGCCAACCCCGAACGGGGGTGATGGTCGCCGTCGACAGCGCCGATGTCCCCCTCGAGTTGCCGATTCTCCTTACTGGTGTCGTGCTCGCAGGTGCGATCGGCTTCGTGCTCGTTATCGTCGTCGGCGACGCCTATCTCGAGATAGTCGGTCGGATGACCTACTGGAAGATTTCGGCAGTCGTCCTCGCGTTGTTGATCGGGCTGTCGTTTCTCTTTACTGGTCCGATCGGAATCGTGATCTTTCTCGTCGCGGCCGCCGTCGGCATGGTTCCGGTTCGGCTGCGGGCCCGGCGCGTCCATCTGATGGGGGTGTTGATCGGGCCGTTGTTGTTCGTCAGTTGATTGTGCGACGGGGTCAGTCTCCAGTCTGGTGTATCGATGTTCCGGTGGATCCACGGGAGGGCGGGTTGCACGACGTTGACGAACCCGTCTCACTCGGGGTCGCGACGATCGGTCATCGCGGCACCGATGACGCCGCCGAGGGCACCGAAGCCGTAGTAGTACAGAAGCGAGACGAGAGTCATTGCCAGGAGGATGCCGAGGCCGAGTCCGGCCTCGCCGTTGCCTTCGGTGACCATGCCGATCGCGCCCAGGCCGAAAAAGAGCATCAGCAGTCCGACGATCGGGATCGAGGCGATCACGTTCGCGAGGGTACCGGCGAGTGCGCTCTCTTTCGTGTCGCTCCCGCGTAGATATCCCGCGACGATACCCGGAACGATCGGACCGACGAACGGAAACCAACCGATGAAAAACGAGATCAGCGCGCCGACCGCTGCAGCGACGTATCGGCCCGTCGGTTCTGCCGGTTCCTGTCGGTGGTCCTGGTGGTGGCTGCTGTCTCCGTGCTGGGTGGAGCGCCCGTTCTGGTTGGCACCACAGGTGGGGCAGATGGCGGTGTCCGAACGAATCTCGGTTCCACACGCGGAACAGTACGCTGTTTCGCTAGCGGTGTTTTCCATGCGCCAGACGTGTTTCTAACCCAATATATAACCATACGGTCGACCGATGACTGTCCCGCCGTGCGAGCCGGCAAACGCGGCCCCGTTCATCGTCGTTTTCCCGATTGGGTCGAAAGCCCCGGCTATGCCAGCGCTGTTCGACGGGTTGTCGATGCGTGACTGCGAGATACCGAATCGAATCGCCGTCTCGCCGATGTGTCAGTACTCCTGTGACCGCGACGGACTGCCGACGGAGTGGCACCGCGTTCACCTCGGGAGTCGCGCCGTCGGTGGTGCCGGCATCGTCTTGACCGAAGCCACCGCCGTCGAGCCCCGCGGCCGTATCACCGGCGCGGACCTCGGTATCTGGAGCGACGAGCACGCGGCCGCACTCGAGCCGATCACCGACTTCGTTCGCGAACAGGGTGCCGTCCCGGGTATTCAACTCGCTCACGCCGGTCACAAGGCGAGCAAGTGTCCGCCTTCGGAGGGGAACCTGCCGCTGTCGCCCGCCGACGGTGGCTGGGAAACGCTCTCGCCGTCACCCGACGCCTACCCGCCGTTTCGCGGGGATCGGCCGGCAATGAAACGAGCGAGCACGGACGACATCGTCGACGTAATCGGCGCATTCCGAACGGCGGCAGAGCGCTCGCTCGAGGCCGGGTTCGACATCGCCGAGATTCACGCTGCACACGGCTATCTGCTCCACGAGTTTCTCTCGCCGGTGACCAACCGACGCGAAGACGAGTACGGCGGGAGTTTCGAGAACCGAACGCGACTCCTCCGTGAGGTCACCGAGGAAGTCAGGGCGGTCTGGCCCGCGGACAAGCCCCTCTTCGTGCGTATCTCCGGAACGGACTGGCTCGAGGATCGACCCTCGTGGGATCTCGAGCAGTCGGTTCGACTCGCCGACGATCTCGCCGGACTCGGCGTCGACCTGATCGACGTGAGCTCGGGTTCGGTCCATCCGGATCAGGAACCGCCTGGCGGACCGAATTTCCAGGTGCCCCTGGCCGAAGCGATTCGCGACGGGGCAGACATCGCCGTCGGTGCAGTTGGCGGGATCACCGAGCCCGAACAAGCCGACGCGATCGTTCGCAACGGACGTGGCGACCTCGTGCTCGTCGGTCGGGAGTTCCTCCAGGATCCGTACTTCGGACTCCATGCCGCCGACCGCCTCGAGGACGAGTCGGCCGACCGATGGCCGGTCCAATACCGTCGCGCCGTCCGATAGTCCGGCGCCGAATATGATCGGTCGAGGCCTCACCCGCTGGGAACGCGGTCGCATTTTCAACGGTATCTGACCCGAACCGTCGGCCGAAGAGCCATGACCGATCATACTCGGCGCACGGTCCTGAAGGCTGCAGGGGCATCGACAGCAATGCTCACCCTCGCAGGATGTATGGGCGGCGACGATAACGGGAGCGACGGTAACGGTGGATCCGGCGATGGAAATGGAACCGGCGATGGAAACGGAACCGACGGTAGCGACGGCATCGAGGTCGAGCCTGGAACGGAGATCGTCCTCGAGGGCTACGCTACCCACTGGGACGGCGTCGAACCGACTGCGATCGAGGGTGAGGAAAATCCGACGCTCGCACTCACCGACGGTGAAGCCTACACCATCGAGTGGATCAACGCCGACGACATGCCACACGACATCCAGATTTGGGACGATACCGACGACGTCGTCGACGACCTGATCAGCGACGAGGTCAGTTCCGAAGGCGAGAGTGCATCCCTCGAGTTTACTGCAGACAGTGCGATGGCGACGTACGTCTGTAGCTATCACGAAGTAAATCAGGTCGGCGATCTCGTCGTCAAGTAGCCGTCCGACCATCGAACCGACCCACTCCGCCGGATTCGATCCCGTCGTTCATACGGATTGCTGTAACGATTTACCGGCGCACCCGCCGTCCAGGTCGCGGGTGCGCCAGAAATGACTTACAGTAAACCGTATCAGGGTCGGGACGCCACTAGTCGTCGGCCCACTTGATCGAACATCCCTGGGAGGGCTGCCACTCGAGGTCGACCGCCTCGCCAGCCAGCACGCTGTCGATCGCTTCGCGAACGTGGAACCGAGTCGGCTCGTCCTCGGGATTGAGCGCGTCGTCGAGTCGACCGTGGTAGACGAGTCTGAACGCACCATCGTCGCGGTCGAAGAGGAACGGATCGGGCGTACACACTGCGCCGTACTCGCGGGCGACGCTCTGGGACTCGTCCCGAAGGTAGGCGTCGTACTGGATTCGGCCGTCGTCGACGTACTCCTGCATCGCCTCGAGGGAGTCGTCGGGGTACTCCTCGGCGTCGTTTGGATTGATGCCGACGACTGCAACGTCGTCGTACTCGGCGGCCAGTTCGTTCAACAGGTCGAACTTCGCTTTCGCGTACGGACAGTGATTGCAGGTGAACACGACCAGCAGTGCCTCGCTGTCGGCAAACGACTCGAGCGTGTACGTCTGGCCGTCGACACCCTCGAGTTCGAAGGCGGGCGCCTCGTCGCTGGCCTCGAGCGTCGAATCGGACTCTTGTAGGACCATACGTGATCCATTCGTATCTATCGACGTAAGAATAGCGCTCGTTACGAGCCGGTACGCGTCGGGACGGCGTACATATTTGTACCGTCACCCGCATCGAAGGCATATGCAAACCCTCGAGGTGACCGACGACCAGTACGCGTTCATTCAGCACCTCCGCGAGGAAATTTCCGAGGACGTCGTCGGCAAGTACGGCTACGTTCGCGAACAGGATGCGCTTCAGTATCTGATCGACAATCTCGACGACGATATCGATCTCGACGGCGAGTTCGACTCCTCGGCGACCGACGACGTTGCCGCCTCGGTCGGCGCTGCGATCGACGGCGATCCCGATCCAACCGCACTCGAGGAAGTCGCCTACGACGAAACGACGGCGTCGAAGCTCCCGGACGAGTCGTCCGTCGGCGATGACGGTGAGTCTGCGACTGACGACGAGGATTCTGCGGGCGATACCGGCGACGAAGATGACGTCGAGTCCAACGCGGACGACGCGAGCGGCGACGCCGACGACGACGAGATGCTAGACGAGATGATGAGCCTGCTCGAGACCCACGACGACAAGTGGGCGGAGTCGGACTCGTCGGATCACCGCTACACGGTGACGTTGCCGGACGGCTCGACGGAGGACGTCCAGACCAAAGACGATGTCAGGGCGTTGTTGTTCAAGAACTACCGGTAGTGGGTTTTTGGTCGTTACCAGTGATACGGATTCCTGTACCGCTGTCCCCGCACACCCACGACCCGGACGGTGTCCCGGCAATGACGTACAGGAAACCGATGCGTCCGCTCACTCGGCGAGTGTCGGCTCCGAATGGACGACGTTGACCACGGCACCGAGCAAGACGATGATGCCGGCGAAATAGAGGAACGTAACCAGCAACAAGACGGCACCGACGGCGCCGTAGGCTTCGTACTGGCCCGCGTTCCCGGCGTAGACCTGGAACCCGACCTGCAGTGCGGTCCAGCCGACAGCGGCGACGATCGTGCCCGGAAGGATCTCGGAGACAGACACCGATATTGGGGGAAGCACGTAATAGACCGGCAGAAAGACGAGGACGAGCCCGATCAGGAGAACGAGCCAGCTCATCGCGCTGGCAAACGGTATCGTTCCAGCGACGACCCCCAAGACGGTGCCGACGACGATCATCAACAGGAGCGCGCCCGCACCCGCGACGATGACGATGACGCCGTCGCGAACTTCCTCGAGCAGCGATTCCTCGACGACCTCGTCATAGACCGTATCGAAGGCCTTGCTCAGCCCGCGAAAGACCTTGAGAGCGCCCCAGGTGGCGACCGCGAGCGCGACGACGGTCGCCTCGGCGCGGCCGGCTTCGGTCGTCAGCGCCTCGGTCACTAACGCCTCACCGGCGTCGGGGAGGAAGTCCCCCGCCACAAGAATCAACTGTTGAGCGGTCTCCTCGCCGCCGAGCACCGAGCCGACGACGAGCGCCAACAGTACCATCGGAATCAGCGAAACGAACGCGTAGTAGGCGAAGGCGGCGGCGAGGAAGGTGATCTCCCGATCCGTCGCCGTACGATAGACCGACGCGATCGTCGTCGTGACGTCCATATGGTCCCTACGAGCCGATCCATCAAGAAACTGTAACACGTTCGCATCTGCTGTGTCTCGAGCCGGAGACGCTTCGGTCCGCTGACGAACTACCACTCGTGACAGAAATTGTGCGTCGCGTAGACGCTGCCGTCGTCGTCGAGGTAGACGCCGATCCCGCCGCGATCCCAGCCTGGGCCGCCGTGCTCGTCGAGGATCGCCTCTCGGTGTGGCGGTGAGTCCATCCACTGGTCGACGAGCCCGGTCGCGAGTTCCTCCGCAGTGTAGTAGGTGGTCGAACCGTCCTCACCAGGGCGATCGACCGGTCGATCGACCCACGTCAGCGCGATATTCTCGCCGTAGGCGCGACAGTAGTCGTCGATGTCGGTGAACCGATCGAACGGCGCCTCCCCGTCGGGATTCGTGTGGGCGAAGTAATCGCGTTCGGCCATGTCGTAGCTGTGTGCACGCGAGACCGACGCGACGGTGCCGTCCCACTCGAGGGACTCGAGATCGTGCTCGGCCCGCCGGTCGTTGACTTCGGCGTGAATGAAATCCTCGACGGTTGGCGAGGTGACGGTCTCGACGTTGGTTTCGTAGCTCGACTCGCCGGGATCGCCGGGGTCGGTCACGGCGGGGTCGCGTTCGCCAGCCGGCGGGGGCTCCGAACTCGGCGCGGGTCGGTCGACGATCTCGACGTCGTCTAGCTCCTCGAGTTCCTCGAGGACGATCGGGCCGACCGTCACCGCCGCAACCACGATGCTGACGAGACAGACTGCGAGGACGAGTAGGCGGAGGATCGATCGGACGAGCGCCCGATCGCTTCGAGGGGATCGATTTGGCGAGGGGTCCGACTGACGACGGCGCTCCATCGTCTCTCGAATAGAGCCCTCGCGATAAGAGCCCCATGGTCGGTTGCAGTCGGTGATAGCAGCGACCGTCGTCGCGAAACGACCGCCGAAATGCGATGGAACGGGATCCTCGTCGAGATTCGATGGCGTGGGAACGAACTGCTCGAGGCGCGGATGGGCTACGGTCGGTCGGCCTCGGAACCGAAGATCGTCTCGTGGACGCCGACGACGAGGCCGGGAACGACCGCCATGAAGAGGTGCTCCTCGAGCGGAATGCCCGCGATGTCGATCCCGGTCCGGAGGGTGATATCGAACACGCCGACGGCGAGCGTGTATCGGTCCCAGACGTAGGCGATCGGATAGAGGGCGACAATTGTCACTGCGGCCCTCCGGAGGGCACCGGCTCGGTAGCAAAGTAACGCTGCGATCGTTCCCCAGAACAGTTCGGTTGCGAGGTAGGTGTATCGACCGAGTACGCTGATATCGACTCTCATAGGGGCTCTTGTGCGGCTACCAACAAGAAGATACGCCAGCGGGGTGGGAACAGGCAGTATCTTCAAATCCCTTGCGCGAGTATCTCGAGCCGGAACGATGAATATCGCTGATATCGCCACCCAGGAGTACATCGAAGTCGACGTTGGCACGCGCATGGGGAAGGTCCGTTCGACCTTCGAGGACGGCAACCCCAAAGGAATAATCGTCACCAATGACGGTGACTACGAGGGCGTCATCAGCGAACGGGAGGTCCTCCAGTCTCACGTCGAAGACGATGCGAAAGTCGCGGCGCTGATCAAACCGAGCCGGAGCGCGCCAGCGCCGCGGGTCAGCCGCGACGAGGACGTTCGGGAAACTGCCCGGGTGCTGATCGAGAGCAACGCGAAGATGGCGCCCGTGTTCGAGAACGACGAACTCTGGGGCGTAATCAGCAGTGACGGAGTTCTCGAGGCAGTCCTCGAGAACCTCGACGCGTTGACCGTCGACGATGTCTACACGTCTGACCCGGAGACGGTTCAGGAAGGCGACGGGGTCGGGACGGTGATCAACATACTTCGCGAACACGGGATCTCTCGGATCCCGGTCCTCAACGAGAACGACTACCTCACCGGCGTCGTGACGACCCACGACATCGCGGACTTCGTCATCCGTGAGAACGAACGGATGACCACCGGCGACCGCGTTGGTGACAACGATCGAATGCTCGATGTCCCCGTCTACGACATCATGAACAGCCCGGTCGAGACGACGACGCTCGATACCACCGTCGACGAGGCCGTCGAGACGATGCTCGAACTCGACTACGGTGGCCTGATGGTCACGCCCGACGACGACGACCGGGTCGTCATCGGTGTCATCACCAAAACCGACGTTCTGCGAGCGCTCACCTTCACCGAAGAGGAGCGCATGGACGTTCAGATCACGAACATCTCGATGCTCGATACGATCACGCGAGAGTCGATCACCGAGAGCATCCAGGATGTCTCGGATAAGTACGCCGAGATGCAGGTAATGCACGCCCACGTGCGTTTCAAAGAACACAAAGAGAAACTCCGTGGAACGCCGCTGGTCCAGTGTCAGATCCGCCTGCGGACGAACAAGGGCCAGGTCGCCGGCACCGGCGAAGGCTACGGCGCGGAAAACGCCTTCCGGGTCGCTCTCGACAAACTCGAGCGCAACGTCTTGGAGGTCAAAGGCATCACGAGCGACGAGGAGTACCGCGGACAGCTCCTGCGGAAGCTAAACGAGCTGTAACCGTTCCAATTTTCAGTAGCTTTCAGTAGTACACCGTAAGAAACGGATACACTGTTGGACGACTGGGCCGCGTCCATCACTCCCATCCGCATTCG
>NZ_RBZW01000038.1 GCF_006543045.1 Salinadaptatus halalkaliphilus | reverse complement strand
TAGCCCGTTGCACGCTTTCGAAATTAGCTGCGACCTATCATGGTGTGGGCACTAGCGTCTAAAATAGTCACTTTAACTAGACTAGAAGTCGGATCGAAGGTATGCCTAACACCAGATCCGACACGAGAGAGAACACAGATACGACTCATAAAACTGCTGTTCGTGAGTTCCTCCGCACCCATGAAGAGGTTGCTTCGAAGGACCAACTCCGCGCTGGCACCGAGGTGCCAGCGTGGTATATCGACCAGATCGCTTCTCAAGACCCCTTTTACACCTCGCTCAATTACAACGGCGAGTACATCGCCAGCAAGCACGTCGTTGGTCACCGATCTACCCACGACGGCTTCTGGCGACCTGAGGTGGATGACGGCATCGCCGTCTTCCACCGCAAGGAGTCCACCAAAGCCACCCTCAAACACCTTGCATTCAACCGTCCGTCCGGACTTACCGCCGCTGAAGCAAACGATCGCCTCAATAGACCCTGTTATCGTGCGCTCGCTGCCCTTGCTGATGACCAGGAGGTTCACGCTACTAAGGTCAATGGGACGACCGTCTACACCCACCGCTGGCCGTCCCGCCGGGACGTCCAGCTCTCCCAGCGCGAAACCGACCAGCCATCAGCCGTCAGTCCGCCGGAACCGGCGGACGACGGCTTCCTCTACCGCGATGAGTTGCTCGCTACCTTCCTCTCGGTGGCCGTTTCAGACATCCAGTCCATCCCGCCCGAACGGGCTGCTGCACTGGTCCTGCGCCAGTTCGAGGGCGACTCGTTCGACGCCCTCGAACGCCGCATTCGCCGGAACTACTCCCTTCGTGAAGCGCTCGACTACACCAAGCCAGAGGATGTCCCCGACGGGACATCCCTCTGGCGGGCCTTCGACGAGCTCCAACCCGAGGAACTTCGTGACTGCCTTCAGTCGATGTGTAGCGAAGTGCTCGCTGAACACGATCACGCTGGTGAGTTCATCGTGATCGATGGAACACACATCGCCGCCTGGGCAAACACCCGCGAAGAGATCGAAGACGGCGACGTCGAAGGGGCTAGCTGGGGCTATCACGAGGGGAAATTCTACGGCTACAAGGTGTTTCTGGTGGTTGACGCAGCGAGTGAGCTGCCGGTCGCCATCACGATGGAGACCGGCAGCAGGAACGACAGTAAAGCGTTCACGCCGCTGATTGAGGAGTTCAACGACCGCTACGACTTCGAGGACATTCAGGCAGTGCTGGCTGATGCTGGTTTCGACAGCCAGGGGAACAGAGAGCAGAGTCAGCAACGGCTTTCCAGCCCGTTGCTGACGGCCATCAACCCTCGTCGATCGAAGCCGCTGAAAGCGATCAAAGAGGAGATCAAGCGGTTGTTCAAGAAACACGGAGACGAGATAGAGAGTCCATACGACGCCCTTGAGCGACTTCCACAGAAACAACTGTCCGAGTACGGCGTTAAGGTTGGCAGCGTCGAGGAGACGTACATTTTCCAGGCGATCAAGGAACGAATGCATCGACACCTGCGCGCAGGTGTCGAGCGCGTTTTCTCTCGTCTGAAGTCCTTTACTGGCCTCGATCGCGTCCGCGCCCGCAAAGAGAACAACGTTGAAACCCACGTTGTTCTCTCTGCGGTGGCACTGGTCGCGGCCTCACTGACCGCGAAACGTCAGGACAAACCAGGGCTGATACGCTCGCCTAGTCGGTTGATCTGACGACGACGATTCCCCGTCCGAAACACAAGGTCGCCGCCTGAGAGACATCGCTCTCAGGCGGCTCGATTTGTGGCTGAATCTTGATCAGTAGCGGCGAATCAGGACATACTTCGGGCGTTGCTATCAGCAAAATGAACGTCAATCTGGCACATCTTGTCCTCAGTCGCTTGGATCGAGGCTACCCAGCCACGTCCTGCGAACTGATATTGAAGATGCAACAGGCTA
>NZ_RBZW01000037.1 GCF_006543045.1 Salinadaptatus halalkaliphilus | reverse complement strand
ATCATACGTATCGGACACCGCTGACGCGGTGTCCTTGTCCTCTTTGATTCGACAGCCACAGCTGAGCGGTATCAACAATCTCCTACACAAGAGCGTCGAGCGAAAATCCGCAACCACTCACAGGTGGCAGAGTCGCTCGACCGCCACGGGTGGAGCGCCAGCAAACTCTGGAACGTTGCCAACTACCACTCCCGAGAAGTGTGGGAGGAGACGGGCGAGATTCCTGACCACGAGGAGTTGAAAGACGAGTTGAAGACCCATCCAAAATACAAGGGACTGCACTCACAGTCCAGTCAGCGGGTTCTGGAGGAACTCGCTGAAGCCTTCAACTCGTGGTACTCTAGTGACGATGACAGGGACAATCCGCCCGGCTATCGCAAAGAAAACTACTACGACCAACAGGGTCGCCGCGTCCACGAAGAACACCCACGCTCAACGGTGACCTGGAAGCAAAACGGTATCCGCCACGACACGAAGAACAACCGCGTGCGCCTCTCAAAAGGGGCAAATCACAAAGAACACCCGAAAGCGTGGGAGTACATCCTTGTCGAGTACGAGACACGGCCCGGCGTCACGGTCGAGAACCTGCAACAAGTCAGAGCCGTCTACGACCAGCAGAAAGAGCGGTGGGAGCTGCACCTCGTCTGTAAGGACGAAATCGAGACGCCCAACGCTCCCGGCACCGAGACGGCGGGCATCGATCTCGGTATCAGCAACTTCGCCGCTGTTGCGTACAGTACCGAGGAAGCCGACCTGTACCCCGGAAACCGCTTGAAGCAAGATGGATACTACTTCCCGAAAGAGATCGCCAAGTGCGACGACAGCGGTGGCGACAGGGCCACGCGACTGCACCACAAGTGGTCGGAACGCCGCACCCACTTCTTCCACTCCGTAGCGAAACACATCGTCCAGCGGTGTGTCGAGAAGGGTGTTGGCCGCATCAACGTCGGGGACTTGGAGGGCGTGCGTGAGGACGAGAGCGGTGAGTCGAAAAACTGGGGCAAGCACGGCAACCTCGACCTGCACGGGTGGGCGTTCGACCGCTTCACCTCGATTCTCGAATACAAGGCGAAGGTCGAGGGCATCGAGGTCGTGGAAGTGTCCGAACGCGACACAAGCAAGACGTGTTGCGCCTGCGGGAGAGAAGACGAGAGTCAGCGTGTTGAACGCGGGTTGTACGTGTGCGAGGCGTGTGATGCGGCGTTCAACGCTGACGTGAACGGGGCGGAGAACATCCGTCTGGACCTGAACCAAAGTAACTCCGAGTCTTCGGCCAGTTTGGGCGAGGATAGGAGTACCGGCTGGTTGGCACAGCCCGGAGTCTACTTTCATGACTTGTCCCACGGATTCTCACCGAGGGCACAAGTGGTAGACTGCAAACCCTAATATCCCAATCCAGCGGTGCGGTGCCGTGGGATTCCTCCGCGTTCACGCGGAGGAGGATGTCAATCGGCGGGACTTGTGGCTCCAACACTGTTTTTCAACGATCAACTGGATGTCGCCCATCATGCGAACGCGTTTTTCCGGGAGTTCGACGGGACGGCCGAGTTCTCGTTTACCGAGCGCGAACGAATCGACATCGTGACCGAGGGGGAGGCAACCGAAGCGACGCAGTTGGCGACTCGTCTCGCCGACGAGGGGTGTCCCGTCCGCTATCTCGAAGCCGAGGACGTGTCCGAACAGTTTCCGCAGTTCGATCTCGAGGAATTCGCGGGGGCAGTTCTGTACGAAGATACGGGGTGGGTCGATCCGTACACGTACGCGACTGCACTGCAGACAACGGCGATGGCTCGCGGAGCGACGTTCGAGCTAGACGTCGAAGTCACCGACATCCGCGTAGACAATGACCAGATCGAGGGACTCGAGACGGACGACGGAACTGTCGACGCCGACGTCGTCGTGATCGCAGCCGGCTGGCGGACTCGATCGCTGTTACCCGACGACATCGACGTTCCGATTCAACCGTATCGAACGCAGATCGTCGTTCTCGAGCCCGAAACGTCGCTCTCCGACGAGTTTCCGCTCGGTAGGGTTGGGACCGAGCACGTTTATTTCCGGCCGGAACACAACGGCGACCTGCTCGTCGGCGGGTCCCATCACACGACGGACGACCCCCGCTCGACTTCGACGGACGCCGACGAGTCGTTCCGTGTCGAAATCGCGGATCTCGTCCCAGAATTTATCAGGGGGTTCGAAGACGCCGACCTCGTCAACGGCTGGGCGGGCGTCGACGTCGCATCTCCCGATACGAGTCCGATCATCGATTCGCCGGCGAACGCGCCCGAGGGCCTGGTCGTCGCAACCGGATTCAACGGGCTCGGGATCATGACATCGCCCGTCGTCGGGCCGACGGTACGAGCTCGACTGACCGGCTCCGAGCCCGAATTTTCGACGGAACCGTTCGCCACGGACCGGTTCGAAGGTGTTGGTGTAGACTTCGATTATATTTCGACATCGGATATCTAATACGAAAGTGATGAGTAGGGGAGACGGTCGATTGGACCCTCTCTCGGGAATGCCTCGCTACCGGTCGGTCTACTGTCTGGGTTCGTGTAGCAGGGAGAACCCGGAATCGATACCGACCAGCGGCGCCGAATGACCGTATTTCCCAACAAGTTGATCAGTGAGAGACGGCAACAATTCTTATACTTGACTGCCGATGTACTAGAGACGCTGGTTCCAAACGCTGCGGGGTGATTCCGGCGACAGCCGGACTCCGTTGGCGGAAACGGAAGACAGCGCGATACGTTCGGATGAATTCCCGAAGCCATCAAACAAACTATGCGTGATCACACATCCCGATCGAGAAATCCGACGCCAGGAACCGCTCTCGGGGGCATGTTTCCCCGATCTTTCGACGACGAGTACGTAACGATCGTTCGAGGTGACGGACCCTGGATTTTCGACGACGACGGAAACCGCTATCTCGATGCCGCTGCCGGAAATCAAAACGTCAACGTCGGTCACGGCCGTTCGGAGATTGCGAGGGTTGCCCGCGACCAGATCGAACGCCTCGAGTACACCTCGAGTATGTTGTTTGCGAACGAACCGGCCATGGAGTTCACCGAGAAGATCTCGGCGTTCACTCCTGGTGGTTTCGAACACACGTGGCTCGTCTCCGGCGGCTCGGAGGCCAACGAGAGTGCGATGAAGTTGGCACGTCAGTATCACTACGAGCGTGGCAACGAGGGAAAGTACAAGGTGATATCTCGACGGCGGAGCTATCACGGGAATACCGCCGGGGCGATGGCGCTATCGGGCTTTCCTGCTCGCCAGACGAAGATGGAGCCACTGTTCGCGAACTTTCCGACATCGGTGAGCGGGACGCCGTACCGGTGTGAGTACTGTGACGGCGAGGGTGGCCGATCCTGCGGGATCGAGTGTGCAAACGACATCGAACGTCTCCTCCAAGACGAAGATCCGGAGACGGTCGCAGCCGTGATCGCGGAGCCAGTTACCGGCGCGGCCAACGCCGCCGCGTTTCCCCACGACGGGTACTTCGAACGGATTCGCGAAATCTGCGACGAATACGACGTACTCTTCATCGTCGACGAAGTCATGGCCGGGTTCGGACGTACCGGCGAAAACTTTGCAATCGAACACTGGGACGTGGTACCCGACATCATCACCGGTGCGAAGGGAATGAGCGGCGGCTATGCGCCGCTGGGCGGCGTGATGATTCACGACCGGGTAGTCGAGCCCTTCCGATCTCTGGAAGATGGCTTCCAACACGGTCACACGTACTGTTTCAATCCGACATCGGCTGCTATCGGTCTCGCAGTACTCGAGTATATCGACGAACACGATCTCGTCGAGAACGCTCGCGAAGTCGGCTCGTACCTCCGCGACCGTTTCGACGAATTTTATCAGTACGACTTCGTCGGCGACGTGCGAGGGAAAGGGTTGATGCTCGGCGTCGAATTCGTCGGCGACCGAGAAACGAAAGAACCGCTCGCGGAAACCGGCGACGAGTTCCGGTCGCTGCTGTTCGAGGCCGGTCTCGACAACGGGATCGTCACGTACCCGGGTGGAAGTCACGTCGGCGGTGACAGCGGCGACCACGCGTTGATCACCCCTCCGTTAACGATCGACGAAGCACTCGCCGACGAGATTGTCGACCGGATGCACGCAACGTTCGACAACGTTGGAGCGGAACTGGCCGACTGATCGACGCGAAGAGAATCGATACCGAATCCCAGCCTCCTCCCGCTCGTAAACCCCCCTCCCGACGTACGTCGTGTCACCGGCCGTAGCATCACTGTTACAATCGTAAGCGGCTAATCCACCGAGAAATCGTGGTATCAGGGCCTCTTCTCCGACAGCCACTCGAAAGAACCCGAGTGGGATTCCCGTGCCATCTTCACACAGCGACGGAATCCCGGCATTTCACGGCGGGCAAGAATGTTACACGTCCATCGTCGATTCAAATATGCTGGTGGTCTTCGTATCCGTTCGAATCTTCACATCGAGGGCCCGATACGAGTGATCGCGAACTCGGTCAGCCCGTGTCGTTCGGCGCAACTCGGATCGCCCTCGAGAATCTCCAGAACTGTCTCGGTGAAGTCGTCCACGCCGGTTGTCGTCGCATCGACGTCGATATCCGCCGCGAGCGCGTCCGCGGTCGACTCGTCGCCCGTCACTTTAACGATCGGAACGACGGGGTGGCCCGACGGGATGCCGTCCGCCGTCCCGTGGACGATGACGTGGGCGCCGGCGGCGGCCAGCCCTGTCGCCGCCTCGGCGAACCGCGACGGAGCGTCGACGATCGCGACATCCGATTCGTGCGTCGCCGGTTCGCCGTACGAGAGAACATCTCGAACCGGGAGGCCGTTCCACGACCGCGAGACCTCGTCGAACGACCGGCCAGCAGCGCGGTGTTGGAGGCCAGCCGTCCGAGCCGGTATCCGGCGTTTGGTCTCGAGCAGCTGCTCGAATTCCCGTCGCGTCGCTTCGTCGGCAACCGCCTCGCAGGCTCGATCCCCGTGCGGAACGAACCGTTCCGTTCCCGCGACCACGGCCCGCCCGCCCGCGTCGACGACCCGCTGGACGAACTCGCCCACGAGCGGGTCCGCGGTCTCGAGCGTCGACCGCTGGACGTCGCTGCTGACGACGCCGACCGTCAGGTCCCCGAGGGTCGCGGCGGTTTCCGCTTCCGACTGCTCGCTCGCGAGCGTCCCTGCGACGTCGATCCCGCGTTCGATCGTTCGATCGGATCCGCCTTCAGCTTGGATCGAGAGTTCCCGAACCGGGACTCCCGACTCAGCGAACCGTTGAGCAACGCCCTCGCTCTGTACCACTTCGCAACCGAGACCGACGACGAGCACCCCGCTGACGTTCGGATTGCGGCCGACTCCGAGGAACGTCCGTTCCGTCTGGTCGTTGTCCGCCCCGAGCTGTGCACAACCATGATCGTGCGGCGCGCTTACGGCCGCCGGGATCTCGTCTGCGATTCGGTCCGCGACGATGTGTGAACAGATCACTGACGGTAAGACGAGCAGCCGGTTTCGCACGCCGATTCGACCATCGGGTCGGTCGAACGCCCGGAACCGCTCGGACTCGAGAGCCGGATCGTCCGTTGAGATACGCGTCTCATCGGCGGTGGTGGTATCGATACCGTCGGACGGCGTCATCGCGGATCACCGCCGGCACCGAGGGCTGTCGCGTCGTCGGCTTCGCGATCCACCCGGCCCCGCGTGCTCGCACAGTTGTGCGTGTGGACCCACGCTCCCGCCGGAACGTCCGCCGTTGCCACCCCGATGACCTCGCCGTACTTGTAGATCTTCTCGCCGGCTTCGATATCCGCGAGCGCGATCTTGTGCCCGAACTCGATCGCTTCCTCGAGGACGACGACGCGACTGCTGGCGCCGCCTGTCTCGCCAGTCGCACTGTCGTCCGATCTCGCGTCGGTATCGACCGGTAGCTCCGTCCCAGCCTCGAGATCATCGAGCGCCGTCGCGACGGTGTCGTTTTCGGCCATAAGGAGTGCCTTGTCGTCGATTACCACTCCCTTCACGGCGACTCACCCCGTAGTTCGACCAGTTCCGCCGGTTGTATCTCGTTGATCGCGAACTCCTCGAGTCGACGACGCTCGGCTTCGGTCCGTCGTCCGCTCGCGACGTCCAGCACGTCCTCGAAGAGTCGCTGGCCGACGTCCTCGAGCGACTCCCCCGAGATGACTGTGCTGGCGTTACAGTCGATGTTACTCGAGAGCCGTCCCCACGTCTTCGGATTGCCGGTGACCTTGATCACCGGCGCGATCGGATTCCCAGTCGTACTGCCCCTGCCCGTCGTGAACACGACGACTTGCGCGCCCCCGGCCACTTTGCCGACGACGCTCTCGACGTCGTAACCGGGGGTGTCCATCAGGACGAGTCCGCCGCCGGCCGGGAGCGGTTCGCCGTAGTCGACGATGCCGCGCACCGGCGTCGTTCCGCCCTTCGAGATTGCCCCGAGGCTCTTCTCTTCGATCGTCGTGAGACCGCCGTCTTTGTTCCCCGGTGACGGCTGTGCGAGACGGAGGTCGACGCCCATGAGCTGGGCCATCCCCTCGCGTGTGTCGACGCGCTCGAGCAACCGCTTTCTGGTCTCGTCGTCGGGGCACCGGTCTGCGAGAATGTGCTCCGCACCGATGAACTCGGGCGTCTCGCTGAACGTCGCCGTTCCGCCGGCTTCGACCAACCGATCACAGGCGTTGCCGACCGCTGGATTGGCCGCGATTCCGCTCGTCGCATCACTGCCACCGCACTCGACGCCGACGATCAGCTCCGAAGCGTCTGCCGTCTCTCGCTCGAGCTCTTCGATCGAGTCTACGAGCGATCGTGCGATCTTCGTCCCCTCGTCGATCGTCGCTTCGGTTCCGCCGGCGTCCCGGATCGCGATCGTCTCCACCGGCTTTCCCGTCCCAGCGATCCGGTCCGCGATGTCGTCGGCGTCGATCGCTTCCGTCCCGAGTGCAACGAGGAGTACGGCGCCGACGTTCGGATTTCGACCGGTTCCGACCAACACACGCTCGGTCTGCGCTCTGGCAGCCTCCGGCTGGCTCGACCCCATCTGATGGGGCGTCGATCGGACGAGTGCTCCGGCCTCGACGGCGATCCGGTCCGCGAGCGCACTCGCCGTCACCGACATCGGGATCACTGCGACGTGATTTCGAACGCCAATAGAGCCGTCTTGGCGACGAAATCCTCGAAATTCAGGCATTGCTCTATCGTCACCAAGGATCCCCAAAAAGATTGTGAGGTGGAAACACGTGCCGTGTTGGCGCCAGCCTCGAGAGTGAGTGGATCGAGACAGAGCCCGATCGATTCATACGGTTTACTGTAAGTCGTTACCGCCGAAACCGCGACCCGTCTGCGGTTTCGGCGGTAAATCGTTACAGCAATCCGTATCAGTTCGTCGCCGACGCCGAGGGACACGACGGAGCGACCAAAATTGAGAGAGCCAAGACACTCGCTGTGCATCTCGATCACGTTTTTCTCGGTGTAACGACACACGGCCTCTCGGCTAGCCGTTCCGCTCGACGACGGGTAGTTCGATATGCGTGGAGTGATCTGCCTCGTGATAGACCGTGTTCGTCGCGGTCCGATACGCGCGATCGCCGTACAACGGGCCACCCGTATTGTGGTTCACGTCGTAGCGCGGATAATTCGACGACGAGATATCGAGTCGAATCCGGTGTCCGGCTTTGAACGTGTTTGCAGTCGGATACGGCTCCATGTAGAACTCGTAGATCTCGCCGGGAGTCACGAAGTCCGGTTCACGGCGATAGCCGCGATAGCGAGCCCGGCAGATCGAGTCGGCGATGTTCAGTCCGAATCCGTGCGGAACGTCTTCGCTCGGTGGATATTCGTCGATCAGTTTCGCCGTGAAGTCGGTATCAGGTGCATCCGTGGAGGCGAAGACGCGCACGCGGAGCGGCCCGGCTATTTCGACCGGCTCGGACAGCGGCGGTGTCCGGTACGTCACGATGTCGGACCGGCGCTCGAGCGGGCCATAGGGGGGCTCTGCCCCAAACGTATCCGGTCGGGTGCGTTGGTCGTAGCCGCCGCGACCGGTAATGCTCAGTTTCGGTCGATCGGCCAGTGTCAATTCATCTATCGATTCGTCGCGGGGTTCGAACGTGTAGTACGAGGAGCAATTGCCGCCGATCGTCGGAACCGGATCCCGGGGATCGAAGTCGTAGGACGTACTCGAGTTTCGGACCGACGGACGGTCAGTTGATAATGTGCCGTCCTCGTGGATGAAGTACGTCTCCGACATCGTCTCCGGGAGTGGCCACTCGTCCGCAGCCGCCCACTCTCCGCCGTGTGCGAGACGGCCGTCGGCAGTGGTCACGCCGTCCCTGGTTCCCATTCGGAAGTACTGAACACGTGGGTGATCGGACCACGTATCGTCGTCTTGCAGATAGTGATCGAAAAAGCGTAACTGCGTCTCGAGATGATCGACAGCGGCGCTCTCTCCGAAGTCGATTTCACCGGAGTACGTCCGCGTCCAGGTATTCTGCCCACCGTGTGTCCACGGTCCCATGATGAGAAAGTGTTCGCTGTCTTTGCTATCGGCGAGCGCTTTGAAGTTATCGACGGTCGCTTTCGCGTAGGAATCGTACCATGCGCCCGCGTACACTGTCGGCACGTCCGCCATCTCGTCGTAGTAGGCGGAGAAGTTGAGAGACGGATCCTCCCAGTGCTCGTCGTCGCCGTCCCGCGTGAGATAATCGAACAGATAGGTTTCGTAGTTCGGTAGCGTTCGCAACGGTGACTGTCCTGGTAGGAGTGGATCGTCGCCGAGGTACTCTCGAGTGTCGACCGTCGCCAGCAGCCGCTGTAGATTCGGATCGTCCAAGCACCGCTTTGCCCCCTCTGCACCTAATGTCAAGGTCCACGTCAACCAACGAAGTTCGAACGCGCCGTTGTGTCTGAGCGACGATTCCCAGGCGTCCGCTGCGCCCTGGTTGACGAACATCGCCGCTAGCCCGTCGGGATTTTGGGTCGCGAGTGCGGTCTGCACCCAGGCCATGTACGACGTGCCCATCGTCCCGACCTGCCCATCGCAGTAGGGCTGTTCGGAGAGCCACTCGACAGTATCGGCACCGTCTCGCGCCTCGTTTTTCAACAGGTAAAATTCTCCGTCGCTGGCGTACCGACCTCGAACGTCCTGGATCGCGACCACGTATCCCCGCTGCGCGAACCAGCGACCCCGATTTTCGACCCGATCACGCGACCGCTTATCGTACGGCGTCCGAACCAAGAGAGCCGGAACCGGGTCGGTGATCGGTTCACCGGAGTCCTCGTCTATCGGCCGGTAGATGTCGGTCGCCAGTTCGGTTCCGTCTCTCATCTCGACCGGCCGATCGAGGTACGCGGCAACACCGTGTTCTGGGCTCGAAACCATACCCCGTAATCCACACTGGCCAGAATAAAAGTGATGGACAGGTGAAAACTCAGTCCGTCACAAAGCCGTTAGTCGAGAAGCCCGCTTGCTGAGTTGTGTCTAACAAACAGCAACAAGTGGACAGTGAAATCCACGGAAACCAGCTCCGTAACTTTCTCATCGACGTTCTCACCGGTGTGTTTACGCTTGACCTCGGAGAGAAGGCTGGAATCGACCCAGAGGATATTTTCGAGGTCTTCGTCGGCGGCTGACTGCAGCCGACACGACACTATTCACCAGTCGTCGATTGGTTGAGACGGTACTCATACTGTTGGACAGAACTATTCAACGATCGGTCGCAGTACTGCGGCCGTTACCGTAAGGACGGCCGCGAATTCGCGACCGACGTTTCACTGACTTCTGTCCGACAGTATCACTATCTGATCTCGACCCCCACACAGGACGACTGTGCCGAATACTACCGTGGATTGGTACAGCATTGTACGAGTGATCCGGGAACGGGTGCAGCGATCACCGGTACAGACCGACAACGGTCCGTATGAAACACCCCGTCCGATCGAGTCACAGCTGTACTCGACAGTTGATCGAAATACCGGGGCGGCGACTATCGGTTTGCGACGATCGCAAGCGTCTCCGGACGGTCGTGAACGCGTTCGGGAGTGAAACCCGCGCCCTCGAGTTGGGCCGCAACCTCGTCGGGGCCGAATCGTTCGTCCATCGATGGCCCGTCTTTGCCAGTTCCGGCTGCCGACCAGTCGATTGTGACGAGGCGGCCACCGGGTCGAATCACCCGAGCGAGTTCCGCCATCGTCTCGTCGGTGGCGTACTCGTGGTGGGTCATCGTCGAAAATGCGCCGTCCAACTGCCCGTCGTCGAACGGTAACGAGCCGATGCCGCTCGTGAGCAGT
Source organism: Salinadaptatus halalkaliphilus (assembly GCF_006543045.1). Lineage (GTDB taxonomy): Archaea > Halobacteriota > Halobacteria > Halobacteriales > Natrialbaceae > Salinadaptatus > Salinadaptatus halalkaliphilus. The sequence goes on along the minus strand of NZ_RBZW01000037.1, from coordinate 767 downwards.
TCGACGTTGTTCGCGACGCCCTCTTTACGGTGGCGGTCGTGCATCTCCGCCTGGATATCGACGGCATACAACGTGTCGACGAACGGGGCGACCTCCCGTGAATAAAACCCCGTCCCCGATCCCAGATCGGCGACGGTTGCATCGGGCTCGAGAGCGAGCATCTCGAGCAATTCCTCGCGCGAACAGAAGCGATAGCGTGACGGATCCTCGAGTTTGTCCGCGCGTTCGACGGGAAACGTGTGGAAACCCATAGTGATGGATTTGGGCGGCGGTTACAAGAGTGTGACCGTTCGTGTTTGCTCGTCGAGAAGACGCCGTTGGACGGCTGCAGCAAAAGAACCCCAGTCCGCTACGCCGTCGAACGGAGCAGCGTAATCGTTACCCGATTCCCCTGTGGGTTTCGCTCTGTGTGAGAGATGAATCCGCCGGACATCGTCACGACCCAGTTAGCTACCCAGAGGCCGAGCCCGGAGCCATGATGAACCGGCGATTCCTCGTCACCGAGAAGACGAGTCCGATCGAGGTCGGTGATGACCGAATTCGAGTCCTCTATGTGCACGTTTACGACTGCCTTCTTTGTGGGTTCCGGTGGCAGTACGACGTTGCCACTTTCGGCGGTCACGGAAACGGTCGGTGTCGGATCCGACGAATGTGTCATCGCATTTTCGATCAACGCTCTTGTGTAGCACTTTGTTGATTTCACAGTGTAGCTTTGATAGCGTGTTTGAGCGCTTTTCTCCCCGGTTTTCGAAATAGTTTCCGCCGAA
>NZ_RBZW01000036.1 GCF_006543045.1 Salinadaptatus halalkaliphilus | reverse complement strand
AGTCACACTATCCACCGGATTCTCACATTCCTAGTTACTGATGATTCTAGTCCGATGTCCTTGGATGCCTCGGTGCGTTAAACTAGAACAGATGGTAGTTCGACAGCCTCCGCAGCCCGGAGTTGCTGGCGAATTTCGTCCACATGATCCGAGTGAGAACTGGTCGTGTCTGTGGACCCCATGTACGCGGAGTCGGCAGGCGGTGGGTAGAGATACGATTTCAATGGGTGTGATTCGATTGCCTCGAGGAACTCCCAAGCGGTGTAGTGATCCCAGTCGTCGACGTGGCTGAGATCGAGGTCATCGACAACGATGTACCTGGCTGCATCAGGGAAGAGTTCGGCAAGGAGCTCGAGCCGGCGCTCGCGCGAGGGCCACGATTCGTACCGCCCGCTCTCGTCTTGCTCGCCCAGGACATCGAGATCGCCGTGGTATCGACGAATGGCTTCGACGACGCCTGGGATACCGGCTTCGTAGACGAGGTCCTGATTCCCGATCGCCCAGACCTGGTGGTCGGCCTCGTGCGCCCAGTACCGGACCCACTCAAGCGGTACTGCCTCTCGATTCGGAGGGGGATTCACGTCGACGGTCCAGTCCCGATCGAACGCTAATACGTACATCACGCTACCTCGACGAGATCAACCGCCAGTGACTCGAGTTCGTCCGTTTCATCGATAGCGGAGAGCCAGCGGTCCGGAAGCTGTGATGCCCCGAACCGTGCACCAGCAACTGCGCCCGCAATCGCCCCGATCGTATCAGTGTCCCCGCCACGATTAACCGCAGTCACAATCGCTTCTTCAGCACTGGTGGCGAGTAGTCCGTCGTGGAGAGCCGTTTGTAGCGAGTGGACGACGTATCCGGACGTTTCGAGCGATCCTGGCGAGGTCCCCTCCACGATAGGCTCGAGTGCGGTCACGAGTTCGTCCGGGACATCGTCTGCGACGTACTCAAGGGCGTCCTGCAGCGGCGTGTCGACGTCCTCGAGCAGGCCAGCCACCGTGAGATTGAGCACGGCACACCCGTAGGTACACCGCGGATCCGCATGCGTAATCTGGGAGGACTGGCGGCTCACGTCCACCAGCCGCTCCCAATCGGTCGCGTAGGGGATAGCAAGCGGCGGACACCGCATCACACTCCCGTTCCCAGCGTTTGACCCTTCCGGGCTGTCCTCCCAGACCTGTTGTCCTGCCTCGTCCCATGTCTCCCCTTTCTCGAGGCGGCTGAGCGAACGCAGCGTCATCCGCCCAATGTCGAACGGATCGCTCTCGTACCATGCGACGAACCGATCCGCGATATCAGCCGGATCGAACTCCTGTTGCTCGACGAGACTCCGCGCAATACGGAGTGCCTGCTCAGTGTCGTCAGTAATCGTTCCAGCCGGCTGATTCCACGTTCCGTACCCGACCATCTCGTCGAGTTCTCCGTGCTCAGCAGTGATCGTAGACGCTGTGTCGAACTCGACCGGTCGTCCAAGCGCATCCCCACACGCTAACCCCACCAGAACACCACGGGCACGATCTAGATCCATGCCCTCCACAACGAACACATTCAAGAAAAGTGTGAGGTCGTAATCACGCATCGGGCTTCGTTCTCCCGAAGATTCTCCTGACGACCCGTCCCATGCCTCGTGCATCTCCATCTGTGCAGCATTCGTCATCGTCCCTTGGTCATTTTCGTCGTGAGCTGCTCGCGTTTTTGCGTTGGTTGGCACGCTCTCAACGTGGTCGGCTGCTTGACCGGGTATTATGCACTGGGTGGGCCAATAGACCGATATGGAACAGCGGTGGGACGAATTTGCGAACGACATTCGCTCAGGCGATTCCGAGCAGGTCAACAAGGTGATCGACAAGATCGAGGAGTTGGATCTCGAGGAACGAATTCAGTTGTACGAGACCTGTTTTGACGAGTTGACCGCCATCTACGCCGACAGCGAGGATGGATATGTTCGACAGTCGACCGTCCGCGTTGCGGAGCGGCTGACGCCAGGGATCGCACTGGTGTTCGCCGTCGCCGAGAGCGACCGATCGATCGAGGCAGATATCGAGACTGTTCGGGAACAGACTGACGCAATTGGCGGCTTCCTGCTGGAGGCACTGACAGACGAAGACGGTCGCGTTAGACAATCTGCCAAGCGCGGGCTGAAAGATGTGTTCAGAACCTACGATTCCCTCGAGGACGAGGAGACGATCAAAGGCTTCGCCGTCAAATTAGACGAGATGGCAGCGGAATACTCTGACAAACGCCGCAAACACCTCCTCGAGGCGAAAGAAGATGCCGAGTTTTTCCTCCAATCCGGGTTCGGACGGCTTCTCGAAGGCTTCCAGAAAGAATTCGGTGACTCGCTGGAAAAGTAGGACGAGCTATCAGGACCGCTGAAATGCGTCGCGCTTCCCGGTATCTCGTATCCCTTCACTGGTCCGTACGACGAACCCGTACTGCTCGAGATACTCGTATCGACGTTCGATCTCTTCTTCTGAAACGTCTAACGTCGACGCGAGTTCGCTGACGGATGTTGCGGTGTCCTCGTCTAACTGCAACCGGAGTTCGTACCCGTTCATGTACCGTTGGTAGTACTCCCGGACGACATCGTCGAGGGGTGTCTGGATACCTTCGTTCTGGTCGAGCCGTTCCAGCGATTCGGAGATCACTGTGACAAATTGCTCACCTCCTAGGAGGTCGACTTGGCGTTCGATTTCGTCTTCGATCACATCGAAATCGAGATCTGTCTGGACGAGTGTCGCCATGTCTCCGATATCGTCCGGACGCTCTGCGACGGCCTTGAAGAGAAAGATATCCTCGAACGAAACGAGCCCGACTGAGAAGGACTCGTCCGAAAGAAACGCCTCACTCCGCGCTTGCATTCCGTCGCTGAAATACAGCTTATCGGCAATCTGTCGATAGAAGACGTCGAACTGACAGCCGGCATCGTTTCGAACGCAGTGACGCGCTCCCAACCGATCGTACTCCTCACCGAGATCAGTAACTTCCTCGTAGCCGAGGTCGTCGAGTACCCCCATCAGACGGCGAAGGGCCGCCTCGTCTACGACGACGAGATCGATATCTTTGGTCGTGTCCTTGAGAGAGGGCTCGTGAAGTGACATTGCGCCACCGCCGATGAGATAGGCATCAACGTCCGTCTGGAGGTGATTTGCGATTTCTCGGAGCTCGGCCTCGATATAATTCCGACCGAATCGTTCACGAGAGCTCATACAGTAATCTCATAGTCTCTGGCCGTTTGTTTGAACTCTTCCCATTTGGGTAGTTGGTCGGTTGTTGTCGTTCCGTCTGTCTCTAAGTATTCGATGAATTCATCGACGATAGCGCGCAGATCGATCACCGCTTCGGGGAGATAGTGTTCAGCACGCTCCCGTAGTGCCGTTCTCTCGATATCCTGTTGTTGTATCAATAAGAGACAGTACGTTCGGTACCGAGGACCGTCATCGATCAGTAGTGTGTGGCAGACTAATTCTGCGGGAGTAATCTCGGAAAGTCGGTCCGTCCGGAAGTAGTGTCGCCGATCCCTTGTGAGAAGCGGGACATCGAACGCTTCGAACAGGGCAGGCCCGGTCAGGTAAAATCCGTCAGCAGTAACGTCACTGTCGCAGGCGAAGAGGAATTCGTTGTGTGTTTCCCAGAGAAAATTGAGTCCACTCGCGTGCCGCTGTGCTTCGCGACGATGTTTCTGGTGGAGCAGTCCTCGAGCGATCGAGGACAACACTGCAAACGGATCGTTGAGACGATACTGGGACTTCGATTTCCCCACGACACCAACGTGCTGAAAGCTATCTAACCGGCGGTAGACCGTCGCCTGACTAACACCACTCAGTTCGGCTAACTCGGTTGCGGTCCGCTTTTGATCGAGATAGTAGAGCACGAGTAACCCAGCACCAGCAATGAGATCGGGTAGATCCATGTGGCTGTACTCCGTGAGAAGTCCCTCGAGTTGCTCGATCGGTTCGATGTCCGTCGGAGAAACCAACTTTTGCCGACCACTTTGCTTGGTTTGGACATAGCCGTAGGCTTCTAATTTGGAGACGATACGTGAGGTGTGGCCAGCGCTCCAGTCGAGTTGATCAGCAAGCGTACTGATACCTATTTCCGACCCACTCCTCACTACAAGATGTGATAATAGACGGAAGTGACTCTTATCTACCATGTAGTCTCATATTACGCAAGAGATTTATAATCCTTTTCGTTATTTGAGACGATATGGATGAAGTCCAATAAGTAGTGTTCCAAACATTACTGATAGCTAAAAGGTTTTGTGATGGGAACTACTGACACCAAAGTTGACATCCTCCCCGCGCTAAAGCGCGAGGATTCCTCCGTTAGGGGTTCGGCTATGCCGATTCCACGGAGGCAACTTGCGGGTTCGTGCGCACTTCTTTGGGACTTTCGTGAGGGCATGGTTTCCCCGACCAATCGTGGTCGTCCCACTCGAATCGCACGGGCCGTGCCATCGGCCTGACTTCGCAACCGCTGTTTTCCCGAAGGAACGTCTCTGACGCTGTGAGGTCGGCGTGCCCCTCAAAGCCACATGGACACGTCAGCGTATCCTCGTGGCGAGCCGTCTTCTCGTGGTCGCCACACCCGGGACACGTCTGACTCGTCCACGCTTCCGACTCGGCTTCGAGGCTGATGCCGTACTCCTCACAGACGCACGCGAGACGGTGGATGAACTTCTTGAACGCCCAGAAGTTGTGCGTCTTCTCGTTCACCCTGACCGACCAGTGCGTTTCCAGCACGTCTGTCAGGTCGCCCACGTACACCGTCGCCACGCCCTCGTCGTACAGCCGTTCAACGAGGTCGCGTATCAGCGCGTTCTGTGCATGGTCACGGCGTTTCGTCCGCTGTCGGTACAGCCGTCGAATCCGATTCGAGGAGTAGCGACCCTCTCGGAGTTTCGACTGTAGGCGGGCGATTTCGTCGGTCGTCTCGCGGAACCGTCCGAACAACTCACGACCGTCGTAGAGGTACTGGTTCCCAGTAGTCGTGGAACAGGCGACGAGATTGTTCGCGCCAACGTCGAGGGCGGCTTCGTGAGAAGCCAGTGGTGAATCCAGTCGAGAATCAGGCACGGTGACTGGTTGAAAAGCCCTGAACGTGTCGCTAACCTCGTCGTACTCAAGTTCCAGACGACCTTGTTTGCCGTCCCACTTCGGGTTGCCTCGGACTTCGAGGCGGAGTCGGTCGTGGTAGCCGAGTCCGTATTCGTCTTTCAGTTCTTGCCCGACAGGGATTTCGAGACGGCTACGTTTGCCCCACTCAATCGTGTACTGGTTGTTTCTGATGTAGGTGCGGAGTTCGCGTCCGTCCTCCCCGTTGCCCCAGTACGACGGTGGATTGGCGTCCTCGCCTTTCTCTTTGAGGGCGAAGAACGACCGCCACGCTTCACTGTTCTTGCGCGTGACCTGTTGGACGGTCGCGCTACCGACGATACCGTTGTAGCGCCCTCGGTACTCGGACGTGTCCCACACGTCGCCGTCATCGAAGAAGTTCTGACGACGTTCGTAGGTCAGCTCATTCCACAGGGAGGCGGAAGCGTCGAGTAGCCGTAGCAGGCACTCTTTGTCGTTCTCGGTCTGGGGGACGACTTCAAAGGTGTTGACACGCTTCATGCGTTCTCACCCTCTTGTTCAGCGATGTACTGTTCGACAGCGCCTTTCGATGCGCTTCCCGCCGTCCCGACGTAGTACGAGCGAGTCCACTTCACGCGGTCGTCGTACCGCTGATTGTACTTGCGGGCGGAGATGCCCTTGACCCAGTTGACGATGAGTGACGGGGCGTTCTTCGGTGGACTCCCGATGAACAGGTGTACGTGGTCGGGCATGACCTCGCACTCGGCCAGTTCGAGGCCCTTGTCTTCACAGATTTCCGCGAAGATGGTTTCGAGACGTTCCTTCGTCTTCCCCGTCAGGTGCGAACGCCGATACTTCGGCATGAACACTATGTGGTAGTAGAGTTCGTATTTCGCATGACGGGTACTCTTTACCATCTATGTATACTATCACAGTCAGATGACTTAACGATTGCGTTGGAACCCCATCTATGCTATCGTCGGCGGTTGAATACTGTTGGTCGGCTTCATCCCCGCCCTGAATGGCGAGGCTTTCGCCTCGAATTTTCTGTAATGTCACTGTGGCACAATATTTCCCCCCAAGAGGTCGACTTGGCGCTTGATCTCGTCTTCGATTAAAGGCAGAGGTGGATATCAAGCCTCTTCGTCGTTGAGTCGGAACGCTACCCGGACTGGTTCTGGGAGCAGTGGTCGTGGGGCTGCTTCGTGACGATCGATCTTCTCAGGCTTCCGCGTTTTCTGGTGGACAGCTCGCGTCATTGGAATACCTTTGAGGTAGTTGAAATCGCCGAGGATATCGACACCGTACTCGGTAAAGCCGTAGAATTTCCACGGCAACCCGCGCTTTTCCTTGTTAGGCGAGTGCTCGTAAATATCAAGGATGTCCGCTTCGACAAGCACGTCCAGTTGCTCTTCCACAGTCTTTTTCGATTTACTTGGGATGAAATGATTGAGTTCGTCCGCTGACGCGAGGAGTTCCGGGTGGCTGAGAAGCGTCTGAATGATACTGTGGCGGGTTTCCTGCGACAACAACTCCATCAACTCCCGCTGCCGCTCTAAGGGGTTTTCCTCCTGATCGAGTTTGGAGTGGGGGGAGATATCGGCCATGTTACCCGAACGTACGATGCCAGGTCACATAAGCACCCAGAGTTAACTTTCCCAAGTCAGACCTCTACGCGGATTCGGTCCCACTAATTCTCGAACACGACAATAGTGAGGCAGTCGCAGAGTTTGGACGCATCGAACGCCCGACGCTACCTGTAACAGCGCGAGAGTCCCGCCCTTCCCGTGAGGAACGAGTGTTCCGACACGCGGTCGGAACCGAGGACGTTCCAAGGATACGCCGACCTAACAGCCTCAGAAACGTTCCTGAAACGGCACACGAGCACAGAAGTCAGGCCGATGGCACGGCCCGTGCGGTTCGAGTGGGACGACCACAACTGGTCGGAGTCACCATGCTCTCACGAAAGTCCCAACGAACAGCGCACGGACCCAAGTACCGTCCACCGTGACGGGAATATTGCTTCCGGAGACTCCTAGACCGGCTGAAACTCCCACGGAGGAAACCGCGCCGTTCACGGCGTGGAGGATGTCATGATGATGAATCGCTGCTCACAACAGAAGGCGCAGTACGTGCTCGAGCAGTCGAGTTAGCGTACCATGCTGATGACTTCACCGAGGAACTGAGTACACTCGCTGACCAGGCCCGTGACCACGGTCTAGACATCTCAGTGCAGCATCTCGAATCCTACCTGGAGACCGAACTTGGCAGTCGCACCCCCTGGTACAGCGGCGTGATCACTGACTCGCTCGTCCACCTGGAATCACTAGACCAGTGTTTTTCGTGGACGACGACAGCGGAACTCGAAGAACAACTGTCGAACGTACCGTGACGACAGGTGCGTTGAGACACGTTGTGGTTGATCCCCGACATCAGTATCTCAGAAAGTCTATTATCTAAGTCTCATAAACTGGTCAATATGCCCTCCAGGCGACAGGTACTCGGAATCGTGGTGACGGGAAGTCTCGGCACGTTTGCCGGGTGTGTCACACCCGGTGGAGCACTCACGATGACAGCAGTCGAGACCGACGCTGACATCGGCGACGCCGCGACGGAACCGGTCGACCCCGACCGCGATCCGGAGACAGCGACGCTACTTGAGGATGCACTGGAGACAAGCCGCACCGGCGTCGAGGGCGAACGCCCCCCGTTCGATCCGGACCGGCCAGTTCGCTGGCGGAACACCGTCTACAACGTCTCCTGGACGGTGACCGACGACCGAACGCGAACCGACTATGTTGTCACTGTAGATCAAATCGACGACGACCCGACGGGATCACAGATAGACTACGACAACCTCCCCGACGTCGATCGAGAGCGACTCAGTGGTCTCCGCGAGGAACTCTCCCAGACCGATGAGGAACAGCGTATCGGGGCTCAACTCGAATATACGGACGACAGCGACATCGAGGCGTCCGTTCTCGTTCCGGAGTCCGAGTACGAGTTCGTCGTCATCGACGATCATGTCCTCGCAATCGAGAGTGGCGAAACCGAGACCACGATATACACCTTCACGTACGAGGTTCTTGAGCGTGCTTCGACGCCTGCGGTGTACGGAGCTGACCTTCGTGAGGAGCACCTCCTCGTGCTGGAGTCGCTGAGCGATGACGAACACGACCTCGTCGAGGAAGCGATCTCCGAAGGACGAGCTGTCGTCGGGACCGACGACGATGCGTTCGTCGAAGTCGGGGAGCGGCTGCTCGAGCACGAGCCGATATACGTTTCCGACCGGGTGGGTGAGTGGCTCGTGGAGTACGAAGGGGAGGTGTACTGGACCGAACTCGATACGCTCCGCACGACTGAACTCGTCGAGGAGCTTGAGGCCTACGACGAGGAGGTGTGACCTCGACGGTGAGACTCGAACGTCATGCAACGTCCTAGGATCTGGTGGTGCAGGATCCGGTCAAGACTACTGTTTATCATCGGGACGTTCGAGAAGACGATCGAGGCATTCGCCGTTGAATTAGACGAGATGGCAACAGAGAACTCTGATAAACGCCGGAAACACCTCCTCGAGGGAGAAGAGGACAGGGAATTTTTCCACCATTCCGGCTCCGGACGGCTTCTCGAAGGTTTCCAGAAGGAATTCCGTGATTCACTAGAAAGTAACCCGGCGTCGATACTCTGCAGACCAAGTTTGCGAGAAGTATTCGACATTCCGACTCTTTGATTTCCTACGATCAGTACGGTTCATAAACCGGGAATGGTCTGCTCTTCTCTTCACGCCGAATGTCTTCGAGGAACCCTTGAATTCGACTTAGAAGCTGCTCTTTGGAGGTGAACTCTCGTACGGGAACGTCGTAGGTATACGGTACCTCGTCGATGCTGGCACTGGTGAATTCATTGTGTAGGAATAAACCAATTCGTTTCCGAGGTTTTCTGCCCGGTTCGGGGTTTCTGCGCCGGAGATTAAAATCGCTCAGAATCGCTCCGACCTCCGAACCGGCACCCGTGGTGAGCCCGGCATCTGTGAACACAAACACCACCGCATCGCTAACAGCCGAAAAAGCGACCGATTGATCGAGTACTGACATCCCAGGTTCGTTCTCAGGCGCTTCCTGTACCGTTGGAATTGTTTTGATGTCTGTCGCAAGAAAGGCGTGGGCTCCGAGTTCTCCCCGAATGGATTCACAGAGGTCCGCAAGTGCGGCTTCATAAGTGTGTCGAGCTATCTTGTTGCGGTGTTTGTCGGGATCGAATAACGGATCCTCGATAAACGGGCTTTCGAGGTTGTCTGCGTCAGGAAACGAATAGGTAGCATCAAATGCGGTGTATGGCCCCATCACGTAGACGTAGAACGGTTCACTGGTGGGAGATGTCCTGGGAACAGGAGCACAATGCTCGATGTGCTCGATCACGGGATTGTCGTCGTACGAAAAAGAAAATTCACGTCCTGTCATGTGCGGCTGTTACTATCAACCAGTTCGTCCCGGTGCCGTTTAAGTATAACGCAAGAAGGTTATCGTCCGTTAACTCTTTGTACTGATGGGTATTAGCTGAAGGTGTGATGACCGAGACTAAGCAAGGGTTCCAGTATTTGGATCGGGGTACCGCAAGTGAGTACATCGAAACGAGGCTATTCAGAAATTCCTTTGATGACCTTAGTAGCCACATCAAGCGGAAGAAAGCGCTTGCAGATGAGGGTAGGTACACGATCTTGTACCTATTGTACGAATACGGGGAAATATCCCGTAAGCGACTGAGTGACGAGACCGGACGTGTGAGTAATAACCTCGAACAGCCCCTCAGGCAGCTTCTGGAAGCAGACCTGATCGAGAAAATTCCGGGGCCCGAGGGAGCGGACAAGCGAAAAACGTACTATCGGATCACCACGCTGGGGCGACAAGAGATTGCAAGTGATATTGAGAACATCATCGGCGGAACGGTCAACGACGCATATTACGAGGTTCTCAAGGACCCGGCTCTTGACCCCGAATGCGATACCGAAGAGCGAGTGCGCCGACCTGATGACTTAGAAATTCTCGAGACTTCGTCGGAAGACCTCCAATCCAGTCGAGAGAAGCTTCGATCTCAGTACAGGCAAGTAACCGCGACGCGGAGTGATGAGCAAGACCAATGACGACAAACATTGGTGTTGTCTTCGACTTCGATGATACGCTCGCGCCTGATTCGACGACGCACCTACTGCAGGAATACGACATCGATCCTGACGAGTTTTGGAACAAACAGTTCAGAGAGCGGGTACAAAATGGATTCGACCCGACTGTCGCGTACTTAACGCTCTTGTTAGACCACATTGGAGAGGGTAAACCCTTGGGTGAGCTAACACCAGCGGAACTGGAACAATGTGCCGAATCGTTGGAAAATGAACTCTATGATGGGGTTCCCGGGATTTTCAACGATCTTGATGAAATCGTAGCCGAGTATGACGATGTCTCGATTGAGTACTACGTCGTATCTGAGGGGATCGAATCGTTGATCAGCGGATCGACCATCAAAGAATATTGTACTGAAATCTACGCTTCACGTCTGGCAACTGATGATAACAGTACGTTCACCCGTGTAAAGCGCCCTATCTCCTTTACGGACAAGACTCGGTATTTATTCGAGATCAATAAGGGAATCACAGCTGCTGAAGCGACGGAGAATCCCTACAAAGTCAACGAACAGAAGGAGGACCGTCCTGTCCCGTTCGAAAATATCATCTATATCGGGGATGGGATTACAGATATTCCGTGTTTCTCCCTTGTGAAAGATCGAGGAGGACGAGTCTTTGGTGTAACACAGCAAGATGAAAAATCCGCCAAGCAGGAGGCAATTCTCGATATCGGTTCCCCACAGAGAGCCGGTAATCTGAATCCTCCCGATTATGGGCCGAATGGACGTCTCGGATCGCTGTTGCGTCTAACCATCGAAGGACTCTGTACGGACAGCACAATCGACCAGCTGGAAGCGCTATAAGCATACCTACTCATTGGTTAGTTCCGAAAGGATGGACGAGAGCAACATTAGTAGCATTTCATTCTCCAGGGAGTTTGTAACAGCCGCTCCCGTACAATCCAAGCCATCAGTTTGGTTAACAGTCAAGTAAGTGGAATATCTTGGTAGAGAGTGTTCGATGGATCCAACGCTCCTTACCGGTCCACAACACGCTCGTCTTGAACAACGGGCGTTTCAGCGGGCCGATGATCTCGCCGCCGATTCGCTGGGGAGTATCCTCTACATTACCCGCAACGATGCTCGTCGAAGTGAAATCGAGGACCGCTGGGCCAGTTTCCACAGACCCCTCCGCCTTCGTTCCGAAACACTCGATTCGGTCGTTCGCAACTGGTACGAAAATCTATACGACCCTGTCGAAACGCTGTCTGGGCAGCTAAACCGTCGACTCACCGAGTACGCGCTCGACGAAACGACAGCGGAGACAGCAGGTGCTCTCGCCGGCGAGCCGGCCTCTGCCGCGCTTGCGGATTCGTTTAGTAGCCGCTTTTCACTCTTCGATGAGGCGGGCGTCAGGACTGCCGATACACTCGAGACGGAGTTCGAGAACTCATCGCTCGACGACCGGATTGCAACGGCCACCGTCGACGCCTATCACTACTACCGCGAACTGTACGCTGACCACGTCGAGGACTGGGTCAATACCCGGGGTGAACTGTTCCATGGCGTCGCGACGGCAGACCAGTCGCTATCAACACTCTCACCTGAGATCGACGTTGTGATTCTCTCCGGCTATTACGAGTTCCGTCCCGTCGAACGCTACATTATCGAGCGTATCGTCGAGGAGTTCCCGACGATTGCACTATTGCCACTCCATCAGGATGGCCGAACGGGTGTCGATGTCGTCGCGAGTGACGCCCTGGATGTCTACGAGTCGCTGGATTTCGAGACGGTGAGTCTCGAGCCAAAAGACGAGTCCGGAAGAGCGTTTGGGGCGGTCACTAACGCTCTCTATCGTCCGGATCCTGAGACGACCGCAGTTCCGGATGGGCTCAACTGGCGCGAACTGCCGACGCCGGAACGCGAAATTCGCTTCGTCGCCCGCGAACTCCGAACCGAGCTGGCGAACGGACGAGATCCAGACGACTTCGCGGTCGTTATTCCAGGAACGAATGCGTATTCGAGCACCGTCGAGGACACGTTCGAGACGTTCGATATTCCACACGTGACGACTGCCGCATCTCAGCTGACGCGGACGTTCACCGGCAGCGTCGTCCACGATCTGCTGAGCCTTGCTGAGGCCGACCCCCGGGCTGAAGACCTCACGTCGCTGCTAGCGAATCCCCTGGTCGATATCGTCGACAATGAGCAAGCCTCGACCATCACTGCTACTGCTCGTCGGCGCGATACGATTTCGGCAGCACCGCTTCTCGAGGCGACCAACGCCGAGACGAACGCATTACTCGAGGATCTGTTAGCGAGCCTGGAAACGCTTCGAACGGGAGACATCGAAGAAGCAACCGAGACGTTCCGCCGACTGCTGGACGATCAGTTCGACCTCGAGGCAGCTGTCGGGGATTACGCCAGCGGTGCCGAGCAGGCACTCGAACACCGAGCCTACGAGGTCGTTGACGAGGTGCTCACCTCCTTCGAAACTCTTGAGAAAGTCAGTACCGACCAGTCCCCACTCGCGCTGTTTACTCGGGCCTTCGATGGCATCCCGATTCAAACATCCCAAACCGCTGCTGGAGGCCACGTCGAAGTGATGGGGCTGCTCGATGCTCGGATGCGATCGTTCGAGAAGGTCTTTCTCGTTGGCCTGACGAGCGAACACTTCCCGGCAACGCCGGAACGACCGGCGTTCTTCGAGGCGATGACCGAGGCCCATCCTCGGTTCGACACCGCCGACGAGCGCCTCCGTGGTCGGTATCTGTTCGCAACCCTGCTTGCGAACGTCGATGCGCTCACGATCACTACACCGGAGACAGGCGGTGATGAGTCTGCCGTCGTCCGCTCCCCTGTCCTCGACGAACTCCAGCGTGTCACCGGGATCGAACCCAAAACCGGTGTTGACGATCGTATCGGCTCTCGAGAGGACCTCCAGCGTCACGTCGCGACTGCCTCCGACCGTCGTGTAGCAGTTAGTCATGCCGGCGACCGGGGCGATCTTTCACCCGAGCAAACGAAGCGCACTGACCGTGGCCTCCAGTGCGCGGACAACAGGGCAACAGCAACCCTTTCCGAACACGACGGCCTGCTGGACCCCGAAACGGTTGACGCGGTTTATCCGCCGTCGGAACGAGAACCCTACAGTGCGAGTCGAATCGAGCAGTACGTCGAGTGCGGGTTCAAATTCTATGCCGACAACGTTCTCGAGATCGAGGATCCTGACGACGTCGAAGTCGTGCCAACGGCTCTCGAGACCGGGTCGTACGTTCACGACGTTCTCGAGCGCTTCTACGCAGACCTGCAGGATGACTCCAAAGCGAGCGTCGATCTCACCGACTACGACCGAGATACGCTCGCCGACCATCTCCACACGGTTGCCGTCGAAGAACTCCGTGAGGCCGATTTCGAGTATGATGGGCTCTTCTACGAGCGCTGGAAGGCAGAACTCTTTGCGGGCCTTCGTGATGAGGACTCCGTCCCATTCGAAGCCGGCGTACAACCCCACGATGCTCCCGAACAAGGACTATTCGCCACGTTCCTCGACAACGAACTCTCCAAGGCCGGCGCTGCCGCTCCATACCTGTTCGAGCCACCTTTCGGCGAAGGGCTTCCAGAGTCCGATAGCGAGCCGTTTTCAGTCGAACGGCCAGATGGATCGACAGTTGCGATTCGGGGCTATATCGACCGTATTGACGTGAACCGTGACGCCGAACAACCGGAAATCACGCTCTACGACTACAAGACCGGGTACGCACCATACATGACGAAAACGACTGGCGGAACGACGTTCCAGCTCCCCATCTATCTGCTCGCCGCGAACGAGGTCATCGATGGTGATCTGTTCGACCAGGGAACCCTCTCAGCGACGTACTACCAGGTGCGACCGCCGAACGATCTCAAGGTCCCTCGAGGGGTCGAATCGAAATTCGACTCGCAGACTGAACTCCGGCGCTTCCTCGAGGATGTCGTTCCCGAGTGGCTCGGACAGATCGACGACGCAATCGCCAACGGGCGGTTCCACACGACGTTGCACTCTCCCCGAGGTGCGAACTGCCGCTTCTGTGACTACCGTCGGGCGTGTGACGTTCGCCACCATCGCAAGCGTGAGTTCATCGACACCGCTCGCGAGGACGAGGTCGCATACGTGCCGCTCCGTGTTCGAGACGACGAGGATCTGCAGACGGTGATGAGCGATGACTGAAGAAACCGAGACCGAGACCGAGACCGAACTGATCCAGCTAACGGAGGAACAGCAGGACGCACTGATTCAGGACCGAAACGTCGCGATCACTGCCGGTGCCGGCACTGGCAAGACGACGACGCTGGCCGAACGGTACGTGACGATACTCGATGAGAATCCCGATCTCACGCCCGAGAATATCGTCACGATCACGTTCACCCGCAAAGCAGCCGCGGAACTGACCGAGCGCGTCCGAGAGGAGGTGTACGAGAAACTCGAACGTGTCGACTCGGCTGACGAGTATCACCGCTGGCGAGACGTGCTCGATGATCTCGAGGACGGGTACGTTCACACGATTCATGCGTTTTGTACACGCCTGTTGCGAGAACAGGCCGTCGAAGCCCCGGTTCCGCTCGGGTTCGACGTCGTCGATGAAGACGAGGCTGCGACCCTTCAGCGAGAGGTCGTGACCGAGTTCCTCGAACAGAACCAAGACGTCGACGATGTTGCACTCCTCGCCCAGCTGTGGAATCGCGACCAACTGATCGACGTTCTCGCGTCGTTGCTCGATGAGCGCCCACAGAGCGAGACCGTGCTGGCGGCCTGGCAGGATGCTGATGTCGATGACTACATCGACGTGCTTTGGGAGACCGTCTGTGACCTGGACGCTGCAGCCGCTCGCGAAACCCTCTACGATGACGGGCTCTTAGACGAGCTGGAAACGATTGCTGGTCAGGTCGACGACCAGACGACGATCACCGACGAAGATGGACTCCAGTCCTATCAGACGATCGAGAGTGTCGTCGAACAGCTTCCCGCGGATCCAGACGCGAGTGATCCGCGTGCCTGTCAACAAGTCGTCCTCGACCTCTACGACGTCTGTGAAAAGCAAAACGGCGGCCTGTACAGCAGCTCCGGCTACGTCGTCGGCGACAGAGGCGACTGGGGCGACTACAGCGCCGTCTACGATGACCTGAAAGACGTCATCAATACTGTTATCGACGCGGTCGAGCCGCATGCAGAAGCGGTCGAAACCACGCCCAGTGCCCTCGAGAAGAATAGCGCCCACTATGCACTCGCGTTGATGCGAGTATTCGAGGATGTCCTGGCGGAGTACACCACGGAAAAGGAGCGTCGAGACACACTCGATTTCCCCGACGTGATCGGGACCACCTTGGAATTCCTTCGCACCAATGAGAACGTCCGAGAGCGACTCGAAGACCAGTTTGCCGCCGTAATGGTCGACGAGTTTCAGGACACAGATCCTCGACAGTGGGAGCTGGTGAAACTTCTCAGCGGCGTCGACGACGGAACCGCATCAAACGTCTTCCTCGTCGGCGACGAAAAACAGAGCATCTATGGATTCCGCGGGGCAGACGTCACGACCTTCGGTGATGCGCGGGCCGATCTCCAGTCGGTCAATGCCTCGCGTGGCGTCGATGACGTGCCCGATAGCGAAGCGGCGCAACCAACTGCGCTCGAGCTATCGGGGAACTTCCGGACATTAGACGAGCCGCTGTCGTTCCTCAACGAACTCTTCGAACGTCTCTTCCAGCCGGAAGGCGACGATCACGAACCGTTCGAAGCGCCGCCACAGGACCTGACGACGGAGCGTGATCGCGTCGAGGAAATCGAGGGGCTGACGGGAAGCGTTGAATATCTCGCCGTTCCAGACGATGCAGAGACTGCGGAAACGATCTTTGGTCCGGACCATCCCGTTGCAGACGGTGCACTGGATCACACGATCGAAGCCGAAGCACAGGGGCTCGCCGCCCGGTTGACACACCTCTTTGATGACCCGCCGGAGATCCAGGATCCTGACACGGGTATCCACCGGGAGGCGACGCCTAACGATGTTGCTATCCTCCTTCGCCGGCGGACGCATCTGGATCGGTATCAACGGGCGCTCGAAGAGTACGATATTCCATACACTGTCATCGGCGGCACCGGATTCTACGATACGCCCGAGGTGCAGGCGCTGACGAATCTCTTCCGAGTCCTCGGTGACCCAGCAGACGATGTCTCACTTTACGGTGTGCTTCGATCGCCGTTGTTCGGATTTACTGATAACCGCCTTGCCCCTGTGATCGCTGACGCCGACTCGGTCTGGGAGGCACTCGCCGAAACGGACGACCAACAGCTTGCGGATGCGTTCGACTGTCTGTCGACGTGGCGGACACTCAGTGGCTGTGCAACGCCGACTGATGACGGCGTGCTCTCGTGGGACCAACTGCTGACTCGTGTGATCGACGACACGGGATATATAGCCAGCATTAGTGCCGACGAACGCGGTCGGCAGGCCGTTGCGAACGTCGAGAAGTTCCGATATCAGGTACGCACCTGGAGCGAGAACGGCGTCCACACGGCAGCCGGCCTGCTCCACCGGATCGACCGCCAGACCGAATTCGACCCGCGCGAAGGGGAGGCAGATATTCCGGGTGACACCGAAGGCGTGCGAATACTGACGATCCACTCCGCTAAGGGCCTCGAGTTCCCGATCGTTGCCGTACCAGACCTGGGTAGCGATCTCAACTTCGGGCGCTCCGTCGACGACCATGGATACGTCCGGCTCGTCGACGGTACCGACGATGCACCGCCGATTCCAGCAGTTGGTGGTCCCAATCCGAACGACGCCTTCGCGATCGAAAAGACAGCCGTGCACGAGTACGCCGATCGCCAATCACGACCCCAGGAACGAGCCGAGGCAAAGCGACTCCTCTATGTCGCCTGTACGCGGACACGGGACCACCTGCTCCTCTGTGGCACCCACGATCTCGAGATCGATGAATCAGGGAGTGTCGAACTCGGTGACCCAGCCGACTTTGCTGAGGCCGATCGATGGCGGGACTGGCTCCAGCCGCTCCTCCTCGAGAACGGTGAGCTACTCGAACAGACGCTCCAAAGTGGGCGGGCACAGAGCCAGATCGGTGACGCGAGCTACACCGTGCGTACCCCACCACATCCTGTAGACTGGCAACCTGCTGAATCCGACGAGAAAGCCTTGCCAGAGATATCCATTCCGTCACCACCTGCCCACACACCGGAATCTCGAGTCGCTGCGACAACGCTCGTGAACGAGGTTGCAGCAGCTTCAGAAACAGACCACAGCTACGGCGACAGCGATAGCGACGAGCCGACAGGCCTGAGCCCGACTACCTTTGGGACGGTTGTTCACCGTCTTACCGAACTTCGTCCACCGAGAGATGACTGGACGGGGCTAATTCGCCGGCTGAGTCAAATGGCTGGTGAAGAGCCTACGGAAGCGGACCTCCAGGATGCCGTCGAACACGCCGCTGATGCAGTCGAATTTGTGGATCGGATCGAAGCTGAGAGCTCACTCGAGGCGACGTACGACGAATACTCGGTCGTTGCTCGGATCGACGGAACACGGATCGTCGGGGATATTGATCGACTGCTCGTCACCCCCGATGCTTACCATATCATCGACTACAAAACGAACGACCTTTCGTCGACAACGTCAACCGAACTTGCAGCACACTATCGTCCCCAAATGCTCGCATACGCATTGGCTCTGTTCCAACATGATCCCGACCGTGATGTTCGGGCGTCACTGCGGTTCACCGATGCTGGCATTGAAGAACGGTTCGAATGGGATACGGGCGAGTATGCTAAAGTCGAGTCAAAGCTCCGGTCTATGACAGAACTGCTGTCCTGAATCCCACCACATGAGGGAGATAAGTGAAAACGCCGAAATCAGAGTAGATGCCACCTTGTTGACCCAGAAGCAGAAGTCTATACCTCATTCTTCTAAAACAGTGTTAGCGGCATATTCCTCGGCTAACTCCACGACGTCGTAGACGTGAATTCCCGACTTGAACCACAGAATGCGGTCGTCCATCCCTTCAAAATCGTCAGCCGAGCAATCCAACCGTTCGGAAACAGCGACGATGAGATTGTCACGGTCAGCATCTCGTATCTTTGCCAGCTTCTCATCCAGATACTCGGGTGTCCAGAATCCAACGATCTCGAACAACACTCGGCGTCCATCAGGGTGTTCGACCGCAAAATCAGGGAGCATCACTTCCGCTCCCAGATCCAGTACGTCATCTTCTCGAATGAGCTCCCAATCGGTGTTTGCTCGCTTCCATTTCTGAGCGAGCGACCGCTCCACGTCAGAGTCGAAATCACTCTGTGCCGAGTAGTGGGAGGACAACCCCTCGGTATGATCAAGTTCAAACGAGAGCGTCTGGCTCGATAGCCCGCTGTCCTCGTCCAAGATGTCGGCTTCCATCTCCCAGCGGTCACACAACGGGAGTGCAGGGAGGAAATTCGCCATCCGAATGCCGTACTTTCGCGACTTCGAAAAGAGGGACGCCGCTCCATCAAGAACCGCTTCATACCCGTCTGCAACGTCGGTACTGGGGACGCGGTTTCCGTCGCTGTCGATTGGATAGATACGGTGCATCAGTCCGAACAATTTGACGTAACTGAACACTGTCGCAAACGAGTCCCAGACTCGTACCCGCATCTCAGTTGCATCGTACAGCACCGCCTGTGCCAAGGCAAGATTGTATCGAGTGAGCAGCCAGTCTACTGTAACCGTGTCTTCGGCGTAGGATTCCTCGCTATCTCCCGTCAGCCGTGTCGTTGTCGTTGAGCCATCCGTGTCTTCGTATTCATCAGAAACACGGTGTCCGAATCGAACCAGTCGCTGGTTTTCTTCCAAGTCTGCGTACATCCCCCGATAGCATTCTTCGAGCGTGATTTCGAGTCTGTCAGCTACCGTGCTATACACCCAAATGGACTTCGTATCCTCTCCCAGCGTCGGTTGACGGACAATCGGATAATTATCGTTCGCGACTGCGAAGAGTTCCTCTCGAATCTCTCGTGGATCAACTGGTGCAACAGTCTCGAATTCACACTCGTCTTTGAGGAGCTTCGCTAACCCCTGGACGATTTTGTAGTCTGTGTCAGCGACAGTGAGTTGATCAATCGTGTCTTCCAGCTCTCCCTTCGGTTCACCGAGATGCTCGTCAAAGATCCGAATGAGCTCTTCGGCTGTATCTCGATACCGCTGGTCGTCAGTATCGATGAACTTCGGAGTGATCGTGTCCTCGTACGTACGCGAGCGGGCGAGATCAGCCGTCAGCATCCGATGTCACCCCCTGTCGACGCCGTTCGGAGACGTAGGTTTCCACCGTATCCTCGGCGATGATTTCGTAGAGGCGAGCTGGCTGCCGCTCATCCGTCGGACGGAGAATCCGCCCCAGACGCTGTGCATACTGGCGTTTCGAAGCGCTCCCAGACAGGATGATACCGACGTTTGCTGCCGGCACGTCGATCCCTTCGTCGAGGACCTGGGACGTGACGAGCATCGAGTACTCACCAGTGCGGAACCGCTCGAGAATGGCTGTCCGTTCGTCCGTTTCGGTTTGATGCGTGATACACGGAACGACGAACTCTTGGGAGATGTCGTATGCAAAGTCGTTGTTCGCGGTGAAAATAATTGTCCGGTCGTCGTAATGGCGTTTCAGAAGGTTATCCAGCGTGTCCAGTTTCTTTTTCGCAGTGCGCGCAATTTCTTCGGCCCGCTGTTTAGCGATGAGCGCTCGTCGCCCCTGCGGGTCGTACGACGTTCGTTTGAGAAACTCCTGATACCCACGTTCTTTCCAGAGGTCAAACTCGTGGCTATCCACGTAGTCGCGGTAAATCTGATACTCTTCATCGTACTCTTCTCGCTCGTCTGGTGTGAGTTCAACCTGGAGATGAATCGTCTCATACTCGCTGAGATAGTCGCCAGCCAACTCGTCAACCTCTTCTCTGTAGACGACCGTCCCGAGTAGATCTTCCAGTTCTTCGTGCTGCCCATCGGCACGCTCGTAGGTCGCGGTCAGGCCGAGTCGATACGGCGCAATCGTCATCTCGGGGATCTGCTGGTAGGTCGGTGCAGGCAGATGATGCACCTCATCGACGACAAGGAGTCCGAATTGATCGCCGTATTCGTCGATGTAGCGGTAGGCAGAATCGTAGGTTGTCACCGTGATATTGGTCACATTGTGGCTTCCGCCGCCAAGAACGCCGATTCCATCTGGAAGTTGGTCTCCAAAGGCGTTCGTGAGCGTAGCGTGCCACTGATTCATCAGGTCGATTGTCGGAACGACGACGACCGTACTGACGCCCGCATCAGCGATTGCTTGGACAGCAAGAAACGTCTTTCCGCTTCCCGTTGGGAGGACGACGCTTCCACGGCGGTCGTTGGCTTGCCACGCTGAGAGGGCCTCCTGTTGGTACTTTCGGGGTTCGATAGCGACAGAGGGGGTAAGGGCAAGTTCAGAATAAGCACGAGCATCATCTTCAACGTTCTCTACAGTCGTTGTCGCCTCGTTGAGCGTTGCTTGTCCGTCAGCTCCGTTTGCCCACGCTCTGATTTCACGATAGTGTTGCGCTCGTGCGCGATACTCCTCGACACGGTCATCCCATTCAGCAAAAGGGACCGTGTCGGGAGCATTTTCGAGAAGAAGCGTTCCATCATCAAACGCAATACGCATTCAGATTGTTCTACGTCCTGGGAGATACTTGTCCTTGCTGGAGATACTGATAGGGATTAGCGTAGATCCTCCTACTGTCCAGAATGGCAGACCACAGACATGTTGAAATCGTCGTGCAAGATATAGAGGATATATTCAGCACGGCGATTATTGCTACGTAACATGTCTGTCGTAACGTTCAACCAGATGTCGTAACCACCAGAAGTTCAGCACGACGGTCAGAATGGTTCCAAGAGCGGTCTTCAACGGGCGCTGACGCCACGCAGCATACAGCGTATAGATGCTTGTCAGCACAGCTGCCGTGCTGAAAATGTTTGGCTTGGATACCCGAGGATACCGTGGCCTTCTCCTCGAACCCACCACTGTTGAGCGAGAACGCCCCGCGTCATCCATGCTTCTTCATCTTTGGGTGGGGAGAATAAGATTGGATTGACCACTCCCCACAGTATCGAGAGTAACAAGAGACGCCAAGAACGCCGGTAAATAGCATACGCAACAGCAGGAGCAACCGGAATTCGCGTCCAGACGCTTTTTGGGTTCGAATGGCGCATCCAAAACCACTCCTCAACCACAACAGGATCACCGGAAGCCATAGCTAACAGTACACGTTTCTTGAGGATAAACGTAGTCGGTGGTGAACACAGATAATGACTACAGTCTCTGTACTGAACGATGCGTCCTTCCCCTGTATTGACCGCAACCGAGTCAAATATATTACTTGCTGAGATTTCAACAGAGCCTCTGAGCCAAGCTTCCCTAGATATCTCGCCGCTGGAACAGTACTTGGCTCACGATGAGTAATCCCAAAAATCCAGCAAGGAGAATTCCAGAATCCATCACCTCGTACGTACCATCAATGAGAACCGGTGTTGGAGAGTAGTAATGGGTTGGGCTGATGTATTGAATCCACGAGAATTCCTCCGCCGCGCCAACTGCGGACTCAACGAGCCAGAGAACGAACATCAGCCCGATGGCAGCCCGCTCTGCAACCGCCGCCCGATTCACGAGTACCGAGAGAACTGTTCCAATCGCAGCGCAGACAAGGAGATACGGAATCGAGAGGAGATGCGCCAACACGAGATGCATCGGATCAATCGTTTCGCCAATCGCCAGTACGAGACCGTACGTGACACCGCCCACAACTACGTTCAGCAGGACAAGTGGAAGCACCATCGATGCGAATTTTTCGAGAAGTAACTGGCTCCGAGATACCGGAAATGAGAGCAACAGATCCATTCGGTCATTCTCGATATCGCTTGCAATCTTCCCCGCTGCTGAGTATGCAAAGTAGATTCCGAGCCCCACCAACCATACGAACGTGTAAATCTGTCCCCCGAGCCACCCTTCTATCGTTCCAATCGTTTGAATGCCGAACGCTTCCCTCATCGCAGGCGGCACTGACTCCGCGATCTGCGCGTAAGCGGATGCATCAACGAGAGAAAAATACCAGACGATAAAGGCCACGTAGAGACTCACCCCAATCGTCAGAATCACCGTTCCTCGAAGACGCCGACTCGTCTCATATCGCGTGGTTTCAAGCATCCGAATGAACCCCCTGGTTGGATTCTCCTGCTCCCGCTGACCCGTAATAGTGCATGAAGACGTCTTCGAGCGGTGGTTCGCTGATGTCGATCTCACGCACGTCATGTGTCGCAAGTTCGCGGAGAAGCGTGTTGTACTCGCCAGTGTAAATGAATTGGATTCCGTCAGCGAACGTCTGCACATCACTGACCCCATCGAGTGCTGCGAGTTCAGTTCTCGCCTCGTCAGTCGTTCGAAGTCGGACACGCTTCCCACCTTGGTCCATCAACGTCTCGATATCCTCTAATCCAACGAGTTTCCCGTCGCGGAGTATCCCGACCCGATCACAGACGCGTCGGACCTCGCTCAGCACGTGAGACGAGAAGAATAACGTCTTTCCCCGCTCACATTCGTTCCTGACGAATTCGTTAAACTCCTCTTGCTTAAGCGGGTCGAGGCCGGATGTCGGTTCGTCCATAATCACGAGTTCGGGATCGTGCATGAAGGCTTGGATGATGCCGAGCATGCGTTTGTTCCCGGATGAATACTCGCGGATAGGACGCTCCACCGGGGGTGTGAATATATTGAGGAGTTCGTCTCGCCGGTCACCACCCTTGACGGATGCATGATAGTCCAAGACGTCTGCGCCAGTCACTTCCTCGTTGAATCCGAGATGCGCCGGTAAATACCCGATTCGCTGCTTGGCGTCGATGAGCGCGCCCTCATCGTGAACATCTGCGCCGAGAACAGTCGCTGTTCCGGATGTCGGTTCGAGTAACCCCAGCAGTGTTCGAATCGTCGTCGTCTTCCCTGCACCGTTTGGCCCGAGGTATCCGAAGATTTCGCCAGTTTCGACGGTGAACGAGACGTCGTCGTTAGCGAGAACATCTCCATAATCCTTTGTCAACCCGTCAAGTTCGATTACTCCCATAACCTCATCCTTTGCATCCACTCCATTTTGTTGTATCGGAGGTTACATTCGACGTACATAGAAGGAAACGTCACGAGACAGTTGGGATTTGACTACTGAGCTGGGACTGCGGTCAATCACGGGGCGAAGAAAGTGGACTCAACGGAGACATACCGTTATTGTCTCTCCCGACCTACTGTCAGTTATGGCCCGAGTTGGTTTCGTCCTCGTGGGACTCGTCATGGCCCTGGTTCCAGCACGAGTTCGAGAAGCGTTCGAGAAACTCGCCCTCAAAAAGTCTGATGAGGTGAGCCCCAGCCCCTCGTTTACGCCAGCGATTAGAGCGGAAGGCGTGATTTTCGTGGTCGTGAGCGTACTGGGAGGAACGGTGTATCGTGTGTCGATGTACGTCCTTGGACTGGCCGGTGCTATTGCACTCTTCGTTCCGAAGCGGGCACTCCGGTTCAGTATGAACATCTCGTACGAAAACCCAGAGACAGTCGAATGGAAGGACGGACTCATTCCAGTAATTCGCGGGTTCGGCGTGCTGTATCTACTCATTGCGTTGAACGAGATCAAAAACCGCAGCCGGGACACGTAACCGGAATTTCGGGGCCGCGACTTACAGATCCGATCCCGAGGCCGAATCTGGTTCCCCTTCGATTTGCTCGTACAGGTAGTACGAGTATACGGCAGTAATCCCGGCAGTCAGGAGCAGTGGGACGAGAAGGAAATAAATCGCTAGGTCGCCGACGAAGAGTCCGACCAGCGTGAGGACGGCGGTGAGTTTGAACAGCCAACTACCGAGGGCATGGGTCCGATTCCAGACCTCGTCGCTGCTGAGCGTCCACGGTGTCCGGATACCGGCGAACCAATTCGGCTCGGCGTGCGGGAGGAAGATGCCGACGTAGTAGAACAGACCAGCCGCGCCGACCAAGATGAGGGCCGTGAAATCGAACTCGTAGCCGAGGTTGAATGCGATGACCCCGGCGTGGACGAGGACCAGATATCCGGTGAAGATGACGACGAACCAGTCGTAGTAGGCCCGGAACTCCGCGATGTTCTCACGGAGTGGACCGATCCGAGGAATCACGGCGAACACAGCGAACAGCCCTGCGGTCATCGCGGGAAACAGCCAGAGTGCGAATTGCTTCGACATGGTGCCATCCGGTTCTCCGGCGGCGTTCCAGTGCGTGACAAGGTCGGCGGGGAGCGACGGAGCTGCGAACAGGCTCACGATGCCCGAGAGTACCACGAGTCCAACCGCCACCCCGAACCGGTGAATTGTCTTCATACACGACGATACGGCCCGTTCCCTGATGAATCAGTAGGGAAGAGCCGGTGAACTGATTGCGGACAATACTGATGACTGTATTGAGCACTCGGTGGGGGCTACTTCTGGAGAAACCCCATGCAAGATATGCGCGTTCCATCTTGCACGCTATTTTTGACAACAGTTGGATTGATCTACCGTGCGAAGGTTTCTATGCCAGCTCTTTCATAGGAAAAGATAGCCAGTAATGGAGTACCCGACCCGATCGGACATTCGTTCGCTCTGTACGGAACAGTCCTTCGAACGAGGGGTCAAGTACTACGAGCAGGAGAGGATTCAGAAACTGGAGGTCGAGGATGGAGACATTACTGCAATCGTTCGTGGATCCCGAGATTACGACATCTCGATTAATATCGACGACGATACAATTCAAACCGTCTGTAGTTGCCCCTACGACTATGCTGGAGATTGCAAGCACATCGTCGCTGTACTCTTAGCCGTCGAAGATCGCTCATCCGAGTCAACGTCCGAGACAACCGATTCATCAGACAGCTCCGAGACGGTCGATGTTGAAGCCCTGATCGACCGGACGCCTGACGACGAGCTTCGAACGTTTCTCCTCGACATCATCGCGGACGACCGTGATATCCGTGATCGCTTCGTCGCATTTGCTGGCGAAGAGCCAGGTAAGACCGTCTACGATTACAAACAAGAAATCGACCGTCTGTTCGAGGATGCAGCCGGTCGTGGTGGCATGATCGAATACGATACTCGTATCGACTTCTCCCAGTTTGACCTCCTCCTCCGCGTGAACGCGGAGGAATCCCACCACGGGATTTCAGGCCGAGTGTAGCGGCCTGTTGGTTTCAAGACGCATACGTTCCAAGCGTCGTTTGCTGGTTTTCAGCATCGGCTTGGCTGTCTTGTGGCCCGGTCAAAGAGGCCCCATCCGTAGCCGAGTCATCGTCACCGGCCTTCTGCCGGGAAGCCCGGTCGCTTCGGCGGTGCCTCTCTCCACTACGGTAGCGGTCTGCAATGTTTATCGCCCCGTTCACGTCAGCTTGATACTCACCGACCCAACAGCCGTCGTTCGAGCAGCTGAACGTTGCCTGTCGTGGCCGGTAGCCATGTTCACCGCAGGCGTGACACGCCTTCGACGTGTTCCGGGGATTCACCGTCTCGACGGGAATCCCCTTCTCGGCGGCTTTGTAGCGAATCTGTGCGTGGAGCTTGGCAAAGCCCCACCCGTGCAACCGCCGGTTCATGTACTCGCCGTAGTCCATGTTCTCGCGGATGTACGTCAGGTCTTCCAGTACCAGCACTGGGTTCTCGACAGACTCGGCGTACTCAACGACCTCGCTGGTCACACGGTGGAACACATCGTCAATCTGGTCCCACAGTGCGTCACCGTAGGACTCAACGATTCGCTCACTGCCGCGCTTCTGAAGCCGTCGCTTGGCGGTGAAGTAGGTTTTGCGGAGCCGACGAACGGCTTAGTGATTAACGCAACTTCTGGATGAATCCGTCGAGGTGATTTTCGATCCAGGAGCCTGCGAAACTCAGCTGATCGGTCAACTTCGTGAAAATCTC